>CAJTCG010000099.1 GCA_910574635.1 Oscillospiraceae bacterium | reverse complement strand
AAATGAGGAATTTATCCCCGAATATGGGTCCTTTATTGGACGTTTCCATTACCTTCGCCTGTTTGCCTAGCTTTTACTTGCTTTAATCAGTGCTTCCCTTGGATTTTTTCTCAGTTTCGTTGTCCCGATTTCTCAAAAATTCTGTCCGCCTACAGCCACGCTGATCAGCGCACCCAGCTCTACAAAAAACGTGGAGAAAAAACGGGATCCAGAGATGCACTCGGCGAAGAAGGGAAACCAGTGGCATTTTGGTATGAAGTGCCACACCGGCGTGGATGCCGGGAGCGGCTTTGTCCACACAGTGGAGGC
>CAJTCG010000098.1 GCA_910574635.1 Oscillospiraceae bacterium | reverse complement strand
TAGTACTTTATTTCCTTGTTGATAAAGTATGGAACGGCAGCTTTGTGGACTGGTTTGAGTGGAACTTCATGCAGACACGCAACGCTTATCTTCCAGAGGCTGGACAAGAAGCGATTATCCGCGAGCCAATGTGGTGGAAGGTGAAGCGTCTGGTGCTTGGGGCCGTAATTGGGACTGTTGCAATAGGAATTATCATTGGCTTTTTTGCGTCATATTTTCATGCTAAAGCAGAAAAACGAAAATCTGTAACCAACATCGGCAAGATGCTCCGAGACTATATGAAACAAGAGAGTGAAAGTTCTGATATGTTTCCGCAAGAGTACGCAGAAATCGCCGCGCAGATGGCAGAAATCAG
>CAJTCG010000097.1 GCA_910574635.1 Oscillospiraceae bacterium | reverse complement strand
TGCCATTGAATACCGCATCAACCGCAGGCCGGGCCGGTTCCCCAGGGTTTCAGACAATGCCATTGACTGGGAGCGGTATATTGAAAACCGAAAATCTGCTTTATAATGCACCGCATGAGAAGCCGCCCAGGCAAACCGCTTCTTTAAGGAAGCACTGATTAAAGCAAGTAAAAGCCAGGCAAACAGGCGAAGGTAATGGAAACGTCCAATAAAGGACCCATATTCGGGGATAAATTCCTCATTTTTCCAGTCCCAGCCCGGTCGAAGGGCGCAAAAACCTTAGGCGGGGCATAGGGAACCGCCCGCCCTGGCAAGTATGTACAGATTTGCGCTGGCAAAGAGAACGTGTAATCGGTTAAGATTTTTTCTCAGACCCCGGTAAACGGT
>CAJTCG010000096.1 GCA_910574635.1 Oscillospiraceae bacterium | reverse complement strand
ATCCGCTTTTCGGGAGATAACTTCCGCAAGGCCACGGCGCAGGACAAACTGGCACGTCTGAAAAATCTGATGGACTGAAAGGAGCCGCCTATGGCAAACAAACTTCCCCCCGCCACCGCAGGTATGACCTTCCCCCGGCCCAAGCCGGACACTCCGCCCTCCATGGTGAAGAAAATCGGCAAGACCACCTACCAGGTGCGGGCGCATTTCAGCGAAACCAGCACCGAAACCATGGAGGACAAAATCAAGCGTATGCTCCGCGAGGAGATAAGGTAGAATAAGTTTCGCAAAAAGAAAAAGAGACATAGTTTGCAGAGCTCTGTTAGAATGAAGTAGCGACACACCATTCTGAAAGGAGACTGCAAACTATGTCCGAGAAGATTGTACAGCTAAATGAGGAAGTAATCAAGGGTGAGCTAAAGGA
>CAJTCG010000095.1 GCA_910574635.1 Oscillospiraceae bacterium | reverse complement strand
CCGGTCAGGGGGTTGGCGGGCTTGAAGGTGCCGTCGCCATAGCCGCTGATGTAGCCGGCCGTCTTGCAGTAGCCGATGACGCCCGCGAAGGTGTGGCCCGCGGGAACGTCGGGGTAGGGACTCGCGTTGTTGGGCAGAGCGGAGGCAGCGTCGGGGCCGATCATCAGGGAGACGATGATCTTGGCGGCCGCGCCGCGGGTCAGCTCCGTCTCGGGACGGAAGCTGCCGTCCTCGTAACCGGTGATGACACCGATACGGTTCAGAACGGCAACTGCTTCCTCGTACTGGATCTCGTCCTTGTCGGTGAGATCCCGGTACTCGGTGGCTCCCGCGCTGATGGTGACCAGAGACATGGTCATAATCAATGCGAGAACCAGGGACAGGAATTTCTTCATTGAACATTCCTCCTTTAAAGATTACGGTCCG
>CAJTCG010000094.1 GCA_910574635.1 Oscillospiraceae bacterium | reverse complement strand
GCTCCTTGCTGAGGATGGCGCTGCATAAAGGCAGGCTCCCGTGGCCTGCGGGGGTTTCTTCGCTCATCTCTTGCCCCTTAAAAAATAAGAGTCAGGTTTGGCGGAGCCGCTGCAGAGAGTTCGCCCGGGGGAATCGCAAGTTGTGCAATCAAACCCCTGTCAACCGGATACGTCTGACCGGTATAGAGAACTCCTCAATTTTAGAGTAGGTGAGGAGAGTTCCTAAATTAGACGGGTTCGAGGGTCCTGCGCCTGTAAAAGGGAGAGGGTCTCATCCGCTTCATGAGAGGATAAGGAGTCATGTCTCATGAAGCTACGCCAGGCATGCAGGAGTGGTTTATGGGTGGGAGGCATTGCACAGCCGGAGTTACGCAAAACACACAAAACAGCAGCTTTTCTGAACCGCCAGCGGCAGAGGGGGAGCTGCGCCCATAGCATACGAGGCTTCGAGAAGCCTT
>CAJTCG010000093.1 GCA_910574635.1 Oscillospiraceae bacterium | reverse complement strand
AGAGTTTTTAACGAGGTTTCACTGAGATAGCTATTCTCATGAATTATGCAGGCTTCACAAAGAAGTTTTTCGAAATTGTAATTGTTACCCTTCATCCTTTCGGATGTTGTTCCACAATTAAAACTTACGCTTCACACTCTTTCGAGTGCTTGCCTCTCTGTTGCCTTACTTCACTTTCATCACATTGTTCAGTTTTCAAGGTGCAGTATTTCCAGCCTCTTTTGAAGCCAGATCTCAAAATCCAAATTCCTTTGGGTTTTGAGATCCAACAGCAAACCGCTGTCTTCTGTTTGGTGGGCCTGAGTGGGCTCGAACCACCGACCTTACGATTATCAGTCGTACGCTCTAGCCAGCTGAGCTACAGGCCCGTCTGGTGGAGATAGTCGGGATTGAACCGGCGACCTCCTGCTTGCAAGGCAGGCGCTCTCCCAGCTGAGCTATATCCCCACATCTCTCCTCATTCCTCCGAAGGCGTATGCCCTCTAAATTAAACAACGTAACTACTCATCA
>CAJTCG010000092.1 GCA_910574635.1 Oscillospiraceae bacterium | reverse complement strand
CCGCGTTTCCCGGTTGGATAGTGGGGGACGACCAGCGATACCCATTCTTCCCATGGGATAATCTCGTCCATGATTTCCAGAAATTCTTCCCGTTTTGTTTTCTTTTTCCGGCATCTATATTCCATATCGCTAAAACTTTCTTGTTTCATACCCCGCGCCCCCTTTTCCTTATTTTATCACATCTTTTATCATTTGGGGGAATTAAATCAGCGTTTCCTTAAATTTTCTTATATTTTCTATTTTATCTAGAGGGTGTCTTCAAACTCAAGCAATCCAAACGAGGATGGCAGCAAGCAAAGTAACCGCAAAAAATAGGCAGGCACGTTTTTCATACCTGGTGGCAAAACGACGATGAGCTTTGAATTTAAGGAATAGGTTCTCTACTAAATGACGTTCCATGTAAATATGCCGGTCAATGTCACGAGGATGTTGGGGGTGCGGACATTTACTTGGACCTAAAAGCCTAAGCAATGCCATCTCAAATCAAAGGAAATCTTTGAACTTGCCCGCTTCCACGTCAATTTTCAACGTAGGAACAAACG
>CAJTCG010000091.1 GCA_910574635.1 Oscillospiraceae bacterium | reverse complement strand
GGGTCTACGTCCACCAGGAGGACCTTCTTGCCTTCCCGTGCCAGCCCGATTCCCAAATTGACCGTTGTTACAGTCTTGCCAACTCCGCCTTTCTGGTTGCAGATTGCCGTAATTTTGGCTGCTTTGCTCATTTTGGCCTCCTTCTATGTTCATAGAATAAAAACAGGACTAAACCAGTGCGCCCCTTGCTGTGGGGTGTTGCTGATTTAGTCCTATTTTAACAGGCCCGTCTTGGTAATCTTTGTGGTTCCCACCCCTTAATTCGTACTTGCAGAACTCGATTTGACTTTCAATACTGATACTGTCCTTGCGGTCCACAGACTGTCTGGCGTAGATAGCGTCGATACGGTTTTCCATGATAGCTCCTTTCCTGTCGGGAAATGGAGCTGTCAACCTTTACAAGTATATTATACCAAAGACAGCCCCAGGGCACAAGGATGTGGGGAAACGCAGAAAGGCAGCACCCGAACAAGTGCTGCCCTTCAACCTTGCCCCACTTCTGGTCACGGTGGACTGCCCCCCGTCAAGTAGACAGTGAAATAAAATGCGCAATTTTGTCAGGCAGCCCTGCATTGAGTGTAGACCTCCATGGGCGTATGACCCCCCA
>CAJTCG010000090.1 GCA_910574635.1 Oscillospiraceae bacterium | reverse complement strand
GCCGCTGCCCTATACCCATACTGGATATATAGTTCCACTGCTTTTTTCCGTTCTTCATAGCTATACATGCGGATACCTCCACCTCAGTTTGGTCCAGGTTTTCGTCCGCACCCCCCCGCCCTCAAGGAGAAAATCCTGGCCCAGAAGAACGCCGCCAGTTTGGAGCAGACAAAGGCGCTCCGGGCAACGCTGGCGGCGGTGGACAAGCGACTGGCGGAACTGGAGAAACTGGTGGTGTCGGCCTACGAGGACAAGGTGAAGGGCGTCATGCCGGAGGCACTGTGCGTCCAGCTGATGAACCGCTACGAGGACGAACGCAGGGGCAAGCTGGAACAGCGGACGCAGCTCACCGCCCAGCTGGAGGCCACCCAGGAGGACGAGCAGGCCACCGACGAATGGCTGGCCGTCATCCGGGACTACGTCCAGCTTGAGGAGCTGGATCGTCCCACCCTTCTGCGGCTGGTGAAACGCATCGAGATAGGCGAGAAGTACGAAATCGCCGGAGAGACCCACCGGGACATCAAAATCTACTACAACTTTGTCGGCTATGTGGAACTCTGAAATCTGTACTTCTTTATGCGAAGTTATCTAAGCAGCTGCTTGGCGAGGAGCGATGTTCAGCCATGCCCAAAAGGAAAAATCCAGCGTCAGAAGATGTTGCCGCTTTGGAAAAGCGAATTGAGGATCT
>CAJTCG010000089.1 GCA_910574635.1 Oscillospiraceae bacterium | reverse complement strand
GTGGCCTCCACTGTGTGGACAAAGCCGCTCCCGGCATCCACGCCGGTGTGGCACTTCATACCAAAATGCCACTGGGTTCCCTTCTTCACCGAGTGCATTTCTGGATCCCGTTTTTTCTCCGTGTTTTTTGTAGAGCTGGGTGCGCTGATCAGCGTGGCGTCTACGATGCTGCCGCCCCGCATCATCCGTCCAGCCCCTTCCAGGCAGCGGTTGATTGCGTCAAAAAACAGCTTGCCGATGCCCTTCTCTTCCAACAGATGCCGAAAGTGCAGCAGGGTCGTGGCGTCCGGGACATCCTGCTCGAAAAAGTTGATCCCCATAAATTTGCGCATGGCATAGCTGTCATAAATTGCGTCCTCTACTCCTTCATCGGATAAGCTGAACCAGCATTGCAGCAGATACATCCGCAGCATGGTTTCTATCTCAATCGGCGGACGCCCGCGTTTCCCGGTTGGATAGTGGGGGACGACCAGCGATACCCATTCCTCCCATGGGATGATCTCGTCCATGATTTCCAGAAATTCTTCCCGTTTTGTTTTCTTTTTCCCGCATCTGTATTCCATATCGCTAAAACTTTCCTGTTTCATACCCCGCGCCCCCTTTTCCTTATTTTAGGAAGCACTGATTAAAGCAAATAAAAGCCAGGCAAACAGACGAAGGTAATGGAAACGACCAATAAAGGACCATATTGGGGGATAAATTCCTCATTTTTCCAGTCCCAGCCCGGTCGAAGG
>CAJTCG010000088.1 GCA_910574635.1 Oscillospiraceae bacterium | reverse complement strand
ATCTCGTCCATGATTTCCAGAAATTCTTCCCGTTTTGTTTTCTTTTTCCGGCATCTGTATTCCATATCGCTAAAACTTTCCTGTTTCATACCCCGCGCCCCCTTTTCCTTATTTTATCACATCTTTTATCATTTGGGGAGATTAAATCAGCGTTTCCTTAGGTGTAGGTGGTGCAATTGGCTCCGGCATCTTTGTGATGATGGGCTACGGCATTGCCTATACTGGCCGCTCCATTTTCCTTGCTGTAGCCGTCGGCTGTGTTTATATGCTGTTGGCCTATCTCTATCAGCCTGTGATGGCTTCTATTTTCGTTTTGCCAGGCGGCGACTATGATATGAAGTTAACCCGACCCTTACTGGGGTCAGCGGAATATTCACCTGCATAAGGAGTATGGCTCTGGCCATGTACGGGACCGCAGTGGTCAGCTACCTTGGAATGGTATTTCCCGCAATTACGCCTTATAGCAAGATAATCGGCGTATTAGTAGTAACTCTGTTTTTTGCCTCTACCATCAAAGGGTCAAAGTTTGTATCCATCCTGAACAATATCATGACAGTGGTGCTGCTTTGCGCAATTACCCTGTTTGTCCTGTTTGGCCTGCCAAATGTTAAGGAAACGCTGATTTAATTCCCCCAAATGATAAAAGATGTGATAAAATAAGGGAAAGGGGGCGCTGGGTATGAAACAGGAAAGTTTTAGCGATATGGAATACAGATGCCGGAAAAAGAAAACAAAACGGGAAGAATTTCTGGAAATCATGGACGAGAT
>CAJTCG010000087.1 GCA_910574635.1 Oscillospiraceae bacterium | reverse complement strand
CCATCCGCGCCTCTTGCGATTTTCATAGCGCGGTATTCCCACAGTTTGCCCTCCCACTTATCGTGGGGAACATATAGTGCAACCTTATAGTTCAGGTGACGGCGCAGGATACCGTCTTTTCCGCGTTTCGAAGCTTTACAGCGTCTGACTGTGAAATCGTATCCCAGGTAGCGGATCAGTTTGCTGGAATGTGTCACTTTCGTCTTTTCCGTTGACAGGGTGAGTTTTAGCTGTGTGGACAGGAACTGACCAATTTCCGATTTTATCCTTTCCGCGTCCTCTCTGGAGCCAATGACGCCAACTACAAAGTCGTCGGCGTACCGGTTATATTGCAGCCGTTTATATTGTGGGTCGAACTGCGGGAAACTGGGCGTGTCCAACTGGCGATGTTGCGCTTGTTTGAATTCTCTGACTGCGGCTCGATGGTCCTCGGCCACTGAAAGATTTTTCTTTGCTTTGTTGTACTGATGATGGACACGGTTGTATTCCGGGCTGGGCAGTCTGTAGCCCTTACCGGAGTCCCTGTTGAATCTCGTCGTGAACGTTTCCATGAAGCGGTCCAGTTCTGTCAGATAGATGTTGGCCAGGATAGGACTGACCCCGGAGCCTTGCGGTGTTCCGGAGAATGTGCGGTGGTATTCCCACTGCTCCATATATCCCGCTTTCAGAAATTTCCACATCAGGGAGATAAAATGTTCGTCTTGGATACGTCTGCGGAGGATTTCAATCAGAACGTGGTGGTCGAAGCAATCAAAGCAGGCGGTAATGTCGCCCTCAATCACCCAGTTGACG
>CAJTCG010000086.1 GCA_910574635.1 Oscillospiraceae bacterium | reverse complement strand
CAGCTTATCGCAGCTTGTCACGTCCTTCGTCGGCTCCTGATGCCAAGGCATTCCCCTTGCGCTCTTTTCAGCTTGACCTGCTCGTCGCAAACTCCGCTTGTTCCGCTCCGTTGCTCCTCGCTTTCGCCAAAAACTGGTTTTTGGCGAACTTTACGGGAGACGGAGGACAAGAGTTTTTAACGAGGTTTCACTGAGATAGCTATTCTCATGAATTATGCAGGCTTCACAAAGAAGTTTTTCGAAATTGTAATTGTTACCCTTCATCCTTTCGGATGTTGTTCCACAATTAAAACTTACGCTTCACACTCTTTCGAGTGCTTGCCTCTCTGTTGCCTTACTTCACTTTCATCACATTGTTCAGTTTTCAAGGTGCAGTATTTCCAGCCTCTTTTGAAGCCAGATCTCAAAATCCAAATTCCTTTGGGTTTTGAGATCCAACAGCAAACCGCTGTCTTCTGTTTGGTGGGCCTGAGTGGGCTCGAACCACCGACCTTACGATTATCAGTCGTACGCTCTAGCCAGCTGAGCTACAGGCCCGTCTGGTGGAGATAGTCGGGATTGAACCGGCGACCTCCTGCTTGCAAGGCAGGCGCTCTCCCAGCTGAGCTATATCCCCACATCTCTCCTCATTCCTCCGAAGGCGTATGCCCTCTAAATTAAACAACGTAACTACTCATCAGCCCAAACGGCTGACCAGGATGTTACGGACAGATGTTTCACTGTCCGAGGTCTCCTTAGAAAGGAGGTGATCCAGCCGCTCGTTCTCGAACGGCTACCTTGTTACGACTTCACCCCAATTATCGAACCCAC
>CAJTCG010000085.1 GCA_910574635.1 Oscillospiraceae bacterium | reverse complement strand
CATCAACTTTTCCTTGAATGGAAAAGACAAGGCCGGAGCAACCGTGTACATAGGCGCTCCTTCCTCTGAGTTCCGTGTCCGCATCTATGACAAGGCCCTGGAGCAGGGCGTGGACGGCTATTGGGTTCGGGTGGAGCTGGTCATGCGCTCCGCCAATGCAAATGCCTTTGTGGAGGATATAACGAACTTCGAAAACGTCAGCAAACTGGCGGCGCAGGTCATCAACGACAAATTCAGCTTCATCGAACGGGACGACAGTAACATTTCCCGGTGTACTGTCTGCGAGTGGTGGCAGAACTTCGTGGACGAGCTGGACAAGGTCCGGCTCGTCTCCCGGGAGGTTATCCAGCACGGCGTGGAGCGTATCCGCGGCTGGACTGAAAACCAGGTGGGCCCGTCCCTCTATATCTTGATGAAGACCATGGGCATCATGGATATTTACAGCATCGCCGCCAGTTCCGCCGGGCGGATATCTTCCCAGCAGGAGGCATTGATTCAAGACTTTCAGTCCCTATGCTCCGCCAGAAGGGCGGTAGTGTAACACAACCTCGCGCAGCTGCGCAAAGCCAGGCTTGCGGTGATGTTTTTATAGCAACCGAAAGCGATATTAAACAGTCTTACGACAACTACGTGGAAACCCTCCCGGCGCCTAACTACACGTTAACAGGCCGGTTTATATGGCAACCTACTGTTTCAGGGAAACGCTGATTTACCCCCCAAATGATAAAAGATGTGATAAAATAAGGAAAAGGGGGCGCGGGGTATGAGACAGGAAAGTTTTAGCGATATGGAATACAGATGCCGGAAAAAGAAAACAAAACGGGAAGAATTTCTGGAAATCATGGACGAGAT
>CAJTCG010000084.1 GCA_910574635.1 Oscillospiraceae bacterium | reverse complement strand
CTGGGACTGGAAAAGCGAGGAATTTATCCCCCAATATGGTCCTTTATTGGACGTTTCCTTTACCTTTGTCTGTTTGCCTGGCTTTTACCTGCTTTAATCAGTGCTTCCTATACTATAATACCAGGAGATATAAGGAGGTCCCCCATGCCCCAGGAATTTTCCATGAAAACCATCGCCCGAATTCGCAGCGACTTTGCCGGAAAGTTCGGCGTGCCCCGCCAGAGCGGCCTGGTGGAGGCGCTGGAGGCCCGGGTGGTGTTTGAACCGGAGTACCGGAACCCCGCCGCCCTCCGGGGGCTGGAGGGCTTTTCCCACATCTGGCTGGTGTGGGTGTTTGACCAGGCCGTCCGGGCGGAGTGGTCCCCCACCGTCCGCCCGCCCCGGCTGGGGGGCAACGCCCGGCTGGGGGTCTTTGCCACCCGGTCCCCCTTCCGGCCCAACCCCATCGCCCTGTCCGCCGTCACCCTGGCGGGCATGGAGGAGACCCGGGAGTGGGGAACCGTCCTCCGGGTCCGGGGGGCGGACTTGATGGACGGCACGCCCATCCTGGACATCAAGCCCTACCTCCCCTACGCCGATTGCCGCCCCGAGGCTGTGGGGGGCTTTGCCTCCGCCCCCGCCGGGGAGACGCTGGCGGTGGAGTGTTTGCCGGAGCTCTGGGAGAAGGTCCCGCCGCAGCGGCGGGAGGCCCTCCGGGCGGTGCTGGCCCTGGACCCCCGGCCCCGGTATCAGGAGGACCCGGAACGGGTCTACGGCTTCGGCTTTGCCGGGCTGGAGGTCCGGTTCTCCGTAGAGGGGGGCGTGCTCCGGGTCCGGGAGATTCTGGAGGGAACGGAACGGTAAAACTGCCGGACGCAAAAAGCGGGCCGCCCAGGGGGCGGTCCGCTTTCCTGTCGGACACCCTGTAGGGGCCGCCGCCCTCGGC
>CAJTCG010000083.1 GCA_910574635.1 Oscillospiraceae bacterium | reverse complement strand
ATCTCGTCCATGATTTCCAGAAATTCTTCCCGTTTTGTTTTCTTTTTCCGGCATCTGTATTCCATATCGCTAAAACTTTCCTGTCTCATACCCCGCGCCCCCTTTCCCTTATTTTATCACATCTTTTATCATTTGGGAGAATTAAATCAGCGTTTCCTTAGAAATTCCACCCACTCCGCCGGGAGATTGTGGTACCTGCCGCTGACACTCTGGGGTAGCTGGTAGGGCGCGGCATCCTGTCTCAAAACCGTCCACCCCTGCTGATGCAGGGCGGTGCAAACTCGGGTCACAAAATTTTCCATAAGCCCTCCTAATTACATTCCCCACTAAGCCAATCGTCCCAACTTATGACTGCCTCTTTAAGTTGTGCTTCATAACTGCAATATGGAATGCCTAATAGTTCCAAAAGAATTCGACGATACAAGAGGCTGAATTTAGCAGAATAATAAGAGCCTATCCATAAATTATATGAGTAGTGATATAATGTTCAGGGGTGTGATAAGATGGAAAAGAAAAAAGGGACACAATCCTGGACAATATCAGACGAACTCTGGGAAGAAATCAAAGAGTATATTCCGAAAAAGTAGCGAGAGCCGAACAAGCATTACCAGAAAGCACCGGGACAGGGACGGCCAAGCCTGCCTGCCCGACAGGTGCTGGAAGGAATCTTCTATGTTCTGCGAACCGGGTGTCAGTGGAAAGCTGCTCCGCGAGAATATGGGTGTGGCAGCAGTATTCACCGGTATTTTCAAGAATGGCAGGCAGCGGGTTTCTTTGAAAACATATGGGTATTGGGCTTGGAGAAATATGACGAATTAGAAGGGATTGGCTGGAAATGGCAGAGCGTTGATGGCTGTATGATAAAAGCGCCTCTGGCCCGAGAGTCGGTGGGACATAACCCAACCGACCGTGGAAAAAATGGGGACAAAACGCAGTATCTTAACTGATGAAAAAGGGCTTCCACTGTCCGTTGTCCTCTCGGGTGCAAACACGCATGACATCAAGCTCTTGGAAGAAACGCTGGACAGCATCATCATTTCCCGTCCAGCCGTCACACAGAATCTTTGCCTGGATGCTGGCTATACTGGCAGCACCCAATCCGTTGAGAAGCGTCAGTACAC
>CAJTCG010000082.1 GCA_910574635.1 Oscillospiraceae bacterium | reverse complement strand
TCCCATGGGATGATCTCGTCCATGATTTCCAGAAATTCTTCCCGTTTTGTTTTCTTTTTCCGGCTCCTGTATTCCATATCGCTAAAACTTTCCTGTTTCATACCCCGCTCCCCCTTTCCCTTATTTTATCACATCTTTTATCATTTGGGGGAATTAAATCAGCGTTTCCTTAGAGCAGGTCGAGAGCTTGGAGCCGGGGACGGTGCAGGTGGCGGGGGTGGTGTTGGTTTCGGTACAGGCGTGGTCACAGGGGGGCGTTGTGGAACCGGAACCGTCGACCAAGTAATAAATCGTGTAGTTATTTGTGATGGTGTCCCCTTCGGTGGTGGTAATTTGGGAGATAGTGATATTTTCGTCTCCGTATATAACGGTAGCCGTATCGCCGGATTCCAGGGTTACTTTATAACTGCGGTCCGAGTAGTCATAGCTCCAATTTACGATAGGGACTGTTTGGCCCGTGGCGGGATTGTAGAAGGTGTTGTTTGTCTCGTTGATGATGGTGCTGTTGTCTTCTACTTTGGTGATTTGTCCGTTGTCCCCTATGATGCCGTAGTTTCCGCCGGTGATAGAGGTGGGGCGGGTGTTGATATCATAGGTGTCATTGCCCAGGACAGCATCGGGAACAACCTCAAAAGCGGGAAAATACCATTCCGTTTCAGAATAAATAGCCTTAGAGAGGGTATGCTTGACGGCAATTTCTGCACCACGGTAATTTACAAAAAAAGTTGAGAATCCAAAGACGAATTAAAAACAACAAGTGCAGGAAAATATAAAATACCAGAATCAAATCCACCAGAAGAATCACGAACAGAGTATTTGCAAAGAAGTGATTCTACGGAAATATATGTACCAGAAACAGGCACATTAAAAGTAAAATAAACTCGTTCACCTTCATAAGGATATCTTTCTGAACAAGACAAAATGCGATAAAGGCCTTTGCCGGATGAAAGCACTTTGAAGCCATTGCCATTAGGCGGATAACAAGAAGAGTTACCTACATATGCTGCTTCCAAATCTGAGGAAGCACTGATTAAAGCAAGTAAAAGCCAGGCAAACAGACGAAGGTATAGGAAACGTCCAATAAAGGACCATATTGGGGGATAAATTCCTCATTTTTCCAGTCCCAGCCCGGTCGAAGG
>CAJTCG010000081.1 GCA_910574635.1 Oscillospiraceae bacterium | reverse complement strand
TCCCATGGGATGATCTCGTCCATGATTTCCAGAAATTCTTCCCGTTTTGTTTTCTTTTTCCGGCATCTGTATTCCATATCGCTAAAACATTCCTGTTTCATACCCAGCGCCCCCTTTTCCTTATTTTATCACATCTTTTATCATTTGGGGGGATTAAATCAGCGTTTCCTTAAGTGTGGCAAAGAAAGATTCGGCAACTGCATTATCATGAGGTTTCCCTGAATTGGAGAAAGACTGTTCTACGGATCGCTCATGAAGTAGTTGTCTAAAACGATGAGAGGTATATTGGGCCCCATATCGGTCACTGTGAAAAATGATGCCAGCGTCTGGGCCACGCTGCTCCCATGCAATTTTAAACGTAGAAGTGATCATCTGGGTGCTGTTTTCCCTGGACACTTTTTAGGCAACAACCTTTCTGGAAAACAAGTCCAAAATCACGCAGATGTACAGATAGAGTCCTCCCAGTTTGAAGCAAGTAACATCGCTGACCCAAACCTGGTTGGGTCTATCCGCCTGAAATTGCTGACGGAGAATGTTTCGTTTCTTCTCTGGCGCATTAAGTTTTATGTAGTCCTGTTTCGCAGTACTGCGGATGCTGGCCAGCCCCATCTCTTTCATCAACCTTGCCACGTATTCTGTGCTGACCTGGTACCCGCGCTGAACGAGGGTCGTACGGATTTTCTCAGCGCCCAGCACTTGTCGGTATTCATCAAATACTTCCCGAATCAGGATACAGTATTCTTCCCTTCGTTTCTCAAACCACGCATTTCCACGCTTATTACGGAGGATATGATTGTAAAATGTGCCGCGAGAAACATCCAATGCCTCATAAAGCGTGTGGACATCATACTGGTCATAGAGCAACTCCAACTCATGCAGTTTCTCTTTTAGAGAGGCATGGGCAGTGCAGTTGACCGTTTTCAAAATAGCTACGATGTTTTCAAGTCCTGTCTCCGCAACCACAAACCCTTAGAGCCGCAACGGTTCTAGGGGTTTTCCTTTTCTGCTTTTTCTGGAAAATTGGCGTTTTCTAACACGTTTCTAAGGAAACACTGGATAAGGTAGAATAAGTTTCGCAAAAAGAAAAAGAGGCATAGTTTGCAGAGCTCTGGTAGAATGAAGTTGCGACACACCATTCTGAAAGGAGACTGCAAACTATGTCCGAGAAGATTGTACAGCTAAATGA
>CAJTCG010000080.1 GCA_910574635.1 Oscillospiraceae bacterium | reverse complement strand
ACTGCCGCTGCCCTATACCCATACTGGATATATAGTTCCACTGCTTTTTTCCGTTCTTCATAGCTATACATGCGGATACCTCCACCTCAGTTTGGTCCAGGTTTTCGTCCGCACCCCCCTTCAAGATTCTACAAAAGCAACAATCACGCGCTTGCAGAATCTCTGTCGTTGAAATCGAACATCATCTGCGTGTACCGCTCTGCTGCTTCACGCTTAAGCTGTAGCTGCGGGTGGCAATAGATCCTCTCCAGGAACCCAGTGTCGCCATGACCAGCCAGTTCCGCTATCGTCTGCTTGTCCACGCCGTTGTGGAGCATAGTGGATACGAAGTAGTGGCGGAGGGTGTGAAGGTGGAACCCCCTGGGAAATCCGTTCTCATCATGGAGCCGACGGAGATGCCGGGAAAAAGTATCGGGGTGCATCAGTTCACCGTACTCGTTCGTAAACACATAGTCGCTCATCTCGAAGCCGCCCTCCCGCGCCTCGTACATTTTGTAGTAGCAGTAACAGCGAAAAACGGTGGTCATTTTCTCGCTGATGTAGATCGTCCGGGCCTGACCATTCTTGGTCGCTCCCTCCACCACACCTTGGCCCGGAACAGAGCTGCGGGAGCGGCTGACCGTTAGGACACACTCGTCGCCGTTCATGATGAGCTCATCCCATTTCAACGCGCACAGCTCACCACGCCGGCAGCCAGTGTAAATCGCTAAGGCGTAAAAAGTCTTGTAGGGGTCCTCCTCATTGGCGAGGATATCCAGGAAATGGAAGAACTGCGCCTGCTCCCGGCACAACTCAAGGCGTACCAAAAACAGGCACGGATATTTTTGGAGCGTATCTTGGACATTGACCAAGTAGGCAGAGAGGTCCGGAAAAATACCAGAGCGGCTTACTTCTTTGACCAGACCCACGACACCGAACTCTTTCACTTTGAACCGACTCCCGTCAGCTTTGGCGTGATCCGATGAGGTGACTGTGGAGAAATCCTATACCCCAACACAATCCGGGACCTGATAGACTTTTCACTTCGGGAATGCGTCCGGCGGGAAATTCCAGTCCGGCGGTGCAGGAGCTGCGGGAGGTACTTCCCCATCACCGGGCGGATTACGGCGGAGTATTGCAGCCGCCCCAGCGCATCCGGGAAGCTCTGCCGGAGCACCGCTCCCGTTCAGAAGTGGGCGGAGAGCCGCCGGAGCGACCAGGTCTTTCAGGAGTACCGCCGGGAGTATAAACGACGCTTCGCTTGGATCAAGGCCGGGAAATATACGGAGGATCAATTTGCCGCTTGGCACAAGGCGGCTAAGGCTAGGAAGAAGGAGTGCGACCGGGAGGTTATTTCGCTGGACGAATTTAAGGAAACGCTGATTTAATTCCCCGAAATGATAAAAGATGTGATAAAATAAGGAAAAGGGGGCGCGGGATATGAAACAGGAAAGTTTTAGCGATATGGAATACAGATGCCGGAAAAAGAAAACAAAACGGGAAGAATTTCTGGAAATCATGGACGAGAT
>CAJTCG010000079.1 GCA_910574635.1 Oscillospiraceae bacterium | reverse complement strand
GGGCCTTGTCATAGATGCGGACACGGAACTCAGAGGAAGGAGCGCCTATGTACACGGTTGCTCCGGCCTTGTCTTTTCCATTCAAGGAAAAGTTGATGGTCCTCCGAAGAAGGCGGCTATTGATTTCGTTAGAGCGGGTTCTGTCGATGATTTCGTCCATGTTCAGGTATCTCTCCCGATCATCGCACGCAATGTCGATGCGGGAGACGTTGGCAGTCTCGTCCGCCGCCAGAAGCCGGAATAAGGCCGGGAAAGCGACGCTTTGCGCACCCTGCTTGTCCTTCGCTCCCAGCTTGGACATGGTTTCAAAGGCCCGGCAGCCGTTGCCGGACATACTCACACAAATGCCCATGTTCTGAAAATGCTTGTTTTCTCTCGGCTCATAGCACACGCAGATATCCGAGAACCGCAGCACCTTGTTATATCCCAATAGGCTATAGCCTGTATCCTGGAAGAGAGCCGGGGCCAGGCCCAGATACTCACGGATGACCTCACTGGGGTCGTCCTTCTTCACAGAGAATACCAGCCAGTCAATGAGCACTTCGCATTTCATTGGTAGTCCACCCTTCTATTTGTCATGAGTACCCCCGTGATTACTTCCGGGGGTCCGGGCGGCCCTGCGGGCCCCCCGGATTCCCTGTAGTCTTTCCTTTTCACGGTAACACGGCATATCCTCTCGGCATTCCAGGTATTACCAATCGCTGCCTTAGAGCTGGTGCGTTTCAAAATGGTCTTCATATGGGGACGGATTGCAGGGGCATCAGAGACAGACCGTATCATCCGGGTCTAAAGCGCCCGGGCAGTTGGTACAGCGGTCTTCCATCGCTCAAGCGTCCAGGGCGCTACCCGGCCCTTATCGCCGAAGAACAGCCGGACCTTATCGCCGGGGTCCAGCATAGCGGGGCCATCAGGCTTTTGCCATGCCGTCGCACCTGCCGTAGCGGTTATACGAGACATTCACCTCGTCGCCCACTTTCGGCTGGTACGGCCACTGGTTGAGTTTAGCGTCCGTGACGAAGATACGTTCGGAGCCGTGGCCTTCCCCTTTTTCCAGGGGATACGTCAGGTAGATGTTCTTGCCGCTGATTTGGGTCTTGTCCTCTCCGGTGAAGGACGAGGGTCTGATGCCAATGATTTTCATGTTGCCTCCTGCCTTTCTTCTTTTACGGGGGCTGAGGGTCGGCCCCCTAAATATAATTTGACAGCCGGACATGGCTTGTCCGACTGTCCATTTTCAATATACAACTTGCCGCAAATAAAAGATTCAGAATGGTAACTTGACAACTTCGTTTAAATGTGATAAAGTTCGTTTGTCTTAAATAAGTGTTTGCCGCCGGGCAAAGATAAGAGCGCTGGATTTCGTATCGTTAGGCCATTGAAGATACGAGATCTGGCGTTTATTTTGTGAATACAGGAGGATATTTCAGTGTTTAGAGAAATGCGAAGAAAACGGCAGGCCCTCTCGGTGGGGTAGTGTCAAGATTATTTCGCAAATTAGTATGCAGACTCTGGGTGGAATGAAGTCAGCCGGCAATAGAGGTGTCCTCCAGAGCAGCTTCCAGGTGCCTCATATTCATGTACTTCTTGTTGCCCCACTGCGTGCCGGCTACATGGCGCAGCCG
>CAJTCG010000078.1 GCA_910574635.1 Oscillospiraceae bacterium | reverse complement strand
TGGACTGCCCCCCGTCAAGTAGACAGTGAAATAAAATGCGCAATTTTGTCAGGCAGCCCTGCATTGAGTGTAGACCTCCATGGGCGTATGACCCCCCAGCCGCCGCTGGAGGCGAGAGAAATTGTAGTAAGCAATATACTCCCGGATCATACCGCACAGCTGTTCCCGGCTGGTGAACCGCCTGCCATAGTAACGCTCCCGCTTCAGGATACCCCAGAAGCCCTCCATGGGTCCATTGTCAATACACTTGCCTACCCGCGACATACTCTGGGTCATCCCAGCCGCAGCCAGCTTGTCATGGAACACCCGGGTGGTGTACTGGAACCCCCTGTCACTGTGGAACAGGGGATGAGCGTCCGGGTTGGCCGCGAGGGCCTGATCCAGCGTCTCATAGACCAGCGCGCTGTCATTGGCGTCCCGGAGGACAAAGGAGACGATCCGCCTGTCGCACAAGTCCAATATGGCGCTGAGGTAAAGTTTATGGACCGTTGGCCCCACATAATATTTGAACTCTGTCACATCAGTCAGCCACTTTTCATTGGGCTTTTCTGCGCAAAACTGACGGTTCAGCACGTTTTCAGCCAGATACTGCGGGTCTGAGGCCGACCGGGTACATCCACGCCGGGCATATTTTATGGTAGACTGAATGCCCAAGCTGCGGCAAATGCGAAGGGCCCGCTTGTCGTTCACAGACATGGCATAATACCGTGCCAGGTCATCCCGGATCCGCCGATAGCCCTTGTCCGGGCTCTCGTCGTGGATTTGCTTTACCAGCCCGGCCAAACGCCGGTTTTCCACAGTACGGGCACCCGCTTTCCCGGAGCGCCACTGGTAGTAGCCGGCCCGGGAGATATGCAGCGCACGGCACACTTCCGCCACGGGATACCCTTGTTCCTCCGCAGCCCAACGCACCGCTTCATACTGCCGCTCCTGACGGAACTGCCTCAGCGATCCCCCCTCTCCAGCTCCTGCACTTTTTTTAACAGATCCAGCTCCATCCTCAGCAGATAGTTCTCACGTTCCAATCTGCTCTTTTCGATTCGCAGTGCCTCCTCGGCTGTCCGGGGCGTCTGGGACGCAAGCCGTTTCCCACGCCGGTCCTCCAGACCTGCCACGCCCATCTCCTGATACCGCTTCACCCAGCTGCGTACCACCTGGGCGGTCGTCCCATATTTTTCCGAAAGTTCAGAAAAATCTTTCCCCCCCTCCAGATATTCCCTGACTGCCTGGACGCGCTCCTCCAGCGTATGGTTCCGCCTCGCCATAGATCCTCCTCCTGTTTCTTTCGGATGTTCTCTATGGCGATGATACTCTTTTACCCAGTCCAACACAAGGTTTCCGGAACGGAGCTTGTATTTTTCCGCGATGGCCATGGAGCTGCCCTGGCCTGACAGATATTCTTCTACCACCTTTTGCCGAAGTGCCTCACTGTATGTCCGCTTCTGCGCGTTTCCATTTTCAGATAGTGCCGAAGCTCCTTCCGCTCGATAACGACTGATCCAGTTGTGCATTGTGGAATGACCTACCCCGGCTCTGCGCGCCGCTTCCCGCATCCGCATCCGACCTGCCAGACACTCTTGGATCAGATATTCCTTTTCCTCCAAGTCCATCTCAATTCGTTTTCCCATGCCTG
>CAJTCG010000077.1 GCA_910574635.1 Oscillospiraceae bacterium | reverse complement strand
TGAAAATTGACGTGGAAGCGGGCAAGTTCAAAGATTTCCTTTGATTTGAGATGGCATTGCTTAGGCTTTTAGGTCCAAGTAAATGTCCGCACCCCCTTCCTATAAATGTTGAATTTTCCACGTTTCCAACAAAGACACGATCACTTCCTCCATTTGCTGGGCGGTGTAGGTCTGCGGAAAGTATTGGCGCAGCCTCGTTTGCTTTAAAACTACCTGTACAGCGGCGGGATGTTCCGCTTTCAAAAGGGCTTCAATGACGGTGGGGGTCAGGGTGCCGTCCTTGCTGTGCTGCTTGATCTTTACAAGTTGGCCTTTGCTTGGAATCAGATTCAGCTTGTCCATCACCGATACAAGGTTCGTCTGTTCCTGCGCTGTCAGAGCGGAAATATAGTCGGCGGCTGTGCTGAACGACAGTTTATCTTCGTCCACCAAGACCAACAGGGGCGGGATCAGCTTCGTCAAAGCTATGTACCGAGTAATTGCCAAGCCACAGCTTTCTCCTGCTTCCAGTGCAATCCTTTCTCGCGCTGGTAACTTTGGAACGCCGCGTTCTAAAGTGAGATCACGCCGTTGACCCTGATGCTTCAAGGCTTCCAGTTTCATTTTATAGGCAAAGGCTTTTTCGCTAGGCAGGATTTTCTCCCGCTGGAGGTTGCTGTCCACCATGATAATAGTCGCTTCGTCATCATCCAGTGTCCGAACGAGTACCGGCATGGTGGCCTTACCCGCCAGCTCACTCCCCCGCTTGCGCCGGTGGCCCGCTATGATCTCATAGCCGCCCTCTTGCCGGGGGCGGACGATACCGGGAGAGAGAACGCCGCTTCGTGCGATACTCTCCACTGTTTTCTGCATCGCTTCATCATCCCGTACCTGGAAGGGATGATTTTTGAAAGGGAACAGCTCTGACAGAGGGACCTCCTGCACCAGATTATCGTTGACCTCTGCCGGTCCACTTGTCTGAAACAAAGCGTCATAACCGGTCAACTGTATCTTGCTGGCGCTGCTTTTCATGCCAGAACCTCCCGCGTCAACGCGGCATACGCAGCGGAGACTTTACCGGCAGGGTCATGAAGGTAGATGCTCCGACCCTCCGCGCTGGTTTCTGCCGCCCGGATGGACAAGGGGATAATGCTGTCAAAAATGCGTACACCGTTACCATAGGCATCTCTCAACAGTTCCACGATCTCGCGGGAGTAGTTGGTTCTCATATCCGCCATGGTTATGAGAATACCCGCAATGTCCAGGTGGGGGTTGATTTTCAGCTTCACTTTTGATATGGTATGGATAAGCTGTTCGAGGCCCTTGATGGAGAGGTAATGCGCCTGCATGGGAATCACTACTTCGTCAGCAGCGGCCAGGGCATTGATGGTCAGCATACCCAGGGATGGGCAGCAGTCCAGCAGGATCACATCGTACTGTTCGCGGACACTGTTCAGGTATTCGCGCAAGATTGTCTCGCGGCTCATGGTGTTCACCAGCGTGACCTCCAGGCCAGATAATTCGATGTTGGCGGGAAGGAGATCAACGCCCTCCGCCTGATGAATGATGCCCATTCCGGGAAGTACAGGCTTGTCCGTAATGATAAATCCCAGCACATCGGCAAGGGTCCCTTCAAGCTGGTCCGGGTGCTGATAGCCCAGGCTGGCGGTAAGCGAACCTTGGGGGTCTACGTCCACCAGGAGGAC
>CAJTCG010000076.1 GCA_910574635.1 Oscillospiraceae bacterium | reverse complement strand
CTGGGACTGGAAAAGCGAGGAATTTATCCCCCAATATGGTCCTTTATTGGACGTTTCCTTTACCTTTGTCTGTTTGCCTGGCTTTTACCTGCTTTAATCAGTGCTTCCGTAAACTTATCCCAATCAATAGCGGAGGACTTTACAATGTTTTCCGGCAGGATATGAATGTAATATGCTGTCTCAGATAAACTGTTGTGCCCCATATACTCTCGGAGGAATGGGAGCATTGCCATCAAATTTTCTCCATCATCGAGCCAGCGGTTCAAGCAAGCCGAAGTGAAACGATGCCTGAGATCATACACGCGGACTTTTCCAGGATACTTCCCCGTCAAATTCGCGTGGGACCATGCTCTATTGAAGGCAGAATATACTGTTTTTCACCCCCGTTTCTCTTTTCCCCGGCGGCGGGGGTCCAGCCCCGCCGCCATTCTCCCGCCGTGTTTCCGCGTACTGCTTCCCCGCGCTGATCTCCCGTTCCTGTGGATGGTTCTTCCGGTTTCCCACTTCCGGCGCAACTTCTACCGTCGCGCCGGTCGCTTCCTGCTGGCTGTCCTCCGCCGCGTCCGCGGTGTCCTCCATCGTGAAAGCGCACTTTTCGTAATCCTCCAGCAGTTCTTCCCGCCGGGCCGCTTCTTTCGGCTGTTCATACTGCGCGAAATTAAAGCACTTCTTGAATTTCCGTGCCGCGCTGATGATCTTTTTGTCGTGGTCGTATTCAATCAACCGCATTGTGCAAAGGAAGTCCCACGCGCTTTTGATTCGGTCGATCTTGTGGCATACCTGCCGAAACTCTTCCCGCTCTTCTGCGTTCATCCAAGTTTCCCCGGATTCCTGCGCCAGCTTTTCCGCTTCCCGCTTGAAGCTGTATTCCACGGTTCCGGGGATTTCCGCCCGGTATATTTCCCGGAAGTCCTCTTCCGCCCGCTCGTACAGGTCGTCAAAGGAAATTTCAACTTCGCCGTCATAAATCGTCGCGTCGTCGTATTCCACGCGGTAATTGTCGATCAGGCCGTTTTCATCGTAGGAAACGAAAATGTGAACCTTGCTGAAATCTTCCGCCCAAACGGTGAAACCGCAAGAATCACTTACGATGATCGCGGCACACTCCGCTTGTTTCGGCATTTCCGACACGTTGATTTCCTCATAGGGGAAGATACCGAAATAGCCGCCGTTCTTCGTGTAAAGGCTGGCGCTACAATCTTCGCCACAGCAAAGTTGCTGGGTCTTGTCGCTCCGGTCACGGTCAACGGGGTTTTTGTAGCCGTCCGCCGCGCTGTACCATTCCACAGTTCCCCAGCCGGGCTTTGCGGCCTGCTTGTACGTTTCCGTCTTGCTGTACGCCTTGTAAACCGGAACGCTTGCAACCGCCGTCACGAAATAGCGCACTTCCCATTTTTTCTTCATCTTTTCGCCCTCCCGCTTGATTTTCCGGCCCGGTTGTGATATAAAAAAATAAATGCGATAGGACCGAACCGCCCCGTTCGTGGGGCTTCGTGTTCTTTCGCATTTAATATTACAACCTGCGATAATTGAAAATATAGGGAAGCACTGATTAAAGCAGGTAAAAGCCAGGCAAACAGACGAAGGCAGTGGAAACGTCCAATAAAGGACCATATTGGGGGATAAATTCCTCATTTTTCCAGTCCCAGCCCGGTCGAAGGGCGCAAAAACCTTAGGCGGGGCATAGGGAACCGCCCGCCCTGGCAAG
>CAJTCG010000075.1 GCA_910574635.1 Oscillospiraceae bacterium | reverse complement strand
CCATTCTTCCCATGGGATAATCTCGTCCATGATTTCCAGAAATTCTTCCCGTTTTGTTTTCTTTTTCCGGCATCTGTATTCCATATCGCTAAAACTTTCCTGTTTCATACTCCGCGCCCCCTTTTCCTTATTTTATCACATCTTTTATCATTTGGGGGGATTAAATCAGCGTTTCCTTAAAAGAGGCGGCAAAACAAGCCATACCGCCTGATTGCATTTAGGCAGGTAAGGTGAATGATAGGGTTCCAAAAATCGGTCACAACGATTCGATGGCGGTATAAGCAAAAGTCAACCACACTATTATTTGACGCTTCTTTTCTGCATTTCCTATCCAACGATAGGTCCGGCAGAAAGGAAGCGCCAATTTATTTTTGCGGCCTTTCGCCCCAAGCTGGCGTTTGGTATTTCTCTCGTGCCCCACCCCAGAAATCTGAATCGGATTCCTTTAAACATTCAGATTTTTGGAGGTTACATAAATGATTTATGACATAAAGCAAAGCGGGCTGCGCATCCGCCAGCTCCGGCTTAAAAGCGGCTTTACACAGGAGAAAATCGCAGAAGCCTTGGGGGTTGACCGCAGCTTCTATAGCCGCATTGAGTCTGGTAAAAAGGGCTGCTCGGTTGACCTGCTCATCCAGTTCTCTGAACTGTACCATGTGTCGCTGGATTATCTCATCCTGCGGTATATCCTGGTGACCCGTCTGCTGGAACAGGCGGCGGAGGCCGGCCTTTTGTCTGCCGAGGAGCTGTGGGCCGCCAAACGGCTGGCGCTGGAGCGCTACCGCCCCGCAACTGTGTGGGAATAGTGATAGCTATTCCCACAGAGGTGTGGTAGTGGTGTCGGTACCCAGAAGGAAGGAGGCCACAGCATGGAATACCCGTTTTTCTTGTTCTTGTCGAAGGCATGGGTGTAGATATCCAGCGTCGTGGACGGCTGGGAGTGGCCCAGGAGACCGGCCACCGTTGCCACGTCCGCACCGCCCGCAATCAGAAGGCTGGCGTTGCTGTGACGGAGCGAATGCACGTTCAGCTTTCGATCCTCGTAAGCGTCGGCCTGCCAGACGCATTCCCGGTAATACTCTTTCAGTAAACTCTCCATCTCCGGGGAGAAGTAGACATACCTATCCCCCGCCGCTGTCTTGGTGTCCTTGACGATGATATCTTCCCCTGTGATTTTTACGACGCTTCGTTGAATGTGGATGCTCTTGCGCTCGTAGTTGATGTCGGACCACTTCAAGCCACAGCACTTTCCCCGCATCCCGGTGGAAATGATGAGCTTGAAATATGTTTCATACTTGATGCTCTCATTTTCAAGCGCAGTGATGATCTTCTGAACCGTTTCTTCATCGGCAACAAGTTTCTCTTTTTTCTTACCGGAGTATTTGTAGGTCCTCCAGGCCGGATTATGATTAAGAAAGCCGCCCTCCATCGCGTCGGAGAGGATTCCACATAAACAAGCGTGGACCCCTTCAACCGTGTACTCGGAGAGCGGCATTCCAGTATTTTGGCTTGTCTGTTTCCGTAGCTCGGCGTAGAGCTTACGGAAATGCTCTGGGCGGAGATCTACTAATTTGTAACCTCCCAGGTAGGGCGGGAATCTATCGATGTCCTGCTTGTCACGGGCCAGCGTAGACTTCGCCAGCTTATCCGGAGCAATTTCCCGGAGCCAGATTTGAACGTACTGTGACAGTGCGATGGTCCGATCTGCCGGCAGCGGAGCATCCTTGCACTCCCGCTCGAAGAGGACCGCCTGTTCGTTCAACCATTTCTCCCTCTGCTTTGGTGTGAGTCCCTCCGGCGGCTTCACCGTTTTCTGCTGGGCGGCCCGGCGCTTGCTGGTATGGCCGTAGCCCATGGAGACGACTAGGAGGTAGCTGTTTCCCCGCTTTCGAATACTTGCCACTTTACATCTTCCCTTCTGACCTCAGTCCGGCTGAGGTGTATTTTGGCAAGCACAAACATACTCTAACTTCCACTGTATAGCTACTACTTTTTTGCCCTTCTTGGGGGTGCGGACATTTACTTGGACCTAAAAGCCTAAGCAATGCCATCTCAAATCAAAGGAAATCTTTGAACTTGCCCGCTTCCACGTCAATTTTCAACGT
>CAJTCG010000074.1 GCA_910574635.1 Oscillospiraceae bacterium | reverse complement strand
AATGCGGTTTGGCTGGGACTGGCCCCGACGTTTGCGCTCAATCAAACCAGCAGTTTCCAGTTCGTTCAATGCGTTCTTGACGGTCATGGGGCTGCGGTCAATGGCGTTGGCAATCTCAACAATGGGAAAGACAATGTAAATCTGGCCGTTGTCATCCGCCCAGCCGTTGGCCTGGGAGAGCTGTGCCCTGTCCAGCAGGACGGCATAAACCAGCTTGGTTGCCAGTGCCAAATCCGCCTCCATCAGAAAACGGGGGAATGGCAGATAGGGCGGCATTTTTGTGTCCGCTGTCATGTAGTCAGCAATCGTGTTCACCTCCCGTTTGTAACGGTTTAGAGGGCCGTTTTAAGGGTTCAGAATGAAAAGTATCAGGCCCCCTACTGACCACGCCCGGAAAGCCTTGAAACATCAAGGGTGTTTTGGGCCTAAAGCGTTACATACCAGCCCTATGTCGGCGCACTCGTTCACGGGTCTTTCGCCGCCGATCCTGTTTTGAGCAATCAGGGCAGTATTTGGCCCGGTTGGATTTGGGGATGTACCAGCCGCCGCACAGGACGCATTTCTTCATGTTCTCCCGGTGGAGCAGGGCGGCGCACAGACTTTCATCCAACTGCAGCACAGCGGCCCGGAACCAGCGGCAGATCAGCGAGTAGGAAATGCTTTGAACACAGACACATTCCTCCCCATCGTCCAGCAGGAGGCAGTTGCCGTCCTGGTAGTTGCAGCAGCTATGTACCAATCGCCGGACGGCCCGATATTGCTGATAGGTCATCGCTCCTGTTCCTCCCTGCGCTGGGTCTGGCCCTCCCTGGCAAGCCGGTCAGCAGTCTTTTTCAGCGTTTCCACCGCCTTAATGTCCTCCCGCATGGAGCGCATTGTCAGGTAGTCGGCCTCTTTCTCGGCGGTCAGCCTTTGGACCTCGGCCCTCCACGCCTTGGGGGTGATGCTCTCGCCGGAGGCTTTCAGGGTGTCCAGGTAGCGGACGGCGGCATCGAGCAGGGCAAGGTCGGCGCTGTGCCGCTGCTCGAATTGCTCCTGTTTGGCTGGA
This sequence comes from Oscillospiraceae bacterium, assembly GCA_910574635.1. Taxonomy (GTDB): domain Bacteria; phylum Bacillota; class Clostridia; order Oscillospirales; family Oscillospiraceae; genus Oscillibacter. Next base: position 1,721 of record CAJTCG010000074.1, on the reverse strand, counting down.
GCAACCTTGTCCAATTTCTGGCGGACGGACTTGTATTTCTGATACTGCGCCCACATTTCCAGTCATTCATCCAGCACCGACAACCGATGCTCGGCCTTGACAATTTTGCCGCGCAAATCATAATAGCCGCTGTTCATAGCAGAAACTTTTTCGTAAAGTTCTGGCACGGACGAAATCCCGTTTGCCTGCAAAAAATTGAACAGCGCAACATTTTCTTTGAGCGACTTGACCTTGGCATATTGAGAGGCCGGAGCGGTGTTCTGCCTCGCCTGGAAAAGAAAATCCATGATGCTCTCCCGGCCCTGGGGCTGGGTGGACTGCTCCTTGCACCAGTTATAAAGGCGGGTGATGCGGGCTTTGATTTCTTTCAGCAGCTTGTTGTCGGCGGCAATTTCCCGGTTGATGTTGCCCTTCTCAGTGGCGATGCCCCGGCGCTCCATCTGGCTGGCGGCAGGCCCCATGTGAACGGTGGGGATTTTATCAACGCCCTGGCGCTTGTAGCTGCGGTGGTCGATGCGCTCCGGCCTGCCAGCAGCTTCTAAAGCCCGGTTCGTATAAGCCGCCCACGCCGCCCGCCACTTCTCGGCGTTGCCCCGCTGGTTCCAGTCGGTGGTGTCCTCCCGATGGCTTTTCCAGCCGCCTTTGCCGTCTGGGATGCGCTGGCCCTGGCTGTCCAAATCATAAACCTTGCGGCACTTCGCACCCCACTTGCCGTCCTCTCGAATGGGCCGGATGGTGAGCATGATGTGAGCGTGAGGGTTGCCGGTTCCCTTGTCGTGGATAGCGAAGTCGGCGCACATTCCAGCATCCACAAAATTGTCTTTGACGAAAGAACGGACAAGGGCAAGCTGCTCCGCCCTGGATAACTCAACCGGCAAGGCCACTTCAATCTCCCTGGCAAGCTGAGAAGTAGCGGACTTCTCGATTTGCTCCACGCTGTTCCAGAGGGTGGAGCGGTCTGTGAACGATGGCGGGGCGTGGGATGGCAGCATGATTTCGGTATGAACGATACCGCCCTTGCGTGTGTAGTCGTGGGTCATGCCGTCCCACTCGTTCACCAGCTTTTCGCCGCTCCGATAGGCGGCAGCGGCCACAGCGGACTTGCCCTGGCTCCGCTGAATGATTTGGATGGGACAATGAAAAATTGCCGTAAAAACGCACCTCCTTTCAGTGCTGGATATTGGCCCCGCCGGAAAGTGACAGACGCGCAACGGGTGTCACTTTCTGGCGGGGGTGCGGGGGTTTGGGGGTGTCAACCCCCATCGCGTCCGTAGGACGCAACAGCCCCCGGCAGGGCGCATGACACCGGCCACGGTGTATAAGTGCGCCATTCGGACTGGGGATTACTCCGCAATCTCGTTTTTGGGTGCTTTTTCCGCCAGCTCCGCCGCCCCTGGCAGGCGGGAGAGGGCAATCAGGAATGCCTTGACTTCCTCGCCCTCCATGCCGACAACGGCAGGGAAAACAGCCTCCCAAATGGCCCCTCGGCCAATCAGCCGGTGCGTTCTGGCCCGGTGTTCCTCAGTGCGCTTTTTGTTCAGCAAAGGAAACGCTGATTTAATCCCCCCAAATGATAAAAGATGTGATAAAATAAGGAAAAGGGGGCGCGGAGTATGAAACAGGAAAGTTTTAGCGATATGGAATACAGATGCCGGAAAAAGAAAACAAAACGGGAAGAATTTCTGGAAATCATGGACGAGATTATCCCATGGGAAGAATGG
>CAJTCG010000073.1 GCA_910574635.1 Oscillospiraceae bacterium | reverse complement strand
CCGGGCTGGGACTGGAAAAATGAGGAATTTATCCCCCAATATGGTCCTTTATTGGTCGTTTCCATTACCTTCGTCTGTTTGCCTGGCTTTTATTTGCTTTAATCAGTGCTTCCCTAACTGTCCCCGGGCGGTAGGCGGTTTGTCCTCTCCCAACCATGTGCCGTAGCTGCCCCGGCTGGACTTCGGCTCCGCAATCACCGACAGACCATTTTCCAAGCATAGCATATCGGATATTTTACGAATTGCAAAAGAGGACCGCCAGAAGTTTCGGAATTTCCGGGTGCAGTCTATGGCGGTTGAATTGAGCACGATATGCGAGTGAATATGATGTTTGTCAACATGGGTGCAGACGATAAAAGCGTGTTTCCCCTTGGTCAGCGACATAGCGAGGTCATAGCCAATCTTGTTCGCCAGTTCCGGCGTAATCTCTCCCGGCTTGAAGGACTGCCGCAGGTGGTAAGCGATCATCATTGTCCTTCCGCTCCCTGCCGGTAATGGCGGCATACTGCCGTTTGGAAAATAGAAACTCCTGGTCAGCAATAGACGGGTTACACTGGTAAGCCGTGACCAGATTGCCGCTGTTTGTTTTCTCTGGATTCTTCACATAGTCCGTCACCCGACCCAGGGCCTCTGCCACGGTCCGTCCCTTGCCGCTGTGCAGGGGCATCAAGCGCGTTGTTGCCATCTTTAAAACCTCCCATAAAAAGAAAAAGATGGTGAGCGAAAAATCTTCGCCCACCACCAGACTGTCATATGATTTTTGATAGCTGCTCCAATATGCTACCGAACAGCCCGCTGACCTCCGTCAGCTTGCCGCAGATTTCATCCACTTCGTCAGGATAGACCCCGCCGCCGGAGTTGACCCGGCGGGCAATCTGGTTCACATTGTTGGAGGTATACCGCAGGAGCTTGGCGCACTCGTCCAGCTCTTTGATTTGCAGTTGGACAATGTAGCCATCAATACACATCTTCCGAATATAGGCGCTCATATTGTGAACGCCCATCAGCGTCATCCTCTGCTCAATTAACCTCCGTTCTTCGTCTGTGACCTTGAAATAGATACCGCTGGTCTTTTCTTTCGCCATAGTCCCCCCTTATTTATCTCCGCTTCTGCCATACGAGGTCATAGCCGAGAGCGTCGGCCAGCTCAACAGCCTCCTTATAGCGCAGGGATTCCCGGCGCAGCTTGTCGGAGAGGTTCGGGACACTGGGGCTCCACCCGTACTGCTCTGCCAGCTTTTCCACTAACTCGCTCATGGTGAAGCCCTCCCGGACAATGTAGGCTTTGATTTCGTTCCTGATATTCATAAAAATTACATCTCCTTAAATAATTTTGTTCGCCATCCGGCGTAGAAATAGATAACGCTCCCAATGGCTTGGGCAAGCTGTTCACCATGCCCAGGTCACGGGAGCGTACATCGGATTTCTGTGTTCAGCGTGAAGTCATGGGCCACGGTGAATACCAGCAGAGGAAAACGTATTGCGTTCGCCGCCCGGCGTTGCGTGTTTCCACGAAAAAGCGCAATTCTGACGCTGTTTTCTGCGCTGATTTCACATGGATTGAAATTTAAGCCGCAAAAAGGGCGATCTGCTTAACGCAAACCGCCCTCCGGTACAACATATTCAACTTTGGGTCGCCGCCCGTTTCTTCTTCTCACGGGAGCGCCGGGAGTATTCCCTCTGCTTTTCCCGCTTCTGCCGCAGCTTCTCCTGCTCGGCCAGTTCCTCTGGCGTAGGCTCCGGCAAAGGCACGTCAAACTTGCCGATAAACTTCAAGTAAATATCAACTTCCTGCACCCGTTCGCCGCTGGACCTGTCCGGCGCGTGGACAACGATCTTGTCCACAAACTCCAAAATCATCGGCGTGGTCAGCACCGAAAAATCGGTATACCGCTTCACCAACTCCAAGAATTGATCGGCCCGGTCCGTGTCGGCGTTGAACGCATCCAATTTCGCCTGTTCCCGCACGATTGCCGCATCCAGTTCCTCCTGCTCACGCTCATACCCATCCGACAGCAGCTTGAACCGCTTCTCCGTCAGACTGCCCGTGGCAAAGGATTCATAGAGTTTCTTTATCAGCCCGTCCAACTCGGCGGACCGCCTGCGATCACGGTTCAGCTTGTGTTTCAATTCCTTTGCGGCGTTGTTCTGCCGAAGCTGGGAGGCGGCGTGAATCTTCTCCATAAAGCCTTTTTCATCAGAGATAGCGTAGGTGCTGACTGTCCTGATAGTGTCAAGCAGCAACGCCCGAACTGCTTTCGTAGAGATATAGTGACTGCAACACTTTTGTTCTGACTGTTTTGCGGTCAGCATATAGGTGGCGCAATTATAATTATCGCCAGCATAAAGACCGCTTTCCGGGTCAGGCTTCCAGCCCTCCCTTAACGCCCTGCCGCCCCGCTTATGATTATACATTCTGGCTCCACAGTCGGCGCAGAACATCAGACCAGTCAGGGGATTGGCCTCACCCGTGGTGTCCGTCCGGCGTACCGTCTGCCGTACTCGTTGGGCCAGCTTCCACGTCTCCGGGTCAACAATGGCCTCGTGGGTATTCTCAAAAATCAGCCATTCCTCCGGCGGACGCTTAATCATCTTCTTGTCTTTGTAAGAGGGCTTATAGGCTCGGAAGTTAACCGTGTGGCCCATATATTCCGGCTTGGCAAGCATATCCCGAATCGTAGCATCCGTCCAGTCATAAGGGCGGGACATATCCGTTTTGCTCTGGCACGTTCCCCGCCCTCGTTGGGCAAGATAGTAAGAGGGACGCTCCACCTTATCTTCCATCAGGATTCTGGCAATCGCAAGAGGGCCTTTTCCTTCCGCACTCAAATGGAAAATGCGGCGCACAACGTCCGCTGCTTCATCGTCCACCAGCCAGTGGTGTTTTTCATCCGGGTCCTTCTTGAACCCATAGGGAATCGTGTTGGTGACAGGCTTGCCGGACTTACCCCGTATCTGATACTGTGCTTTTTGCTTGCGGCTGCAATCGCGCACGTACCACTCGCTCATAATATTGATGAACGGGGCAAACTCCCCCGTACTCTGGTCCGGTAGTGTCAAGATTATTTCGCAAATTAGTATGCAGACTCTGGGTGGAATGAAGTCAGCCGGCAATAGAGGTGTCCTCCAGAGCAGCTTCCAGGTGCCTCATATTCATGTACTTCTTGTTGCCCCACTGCGTGCCGGCTACATGGCGCAGCCG
>CAJTCG010000072.1 GCA_910574635.1 Oscillospiraceae bacterium | reverse complement strand
AGACACTCTTGGATCAGATATTCCTTTTCCTCCAAGTCCATCTCAATTCGTTTTCCCATGCCTGCTCCCCTCGTTCTCGTTTTTGTTGTTTCGCTGTCTGCCTTATAGGGAGCATATCAAATTGTCCCGAGGCATCGACATCCTTGTTGATACCCCCGGGCAGAGTTATAATATAAGTGTAATGTGATAGGGAAGGAGGAACAATGGCACGAACAAAAAACAGAGGGTATCAGCAGACTTTGACCCCTACCTATACGGCCCGGCTCTGGAAAATGGGCGGCTACATCCGGCTTTCCCGAGAGGATTTGCAGAAAATCAACCGGGGGCTTGACGATAGCAACAGCGTGAAAAACCAGCGCGACATTCTCAATGATTTTCACTTCAACCATGCGGAAGAATTTGAAAGCTACACCGAGTATGTGGATGACGGCCACACGGGAACAGATACGGAGCGCGAAAGTTTCCAGCGGCTCTTGGGGGATGTAATGAGCGGGAAAATCAACTGCGTTGTGGTGAAAGACCTTTCCCGTTTCGCCCGGAATTATAGCGATGCCGGAAGTCTGAGGAAGGGCTGATTAAATCGACAAGAACGATTTGCGAGAGAATTTTTATCACAGCGAGGCGGGATTTCGCAGGAATAATTGTGTTTATTTCAAGAAATCGCAACAAAGCTGTGGCAAAAAATCCGCAAAGCGCCGCAGACGCATTTAATCAGCGCTTCCCTGATTGATAACCTTTTTGTGCAGATGGGCGTCCGCTTTATCAGCTTGGCCGAGGGCGTGGACAGCTACCTAAACCCGGACAGCGTGAACAGCATCATCGTTCCGATAACAAACGTGATGAACGACCAGTATTGTTATCAGACCTCAAAGAAAATCCGGCAGGTTTTCGATTACAAGCGGCGCAACGGCCAGTACATAGGCTCTTTTGCTCCCTACGGCTACATAAAAGACCCCAAAGACAAGCACCAGCTAATCGTTGACCCGGAAGCCGCTGAAATCGTCAAGAAGATTTACGAGATGTGCCTGCAAGGTACGGCCAAACTTCAAATCGTGATGTATCTGAACGACCACGGCATACCCAGCCCCACGGCTTACCGAAAGTTAAAGGGCCTGCCTTACTCCCCGGCTATATCGGACGCTCCCATGTGGGGCAACAAGATTATAACGGATATTCTCAGAAATCCTATTTACACCGGGGATTTGGTACAGGGCCGCCGCCGGGTGAAAAGCTACAAGGTACACCAGATTGAGGCTGTGCCGGAGGAAGAATGGGTGCGCGTCCCCGATACCCACGAGGCCATCATCACCCACGAAACCTTTGACCGGGTGCAGGCCCTCCTGCTCCGCGATACCCGGACAACCCCAAAGGGCCGGGAGCTCCATTTGTTCAGCGGCTTTCTGAAATGTGCGGACTGTGGGAAATCCGTCACCCGGAGCCAGAGCGGGAAAAATGTATATTATGCCTGCTCCACCTACAAGAACCGCTCCCGGACGGCCTGCACCATGCACTCTATCAAGCACAACCGTTTAGAGGCCGCCGTTCTGTTCGCTATCCAGTATCAAGTGAGCACTGCCGCTTCTTATTCGGAAATAGTAACCCGTATCAATGCGGCCCCGCTGAAAAAAAGTCAATCCCACCGCCTTAATGACCAGATAGCCGCAAAGGAAAAGGAATTGACGAAAATCACCCGCTATAAGCAGTCACTGTATCAAGACTGGAAAGACGGGGAAATCACCCAGCAGGAATACCGGGAAATGAAAGCCGATTATGAACGGCAGGCCGCTGGGCTCTCGGATTTGCTGGCCCGGCTGACGGCTGAACGGAAAGAGCTCTCAAATGGCGTTGACCAGCAGCATCCCGCGCTGGTAGCTTTTGCAAAATATCAGAACATCGAAAAGCTGACCCGCGAAATTCTGATTGAGCTGGTAGACCATATCAAGGTTTACGAAAACGGCAATATCAGCGTTCACTTTAAGTTTGCGGACGAGTTCCGCCGGATTGCCGAGTACATTGAAATCAACACCACTGACACCGCCGAGGCGGGCTGACCCCCGCCAAAGCATGAAATCCTTTTGACAGTGTGTTTTCCTAATAAAACGCAATCTTATGTGGTGGTAGACCCCAAGGGCGGGGTGCTGTCCCAGGTGGGCTATTTCCTCCAGAGGAAAAAAGGGTATAGGATTAAGGTTTTCAACAGCATTGACTTCTCAAAATCCATGCACTATAACCCCCTGGCCTATATCCGCAACGAGGCCGACATCCTGAAATTCGTCAATGCCCTGATCTCCAACACCAAGGGCGAGGGCAAGGAGGGAGATCCGTTTTGGACGAAATCTGAAACGCTCCTGTACTGCACCCTGATTGCCTATATCATTTTTGAGGGGCCAGCGGAGGACAGGAATATGAACACTCTGGTGGATATGATCTCCGGCATGGAGGTAAAAGAGGACGATCCTGACTTTATGAACGCGGTGGATTATATGTTCGCCGGGCTGGAAAAACGCAAGCCGGATTGCTTTGCGGTGAAGCAGTACCGCAAGTACCGCCTTGCCAGCGGTGATATATGCTCTAAGCGACTTGTTAATTCACTGATTTTTCGGTGATAGACGAGGGCAGCTTAGAGCATATTTCATTTTGAGGAGGTCTGTGCTATGGCAAAAACCAAGATTGCGCTGCTGTACGAGAGGTTGAGCCGTGACGATGAACTGCAAGGGGAGAGTTTTTCAATCCAAAATCAAAAAAACATGCTGGAGGACTTCGCCCGCCGGAATGGGTATCCCCGTTTCAAGCACTTCACGGATGACGGCGTTTCCGGCACCCGCTTTGACCGGCCCGGTTTTATGGCGATGATGGAGGAAGTCGAGGACGGCAATGTGGAGGCAATCATCATCAAGGATATGTCCAGAATGGGCCGTGACTATCTGAAAGTCGGTCAGGTAATGGAAATTCTTCGCCAACGGGGAGTGCGGCTGATTGCCATTAACGACAATGTAGACACCGACAAAGGGGACAATGACATGACCCCGTTCTTGAATATCATGTACGAATTTTATGCCCGTGACACGAGCCGTAAAATCAAGTCGGTATTCAAAGCCAAGGGCATGAGCGGCAAGCACCTGACAGGGACGGTGATCTATGGCTATCTGTGGGATGAAAAGCGGGAAAACTGGCTGGTGGATGACGAGGCCGCCGCTGTGGTGCGCCGTATCTTCGCCATGACGCTGGCAGGCTACGGCCCCTATCAAATCGCCACCCGGCTCACCCAGGACAAGGTTGAAATTCCATCGGTACATCTGGCAAGATTTAACGAGGGTGTGAACCGAACCAAGCCGGTCAAGGATATTTACGGCTGGGGTTCTTCTACCATCGTTCACATTCTCAAAAAGCGGGAATACCTGGGCCATACTGTCAACTTCAAGACCCGCAAGCACTTCAAAGACAAAAAGAGCCACTATGTTGATGAAAGCGAGTGGACAATCTTTCTTCTGTAGATAAAAAAGATGCAGGTAACAAAACCTGCATCAAACATTTACATGACGGTTTAATAACTGGTAGTGTCAAGATTATTTCGCAAATTAGTATGCAGACTCTGGGTGGAATGAAGTCAGCCGGCAATAGAGGTGTCCTCCAGAGCAGCTTCCAGGTGCCTCATATTCATGTACTTCTTGTTGCCCCACTGCGTGCCGGCTACATGGCGCAGCCG
>CAJTCG010000071.1 GCA_910574635.1 Oscillospiraceae bacterium | reverse complement strand
CCATTCTTCCCATGGGATAATCTCGTCCATGATTTCCAGAAATTCTTCCCGTTTTGTTTTCTTTTTCCGGCATCTGTATTCCATATCGCTAAAACTTTCCTGTTTCATACTCCGCGCCCCCTTTTCCTTATTTTATCACATCTTTTATCATTTGGGGGGATTAAATCAGCGTTTCCTTAAAAAAGCGTGATTGGCCTCTGCGTGGTAAGGTTCGGTGCGGTGTTTGCGGCCACGCAATGAGTTACAAGCTGGGCAAGCAAATGTATTTCTACTGCTACACCCCGCGATACAACGATTCCTTTGCCTGCGTCAAACAGGTGCAGGGGGCCGATATTTTGGAAGTCATTTCCGATGGGCTTCGTGTGCAGGCGCAAATGGCGGTGGAGTTGAGCCGGTTGTGGGAGGAACAGCACCGTGAGCAGAAAAAAGACGCCGCCGCAGTTAAGAAAAATCTCGCCGGACTGCGGGAGACAAACCAGAGGCTTTCCCAGCAGATCAGCGGCCTTTATGAATCCTTTGCGCTGGGAGAGATCGGCAAGCCGGAATATCTTGCGGCGAAAACCGCCGCAGCCAAGCAGCGGGATGATACCGCCGCCCGGATCAGCGAATTGGAGGCCGCGCTGGAAAACATGGGCGCGGATGGCAGCTTGCGGAACGGATTTGTTTCTACATTCGGAAAGTATCTGGATGTGAAGGAAATCACCAGTGAGATTACGGCGGAGGTTTTGAAAGAAGTCCTTGTTTTTCCTGGTGATCGGTTTGAAATCGCCTGGAATTACCGGGATGAACTGGAAAAGCTGATACTTGATTTACAAGGAGAGCATCAGAATGGAGCATAAAAGGACCTGGATTTATTGCAGGGTCGCGTACCCTGACGCTCATGCGCTGGCATCTCAACAGGCAGCATTGGAGGCGTTTGCCGAAAAGCAGGGCTTTGAGATCGCAGGTACTACCGCAGAACAGGCCAGCAGACTGGACTTTTCCCGCCGGAGGCTGACCGAGGTTTCTAATGCGGTAGACGCTGGGGAAGTTGACCTTCTGCTGGTAGCAAACCTCTCCCGCTTGGGCCGGGACGTGGTAAAGACGGACGCTTATCTGCGCTGGCTGGAAGATCGGCTTGTCGAAGTGGTCTGTGCCGATGGCATGGTCCCGCAGACGGCCACCGAGATACTGCATGAGCTGATGAAAGCAAGCGTGGCAAATTGAGCGCAGCACAAAGGGGATTCTCCCTCCGGGGACTTGGGCGGAGAACACCCTCAGAAAAATTAACTCGCTTGCCATGAAATAAAGCCAATTTCTCATATTCGACATCGTTCACGGTTTGTTTACAATTTGTTTTTGTTCCGTGCTTGACATTAGCGGACGAGGGCCTCAGCGGCACCAGCATGAAAAAGCGGGCGGAGTTCAACCGCATGATTGCCGCCTGCAAGCGGGGCCGGATCGATATGATCCTCACCAAATCCACCTCCCGCTTTGCCCGGAACACCGTGGACTGCCTCAAGGTTATCCGCACTCTCAAGGATCGGGGAATTGGCATCATCTTTGAAAAAGAGAACATCAACACGCTGACGGAAACCAGCGAGTTCCTCGTCACCTTGTTCAGCAGCTTCGCTCAGGCGGAGAGCGAATCTATGGGCAAAAATATCGACCTTGGGAACAAACAGGCCATGCTGGAGGGCAAAATTTCCTTTCATTATGACAAGACCCTTGGCTACCGCAAAGGTCCGGACGGCAGGCCGGAGATCGACCCGGAGGAGGCCGAAACCGTTCGCTTGATTTACCGCCTTTATCTGGACGGATGGAGTCTGGGGGATATCCAGAAGGAGCTGACGGAAAAGAACATCCCCACGGCGAGGGGCATCCAGGGCTGGTCCCGTCAGGTGATCCAGAATATCTTGCTCAATGAAAAATACATCGGCGACGGCTTGCGTCAGAAGACCTTTACCACCGGGAGCATCGGTAATAAAAAGGTGATGAAAAATCAAGGCGAAAAGCCCATGTACTATACCGAAAATAATCACCCCGCTATCATTCCCAGGGAAATCTACTACCGGGTAAAGGAGGAGATGGCCCGCCGGGCCAGTAAGCGGAAGGTGATGCAGAAGACCGGAAAAACAGAGCGGGGAAAATATTCCGCCAAATACGCCCTCAGCGAACTGCTGATCTGCGGGGAGTGCGGAACGCCTTATAAGCGCTGCACCTGGGCCAGGAACGGCAAGAAGCGGATTGTTTGGCGATGCGTTTCCCGACTGGAATTCGGAACGGATTACTGCCATGAGTCCCCTACGCTGGATGAAGATCGGCTCCATAGGGCCATCGTGGCTGCCTTGAGCGAGTACGATGCCGTTCGCTCCGAGGTAAAGGCCGGAGTTCTGGAACTGGCGGGGCTGGCGCAGAGCTACGGTGAAAACGACGGTGTGAGCCTTCTGGAGCTGAAGCAGAGGCTGGATGATCTGTCGGCGGAACAGGCAGTTCTGGTGGATAAAATTCTGGAGGACATGGATAACCTGGAGCTGAACGCCCAGCTCGAGGTTGTGACGGCGGAGAAACAGGATATCCTAGACCGGATGCAGACTCTTGAAAAGGACGAAAACCAAAGAAGCCTCCGGGCCTCCAGGCAGCGGGAGATGGAGGAGTGGCTGGACCAGCAGAAGATGCAGTTCACGGAGTACGAGGATACCATCACCCGCAGGTTTGTGGAGCGAATCACGGTGGTGGACGCCGATACCATTCGGGTCAAGTTCAGGGATGTTGATGTGGCGATAGAGCGGAAGCTGTGCTAAAATAGAAGCGGAGGGGTGCATATGGCAATCTTCATCACCGGCGATACCCATGGGGATTTCACGCGGTTCAAGAAGAACATTTTCTACGAGCAGGCGGAGCTGACCAAAGACGACTGTGTTATCATTGCCGGAGACTTCGGCGGCGTTTGGGACGGCAGCGCCGAGGAGCGCCACTGGCTGGACTGGCTGGAGGCGAAGCCCTTTACCCCCCTGTTCGTATCCGGCAACCATGAAAACTTCGATATGCTGGCGGATTTCCCCATTGAAGACTGGCATGGCTGGAATGTACAGCGCATTCGCCCCTCGGTAATCCACCTGCTGCGGGGCCGGATCTACGAAATCCAGGGCAAGACCTTCTTCACGATGGGCGGCGCCAGCAGCCACGATATCAGCGGCGGTATCCTGAAGCCGGACGATCCGCAGTTCAAGAGGAAATGCCGGATGCTGGATCACAGAGGGGCACTGTACCGGGTAAACCACCGCTCCTGGTGGAAGGAGGAACTGCCTAGCCAGGAGGAATACCAGACCGCCAGGGCCAACCTGGAAAAGCATGACTGGCAGGTAGACTACATCGTCACTCACTGCGGGCCGACCTCGGTGCAGGCTGAACTGAGCGGAGGAACTTACAAAGCCGATGCGCTGACAGATTTCCTGGACGAGGTGGCGGGCCGATGTCAATTCCAGGGTTGGTTCTTTGGACACTATCACACCAACGCCGTCATCCGCAAAAAGTTTGCAGTGCTGTATGAGCAGATCATCCAACTGTAACTATTATTAAATTTGCAGATAGGCAGAACGGTATTGAAGCGGAAATATTCAATACCGCTCTGCTTGTCTGCAATTTTAGAGCTTATCCCTAAATTAGCGATGAACCTGGAGCAGCTTGCGCCAGACAATAATGGAGCAAGCAAAATGAATTAGAGCGAGATAGTTTTGAGCCTTCTT
>CAJTCG010000070.1 GCA_910574635.1 Oscillospiraceae bacterium | reverse complement strand
CGGCTGCGCCATGTAGCCGGCACGCAGTGGGGCAACAAGAAGTACATGAATATGAGGCACCTGGAAGCTGCTCTGGAGGACACCTCTATTGCCGGCTGACTTCATTCCACCCAGAGTCTGCATACTAATTTGCGAAATAATCTTGACACTACCGTTCTGTCCCCTCTGGAAACTTGGTTTCCCTTTGGTTTCCCTTATCAGCCGGAAACGCTCTTGATGAACTTCTGCATCCGCTCCGCGCTGTCCCGCTGCATCTGGTCCGTCACATGGCCGTAAACGTCCAGGGTGAAAGAAGCTGTCGCATGGCCCAGGTTCCCCTGTACGGTCTTGATATCGTCACCGCTTTTGATTGCGGCCACGGCGTAGCTATGGCGAAGGTCATGGCCCCTAGCCTCTGGAATACCAATAGAGGCAGCCAGGCGCTTAAAGTTATGATAGACGGTGTACGGGGAAAGATGCTCCCCCAGCTCATTGGTGAACACAAGGCCGCTGTCCTCCCAGGCCGGGCCCGCCCGAAGGCGCCACTCCGCCTGACGGCTCCACTGGCGGCGGAGCAGCTCCATCACGGAGTCGGCGGGTGTGATCCGCCGCCACTTATCGTTTTTCAGAGGCACGAGGCTGTAGCAGCGCTCCCCGGATTCATCCTTGGCTCGCTGGAGCTGCCGGTCAATCAACAGCGTGCCCTTGTCGAAGTCCACACGGTCCCAGGAGAGTCCAAGTACTTCGCCTTCCCGCAGCCCCGTGAAAAGAGTAACCATTAGAAGAATCTCAAAGCGATGTCCTTGAATTGCCGCTAGGAACTGCCGGATAGCATCATCACCCAGCGGTTTGATTTCCTTTTTTACGACTCGCGGGAGGGTGCAGGCGTCAGAAGGATTCATGCGCAGGTACCCAATTCTGACCGCCTGCTGGAGCAACTCATGAAGCACGCCATGGACATTTTTTACCGTCTTTGCCGAAAGCCCCTTCTGGGAAAGACCATTGTAAAAGTGCTGGATCGTGTGGGCATTCAAAACCTCCAGTTTAATTGCTCCAAGCCCCGGTCGAATGTGGGTGCATAGAATACTTCTGTAAGCCTCCTGGGTCCGGGGTTTTACGCCAATCAGGTAATCCTTGTCCCAGATGATACTCCACTCCCCCACCGTCAGCTTGCAGGCTTCTTTGAATGTGCCCTGCCCAATCTCCGCCGTGACCTCCCGGAGCTTCTGGGCAACCTCGGCCTGGGTCTTCCCGGATATGGAGTGCTGCTTCTGCTTTCCAGTCTCCGGGTCAAAGCCGCAGGTATAGCGGCCCTCCCAGTATGTGTACTCTTTCCCGTTCTTCTTCACGATCTTCTTTCGGATGGAGCCGTCCCCAGAGGCGGCCCGTCCGCTTTTTTTACCGCGCGGCATCGTCAATACCTCCTTTCGCCGCCCGGCAGGAATCATCTTCCAGCGTAGTGGACATGGTGGTATCTGTCCAGGGCATATTTGTCCCGGTTCCGCCGGTCAAGTACTCCAGCAATTCATGCTTCAGGATACGGATCTGCTTGCCGGCGCGGATGCTTTTGATCTGGCCTGAACGGACCAGAGCGAAAGCCGTGTTCCTGCCAATGCTGAGAATGGGCATCAGCTCCTCCACCGTGAGGACCAAAGGGATGTCATCGAAGCACAGAGGCCGGTTAAGCATCCTCCTCGCCTCCCTTCAGCGACGCCAGATAGATGTTCGTCACATCGTCCCGGCCATGGCCCAGGAGCCTGGAGACGGCCTTTCGGGCCCCGAAGGGCGTAACCCCAGCGTCAATGAAGCCCTGGTACTTCTCCGCCGCGTAAGTGTGGCGGAGGCCGTGGAAGGTCATGGGCCGAGTGGAGTCTTTATCTTGGACCGAGGGACGGTACAGCCGGATGAACGCCTGGAGGGCCTTGATTGCCTCGTGAGTCTCTTGATTGTCGGGCACGTACAGTTTATGTCCTCGCGGCGTTCGTTTCAAATCGTGTTGGAGCCTCTGGATCAGGATGTCGTTCAAGGGAACCGTACGCACCAGTCCTCCCTTGCCCTTGATGGTAATAGCTTTCTCTTTAACCGCCTTCGATGCCGTGGCGGTGTCGATGCGGAAGCACTCATGGATGCGGAGCCCGGCAAAACGGCCCAGATAGAAAATCGAAACATAGTCATTGTGGCCGACGGCCAACGCAGTATCCAACATCCTTTCAAACTCGTCGGCACTCCAGGTCCGATCTACGCCGCCGAAGGTCCGGCGCTGGAGGAGCAGGTCACCGTTTCCCGGCAGCTCATACCGGGGCTGCTGAATCAAGTCATGGAAAAAGCGGATTGCTGAGAGGTCCGTCTTGATGGTGGAAGCGGATTTTTCCTGCTCCTGGAGACAGCTGACATACGCATAAATATGCTTCGGCGCGATGTTCGCCAGCCGCTCCAAGCGATAAACCTCCGCCAGGAAGCGGCAGAACCGCTGCATGGCCTCATAGTACCGGGCCCGCGTCTTACAGCTGCCCTGGCGGTTGTGGCGGTGGAGCTTGTCCACCTGGGACAGCATAGACAAATAGCAAGCCACCATAATTACCGCCCTTCTAAACCACCAGTTTTACAATTGCGTTCCTCCCCCGAGTAATTACCATCACCCATACAGTCAACATTAAAAATCGAATCGTGAGAGGCCACTTTTTCGGAAACAGATATCTTAGGACCCGTTCCCAAACGATTAGGATTATTCCCAAAGCGGAAAGGATATAGCGAGCAGTCTTTAGACGGACAAAGGCGAACCTCCTTGTACTGTCCGCAACAGCACTCCAAACATTTCTTACGAATAGCCTTTAACGGTGTCATAAATAAATTCCTCCTTGATTTTCACCCAGGAGGCTGATACAATGATTTCAGCGACCGCAAAAGGGTATACCTACCCCTGGGTGGTTGTTGCTGAGTAGTCGGGTTGTCTCGCCAAAGTCGCCCCGGCTACTCACTTTTCTTTATCCAATTTGGCCTTTAGCAAATCTATCCCTTGCATAATTGCATCAGCTCTCGATACCTCCAGCCTATCCGCACACTCTTGTATTTTTCGGACCTCGCTCGGTGAAACACGGAGATTGATCTTTCCTGTTCGGGATTCTTCGCCTTTTGGTGGCCTTCCTGTTCTTGGCGCCACCCTCATCACCTCACTTTCGGGCGTACTTATATAATACATTGTGTACGCCCATATGTCAAGCCTAAAATAATATTTATTTTCCCTCTTGCATAAGTTAGAAAGGCTATGCTATAATAAACGTAGCCAAGGATTCGACCAGGATTCAACAGGCTCACGCAAAAGCGGACCGCCGGGGAGCAGCCACTCCCCGGCGGTCCTTTTGTGCTTACTTGCCCTTGCCGTGCCGCTCAAGCCACTTGCTCACGTAGTCGCCAACTACGCTCGCTACAAACGACACAAGGAAATTGACCAGGATTTCCAACAGGTCCACCCCCCTTCTGTTGCCAGTCTGGGGAAGGGCAGCGAAAGCATTATAACAAAATTCGATAAAAAGCGCAAGAGTGGAAGTAACTGAGTCCGCCCTATGGTAGAACCATTCTACCAGCCCGGAAACGGCCTGTCTAGGTGGAACTCTTCCACCTATGGATAAGGTAGAATAAGTTTCGCAAAAAGAAAAAGAGACATAGTTTGCAGAGCTCTGGTAGAATGAAGTTGCGACACACCATTCTGAAAGGAGACTGCAAACTATGTCCGAGAAGATTGTACAGCTAAATGA
>CAJTCG010000069.1 GCA_910574635.1 Oscillospiraceae bacterium | reverse complement strand
TGTACATGCTTGCCAGGGCGGGCGGTTCCCTATGCCCCGCCTAAGGTTTTTGCGCCCTTCGACCGGGCTGGGACTGGAAAAATGAGGAATTTATCCCCCAATATGGTCCTTTATTGGACGTTTCCTTTACCTTTGTCTGTTTGCCTGGCTTTTACTTGCTTTAATCAGTGCTTCCCTCAATTTAAGAAAGGAATGACCATAATGAAATACGATTTTACATCCATCCTTGACCGCCATGGAAAAGACGCCATGGCAATAGACGGCGTCGACCGCATGTCTGGTTTTGACTCAAATGCACTGAAAGACGGCTGCGATGTCATCCCTATGTGGGTAGCTGACATGAATTTCCCCACTTGTCCCACCATCCCCGAAGCCATGATCGAGCGGGCCAAGCACCCCGCCTATGGCTACTTCTTCCCCCGAGAGGAATATTTTGACGCAATTATCAAATGGCACGAAACCCGCAACGGCGTCACCGGCCTGACCAAGGAGTGCATCGGCTATGAAAACGGCGTCCTGGGCGGCGTTATCAGTGCCCTGAATGTCTTCTGTTCTAAGGGGGACAACGTGTTGATCCATTCCCCTACATATATCGGGTTTACAGGCTGTTTGAGCAACAACGGCTATAACATGATCCACAGCCCCCTGATCCAGGACGAGAACGGCGTCTGGCGCATGGACTTTGCGGACATGGAGCAGAAGATTGTGGAGAAGAAAATCCACGCCGCCGTGTTCTGCTCTCCTCATAACCCCTGCGGTCGTGTGTGGGAGCGCTGGGAAGTGGAGCAGTTCATGGAGCTTTGCAAAAAGCATGACGTGATGGTGGTATCCGATGAGATATGGTCCGACATCCTCCTGAACGGCCACAAGCACATTCCGCCCCAGAGCGTCAGCGAGGACGCCCGGAACCGTACTGTGGCGGTGTACGCCCCCTCCAAGACCTTCAATCTGGCGGGCCTTGTGGGCAGCTACCATATCATCTACAACAAATACATCCGGGAACGGGTGGAGAAGGAATCTTCCCTGCCCCACTACAACGACATGAACGTCATTTCCATGCACGCCTTGATTGGTGCCTACAAGCCCGAGGGCTACGAGTGGACGGACGAGCTGTGCCAAGTGCTGTCCGGCAATGTCGACTATGCCTGCAAATACATTGCGGAGCATTTTGAGGGCGTGAAGGTCTCCAAGCCCGAGGGCACCTATATGCTGTTTGTAGACTGCGCCGAATGGTGCGAGAAGCATGGAAACACCATCGAGGATGTAGAACACGCCGTCTGGAGCGTAGGCGTGGCTGTTCAGGATGGCCGGATGTTCCACGGTCCTTGCCACCTGCGCATCAATCTGGCCCTGCCCTTGAGCCGGGTGAAAGAGGCGTTTGACCGGCTGGACAAGTACGTCTTTAACGCATAAGCCTGAGCGGGGCAATCGCTCTGCTTTTGGCAAAGCCAGCGCGGGCCGCGGCTATGCCCACTCCAAGACAAGCCGCGGTCCGTGAGGGCCTTATTGATGAAAAGGGAGGCTGTTTGTGCCCAGATTGACAATAAATAGTATTTTGCCGGATTTTACATTTGAAACTCCTGATGAAAGCAACCTGTCCCTCTCCAGGATTGCAACACGGGTTTCCGGCAAAACCGCCCTGGTGTTCCTTCGCTACTACGGGTGTACCTTGTGCCAATATGACCTGCATCAATATGCCAGGAATTATTCTGAGAATACCAAAGGCGGCGGACAGCTTCTTGTGGTACTCCAATCCAGCCCTTCCAGTATCAAAGAGCAAATGGGGCAAGAGCGCTTTCCCTTCGAGCTGATTTGGATTACTATAGAAAACTCCGTTGTAAGACACATATCAGGTTGTGGATTCATTTCTGGATGGCAAGTGTGCTTTCGCACCAGATTTGCCTCAGCCGAAGGGCCTGATGGCACTCCGGCGAATCCGCTTGCCTGAGATCTATCTGGGAACAGCGGCCAAATAGAAACGATAAATTTATAAATTCTACCACAACAAGGATTGACTTTTTTCTATATGCCATCCATACTATAAAATATCTTAACCTTACAATGACTGGAACAAGAAATGCAGTTTTAAGAAGTCTATATCTTCAGTTTGTCTTACCTATGCTGGAGCCTATCATATGGGGAGATAGCCATGGCAAAAGAATTATCTATGTTACAATATCTGTGTGACGGTCAACTCCCCTCCCGTAGGCGACAATTACAGATGGTGGTCAGCTTGAGTGTTCCGGCGGTCCTGGCGCAGCTTAGCACCACCATTATGCAGTACATAGACGCCGCCATGGTGGGAAGCCTCGGGGCCAATGCCTCCGCCTCCATTGGCTTGGTTTCCAGTTCCACATGGCTGCTAGGTGGATGGTGTACGGCGGCGGTCACGGGGTTTTCGGTGCAGGTGGCGCAATTTTCCGGCGCTGGGGAACGAGAAAAGGGCCGGGCGGTGTTCTGCCAATCCATCATCATGGCGGCGGTCCTAGGGCTGACCCTGGCTTTGATTGGAACGGGCGTCAGTTCCTTCCTGCCCGGCTGGCTGGGCGGAAAAGCAGAAATTTGCGGAGATGCGTCCAGCTACTTTTTCATTCTCTGCTGTGCGTTACCCTCTCTGCAATTCCGCCAGTTGGCGGGCGGGATGCTGCAATGCAGCGGAGACATCAAAACGCCAAGCGTGCTGAATATCCTGATGTGCGGGCTGGATGTACTGTTCAATTCTCTTCTGATTTTCCCTGCTCGGCATTGTGCGCTGTTTGGATGGAGGTTTCTGGTTCCTGGAGCGGGGTTAGGCGTCAAAGGCGCGGCCCTGGGTACGGCCTTGGCCGATGTAGTGACGGCGTGTCTCATGCTGTATGCTGCCTGCATACGTTCCGAGCATTTGCGTTTGGATCGGTCCTGCTCCTGGAAACCAGACCCGCTGTGCTGGAAAACAGCAGCCCGAGTTTCCGTCCCTCTGGCGTTTGAACACTTCATCCTTTGCAGCGCACAGATTGCGGCTACCCATATTGTTGCTCCGCTGGGTACGGTGGCTATCGCGGCGAACTCCCTTGCCGTCACGGCGGAGAGCCTCTGCTATATGCCGGGAGGCGGCATTGGGACAGCGGCGACAACCCTTGTCGGGCAGAGCCTCGGCGCGGGACGGCGGGACATGGCCCGGCGTTTTGCGCGGCTTTCTGTCCTGCTGGGCGTTTCTGTCATGACGGTCACCGGCCTGTTGATGTTCCTTTTGGCACCGTATATTTTTACAATGCTGACACCCGATCCCGAGGTGCGGCTGCTGGGGGCGCGGGTGCTTCGGATCGAGGCTTTTGCCGAGCCGCTGTTTGCGGCGTCGATTGTGACCGCCGGAGCGCTACGCGGGGCAGGGGATACTAAAATTCCCAGTCTGTTGAACTTTTTCAGTATGTGGGGAGTTCGTATTACAACCGCCAGTTTCCTGGCACCAAGGATTGGGCTGTACGGCGTTTGGATTGCAATGTGCGCCGAACTCTGTATTCGCGGGGTGCTGTTCCTGATCCGGTTGCTACGGGAAAAATGGCTGGATCAAATTTTGATTGCTGAAGGCATTTCAAAGAATAAATAAATATGCCGGTTCTTTGTATATATAAAGCGCTTTGCTTGGCTGCTTTTCACTTATGCGGTCATGCTGAGTTTATACCAGATGCTTCTGGATGCAAGCAGAAACAAAGATATAAAGAAGTGCCATTCCTATACAGCTTGTATGGGAATGGCACTTTTAAGGAAGGGCTGATTAAATCGGCAAGAACGATTTGCGAGAGAATTTTTATCACAGCGAGGCGGGATTTCACAGGAATAATTGTGTTTATTTCAAGAAATCGCAACAAAGCTGTGGCAAAAAATCCGCAAAGCGCCGCAGACGCATTTAATCAGCGCTTCCTTAAGGAAACGCTGATTTAATTCCCCCAAATGATAAAA
Organism: Oscillospiraceae bacterium; assembly: GCA_910574635.1. Lineage (GTDB taxonomy): Bacteria > Bacillota > Clostridia > Oscillospirales > Oscillospiraceae > Oscillibacter. The sequence goes on along the minus strand of CAJTCG010000069.1, from coordinate 188 downwards.
GATGTGATAAAATAAGGGAAAAGAGGCGCGGAGTATGAAACAGGAAAGTTTTAGCGATATGGAATACAGGAGCCGGAAAAAGAAAAGAAAACAAAACGGGAAGAGTTTCTGGAAATCATGGACGAGATCATCCCATGGGAGGAATGGGTATCGCTGGTCGTCCCCCACTATCCAACCGGGAAACGCGG
>CAJTCG010000068.1 GCA_910574635.1 Oscillospiraceae bacterium | reverse complement strand
CGGCTGCGCCATGTAGCCGGCACGCAGTGGGGCAACAAGAAGTACATGAATATGAGGCACCTGGAAGCTGCTCTGGAGGACACCTCTATTGCCGGCTGACTTCATTCCACCCAGAGTCTGCATACTAATTTGCGAAATAATCTTGACACTACCAAATTAAATGAAGCGTATCAGGAAGATGTCCGGCAAAGCTGGGAGCAATCTTGATTTGATGATTAAGGATGGTCTGACGACACCACGTCAGGCCATCTTTTTTGTGATATGTGATAATTAATAAAATATATAAATTGTTTTTATGCAAAATAATAAAGTTGCTAAAAAATAGAGAAAGCTGTTGACAATCTGGTGGTGGTTAAAATATAATTGCATCAATAATTAAGCGGATTAGTTAAGTGTCAGCAAATCTCCAGTGAAAACATTCCTATTCAATTGAATTTACAAGGGAGGTAACTTTATGGAAATAAAGCAGGAAAAGAAATCATTGGGATTATTCAACATTTTCAGCTTAGGTGTGGGCGGTGCCATAGGTTCGGGCATCTTCGTCATGATGGGCTTCGGCATCGCATACACGGGGCGGTCTATTGTACTGGCGGTCTCTGTAGGCTGCCTGTACATGCTGTTGGCCTATTTATTCCATCCTGTCATGTCATCAATGTTTGTTCTCCCCGGTGGTGATTATGATATGAAAGCCATGCTCATGGGACCTACCATGACTGGATTCTCCGCACTATACCAAGTAGTTCAAGGATTAGGAGTAGCATCCTACGGCCTTGCATTTGCTGATTACTTTGTATCAGTTTTTACTGGCCTGGCGGACTACCAAGTTTGGATTGCGGCGGTGGTGATGGTACTTTTCTTTGCCCTGTCCATCAAAGGAACCAAGGCCTTGGCCACTGCCGCTAGTATTATTACCGTAGTCTTATTAGCGGCTATCGTTATGTTTGTTATAGTGGGTGCACCTAAAGTACAGGCTGGATTCTTTTCCAACCAGGATGGGAAGTTTTTCTCCAATGGCTTCAGCGGCTTTATTGGTGCTATCGCTATGATGTCTTTTGCCTGTCAGGGTACAACAGCGACTCCTGTTTCTGTCATGTCCACTACAAAAAATGCCAGGCGAACAGTTCCCCTTGGAATTTTATTGATCACTGTAACCGTTGGTGTTTCCTATGCACTGATGGCCTATGTTTCTGCCGGTGTGCTCCCTGTCGAAGAGGTCATGGGACAGAATCTGTCTTTGGTAGCCGCAGAAATTTTCAGCCCCATGCTATTCAATATTTTTATTTTAGGGGCAGCCTGTTGCGCGATTTTGTCATCGCTGGCCTCCGGCATGACCATGCTGCGCTATCCTCTCCTTACAGTTGCAGAAGATGGCTGGATTCCAGCTGTATTCAAAAAAAACGACTAAGAGCGGGTATCCGTATGTGGTTATGGCTCTGTTCTTTGCGTTCACCATTATTCCGCTGTTTACTGGCCTGACAGTGGACTCGCTGATTTCACTTATTATGATTCCGGCCATGATTATGAACGCCTACATGAACATAGCTCTCATTAGATTAGTAAAGCAATATCCTGAGCAGTGGAAAAGGGCTACATTACATATGCCAACTCCTATTTTCAATTGCCTTTGTGCCGCTGGCTTCCTCTGTGCGTGCGCGGTTGCTTATTATCTGTTCAAGGACCTAGACACTGTCTCCAAAATTCTCTGCATAATAATTTTGGCTGCAATGCTGGTCATTGCTCAAATCTGCCTCCGCACAGGTAAAGTCAAGAAAGAAGATCTGATGTCTAAGCGTGAAAGAATTGCCGCCGCTGCCATCGCTGCTACTTCAGATGAGGATTGATCTTTTCTTGGTTGTAAAACCGGGTGCTTGGGGTTATCATCAAATACAGGATATCAGAAAGGAAGGCGTCTCATGAAGTACGATTTTACAAGCATCATTGACCGCCGCGGCATGGATGCTTCTGCGGTGGACTCCATTGGTCAAAAGGGCTTTGGCGCAGAACCCGATTTACCTAAAGAGGGTTTTGACGTTATCCCTATGTGGGTAGCCGACATGAACTTCGCCACCAGCCCCGCCGTTACGAATGCGATCATTGAACGGGCCAAGCATCCCCTGTTCGGCTATTTTGCCCCATCGGATACTTACTATGATGCCATCATCCGCTGGCAAACCAAACGGAACGGCTACCAAGACTTGAAGCGGGAGTATATCGGTTATGAAAACGGTGTCCACGGCTGCGTTACCAGCGCGGTGGAAACCCTCTCCGCTCCCGGCGACAAGATTTTGATCCATTCCCCAGTCTATGTGGGCTTTGCCGGGGATGTGGAGGGCTTGGGCCGCACTTCCATCTACAGCCCTCTCAAGCTGGATGAAAATGGCATCTGGCGTATGGACTACGAGGACATGGACGCAAAGCTGAAACAACACAGCATCCATCTGGCGATCTTCTGCTCTCCTCACAATCCTGCGGGACGTGTCTGGGAGCGATGGGAACTGGAGAAGGCCATGGAAGTCTATGCCGCCAATGAGTGCTATGTAATTTTCGACGAGATCTGGGCCGATATCACTTACACTGACCACCAGCACATCCCGACTCTGATGGTAAACAGCTGGGCCAGAGAGCATACCATTGCCATTTATGCGCCCTCCAAAACCTTCAATTTGGCGGGCCTTGTGGGAAGCTATCATATCATCTATGACCAATACCTGCGGGATCGAGTTGGTGGACACGCCAGTGCCACTCATTATAACGAGATGAACGTCCTTTCAATGCACGCCCTTATGGGGGCCTACTCTGATGCGGGTGCAGAGTGGACAAGCGAGTTGCTCCACGTCTTAGAGAGTAACTGCAAATATGCTTATCAGCATATTCGAGACGGTTATAAAGGTGTTGTGGCCGCTATGCCTCAAGGGACGTATATGCTGTTCCTAGACTGCACAAAATGGTGTGCAGACAACGGGAAGTCTCTGGATGAACTGTTGAAAGCCGGCTGGGATGTAGGCGTTGCCTGGCAGGATGGCCGCATGTTCCAAGGTCCCTGTCATATCCGTATGAATCTGGCCTCCCCATTCTCTCGCATTCAGGAGGCGTTTGCCAGATTAGACAAGTACATTTTCAATATTTGATTGGAGAAGTTATTGGAGGAACTGATACCTGACACATTTTCCTTTGAATTGTCTGCGTCCTGGCGCAAACGTTGTATCGGGATTTTGAAGTTGTTTTACTCAAATCTAAAACAGAAATGGAATGTATAAAGACACTGAAGAGGAGTCGATGGCCACACTCTGGTCTCAAGCTCGGCGACTATGAGCGCAAGGAACTCCAACCGTCCACCACTTTCGTGATGATGTCGGACCTGACCATAACATACATACATTACACGAAAGCATTGGGTGTTGTACTTGTATCGAAGGAAATGGCGGAGCTGCTGAAATAAGTCTCATCCGGAAAGCGCTATATTGGACTTTTGCTGGGTATGCTAAAATGGTTTGTCTCTCTCCAAATCACAATACAAATCCGCAAAAAGCTGGTATGGCGTGCGAACCAGTAAGATATCTATAATGCAAGAATGCAAGGAAAATCTTCTATGTTGCTATTGAATACGGATCAGGCCCCCGGAGCAATCGGGCCGTATTCCCAGGGCGTTGAAGTTAACGGCTTTGTAATCACATCAGGGCAAATTCCGGTAGACCCCACCACCAGCGAAATTCCCAAGGGCATTGCTGCGCAGGCGGAGCAATGCTGCAAGAATGTGGGGGCCATCCTGGACGCTGCCGGATCAGAATTTAGGAAACGCTGATTTAATTTCCCCAAATGATAAAAGATGTGATAAAATAAGGGAAAGGGGGCGCGGGGTATGAAACAGGAAAGTTTTAGCGATATGGAATACAGATGCCGGAAAAAGAGAACAAAACGGGAAGAATTTCTGGAAATCATGGACGAGATCATCCCATGGGAGGAATGGGTATCGCTGGTCGTCCCCCACTATCCAACCGGGAAACGCGGGCGTCCGCCGATTGAGATAGAAACCATGCTGCGGATGTATCTGCTGCAATGCTGGTTCAGCTTATCCGATGAAGGAGTAGGGGACGCAATTTATGGAAGCACTGATTAAAGCAAGTAAAAGCCAGGCAAACAGACGAAGGTATAGGAAACGTCCAATAAAGGACCATATTGGGGGATAAATTCCTCATTTTTCCAGTCCCAGCCCGGTCGAAGGGCGCAAAAACCTTAGGCGGGGCATAGGGAACCGCCCGCCCTGGCAAGCATGTACA
>CAJTCG010000067.1 GCA_910574635.1 Oscillospiraceae bacterium | reverse complement strand
GCCAGCGCAAATTTGTACATGCTTGCCAGGGCGGGCGGTTCCCTATGCCCCGCCTAAGGTTTTTGCGCCCTTCGACCGGGCTGGGACTGGAAAAATGAGGAATGTATCCCCCAATATGGTCCTTTATTGGACGTTTCCTTTACCTTTGTCTGTTTGCCCGGCTTTTACTTGCTTTAATCAGTGCTTCCTTAAATAGTCCTTTCCCTGCAAAGCATATGGATGTCCCTCCACCTTCGCAGGGTTTCCCCCGCCGGCGGGGACAATATAGATATCCGTTTGGATATCTATGCCGCTTTTTGGCTCGGACATAAAGGCAATTTGGGTGCCGTTGGGGCTAAGGACCCCGTTCCAATTGTCTCGGGAATGACCGGGGATATAGGCTATTTCCGTCTGTGCGGCAGTGTCGACAATAAAACTGCTGTAATTCCCTTCTTCCTGCAGGTTGACGATGGCATGGGTGGCATCGACCCAGGAGGTCACATCCCTGGGGAAGTATTTCCCGTTCCCGTATTTGCTTATCAGCAGGGCACCCTTCTCATTATAGGGAAGTCCAACCTTGTGAACATCTCCTTCCTGTACTGCGTCAGGAGAAAGATTACCAGTGGGAAGATCAATGTCATTAAATTAAGGGAGTTAAGGGCCAGATACGGCGTATCTGGCCCTTAATGCAATCCGGCCAATTGGGTTGCGCCGTTTAGCTGATTATGAAAAAATCGTGAACAATGCCGCAGACCACTTGACAGCCGCAGTATTGCATTATTAAAATGAAACCATAATTATCGCCCAGACAATTCGTAGCGCTATTGCGCATACCAAGGGGCAAAAGAAAACCATTTTTTGAAAATAAATAAGTGACGAATACGAAAGGCGACGCCCTCACAGATGAGAGGGTGCGTCTTTTGTTCTTTTCTGGCGATAGTTTTACAACTATCGAAACGAGGAAAAATTATGGAAAGGCTTGAAAATCGTCACAATTCAGACACTCAAACAGCTATATTTGAAGAAGCAAGCGACACATTATCTATCGCTGACATGCTCAAGCGTACTTTGGAGCGCACCATCACCAGCGGCGAGAGCATGACCCGCTCTTTGGGCCAGACAGCCCGCAATCAGAAACTGCCGCCTGCAACCCTCATCAAGTTTCTGATTGCCGCCGAGGGCGGCTCACTGGCAAAGGAGTTGCACCGCGCCGGGATTGACGCTACCCCCGCCGCCGTGTCTCAGCGCCGCCGTCAAATCCCGCCCGCCGTGTTCCGCAAGGTATTTCGGGACTTCACGACCTTCAGCGCATACGGACAGCCCAATCGCGGCTACAAGGGCTATCGTGTCTTGGCCTGTGATGGCACCGCAGTCAATATGGCCCGCAATCCCAATGCGCCCAGCTTTGTCTGCAACAACAGCGCGCCGAAGGGGTATAATCAACTGCATTTAAGTCCGCTTTTTGACATCTATGACCGCACCTATTTTGACGCGGTTATACAGCCCGCGCCCCACAAGGATGAACCGGGCGCACTGGTGGAAATGCTCAAGCGCAACGACTTTAACCGCAAGACCATTATCGTCCTCGACCGGGGCTACGAAAGTTATAACGTTATGGCCCACCTGATGAACACCCCAAATGTCTACTTTGTCCTGCGGGTGAAGCACAACCACTCCGCTATGCGGGAAATCGCCCGCCTGCCTATGTTGGAACTGGACTGCGATATTGCATTTACCATATCCACCACCCAGACCAACGAGGACAAGCGCAACCGGCACATCTACCTCCCCCAGCCGAAAAAGAGCAAACCCGGCTCCACCACCCGGCGCACCCGGTGGGACTTTCCCAGCCCCTACACTATGCGGCTTCGCATTGTCCGGTTTCAACTGGACAACGGCAATTTTGAAACGCTGGCAACCTCACTTCCCCGGTCATTCACCGTTGACGATTTGAAAGAGATTTACCACCGGCGTTGGGGGATCGAGACCAGTTTCCGGGACTTAAAGTACAGTGCGGGGCTTGTGAACCTCCACGGCAAACGGGATGACTTTGTGGAGCAGGAAATCTACGCGGCTCTTACTGCCTTTAACTTCACCAGCCGCATTGTGCAGGGAACTGTTGTTCAGCAACCGACCGACGGGTTGTACACCTACGCTGTAAACTTCAAAATGGCGGTCACTCTCTGTAAAGAATTTCTCAACAATCCAAACATGACCGGGAAAGAAGTCATGCAAAAAATCGGCCGCAACACTGTTCCAATCCGGCCGGGACGGCAGGACGAGCGAAACCTTCGCGCGAAGGGCTTCGGCTGGTTCACATACCGCATTGCGGCCTAAAAAATGGGGGGTGGGGGTTGATTCTACCGCCTCCCACCTCTGTTTATTTTTGAAAAAGCCCGAAATCGGCCCCGAAAGGGCCGGTTTTTCCAAAGAATGCACCGCGATAATTTAACAGCAGAAAATCTGTGTTCAAGATTACCGCTCTTTCGAAAATCTCAACATGTCCCGGAAATGTAGCAGAAAACGGTTGGAGTGCTTCTTTTCCTGCATAAGTCACGCTTGCCCTAAAAATACAACTTGCCCCAGAAATGCCATAAAATCAGTTTTTTCACCTCACCATTTTTTGAAGAAAATTGCCCCAAAATCAGCCGTTAAGTTAAGGAAAAGCCCAAATTTCAACAAGTCCTGCCCATGACGCAAAAATGAGTGGTTCTTGTTAAAAACTGCAAGAATCCAAAAATACCCCGAAAAAATCAACAAGTCGGAGAAATGTCGATAAAAAAGCGGGAAAGTCCGTTTTTACAGACTTTTCCCGAAAACACCCTTGCAATTTCTTCCGTCATAGGGTAAAATAGCCGTAGAGACATAAATAGCGGCAGAGCACAGCGGGGCCCTAATCCCGCTATGCTCCGATGAAGAGTGTCCTAACCACTCAACACCATAGTCTCAAAAGACTACACCGTATCTCCCATTATACTGTCATATCGCCCAATTTGCAACAGGAAATGGGTTTGGTGTTTCGCTTTGATTGAAGTTCAGTCAGGCGGTGTTGAGTTATACACTCAACACCGCTTTTTATGTTTCCGACGAAAGCCCTGGGTGGGGGCAATCCCCCGCCCGCCCTTCGGGGCTTCGTTGGAAATTAAATTTGAGAGGAAGAAGGTAAATGAAAAAGAGAATGCTATCCCTTGCGCTGGCTCTGGCTATGTGCCTTAGCTTGACAACCCCCGCCTTTGCGGGGGAAACTTTGCAGAGTGTCTATTTAAACGGCTACGATACCTCTGACGGCCTCACGGGTGTTAAAGAAGGAAACCTGCTGGAAACACAGATGGAACTGACCGTTAGAGGAACGCTGAAACAGGTCGATACCGGTGTTATTCGTGATTTCGTAGATATGGGAGACTTTACCTATCCGGTCTTTGAAGCACCCGCCTCCGGTGTGATTGTAACCGTCTGGGAGAATGACTGGTTGAACAAGTGCCAATCTTGGATTGAGCGTGCCACCATTAGTAAAGTTTCCTATGACATGGCAAACAAAAATTATACCATCCTCCAAGAGAATGCTGTCCTGTGGAATGAATCCCCATTAGAGGCAGAGGACCGGGAGGCTGAGTGGGAGTTGTATGTTCGCGAAGGAACTTGGGTGAATTTGAATCAGCCGGGAACCTACCTGATCGATATCCGTTACGCGGTTATCGCAGGCGGCTGTATCGCTGTAGTTATTATTCCAGACTCTGGAAACACAGCACCCGTGGAGACTGGCTTCACTGATGTAAAGTCAAGCGACTACTTCGCGGATGCAGTACAATGGGCCGTGGAGCGGAACATCACCAGCGGCACCAGCAAAACCACGTTTTCCCCCAACGCAACTTGCAGTAAGGCGCAGATTTTGACCTTCCTGTGGCACGCTAACGGCTCACCGAAGCCGACAGCGGCTAATCCCTTCACCGACATTCAGACCGGCGATTACTTCTACAAGGCCGCGCTGTGGGCCGCTGAAAAGGGCTTGGTGTCCGGTTCCACTTTCAGCGCAAATACCGACTGTACCCGCGCCATGACGATGGAATATATGTGGAAAGCGGCGGGAAGCCCTGCGCCTGTAGGCAAAGCCGATTTTGATGACGTTCCTGCCAATGCAGACTATGTGCAAGCTGTGGCTTGGGCAGTTGAGAAGAACATCACAAGCGGAACCGGTGACGGTAATTTCTCTCCCGCCGCAACCTGTACCCGTGGGCAGATTGTTACGTTCCTGTACCGGGCTATGGAGAAATAAATCCGGGCGACTTTCACCGTCTTGACAACATATAGGCCATAAAAAATACCCACCACCTTTGATTTTGTGAAAAGGTGGTGGGCTTTTTTTCGGGCGTGGAAATTCCTTAAGGAAGCACTGATTAAAGCAGGTAAAAGCCAGGCAAACAGACAAAGGTAAAGGAAACGTCCAATAAAGGACCATATTGGGGGATAAATTCCTCGCTTTTCCAGTCCCAGTCCGGTCGAAGGGCGCAAAAACCTTAGGCGGGGCATAGGGAACCGCCCGCCCTGGCAAG
>CAJTCG010000066.1 GCA_910574635.1 Oscillospiraceae bacterium | reverse complement strand
CCGAGTGCATCTCCGGATCCCGTTTTTTCTCCGCGTTTTTTGTAGAGCTGGGTGCGCTGATCAGCGTGGCGTCCACGATGCTGCCGCCCCGCATCATCCGTCCAGCCCCTTCCAGGCAGCGGTTGATTGCGTCAAAAAACAGCTTGCCGATGCCCTTCTCCTCCAATAGATGCCGAAAGTGCAGCAGAGTCGTGGCGTCCGGGACATCCTGCTCGAAAAAGTTGATCCCCATAAATTTGCGCATGGCATAGCTGTCATAAATTGCGTCCTCTACTCCTTCATCGGATAAGCTGAACCAGCATTGCAGCAGATACATCCGCAGCATGGTTTCTATCTCAATCGGTGGACGCCCGCGTTTCCCGGTTGGATAGTGGGGGATGACCAGCGATACCCATTCCTCCCATGGGATAATCTCGTCCATGATTTCCAGAAATTCTTCCCGTTTTGTTTTCTTTTTCCGGCATCTGTATTCCATATCGCTAAAACTTTCCTGTTTCATACCCCGCGCCCCCTTTTCCTTATTTTATCACATCTTCTATCATTTCGGGGAATTAAATCAGCGTTTCCTTAGGAAATATTACTGGAGAAATGAAGTCATTTATGGAACGCCTGATATTCGCTAATCTTTCTTATGATTCACCTGGGCGCACAAGTTTCAGAGGTAAAATACAAAGTGGTTTTATTTATACGATGGGTCTGCCATATGAAATGCTGGAATCTTTTGGCTACCAATACATATTTGAAAACAACAAGAATTATTTACAGCTTTTGAACGGCCATTCTGAATACATTGTTTCGGCAGACAATTATCAATTTGATGATTATTCAAAGTATTCTGCGTCGAACTTTGATGTAAAGCATAAGGCAACCGTAAAAAAGGAGCAATTCCCAATAGATTGCATGAACGCAGATAAATTAGGTGAAAAGTTGGCCTTACTTAGTACCTGATCTAAGTCCGCTAACAGGAGTGTATCTTTATGAAAATGCGAACAGAGTACACCTGTCCTTTAGAGCTTGTCCACGACATGATAAAAGGCAAGTGGAAACCTATCATACTATGGAGGCTCCGTTTAGGTGCCACATCATTGGCAAAGCTGGAAAAGGATATAGACGGCATCACTCAAAAAATGCTGTTAGAGCAGTTGAAAGAACTGATTGATTACGGATTTGTTCAAAAGAAGTCATTTGAAGGGTATCCGCTTCATGTGGAATACTCCTTGACCTCCGATATGGGCGAACAGATATTAGAAGCCTTGCGGATCATGCAGCACATCGGCATTGATTATCTGAAAGCCAATGGAATGGAACATATCTTGGAGGAAAAAGGGGTAGTCCCCGATTAACACCCACAAAAAAGTGGGTAATTTACATTTTACTGAATGCCTTCTATACTGTGTGCAGAACATCAGATTGGAGGTATCACAATGAAAGTTACCAGCAGCGGTATTATTGACGGGATAATCCAGCCTCAGTATGGAGGCCGGGGAACCAAATTCAACGAGAACAATATCCCTACCTATTCTCTGCCCTTTGTAGTAGAGGACGCTCCTTCCGGCACAGCTTCAGTTGCCATCGTCCTGGAGGATAAGGACGCCTACCCGGTCACAGGCGGCTTTGCCTGGATACACTGGCTGGCTGCGAACATCACCCGTTTTGAGATCAAGGACAACGAGAGCCAGACGGCCACCGACTTCATCCAGGGCCGGAATAGCTGGACGAGCATCCAGGGCGGTGAACAGTCGGCGGAACTGTCCTCCTATTATGGCGGAATGACCCCGCCGGATCAGCCGCACATCTATGAGCTTCATGTATATGCTTTGAACAAGCTACTGGATTTGCGGCGGGGATTTCTGCTAAATGAACTCTATCGGGAAATGGACGGCCATATTCTGGCAGAATACACCCTCAAAGGCATATATGAAAATTAGCCCCCTAAAGGTGGGGGGCCGTACCATAAAAACCGTCATCGCTGTCTTTTTGTGCTTCTCGGTCGATACAGTCAGAAACTCTAACACAGCGTTCTATGCCGCGATTGCCGCTATCCTGTGCATCCAGCGCACCCCAAAGGACAGCTTGCGTGAAGCATTGAACCGAGAAATCGCAACAATCATTGGCGGAGCGTGGGGAATGACCGTCTTGCTCTTTGAAAAGAATATATACTTCATTCCCTGCGAGATATTGAGATATTTGTGCTTGTCAATCTTGCTTATCCCTCTCATTAACTTTTCTGTACTTATAAAGCAGGAAAAAGGAACATTCTTAATGTGCGTTGTATTTCTTTGCATAGCGGTAACGCATGGAACAGATGAAAGCCCCCAGGCTTTTGGCCTCAACAGGATTGCTGATACTACGGTTGGTATTATGATCGCTTTGCTTATCAATCAAATTCCAGTAGCGGAGCAAAAGGTAAAGTGAACCAAAACAGCGCAGGGATTGGCTGACCCATCCCTGCGCTGTTTTGTCAGTCCTGCGAAAAATGAAGATATTTTACAAGCCAGCTCAATCCTCGGCTGTTATAATGGGATGGACAAGGAGGTACACCGCATGAAAAAAGAAGTGCGAACGTTGGTCTACGATGACGAGCTACACATTGAGGCTTACCGTTTTGAGGGCATCGTACAGCCTTTTCCGAACCATTTCCATGAATACTATGTGATTGGCTTCATGGAGGACGGGGAACGTGTCTTGTCCTGCAAAAATCAGGAGTACACCATCACAAGGGGCGATGTTCTTCTGTTCAACCCAGGGGACAACCACGCCTGTGCCCAGAGTGACGGCGGTACGCTGGATTATCGTGGCTTCAACATCACCAAGGAGGTCATGCTGGACTTGGCGGAGGAAGTCACCGGCAGACGGGAGCTGCCCGGATTTTCCCAAAACGTAATCTTTGATGAAGAAGTCACCTGCTATCTGCGCCCGCTCCATGAGCTGGTGATGAAAGGCTCCAATGAGTTTGGCAAAGAGGAACATCTGCTGCTCCTGATTTCTCTGCTAATCCAGCAATACGGCCAGCCCTTTGAGAACTGCGTCCCGGAGTGTCGGGAGGAAATTGAAAGAGCCTGTGCCTTTATGGAGCAGCATTATACCCAGCGGATTTATCTGGATCAGATCTGCCGCTGCGCCGGATTGAGCAAATCCACCCTGCTCCGGGCCTTTGCCCGCTCAAAAGGCGTCACACCGTACAGCTACCTGGAAAACATTCGCATAGGCAAGGCTAAAAAGCTGTTGGAGCAAGGTGTTCCCTCTGTTGAGGCGGCACTGCAAACCGGCTTTTCCGATCAAAGTCATTTTACCAATTATTTCAACCGATTTATTGGACTGGCCCCCGGTATCTATCGGGACATCTTCAAGGATACGGAGGAAATGCCGCATGAAGGGTAATGGCACAGCGGGCCATCTCTCCGCCCTGCTCACGATCATCATTTGGGGAACGACTTTTATCTCCACCAAAATTCTGCTGACCGACTTCCAGCCGGTAGAGATACTGTTCTTCCGCTTCGTCATGGGACTGCTGGCCCTGTTGGTTGTTTATCCCCAACCTTTGAAAGGGACGAACCGGCAACAGGAATTGACCTTTGCCGCCGCGGGCCTATGCGGGATATGCCTTTACTATCTGCTGGAAAATATCGCACTTACCTACACAATGGCCTCCAATGTCGGGGTGATTATCTCCGTAGCTCCGTTTTTCACGGCCATTCTATCCCATCTGTTTTTGAAAGAGGAAAAGCCTCATACCAGCTTTTTCATTGGCTTTGTAGTGGCTATGACCGGGATCGCTTTAATCAGCTTCAACGGCTCCAAGCTGGAACTAAACCCCACCGGGGACTTGCTGGCGCTGCTGGCCGCGCTGATTTGGGCCTGTTATTCTGTGCTGACAAAGAAAATCAGCGGCTACGGCTACCACACCATTCTCACCACCCGGCGGGTGTTCTGCTATGGCATCCTGTTCATGCTCCCAACTCTGTTCCTGTTCGATTTCAGGCTGGAACTGGCAAGGTTTGCAAATCCTGTGTACCTGTTCAACATTCTCTTTTTGGGCTTGGGCGCATCAGCCCTGTGCTTTGTCACCTGGAATTTCGCGGTCAAGGCGCTGGGAGCGGTCAAAACGAGCGTTTATATCTATATGGTTCCTGTTATTACAGTGGTGACTTCCGTGGCAATCCTCCATGAAAAAATCACCGCCCTGGCTGCTGTCGGAACAGCTTTGACACTGGCGGGTCTGCTCCTGTCCGAGAGCAAACTATTTTTGAGAAAAGAGGCGTAGTAAAATGGATTGGCAAAGTGAGAAGTGCGTCATGGTGATTGACGAGAGCCTACCCCTGGGTATTATTGCGAACACGGCGGCGATCATGGGGATCACCTTGGGAAAGAAAATGCCGGAGGTAGTAGGGGCCGACGTGACCGACCAAAGCGGCAACGAACATCTTGGCATCATCGAATTTCCTGTGCCCATCCTGCGCGGTTCGCCGGAGATCATCAAACAGATACGGGAAAAGCTCTACCAGCCTGATTTTCAAGATTTAACGGTGGTGGACTTCTCCGATCTGGCCCAGGGCTGCAAGACCTATGACGAATTTGTTGAGAAGATGGGCCACGTTCCCGAAAGCACCCTGCAATATTTCGGTGTTGCGATCTGTGGGCCAAAGAAAAAGGTCAATAAGCTGACCGGGAGTATGCCGGGTAGTGTCAAGATTATTTCGCAAATTAGTATGCAGACTCTGGGTGGAATGAAGTCAGCCGGCAATAGAGGTGTCCTCCAGAGCAGCTTCCAGGTGCCTCATATTCATGTACTTCTTGTTGCCCCACTGCGTGCCGGCTACATG
>CAJTCG010000065.1 GCA_910574635.1 Oscillospiraceae bacterium | reverse complement strand
GACAGCATCATCATTTCCCGTCCAGCCGTCACACAGAATCTTTGCCTGGATGCTGGCTATACTGGCAGCACCCAATCCGTTGAGAAGCGTCAGTACACAGCCCATATCCGTCCCAGAGGTGAAGAGCGCAAAGAAATAGAGCGCAATCCTGACTTCAAGGCCAGACGCTGGGTGGTCGAAGTCGCTCATTCCTTTTTCAACCGCTTCCGCAAGTTACTCGTTCGATTTGAAAAGAAGGCTCAAAACTATCTCGCTCTAATTCATTTTGCTTGCTCCATTATTGTCTGGCGCAAGCTGATCCAGGCTCATCGCTAATTTAGGGATAAGCTCTTACAAAGCGACAAAAGATAACAGGCATCTTTTTCGATGAGCAGAGCAGTATCATTGAAGTGCAGACCCACAACACAGACTTGAAAAAGCAATTGGGCGCATACACCCAGCAGTATCCAGATTTGTGCAGGCAGGCCGATGATGTTGGACAAGGCGGGCTGACATTCGAGATTGAGACGCGGCGGCTAAGCTTCCGGCTGACCGCTCCTTACAGCGAGGAACGGCGGAGTAAGGCCAGCACATGGGCGAAGAAATGGGGAATACAGGCTCAAAAGTGAACATAGTAGCGGGTGATAAGTGCAAAACTGTTACCCACTCACTTTTTTGTGAGATTATCTTGATATAGGCGGCAGGATGTGGTATACTGTAGAAAATGCATTGAACGGAGAATCGCAATGCCTGTCAGTTACGATAAGCTATGGAAATTATTGATTGACAAGAAGATGAACCGAACCGACTTGAAAGAGGCGGCGGGGATCAGCTTTAATGTCTTGGCTAAGATGGGGAAAAGCGAATTTATCTCGATGGAAAGCCTATGCAAGATTTGTCACACATTAGATTGTGACATAGGCGATGTCATTGAGTTTACTAAAAAATGACCGTATGGTGCGGAGGTATTTGTTTGCGTTGGGATACCGCTAGGGTCAATTACAAGGCTCTTCCAGGTAAGCTGGATATAGTAATTCACCAAGGAAAAAATTGCAATCTTCAGCCATGGCTGCTATTGGCATGGACATGATTGCAGGAGCAGGTATGATTATACCAGTAAGTCAAACCAAGCATACTTGGGGTCGAAGATTCAACGAACACAGCAACGAGATCAAGAACATATTGTTCAGCTTGAAGCAGCCGGGTGGAAAGTGGTTGTGTTGTGGGAATGCCAGATTAAGCAGAACTTCAAACATTAAATACAGCAACTTATTGCTACTATGAGCAAATATTGAGAAACATTCTAAGAGAGTAACGCTCCTGCAAAATTAGCGTTCAGGGCAACAAGGGGGAGGATATAAGGTGCTTAGTATTGTTGATTTGAAAAGAGAACTTGGCAAAAATATATATATCTATCCAGTACATATTGAGTCAATTAAATCAAATTCTATTGATTTGCATGTCAGCAAATTTGCGTGGTCCCTAAGTACAAAGAAAAGTATTTACAATGATGGATATGTAGATATTCCGCCTAATGACACAGCCTTGGTTTATACAGAAGAATCTATATATGTTTCCAATCACATTGGGGGTGCATATAATTCAAAAGTAACTTTAGTATCTCAAGGAGCAGGACATATTGGAACTTGTCTGGATGCTCAATATATTGGCTGTTCCCTAATAGCAATACATAACCACAGTAAAAGTATTCTCAAACTAAAGGTAGGAAGTGAATTTGTAACTTTGCACCTTTGGTACTTGAATACACCAGATTATCCTGATGCTCCTTCGCACGACAATGAACCAGGACATCCTAGAATGTTAAATGGGTATGAAGATGTCAATTCCTATATTGAATGGCGCGATCAAAATACATGGACTACTAGAAAAAAAGATTTGTATTTGAAGATGATGGATTCCAGCGAGTATCAGCAGTGCAAAAAAGAATTCCAAAAAGAGTTAGATGAGTTTAATAGAAATAGGATCAAAAAACGTGCAAAAAAATACGTTATTATTTTTGTGATACTGAGTGTAGTGTGTCTCTTGATAAGCATTCCGGCGTATTTTCATAATTTGGGAGCTTTTAGCATTTTTATGCAAAATATTGGCCAATGGATTGTCTTCCCAATCGCTGTATCCTTTTTCACAACATTCATTATTGTGGATTTAAAAAATAAAAACTGACAATAGATTGTTGTAAAACGTGTTGTTCCACTTCTTTTACATGGCAGCATATTGGCAACAAAAAATCAGATAGCCCAAACCATCTGTATAATGGAAACAATGTAGATAATCAGAGCCAAATCCCATAAGCAAAACTGTTTAGAACACATTCGGCAGGAGCGAGTGGGAATGAATTAAAAAAGATAAGGAAATCACATACATGCACGATTTAGGTTTGTTTTCGAGTCTTGGCGAAGCCTGGGTCGCGGTACTGCGCACCATTTACCAGCAGGGAGCCGCCGCGGCCTATACCGCAAAGACGAAGCCAAAGTGCATGGCATTTTAAAAGCCGAGGGCGCTGTTTAGGCCTTGTTTGAAACATGGCAAAACGCCGTCTATGGGCATCTTTTTCCGCCAGGACTGCGTTGATTTGACTTGAAATCCGTCAGGCTTCCCGCGTCAAATCGCCTTGCCTGGCAAAAAAATCTGCTCCAATCCGGCATTCCGCCAATTTTCAAACAAGGCCTAAGCCCCGGCTTATCAACACAGGAGGACGCCACCCTATGCGAATGCGGAAAAAGAAAAACCTGATTCCCCGGATGGAGCGCTGCGCGGACCGGCTCATCCCGGACCCCTACGACCGCCCCGGCCATTGGCGGGATCTGATGCCCCAGGCCCGGGAGGTCCACCTGGAGCTGGGCTGCGGCAAGGGCCGCTTCACCGCCGGCACCGCCGCCGCCCAGCCGGACGTGCTGTTTCTGGCGGTGGAGATGGTGCCCGACGCCATGGTGGTGGCCATGGAGCGCTGCGTCAGCGCGGGCCTTTCCAACGTCTGGTTTATCAGCGCCAACGCGGACCAGCTCCCCTATTTCTTCGCCCCCGGCGAGGTGGACCGCATCTACATCAATTTCTGCGACCCCTGGCCCAGCGGCCGCCACGCCAAGCGGCGGCTGACCCACGGGAACTTTTTGAAGCTCTACCGTCAGGTGCTGAAAATGGGCGGGCAGATTCATTTCAAAACGGACAACCAGCCCCTCTTCGAGTTCTCCGTGGAGGAGCTTCCCCAGTTCGGCTTTGCTCTGTCGGAGGTCACCCGGAACCTCCATGAGAACGGCCCCGTGGGGGTCATGACGGACTATGAGGCCAAGTTTTATGGACTGGGCCAGCCTATCAACCGCTGTGTGGGCACCATGACGGAGTGGGACGCACCCTTCCCCACCACCTTCCGGGCGGTGAAAAACCAGTGGCTGGACGCCTTCGCCGGGGACGTTTCGGAAGCGGACCTGGGAAAGCATGTGCTGGCGGAGGGAAATTACCTCTGGCATATCTTCTCCTGGAAGCTGGTTCCCTGTCTGGAGGGCGGCGGCGCCCGGGACGCCCTGGCGGCCCTGCCCGCCGGGAAGGCCTATCTCTTTTACGAGGGAAAGTGGAACGACCTTCCCTACGTGAAGCCGGTGGAGCTGCCCTTGGCGGCGAACTTTTTTGAGGACCTCCACGACGTCTACCTGGTGGACAAGGATTTCACCTGGACCTATGTCCACACCCATGAGGAGGCCTGCGGGCCCTACTTCTGCCGGGCCGGGACTTAAAAATGCCGCGCCGCCGGAATCACCTGCGCAAAAAAGGACTTCGGAATCCCTTCCAAAGTCCCAGCTTGCCGAAAAGCGGGTTGTCCAAAGAAAAGTAGACAGGCCGCAAAATGCAGAATAGATAAATGTATGGATAAAGGAGGGAACGGCGCGGAGAGCATGAAAATATGGCGATTCTGGCTGCAATTGCGGTAAATGAGGATGGATACCCTGAGGTTTTGGGTGCTGCTGAGGGGACGAAGGAGGACAAAGCCGGTTGGACGAATTTCTTTCATTGGCTGAGAGGCAGAGGCCTGTCCGGTGTGCGGCTCATTGTTGGTGACAAGCGTATGGGAATGCTGGAAGCTATGGGGGAAGTATTCCCTGACGCCAAATACCAGCGCTGTACCGTCCGTTTTACGCAACGTGTTCTCCGTTGTCCCCCGCTCCAAAGTGAAGCTGGCGGCCAAGATGCTCAAGGCGATCCACGCTCAAGAGAGCAAGAACGCCGCCCGTGAAAAGGCAAAAGCTGTGGCGGCTCAACTGAGAGAGATGAAGCTGAAAGAAGCTGCCAAAAAGGTGGAGGACAGTGTTGAGGAAACCCTGACCTACTGTGACTTCCCCAGCGCGCTGGACAAGAATCCGTACCAACAATGTCATTGAACGGGTTAACCGGAAGATCCGCCGCCGTACCCGGGTGGTGGGTAGAGACCCCATAAAAATCCGTGTAGCGGACGGCATGGCAGAACCGGCCTCTGGAAGCGGTATATCCGTTCGTTTTTATGAACGCCATCCACTACAAGGTGAAGGAGGTTTACCTTACTTAAAGAAACCAAAACAGGGACAGCCCCCACACGGGCACTTTCTAACACCAGCCCGGAGAACATAGGAAAGAGAGAAGAAGCAGGGAGCCAGCCCCGGCCCCCTGCTTTTTCATGCTCCAACGTTCCCGCCTCAAAAGCCCCATGGATAAGGTAGAATAAGTTTCGCAAAAAGAAAAAGAGACATAGTTTGCAGAGCTCTGTTAGAATGAAGTAGCGACACACCATTCTGAAAGGAGACTGCAAACTATGTCCGAGAAGATTGTACAGCTAAATGAGGAAGTAATCAAGGGTGAGCTAAAGGA
>CAJTCG010000064.1 GCA_910574635.1 Oscillospiraceae bacterium | reverse complement strand
TGGCGATACTGGTGGCGATTGCGGTAAATGAGGACGGATACCGTGAAGTTTTGGGCGCCGCCGAGGGGATGAAGGAGGACAAGGCCAGCTGGGTCAGTTTCTTCCAGTGGCTGCGTGGCCGTGGCCTGGAGGGGGTCAAACTGGTGGGTGGAGACAAGTGTCTTGGTATGCTGGAGGCTGTGGGAGAAGTGTTCCCGGAAGCCAAATACCAGTGCTGCACTGTCCACTTTTACCGCAACGTGTTCTCTGTAACGCCTCGTTCCAAGGTAAAGCTGGTGGCCAAGATGCTCAAGGCGATCCATGCTCAGGAGAGCAAAAAGGCTGCACGGGAGAAGGCAAAAGCGGTTGTGGAGGAACTGCGTTCCATGAAACTGAAAGAGGCCGCCAGGAAGGTAGAAGATGGCATTGAAGAGACGCTTACCTACTGCGATTTTCCCAGCGAACACTGGACGCGTATCCGTACCAATAATGTCATAGAACGGCTTAACAGGGAAATCCGCCGCCGCACTCGGGTGGTGGGCTCTTTCCCGGATGGCAACTCCGCCCTCATGTTGGTCTGTGCCCGGCTGCGCCATGTAGCCGGCACGCAGTGGGGCAACAAGAAGTACATGAATATGAGGCACCTGGAAGCTGCTCTGGAGGACACCTCTATTGTCGGCTGACTTCATTTCACCCAGAGTCTGCATACTAATTTGCGAAATAATCTTGACACTACCCTCTTTTTCCGGCTCCTGTATTCCATATCGCTAAAACTTTCCTGTTTCATACTCCGCGCCCCCTTTTCCTTATTTTATCACATCTTCTATCATTTTGGGGAATTAAATCAGCGTTTCCTTAACCGGGCTGCGATAGCGAATATTCTTATCAGAAATTTTCTGCCCCATAGATAGCGTGGGATTGGGTAGACAGTTACCCAATCCCACTTTTTATCCGAAATTATTTCGTGCTTTGCCCTGTGTTTTCAATGCTTTCCCAATTCTGTTTCTGATAAAAAACAAATTTCTGATTACCTACGATTAGAGCGGGATGGCATCTGCATGAGTATAAGCCGCCTGCGCCAATTCGATAAAATAGCGGGTGCTTTCCCTCTCGTCTCTCCGATGATAGCCCAGGACGCACTTGACACGCTCTGGGCAATCAAAGGGGACCCAAACAAACTCGCCGTTGTGGTCGTTGGCAAAGCCGGGAGACATGACGAGCCCCTTCCGGGCAGCCACATTTGCCATAGCCGTCTCGTGATCGGGGCAGTTGAGGATACGGATTTGCCCCGAATCCACGATCCGGTTTTGTACGACTACCATTTCCGCCGGGGAACCGCCGCCTACCATAAAAGTCCGTCCCGCCAGATCATCCACGTTTAATATTTCCTTTGCGGCCAGCGGGTCATCCTTGCAGACTACGATATAAAAATGGCAGTCAAACAAGGCCGCTGTGCACACGCTGGAAAATCGCTTCAGCTCGGATTCTCTGGCAAATAAAATGTCCTGCTCTCCCCGAAGAAATAGATCTATCCGGCTGTCCCCATATTGGAATTTGATATTGAGCGACACATGAGGCATCGCCGCCTCAAACTTCTGCATGATCTGCGGCAGGAAGTAGATGCAGGAGCGCATTGGGATACATACATGAAGGGCCTCGCTGTACTGGGAACTCATATTCTGCCCCTGCTCGACAGCCGCCTTCAACTCCGCCCGGATGCGCCGGAGTTCCGTACAGAAACGCGCGCCTGCTGGGGTCAGATCAGCGCCTTTCCCTGTGCGCTCAAACAAGCGGAAGCCGATCTCGTTTTCCAGACATTGAATCTGATAGGTCAATGCCGGTTGACTGATAAAAAGATTCTCCGCCGCACGGCTGAAATTAAGGGTATGGGATAATTCCAACGCGCAGTCCATCTGCTTTGTTGTCATAAAGTCCTCCTCTCTCGAAGCTATAAAAAATCAAATAAATTATAGCATTTTTCGATTAGACTTTCAAGCCTTTGCTGACTATAATTGCAATCAAAAGGGAGCAAACATCAGCAGGAAATGAAAGGGTGAAACAGCTTGAACAAACCGGATCAGGCATTGGCACTTTACAACGGCGTCCAGATACCCTCGTTCGGTTTTGGCACATGGCGGATACCGAACTTCCAGACAGCAAAGTGTGTGACAGCCGCTGTCAAAGCCGGGTATCGAAATTTTGATACCGCAGAGGGCTACATGAATGAAAAGGGCCTCGGAGAAGGAATCAAGCGTGCGATGGGCGAACTCGGAGTGGAGCGCGGAGAATTGTTTATCAGCACAAAGGTCTGGAACAGTCATCGGGGATACGATAAGACCTTGCGGGCGTTTGAGGAATCTATGAAAAAGCTGGGCCTGGAGTACCTGGACCTCTACCTCATCCACTGGCCCGCCGTATCCCGCTGGCACGATGATTGGCGGGAGATCAACCGTGCCACATGGCGGGCCTTTGAGCAGTTGTACCGCGAGGGCCGGGTCAAGGCAATCGGCGTGAGCAACTTCCTCGCCCACCATGTTCGGGCGTTGACAGAGGACAGTGAGATCAAACCCATGGTAAACCAGATCGAGTATCATCCGGGCTTTGGCCAGGTCGAGAGCGCGTCCTACTGTCAGGCGAACGGCATTGTTGTGGAAGCGTGGAGTCCCCTGGGCAGCGGCAACGTCCTGAAAAACAAGGAACTGGCCCGAATTGCCGGGAAGTACGGTAAGACCGCCTCTCAGACCTGTATCCGCTGGCTGCTTCAAAAGGGGATCGTTCCCCTGCCCAAGTCCACCCACGAAAAATATATCATTGAGAATGCAGATGTCTTTGACTTTGCGCTTTCAGATGCGGATATGCTGGACATCGACGCCATCCCCTACTGCGGCGGAATGTGCTTTGACCCGGACAGTGCATGGTCATAGAGAGAAAAGGAACCGGCATGATGAAAGCAGCAGTCAAGGAAACGGCTGCCCTGCGCAACGGAGTGGAGATGCCTCTGGTGGGCCTGGGCGTGATGCATATGTACGGCAGCGAATGTGTGCGGGCTATTTGTGAGGCAGTAGACGCGGGTTATCGGATGATCGACACCGCCGCAATCTATGGCAATGAAGGAGCTACAGGCAAGGGAATCCGGGAATCCGGAGCAGACAGGGATACGTTGTTTATCACCACCAAATTGTAGGTGCAGGATGCCAGCTATGAACGGGCAAAGCTGGCCTGTGAGACTTCTCTGCAAAACCTCGGTCTGGACTACCTGGACCTCTACCTGATCCACCAGCCTTTGGGGGATATTTACGGCGCATGGCGGGCCATGGAGGAACTGCTGGACGAAGGTAAAGTTCGGGCCATTGGCGTATCCAATCTGAACATCGGACGGCTGGTTGATCTCGCCATGCACAACCGGATAACGCCCCACGTCAGTCAAATCGAGATTCATCCCTTTTATCAGCAGACAGGAGCGATCCAGGAGATGAAAAACCTTGGCATCCAGCCGGAGGGCTGGGCGCCTTTCGCAGAGGGCCGCAATGACATTTTCCAGAATAAACTGTTGGCGTCTATTGGAGCAAAATATGGAAAATCGCCCGCGCAGGTGATTCTCCGCTGGGATGTGCAGCGCGGCATCGCCGTCATTCCTAAATCCTCGCATTCCTCCCGCATCCGGCAGAATTATGATATATGGGATTTTGAGCTGACTGCGGAGGAAATGAAACAGATCGCCGGCATGGACAAAGGACGGGAATTGTTTTTTGAACATGACAGTCCAGAGATGGCTCGAATGTTCGGCAATTACCGTATCCATTAAAAACAGGTGGAGGAAACAAGCGGATCATTCCCTTCTGCACCAACGAGGGAAGCGGCATCGGGGACAGTGTGCGGGATATTAAGAGAATATGCAAGGGCGCGGATGTGGACTGCGGCGTTTCCTTCGTTGGTTCCCGCGTGAGCGGTTCTGAAGTAAAAATCACCGAACGGCCTGTTCCTGGGCACCCCCGGCAGCAGCAAGAGCTTTGCCGCCAAGCGGGAGATCGTCAACGTGTTCCTCTCCCTCCCGGACGACGACATCATCATAGCAGACCCGGAGGGAGAATACTACCCCCTTGTGAACCGGCTGGGCGGTCAGGTGGTGCGGCTGTCCCCGTCGGCCACGGCGGGCACGTTCATCAACCCCATGGACATCAATCCCAACTACGCCGACGACGAGGACCCCCTGTCCCTCAAAAGCGATTTCATCCTCTCTCTGTGCGAGCTGATCGTGGGCGGGCGGAGCGGGCTGGCTCCCGTGGAAAAGACGGTGATCGACCGCTGTGTGCGGACCATCTACCGGCCCTATCTGGCGGACCCGGCCCCGGAGCGGATGCCCATTCTCCAGGACCTCTACGACGAGCTGCTGAAACAGTCCGAACCGGAGGCCCGGCGGGTGGCGTCCGCCCTGGAGCTGTACTGCACCGGGTCCCTCAACCTCTTTAACCACCGTACCAACGTCAAGGTCAATTCCCGGCTGCTGTGCTTCGACATCAAGGCCCTGGGTAAAATGCTGAAAAAGATCGGGCTGCTGATCCTCACCGACCAGATATGGGGCCGGGTGACGGAGAACCGGGACCGGCGACGGGCGACCTGGGTATATCAGGACGAGTTTCACGTTCTGCTGGCGGAACCCCAGACGGCGGCGTACAGCGTCGAGATCTTCCGCCGCTTCCGCAAGTGGGGGGCTATCCCCAGCGGCATTACCCAGAATGTGAAAAGCCTGCTGGAGAGCAGCGAGATCGAGTCCATTTTCGGCAACTGCGATTTCCTCTATATGCTGTCCCAGGCTGCCGGGGATCAAAAGGTGCTGGCAAGCCACCTGGGGATCTCCCCCCACCAGCTTTCCTACGTCACCCATTCCGGCTCCGGCGAGGGGCTGCTTTTTTATGGGGACACCACCATCCCCTTTGTAGACCACTTCCCCCAGGACACCGAGCTCTATACCCTCTTGACGACCAAGCCGGAGGACAAGGCCAATGGGCAAGGGTAAAGCCCGGCCCGGCTCTGGCCACCGTGATATGCTCCCTATAAGGCAGACAGCGAAACAACAAAAACGAGAACGAGGGGAGCAGGCATGGGAAAACGAATTGAGATGGACTTGGAGGAAAAGGAATATCTGATCCAAGAGTGTCTGGCAG
>CAJTCG010000063.1 GCA_910574635.1 Oscillospiraceae bacterium | reverse complement strand
TCTGATATTGTCCAGGATTGTGTCCCTTTTTTCTTTTCCATCTTATCACACCCCTGAACATTATATCACTACTCATATAATTTATGGATAGGCTCTAAGTATACTATCATTACATGCGACTTTCAGCTATCTTTTTTAGGTGTTGATAGTAGTAGCAAGCAATGCCCCGGTATATACCCGGCGCAGCTTGTTGGTGGCCGATGACCCCCAAGCCCCCAGTGATCGGCGCGGCTGCGTCCGATGCACAAGCCGCCGTTGGCATCTACTGGTATATACCGGCAGGGCAGGACACCCTGGCGGAGCCGCCCCCGGAGGGCGCACGGCTGCCGTCAGGCGGTACCACCGCTGGCCCCTGGCCGGTGGTGAGTAAGTGCGCTCTTCGAGAGGGCCGACAAAGGGAACGGAGCACCCAGGTCATCCCGGACGCTCCCCCTTCGGTTCCCTCCTGCTGGTCGATCACCGCCTTTCCGGCCTGTGTCATTTTGCCACAAATGAACCGTCAGCCAATGTGTATTTGGGTGGTGAAACCACCCTTTACACAATACATCTCAGTGGCATTTTGGTATGAAGTGCCACTGGTTTCCCTTCTTCACCGAGTGCATTTCCGGATCCCGTTTTTTCTCCGCGTTTTTTGTAGAGCTGGGTGCGCTGATCAGCGTGGCGTCTACGATGCTGCCGCCCCGCATCATCCGTCCAGCCCGTTCCAGGCAGCGGTCGATTGCATCAAAAAACAGCTTGCCGATGCCCTTCTCCTCCAACAGATGCCGAAAGTGCAGCAGGGTCGTGGCGTCCGGGACATCCTGCTCGAAAAAGTTGATCCCCATAAATTTGCGCATGGCATAGCTGTCATAAATTGCGTCCTCTACTCCTTCATCGGATAAGCTGAACCAGCATTGCAGCAGATACATCCGCAGCATGGTTTCTATCTCAATCGGCGGACGGCCGTGTTTCCCGGTTGGATAGTGGGGGACGACCAGCGATACCCATTCCTCCCACGGGATGATCTTGTCCATGATTTCCAGAAATTCTTCCCGTTTTGTTTTCTTTTTCCGGCATCTGTATTCCATATCGCTAAAACTTTCCTGTTTCATACTCCGCGCCCCCTTTTCCTTATTTTATCACATCTTTTATCATTTGGGGGAATTAAATCAGCGTTTCCTTAAGGAAGCGCTGATTAAATGCGCCTGCGGCGCTTTGCGGATTTTTTGCCACAGCTTTGTTGCGATTTCTTGAAATAAACACAATTATTCCTGCGAAATCCCGCCTCGCTGTGATAAAAATTCTCTCGCAAATCGTTCTTGCCGATTTAATCAGCCCTTCCTTAACCGATTACACGTTCTCTTCGCCAGCGCAAATCTGTACATGCTTGCCAGGGCGGGCGGTTCCCTATGCCCCGCCTAAGTTTTTTGCGCCCTTCGGCCGGGCTGGGACTGGAAAAGCGAGGAATTCATCCCCCAATATGGTCCTTTATTGGACGTTTCCTTTACCTTTGTCTGTTTGCCTGGCTTTTACCTGCTTTAATCAATGCTTCCTTACATCAGTAATGGTGATCGGCTGCGGCGATGAGGATACGGCCTCCGCCAAGGAGTCATCTCCCACTGCAAAGCAGGTCCTTGTTGACGCTACGCCGAAAGCGGCCTCCGGGACAGTCACTATCTACGCCCCCCTGAACGGCGAGATCAAGCTGTGCAGTCAGGTCAACGACCCCACCTTTGCTGAGGGCATTCTGGGGCAGGGCGCGGCCATCATCCCCAGCGAGGGCAAGCTGTACGCCCCCTTCGACTGCACAGTGGCCAGCCTCTTCGATACCCACCACGCTATCAACCTGGAGGGCGATGGTGTGGAAATGCTCATCCACATCTTGAACGGCAAGGGCTTCACACCCCATGTAAAGGATGGTGATCAAGTCAAGACGGGCGATCTGCTCATTGAATTTGATTTGGAGGCTTTGAAGAAGGATTTTGACACAATTACCCCCATTCTGGTCACAAACGCAGACGATTTTGCTGCTGTGGAGCAGACAAAGCAATCCGGCACAGTCAAAGTTGGAGACCCCATCCTGAACGTGAAGCGCTGAGAGCATAACACAGCACCCCCTCGCGTGGGGGGAGGTACCAAAAACAGGAGGATCAATTATGAGTTTACCCAACAATTTCCTGTGGGGCGGCGCGGTGGCTGCCCACCAGCTGGAAGGTGCCTGGAATGTGGACGGAAAAGGCGTCAGTGTGTCTGATGTCCTCACCGCCGGCAGCGCCAGAGTGCCGCGCCGCATTACCGGTGGCGTCCTGCCCGGAGAGCGCTACCTCAACCACGATGGCATTGACTTCTACCACACCTTCCGGGAGGACATTGCTCTGATGGCGGAACTAGGCTTCAAGTGCTTCCGCACCTCCATCGCCTGGACCCGTATTTTCCCCAACGGAGACGACCCTCAGCCCAACGAGGCGGGCCTAAAGTTCTATGACGAGCTGTTTGATGAACTGCTGAAATACGGCATCGAGCCGGTGGTCACCCTCTCCCATTTTGAGATGCCCTACCATCTAGCGAAGGAATATGGCGGCTGGATGAGTCGGCACACCATCGACTGCTTTGTACGCTACGCCACCACCGTCATGGAACGGTACAGGGATAAGGTCAAATATTGGATGACCTTCAATGAGATCAACAACCAGGTCAACACCGCCGCCGACATCTTCGGCTGGACCTGTTCCGGCGTTCGTTATTCCCAGCTTGAAAATCCCCAGGAGGCCATGTATCAGGCAGTCCACCATCAGTTTGTGGCCGGGGCGTTGGTCGTGAAAAAGGGACATGAAATCAATCCTGATTTCAAAATTGGCTGTATGTGTTCCTGGATACCGTTCTATCCCTACTCCTGCGCTCCTAACGATGTGATGACTGCCGCAGAATGTATGCATGAGCGGTTCTACTTTTCCGATGTCCAGGCCCGGGGGCATTACCCCGCCTATGCTAAAAAAGAATGGGCGCGCAAGGGTTATCACATCCACATGGAGCCAGAGGACGGGGAAATACTCTCCGCAGGCCGGGTGGACTACATCGGGTTCAGCTACTATATGTCCAGCGCAGTCAAGGCCGACGTCCGGAAGGACACCGCCGCCAGTATGGACGGCAGTTCCTCCAACTCTGTGGACAATCCCGACGTGAACAAAAGTGATTGGGGCTGGCAGATCGACCCGGTTGGCCTGCGTTATTCGCTGGTGACATTGTATGAGCGGTACGAAATTCCGCTGTTCATCGTATAAAACGGCTTTGGTGCCATTGACAAGCTGGAAAAGGACGGTTCCTGCCACGATCCTTATCGGGTGGAGTACCTGAAAGCCCACATTGAGCAGATGAAGAAAGCGGTGGAGGAGGAGGAGGCGTAGAACTGATGGGATACACTCCCTGGGGCTGTATCGACCTGGTTTCCTTTACTACTGGAGAGATGAAAAAGCGTTATGGCTTCATCTATGTGGACAAAAACGATGATGGTACTGGCAGCGGAAAGCGATTCAAAAAGGATTCCTTTGCGTGGTTCAAGAACGTTATTCGCAGCAACGGCGAGAAGCTGTAAAATGCTTGCGGATTACCATGTGCATACTAGATTCAGCGATGATTCACCCTATTTAGCATCAGATGGCAATGCCCCGGTATATACCGGGGCATTGCTTGTTGGTGGCTGATGCCCCCCAAGTTCCTATAAGGACCGGCACAACTGCTCCGGTCCTTTTTAGCCGCCTTCGGAGTCAACTGTTACCCACTGGGGAAAGATAAAATTACCACCGCACGCCCTGCTGGCCGCCGTAATTTTTCCCTTTCTCCGTCACATCCAAAATTCATTCTACATGCTATTTAATAATAGATACTATACTAAAACTCTAAATATAATGGGGCATTCTCATTTGTGCTCCGTCCGACCATCAACTCAGACTCAAACAAAGACTGCCGGGTCTTAGAAGTGGGGTGGTTGATTTTGTTGATAAGCAAATTTACCGCTTCCGTACACATGGCAGGAATGGGAATTGCCATGGTGGTGATAGAGGGATCGTATATCCTGGAAAGCTGAATACCATCCATGCCCACAATAGAAACATCCTGTGGAATACGGTAGTCGTTCAGGTGTAGGTATTTACAGCAGCCGATGGCTATGATGTCGTTGGCCGCCACAATGCCGGTGGGAGGCTCAGAGCACTGCATAAAATGTTTGGTAGCTTGATAGCCGGTGCGGAAAGAATAGCTACCGCTACATATATGGTCCTCCGTTACGGGCAAACCGTTAGCGGACATTGCTTTCAAGTACCCTCTTTTTTTCTGAGTAGAGACACGACTGCCCTCCCGCCCGTTCACAAAAGCGATACTTGTATGACCCTGTTGAATCAAGTAGCTGGTAGCCCGGTACACAGTTAGTGTTAAATCCAAGACAGCGGAGTTGAACTGCGTGTCTGCATCCCAGCTCAAAAGAGCGATGGGCATTGTGGCCTGGGTCCGGTCTAGTAAGGAGATGACTTCATCTTCGTCCAGGAAGCAGAGGATGATACCATCTATTTTAGAGGAGGATAACTGGCTCAAGAGTTCCTGCAGAATATTTATACTTTCCTCCGTTGTGTAGAGTTGAGTCATATAACCTTTAGAGGTGGCAGCTAAACGAATATTGTTGTAGACTTCTACGTAAAACGTGTTCGTAATTTCAGGGACGATCAGGGCAATGATGTTTGTACGTTTGGTCCTCAGACTGCGGGCCATAGCATTTGGAGTAAAGTCCAGCGCCTCCACCGCTGCGGCAACCTTCTGTCGGTATTCCTCAGACATCCCTTGAGGATTGTTAAAATATTTTGATACTGTGCTGATAGATACCCCCGCAAAACTTGCAACATCTTTAATAACAGCCAAAATATCACCTCGAATGTAAAAAAATCGATACATAGTAAGTTGCTTCTAACATTTATTAAATTATATGTTGGAAATAAGGGGCTGTCAATGCATATTTGGAAAATTCTATTAAAGAGTGAAAAGGAAAGACTAATGAATTACTATACTTTCCTTAATGACTAAAGTATGAGATAAGGTAGAATAAGTTTCGCAAAAAGAAAAAGAGACATAGTTTGCAGAGCTCTGGTAGAATGAAGTTGCGACACACCATTCTGAAAGGAGACTGCAAACTATGTCCGAGAAGATTGTACAGCTAAATGA
>CAJTCG010000062.1 GCA_910574635.1 Oscillospiraceae bacterium | reverse complement strand
CCTTCGACCGGGCTGGGACTGGAAAAATGAGGAATTTATCCCCCAATATGGTCCTTTATTGGTCGTTTCCATTACCTTCGTCTGTTTGCCTGGCTTTTATTTGCTTTAATCAGTGCTTCCCTAACGGCATATCACCGAGGGCAGGCTTGATGTGGTTTTCGATGAAGCCCCGGTAGGTCTTGTAGGACGAAGCCCGAACCTGGAGCTTGGCGTAGTTCTCCATCCAGGCGTCCAGCCATTGGCCTACTGTGTAGTGCTCTGTCTTCAAGGGCAGGACGCTGGTTTTCTCAATCGCTGACTTGAGCTTCTCCTTGACCTCTGACTGAGTTTTGCCGAGGACGTTTTTGTAGATAGCCTTCCCGGTTACCGGATCACGTCCCGCCGTGTAGCGTCCCTCCCAGCGGCCATCCTTTCGCTTGCGGATGCTCCCTTCTCCATTGGCACGTCTTTTCGCCATAGCGTATCGCCTCCTTTGTCAGCAACACACCATACCAGCAGTCTGCAAAAATATCCAGCGGCTGCGTGCGCTGTTATCAAAAAATTCGGATTTGCCAATGGTCAACTTGAAAAGGCATAGAGGAAAATCTGTTGGGACTTCTCTTTGGATGTACCAGCGCACACGCTGCTCTGAGGATAAGGGCTGATTTATGCCCCTGAAAATCTCCATTAACTGTTTCAGACCTGCCATTCTCGCGACAATTTCTGCCTTTTTGGTACGGCTGGGTACTCCTTGACCACATATTTGCCCACAGACAGAGAAAACCGGCCCACCGGGCTATTCCGGTGGGCCGCAGTTCTCAGCTTGCTCTATTCTCTGCCCTCAGCCGCTCCTTTTCAGCGGCCACCTCCGTTTTCATCTCGGTTATCATTACCGCCAGCAACTTTTCGCATTCTTCCTCTGAGTCAGCGTAGATGTCCCGGGTGCGTTTTGTTCCATCGGGCCAGGTCACCGTGTACCTTCCGTTCCAGCGACCACCTTTGGTCTGACCCAGGTATCCGCTGCCCCAGTAGCGGCGCTTGCCCCGCTTGGGTTTGAAGTCTGTCAAGGTGCGGCTGGCTACCGCTTGGGGATTCTCTGCGGAAATCTCTACTTTACCAATACCTCGGTCGATTTTAGCGGCGGCCTGCTTCTGCATATCATCAGTGACGTGTGCGTAGACATTCAGCGTAGTGGCACTGGAGACGTGCCCGATGATGGTGGACAGGGTCTTCACATCCATCCCATGCTCCAGAGCGTTAGTGGCGAATACATGGCGCAGATCGTGGAAGCGAACTTTTTTGCATCCAGCATGCGATAGGATTTTGCTCAGCCTGTGGCTGGCGGCGGCTGGGGCCAGCGGAGCGTCCTCCTTTTTGGGCGACGGAAACATCCATTGGGAGGAGACGGTTTTCTTGTACTCCTTTAGCGCCTCGACCACAGGTGGGGGAAGAATCACTGTTCGGATAGATGCTTTGGTCTTGGGTTCCTGGATTAGCAGTTCCTCCTTGGTTCGATAGACCTGCCGCTCAATCCGCAGTTCCCCGGTTTTGAAATTCAAGTCATCCCACTGGAGCGCCATCAGTTCTCCCACGCGAAGGCCGGTGGTCAGTTCCAGAAGGAACACCTCGTAGTAGCCTTCGTCTTTGGCCTGGATGAGCAGTCTTTGCAACTCCTCCCTGGAAAGCAGTTGCATCTCCTTCCGTCTGATTGGCGGAGCCTTGCATTCCTCAATTGGATTCTTTACGATCAATCGCTCTGCCACAGCTTTTTCCAACGCCCTGCGGCAGAGACTGTGACAGTTGCGCACCATATTGTCCGAGAGACCACCGCCTCTGGTTTCTCTATGCAGCGTACGTCCATCCTTTCTCATCCAGTTGAAGAACCGCTGGAGGTCATTCATCGTTAACTTGTTCAGAGGAACACTGCCTAATTTGGGGCAGATGTAGAGCCAGATAAAGTCCTCATAGGATCGCTGGGAACTGGGGCGGAGCATTGGCTTACTGTAGTTTTCGTACCAGAATTCCATCCACTCGCCGAAGGGCATATCCGCCCTGATCTTAACGGCGGTTGCAGGAGTCACGGACTCTTTCAGCGATTCCAGTTTCGCCACGCACTCCGTCTTGGTCATGGCCAGCACATTTTTTGTTTTGGGTAGGCCCTTATCATCGTAGCCAATGACTACCCGGCCTTCCCAGCGTCCGTCTTTTCTCAGTCGGACTGTACCCTCGCCTCTCTTGCGCTTTCTTCCCACGGTCTCAACTCCTCTCCGAAAATGTCTGTCAGGAAATCACCTACCACTTCCGAGGCTCGCTTCTGCATATCGCTAGTGGTATGGGTGTAGGTATCCAAGGTAAACGCCGCCCTGGTGTGGCCCAGGATACTGGACAGGGTTTTCACGTCCACACCTGACGCCAGAGCGTGAGTTGCGAAGGTGTGACGCAAGTCGTGGAAGCGAATATTCGGGAGACCGGCCCGCTTCAGCAGAATCTTCAACCGGCGGTATGCTGAGCCAGGATTGACAGACTGTTCCGGTTTCAGCGGGTTGGGGAATATCCACTCAGTCAGAGCCGATGCTTTCCTTTTGCTGAGCAAAGCTGCTGTACTGGAGGGCAGCACGATTTTCCGAGTGCCGGCGTTAGTCTTGGTATCCCCGGCAGTCAGCCCGCCGCCAATTTCCCGATAGACGGTGCGGCAGACTTTCAGTGTGCCGGTGACCTCATCGAAGTCTTCCCACTTGAGCCCGCAGATCTCACCCCGGCGCAGGCCAGTGGTCAGCTCAGTGTAGAAGAAGTCACACCAGATTTCATCCTCTGCGATGACCTTCATGAACACATCCAGCTGCTTGTCCGTCAGTATCTGCTTTGCCCCATAGCTGAATCTGGGAGCGGTGATTTGCTCGGTCGGGTTGCTGGCGATCAGGTGCGCCTGCTGCGCCGCCTTCAGCGTACCGTGGAGCGTGGTGTGGATGCGGCGCACCGTACTGCTGGCCAGACAATCACTCAGCTTCTCGTAGAACCGTTGCACATCCTTCGGTGTAATTCGAGCCAGCTGTTTGTCTCCCAGGTTGGGGCGGATGTGGTTCTCGATGCAGCTGCGACAGTTCCTCAGCGTGTTGGGTCGCAGAGTATCCGCCATGTTCTCCAGCCACTGATTGAGCCATTCACTCAAGGTCATCCGGCCCTGCTCTGTCAGGTCAGCACCCTGGTAGCTGTCGATGTGCTGGCGGAGTTTTGCGGACAGTTCCTTCTGCGTGGGAGCGTAGACGTAGCGGAAGATGGAGTCGCCGTTTTTCTTGTGGCCCACTACGATGCGTCCTTCCCACCGACCGTCGTCACGCTTGCGCACCATGCCGTCGCCGGACGGTCTGCGCTTTGCCATTTGTTACTCACCTCCTGTCCGAATATCACCGTCGTTTTCGTCCATGCACTCGACCATCAGCCTGACACTCAATCGGAAACCCAGAATGAAATTCTCGGTTGCTGTGATACTGTTGATCTCATGCTGGGAGCGGATAAACCTTGTGAGGGTCTGCTGACCCTCCTCGCTGAGGAGTTCCATTAGCTGCGCCTCGCACTTAGCGACACGGTCTACTGCCCGCTTCAGTTCTGAGCCAGGTATCATCTGCTGTTCGTTGGGTGTGATATTGCCGTAGTAGAGGTCTTCCAGAATCGTTCTCATATCTACCGCCTCCTTTGCAACACCAACACATACCACACTTTGCGGAATATAGCTACTACTTTTTTCGAGGACTTTTATTCTTTGTTTTGCAACGCAGAATTTGAACAGGGTGCGGGTGATCACAGACTGCCCCTCTGATAGCGGACAGCGTCACCCAGCGAGATACTGCCGCTGGTTTTTTCACGTCCTGGACGCACCGGCCCCGCATTGCGTGGAACTGCTCATTAGGAAGCTCCATCCCAGCTGCCAGCACATTCATCACCATGTCCTGCTCCACTGCCAGCTTAAAGAGCAGACGGCAGATGCGGTTCTCGGTATCCTGAACCGTACCACGCAGGACGGACGCCAGCGCAGGCGGCAGGTAGGCGGTGGCCTCCTGACCTGAGATGTACCCGGCGTAGAACCGGATGGCTTTCTCGATGAACTCGTTTTGTGTACAGCAGTTGTCCCGAAGACACATCTCTTTGACGAGTTGCTGCGTCTCAGGGGAAACTCGCAGCGCGAACTTGAATTTTTTCTCTTGGCATGATGCTCCTCCTGAAATTCGTATATATCCCCACCGAGATCCCGCGAAAAACGGGCAACGGCGGGCTTTTTGTGAAAGCAGACCCCCGAATTGACCCCAGGGGGTGAAAAATGACCCCCGCCCGAACGTCCCCGCCCCGCTCTGCGGGGCGGTGTTTCCCGTGCGGAGGGGCGCTTGCGACCCCCGCGCTTTATCCTGCACTTTTTTCGACCCCCCGGTTCACCTGCCACTTTCGGTTGTGCTGATTTCGCCGGATGGCACACACCGGCCACACGCTTTTGACACGGCGGCGTTTGCGATGGACTGCGGCTTGTTTACCCTCCGAGCATCAGCGAGGCCACACAGCGGCGCACAGGCTGTCACGCTGAGTTGCACTTTTCACTGCGGAGTGCGAGTGCCGTTGCGGCTCGATGACGTTCAGCCGCCGCGTCCATCTGCGCCAACTGTTGTTCGTAGAACTGATCGAGGGCCAGTTGGATCGGGCGGATGGTGTAGAGCAGATTGCCGTTGCGCTTCAGACCGGCCTTGGTGGTGACCGTCGTGCTCTCTGTACTGATGAGCTGGCGCTCCTCCAGCTCACACACATACTTGCGGACGGTGTTGGCACTCATCCTCACCGCATTGCCGATAGTCTTGTAGCTGGGCCAGCATTGGTACGTCTGCCTGTTCTCGCAGCAGAGCAGGTACGAGTAGACAGCCAGCGCGCCGGGCGACAGTCCCAACAGGAATATCTCGTTGGGCAACAGGAAGCAGTTCCTGACCGGATCACGCTTGAGCCACTGTGCGTACTTCAATCTGCGCCTCCCTGAATGTGCCGCAACACCCACTCCACGAATTTCTCTTTGGGCACTACCATCCGATTGCCGATTTTGAGAACAGGAAAATCCGTTTCGTGCATCAGTTCGTACCCGCTGGACGGTGAGATGCCCAGCACCTTTGCCACCGTTGCCACGTTCAGGAACAACGGCAGCTCGTCATAGTTCTTGTAGGCGGATTCTTTCATATAGGACTTGCCTCCTTGTCAGTTGTGACGGTCTTTTCTCTCTGTGATGGAATACAGGACAGAGTGTGATAGCCGTCCACGCTATTCCCTCCATACCAGAAAAACAAAAGACCTACACATCCTTGCTGGCAAGACGACCAGCAGTACAGAATGTCGTACCGCAAGGTCTTGCACAGCCTCGGATATGTAAATCGGAAGTAGATCGGGGCAGTTTGTTTAGTTGTTGTACTCGAATATATGTTCTGCGTATAGGATACTTGATTGAGTAAGCTTTGTCGGTAGTGTCAAGATTATTTCGCAAATTAGTATGCAGACTCTGGGTGGAATGAAGTCAGCCGGCAATAGAGGTGTCCTCCAGAGCAGCTTCCAGGTGCCTCATATTCATGTACTTCTTGTTGCCCCACTGCGTGCCGGCTACATGGCGCAGCCG
>CAJTCG010000061.1 GCA_910574635.1 Oscillospiraceae bacterium | reverse complement strand
CGGCTGCGCCATGTAGCCGGCACGCAGTGGGGCAACAAGAAGTACATGAATATGAGGCACCTGGAAGCTGCTCTGGAGGACACCTCTATTGCCGGCTGACTTCATTCCACCCAGAGTCTGCATACTAATTTGCGAAATAATCTTGACACTACCGAATAAAGTGGCTTGGGTCAATTTGATTCAGGCCAAAACAGATTGAATAGTGGCAACGGTTCAACTTGAACCGCTGATGGAAATTCGCTACTTTGTAAGCAGTGTCTTTGTTCCCACAAAGCCTCGAAACAGCGGTTCCCGGCTCCGCCGGAAATCGCTGTTTCTGCTTGTTGGGAAGCGTCCCAAACCCTTTGAACAACCTCGTTACCGAGGTTGGCTGCGCGGCGTTCCGCCGCTTCTGGCTACCGCCCACTGTTGATTTTCCGTTCCCGTCTCCGCTTCGGGGACTGCGGTTTTTCAGAAGAGACGGGAGCATCGCCATCAAAGTTTTCTTCTTCTGTCTGCCCTGCCTGTTTCCGAAATTCGTAGAAGTCGCTCAGGAACGCCGGGAACTTGCTTTTCCAGAGGGCGTACTCCTCATCGGTCATTTCTCCGGCATCGTGCTGGGCGCAGGCTTTCATAAATCCCAGAGTACGGTATTGGAGCAACGCACCGGGACTTCTCGTGATGGTCTCTATATCCGGCTTGAAATCGTCCATTGCCACACTGTCCCTGAACACAAAATGGATATGCCCGCCCACCTCCGTCGGGTACAATCCGTAAATCTCCTCCAGCTTATATAACGCCTGCAGCGCCCCTTCCATATCCGAGATTTTTTCACCGCTGATGGCGGCGTAGTTGACCCGGAGTTTTTCGGCGATTATATGGAGCGTGAGAAAATCCGGCACTCGGTTCCCCAGTTCATAATTCCTGATAGCGGACTCGCTGACCTCGCATAGGGCGGCGAGTTCTTTTTGCGTCAGCCCCGCCTGCTGGCGGTAAAACCTTATTCGCTCTCCCAATGTCGAGTTAATTGACAGCAGTTCCATGCCGCGCCCTCCCTGTTCTGGTGCTGATTTGAGTATAGCCGTCCTGCCGGATATTATATCACACGCCGTTCAAAAATGAAAGGAATTTTTGCAAATCACTTGACAGCACATTTCTGAACGGCTATAATGATAAGTGCAGTTCAGAATTGAACTCTATAAACTTCCGTATATAGAACAACCCGGCATACATGCCAAATCAGCGGCCAGCCCGGACAGGAAGGAGGTAGCCGGACCACATCGCCGCTTCACCCACTGTCTCCGCCAGCGTTATGGTGTTCGCTGGCGGATGCCGTGAAAGGAACTGTGAATGACGGAAGAAAAACAGAAAATCCCTGAACTGAAAGTAATCCCGGCGGAGGAACTGCTGGACACGACCTACGCCCCGTCCGGCACTTTGATTGACGGTTTGATGGGTCAAGGCATCTACATCCTCGCCGGAGCGCCCAAGGTGGGCAAGTCCTGGCTGGTGCTGTGGCTGGCAAACCAGGTCAGCAAGGGCGAGCCGGTCTGGGGAATGAAAACGGAACAATGTGGTGTCCTCTACATCAGCCTGGAGGATACCTTCCAGAGGATGCAGCAGAGGCTGAACGATGTCAGCGGTGGAACTCCCGGCAGCATCTGGCTGGCGACCGAGGCCCTGTATATCGGCGAGGGCTTCGAGGAACAGCTTACCAATTTCCTCGCCGCCCATCCCCATGTGAAGCTGGCAATCATCGACACCCTCCAGCGTGTCCGCAAGGCCGGACAGGAGCAGTACAACTACGCCAGCGACTACGAGACAGTCTGCGCCCTGAAGAAAATCGCCGACCGCTTCCTGGTGACGGTGCTGGTAGTCCACCACACCCGCAAGGCCGGGGCCTCCGACTCCTTCAACATGATCTCCGGCACGACCGGCCTGCTGGGGTGCGCTGACGGCGCCCTTGTTCTGCAAAAGTCCTCCCGGATGGAGACCGCCGCCACACTGGATGTGACCGGGCGGGAGGTGGCCGACACGCAACTGAACCTCCGCTTTGACAAGCAGAGGAAAGTGTGGGAGTTTGTTTCCTTTGGGGGCGAGGCCTCACAGAAAGAGCCTGACCCTATCCTGACTGCCGTTCAGACCTTCACCCAGGTGCATGGCGTGTGGCGGGGTTACGCCGCTGTGCTGCTGGACGAGTTGAAGGCGGAAACGGAAATCAACGCCGAGCCGAACACACTGACCCGGCTACTGAACGCCAGCATCGGAGAACTTGAGCGAGAGTATGGCGTCCGCTACCGTTCCGGGAAACGCACTGGGAAGGGCCGGCTGGTCTCTCTGCTGGATTTGAATGCTCCCTGGGTCAGCACCGACATGGACGATGCAGATAATGTAGGTAATGACGGTATTTTGAGTGCCGGTGACGGTCGTAAAAATATCTGCAATACCTACACAACCTACACGCCCACCCCTGATGATTCGGAAGGGGCGTGACGGTATGGAGAAGCTGAACATGAACCGGAGGGCTGTTCCGTCCCCGGAACCTGTGGAAGGAAAGGAGGTCAGCCGCCTGAACGATTACACCGAAGTCAAAATCGGCGGCGTGGTCTACCGGGTCAAAAGTGTATTTTCTGACAAAGGACAGTTGGGTGATCTGCTCGACTTGGCGGCGATGGAAAAACTCAGCCGTATCGCGTAAAGGGCCTTTGCATCAGAGTGTGAGCGTGCTATAATGGCGGTAGGTAATCGACCGCCATTCGCACTGCTCTTTGGGAGGTAAAATCAAAGATGCAGGAAACTTACAATGTTGGAATTTATTGCAGGCTCAGCCGGGGTGATGACAGTTCAAATTGGTATACAGGTAAAAGTCTTTAGCCGACACCAGAGAATGGTGTCGTTTTTTGCTATTGAATCGCTCCAACAAACTTGTAGTAGATGGTGATGGTCTTTTCCTTGCCAATGCGATTACGTCCCATCCTCGGCGTTTCGTAGATCGTAATGCGGTCAATCAATTCGTTCAGCATGAACCGATCCAGTTCCTCAAAGCTGGTGTACTTCTTAATGAGTGCGGCAAAACGGTCAATATCGGACTTCGCATCCCGAACCTTTTCCAACGCCTTTTCTATATCCGAGATGGACGATCTAAGCCCAGCCCGTTCCGCATCGTAATCCGCAATAAACATGGAAAAGATATGATCCGGCAATTTGCCGTTCATATTGTCCTCAGAGAGCTTTTGTCAAGGGGGTGCGGACATTTACTTGGACCTAAAAGCCTAAGCAATGCCATCTCAAATCAAAGGAAATCTTTGAACTTGCCCGCTTCCACGTCAATTTTCGCACTTGAACAAACGCGTCATTTTCAACCAGTAATTATTCTAAAATTTTTCCGTCCGTAGAAATAGTCACCACATTCCACGGAATAAACTTCCCGCTCTCCTGCAAGGCCTGTTTGACCGCGTTTTCGATTCCGCCGCAACAGGGAACTTCCATTCGTACTATGGTTACGCTCTTGATGTCATTTCCAGAAATGATTTGCGTCAGCTTTTCAGCATAGTCCCCCTCGTCCAGCTTGGGGCAGCCGATGAGCGTCACATGGCCGCGGATGAACATATCGTGGAAATTGCCATAGGCATAGGCGGTACAATCTGCAGCGATGAGTAGCTTGGCACCGTTAAGGTATGGGGCGTTCACCGGCACCAGCTTAATCTGTACTGGCCATTGGGTCAGCTGGCTGGCGGCAGGCGTCTGTGCGGCAGGGGCAACGCAAGGATCCCGGTGAATCGTCTTTGCATTTGTTCCGGGACAGCCGCAGGGCAGAGGCGCACTCTTCTGTTTAGCGGCCGTCACAGCCGCATGGTCATAGGCGGGCGCTTCCCGCGTCTCAAAGCTGATTGCCTCCGTGGGGCAGGCGGGCAGGCAGTCACCCAGACCATCGCAGTAGTCCTCACGAGTGAGCCTCGCCTTACCGTCTACCATCTCAATAGCGCCCTCATGACAGGCGGCGGCACAGGCTCCGCATCCGTTACACTTTTCTTCATCGATATGAATTATTTTGCGAACCATAAAATTTTCCTTTCCGGTCAACTGTATTCTTTGAATCCCTGTTGACATCTTGGAATCAGTATAGTATGATTTACGTGTTTTGTATGTTGAAATTTCAACAAAGGGAACAAATCTATGGAAAAATATTTTGAAGTATTGTGCATGTGTCCGCTGTTTCGGGATATGGCGCATTGGGAACTGACTAAGGCTCTACGTTGCCTCAACGCCAGGGTATCTTCCTTTGAAAAAGGAGAAGCCGTGATGAACGAGGGTGAACCAGCAAAATATGTGGGAATTGTCCTAACGGGCAGTTTTCAAATTGTACGGACGGATTTCTTTGGTAATCGAAGCATGATTGCCAACCTTGTTCCTGGTGAATTATTTGGGGAATCCTTTGCTTGTGCAGAAGTGGAAGCAGTCCCGGTTTCTGTGCTGGCATCGGAGGCTGCGGAGGTTATGCTGATTGACTGTTTGAAAATTTGTCATTCATGCAGTAATGCTTGTCAATTCCATCAACAGATGATTTATAATCTTCTTCAAATTGTTGCGGCAAAGAATTTGATGTTTCACCAAAAAATCGAGGTCACATCCAAGCGCACGACACATGAAAAGCTGATGGCGTATCTGATGCTTCAAGCTAAACAATTTGGCAGTCTGGAATTTGAAATACCATATGATCGCCAGGAGTTGGCGGATTATCTGGAAGTAGAGCGCAGTGGTTTGTCGGCGGAAATCGGAAAACTGCGTCGGCAAGGGGTCATTGAAGCAGACCGCAGCAGATTCAAGATATACAAACCGTTTGATGTTTGAGGCATGAAAACATAGCGGTAGCAAGTAGCGGCAAGTAGCGGCAAGCAATGCGCCGGTATATACCCGGCGCTCGCTTGTTGGTGGCTAACGCCCCCAAACCCCTGTAAATCCGGGCGCTGGTGCGCCCGGATTTTTAAGCCGCCTCCGGCGTCTGCTGTTACCCGCAGGGAGAGAGAAAATCATCATCGCGCCTCCTGCTGGCGGTCACGATTTTTCTCTTTTTCGGTCACGCCCAAAATCCGATCCACGTTGTTTTTGGCAGTGAGCAGTTCTATCATTTTTGCCTTGGCCTGCTTGTATTCTGGATACCGCTTTCTGTTCTCAGCCTTCAACATGGCGTACTCCTGTTTCAGCGACTGCATGAACGGTAGCTTCTTCAAACCGAGGGAATCAAAGTACCACTTCGCCGCTTGACAGGCCGTGATTTCACCGCTATGCTGTTCATAAAATTTCTCCCGTTTCCTGCCCGCCAATTTCCGGTATTGCGCGTAAATCTCTCGTGTCTTACCGTAAGTGCCGATGTGCTTTTGCAGTTCAGAAATGTCCTTCATTCTTGCGCTGGCGGCTTTCGACTGGTCAGCTAAATCGTTGAATTTTTGAACTGCCGCATCACAGGCTTTCTCCAATTCTCCAAGGTCTGTCAGGTTGTTTTCCTGCAAGTAGATGAGCGTCTTTGCCATCTCTTTGAGGTTGAAAATTTTCGCCCACCGCTCGAATCCGGGAGAGTTGGCCTGCTGCATTTTCGCCTGAATATCAATCAGCAAATTGGGCTTGGACTTCACCGCCGCTGTTGCCCTTGAAGTGACGATCCGCTTGCCGGAAATGCGCTCCATAATCGCCGCTTCGGAGTAGTCAACGCTGAGAGAATCACAGCGGACGAACCTCTTGCCATTGGGGATTTTGAACGCAAGGTGCTTGCCCCGTTTCACCTCCACACCCGCCGCTTTCATAGCGGCGAGGAAGCTGTCAAAATCCTTGCAGCCTTGACCGAGGGCGGTGTCAATCAGGGCCTCTAAGGAAACGCTGATTTAATTCCCCCAAATGATAAAAGATGTGATAAAATAAGGAAAAGGGGGCGCGGGGTATGAAACAGGAAAGTTTTAGCGATATGGAATACAGATGCCGGAAAAAGAAAACAAAACGGGAAGAATTTCTGGAAATCATGGACGAGATCATCCC
>CAJTCG010000060.1 GCA_910574635.1 Oscillospiraceae bacterium | reverse complement strand
GCCGCTGCCCTATACCCATACTGGATATATAGTTCCACTGCTTTTTTCCGTTCTTCATAGCTATACATGCGGATACCTCCACCTCAGTTTGGTCCAGGTTTTCGTCCGCACCCCCGTTTGGCACTTTTTCGGCTGGGGATTACAACAATGGCTCCGCGTTTCTCCAGCCAGTGTACAAAACGGTCACTGTCATATCCCTTGTCTGCGATAATATATTTACCCCGTAAATCAAAAGATTCCAGCAACTTTTGCGCATAGCAAATGTCATTACGGTTCCCTGGCGACAGCAAAAGCCGCAGCGGGTTTCCCAGACCATCCACTACTGCATGGACTTTCGTGCTCAATCCTCCCCGGCTGCGTCCCAGTGCTTCGTCGCCCCCTTTTTTGCGCCGCTGCCATGCTGGTGAACCTTGATTGTGGTGCTGTCCAGCATCAGGGTACTCTCATCCACAATGTCCTGGGCAGTCAGCTGCTCAAAAACATGCTCCCAAACACCTTGCAGGCTCCACCGGCGAAACCGGGTGTACACACTTTTCCAAGGACCATACCGCTCCGGCAGGTCCCGCCAAGGTATCCCTGTATTCAGCCAATACAGAATTCCATTGAGCATGACCCGATTGTCTTTTCCGGGCCTTCCTCCATGCGCAGGTTTTTCTGGCGGTAACAGATCATTCACCTTATTCCATTGTTCTTCTGTCAATTCATGTCGCTTCATGCCTTTACTTTACTGCTTGTTTCCCTTTTTGTCTATCTTTTGTTTGAAGACACCCGCTAGAGTCTGTTTTAAAACCGTCAAAGTAACCAGACAAGGATACAAGCAAGGCAGACAACAGCCCGGAAATAGGGAGCTTCCTTCTCATATCTGGTGGCAAAGCGG
Organism: Oscillospiraceae bacterium; assembly: GCA_910574635.1. Lineage (GTDB taxonomy): Bacteria > Bacillota > Clostridia > Oscillospirales > Oscillospiraceae > Oscillibacter. The sequence goes on along the minus strand of CAJTCG010000060.1, from coordinate 6,365 downwards.
CGGTTGTTTTTGGGTTTGAGGAAGAGACTTTCCACCGGATGGCGTTCTTTGTAAGTATACCAGTCAGTCTTTCTGGGATGTTTGGCAGTGATGCGGCTTGGAATTACCGCAATTCCACCCTGCTCCTCCAACCAATGTATAAACTTATCGCTGTCATAGCCTTTATCTGCCAGTATGAGTTTGCCATTCAAATCAAAAGGTTCCAACAGAGCCTGTGCCATACAGATATCGTTGTGCTGTCCAACATCAGCGTTGTTTCGTCCACCAATTCTTGTTCAATCAGGGCTGTGAGGATATCTTCCCACACTCCAGCTTTTGCCCAGGCACGGAACCGGCTGTATACACTTTGCCATGGCCCGAACCGCTCCGGCAGATCCCGCCATGGTATTCCGGAGTTCAGCCAATACAGGATTGCGTTAAGCATTTCCCGATTGCTTTTTCCCGGCCGTCCGCCTTGTGGCTTTTTTCAGTCGGAAACTTATCCTTGATCCTATTCCATTGTTTTCGCTTATTTCATGTCTTTTCATGTGCTTTATTTTACCATCTTAGAACTTTACACACAATATCTAAGTTTTAAAACAGACTCTAGGGCTTGCTTGAAAAAACAAGAAAGGTGCGCTAAATCAATAAAATAGCGATGGAAGCCAAGTAAACAAAGGTGAGAAAAGAAGCGTCCAACTTGTCATATGCGGACAGCATAAATTCAACCGGGTTCCCCAATCCATCCACAATTACGAGCAGCTTTGTATTCAGTCCGCCTCTGCTTCGCCCAACCGCCTTATCCGCCGTTTTTCCCCCTCCGTTGGCACTTTCGTGAACCTTGATACAGGTAGAGTCCAGGCTCAGGTTTTCCATATCTGCATCTGCGGGCAATGCGCGAAATATGGCTTCCAATGTACCATCGTCCCGCCATTTAGCAAATCGGGCATACACGGACTGCCAGGGGCCATACGCCTCCGACAATTCCCGCCACCGTGCTCTGCTGCGGCGATCCAGAGCATCCCATTGAGCATTCTCCGCTCATCTTTCCGGGGACGGCCTCGCTTCCCTGTTCTTTCCAGCGGCAGCACTGCTTTTACCTGTTCCCAGTGTTCTTTTGTTAATTCATACCGTTTCATGCCCCTATTTTACTCTTATTCATTATTTGTGCAATATCATTTTTCAAATTGCGAAGAATCGCCTTGATTTTAGACCACATATTTTCAATTGGATTCAAATCGGGACTGTACGCTGGCAAGTACCATAATTTCATGCCAGCTCCCTGTAAAAGCGCTTGGACCTCTTTGACATGATGCGTGCGCATATTATCCATGATAACAATATCCCCTTCGTGCAGCGTGGGAATGAGCGTGTTCTTGAGATAGTCCAGAAATTTTTCGTGGTTAGTTCCGCCGCTGTAAATCGTATAGGCCGTCTCACCATTAAGTCTTACGAAGGAAAGAATCGTGGTATTCGCAGGTGTATTCAAAGGAGTCTTGTCTACGGACCGCTTCCCACCAATGGCCCGCCCATAGCGGCGGCTCAAGTCTGTGTTTACGCCGCTTTCATCCAGAAATACCAGTTTGTCCGCTTCGCATTGCGTGATCATTTCACTCCAGGCTTCTCTCGCCGCCGCTACATCGAACACGCTCCGTTGACTGGTTTGAAGCTTTACACTGCCAGTTTTCTTCATTTGCACGCTCAAACGATACACTGTACTGGTACTTACCCGGAAACACTTTGCCACTGTCTGTGCATCGCGGGTCTGTTCATATGCCTCTACCAGTAGTTTTCGCACCTCATTGTGTAACATTGCTATCACCTTCTGATAACATTCCACACCTTAAGTCAATATATTGCTATTTTACTGGATTGCTATAAATACTTAAGGAAGGGCTGATTAAATCGGCAAGAACGATTTGCGAGAGAATTTTTATCACAGCGAGGCGGGATTTCGCAGGAATAATTGTGTTTATTTCAAGAAATCGCAACAAAGCTGTGGCAAAAAATCCGCAAAGCGCCGCAGACGCATTTAATCAGCGCTTCCTTAAGAGTTTCGCCATCAACAATATTAACGGCTCGGAAGTGTGTTAGTGGAGTCAATTGAATGATAAAAAACAGCAGGAATCACAAGAAATTTCTTGCCCTCTTGCAGTTCCTGTTGTTTTATGCGTAAGCGTCAATCCCAGCACCGTCTTATGTGGTCCACGAAAGGATGAAATAATAAATTTGATTCAAGCCGTTTTGCTCGCCGCTGTAAACAGCGACAACCGCAAAACATGGCACATATTACTTCCGGCCTTTCAGTTCGGAAGTAATAATCCGATGGTTCCGCCGGGCAGGTCCAAGGCCGTGTGGATGCCGAACACCCGGTCTGCGCCGTCTCCACGCAAAATGCCAAGAACGCCGGTCTCTCCCGCCCGCCGGTGGGAAATTCCGAAACGCTCCAATTTCTCCTTCGATCCGCTTCGCGGTACGAAATTCACAAAGGCCCGGCTCGGGATGCCGGTGAAAGTCCCGCCGCAGCTCAACCAGGTAGGCTCTCCCGTTCCAGTGCCTTTTTCAGATTCTGCATATACGCTCGGCTCCTTTTCCCTTTGCCGGAATCTTGGCCCGCAGGGATTCCAGGCGGTTCAGGGCGTCCAAAAGGGTCTCATCCTTTTTGGCGAAGTGGAAGCGAATGAGGTGGTTCACCGGCTCCCGGAAGAAGCTGGAACCGGGAACAGCCCCCACGCCCACCTTTTCCGCCAGGTCCTCGCAGAACCTCAGGTCGCTGTCATAGCCGAACTCCGAGATATCCAGCAGGACGTAGTAGGCCCCCTCCGGCGTGCTGTGGGGCAGCCCCAGTGCGTCCAGGCCCTTCAGGAACAGGTTCCGCTTGTGGGTGTACTCCGCCAGGAGAGCGTCGTAATAGTCCTGGCCGAAGTTCAATCCGGGGATCACCGCCTCCTGGAGGGGGGCCGCCGCGCCTACGGTGAGGAAGTCGTGGACCTTTTTGATCCGGTCCGTGATCTCCGGCGGGGCGATGGTGTACCCCAGCCGCCAGCCGGTGATGGAGTAGGTCTTGGACAGCGACGAGCAGGAGATGGTCCTCTGCCGCATTCCCGGAAGGGCGGCGAAGTAGACGTGCCGGTGGGGGGCGTAGACGATGTGCTCATAGACCTCGTCGGTGATGACATAGGCGTCGTATTTCTCCGCCAGGGCGGAGATGATCTCCAGCTCCACCCGGGTGAAGACCCGGCCGCAGGGGTTGGAGGGGTTGCAGAGAATCAGGGCCTTGGGCCTTTGACGGAAGGCGTCCTCCAGGACCTCTGGGTCGAAGCGGAAGTCCGGGGGCGACAAGGGCACGTAGATGGGCTCCGCGCCGCAGAGGATGGTGTCCGCCCCATAGTTCTCATAGAAGGGCGAGAAGACCACCACCTTGTCCCCGGGGTTCGCCACGGTCATCATGGCGGCCATCATGGCCTCCGTGCTGCCGCAGGTGATTGTGATTTCCCCGTCGGGGTCGATGGGAAAGCCCATGTAATGGGACTGCTTTGCCGCCAGGGCCTCCCGGAGGTTCTGGGCTCCCCAGGTGACGGAGTACTGGTGGAAATCCTCCCGGCTGACCTCCGCCAACCGGTCCAGGATGGCCCGGGGCGGGTCGAAGTCCGGGAAGCCCTGGGAGAGATTCACCGCGCCGTACTGGTTGGAAACGCGGGTCATGCGCCGGATCACCGAGTCGGTGAAGCTGGCGGTGCGCTTAGACAGGCTCTGCATAGTCGTGTCCTCCAATATAGGATTTTTGGTCGTTCAGAATGTGCAGGGGGTACAGGATGTCTTTGATTTGGTTCATGACGGTCAGGTTTTCCCGACGGGTTTCCCGGAGGAAATACTGCCGCTTGGAGACGCCGATGCCGTGCTCCCCAGAGGCCGCGCCCCCCAGCTCATAGGCCCTGTGACAGGCCCGGTCCATGACGGCGTGAAGCTCCCGCTCCCAGGTCTCCGCGTCCCGGTTCCCCCGGACCTTCCAGATATCCGCCGCCCGGGCGGAGTCTTTTAAAATGATACAATCCAGTGCTCCATTTTTCAAGACCAAATCCTGGACTCGCTCTAGGCTGGCCTCCGCCTCGTTCTTCTGCCCGTCGAAGGTCAGGAGGATATAGCTCCCCGCCGGACGGCATGGACCTGCCGGGGCCCGCTGCCAAAATTCTTGGAAATGTGGTTGAGTTCTATCAAGCAAATCCCTCCTTTAGGACGCAAAAAAGCGGGGAGCTCACGGCTCCCCGCTTTGGCCGGCAGTCGTTAAACCGGCGCGTCAGGTCAAACGATTCCTCGGTGCTTCAGGCAGGCGGCAAGTGAGCGCAAAGAATCCTGGACAGTCATCCTGCCCATGCACATGCCGGCCTGCATTCGGAAACCGTGAATACGCATTGCGTGCGCTTCTTATGAACGCCTTTTTGTCAATGAAAAACAAACGGAGGGAAAAAGTCTGCCGGACCTGCCAAAGTGTTGTGACACCAGGCCGGTTTTAATCCTGGAACAGCGGTGTGGAGAGATAGCGGTCCCCCGTGTCCGGCAGCAGGGCCACGATGGTCTTGCTCCTGTTCTCCGGCCGCTTGGCCAGCTGAACCGCCGCCCACACCGCCGCGCCGGAGGAGATACCCACCAGGACGCCCTCCTTCCGGCCCACCAGCTTCCCGGCGGCGAAGGCATCCTCGTTCTCCACGGCAATGACCTCGTCATAGACGCCGGTGTCCAGCACCTCCGGGACGAAGCCCGCGCCGATGCCTTGGATTTTGTGGCTCCCGGCGCTCCCCTTGCTCAGCACCGGGGAGGCGGCGGGCTCCACAGCCACGACCTTCACGGCAGGATTCCGCTCCTTCAGGTAGGCTCCCACGCCGGTGACGGTGCCGCCGGTGCCAACGCCCGCCACGAAGATATCCACCTTCCCCTCGGTGTCCTCCCAGATCTCCGGGCCGGTGGAGGCCCTGTGGGCGGCAGGGTTGGCGGGGTTCACGAACTGTCCGGGAATGAAGCCGCCAGGAATCTCCTTGGCCAGCTCGCCGGCCTTGGCGATGGCGCCCTTCATGCCCCTGGCCCCTTCGGTGAGGACCAGCTCCGCGCCGTAGGCCTTCATCAGCTGGCGGCGCTCCACGCTCATGGTTTCGGGCATGACAATGATAATGCGGTAGCCCCGGGCGGCGGCCACGGCGGCCAGGCCGATGCCGGTGTTGCCAGAGGTGGGTTCGATGATGACGGAGCCGGGTTTCAAAAGGCCCCGGGCTTCGGCGTCGTCGATCATGGCCTTGGCAATCCGGTCCTTGACGGACCCGGCGGGGTTGAAATATTCCAGCTTCGCCAGGACCCGGGCCTCCAGCCCCTCTTCCTTCTCGATATGGACCAGCTCCAGCAGGGGCGTTTTGCCGATCAGCTGATCGGCGGATGTGTATATCTTGCTCATAGCGGTTTCCTCCTCATAATCTCAATCTTAATAATAATGCGGCGTTTGTCCCGCTCCGTCAGCTATGATGGATACGACATCGAAATCCAGGATGTGGATCGTTTATATCCCAATCTTCCAAGTGGGTTTATTTGTATTATAGAAGGAAAGATCTTCCCTGTCAATCGTCATTGTGTAAAATCCTGCTTGAAACCCAACTAACCATGTTGTATAATAGGTAATATATTCTATTAAAAGGAGCGTCGCCATATGCTGATTTCAACGAAAGGCCGTTATGCCTTGCGGGTTATGGCCGACCTGGCTGAGCATCCGTCAGAGGGGTACATTCCCTTGAAAGAAATCGCGCAGCGGCAGGAAATTTCGGAAAAATATCTGGAGGCCATCATCAAAATTCTGGTCAAGGCCCGGCTGCTCACCGGCGTGCGGGGCAAGGGGGGCGGCTACAAGCTGACCCACCCTCCGGAGCAATACACGGTAGGCGAGGTTTTGCGGCTGACGGAGGAAACGCTGGCCCCTGTTGCCTGTCTGGACGAAACCGCGGATATCTGCCCAAGGGCCCTGAATTGCCGTACTCTGCCGGTCTGGAAGGGGTTGAATCGGGTCATCAACGAGTATCTGGATCACATCACGGTGGCGGATCTCATACATTCGCGCGATGCCGGGAACGATTATGTAATATAAAGAAGCCGCCGGGTTCCGCAGAATTGCGGGACCCGGCGGCTCTTATATCAGCTCTTTTCAATAGCAAGCTGTTCCAGTGGCATTTTGGTATGAAGTGCCACACCGATAAGGTAGAATAAGTTTCGCAAAAAGAAAAAGAGACATAGTTTGCAGAGCTCTGTTAGAATGAAGTAGCGACACACCATTCTGAAAGGAGACTGCAAACTATGTCCGAGAAGATTGTACAGCTAAATGAGGAAGTAATCAAGGGTGAGCTAAAGGA
>CAJTCG010000059.1 GCA_910574635.1 Oscillospiraceae bacterium | reverse complement strand
GGGCGGTTCCCTATGCCCCGCCTAAGGTTTTTGCGCCCTTCGACCGGGCTGGGACTGGAAAAGCGAGGAATTTATCCCCCAATATGGTCCTTTATTGGACGTTTCCTATACCTTCGTCTGTTTGCCTGGCTTTTACCTGCTTTAATGAGTGCTTCCTTAAATTTTTCTATGGCAACACAATGGCAACAAAAAATCAGATAACCCAAACCATCTGGATAATTGAAACAATGTAGATAATCAGAGCCAAACTCCATAAACAAAACTGTTTAAAACAAACCTGACAGGAGCGAGTGGGAATGACCGTCAAAACGGCGCAAACCCGCATGAATACAGGGTTTTTGACCTGTCACTTTGCCTTGTGATACTGGATTGATACGATTCGTTTCAACCCGGTCACACAAGAGAATGATTGCAAAGGGCAAGCGAACCGCCCTGCTGAACGACAAATTCAGCAGGGCGGTTTTGCTTGCCCCTTTATTTTGTTACAGTCAAAGTAGCGTATTTAAATATGCCTTTTTTACAACCTATGTTACTGTAATTCCTCCAGTTAATTACATAAGTACCATTTAAGGTAATAGGCTTTTCTCTACCTTTAATTGTTCCAGCACCAGCGTGGGGCAACCATTCCATGCACCCGTGCTTCTGTGCGGATTGATGAATCGAAAATGCTTCATAAACTGTATTCTTTCTTGAAGGAGGATTCCAGTATGAAGTGTCGTTCGTAAGCCAAACTGTATAACCTTTGGAAAATCCGCTGAGGCATGATGACAAATCTTCGAGACGCTGTACATCTTTTAAGAAGTCGTATTTGCCCAAATCCTGTGCACCATGGTTCTTTAAGTTGAAATCTTCATTGTCTAAACTAAATGTTAGCTTTGCTGTTTTGTATTTCAGTTCAATCGGAATTGTTTCATTACAGTAAAAAAGCAAAATATCAATGTGCACGTTTGGTGGTATTGATGGGCAGTACTCAAGTCTAACATTTGCGTCTGGATAGTGGGACTTGATTTCCCACGATAAGGCAAATTGAAAGTCAGCTTCCGAATGAAAAATTGGCCGCTTCTTTTGAAGCGAAAAGAGACACCTATCAATATCAAAAGGATTATCTATCATTATTGGGCCTTCCTCCATTGAAACTTTGGATCACACTTCCCACAATCATCACAGGTCTGCGGCCAGTTGATTTTCCATTCAAAGTATTCTTCCCTGGTAATCTCCCCGGCGTGTAGCTCCTGCTGGCGCAAGAGCCATTCCCTCATAAACTCGTCCACAAGGCCATAGTTGAAGTAGATACCCACAGGAGGTTGAGCGGGCCAATCGTCCGTGTCATTGTAGCGGACGGCGATATCATCGGAGGCCCCCGTCTTGCCGGGATTGCGGACGAGCTGAAACAGGCGGATAGAGTCGGGGCTCTCCTCGTCCAGCCAGAAGAACGTCCGCATGAAGTCCTCGGCACAGCCGGGTTGAACCGTATAGAAGTTCTGGCGGTCTACCCGCAGGGCCTGGGCAATCTTGTCCAGCAGTTCCCTCTTGGGTACACGGTAGTTCGTTTCGTATTGGGCAATACGGTTGTCCGCTCCCTTTTCCTCAAAGCCGATAGCCAGCCCCAATTTCTTTTGCGTCATACCCCGAAATGTGCGGATTTTCTTGATTTTTTCTCCTACTGTCATATGTTCCACCGCCTTTGAAAATAGTATAGCGCAAATAAGCGAAATATGCAAGAAGAAAATTAACAAAATTGCGAAATAAACTCATGACATTAACAACTATGTGAATGTATAATAAGAATGTCGGCATTAACAATTTTGCGAATCAGCAATAAGGAGGTGTTGTATTTGAGCATAGAGCTGTTCGTACGGGCCGAGGAAGTGGCCGGGGCGCTGGGTATCTCCAAGCCCTACGCCTATAAGCTGGTGCGGGAGATGAACGAGGAGCTGAAGCAGAAAGGTTTCCTCACCATCCCCGGACGGGTGAGCAGGCGCTACTTCGAGGAAAAGTTCTATGGACTGCGGGAAAATCAGTAAGGAGGGAAGAAAATGCCAGCGTACAAAGACAAGGCCAAGGGGACATGGTATGCGTCCTTTTACTTTGAGAACTGGACAGGGAAAAAGGAAAAGAAGATGAAGCGGGGCTTCAAGACCAAGCGGGAGGCGCTGGAATGGGAGCGGACGTTCCTGCAACAGCAGACCGCCGACCTGGATATGACCTTTGAGAGCTTCGTGGCGCTCTACGCCGCAGACATGAAAGGCCGTATCAAGGAGAACACCTGGGGGACGAAAGAGCATATCCTCTACAAAAAGCTGGTGCCCTACTTCGGAAAGCGGAAAATGAGCGAAATCCACTCCAAAGAGGTCATGGCGTGGCAGAGCGAAATGCTGAACTACCGGGACAAGAACGGCAAGCCCTACTCCCCTGTGTATCTGAAAACGCTCCACAATCAGTTGAGCGCCGTTTTCAATCATGCGGTGAAGCACTACAATCTGAAAGCCAACCCCGCCGCCCAGGTGGGCAACATGGGCAAGGCCAAGGGTCGGGAAATGTTGTTCTGGACGAAAGCGGAGTATCTGAAATTCGCTGACGCTATGATGGACAAGCCCCTCTCCTACTACGCCTTTGAAATGCTCTACTGGTGCGGTATTCGGGAGGGGGAGCTGCTGGCTCTCACCCCTGGGGACTTCGACTTTGAGAAGCAGACGGTTTCCATCTCGAAATCCTACCAGCGTATCAAGGGCCAGGACGTTATCACCGACCCCAAGACGGCCAAGAGCAACCGGGTCATTCAAATGCCCGCTTTCCTCTGTGAAGAAATGGAGGACTACATCAAGAGCCTATACGCCGTGGAGCCGACAGACCGCATTTTTGCGGTAACGAAATCCTATCTTCACCGGGAGATGGACAGGGGGGCGAAAGAGGCGGGGGTCAAGCGGATCAGGATTCACGATTTGAGACACAGCCACATTTCCCTGCTGATTGACATGGGCTTCACAGCCCTGGCAATCGCCGACCGGGTGGGGCACGAAAGCATTGACATCACCTACCGCTACGCTCACCTGTTCCCCACCCGGCAGGCGGAGATGGCGGACAAGCTGAACATGGAGCGCAAGGGGGCTTAAATCATGTCTGCGAAAAATCTCGACAACCACAACCGATGGAGAAGCAAGACCATAGCGTTCCGGGTGTCCCCGGAGGAAAACGAACAGATTGAGATTGCCGTCCGTCTGTCCGGGCTGACCAAGCAGGACTACATTACCCGGCGGCTGCTGAACCGAGACATTGTGGTGCAGGGCAATCCCAGGGTCTACAAGGCCCTGCGTGACCAGCTCGCCGCCGTCCTGGGGGAACTGCGGGGGCGGGGTGGATGATGAACTTCTCGCCACCATCCGCCTTATCACTGTGACGCTGGATGGCATGAATGAGGATTGATAGATTGATGGATTCCAGAGAGACGAAAAGGACTGTCCCGATTCCGTCTGTTGGCGCAGACGGGGAACAGCCCAATTCACAAAAACCTACCATGAGTATAGCAGAGGAACCGGCTGAAAACAAGTCCCAGGATGAAAGAATGGAGGATATTCTTCGGGAGCTTCAACGGACAAGCGACCCGGCCTACCTCCACACCGTTTCTATGAATGAGCTTTACCAGAATGTCTACCAGAGCAGACCGCCAATCATTGACGGTCTGCTCTACCCTGGGACGTGCCTCTTTGCGGGAGCGCCCAAGGTGGGCAAGTCGTTCCTGATGGCCCAGCTTGCCTACCATGTAAGCATGGGCCTCCCCCTGTGGGGCTACCCCGTCCACAAGGGCACCGTCCTCTATCTGGCGTTGGAGGACGACCACCGCCGCTTGCAGGGGCGGCTGTATCGGATGTTCGGCATGGACGGCACCAACGACCTGCTCTTTGCGATCTACGCCAAACAGCTCGGCCTGGGCCTGGAGGAACAGCTAAAGAAGTTCGTCCGGGAACACCCCGATACCAAGCTGATTATCATTGACACCCTCCAGAAAATCCGGGAGATCGGCGGGGACAAGTACAGCTATGCCAACGATTACGAGGTGGTGGGCAAACTGAAACACCTTGCCGATGATTGCGGCATCTGCCTCCTGCTGGTACACCACACCCGAAAGCAACAGGCCGATGATAAGTTTGATATGATTTCCGGCACCAACGGCCTGTTGGGAGCTGCGGACGGGGCCTTTCTTCTTCAAAAGGAGAAGCGGACGGACGGCAGCGCCATCCTGGACGTGGCAGGACGTGACCAGCAAGACCAGCGGATGTATCTCACCAAGGACAGAGAGCGGCTTGTGTGGGAGCTGGAACGGCTGGAAACGGAGCCGTGGGTGGAACCGCCCGACCCGGTGTTGGAGGCCGTTGCCGCCCTTGTGACGGCGGACAGGCCCGCCTGGGGCGGCACCGCCACGGAGCTGACGGCGGCGCTCCAGACCGACATGAAGCCCAATGCCCTGGCGATGCGGCTGAATGTCCGGGCCGGGAGGCTGGCGGCGGAGTACCACATACGCTATGAGAACAGCAGGAGCCACGCCGGGAGAAGTATCACCCTCACCCTGGAACCACCCCAGGCGTGACGACCGTGACGGCTGTGACGGCTTTTTTGAGAGCGGGGGCGGTGTGTAAAACATCGTCACGGTCGTCACGGCCGTCACGGGGAGCGGGGCCAAAAGTCAAGGGGCCATACCTGGGGGTGGAGATTGCCGCAAGGCAATACAACCCGAACCCCTTGACTTTTGGCCCACGGAGGACACTGGCCGGGTGGGGGGAAAGGCTGTACCTTTCCCCCCTGCCCAACGGCGAGTGTCAAAGTTTAGGCGGGGTGCAGGGTGCCCTTTTCAAAGGGCGGCCCTGCTGGGGGAGCCGTCCGCAGACGGCGGGGGCAACGCCCCCACTCCACCCCGTAGGGCGCAAATGCGCTTTTGATGGCCGCAAGGCCGTCAAAAGTGCTTTTGCGTTACTTTCGCAGAAAGTAACAAAGGCCGCCGCTGGCGCGGCGAAAGGAGTGTTGATTTGAAAAGGACGATTAGCGCCATGGTGGGGCAGGGTTCGGTAAACCACAACAGCAGGAAGTTCAACGCTAAGAACACCGACCCGGAACGCTCCCACTTGAATATAACCTACTGCCACGAAAATATCAAGACAGTTTTCCATGAGCTGTTTGAGGAAGCGCTGATTAAATGCGTCTGCGGCGCTTTGCGGATTTTTTGCCACAGCTTTGTTGCGATTTCTTGAAATAAACACAATTATTCCTGCGAAATCCCGCCTCGCTGTGATAAAAATTCTCTCGCAAATCGTTCTTGCCGATTTAATCAGCCCTTCCTTGACGAGGCCCTCAAGCGGTACAACGACAAACAGACCAGGGCAGACCGCAAGATTGAGGACTACTATGAGAAGATACGTTCCAGCAAGCAGGAAAAGCCGTTCCATGAAATCATCCTGCAAGTGGGCAACAAGGACGACATGAGCGCAGAGAGTGAGGACGGCCAGCTTGCGGCGGCGGTACTGGACGAGTACATGAGGGGCTTCCAAGAGCGCAACCCCCAGCTTCGGGTGTTCTCCGCCCACCTCCACATGGACGAGGCCACGCCCCATCTGCACATCGACTTCGTACCGTTCACCACCGGGAGCAAGCGGGGCCTGGACACAAGGGTATCTCTCAAACAGGCGTTAGCGGCCCAGGGCTTTAAGGGAGGCACCAGGGGCGACACGGAGTGGAGCCAGTGGGTACGCTCTGAAAAGGAACAGCTTGCCATCGTGATGGAGCGCCACGGGATAGAGTGGGAGGACAAGGGCACCCATGACAAGCACCTGTCTGTACTGGACTTCAAAAAGGAGCAGAGGGCGAAAGAGATTGCCGAGCTGGAGGCGGTCAAGGCTAAGAAGCAGGGACAGGTGGAACAGCAGGAGCGGCGTCTAAAGGAACTGGCCCCGGCTGTGAGGAACATGGAGCAGTTGGCGGCGCAGTTCTCCGATGACCCGGAGCGGATATTGCCGGAGCCGGGGCCGCTGGAGAGCGCCAAGTCCTACCGGGAGAAAAAGGCAAAGCCCTTGCTTGCCAAGATCGTCAAGGTGCTGCGCTCTTTGTACCGGGCCTATGTCGAGTTGAAGGGGAAGTATGAACGTTTGCAGGGGGACTATGGACGGGCCAGGGAGGGCAACGAGCGGTTGTCTGACCGTTTGCAGGAAGTGAAGTTGGAGAACAAGGCCCTGCGGGGGACAGTTGCCGACTTTGAGCGGGTCAAGCGGGCTTTTGGCCCGGAGGAAGTAGAACGAGCCGTGGAGGACGCAAAACGCCGGGAGGCGGCAGAGAAAGAGCAGAAGAAAGCAAAACGGAAGTTTAGCCGGTGGGCAAGGTAACAGACAGCAGGAGGGCGTTTCAAGGAGCGCCCTCCTGTTTAATACTTGTCAGCGGGTGCTTTTACTGTTATAATAAAAATGGTAAATAGGAATTTGTAGAGAAAGGACTATAAAATGGAAAAACTAAAGAACTTCAAAAGAAGCTTTTGGCGTGTTCCCTTGATTTCACTAATAGCAGGACTGCTCTATACTCCATGCTATGTCCGAATTGTACTGCGTTTCGGCGTGATTGAACCGGGAGTTATAGACAGCAAGGTCTCTCTTTTGACAAGTGGTGGGCTACTGATAGTGTTCTTGTTTCTTGGCGGGATTGCGCTGCTACGCAATGAAACTCGCTTGGAAATCTTTGTTTCATCATCTATTGTTGTTGTATATGGAATTTTGCTATTGGTAATTCAAGTACTTTCGGGTAGTATGACAGGCCCTGCCGCCGTGGTTTTTATGCGTTTGGAAACACCTTTGGAATGGATGAGCTTTCCATCATCACTTGGCCTTTATTTGAAGGAGCAAATGTCGATTACTGTGCCTATTGGCTATTTGCGTTTCTTTATCCCGTGGTTGTTTGTCCTATTTGGAAAAAAGCCCAGCGCAAAGCAATAAAACAAATTCAAATCTATCGGGAAGTTTTCTATTAATGAACACCTTGGAAAAAGACGGGGAATGCGGTTGCATTTCCCCGCCTTTTGTGATATAGTTACACTCGTAAACCAGCAGAACAAATAGTAAGCTACTCCCCCCCTGTTATCACTGCTGATAACAAATTGATAACAGCCCATCGTATAGGCTGGATAATATGGATATATCAAATAATCAAAAGAACAGGGTATCATATTTCTAAAGCAAAATCCGTTAGAATATGATACCCAGCAACGAGTGGGAATAAATTGATTTTCAGGGCATACACTATATATTGCGGTTAATACACAAAAAATACCACGACACACAAGATATTGTATTGTGTCGTGGTTCTCTTCTTTTCTG
>CAJTCG010000058.1 GCA_910574635.1 Oscillospiraceae bacterium | reverse complement strand
CGGCTGCGCCATGTAGCCGGCACGCAGTGGGGCAACAAGAAGTACATGAATATGAGGCACCTGGAAGCTGCTCTGGAGGACACCTCTATTGCCGGCTGACTTCATTTCACCCAGAGTCTGCATACTAATTTGCGAAATAATCTTGACACTACCCCCAGTTCCCGGCCATGCTGGCTCACCATGAGGAGAGCCGCAAGGCCAGCCTGTGGGAACGCATTGAGGTCAACCGTCTGCGGGTGGCCGCGCTGGATACGAAGTCCCCTCTCTATGAGGACAAATCCGGCTTCGACCCCTCCGTCAGCCAGGATGCCATTGCCGACACAGCGGAAAACCTGGGCTTGGCTATCCAGGTGGGCGGCCGGTACTTCCCCCTGCGGGATACCGCCTACAAGAGCCTGTTGGATCGGGCCAAGATCAACGGCACCGCTCTGCCCAAGCTCGCAAGGACGAAGCTGGCCGAAGTGCTCAATTCCTGCCTGGAGCTGCACAAGGACAGCGCGCTGCTGCTGATTCGGGACGAGAAGGTGTCGGCAGCCCATTCTGGGGACAGCCGGGACTACTCCATCCTGGAGATTGACCAGCTGCTGGACGGGCTGCAGAAGAAAATGGACGAGCGATTCTCGGGCAATGAGTTTGAGACCGGCTATTCTGACCACGCCATCACCAGCGCGTCCTGGAAGTTGCCTGGACAGAAAGAAGACCTGCTCAGCACCTATGAAAAGATGCTGGAGGCGGAGGGTAAGAAGGCCCTGGCGGCCAAGTTGATGCCGGGCATACGCTTTTCCACCTCGGACACCGGGGTGGCTTCGGCGAAGGTGTCGGCACTCTTGATGGGCCTGCAGTATCCCATCCACATTGGCGGCATGGTGGCCATTGAGCACCGCCGGCAGTCCAAGGTCCCCGATTTTGTGGACGCTCTGGATATGCTGTTCGCCCAGTTTGGCGATTCGGTGGCCCGCCTGAGCGGCCTGCTCACCATCCACCTGGATAACCCGGTCAACGCCATGACTGCCGTGTGTAAAAAGCTGGCCATGCCGAAAAAGGCGGCGATAGAAGCCATCGCCATGTTTGAGACAGCCAACGGCAATGCTTCGGCCTCTGCCCATGACGTATTTATGGCCATGCAGGAGATTCTGTTCAATCTGAAGGTCAGTGGTGCGCCTGAGAGCAAGCTGCTGTCCCTTCAGGAGAACATGGCCCGGGCGCTCACACTCCGCTGGAGTGACTACGACCTTGCAAAGCAGGTGAGCTGGTAATGGCTGCACCGATCATTCTGTGCGACTGTGCGGGAATGGATGAAAAACGCTGGCTGGAGTGCCGGGAGCATGGCCCGAAAGGGGACATTGAGTACACCGTGGGCGGAAGCGATGTGGCCACCATCTTTGGCCTGTCACCGTGGATGACGCCTCGGGAGCTATGGTTGATTAAAAAGGGCCGTTTGCAGCCAAAAGCAAAGCCCAACCCTCTGCAATTAGAGATGGGGCATTTGCTGGAGCCGATTGCGGCCCATTTTTATGCCCAGCGGACCGGGAACACCGTCACTGATGACACCAATATGTATCAACACGCGGACTTTCCCTATGCCCTGGCTGACATCGACCGGCGCATCACCC
This sequence comes from Oscillospiraceae bacterium, assembly GCA_910574635.1. Taxonomy (GTDB): domain Bacteria; phylum Bacillota; class Clostridia; order Oscillospirales; family Oscillospiraceae; genus Oscillibacter. Next base: position 7,259 of record CAJTCG010000058.1, on the reverse strand, counting down.
GAAAGGGTGACGGAAAGCCGGGCGTTCTGGAATGCAAGAGCTGTACCTACCACAAGGCCGGCGACTGGGCTGATGGGGCTTACCCGCTCTACTATGAGTTCCAGCTGCGCTATTATCTGGCAGTTATGGATGTGGATTTCGGTGCCTTTTCAGCCATCTGGGGTAACAACCCGGAGCATGACCTGGCTACACCCAGTTTAATTCGGGATCAGGCGAAGGAGGACATCATTTTTGAGAGGCTGGATCAGTGGATCTGGAGTCTGCGGAATGACAAACCGCCTGCCATGACGGAGGTGGCCCCGAAACTGGCGCTGGAGGCGCTGGCTCATATTTGTGGTCCGAGCCAGAAAGCTCTTCCAACGATTGAGTTTCCCTTAAAATACGAAAAATCCCTGCGGGGAATTGTCGCGCTTCAGGATGAAAATGCCGCACTCAGACAGCAGATGAAAGAAAATGAAGCAAAGATCGAAGCATACAGTGTTCGTATCGCGGAACTGATGAAAGCCCATGAGCATGGTGTGCTGACCACCACCAAAGACAAGCTGCTGGTGGATTTTGTAACAAAAACCACACACCGTGTAGATTCCGGATATCTCAAGAAAGAGCACCCCAGTATCTACGCGGCTGCGCTCAAGGCTTCGGAGAGCCGAAAAGTCAAGGTTTCTGTTGAACCGGTATAAGAAATATCAAAATACACAGGGAGAGCCACAATGCTGGCCTCCCTGTGCTATCTTTAGGAGGTAACAGCATGGTACTCATGAAAAAGGAAACTCCCGCCCGGCATCTGTTTTCCAGACGTGTGGATAAGCGGTCCCGGGCTGAGATGACTGCTTATCTGTCAGGCCATTTTCGGTATAACACGATGAATAGCTGGAACCGAAGCACATCGTATGCCTGCAATATGAAGCTCTACAAACTCGGTCTTGACCGGGGAACAGAAGACAAGCTCTGGGACATTATCCAAGTACCTGAGTTCTATGAGCGGCTCAATGAGCGGATTGAGGACTTCAACTGGCAGCACAACTACCTGTGGCAGGCAGGTTGGAACGGCCGCAGCGGCGGATATCTGGTACTCTATCAGGGCGGAACCAAGCCCAGCGGATATCGCTCCTACTGCACCAAATGCGGCCAAAAAAATTACACCTCGATAGCAGAAACCGGAAACTGGTGCGGGGTATGTAATGAAGAGGCCCGTGTTGACTACATCAAGCCGCCCATGCAGATTTTTTCTTTTCCGGGGCGGGACGTTGATATGGACGAGGACTTTGAGGACTGGTCTCTCTATGAACTCCAACAGCGGACAGAGCTGGTACAGGAATTTGATCGGCTGGCCGATGACATTGTGGCTGAAGCTCTGTATATCGCCCAGAACCACTCGGTGGAGGAGCGGACCGTCTATATGCCCACTACCGAACTGGTGTTGGCGTAGGAGGGGGAGATGAAGTGTAAATTTTTCAGACTAATCTACCCCAAGAGTGTTGAGGACGCCCAGAACGGCAGCTACACCGTGGCGCTCTATGCGCCCTGTGAGACTGTGCTGGACAGCCAGGGAAACAAGCTGAACAGTATTACCGTTGTAGGCTACTACCTGCCCATCATGGAGCGGATGAAAGTGGATATAGCCGGCAGATGGAAGAAGGATGCCAAATACGGGCTTCAATTTATGATGGAGTCCTATGAGGAAATCATCGACCCAGGCAAGAAGGGGATCGTTGCTTATCTCTCCTCCGGACTGTTCCGTGGTATTGGCAAAAGGCTGGCCGAACGTATCTATAACACCTTTGGGGACGATGCCCTGACGATATTGGACAACGACCCGGACCGCATCCGTGAGGTGCCCGGCATCAGTAGTAAGCACTGTGAACAGCTTCGAGACTCATACTTGGAGACTCGAAGCGCCCGGCGGATCATCACCATGCTGGCACTATTGGATGTCAACGCTGGGCAAGCCGTTCGTATGCAAAAGGAGTTGGGTATCAGGGCGGAGGAGTTGCTGAAAGAGCGTCCCTATGAGGTGTTTGAACAAGGGCTGCTGTCATTTGAGGTGGCAGACCGATTGGCGGAACGTCAGGGTATTCCCAGGACAGCCCCTGAGCGCGTCGCTGCCGGACTGCTCCATACACTGGAAGTTGCTGAGCAAAAGGGACATCTGTGCCTGCACAAAGAGCACTTTGTCCGGCAGGCGGTGGAACTGCTGCGTACGCCGGGCCTAAACCGCATGACGGTTGCCAATGTGGCGTTTGAGATGCTGAAAGCAGACCGGCTGGCCCTGTATCAGAGCCATGTTTACCGTCCAGTTATGGCGAAAGCTGAGGACGGTGTTGCCCAGTGTGTTCGAGAAATGCTCCAGCGGAGCAGCCTGCCCTATATCGGCGACTTAGACGATGAGATTGACCAGCAGCAGGAGGAACTGGGCTTCACATTGGCAGAGGAGCAGCGGCAGGCGGTTAAGACCGCCCTCGCATCCCCAATCTGTATTATTTCCGGCGGCCCTGGTACTGGCAAGACATCCATTCAGCGTGTTTTTCTGGATATCTCTACCAGAAGGCGTTCCCGGATGCGGACATTATCTGCTGCGCACCCACAGGCCGTGCGGCCCGACGACTGGAGCAAAGCAGCGGCCTTCCTGCCTGCACGGTCCATAAAGCGCTGAACCTGACTGCCGGTGATACAAACACCCTGACCATGCCGGAGCAGGTAGATGCCGATCTGGTATTGGTAGATGAGATCAGTATGCTGGATATGGCTATGACCTGGTATCTATTCCATGCGCTGCCGCCCATGTGCCGGCTGGTATTGGTGGGAGATGCTGACCAGCTTCCTTCTGTAGGGCCGGGTGCGGTACTCAGTGAGCTGCTGCGCTGCGGCAGAATCCCGATGGTGATGTTGGACAAGGTGTTTCGCCAGAGCGAAGGCAGCATGATCGCCGAGAACGCCCGGCACATCCGTCATGGCGATACGGACCTCCAGTTTGACGGAGACTTCCAATTCTGGGGTTCCGCCGATATTCAGCAGTCCGCCGAATGGCTGGAACGGCTGTATATGCAGGAGGTTCGCCGGTATGGCGTGGACAATGTTGCGCTGCTGACCCCGTTCCGGGCAAAGACCGAGACCGGCGTGCGAAGCATGAACGAGCGGTTGCGGACCCTGGTCAATCCGCCGGGCGCAAATAAACCGGAGCTGTCCTTGGGGCAGCGGATCTTCCGGTTTGGTGACAAGGTCATGCAGACCAAGAACCGGGAAGAGGTTAGCAACGGAGACATCGGCTATATCCGCAAAATTGAACGGGATGATGACGGGTTCTTGGTGGAGGTGGATTTCCATGATGACCGCATTGTGGCCTATGAGGACAATGAAAGTCTGAGCCATTTGGATCTCGCCTACGCCACCACCATTCATAAGTCCCAGGGCGGCCAGTATGACTCGGTGCTGCTCAGTATCCAGAATTGCCATGGCCGTATGCTCAAGCGTCCTTTGGTCTATACCGGTCTTACCCGAGCCAGATGCAGAGCGCAGATTGTTGGTGACTGGCAGGCGGTCATTCGGGCCATTCAGACAACGGATACGGAGCGGCGCAACACCCTGCTGGCAGCCCGTATTATCCAAACGGCAACATAGTGAAGGGAGGAAACAAATATGGCTACTGTTCTCGAAAACTACTATAATCTCCGCAGTGAGGTAGACCAGCGCATCGCGCAGGGCGGTGCGCCGGCTGATGCAATCTGGTGGCACGGTGAGATCGTGTACCGGATCGGTGTGCTGGAGACCTGCCAGATGTTCTGCAAGACGGCTCCGGTCACCATGGAGGCCCAGTTTTTGCAGGGACACTACAAAATGCTGGACGTCTATGTGCAGTGCCTCGCCCTGGAACGCCGTTATGGGCCTAACCGCGGACCTGACACGCAGAAGGAACGGGATGCTGCCCAGAACAATCTGGGGCGGGTGATTGAAGATTACCGCAAGCGTTTTTCCAGCTTTGCGCCGTCCGCCCCGGAAAGCTACAGCCGGGAGATTGGCAGAGTGATTCAGACGCTGCTTCCCGCATGGCTTCAGTTCCGAAACACATTTGTACCCATTAAAAAGAAGGAAAAGGAGGCGCCTGCGTCATGACTACGGACAACACACAAGCAAAGCAGACGGCCATGGAGGCCTTGCAGAAGATCAACGCTGTGGAGGGGTTCGATCCCTCTGCGCTGGCGGTGGAGTATACCGACCTGAACAGCGCCAATGGTGGTGAAAAAAGGCTGCGGCTTCCGGTTATGGTCCAGATCGGCTGGTTCCGGCTGAAATATCCGGAGGGACGTATCGCAGTTTCCGTCACGGCGGGGAAGGACTGTTTTGTGGCAACAGCCCGGGTCTATCCCCACTATTCCGCACCGGTGGATCAGTTCTTGGCCGAGGCGACTGCCTCCAGAGGTTATCTGCCCGATAAACCTACTGTCTCACCCAGAGAGTGGGCGCAGACCGCTGCGGTGGGTATTGCCCTGCGTAATGCAGGCTTTGGCCTCCAGTTTGGGGCCGCCGGTGATTCCTTTGATGCACCGGCTGTGGACGAACTGGGCGGTATTATGTGGAGCGGCAATCCTGTGGATGCCTCCATTGGGAGCGCCCCGCCTCCACCGCCTGCCGCACCTGCCGCTCAGGCAGCCCTGAAGCCGCAGCCGCAGGAACCTGAACTGTCGCCTTTTGAGCAGGCACTGAAGGTTTCGTGCCCGATTGCCAAGTACAGCGGGAAAACGCTGGGGGAGGTTATGCAGATCGATCCGAAAGCGCTGTATTGGGTTGCCACCAAGTTTACCGGCAATGCCGAAATTGTGGCTGCAGCCAAGCTGATCTGTGACGAGGCGGTTAAAACTACCGCTTGAATGAACAAGGGGGCCGGTTCTGTACCGGCCCCCGGAAAGGAAAAGGCATGAAGCAAATCATTCGCCCGATTTTCTGTGTTATGGGCATTGCAGGTGTCGTGGCTATCTGGCTGTGGATGATGATTTCGGCGTACAAACCGGCCCTATATCCGGTATCCTACTACACACCGGACTATGTGGAATCTTATACTGTGGGGAGCTTTGACCAGCTCCGAATCTGCAAGGTTTACTATCTGGCCCCGGAAGATACCACTGACCGCATTTCCACGGAAGATTTTCAAGAGTATGGACGTTGTTTTTCGCTGTTGGAGCTGACAAAGGAGAGCTGTGACAAGACGGATATCTACACAGCAGTTTTCCAGGAAACAAGGTCTTCCTCGTGAGTTATAGGCGATAAAGCAATCGGCTCGGCGCTGTGTAAAGCGCAGAGGAAAGGGGGAACCGCAAATGGAACTGCGCTTTCAGATGAATGATATTCTGCCGCTGCTTCCGATTCCACAGCCGCCCACAGGAAGGAGTTCCTATAATATCCCCTGTCCGGTCTGTGACCATGCAGGATCAAGAAAGCGGCATCTTAATATCAACCTCAAGCGTAATGTGTTCCGATGCCCCAAATGCGGCCAGTTTGAAGGCGGTGTCTTTGACCTCTACGCCTACTATACTGGTGTATCTCGGGATAAAGTGCGCCAGGATCTAATGGATCGGCTGGGCGGCGGAGAACGCCATTATTCCAGCAAATCAGGCGGGAAGAAGAAAGCATTGCCCAGGCCAAAACCTGCAGAGGTGCCACAGGCCCCGCTGGTTGGCATCGAAACAAGGGACCGCGTTTACCGGGCGCTTCTAAGTAAACTGACACTTGCCTCGGATCACCGGGACAACCTGCGGGGGCGCGGTCTGACTAACGAGGAGATCGACCGGCTGGGGTATCGTACAACACCGCTGGTAGGCTTTCCCACGTTGGCAAAGGAATTGATTTCAGAGGGGCATGAGCTGTTTGGTGTACCTGGATTTTATCGGGACGAGGATGGGCGCTGGACAATGGCTGTTTATCTGCGAGGAATTATGATCCCCTGCCGGGATCGGCTTGGCCGTATCCAGAGTATCCATATCCGTCTGGATAAAAAGATGAAAAAGGGCGGGAAGTTTCTCACGTTTTCCAGCATAGATAAGAAGGACGGCGTAGGTGCTGAAAATTGGTGCCATATAGCTGGTCCTGTTCAGGAATGCGTTTATCTGATCGAGGGCTACATGAAGGCGGACATCGTTCATTTCTTCACTGGGCAGACTGTCCTGGCCATCCCCGGTGTCACATCTCTCCATTATCTGGAGAAGGCGCTGAAAGAACTGACACAACTGGGAGTGCGCCATGTGATGACTTGTTTCGATATGGATTATCTGAAAAACTGGCATGTGGAGGCAGCCTATGGAAATCTGATACAGCTCTTAGGCGGGTTGCCGCTGACCTTTGGCACTTACCTGTGGTCGCCAGACTATAATGGCATGGACGACTATATCTGGGAATTTTTTATGAGAAAGCATCCTCTGGACTGATAGTATCCGATCATTGAGGAGCGGGGACAGCAGTGCTGCCCCCGCTCTTTACTATGCTTAGTTTCTGCAAATGCTCATTCCCGTTGCAAATACGCATTCGTTTCCGTGTAATGAGGTATCTGAATGAATAGGAGTGACTATTATGCTATTTGCAATCGACCATGGCAATTCCGCTATCAAGACCCCTGATTTCGTCTTTACTTCGGGACTGACGGATTATCCCGTGAAGCCCCCTGTGGAGACCGATGTGCTGGAGTTCGGCGGCACCTTCTGGACTTTGTCCGGTGAGCGGATCCCCTATATGCGGGACAAGACCAAGGACGAGAGGTTCTTTATTCTCAGCCTGTTTGCCATCGCCAAGGAACTTCGGCAGCGGGAGGCCCTGCAACCCATGGTGGAAGCGGAGCTGGCCATCGGACTGCCCCCGGAGCACTATGAACTGCGGAATCGTTTTGCGGAGTATTTCAAGCGAGGGACAGTGCAGTTCAAATTTAATGATACCCCCATCAGCCTGATGATTCGCCAGGTGCTGGTCTATCCCCAGGCCTATGCCGCCGTGGTTCCCCAGGCCCAGATCATCCAGCAAAATCCCCGTACCTTTGTAGTGGATATCGGCGGGTTTACCACCGATGTGCTCCTGCTGCGGGGCGTCCAGCCAGATATGCAGTTCTGCCGCAGTCTGGAGATGGGCGCCATCCCTATGGCAAACGGCATTATTGGCAGGGTCAGCGCCCTTCACGACATCAAGTGCGCCCGTAAGAGCACCCCATCTGGTGCTCGTGGGCTATACGAATACTGCCTTTAGCAAGCAGCAGATAAAAGTATTATGCGGTAAATAGTGCC
>CAJTCG010000057.1 GCA_910574635.1 Oscillospiraceae bacterium | reverse complement strand
TTCTCTTCGCCAGCGCAAATCTGTACATGCTTGCCAGGGCGGGCGGTTCCCTATGCCCCGCCTAAGGTTTTTGCGCCCTTCGACCGGGCTGGGACTGGAAAAGCGAGGAATTTATCCCCGAATATGGTCCTTTATTGGTCGTTTCCACTGCCTTCGTCTGTTTGCCTGGCTTTTACCTGCTTTAATCAGTGCTTCCTTAAGGCTTGGCTAAAAAATTCTTAACTTTGCATCAGAAAAATATTAGGGAGACCGTCTCGTCAGGCAGTCTCCCTAAAGCCATCTCTCTATCAAATTTACACTGCTATATCAGCCAGCGCCGGACAACCGGAATCCGGGACAGGACTGCATAAACGGCACAGCAGCAGCAAATAATCAGTCCCGAAATCAGCGGTATCGTCAGCACTACCGGCCCGTCAACGGCCCGGAGGCCCCATCGCGCGAAGGCTTGCAGGAAGAAAATGTGCGTGAGGTAGACGCAAAAGGAGGCTCTGGAGATAAACCCCACCAGCTTTCTGCCGGCTTGCGAAAGGGGGACTGTTTGACAAAGGCCCCATGCGCCTAAGGCGGCCAGGAACATGGCCAAGCCCATTCCCTCTAAAAAATGTTCGTTCGTCCTGCCCGCCGTGTAGGTGGCAAAACAGGTCCCCCAAAAGGCCAGTGGAAACCCGGTCAAAAGGGCCAGAAGGGAGTGCATCCGGTTCGGATTGGGATGATAAACGGACAGGTAATAGCCCAACAGCATGTATCCGATGGAGGCGTAGGTCATATTCATCCTCCACTGAACCGGGACCCCGTTCAGCAGGGTGAAGGGCCAGAAGGTCCGAACCGTCGGATAGAGGATGCCCAACAAAAACCACAGAGTTAAGGCATACCGCAAAAGCCGCTTGTCGGCGTACCGGACAACCAGTCGCATGACAGGAAGGGCCGCATAAGCCAGAAGCGTGATGTGGAGGTAATAAAAATGCTCCTCGTGGTGGAACAAAAGCAGGTGCTTTACCGCGTCCACCACGTCCGGGAGGGTCAGACTGTCCATCAGCTTCAGGGAAACGAGCTTATAGCAGAGCGCCCAGAAGAAAAGGGCAGCCAATATCCTGGCTAAATTCTTGGTATAGAGCTTTTTCAGCGTCAGTTCTCTTTCCGGCTTCAGGAGCAGGGCCCCGCTGGCCATGAAGAACAGCGGAACGCACATGTGCGTGAGACTTGCCCAAAGCAGCGCCGAGTACCAGGGCGTGGTTCCAATGATACCGCCAGAAAATGGAGCGGCTACCACATGGCACAGCACCACACTCCAGATGGCGATGGTTTTCACCATATCTATTTTTTCATCTCGATATAACCGAGTATCAGAGATCAACAAAAAGTCCTCCGTCTTTGCGTCCTCACAGGTGCCGGAAGCCCAGCAGGAAGAACTCCCTAGGGCTTCCGCATTGCTCTATCGTATGGTAAACCTCACCGTTTATCATATGCGCCGCCTGGGGCTGAGAGAGCCGTTTGTCATCCAGCAGAGAGGAATACTGGAGCAGGACCCTCATCGCCCAATTCAGCGCCGCCGCAGATTTCGGACTGCGGGCTCCCGAGATATTCAGCGGCCCGCCCAGGGCAAAATACCGGGTCACTTCAAACTCCGAGAGCCCTTCCCGCAGGATGACCGCCCGGATTTCGTCCCGCACCAGCTCTGGCAGGCGCGTCCAGTCCGCCCGATTCATGCCGTAAAACAAGAGGCTGTAACGGCTGGCGCGGTTCATCGCCAGCGCCGTTTTTCTGCCCTGGACGGTCAGCAGGTGAACGTCCCAGCAGAAAAACGGGGCCGCATTTGGCTCCGGCGGCGGAGTCTCCATTTTTAAGTGCTTTTGCAGAGGGATCGTGTAGCTTAATTCCATTGCCGGACAGCCTCCAGATTCTTGCTTTTATGATTTACGGCGGGGCCTGGACATCCCAGGCCCCGCTTGCTGTGAGGTGTATGCTGCTTACTTGTACTGCATCAGGGACACCGTGACGCTGAGCTTTTCGGTATTGTAGTATTGCATAATGCTGCTAATGAAGTTGTTGCGGATACGGTCTACTTCATCGTCGATCTCAAAGGCACGGACCAGGGTCTGCCCTGGTTCGACCTTCACAGAGCTCAGCCCCTCAAACCCGTTGAGTGTAAAGGTGCGCCCAGCGCGGCTGACGAGCGGATTGGTTCCGTTGTTCGTAATGGTCAGAAGCAGGTGTTTGCCGTGCATAGCGTTTGCGCGGACTGAGGAGTCAAAGCCATTGTAGGTTTCCACCTTGGTTTCGTCCTCCAGAATCAGCAGCGGTCCCCCCGACGTATCCACTGTCTTGGGGTCGATCTCCGTGAGAGGCCCCACCTTTGCGCCGAGAACCGGAGTTTTGACGATAGAGTTCCGAATGGGGTTGTCCGGGTCGTCGCTGGTAGTGATGTGATATTCAGCCCCCTCGTTCGTGGGACCAAGCACAACGCTGTTTCGTTTTTCGCTCCAGCCGGTGGGAATATCCAGATAGTCGGAAACCATATTCACGGGCACATAGTTGTGGATTTTGCCGGAGGTGTCCGAGTACGTGACGACAGCGGGGATTTTTTTGCCGTCCACAGTGTACTCCTCTCCGGGCTTTACTTTTACTTGGTCCATCACGACAATACCGCTGGTTCCGGCCTGTAGCTTTCCCGCCGCAGCGAAGGCGGTGCCAGTCAGGGCCATAACCATCGCCATCGCCAGCATCCCGGAAAAAAATGATTTTAGATTTTTCATGGAATCTCCCTTCAAGTCAACAGTTCTGTTGGATATAGAGCGGAGCTTACTGCATCCAATACTGGTAAATGCTGATGGTGCCACTCAACTGCGGGTTTTCATTTGCGTAGACGGCAACGGCCGCCATTCCGCTGATGCCATTGTAAGGGCTGCCATTCCAGATTTCCAGCGTCCCGGAGCCGTAGGCGGAAATCCTCTGATCCCTGTTGTCAAAGTTGATGTTAAGCGTCGCCCGAACGGGTTTCGACGCTTGGTTATTCACTTCAACGGCGAACACGTTGCCCAGGTCCGGGTCGGATGAGTAGTTATTATGGAAAGAGGCTCCGCTCAGCGGCGCATTTTTCACAATATAGGAGTTAAATCTCATGCTCCGCTGGACATTGGCGCTCCCCAGCGGCTTAAAGGAATAGGCGTACCCCGTTTCAGGGTCCGTGTAGGTGTCGCCGACGTTCAGATAGATGGTGCCGTCATCATCAGCCGGTCCGGCAGCGAAGCAGGGAACAGCCAGGGCCAGGCTCATAACCAGAACCAACAGCAGGGATGTCAGTTTGCGAATCTTTTTCATGTCAATTCTCCTTTTCATTTGTTTTGTGTTTTGTTGGAAGTATTTGCTAATTTATCTACTGCATTGGACTGCTCCTTTCGTGCCCCTGGTAGTGTGGGTTCGCCGGTTTCGACTTACTGGTTTCGTATTCGGGCGGCGGAGCGCCCGCTTACGTCTGCATTGGAATCATCCCCTGTCATGCTTTGGTGCGGAGGGTGCGTTGGTTTTTGTCCCTCTAATAAATAAGACTGTTTTCCCCAGAAAATGCAACACCCCCCAAAAAGAAAAAAATCGGAGCGCCGTCCGGCGCTCCGTTTGCTCATGATTTCTTCTTATTATATTGTCCCACCACGGTGCTGAACTGCATATCCGCCAGAATTACCGTTAATGCCTTCTTCCGCTCCGGCGAGAAATTTTGAATGTCTTGAATGAAGTCTCCCGCCGTCCGGTCCTCCATAAGAATCTGGTCAAGCGTGTCCGGAGACAAACGGGAGCTGCACCTGCCCAGCAGGTAATCCGTTGTCACCCCAAAGAAGTCCGCCAGACTAACCAGCTTCTCAATGTCGGGAAGGTGTACGCCGTTTTCGTAGTTGGAGATCGTCCCGCTGGTTACAAACAGCACCTTCGCCAAATCCTCCTGGGTCATTTTTTTGTCCTGTCGAAGCTCCACCAGCAATTCGCTAAACTGCGCCATTGCAATCTCTCCAATTCTGTGATATATATTATTATATCTTTTCGAAAATTTTAAAGCTCAATTTTATATAAATGCCATACATTATTGCGTTGCATATAATTATTTATTAGTTTAACCATAGTTTTACCCCTTATCTCTAAGGAAGGCGATAAAATTTCCAATTCCTGGTGTTGCAGAATCCGGCATATTCCGTCAAGTTATATGTAGGGCAATTTTAGGAGGGATGACTTATGCTGGCTATGATCTGCACAATGACCGAAACGCAAAGCGACCGCGCGTTTATGCTGGAGCTCTATCAGCAATTTTTCCGCCTGATGTTTTCTACCGCGCGCAAATGCCATTTAAAGCAAGATGAATGTGAGGAGGTGGTCCAAGAAAGTCTCGTAAAATTGATTCAAAAAGTCAGCCTGATAAGAGAAATGCCTAAACCTGTCCTTGCGTCCTATATTGTCTCTACAACAAGAAATACCGCCTATGATTATACCGGACGGCAAACGAAGCAAAACGCCTATGCCGGCAGCTTGGATGATGAATCCTTTTCCGCCTGCCTGGAATCGGATTCTCCCCCGCTGGACAATCAAATGGAGGCGTCTGAACAAAAGGCGCAGCTTGCCGCTGTGCTGGACGCGATTTCAAGAGACGACAGGATTCTATTAGAAGGACGGTACATATTGCAATATTCTGATGAAGTTCTGTCGAGGCTGCTGCACTGCAAGACGAGCAGCATCCGAATGAAACTGACACGCGCCCGGAGACGCGCATCCAAATTGCTGGGGGCAGAAGGGAATGGTGTTCTATGACCAGACGTGAGCAGCTGCAAGACCAGTTTGAAGACGCCCGATTTGCTTTGCTGATGGATAATCTCGCATGGCAGGAAGGAGAACGGCTGTTAGAGGAAAACGAACGACTGAAACATGACCCCAGCGCCGATGTCCCGGCGGAAGTGACGGAACGCTGCCTCAAGGTGATTAACCGGGAATTTGCCAAGAGAAACGCCCGTAAAGCGGGCCGTATTTCATGGAACGTTTTCAAAAGAATCGTGATTGCGGCGTGCGTTTCGATGCTTCTTTTCTCGGTTGCCTTTGCCGCGTCCGAGACCGTGCGTGTCAACACCTTAAACCTGCTGATTGATGTCTGCGATCGTTACACGGATTATAGATTCGGCGGCGATACAGACGAGGCAGATATAACTGGATTTTCCGGGTATGAGGTAGAGTGGCTGCCGGAGGGAATGACTTTAACGGACCAGAACATTAAGTTAAACTATCCAAACCATATAAGAAAAACTTATGAAGGACCAAACGGGGAATATCTGAATATTATATTGGATACCCTTGGTGAAGCAGGTGTTTGGAGCTTTGATACAGAAGACGCAGTTGTGGAGGATACAACGGTCAACGGCTGGGACGCATCCCTGATTACCAAAGATGGTTTCCAGCTCGTAATACCGTTTCATGAAACAACGCAAATTCTTATTGTTATTTTCGCTACAGGAGATACGCTTCCTGACAGAGAGGTGTTTCTACGAATCGTTGAAGGCATATCATTATATTGATGAATCTTGCGCACATTTGATTTGTAGATTCAAAAAAATTTAGGAGAGTTGTTCTATGAAAAGAATCACAAAGACCTTTACTTTGTTCTTGGCAATCACCTTGCTTTCGATAATTACGGTGAGCGCTTCTGCGGTTTCTGGCGTGCAGTCGGCAGATATTCAGCCCAGGTACATTGGAGTGTATAATGCTAACTCAGATTTAGATATATCCTCGTCTGGCCTGGCGGACATTCTGGGGTCGGTAGCAGTCAAATCAGGTTATACCGCAAACGTAACGGTAACCCTCTATAAGGATTCTGGCTCCCGAGTTGATTCATGGAGCCGTTCGGGAGGGGGTACTATCGAAGTTCAGCAAAGCCGCTACGTTACCTCCGGTCATGACTATTACGTAACCTTGTCAGCCACGATTTACAACAGCAGTGGTCAACGTGTAGATACCATCACAACGACTTCCGCAGAGGTATACTATTGAGTCTGTTTCAAACCAGCCTGCCTACATTCCGTAAACACATGCTGTCAGAAGGGCCGGGGAATTTTGTGGGAGGAACAGGAAGAGCTTGCCGATCCCGCGCCGACGCCGGAGGATCAGATCATCGCGCAGGAGGACCTGTACCGGCTGGCCCGGGTGTGGGGCGACTTGGATGAAAGAACACAGTACCTGCTTAGCGCGAGGTATATCTTGAAGAAAAGCAGCAAGGAGGAAGACTCCATCCTCAGAAAATACGAGAAAACACTCTGCGCAATCCATCTCTATTATCAGCGGGACAATTCTGGTGCGGAAAAGACTTCCTATTCAATCTCTGGAGCCATCGGCACGTTTATAAATACCAAACTCCAGAAGTGGGACAAACTCTATACCAGGAATACTCCAGCGGTCTGATTCAAACGGAACAGGATTTTTTAAACCTATTAAGGAATTTGAAGGTGAAATAAATGGGCGATAAGAAAATCTATATTGTGGCCAAGATCTTCGATCAACCAGGGTGCCTTGCCTATCTCTGCAAGACGCCAAATGAGGCCCGTTGTCTGCCGGGGACGCTGGAGGCCTTACGGGCGGATGGGGTCCAGATCGTTATCCTGGATTCTCCGGAGATTTATTCGGAATATGCACCTTATTCCTACATTGGGGATATGGAGGAATTTATTGACCAGGTGAGCCAGTTAAACCGGGTAGCCTGAAGGCAGTTTTAAAAAGTGCTGACTACTATTTGACCACTGTTCTATGAAATAGGCAAAAACCGATGGAATCATTGCGGCACAAGGGCTCTGCCGATTTATCTGTTTGGTCTGAAATTTGTGCAAAATTGCTGAAGGTACTGCAAATACAGTCTTTTCCCTTTGTATGTAAGAAAACTCCGACTCTGAAGGCCGCTGGTTCGAATCCAGTCGGGCGTACCATGATAAGTTGACAAACCCAAGGGCTTGAAAGCGCCTATTTGCAAGGGTTTGTCAACTTCCCTTTTTCTCATAATCTTGTGAAAACTCTACTTTACTGGACTTGAACTCCCCTTCTTTTAAATATCTCCATGAGATTAGACACAGCCTCCGGGCTGTGTCTTCTATTATCTTAGAATTGAAATTTGGAAAGGATTGTGTTACCATGGAACTGACAAAAAGTGAGCAAATCCGGGCCGGGCTTCAAAAGAGTTTCCAGAGTGGAACCTCTGCCAAGGCGGCAACTGTCTGTTATGTCTATAAGGTCTCTTGCACTGGAGAGCTTGTAATTGATCCCATTGAGGCCAAGATTGTACTTTTTATCTTTCATCACTTTATGAACGGAGACAGCCTTGGAAAGATTTCCGACGCATTAGCCCGCAAGGGCATTGCCTCCCCTACCGGCAGAGCCACATGGAGCCGAGAAACAATTTCGAAGCTATTGGCAAACGAGAAGTATGTAGGAGATGTCGTTTTGGGAAAAACCAGTGTAATTGGAGGAGTCCAAGTAAAGGCTCATGATGCCAGTAAACAGGTTCTCATGCGGGCACATCACCTGCCGATCATCTCTCATGAGCTCTTTAACGACGTACAACGGGAGAAGTACAAAAGGAGCAGGAGCCAACTCATTACTAGATAAACTGTTAGGTACCTGGGATTGTGGCTACCGTCAGGGAGATTCCTCCTCGCAAAAAAGAACCAACTTTGAAGAAGGTGGTCACCTACTGCCCGGTCAGTATGAAAGCACAGGACCAATTAGACAGTCTGGTCGCACAAGAGCAATACTACTTTATTGGGCTAAATATACATCTCTTAAAAGTCTCCTAAACGCCACACGTGCAGATGAAGCAGCTTTTAAATGATATAATTAGCATTAATGGTGGTGAAAATTATTGGATTTGATTACAAGCAAATTGCAGAAGGTGCTCGTGCGTTTTTTAATGTTGGGATGGAATATTGGGGGGAATGAAAAACGTATCTTCGGAGTTACCTCCATTCCCTATTATGTAGATACAGCTTTCGCTTGTGAACTATATATGAAAGCAATTATTGTGTTCTATGACCCCAATGTTACAAGGCAGGACTTTCAAAAGATTAAGCACCGCCTAGATAAATTATTTGAATTACTTCCAATGGAAACACAGGGAAAGATTAAAGATAAACTACCAGATCAGAAAATTCGGGAAATGCAGGAATCCTATATCTTTCAATACAAAGAAATATTGAGTACAGATGCCCCTGATATTGTAAAAAATATTGCCAAGAAAAAAATCGAAAATCCAGCCTTATCTTTTGGAGAAATGTTAAAACAACAAGCTACGCTTTTTGAAGAATGGAGATACTATTATGAGGCCACTGATGCTGATCCTATCTCCTGCGATGAATGGTTTCTATTTCACTTTTGCTCCGAACTACATAATAATGTTGCTGAAATAATGAATTTAGGATAAAAACCTCTTGCTGACGGCCCGCAAGCCGTTGATAGGGTGTCTCCTCCTAATTTAAATTAGTTTTCAAAACTCCGAAACCATTACAGCACAACGGTTACGGGAGCGCATCTTTTTTGTCAAGAATAGACATCAAGATATAGAGGGACGGGCCCACCTGGTTTTCAGTCCAGCCGCGGATACGCTCCACGCCGTGCTGGATAACCTCCCGGGAGCCGAGCCGGACCTTGTCCAGCTCGTCCACGAAGTTCTGCCACCACTCGCAGACAGTACACCGGGAAATGTTACTGTCGTCCCGCTCAATGAAGCTGAATTTGTCGTTGATGACCTGCGCCGCTAGCTTCCCTACGTTCTCAGAGCCCGTTACAGCCGCCACAAAGGCGTTGGCATTGGCGGAGCGCATGACCAGCTCCACCCGAACCCAATGGCCGTCCACGCCCTGCTCCGGGGCCTTGTCATAGATGCGGACACGGAACTCAGAGGAAGGAGCGCCTATGTACACGGTTGCTCCGGCCTTGTCTTTTCCATTCAAGGAAAAGTTGATG
>CAJTCG010000056.1 GCA_910574635.1 Oscillospiraceae bacterium | reverse complement strand
TTTCTTCTTTTACGGGGGCTGAGGGTCGGCCCCCTAAATATAATTTGACAGCCGGACATGGCTTGTCCGACTGTCCATTTTCAATATACAACTTGCCGTTGCACTCAACGAGTTCAATAAATTTGCAGCTGGTGTAATGGCAGCCCTGGTCGCTGTGGATCACGGCCTGCGCGTAAAGCGAGACGCCATGCTCCCGTATCAAAATAAAGTCAACTTCCAGAGACGAGCTAAGGGCATAGGAGCGTACCTGCTGGATACCGCTGAGGCGGTTCCTCCCAAGCACCTCCGGATTATAGCCCAAATCGTACATAATCGTTCTGGGCGTATCCCCTTCCTGGTATCTTCGTCAAAATTCTTCCTTGAATGCGTTTGTAAATGTGATCTGCGTGGTGGACACATGTAGCGTATATTGGCAACAATGTGAATCAGATTGCGTATTGGGCCAACGCCATACCTCACAAAGGGAATTGGAAAAGCGGAGATAGCGGACGCCGTCGCATTAGTACAGCAGGCGTGGCACTTGGTGAAGGATACGCTGTAACAGTGCGCCCACAATAAAGCGGCACAACCCAGGGTATGCCCCCTCAGCGAGGGAGGATTTTACACCACCGCCCTTTGTTCGTCAAGGCCAAGACAAGCCGCGCCGTCCGCAAGCGTCCGGCGCGGGCCTTGACAACCAAAGGCCGCCGGTGCGTTGTGTCACCAAGGGGGGCATACCCTCAAAACCGGCTTACGCCGATTTTTGCCGGTGTGGGAAGCGGGCACGTTTCCCGAAAAGCGCGGGGGTCATTACAGACGGGAGGGGTGGGTGCGGAAACCTCTCTGCGAACTGAGAAATGCGTCTCACGGTGAGTAATGTCATTAAGTTGGGAATAGGGAGAAAATAAAGTCAAAAAAGATGTAAAAAGGGGTTGACAAAGGAGGGAAAATGTGCGGCGAAGCCCTGAAAAGTAAACTTGCTTTTCGGGGGGACGCCGCACATGAAATATACACCAAAATTTTTGCGGGGAATGCTGCTTTCTATGATCCGGAAAATGGGGGAGCACCCAGAACAATACGTCAGGCAGCCGGGGCGGGATTTTACCCGTCCCCGGACGCTGACCTTCGAAACGGTCATATCCCTGCTGCTGACCATGAGCGAAAACAGCATCGGGAAGGTGCTCATCGGACGGTTTCAAAACAGCGAAAAAACACCGTCGGCCTCGGCGTTTGTCCAGCAGCGGCAGAAGCTGCTGCCTGTAGCGCTGGAGACGCTGTTTCACCGCTTCACGGCCCTGCTGCGCCCTGGGAAGACCTTTCGTGGCTATCGTCTGCTGGCAGTGGATGGCTCGTCGCTGAAATCCGCCGCCTACCCGAAGGACCCGGCCTCCTACCGCCCAGGCACGCCCAGGCAGCACGGCTGGAACCTCTGGCACATGAATGCGCTCTTTGACCTGGAAAACGGCATTTATACCGACCTGATCGTGCAGAAGGAGCACGAAAAAAACGAGTGCAGAGCCCTGTGCCAGATGGCAGGCCGCTCCCGCGTTTCCGGGAAGGTGATCCTGCTGGCTGACCGGAATTACGAATCCTGCAACAATCTGGCCCACCTGGAGAAGCGGAACTGGAATTACCTGATCCGTATTCGGGACAAGGCTCGGGGCATTGCATACGGTATGCCTCTGCCTGACCAGTTGGAGTTCGACATTCCCCTCAAACTCACCCTGGGCCGGCTGACACCGCGGCAGCTGGAGGCTCGGGGCATCGCCGTTCCCAAGTCCTATTACCGTATCCCGCCTACAATGACGTTTGACCTTTTAGAGTCGAACAGCCCGGATTTCTACGAAATATCCTTCCGTATTGTCCGTTTGCAGACCGACAGCGGCAATACGGAAACCCTTATCACCAATCTCGACCCGGACCGGTTCCCCCTCGCCGTTCTCAAGGTCTTCTACGCCAGACGCTGGGGCATTGAGACTTCCTTCCGCAGCCTGAAATACGCCGTGGGCCTCATCCATCTTCACGCAAAGAAGCCGGACCTTGTCCTCCAGGAGGTTTTCGCCAGTTTCCTCATCTTTAATTTCTCACAGGCCGCTGCCTGGGCTGTGGACGCGCCTCAGGGCACAGCCAAATACAAGCGTCATGTCAATTTCTCCGACGCTGTCTTTGCCTGCTGTGCTTTCCTGCGCTGCTCCGCCGCTGATCCGCTCCCGCTCCTCCGGCGAAGACTGCTCCCACTTCGCCCTGGGCGCACAACCCCAAGGCCAAAAATCACGGGTAACCGCATTTCCGCCTGCTATGCCTCCGCTCGCTGACCTCTTCTATGTCCTTTTTCTGACGGAGCTGCCTCCGTCTGCTTTTGCTGCCTCTTTTTCCTGATAAGTTCCTTCTGGATTTCCTTCGGAATCCCATTGCCTTCTGCCGTTTCTTTCTTCGCGGCTAGCTTAATGACATTACCCACGATGAGACACAAAACAAAGCTATTTTTACAGCGAAAACGGGAATTTTAAGGACACTTTGCACCCCTGTGTAGCCGTATTTTCAATTTGAAATCCTCCGTCATGTGCTTCTACAATTTGCTGTACCAGCAGTAACCCCAGCCCATGCCGCAAGTCCAGCCGTTCATCGGTACTCTCCATATAATGCGGCTTTTCTTCCAGCTCCCGCAATTTTTCTGCGGACAACCCCACGCCATTGTCCGCAACTGTGATAGAAACATTTTCCGATATACAATCAAGGGACAGGGAAATATGGCACCCCTGCGGATTGTGGTTGATGCTGTTCTGCACCAAGTTGCCGATAGCCCGTGAAATCAACCGGGCGTCGCAGTCTATAACTGCGGTTTCCGCTTCGGAAGAAATTTCAACCTCGACTGAATGTTTCCCACCGATACCTGCATTGAGCAAATCCGCCGCATAGGAGCGCAGTAATTTGGACAGGCGTACCGGCTCCTTATGGAGCGGCTGCATTTCATATTCCAACTGCGATACCAAATTCAAGTCCTGTACCAAGTCTTTGATCTTCGCGCTCTGCGCCCGGATGATTTCTGCCTCCTGCTGAATATTCCCACTGGCCCCGTGATCTCCGGCAATCCGCTGGGCATATCCCATAATCATAGAGAGTGGCGTGCGGATGTCGTGAGAAACGCCGCTGATCCAGTTGGCGCGGGCCTGGTTTTGTCTGCTTAACACCTGGGACGCCTGATTGACGCTATCCGCAATTTCCGACAACTCGCCCCGAATGGACAAATCAACAGGTTTGCCGGTGGACAGTGTTTTGATAGAGGCCATGATCGGCTCCGTATTTTTTGCAATTTTTCGTTTTGAGAAGTAGTAGACCAAAAACAGAAGCACGATGTCTATTGCCAAAATGCCGGTTACAAAGAGCGGGAAAACCCTGATTGCCCGTATCGGGAAATAGTTTCCCGTCAGCTTCATAAAGCTGTCTTTTGGGTAGCCCAGCACCAGCAGGCCATTGTCCATGTTCCGCACAAAAACAGGATAGTCTTGCAGATAGCCTTTCGAGAACACGGCCACATCCTGAATGGTGTACTGTGTTGGTATTTCCTCCGGCAAAGATGCCTCCCAAATACAGCGCCCGCTTGCATCCAACAGCATAGCCCAAATTTGATTGCGGGTTAATTCCTGCGACCTTTCTTCCGATATGCCGGATGCCGACAGATCAGCGGCTACGGCCTCTAACATATTTGCCGGAGATGCCGCACCGTATTCTCTGGACACGATACCTCCGAACGTCAAAGCAAACGCCAGAATGTTGACAAGCAGGAGAACCAGCGCAAAGGCAAAAAAGGAAAGCAGATACTTCGAGATATATTTTCCAAATGCTTTCATTGGTTATTTCCTCGCCAGCAGCTTATAGCCCAGCCCCTTGACCGTCAGCAGGGAAACAGGCTTTGACGGGTCAGCCTCAATCTTCTCCCGGACCCGCCGTACATGGGCGTTCAAGCTGTTTTCATAGCCAAATGGATTGTCACCCCATAGGGCCTCGCAGAGCGTGTCCACCGTCACGATCCGGCCCTCATTCCTCGCAAGAGTTTCCAGCAGCTTATGCTCCATCGCTGTCAAGGGAAGTATCTCACCGCCCTTATCCACTTCGGCCCGGCTGAAATCCACCGTGCAGTGATCCAGCTTCAAAACGGCCGTGTCCTTTTTGTAGCACCGGCGCAGAACGGCGTAGACCCGCAGTAGAAATTCCTGGGGCAGAAAGGGTTTTGCGATATAATCGTCCGCTCCAAGACCCAGCCCTGCCAGTTTGTCCGCCGCCTCGTCACGGGCCGTCAGAAAAATCACGGGAATATCCGTCCATGCGCGTATCTGCTCCATCAGGGAAAAGCCGTCGCCGTCCGGGAGGCACACGTCCAAAATTGCCAGATCAGGCTTTTCCGCTTTAGCGGCGGCAAGGCCTTCTTTCATATTGGCGGCGGTCACAAGGTGCGAAAAGCCCTCGTCCGCTAAAATAGCCGATACCATTTTCAAAAGCTCCGGCTCGTCATCCACCAGCAGGAGCTTTTTGCTGTGTAAAAATGAATTGTCCATCGTGATGCCTCCTGACGAGATGGAATCACAGGTTTAGGCTATATCGTAAGAGATTGTAGAGATGCCCGCTTTTACCGTCTATTTTAGCAGTTGAAGAAATAATCGAAAAACCCAAGGATCTTGCTAATCGGTTGGAAGCTGTGTTTTCATCTCTTGTTGAATAGATAAAGACTTTTGCGCCAAATTGTTCCTTGCAATATTGAAGCAGCCCTTGAAGAATCTGCTTGCCAAATCCTTTTCCAACATAATTTGGCCCCAAACATATTCCGGCTTCTTGATATATGTAAGGTTCAATTTTCTCTATACCAGCAAACCCAATCGCTTTACCGCTTAACTTTTCATAAACCAAATAAGTGTCATGGCTTTTCTGAAAGGTGATGGTTTTTGCGATTCTTATTTTAGCGGTTTCTTCACTTGTGGTAATATTCCAGTCCATATACCTTGCGCTTTCTGGCTGTGACCAAACATTATGGTACATTTCTTCCCAATCCGGAAACTTTGCTTTATCTAAGATAAGGCTCTCTGTTTCAATCATTTTCGAGTCCCTCCATTGTCAGCTTGATTATAACACAGTTTAACCGCTTTATAAATGCCGGTGCAAAAAAGTAAGGTAAAAGTAAGGACGAGAGAATGTAGAAGTCAGGTTGATGCTGTACCATAGGGGCAGAAAGGAGATGTGTCTATGGACCATATCATCACCACAGAGCAATTGACGAAACAATACAAAAACTTCACCTCCGTCAACCATGTTTCCCTCCACGTCCGCAGGGGCAGTATTTACGCACTTTTAGGCCCCAACGGAGCGGGTAAATCCACCACCATGAAAATGCTCCTGGGGCTGACCGCCCCCACAAAGGGCCGCTTCATTATTGACGGGAAGCAGTTTCCGGGCGACCGGCTGAAAATCCTGCGGGAGATCGGCTCTTTCATTGAGGCCCCCTCGTTCTACGCCAACCTGACGGGCCGGGAAAATCTGGATGTGATACGCCGGATTTTGGGCCTGGGTCAAAACACCGTGGAGGACGCCCTGGAGCTGGTGGGGCTGTCCGAATTTGGAGATCGCCTCGCAAAGAAGTATTCCCTGGGCATGAAACAGCGGCTTGGCCTCGCCGGGGCGCTGCTGGGCCGTCCGCCTATTCTCATTCTGGACGAACCGACCAACGGCCTTGACCCCTCCGGCATCCATGAAATACGCAATCTGGTGAAGTCCCTGCCTGATCTGTACGACTGTACCATCCTCATTTCCTCCCATATGCTGTCGGAAATTGAGCTGATGGCGGACGACATCGGTATCCTCAATCATGGGCGGCTGCTGTTTGAGGGCAGCTTGGATGATCTGCGGCACAGCGCGCGGCAGGCGGGAATGTCCGCCGACAACCTGGAAGATGTGTTCCTCTCCATCGTGGAGCAGGACAACGCCGCCAGAAAGCAGAGGGCAAAGCTATGAGGGCGCTTGTGATCGAACTGCGGAAAGAGAAACGGACAGGGGTAATCCCGGTGCTGCTGGCTGTAGGTATTTTAGGCGCGGCCTATGCCTTTGTCAACTTCCTTGTCCGAAAAGATACGCTGCTCAATCTTCCGCTGGCCCCGATGGACGTACTGCTGACCCAGCTTTACGGTATGATTATGATACTGAACCTGTTTGGTATCGTTGTCGCGGCCTGTATGGTCTACAACATGGAGTTCAAGGGCAGCGCAATCAAGAAGATGTATATGCTTCCCATGAGCGTACCGGGGATGTATCTCTGCAAATTCCTGATCTTGACCGTCATGCTCTTTGTGGCGGTGACTCTGGAAAATCTGGCGCTTATGAAAATCGGAATGAGCGATCTGCCCCAAGGGACATTTGAAATGGGAACGCTGCTCCGCTTTACGGCCTATTCGTTCCTCACATCCATGCCGGTGCTGTCCTTTATGGTGCTGATTTCCTCCCGCTTTGAAAACATGTGGGTTCCCCTAGGCGTGGGAGTTGCCGGTTTTTTAAGCGGGATGGCCCTGGCGTCGTCAGGCGCGGCAGTCCTGATGGTGCATCCGTTCATTGTGATGTTCAAGCCTGCGGTGGCTATGAGCGCACAGCCTGATATGTTGGCGGTCATGTTTGCGCTGGTCGAAACGCTCCTTTTCCTTGGCCTTGGGCTGTGGATGGCGAAAAGTAAGCGCTATGAGTAAAGGAGGAGCCGCATGAACTTTTTGGATTTGCTCGGCATTGAGTTTATGAAGGTGAAACGCTCAAAGATCGTTCCGCTGATTTTTATTGCCCCGCTGCTGGTAGTGGCCTCCGGGGTAGCGTCGTTAAGCCGGTACTTCACGCCGGAGTACACCAACGCATGGCCCGCTATGTTCATTCAAAGTGCCTTGGTCTACGCCTACTATCTGCTGCCGTTCAGCATGATCGTGGTATGCGTGATGATTGCGGGGCGGGAAACGCAGAACAATGGCATCCTGAAAATGCTGGCCCTGCCGGTGAGCCGGAAAGCCCTTTCCCTGGCAAAATTTTGTGTTCTTATGTTCTATCTATTTATGGAAATGGTTGTCTTTCTGGCGGTGTTCGTAGTTGCCGGTATGCTGGCTGCTTCGACAATGGGTATTACGGAAACATTGCCCGTTCTCTATCTTCTGAAATGGTGCGTGGGGCTGTTTTTGACCATGCTCCCATGCTTGGCGGCGATGTGGGCTATCACGGTGTTATTTGAAAAGCCTTTGCTTTCCGTGGGGCTAAACCTGCTGCTGGTGATCCCCGGTATTCTGGCCGCCAACACGCCGCTCTGGATTGCGTATCCCTACTGTTACAGCGGCTATCTGGTGTCCTGTTCTCTGCACGATTTTACGGCGGAAACCTCTGATGCCGCATTTGCGTTGATGCCCTTCCTGCCCTGTGCGATCGCTGTATTCGCTGCTCTGCTTGCCCTGTCCGTCACACAATTTGGAAAAAAGGAAATGAGGTAGTCGTATGGAAGTCACGAAAAAACTTCAAAAGCTCAGTCTGGCGGCTCTGATTATCAGTCTGCTGCCGCTGGCAACCTTTGTCCCGGTGTTTCTGAAAATCACCCTGCCGGATGGTGTACGCATGGTTTGGGCGATCTGCAACATCGTACTTGCGCTGGCGGGCCTCCTGCTTTCCGTGGTCTGCGTGAAGAACGAGGAAAGCCGGAGCGCCGTCAATATCATGTCCACGGTGATCAGTGTGGCACTGGTGCTGATGATTACCGGAATTATGGTACTTGCTCTGTTCTTGAACTTTGGATAATGACAAAAAATTACACTTAAAGCATCTCTCTAAAATGAATCCCACCATGAGTAATGTCATTAAGTTAGAAATAAGGAGAAAATAAAGTCAAAAAAGATGTAAAAAGGGGTTGACAAAGGAGGAAAAATGTGCGGCGAAGCCCTGAAAAGTAAACTTGCTTTTCGGGGGGACGCCGCACATGAAATATACACCAAAATTTTTGCGGGGAATGCTGCTTTCTATGATCCGGAAAATGGGGGAGCACCCAGAACAATACGTCAGGCAGCCGGGGCGGGATTTTACCCGTCCCCGGACGCTGACCTTCGAAACGGTCATATCCCTGCTGCTGCCCATGAGCGAAAACAGCATCGGGAAGGTGCTCATTGGACGGTTTCAAAACGGCGAAAAAACACCTTCTCCAGGTGGGCCAGATTGTTGCAGGATTCGTAATTCCGGTCAGCCAGCAGGATCGCCTTTCCGGAAACGCGGGAGCGGTCCGTCATCTGGCACATGGCTCTGCACTCGTTCTTTTCGTGCTCCTTCTGCACGAACAGGTCGGTATAAATGCCGTTTTCCAGGTCAAAGAGCGCATTCATGTGCCAGAGGTTCCAGCCGTGCTGTCTGGGCGTGCCTGGGCGGTAGGAGGCCGGGTCCTCCGGGCAGGCGGCGGATTTCAGCGACGAGCCGTCCACCGCCAGCAGGCGGCAGCCGCAAAAGGTTTTTTCCGGGCGCAGCAGGGCCGTGAAGCGGTGAAACAGCGTCTCCAGCGCTACGGGCAGCAGCTTCTGCCGCTGCTGGACAAACGCCGAGGCCGACGGTGTTTTTTCGCTGTTTTGAAACCGTCCGATGAGCACCTTCCCGATGCTGTTTTCGCTCATGGTCAGCAGCAGGGATATGACCGTTTCGAAGGTCAGCGTCCGGGGACGGGTAAAATCCCGCCCCGGCTGCCTGACGTATTGTTCTGGGTGCTCCCCCATTTTCCGGATCATAGAAAGCAGCATTCCCCGCAAAAATTTTGGTGTATATTTTATGTGCGGCGTCCCCCCGAAAAGCAAGTTTACTTTTCAGGGCTTCGCCGCACATTTTTCTTCCTTTGTCAACCCCTTTTTACATCTTTTTTGACTTTAGGAAGCACTGATTAAAGCAAATAAAAGCCAGGCAAACAGACGAAGGTAATGGAAACGACCAATAAAGGACCATATTGGGGGATAAATTCCTCATTTTTCCAGTCCCAGCCCGGTCGAAGGGCGCAAAAACCTTAGGCGGGGCATAGGGAACCGCCCGCCCTGGCAAGCATGTACAGATTTGCGCTGGCGAAGAGAACGTGTAATCGGTTAAGATTTTTTCTCAGACCCCGGTAAACGGTTTTTCGAAAACCGAAAATGTTCTTCACAATCCTGTAGGGATGCTCCACCTTGCAGCGCACAGCAGATTTTCGGTTTTCAATATACCGCTCCCAGTCAATGGCATTGTCTGAAACCCTGGGGAACCGGCCCGGCCTGCGGTTGATGCGGTATTCAAT
>CAJTCG010000055.1 GCA_910574635.1 Oscillospiraceae bacterium | reverse complement strand
CTTATGTGTGCAGCCCTAATTATTGAGATCTACGGCAGTTAGGATTCTGTCGGCTCCTTTGTAGAGGGAGCGGCTCTCCGGCAGATTTACAGCATGACCGGCTGCGTTCGGAAGGTGGGAAGGAACACGATACGTTTTATTTACCGTCGCTTTCAAAAAGATTACTCGCTCAGGGTCCATGATGCGCTTTCCAATTCACAAAGGTTACTAAGGCAAGCCCGCGCACCATACAGGTGTATCACCCCCGAATGGCTTCTGATTAGCAAAAAGCTAAACCCCCGACCGGCGAACCAGGAGCCGGGACGCTCTGGGCCTAATTACTATTTACCCTCGCCCAGACGAGCTTTAATTGTGCTGCGGCTCTCCTTTCCCCACTGACCGCAGCAGCGATTTTCTATGGAAGCAGGAAATAATTTCCTGCTGTTTTTAGTATAGCATAGATTTTCGGGGCAGTCAAGATAATCCGATTATGTTAGACATAACGGTTTACCCGTTCACGCATAGCGCAAACGGGTAAACCGTTATTACGCAATCTATTGGGCATTCTTAAATCTATAAAAAGAAAAATCCTGGGGCATGAAAAACTTTGTCATGCCCCAGGATTTTTCTTTTTATAGATACTTAGCAAGCCCTTTTCTCAAAATTTCATTTATGGACTCAGTAAGATTCTTCTCCTCCTCCAGTGCCATCTTACGCAAAGCCTTATCAATATCCCGATCCAGAAAATAAGATCTCTGTACCCGATTTTTACTTTTGCCTTTTTCCTCAGACTTGCCAGGAACCTGTGGCAAAGACTTCTGGCCGGGCCCAATAATAGACTTAAAGGCAGATTCCTGATCAAACTTTGCTTTCCCTGCCATCACGCATCTGCTCCTTTCAGAAATTCCTCAATGAACGCCCGGTAGTCCTCGGCCACGGTGGACTTCCCTGCATAGTCAAATATATCGGCTTTATTGGCCTGGGCCTCCTCCACTACTACACCAGCGCGAATGTAGGTTTGATAAATTGGTGCCGATATGTACTCGCTCAGCTGTTCCGTTAGCTCCTTGATCTGCCGGCTGATATTTGCCCTGGGATTGAATCTGGTGAACAGGATGCCCCGTATCTTCACGCCGGGGTTACAATACTTCTGGACGCTGTTCACAGTTTCACTAAGCTGAGAGATCCCCGCCGTGGCAAAAATCCCCGCTGTGGTGGGAATCAGGATATCCGTAGCACAAGTAAAGGCGTTCACCGTCAACACACCCAGCGAAGGCGGAGTATCAATTACAATAAAATCATAGTCATTGACCACCGGAGCCACAGCCTCCTTCAGGCGGTGTTCCTTCCCGGTCTGGGAAAGCTCCTGCTCCGCTCCAGCCAGCATGATATTTGCCGACACAATACCATAACCGCCTTTCGTGTACTGAATGGCCTCCTGGAGCGTAGAAGTCCGCTTCATTACCTCATACACTGTTGGAACATTGTAGTTTTCCGCCCCACAGGCCGCAGAGAGGTTTCCCTGGGGATCAAGGTCAATCCCCAGCACTTTATACTTCCTCTCCGCTAAACCCGCTGCGAGCGCCTGGGCGGTCGTTGTTTTTCCTACACCACCTTTTTGATTCGCCACCGCTACTATCATGTATTTTCACTCCTGTTCTATAAAAATATTTTTAGCAAAATCTACTTTTATATTTTACATTAAATCTATAAAAATATCAATCTATTTTTCTAGTGAAATAGATTTGTATTTTTGGGCATAAAGAATCCCCTTGCCATCACCATAGCAAGGGGATTCTTTTTACACCTTCACAAACAAACCTACAGGGCATATATCCCTAAATCCTAGTAAAGTGCTTTTGTGCGCTCCTGTGGAGTTGCATGAACGAACACCCGCAACAATTCAGCACTCAACCATCCTCAAATACATCCTTACAAAATTCAAGAGTAATCCTTGAACGTACATGTAAAATTCGTCCCGGAACTAATACTTCCAGGACTACTCAGTATGTTTCCGCCATACCCATACATGGTCACCTTGTCCAAGCCAGAAAGATTACCCAAGTTCTGCCATGTATTGGAACTGTTCAAGGTTGCTTTGCAATTTTTCATGGTCATTGTCCCATAGTCTCCAAGAGAGGCAAGCGAACCATTAACTTTACATCTTTCAACAACCCACTCAACAGAAGTTCCATCAAACTGCTTGCCCGCATCAAGTTCTACATATCCGCTGGCACTCTTTCCGGTTGTGTTATTAGCAATATAGTATTCAAATTTGTTGTTGGATTTCTGGAAAGCGATGTAAACATGAATACTGTCTCCAGCTCTAATCGTCAATGAGTCAATAAACTGCATATAAACACTGTCGCCCGTTTCACTCAGATATTCGTACCATGCTCTGTGCGTACTCTTTCCATTGGTACAAGTACCAGCCTGAACCAGTTTATCAGAGCCAGTGTTACCGCCAAAGCCAATCCAATAAGAATTATAAGTAACCGTCCCGGACTCCACAGAGCTAATAGTTGGCTGGGTATAGTCCACTTGGGCCTGTGTATAAAATTTGGAACTGGAATCACCAAGGTCGGAAACATAACCAGACCAATTGTTAGAGCGCGATGTTGCCCTTGTCGTAGGAGTACTCGGATCAGGGGTGACGGGCTGAACAGAAACTGAAATTTCAGGGTCTGGAGTACCAGAATAGTTCTCCATCAGAGAAAACCAATCCGAATAGTCACTGTTGATCCCATCAGACAATTCCATGGCTGCTCCTGGGCGATCAGGGAAACAGTAACGATCCAATTCTTCGTCCGTTGCAGTCAAGGGATCGAAATCTTCAGGGGGAACAAGATAATGATTCTTGACGCCGGCGATGATATAGACATAGTCTTTGCCACCATCATCAAATTCGGTAACATAGTCGTAGGAGACAGAATCGCAGTCTATTGTATCAACATCCGCCGCAAATGCAGGCAGAATCGAAACACAAAGCACCGCAACCCCCATCAATAACGAGAGGAACTTCTTTCCAAATTTCATCTTCACAAACCTCCTATACATGTTGTCCAATAATAATATCACAAAATCTGGCAAATTGCAACATATTAACAAGAAATTAGGTAAGATAAAATCCTAACAAAATCATCTTCATCAAAGTTATACCCATAAACTGCAAACCCGAGACTTTTGTGAACAAACTCAGCATAATATCCACTCTGTCCATCACTGTCAAAGCAGAATATATTCACATCTTCCCCTGAAATCGTAGAAGCTAATGGAGAACTACCATCGGCAACTACGCCAATGTCCGTTTTGGGAAACCCGCCTTTAATTATTTCTATGCTTACATTCTTGTTGCTGGAAAGATTGACCCAGATAAAATTATGTCCTTGCATATCTCTCCCATCACTATATTTGAAAATGCCATAAGAATCAGTATTCTCCTCAATCATATCAGGAAAGATACTTGAAATATCAAATCTAATCCCATAGTAATCAAATAGTTCTTCCTTTGTATACTCACAATAATTATCAGGCCCAAGAGAAAAGAATCCTATTTTGGGAGTTTCAAAGGCGAGGTCATTTACAATGATTTCTGTATTCTCTGTGTTTGCGATAGACAAAGCAACGCCACCTTCCGAACTGTCCATGTATCCATTTGAAATGGCCTTGCCCCGGTTACTCAATGTTATTCCAAAAAGAAATACAGAAATTATTAAAACAACACCAATAGCTATTCCTATCGCTTTGGACTGCGATTTCATATACTACACCACCTTTTCCATTTACATTATGATAGACGAAAAATTCCGCATTTTGTCCCAAGAAATCAGAACTATTCACATTCCAAAGAACCGACTAATCCATCTCCACTTCCAACTCACTTCCGGCTCCTGTCCCCGCTGATCAGCCCCGGTCTCTCCGGAATCGCCGGAAAGAAGCTGCTGCTGAATCGTCCCGGCATGGAGGGCCTGGGCCGTTGCCGCCATCTGCTGGACAGTGCCCAGCGCATCAGACAGCCAAGTGGTGGTCTGTGCCTACTGCTCGATCTGCCTGTCCTTCACCTCAAGCTGACCTTGCAGCGTGTTGATGGTGGCCTGTAAAACGGCAATCATACCGTCAACCCCCTTTTGTCCGCTATCTCCCGTATGATTTTCATACTTTGACAAACAGACCAATGGGGCAGATGTCCCTAAAGCCAGGCGTCGAGATGTACCAGCAGCCAGGGCCAGTCGGCTCCCAGCTAACCTCCAGAGTAATGTCGTGCCATCCATCCGGGAACAGGGCGGTGAACCCCTCCCCGGCATGGATGCCCCGGCCCTCCAGGAGCAGCCGGGGGTGCGGATCGGCGTCTGCCGGGTCTGGTAGCTGAAGCTGGGCAATACGGTCTTTCTCGAAATCCATGATGTTCCCTCTCAATCTTCGTAGTGGCCCCTACATGACAAAATCACAAGGCTCTCGCCCTCCATGGTGTAGGTCAGCCGGTTCTTATTGTCAATCCTCTTACTCATGCCCTCGGCATGACGCAGCAGCTCCGCTTTGCCCAGGCCCCGCACCGCTCCATCCCGCTGCAACTCCTGGAGCAGCTTATTAATCCGCTTCAAGGTCTTTTTGTCTACTGTCTGCCAGTAGAGATAGTCAGCCCAGGCGTCAGGCGAAAAGGTGATGTTATACGCCATCTTCCGCCATCGCCTCCAGTTCATCCATTGTTTTCACAATGCCCTGGCCGGCTCGAACCTGGGCAAGCCCCCGCTCCAGCTTGCCGAGAAAGGCGGCGTTCCGCTCGGCCTTCTCCAACTCGTTGTACCGCTCCGCACTGATAATCACCACGTTCTTCTCGGCCTTCCTGGTGACGATCACCGTCTCGGCTTCGTCCGTCACCTTGTCGCAGAAGTCCTTGAACCGGCTCCGGGCCGTTGTAAAGTTAATCGCAATCATGCAATACCCCCCTTTCATTCTGCGCTCTATATTCTGTCCTGATTATTGTACCATATACAGTCACCCAAATCAAGCCCCCAATATCCTCTTGCCCCCTGGAGCGTGGACATTTAGAGGGCAAAAAGTCCTTGATTTATGCGGCTTTCCGGACGCAGTAAAGAGGGGGCCGTTATATTTACCCTCGGAGGGCCGAAAACGGCTCCCAGAGCGTTACAGGGGGCCATTCCTGCCATATTCCCGCTCTCCATCATGCAGCGGCCAGTCTCTCAACTCCTGGGACGGCTCAACCGGCACCGTAATATGGCCATCCTTAAACTGTAGCGGCGGGGTCGGGCAGTCCCACCACTTCCGTATGGTCTTAGGGTCAAGGCCAGTGTCCCGGTGACAATCAGCCTTGCGCCCTTTTGGGTGCTGCTGCCGCCACTCCCACACCAAGTTCTGCGCCGATGGGCGTCCATTTCCCTCCCTCCAATCCTTTTTGCCCTGCTGCCTCGTCCTAATATCCCTAATAGCCCTCGCCACTTCAAGATGATCTACTTGCTTATGCCAATTTCTTTTATTGACCGGCATAGTCATACCGGAAAGCCTTGCTATATCATCCCTGGGAAACGTCACATAGTCCTCGTTGAACATTGAGAGAGCCGCCTCTATATCCTCCCTGGTAAAACGGTTGACCTCCTCAACGCTCATTTCATCATAAGGCAGAAGGAGGGAATAAGCATCCTGGCGAAGCTCTTCCTCCTCAATCCCACATTTCTTTGCGTAAATTGCCAAGGTCATTATTCCATGATAGCGATGGCCCACACGGATCTCGTCCTGAATACGTCGCAACCACCAATCATAGAGATCTCTCTTCACCGTCCAGCGACCTCTCCGCTCGCCCTTCACGATCCGGCGTTCATACCAGTCCGGGTACTTCTCCTTTGCTGCCGCCAGAGACATACTACTCTTTTTCAAAATGCCCTGCAACTTCTGCCGTTCACCGTTCGACGCTGGTATGTATCCCAACAGATTATCCAGCTCTACCCGGCCCCCAAACTGAAACGCTACCACAGGATAGCCTTTACCCAATTTTGTTCCGGAGCCGACTACCCGGAACCCCTGCATAAGACCCTGCATCTGCGGCTGCTTAATAGAGGACGTGTACCTGTTCCAAATCTGCCGGGTCAGGGAATACTTCAGTTCCTTCAGATAATGCTGATTTTGCGGATACATAGGAACCGGCTCGGACAGAACATAATACAGGTGCAACCCTGTCCCGCTGTTCACCACAAAAGTAGCCTTCGGCAAAATATCCTTGTTCATCTGATGCAACACATCCCGGAGCTGAGGCATTCCAACTCCATCAATATCGAAAACCAGGGCATAAAGGAACCGCGCAAACTTCCCAGACCTCTTTCTCCCATAATACGAAATCGGCGCCATAATGGTAAAATCCGTGTCTGCTAATTCCTCCAGCATCTTCAGATCGTCCGTAATGATGTACCGCTTTGCCTTCCCGTCCCCCTCGATCTCCAAAGCAATACCATTAAGAGAACCACCCTTACCAGGGAGAGAAACAGCGATTCCATTCGGTTTTTTATCCTCATAATGTCCTTTTCGCTCAAAAGACCCCTCCGGGAAAATCTCTCGGTAGAAATCAAATGGCTCAACCTGTTCTAAAAACTGCTCCAGGTGGGCATTCTTCTCTCTATACAAGGCTTGATATTCAGCAACAGTACCCCGGAAACCACTCGACATAGACGCACCTCCTACACAAAAAAGAAAAAGAAGCAAAAAGAAAAAAGTCCGCTGCGGCGGGGACGGGGGAGCCGCCTGCGGGCGGCAGGGGGGAAAGGGGGAGCCAAAGAGCGGCCCCTACGGGGCCTTAAAGAGAAAGTCACCTCCCCCTTTCCCCCCTCGCTCCGGCTGTGGAAATGATGGAAAACCCTTCGGGTTTACCACATTCCCACAGCCTCCGCTCACCCCCCTTTTCCCCTCCGACTTTCTCCCTTTCCGAGAGAGAAAAAGAGTAACGTTTTGTAGGCTTAGGGGGGCGTTTATTATCAATATATTTTTTCCCTATTTTTTGCTATAATTATAGCCCGTCCTGCCCGGCATTTCAAGTCCCTTGGACAGGCTATTTTTACAAGTCTTTTAAGGCCCTCAGAAACCTCACAAGCAGGCCCGGGGGAGAGGGGCCACCCCCTCTCGCTAAATGCCCGTCAAGGCCCTCAGAACGCCGATTGAAGGCCATAGATCACCGCGCCCGCATAGCCGGTGGGACGATGCCCAGGGCCTTCGTGTGCATAAACACCAGCTCCCAATAGCCAGAGCGAAAATTGGCCCTCAACCTTTGCTGCCCCGCCAGCAGTATATTCCGTTTCATAAAATCTTCCTTGACCGAAACATCCTCAATCATACCCTCATACCTTCCTCTGTATCTGGCTGATATTCCTATCTCCGCAATTAACCAAGCCCCGTCTTGGGGGAGCAAGTCTCTCTCAATTTGGGTCCTGGCCTCTTCTTCCGTAAAATCGACCGAATAATAGCTTTGCAGCACAGTTTCCCACAGTTTTACTTTCTTCCACTTCTTCCCGTCCCTATAGCGGTATTCTTTTTCTTCTGAAGCAACGACAACATACCCGGTATGCTCCTTCTTTGGCTTCAGCTTCCGGTCAGCGTTCGCCCGTTCTCTGGCGATCCGCAGCAGGTTCTTATTCAAGCCACGCTGATAGGCGCTTTCCCGCCGCTCTTCCTCCAGCTCTCCCTCCATGTCGGCTACCTTTTGCGCCGCCGATGCTTCCGCAGCCTGAATCCTATACTGCGCATCACTCCGCACCCTCCGCAGCGTTTCCTCTGCTTCATGCTTTATGCTCCGGGTCTCCTGCTCCGCATCAGCAATCCGTTGGAGCTGCCTCTCGTACTCTTCCAGGGTAAGAATCACATGGGAACACTCTGGATCAGAATGTCCTCCCGGCACCTCCTTATAGCCTACCAACGTTTTCTTTACAAATTCGCCCATCCACTTTCTCCTTACAGCCCTCGAATATAGTTGTCAGCCACAACGCTTATACGATTATGACCGAGGGCCTTGCTGCACACCAGCATCGCCGCCTTGTCCAGTCTCTTCCCGGCTTCGTCCTTCCGGCAGACATATACCTCGCTCTGATACCGCCGCCCCGTCCCCCGGTTTACCCGGTCATAGGGGATCTCTTTTATCGCCCTGGCATGAGCCTTATAGATGGCCGTGGCGTACTCGGCCCGGTATCCGTGAATGTCGGCGCTTTTATGGACGTGCTGCCACACCTTTTCCTCCGGCGGCGTGTTCCTGATCCGCTCCACGATCTGCTCCATATTCTTGCCGATAATGGGACTCAGCCGCTTCCTGCCGCCCTTCCCATTCCGCACAAAGGTAAAATACTCCCCCTGGAACAGCCGGGTGTCCTGGAGCATGGTAAGCCGTTTCCCGTCCGCCGACGTTCGCCGTTCCGCCGGGATAGCCTCCAGGCGGGAAATCTCCGCCTCGATCTGCGCCCTGGTCACTAAATCTTTTCCCCGCAGCTCCTCCAGCTCACGCCGGCGAAGCCCCGTCCCCTGGCAGAATTTAATTAACTCGTCATTATTGGTTTTGGAGAAATGCCGGTCACGCACCCGGTCCCCGCGGCTCCGCTTAATATCCTTCCGATTCCGCTTGGGGGGCTTAAAATAATTCTCGTCATCTGGCTGGATACCGTAGAGCTTGCCGAGGGCCTTCGCCTCCAGATGCACAGTCCAGTCAGAAAGTTCCTCGTCAACCCTGGTCTGGAGCCATTCATTGACGTACTTCTTTGCGCTTTTCAGCGTGGTACACTCCGGGTGATTCTCCCTGATGTACTTGATGAAATATTTTATATGTTTCCAATATGACTTGTAGGTGTTGGCAGAGAAGATTTTATCTCTGTTCGTTCCAGCGTCCATCGCCGCCTTCTTACTCTCCCCAAAGGATTGCATCCCTTTCAGGCGTTCATACGCCTGTTGATGGAGGTCCTTCGAGTATGACTTATTTCTCCGGCCCATTTCACCCTCTCTTCTGGACTATCCCTTATACGCACTTTTTGTAGCTCTCAGAGGGATAGTTCCGGTTTATATCAGGAATATTTTTCTATAAATATATATTTATAGATTTCAATATTACTATGTTAATACATATCAAGTTATCTACAAATCGTTAAAGCCAGGCCGCTTCATGTCAGCTCCAATCGGAGACTCGGCAATCGGCAAAGTACACTTTTTAACGTCTTATGTGTGACGGATTTGGGAGAACTCCCTACACTTTTTATCTTGCTTATGTGTGCAGCCCTAATTATTGAGATCTACGGCAGTTAGGATTCTGTCGGCTCCTTTGTAGAGGGAGCGGCTCTCCGGCAGATTTACAGCATGACCGGCTGCGTTCGGAAGGTGGGAAGG
>CAJTCG010000054.1 GCA_910574635.1 Oscillospiraceae bacterium | reverse complement strand
CTTATGTGTGCAGCCCTATTTATTAAGATCTACGGCAGTTAGGATTCTGTCGGCTCCTTTGTAGAGGGAGCGGCTCTCCGGCAGATTTACAGCATGACCGGCTGCGTTCGGAAGGTGGGAAGGGACACGATACGTTTTTCTTACCATCGCTTTCAAAAAGATTACTCGCTCAGGGTCCATGATGCGCTTTCCAGTTCACAAAGGTTACTGTGGCAAGCCCGCGCACCATACAGGTGTATCACCCCTGGATGGCTTCTGATTAGCAAACTGCTAAACCCCCGACCGGCGAACCTGGAGCCGGGACGCTCTGGGCCTAATTACTGTTTATCCTCGCCCAGACGAGCCTTGGATTTGTGCTGCAGCCCTCCTTTCCCCGCTGACCACAGCCAGCGATTTTTATGTCAGCAGGAAATTTTTTCCTGCTGTTTTTAGTATAGCATAGATTGCCGGGGCAGTCAAGATATTTCGATTTTGATAGACATAACGGTTTACCCGTTCACGTATAGCGCAAACGGGTAAACCGTTATTCTCTATTGTAAATCTAGACAGCTTATTGTATAATATTATTTACAATATTTGTGACTATATCTAATTAGCGGAAGAAAGCCAAGTATATTTAGAGCTCTAAACCTTGCTATCTATGGCTTTCTTGAGTTTTTCAATCAGTTAAATACAGAATGAAAGGCGGTGATTCCAATGGTTATAAGAATAAAGAACATGCACAAGAAAATATAAGTTTGGGAAGAGCTATGGATATACGACCACATGGATCAGTTGCGGAGATTTTAAAAAGTTTTGGCAGGGGAAATGCACCAGATACGATTACAAGACTACGATTCCAGATCTGATTGCCGTCTGCTCTGCGGGAGACATTGTACAGCTTTGCAACGAAGACACCATGGTCCCTTACCACTCCATTATCATTACAGAGAAGAGTGGCAATACCGCAAAGTATTGCGGACATTCCTATGACCGGCTAGATTATGACGTCAATGGAACAAATTTGGAGCCTACTTTAAACGATTATCTGATCTATCAGTTTTAACTCATTGATATCCTTCCAGGAATCCGGCGTCCTGCACCAAGAACATGGACCGAAAGGGGTACAAAGGAGGTAACAAACACGCAGAGTGGACATGAAACGATCAAATAAAATTTTATACGGCAGTTTTCTTGTCGCGCTACTTCCCGTTTTTTTACCATGGTTCCGTATCGGCTATGGGACTGGCATCCGCCCTCCCTGGAGAGGAATTTACATCATGAGATGGGAATTTTATTTAGTGGTGGCCCTGTATTATGTGATGGTTTTTTTGAAAAAGCGATGGGGCGTGGTGGCGGCTCATTTTTTGACTGGAGCTTCGTATGTTTTCGCTTTGAGCCGGTTTACAATTCGGACCCATATCAGCGAAACGCAGAATTGGAAATTTACCCTGTCCACTCTCCAGT
This sequence comes from Oscillospiraceae bacterium, assembly GCA_910574635.1. Lineage (GTDB taxonomy): Bacteria > Bacillota > Clostridia > Oscillospirales > Oscillospiraceae > Oscillibacter. Next base: position 7,923 of record CAJTCG010000054.1, on the reverse strand, counting down.
GGACGTTTTGGCTCGCCATAGGTGCCATAGCCACACATCTTCTCTTTTCCGTTTTATGGATTAAAAAGCGTGGGACGCCACCCAATCTTGACTGAGTCTCTCCTGAAGACCGGAGAGGCATTCCGCCGTACAGCTTCTTATTTGGCGAACAATGAATTTCGCAGTGCCGTCTTTTCAACTTTAGGAGGTATTTTTATGAAGCGCAAGTTTTTCGCTCTTCTTACTGCCCTATGTCTCTTGGTTTGTATATCCCTTCCCGCAGGTGCGACATCCCCTATCGACTCTTCCCCGGCTAACTTTGTTTTTGAGCAAATTTCTGCCATTGCATCTACTATTCCCAATTGTCCCTGGAACGAAAGCACCACAATTTCAACTACAACCACACTTTTCAACCTTGACGGAATCCCCAATGGTTATATCTTTAACCTGTTAACAGATGATGCTGAATCTGGCTTTATCCAAATTCATGATATCGATGGTTCCTTGGATATTGCGCAATACGTTTACATTTCTCCTCTCCCATGGTGACAAGTTACTTAAAAGGGGGTGCAATGCATAAGCATTGCACCCCCTTTTAATCCTCCTTAAAACGTCCCACTCTAAAAATATAATATCCTTTATCGGGGAACTTACATACGATCAGTTGTTGATTTACTTCAATTTCATTTATATTAAATGATATCATCCTGTCTTCTTGCTCCACATCAACCGTCTCTGGCTCACCCTTTGATGTTGGTGATCCAAGCGGTTCATCCATTTCGTAAATCTCATATTTAACAACCTCGCATTCTATTTCCTGTTTCCCCGAAAAAATAAGTGACAATCTATCCCCTTCCACAACGGAAATATACGGGATCTGCCTTGCCGTGTTATCTAGAAAACTTCCATCTGCATCTCTTGTAAACTTCCTTGTATATGGAACGAAATCAGTATATTCCCCATTAATTCTTATCTCTACTTCTCCCATTTCTTTATGGTTATTTTTTCCTATAATCATAATTAAAGTAGCCATTAAGGCAATACATACCAATGTAAACGCTTTTATTTTCTTTATTTTCATCATTTTCTCCTCCCATTTATGTGTCGGACGATACTAAACATTCACCAAGAGCCTCACGCAAACTCCTAAATATTTTTATTGCTCTGTCCCTTTTTCACTATTTTTCTATACTCTGCAAGTTCCTCCTCATGTCCTGCCCTAAACTGCTCCATCAGATCTCCAACCAGATCACTGATGCTTCTCCGTTGCACATAGGCAATCTTTTGTATATCCTCATACAGACTTGGCAGCACTGACAGACTCACCCGCTTCTTGATCTCCCGGTCCTCCTTCGGGCGACCTCTCCCGCTACCGGCCACTGCCGGCGCACCATCAACGATACTTCCTACAATCGAACCCCTCCGACGGTTCTCTCTATCCTCAAACTTAGCCATTCTCTTTCTCCACCCTTTCAAATCTTTCTGTGACAATTATTATATCTGCTATCTTATTGTACTCTATGGAAATTTCACTGCTGGGCGTCTGCTCCACCACCGCCAGCCCGTCATAGATTCCTTTCTTGGCAACCGCAAGTCGTTTAATTACGCCCAGGAGGTTATACTCTTTTTTCAAAGCGGCCAGTATCTCGTTATCATCGCCTACTCGCTTCTCATACAGCGTCGCAATGACTCCCAGCACCTTCAGCTCCGGGTTAATCAGCTCCTGGATCTCCTGGATGCTGTCCTGGAGCTGCGTCAGGCCACGATAGGCCAGATAATCCGTCTTGACGGGGATAATCACACCGTCGGCGCAGGAGAGCGCATTGATCGTCAGAATGGAGAGCTGCGGGGGGCAGTCTACCAGGATGAAGTCATACTCCCCTCGAATCGGACGCAGGGCCCGGTCAAGAATCTTCTCCCGGCTGGCTCTGGACAGCAGCTCCATCTCCATAGGAGCCAGGTCAATGATGGACGTAACGATGTGCAGCCGGTCACTGATCCGCTCGATGCACTCGCTGACCGGCACCCCGTCTTTTCTCAGAACGTCTACAATCGTCCTTTTTACCTCCAGCGGCTCCAGGCCCACGCTGATCGTCAGGCTGGCTTGGCTGTCCAGGTCAATCAAGAGGACCCGCTTTCCCTTCGCCGCCAGGGCCACGCCGAGATTGTGCGTCGTTGTGGTCTTCGCCACGCCGCCCTTTTGATTTGCAATTGCTATAACTTTCAAATCCTTCACTCCTTATTTCATTTATATAGTCTGCGTCTGCTATTTAAGTTATATAAATTATATTGTTTATTCCTCAGATTGTCAAGCAGAAAGCGGTGTCTCCGTTCCTGGAGCACCGCTTTTTATTTCATATACATAAAGTATTTATATTATATAATTTAATACCGATATATACTTTATGTCTTCACAAACAATCCTATAGGGCAAATATCCCTAAATCCTGGTGTCGAGATATACCAGCAGCCAGGGCCAGTCGGCTCCCAGCTCACCTCCAGGGTAATATCATGCCACCCATCCGGGAACAGAGCCGTGAAACCCTCGCCAGCATGAATGCCCCGGCCCTCCAGGAGCAGCCGAGGGTGCGGATCAGCGTCTGCCGGGTCCGGTAACTGAAGCTGTGCAAATCTTGTTTCCTCTGCCATATGTTCTAATTCCTCCATAGTTTTGACAATGCCTTGACCGGCTCGAACCTGGGCAAGCCTTCTCCCTAACTTTCCCACCAGATGAAATCCCTTCAAATCTCTTCAAGCGTCATTCTTGTAATCATATTCCTCACTGGACTGGCTAATAACCGTTACAAACTACCTCAATTCGTCACTCAACTCAAACGGAAGCCGCCCCAGATGAACCGTTTCCTTGCAAAACAAGATAAACGCAGCTTCTAAAGTCAGACCATTTTCCGCACAAACTCTTTCCGCCTGTTCTTTCAATTCCGCATCGATCTCCAACGTCACTTCAACCAAATTTCCCATATTCATCACTCCAACAGCCGGCCATAATCTCGTTTCGCATACACTACACGAGCAACTGTCACAAGCTTTTTTTCTTCATCGACCCAGTAAAACATCAAATAATTCTGCACTAAAATTTTTCTATATTCATGCTTCAAGGGTCGGATTGGCTGATACGCCGGGGGCGCATACGGAAATGACAGCACACTTTCCGCTGCATCGACAAGCTCCACCGCCAGATGATCCGCTGCACCTGGGTTTTGCAGTTCCCGGCTAATATACCGCACAATTTCAAGCATATCCTTTCGGGCAACGGGCAAATACTCTAATTTATACAACCTATTCCCCTCCGATAACTGCTTTCATCGCTTTCAGCACATCCTTGGAGGAATACCGCTGCTCCGTCATCTCGGCCTCTCTCTCTGCCTCCTGCAACTTGAAATAAACCTCACTCTCAAATTGCAGATTTTCAAACGCCTCCATGCTCAAAACAACCATATCGCCATACCCATTCTTAGTCAAAAATACCGGCTGGGCCGTTTCATGCACCGTTCTGGAAATGTCCGCAAAATTATTTCTCAAATCAGAAACCGGTCTAATCATATTCATAACATCAACCTCCATGCTGATATTTTAGCATAATTATGCTAAAATATCAAACCTTTTCTCAAGTTCTATCTCAACTCATGCACATGGACTGCACATGGACATTTAGAAGGCTAAAAGCCCTTGATCTAAGCGGCTTTCCGGACGCAGTAACGAGGGGGCCGGTTTACCCTCAAAGGGCCGAAAACAGCTCCTAAAGCATTGCACGAGCCTACGCGCCCCTCTCTGGGAGAGGGCAGTCCCACCACTTCCGTATGGTCTTAGGGTCAAGGCCAGTGTCCCGGTGACAATCAGCCTTGCGCCCTTTTGGATGTTGCTGCCGCCATTGGTAAACCTTCTTCTGTGCCGTAGGTCTTCCATGAATCTCCCCTTTATCTCGCATAAACTGCAATGCAAGCTCCCTGTTTTGCTTACAAACATTTACCGCTGGTCTTCCACTTTCCCCTCTCCAATAATCCGAGCATAAATGCTCGATCCGTTTCCTCCAATTTCTCTTATTGACCGGCATAGGCATCCCGGAGAGCCTTGCTATATCATCCCTGGGAAACGTCACATAGTCCTCATTAAACATCGAAAGAGCAGCCTCCACATCCTCCCTGGTGAAGCGGTTGACTTCCTCGATGCTCATTTCATCATAGGGCAGAAGGAGAGAATAAGCGTCCTGGCGTAGTTCGGTTTCCTCAATACCGCACTTCTTAGCGTAAATTGCCAAGGTCATTACCCCATGATAGCGGTGGCCCACCCGGATCTCGTCCCGGATGCGGCGCAGCCACCAATCATAGAGATCTCTTTTCACCGTCCAGCGCCCCCGCCGCTCCCCTTTCACAATCCGGCGCTCATACCAGTCCGGGTACTTCTCCTTTGCTACCGCCAGAGGCATGCTGCTCTTTTTCAAAATGCCCTGCAGCTTCTGCCGTTCTCCGTTTGATGCTGGTATGTACTCCAACAGATCATCCAGCTCCACCCGGCCCCCAAACTGAAACGCCACCACAGGATAGCCTTTACCCAGCTTCGTCCCAGAGCCGACCACCCGAAACCCCTGCATAAGACCCTGCATCTGCGGCTGCTTGATAGAGGACGTGTACCTGTTCCAAATCTGCCGGGTGAGGGAATACTTCAGTTCCTTCAGATAATGCTGGTTTTGCGGATACATGGGAACCGGCTCGGATAGGACATAATACAGGTGCAGCCCTGTCCCGCTATTCACCACGAAGCTGGCCTTGGGCAAAATTCCCTTGTCCATCTGATGCAGCACATCCCGAAGCTGGGGCATCCCCACCCCATCCAGGTCAAAGGCCAGGGCATAGAGGAACCGGGCAAACTTCCCTGACCGGCTCTTACCGAAATACGAAATCGGCGCCATAATGGTAAAGTCCGTGTCGATTAACTCGTCCAGCTTCTTCAGATCGTCTGTGATGATATACCGCTTCGCCTTGCCGTCCCCTTCGATCTCCAAGGCAATCCCATTGACGGAGCCACCCTTACCAGGCAGAGAAACAGCTATCCCGTTGGGCCGACTGTCCTCATAATGCCCTTTCCGCTCAAAAGACCCCTCCGGGAAAATCTCCCGGTAGAAATCAAATGGCTCAACCTGTTCTAAAAACTGCTCCAGATGGGCATTCTTCTCTATATACAAGGCTTGATATTCAGCAACAGTACCCCGGAACTCACTCGACATAGACGCACCTCCTACACAAAAAAGAAAAAGAAGCAAAAAGAAAAAATCCGCTGCAGCGGGGACGGTGGAGCCGCCTGCGGGCGGCAGGGGGGAAAGGGGGAGCTAAAGAGCGGCCCCTTCGGGGCCTTAAAGAGAAAGTCACCTCCCCCTTTCCCCCCTTGCTCCGGCTGTGGAAATGATGGAAAACCCTACGGGTTTACCACATTCCCACAGCCTCCGCTCACCCCCCTTTTCCCCACCGACTTTCTCCCTTTTCGAGAGAGAAAAAAGTAACGGTTTTTAGGCTTAGGGGGGCGTTTATTATCAATAGACTTTTTCCCTATTTTTTGTTATGATTATAGCCTGTCCACCCAGGAATTTCAAGTCCCCTGGACAGGCTATTTTACCACGCCTTTTAAGGCCCTCAGAAGCCGCGCAAGCAGACCAAGGGGAGAGGGGGCCGCCCCTCTTGCTAAAAGCCCACCAAGGCCCTCAGAACGCCGATTGAAGGCCATAGATCACCGCACCCGCATATCCGGCGGAACGATGCCCAGGGCCTTCGTGTGCATAAACACCAGCTCCCAATAACCGGAGCGAAAATTGGCCCTCAACCTTTGCTGCCCCGCCAGCAGTATATTATGTTTCAAAAAATCTTCGCTGACCGAAGTATCCTCAATCATTCCCTCATACCTTCCGCCGTATCTGCCTGATATCCCTATCTCTGCGATTAACCAAGCCTCTCCCTTTGGAAACAAGTCTCTCTCAATTTGGGTTCTGGCCTCTTCTTCTGTAAAGTCAACCGAATAATAGCTTTGCAGTACCGTCTCCCACAACTTTGCTTTCTTCCACTTCTTCCCGTCCCTGTAGCGGTACTCTTTTTCTTCTGAAGCAACCACAACATACCCGGTATGCTCCTTCTTTGGCTTCAGCTTCCGGTCAGCGTTCGCCCGTTCTTTGGCGATTCGCAGCAGATTCTTATTCAGGCCACGCTGATAGGCGCTTTCCCGCCGCTCGTCCTCCAGCTCTCCCTCCATGTCGGCTACCTTTTGCGCCGCCGATGCTTCCGCAGCCTGAACTTTATACCGCGCGTCATTTTCAAGCCTTTGCATCCTCTTCTCGGCCTCATATTTTGTATTTCGGCTCTCCTGCTCCGTAGCAGCAATTCGCCGGTGCAGCTCGTTGTACTCCATCAGCGACATAATCACATGGGAACACTCCGGGTCGGACAGACCGCCAGGGACCTCCTTGTAACCGCCGAAAGTCCCCTCCTTCACGTATTTCGCCACAGCGTCCACCTCCTTCACAGGCCCCGAATGTAATTGTCAGCAACCACACTGATACGATTATGGCCGAGGGCCTTGCTGCACACCAGCATAGCCGCCTTGTCCAGTTTCTTTCCAGCCTCATCCTTCCGGCAAACATATACCTCGCTCTGATACCGCCGCCCTGTCCCACGGTTTACCCGGTCATAGGGGATCTCTTTTATCGCCCTGGCATGGGCCTTATAGATGGCCGTGGCGTACTCGGCCCGGTATCCATGAATATCGGCGCTTTTATGGACGTGCTGCCACACCTTTTCCTCTGGCGGCGTGCTGCTGATCCGCTCTACGATCTGCTCTGTACTCTTGCCTATAATGGGACTCAGGCGCATCCTGCCGCCCTTTCCATTTCGCACGAAGGTAAAATACTCCCCCTGAAACAACCGGGTGTCCTGGAGCATGGCAAGCCGTTTCCCGTCCGCTGGCGTTCGCCGTTCCTCCGGGATGGTCTCCAAGCGGGAGATCTCCGCCTCGATCTGCGCCCTGGTCACTAAGTCTTTTCCCCGCAGCTCCTCCAGCTCACTCCGGCGAAGCCCTGTCCCCCGGCAAAACTTAATCAACTCGTCATTATTGGTTTTGGAGAAATGCCGGTCGCGCACCCGGTCCCCGCGGCTCCGCTTGATATCCTCCCGGTTCCGCTTGGGGGGCTTGAAATAATTCTCGTCATCCGGCTGGATGCCGTAGAGTTTGCCGAGGGCCTTCGCCTCAAGCTGAACAGTCCAGGCCGACAGGCCACGGTCAACCTGCGCCTGAAGCCATTCATTGGCGTACTTCTTTGCGCTTTTCAGCGTGGTACACTTCGGATAGTTCTCCCTGATGTACTTGATAAAATATTTCGTGTGCTTCCAATATGCCTTGTAGGTGCTGACAGAGAAAATCTTATCCCTGTCCGTCCCATTGGCTACAGCCGCCTTTTTGCTCTCCCCAAAGGCTTGCATCCCTGTCAGGCGTTCATACGCCTGTTGATGTAGATCCTTCGAGTATGACTTATTTCTTCGGCCCATTTCATCCCCCCTTCTGGACTATCCCTTATACGCACTTTTTGTAGCTCTCAGAGGGATAGTTCCGACGCAGATTATTGCATATCAATAATTGATTTCTACTAAATATACAAAATATATTATATAACTTATATTTTATGTTTTTGGTGGATAGCTTATATATGTTAAAGCCAGGCCGCCTCGTGTCAGCTCCAGTCGGAGACTCGGCAATCGGCAAAGTACACTTTTTAACGTCTTATGTGTGACGGGTTTGGGAGAACTCCCTACACTTTTTTCTTGCTTATGTGTGCAGCCCTATTTATTAAGATCTACGGCAGTTAGGATTCTGTCGGCTCCTTTGTAGAGGGAGCGGCTCTCCGGCAGATTTACAGCATGACCGGCTGCGTTCGGAAGGTGGGAAGGG
>CAJTCG010000053.1 GCA_910574635.1 Oscillospiraceae bacterium | reverse complement strand
TCCCATGGGATGATCTCGTCCATGATTTCCAGAAATTCTTCCCGTTTTGTTTTCTTTTTCCGGCATCTGTATTCCATATCGCTAAAACATTCCTGTTTCATACCCAGCGCCCCCTTTTCCTTATTTTATCACATCTTTTATCATTTGGGGGGATTAAATCAGCGTTTCCTTAAAATCTTTCAAATAGGCTCACTATTTTACCAAATTCCGGGGCAGTTTCACTAATAATTTTATCTGTGCCTCTTAACACTTCTCGCTTGATCGTTGTAGCAAGTCTTACTTTCCAACCTATTTCCAAATCAATTTCATGCGCCCTGGCAAAAGCTTCAATCTGATCGCAAACCGGCGTATCCTCTGCTATAACGTCATCAAATTCCTCGTCCACTTCTTCCGGGCGTGGTAAAAACCTTGCCACGATTTTTGCAATTTTAGTCTTGGGAAAAAGGTCTTCAATTTCGCCATTTTGCAATGCAGTATACTCCGAAACAATTATAATCTTCTTTTGCTCAGCTGCCATTTTCGCTCCTGGCTTGTCTCCATCAAGCAAAACGGGGGGCTTTAATTCACTTGCACCAGACAGTATCGCCGATGTGGCCTTAATTACTTTTACATCTCCAGTTGGGATAAAAACGATTTCCTTCAGCGGAGCAATTTTCCCCTTAGAAATAAGAAGATTCTTTAATGCGGAAAGATAAACTTGATCGGACTCGCCCTCGACAAGTACAGGATTGCAATTTACTAGTAATGTATCGGATACAGATAAGCCAAGCGCAGCATGAGCAGGATAGATTGATTGTGGTTGATTTTTCCTCTTAATCTTCCTGCCGCACGTAAATCTGGACTTGCAACGGTTTTTCCATCAGCGTCAATATATATCGAAGGCACTCTTTCAAGGTGATTGGAGTCCACCATAAAAGGAGAGTGTGTCGTGTATAAAATAAGGAAACCAGTGGCATTTTGGTATGAAGTGCCACACCGGCGTGGATGCCGGGAGCGGCTTTGTCCACACAGTGGAGGCCACTGCCGCCAATGTCCACGATGTCACTATAGCGGCAAGGCTTCTGCGGGAAGATGATAAGGTGGTCTACGGGGACAGCGCCTACCTTGCGCATGGCATAGCTGTCATAAATTGCGTCCTCTACTCCTTCATCGGATAAGCTGAACCAGCATTGCAGCAGATACATCCCCAGCATGGTTTCTATCTCAATCGGCAGTATTGCGGCACTACACCGCACACATCAAATATCTGTCTATATATAAGGGGCACATCAATGACGGCACACAGGACAGGTTAAAGGCAAAACTGGTTGAAGCCATATTGAAATTCCGCTTCAACCAATAGGAAGTATTATTTCTGAAAAACAAACTGGGAGTATGATGAAGAAAGTGGTAAAATAGAGAGCATGGAGTACATAGATTTACGAAAATTGAATAGGGGAGAGCTCAAGCAGATACGCCGACAGGTCGTACGCCTCAAAAAGAAGGGGGAAACCGGGAAAGAAATAGAGGAATTAACCGGAGTACGGCAGAATCGCGCCAGCGAAATATGGACGGCGTATCAGCGAGAGGGAGACAGTTCCATGGAATCGAAGAAACAAGGGTTCCAGAAGGGGACACATCTATTGCTGGCACCGGAGGAGCAGGCGGAAATACGAGAAACGATTATAACACGCCGCCCAAATGCCGTGATTTACTGGGGAGACGAGACTGGAATTGACAATTGCTCAAACTGTGAGCGCGGGTTTGCACCCAAGGGGCAACCCCCAGTTCTGCCAGTGGAGACGAAAAGAGAGCGGCTGAATATGCTTTCTGCCTTGAGCAGGCAGGGGGACGTTCACTTTATGCTGTATAAGGATTTCTCGTTGCGGTAAAATCCGCTGAAAAACTGGTCATAACTGATCCGGCTCTCCTCGAGATAATTGGCGTGGGGCATATCCCGGACAATACCCACCGTCAGCATGGAAACTCCCTGTTCGTCCGGCCAGCAATGGTCACATAGAAATCCCGCTGCTGGATTGCCGCATAGACAGCGTTCATGTAGTCTGCGTCGCCGCCATCCGTTTGCCAGCTGCCCTCTTCCGGAACCAGCAGAAACAGGAACAGCTGCTCCTGATCGGCCAGGACCCGCAGACCCGACGCCTCTAGATAAGACAGCAAATCATGCCTTGAAGGCGGCGCGACTACTAGGCAGGGCTGGCAATATTCCAAATCTTTTGGAATGTAGGTAAGAAATTTCCTTTCTTTCCCCGCGACGTTTACCGATTCCCAGAAACAGCTATACAGAAGCGACCGATTGGGATGGGCAAAATCTACCGGAAGACTGGCCACATCCTCAAGCAAAGATTTGACCGTCAATTTATCCATTTTTCTCCTCCCCTCAATTTGATTTCATGTGTTTTTAACCAATGATGTCGACCTGTTTTTCCTTAGTTAGCAGCTGCCACTGTTCCAAAATCTCATCGTAGTTGCGACCCAGCCGGTCGATGCTCTTGATGACGAGAGTGTCCCCGGCTTTCAGTCTGCGGACCAGCCGACGGTAGCCCGGACGCTCGAAGTTTTGGCCGCTTTGCTTATCCAGAATGATGTTGCCCTCTTTTATGCCAAATTCCCGCATAGCAACCATCTGCCGGTCCTCGTTTTGTTCCTTGGTAGAGACCCGAACATATCCGTATTCCATATCGCTCCTCCTTTTTCTGATAGCTTCATTTTAGAGGAGCCATGGGTTCTCGCAATTTGCAATTAACTCAGAGGATGTAAAAGCGGCTGTTCTCTCTTACAAGAAACAGCCGCTTTGGATGTATTCTGTTGGATTTCCTCTGGCGCAGCATACCTTCGCCTCCTTACTAGCGAAACACCATACCAGAGTTAAGCGCATAAGTCCAGAAGATTATCGACATAATCTACACTTCCCGACGCTCCTCCGTTCCACTGGTTTTTTCTTTGTTTATAGCGACGCAAATTTTGAGTTGGAGAATCTCTTTTCTTTCTCTCACAATTGTGGTATACTGATAATATCAAGGACGGAGGCGATTGATATGCCTGAAATTAGTTTGTTCTGCGGAATTCGTATCACAATGCTTTACAGCGATCACAACCCGCCTCACTTCCACGCGGAATATGCTGGTCAGAAAGCGTTGGTCGATATTCAAGAAGGCTGTGTGATACGAGGCGCACTGCCCGCTCGGCAGTTGAAGTTAATCTTGGCCTGGTGCGAACTTCACCGGGATGAGCTCATGCAAAATTGGGAACTTTCCAGAGACGCAAAGCCTTTAAACCGCATTAACCCGCTCATGTGAGAGGAGGCAGGCTATATGATCCCACAGGTTGTCCAAGTCTTAGCAGGAGAGAACTTTACTGTTTATGTTTACTTTCTTGACGGTACGATCCGACTCTTAGACGCAAAGCCACTTTTAAAGCAGGGCGGTGTTTTTTCTCCGCTTTATGATGAAGTCACGTTCCGAAACAGCCTGACGGTAATGAACGGCACCGTTGCCTGGGACTTGGAAGGAACACGAAACACCAGCGTCTGTATTGACCTTGATCCTTGTGAGTTGTACGATAATTGCCCTTCTACCATAGACCCGCTTCAAGAGGTAATCTGAGTTCTGACCCACAACTTGACCCACGATAGGAAAAATCTGGACGGAGACAACGGAGAGGACAGGACACAGAAATGATAAAATCCGGGCTGAACAGGCCCGGATGGAGCGGAAATAGCATTGTCACCTTCCCTGTCGAATATTCACACGCATGCGGCCACTGGTTCGAGTCCAGTAGTCTCCACCAAATTAGACAAAAGTCGAGTATAACATTGTTATACTCGACTTTTGTTGTTTCTTTGGCAAAACCCACAAATTGGATGTTTCAATATTGTATAGAACGACAACTCGTTTTAAATAAATCATCTTTTATTCCTATGTTTTATCTCTTTTATGGAGGTAACAGCATAGGAATTTTTATTTTTAGGAGGAATGAAACATGAGAATACCATATGGTTTTACTTTGGCCAGCAGTGGAATGCTGGAGATCAACAGAAGTGAGGAGGATATCGTTTGCATGATTTTTGATTACTACATGGAAGGAGCGAGTTTGGGAAAGGTCGTAGATATGCTCCATGCGAAACAAATCCCCTCTCCAACTGGAAAAGCAAAAAGGACTCGTGCGGCGGTAGATCATTTGTTGTCCAATGACAAATACATTGCTATCACTGGATTAGAAAAGTTCCTGGATGCACAGTTCGAGAAGTCTGCCCGCTGCAATGTTAACTACGATAAGGAAGGTGCCCCAAGAAAAGAAACACGTTACGTTTCACCTGTCATGGTTCAGATGTAAATTCTCTTTCCTATTTCTACAAGTTATGCTACAATAGCTTCAAGAGGTGAGGCGTGTGGCAGAGGAAAGGAAACTCCAGCTGGTGGATTTAGGTGGAATGGGCAATCTGGTGGAGGACCTTGTAGCGGAGGATGTCTTCACCTGCGAAGAACGGGATAAAATTATAATGGGAATCGCAGAGAAGCATGGCTTCCCTGAATATTCACTTTCCACTCTTGCTGGCTATGGTCGAAGCAAAAGTGAAGTGTTGGAGCGCGCCGCACACAGGAAAGCATCTGTTCCACGAAGCAAGGAGCCAGATGAAAGTTATATTTCTCTTACCACGATTGCCCAAGCACATAGCGGGGATTCACCGGGATATATAATCCAGAGTTGACTCCGGAGTTTAAAATGATGTTATTGACGTTGTCTTTAAACCGAGGACAATTAAGATAAAGGTTTTTGATGTAAAATCGACAGGATGAGACGAATTTTGAAGGGTTGTAGAGACGACATGACAATGCAAAATATAAAGGCCTGTTTATCCAAGGTCTATGAGCGCCGAAAGACTGACTTGGAGCTGTCATCCGGAGAGCGGGAGCAACTTCTGGGGAAGAAATATCCTGTAAAGAATCTTCTAGGCAACAGAACAATCAAAGCGCGTATGGAGCCCGTTTTGGATACTTTTCAAATTAGGTCTGCAAATGAAGAGTACCTCGACGGAATACGATTTCGCACACTATCGGATCAGCTCTACCTGGAACATAAAATGCTCCAAAAAGATACCTTGGAGCTTCGGAGGATCGTTGATGTTCTGCGGCTTTATCTGAAAGCAGGGTGCAGGTATTCGACAGACCCTGTGGCCATGGAAGGACTCTTTGACTACGCATTTGACCTCTATCTTTACGACTCCAAAACATATCCCGGTCCCAACGGAGATGAGGCGCTGGACCGGCAGGTCAAGGCGGCCAGACGGCTACGGCGGTATACTTCTCAGGATTGGACCGTGACGCAGGGGCGGATTCGCATGGAAAAGTCCACTATGGAGGAGCTACAACGAGAACTGGACCGCCTAATTGCCCAGACCGGTGGTCTTACTGTCCTGAAAGCGTTGTTTGAGATCGAATTTAAACGGCGTTATAACCAGAGGCTGGACCGTTTCCTCATTCTCCGCCCCAAGCGCAGCGGACAGGACTATCTTGTCTTGCCGCAGGAAGCTGTTCCTCTCAATTACCTAATCCAGCTTGCTCAGCGGCATATCGTACCCCCTGTGGGCACGTATCTGCCGCAGACCGCAAATATTGGCGGGATCGTGCGGCTTGCTCAGGATATGATGACGGTCCTGCATCTTACTGACCCGGAGAATATGTCGGACATACTTGCGCTTCCCAGGGATATGCCAGAATATATCACGGACAATGCACAATATGACAGTTTGTGCATTCCATTCCAATACACTACGGATTTCTGCGAATGGCTGGTAGAAAAGCTCTACCTTCCCTTTGCCCAGAAAGCTGGGTTTGTCAGCATCAAGCGCGCATATCTGCCAGTGCTGCGCTGGTGCCTCCAGCAACCCCAACTGGCTTTTTTTCGTGTGGAGGATATTCAACACGGGACTGGCTTGGGCTTAACGCAGATTAAAGAGGTATTGGATATCTGTGCCCAGAAGATGGAGAACGTTAATCAGGGATTCCATTCGCTTGCTGATCAAATAAACGCCTCCCAATACCCGCTGATTCAGCTCCCCGACGGTTTGTATTTTCAGTTGGACCCCCACTTGTCTGGTTATGCCTTCTGCGAATGTATTTATCGGCAGATCAAAAGCAGGAGCCGGGATTTTGACCGGAATCTAGGGATCCCGCTGGAGAATATCATAAAGAGCAAGCTGCGGGAAAGAAAAATTCCCTTTACTTGCGGGAGCTACACCGATATAGAGGGCAAAAGCCGGGACTGCGATGTGGTTTTGGAGGGAGCAGACCGTATCCTGTTCATAGAGATCAAGAAACGTCCGCTTCCTGAGGAGTTTCAGCAAGGGGACAGCCTGGAAATATTTTCCGCGCTTGCGGACGGCATGGTCTATGGCGAGGTACAAGCGTTGAGGCACCGGGAAATGCTCCGCCGGGACGGTGAACTGACCCTGCATACTGATGCCGGAGATACAACCATATACCTCCGTGGCCGGAGCGTTTATACCATGTCTGTCTGCCTCCCCGAGTATGCTTTTTTCACAACCTCGACTATCGCCCAGAAGATCCTCCATATTCTGAATGGAAGCATCTCTGCGACGGATCCGGCTCAGGAGTATAAATTAAAGAAGTTTAACAGACTTGCCGCAGAATTCCGGTCTATCCTTCAGAGCAACAGAGCCAGTGATCTGAGGCGGTTCTTCCACAATTGCACCTTTCGTTCACTCCATCAGCTATGGACTGTATTGAAGCTCTGCGATGACGGAGATGTGGACAGGCTAATCCGCCTTTTGATCTGTGATACCATCGTTTCAACATACAATCTGGATTTTTACCACAGTCTGCTGGGGGCATTGGAGTTTGGACAATGATGCGGTTAAGATTTAAACAAACTACGACTGTTTTAAAGGAGGACACCCCTTGATAGATGTGAGATGGAAGTCGCCGTTTCCCCATACGCTTGCGTTCAACCTGTTCAAAAAGCACATTACAGAACTTAATGAAGTCTATTGGTCATTTGTTCCGGCATCAAATACAATCATTGACCATGCCAAAAAGGCACTTCAGACAGATGATGCGGACCCTTTAAAATTTTTTCTGGTCCATGATGAAGATGATAAGCGAATGGCTAAAACTTACAAAGCGTGGAAAGCCAATTTTCGCGAATTTGAAAATTACACACGGCTAAATATGGTGATGCTGATCAGTTCTTGCTTCGAAACATATCTTCGGACATCTGTTTCAATCGCGTTTGAGTCCAAGCCCGGTGTTATTATTATGTGTGCTGACGCTGTTGACGGTGCATTCTTATTAAAGCGTAAGCCTGAATATGGAAACAGCATAGGAAAGGATTACCAATTTGCGGAATATGTAGACAATATATGCCACGGGACTTGGGATAACCGGCTTTCAGCCTTTGAAAAGTATTTTGGAGTTTTACCCAAATCTATAATCTCCAGGAAAAATGAGTTAAACGAGCTACGTACTATACGAAATAATGTGGGACACTATTTGGGGAGAACAAAAAACGATTATTCCGCCCCCCTCCTTTTTTCTCCCATTAGTGCAACGAGGATTTCACATAAGAGAATACTTAAGTATTTCAAATTAGTGAATGATGTGGCCAAACAAGTAGACCTCTTTTTAAAAGAACAATATATAGGATCATATGATATTATAAAATGTTTTTACCGATACTCAAAAAATGGCTTTTTTACTGATGAAAGACCTGGAATGAAAGCACAAAAGTTTCGACAGCTTTTGGGAAATGAAGGATTTCCTCCAGCGGGGAAAGAATATTATAGTAATCTTATAAATTATTGTGAACTAGATAACCCATCTGCGTTATGCCGATACAGCATATCTGTATGCGTAAAAGAAATCAACAGGCTATTGAAGCAAAACGGCATCATGCTTATAAAAGAAACTGATGGTAAAAAAACATCTTTTAAACAATCACACTTTAATTTCTTTGCCCACTTGCACAAGTGGAAAACAGATGATCAATATTGCCAAAAAGTTATTTATGGAAGCCAGGCGGAGTACAGATATTCATCAAAAGCGATTAAAGAAATTATAGAAGAGATTATTTCAAATCCTAAATCGGCAAAAGGGCTCAAAGTGGTTGGCAATACCGAAGCTCAAATATGAATTATAACCTTATTTGCGTTCGTATGCATATTACCACAAAGCCCATTGCGGTGCAGTATATTTGCCTAGTCAAAACCAAAATAAAATTGTGAATTCAAATTATTATCTCTCTTAATCGAAACATATGCTCTCGCCCATGTAACTTTGATTTTCGCTAACGCTAAGGACAAATATCCAGATTGTCCGATGATTCCAACTTGAATGACCCTACCCAATCTGAACAAATTGTTGTCAGTTGTTCGGATTGGGGATAAGGTACAATAAGTTGCGCAAATAAAAAAGACAAGGTTTGCATTCCTCTGGTAGAATGAAGTAGTGACACACCATTCAGAGAGGAGACAGCAAACCATGTCAGAGAAGATTGTACAGCTAAATGAAGAAGTAATCAAGGGTCAACTTAAGGAACTAGTTCGCGGGAGCGTGGAAGAAACACTGAATGCGCTGCTGGAGCAGGAGGCGGAGAAACTGACTCAGGCAGCCCGGTATGAGCGAAATGAGGCTCGCCAGGGGTACCGCAGTGGTCACTACAGCCGAAACCTTACCACCACCTCCGGCGATGTTACGCTCCATGTGCCCCGCCTGAAGGGAGTCTCTTTTGAAACGGCCATTATAGAGCGGTATCGCCGGCGTGAAAGCAGTGTGGAGGAAGCTCTCATTGAAATGTACCTGGCTGGTGTCTCGGTGCGTCGGGTAGAGGACATCACGGAGGCGCTGTGGGGCAGCAAGGTGTCCCCAGCGACCATCAGCGAGCTGAACAAAAAAGCGTATGTCCACATTGAGGATTGGCGCAACCGGCCTTTACAAGGCGGACGCTATCCATATGTCTATGTGGACGGGATCTATCTGCGGCGGAACTGGGGCGGAGAGTATGAGAATGTAGCCGTTCTGGTGGCGATTGCGGTAAATGAGGACGGATACCGTGAGGTTTTAGGCGCCGCTGAGGGTATGAAAGAGGACAAGGCCAGTTGGGTCAGCTTCTTCCAGTGGCTGCGTGGCCGTGGCCTGGAGGGGGTCAAACTGGTGGTTGGAGACAAGTGTCTTGGTATGCTGGAGGCTGTGGGAGAAGTGTTCCCGGAAGCCAAATACCAGCGCTGCACTGTCCACTTTTACCGCAACGTGTTCTCTGTAACGCCTCGTTCCAAGGTAAAGCTGGTGGCCAAGATGCTCAAGGCGATCCATGCTCAGGAGAGCAAAAAGGCTGCACGGGAGAAGGCAAAAGCGGTTGTGGAGGAACTGCGTTCCATGAAACTGAAAGAGGCCGCCAGGAAGGTAGAAGATGGCATTGAAGAGACGCTTACCTACTGCGATTTTCCCAGCGAACACTGGACGCGTATCCGTACCAATAATGTCATAGAACGGCTTAACAGGGAAATCCGCCGCCGCACTCGGGTGGTGGGCTCTTTCCCGGATGGCAACTCCGCCCTCATGTTGGTCTGTGCCCGGCTGCGCCATGTAGCCGGCACGCAGTGGGGCAACAAGAAGTACATGAATATGAAGCAATTAGAGGCTACCCTGGAGGATACCTCGATTGCTGGCTGATTTTATTCTGCCAGAGCCTGCAAACTATTTTGCGCATTATTCTTGGCAGTACCAAGCGATGGCAAACAGTTCAAAATCAGAGAGCAAAACATGTGATTAGGGGGATTCGAACCCCGCTGACATCCTCTTGACACTTCTATTGGCTGTCACTCATGAACAACTCCTCCACCTGACATGGTGTCTGGTTTTTCAGTGTGCGATGGGCCGCTGCGTGTTATAAAACTTGATGTAGGAGGCAAGGCCACGCTTGAAGGTTGCTTCCGATGTGTAATCCCTCCGATATAGATCTTCTTTTTTAAGGGAGCACTGATTAAAGCAGGTAAAAGCCAGGCAAACAGACGAAGGCAGTGGAAACGACCAATAAAGGACCATATTGGGGGATAAATTCCTCGCTTTTCCAGTCCCAGCCCGGTCGAAGGGCGCAAAAACCTTAGGCGGGGCATAGGGAACCGCCCGCCCTGGCAAG
>CAJTCG010000052.1 GCA_910574635.1 Oscillospiraceae bacterium | reverse complement strand
ACGCCCTCTATGAGAAGGCTGTGGAGGACGTCAAGGCCCGCTGCGCTCGGTACAAGAGGATGGCGGAAGGGGACTGAACCCCTGCCGTCTAAGGATCACAAAAAGCCCGGCCCGGAGGATATCCTCCGGGCCGGGCTTTTTCAGGCAGGGGAGAGGCTTACAGCCGGGCCACGCCGGATTTCCGGGCGGCGTGAAGAGGCTCTTAAGCCTCCTGATAAAGCTCCAGAATCGCCCCGTCCTTCCAGACGAAGGCCAGCCGGTCCCCCTTGTCGTTGGCGGCCATGGGGCCGCAGATCACGCGGTCAGCATCGGCCACGTATTTCTCCAGATCGTCCACCTTATAGGCCACATGGGGATGGCGGTGGATGTCCTCGGGGAAGGGGGTGCCCTCCTCAAATTTCAAGTACTCGATTTTATAGTCGTAGTCGTCCACATTGCTGACCCAAAATTTTGCCCCCTCGTTATAGGTCATGTTGGGCTTGCGGTTGGTGACGGGAATTCCGATATGCATATATTCGGCAGACATGGCGTTTCCTCCTGATTATTGATGTTTGACCGCTTGGTAGACCTCATAGGCCTGTTTGGGGGTATATCCCTCGTGAACCACCTTGCCGATGGCCTGGGCCATGCCCACCGGGGAGTCGGACTGGAAGATGTTCCGGCCCATATCCACCCCGTGGGCCCCCTGCTGAATGGCCTTGTACGCCATTTCCAGGGCCTCCAATTCCGGCAGCTTCTTGCCCCCGGCGATGACGATGGGCACGGGGCAGGCGGCGGCTACCCGCTCAAAGCCCTCGCAGTAATAGCTCTTGACGATGTTGGCCCCGTTCTCCGCCAGCACCCTCGTGGCCAGGAGAAAGAACTTCTCCGTCCGCTCCATCTCCTTGCCCACGGCCACCACGCCCAGGGTGGGCACGCCGTACCGGGCCCCGGCGTCGGCGGTCCGGCAGAGAAGCTCCAGGGACCGGCTCTCACCGGGAGCGCCGATGAAGGTCTGCACCGCCACGCAGTCCGCGTTCATCCGCAGGGCATTTTCCATGTCGCTGGCAAAGCCGCCGCCGTCCGACATGTCGTCATAGAGCACCGTGGAGTCATAGGTCACCCGGAGGCAGCGCCCCACCTGGGCGGCGGGGGAGATGCAGGAGCGGAAGACGCCCCGGGTGCCCATCAGTACGTTTACATAGGGAATCAGCGGCGGGATGACCAGGTCGATCCGCTCCAGCCCGGCGGTGGGCCCCATGATATAGCCGTGGTCGAAGGCCAGCATGACGGTGTTCCCGGACCTGGGGTCGAACATCCGGGCCAGCCGGGCCTTCATGCCCCAATCGCAGTGGGCCGCGCCCTTTACATAGAAGCCCTCCTGGGCGGCGGGGACGTCCAGGTGATAGTCGTGGGCGGCCTTGTTTCCGATGTTGTCCGCCATGCCTTACTCCTTGCTGTAGGCGGGCGTGTGGCAGGGGGCGCTCCAGAGGCGGATAAACTCGTCGTCCCACTTGGCGATGTTCATCTGGAAGCCCGCGGCCTCCTGCACGGTGAGGATTTCGCCCACCATGCTGGCCACGACCTCCACACCCATGGCCTTCAGGAACTCCACGGTATCCTTAAACAGCACCAGCAGCTCCATCATGGTGGTGGCTCCGCAGCCGTTGATCATGACGAAGGCCCGGTCGCCGGATTTCAGATCCAGGTTCTTGCACAGGGCCTGGGCCACGGTGGACACGGTTTCCTTGGAGCTCATCATGGGCACCCGGACGCCGCCGCCCTCGCCGTGCTGGCCCGCGCCGATTTCCATCAGATCCGTCTCCCCCAGGTCGCCGAAGGACATGCCGTTTTGGGGATGGGTGGCGTCGGTGGATTTCACGGTGACGGAGGCCATGCTGTCCGCGTAGCGCTGGGCGATGTCTGCCACCTCGTCTAAGGTTTTGCCCTCCCGGGCGGCGGCGGCGGCAATGTGGTACAGGGCTACGGCTCCGGCCAGGCCCCGCTTGTTGTCCTCACCGTTGGGGTCATACTGGATCTCCTCCCCGGTGACCACCTGACGGACGTTCAGTCCCGCCTTCTTTGCCAGCTTCATGGCCTGCTTGCCCGCCAGCTGGTCCCCGGCGTAGTTCAGTGTCAGCAGCAGCACGCCGTGGCCCTTGTCCGCCAGCTTCATGGCGTCAAACACCAGCTGGCCGTTGGGGGCGGCGAAGATGTCGCCCACGGCCTGGATGTCCAGCATGCCCTTTCCCACAAAGCCGGCCTGGGCGGGCTCGTGGCCGGAGCCGCCGTAGGTGACAATGGTGACCCGGTCCGCGTTCGCCAGGTCCTTGCTGATGACCAGATGGCCGTCCACGTCCAGAATATCGGGGTAGGCCAGGCCCAGACCCACAAGCTCCTCGTCGGTGATGGTCTCCGGGGCGTTGATAAATTTCTTCATTTTCATGTATGTACCTCCTAAAAGTTATTATTTCCGACCATAAAGCTCGAAAATAATAAATTTGATTCAAGCCGTTTTGCGCACCGCTGTAAACAGCGGCAACCGCAAAACATGGCACACATTACTTCCGGCCTTTCAGTTCGGAAGTAATATTTTTTGTACTTAAGGCTGGGCCAGGCCCTGGAAGAAATAGGCCATGGACATGGCTCCCGCGTCCGGGGTGCCGAGGGTCTTCTCGCCGTAGCTCTTGGCCCGGCCGAATTTGGACACGAAGCCCCGGGTAGCCTCGGCCCCCTCCATAGCGGCCTTGGCGGCGGCGGCAAACAGCTCGTTTTCGTCGTCCCCCCCATAGGCGGCGACGGCCCGGCTGGCGGGAATCAGAGTGTCCATCATGGTTTTGTCGCCCACCTTGGCCCCGGACATATCGCTTAGCTCCTCCAGGGCCTGGGCGAAGACGGCCTGAAGTCCCGCCACATCGATCTCGTCCCCCTCCGGGGCGGCCTCCTGCATCCCGTCCAGCCAGGTGTTCCAAAGCGGCACGGCGCTGCCGCCGTTGAGGGTCATCACCGCTGTGGCCGCACCGTCCAGCATGGCCTGAATGCCGTTCTCCGGCCGCTCTGCCGCAGCGGAGATCGCCCCGGCGATTTTGGCCATCGTCAATCCGTGGTCCGCGTCGCCGAAGCGGGAGTCAATTTCCGTCAGTTCCGGTTCCGCCGCCGCCACGGACGCGCAGGCGTGTTTCAGCCGCGCGGCAAACGCATCCTTTGTCATGGGTAAGCGCCTCCTCTGCAAAATTAGTTACATTTGTTAAAAATGATAGCACATGATGTAACATAAGTCAACGCATGGCGCGGATTTCCCCGAAATGGACAGAGAGACGGCAGGAAAACTATGGAAACTGCACAAAAACGGCTTCCCGGGCAAAGTCCGGGAAGCCGTAATGCGCATATGGTTGTCATTGTTCCAGCAGTCCCCGCACCAAGTCCTGGCGGGCCACAATGTGGGTGAAGAAGCCGGATTTGAGGGCCCCGCCCAGGGCCTTGGCGCTGGTGTTGGCGGAGCAGACGCCGATGATGTTGGGGCAGCGTTTTAAAACGTCAATGGGGATTTGAATGGCAAAATCCTGCTCCGACTGGATGACGGTTCCCGTCTCGTTGAAGTAATAAATCAGCATCCGCCCACAGGCCCGCTGCCGCTGGAGAAGGCCGCCATAGCGGACCAGAGAGGCGAAGTCGGGGCTGGAAGGGTAATCGCCGATGTTGACCAGGGCGGTGTCCAGGGCTTCCCATTGCTGAAGAATCCGGCGGTAAACCTCGGTGGAGCACAGGATCTGCTTTTCCTCCAGGCCCTCCGGCAGGGCGGGGAGGTAGAGAAAATGGGGAACGGCTCCCAGCTGCTGGGCCATCAGCCGGACGTTTTCGTTGGACTGGTAGTTACGGGCCGGAATGCTGGCGTTGCCCACCAGGGGGCAGATATCGGTGACGGCGCTGCTGGGCTGGGGGTTTTCCTCCAGCCAGGTTACCAGCTGGCCAATTAAGTACCCCCAGCCCACCCCCAGGCGGCGGGCGCCCAATTGGTGCAGCAGCTCCACGGCGCCCTGGGAGAGCAGGCGGTTTGTGGCGTCGTTGTCCGCACCGTCTTCCACCAAGACGCCTCCCCGGACGGAACTGGCTGCCCGCAGACGGTCCAGCATCCGGGCCGCCCGGGTTCCCGGCTCATGGACCTTGATCTCCACAATGCCCAGTTCCCGGGCCTCGGACAGCATCCGGCTGACCAGAGGGCGGGACACGCCCAGCTCCCGGGCGATGTCGCTTTGCTTCCGGTCCTCCAGATAATAGCGCCGGGCCACGTAAGCCAGCTTTTTCCGTTTTTCAAAACCAGCGCTCACATAATCCCCTCTTCCGAATACAGAAGTTACATATGTTACTATTTTGTTTATACCACAAAGCCGGCGGCGATGCAAGCGGGGAAAACATCTTTGAACACAACGAAGAGAAGCTGTTCGGCAGGAGCAGAACGGACAGCGCGGCGGAGGACCAGGAGCCGCCGGGCATGTGATAGCGGAAGGAGCGGACGCGGCAGAGGTGTACACAACCGGACCGGGCGGCATCAGGCTTTCTGCGTCCACCATTTCTATAACCCCAGCTCATTTTTCCCTCGTTCCAGCATCTTTCTCACCCCTATCCTATCTTACTACATTTACTGATACTGAGAAAAGTCTGCCGGATGGCAGACTTTCTCGACAGCCTGAAAGTACGATTTTTCAATCGTGCTTTCTCCGGGGCGTTCCGCTATTTCACATGGACTTTGCTTTCCGGCGGCTGCCTTTGGGGCTCTTCGCGTCATGCTGTATCAGGCCCGCCCGGCCGCCGCGTTTTTAATTATCCCAGTCGATATGCTCGAAGCCGGTGGCGGGGACGATGCCGTGCTCGGGGAACTCCGCGCCCTCCAGCACGAAGGTGTAGCGGATGTGGTCCCGGACGTTCAGCAGCACCGCCAGGGGCACCTCGGAGGCGTTGAAGTCCAGGTAGCCCAAGCTGTTTTCCATGCGGACATAGTAGTGCGTATTGCCGCCGATAACCGCGCTGCGGATTTCCGCCACGACGCCCTCCTGCTCCTGGGTATTCCCGGCGGCGGGCTTCTGCTCTCCCGCGACGATGAGGCCCCGGTGGGCCAGGGTCTGGCGGTAGTTGGTCTCGCATTCGCCCACCGTCGATCCGGTGGAGACAATGTCATACTGCTGGACGTTGACCATGGCGAACATCTTGACCAGCCCGTCCTCCCCCTTCAGGGCCATGAAGTAAGTGGGCTGATTGGCGATGTTCAAAA
This sequence comes from Oscillospiraceae bacterium, assembly GCA_910574635.1. Lineage (GTDB taxonomy): Bacteria > Bacillota > Clostridia > Oscillospirales > Oscillospiraceae > Oscillibacter. Next base: position 5,276 of record CAJTCG010000052.1, on the reverse strand, counting down.
GCAGGGGGAACGTGGCCCGGTAGCGCATCTGCTGGACCTGGCTCTGGGCGGACTCCTGGGCGGAAATTTCCGTGGCTCCGGCGCAGGGATAGAACTTGGTGGCCTTGGTCCGCTGGTTCGTGAGGATGAAGCCGATGTTGGACTGGTCCGAGGTGACGGAGGTGACGCCGGTGTACATAAATACGTCGTCGTCTATGGCGATATAGTTCCAGCCATCGGTGGTGACCGTCACGTCCCGCTGGCCGAAGATGGAGTTCAGGAAGCCGTTGTGATACATGCCGTAGTAATCGTACTGCTGCATGATGATATCATAAGAGTAGAGGCGGTCCACCCAGTTGGGGACCTGCTCGTAATACTCGTGCTCCCCGGTGATGGCGTTGACCAGGACCGCGCCTTTGATGTCGACGCCGCCGAAGAGGCCGATAGTCCGCACGATCCGGGGACAGACCCAGTAGGGGGTGCCCTCCTCGTCGATCTCAAAGACCGGGCCGTCGAACATCATGGTGGGATAGTGGAAGCGAAGGTGACGGTACAGGTTCCGGCCCAGATGCTCGGCGGTGGTGTACTTCATGCCCTCCTGCAAGCGGACGATTTCCGCCTCCTGGCTCACCATGTCGATGATGATATAGGCGGGGAGGCCGTCGCCCCGGTTGGTGAACCACTTGATGAGGTCCCCGTACCGCAGGGAGGTCACCCGCACGGGGCGGCCCTGGTAATTGATCTGGGTATAGTCCGTCAGTATTTCAAACTGGGACACCATGTCCGCCAGCTCGCCCAGCTTCCGGTTGCCCAGGCGGGCGGCGGAATCGTCGTCCAGCATGGGAATCTGGTCGTAGGAAATCTCCTCTACCTCGGCGGTAAAATTGCCGGTTTCCAGGGGGAGGAGCTTGGAATAGCTGCCCGCCCGGAGGACCACCCAGCTGCTGAGGGCTCCCAGGGCCAGGGCGGCAATGAGGGCGACGACCGCCAGGAAGGGGACGGCGCACTGCTTGTGGACGAAGTGGAAATAGCCCTTGACGCTGCCGTCCCCCTGGAAGCCGGAGGTGAAGACGGCGCAGACGCAGTACACGGCGCAGAGGAGGAAGGCGAAAACGTAAAACTCCTCGGCGTGGAGGTTCAGGGCGGGCAGCTCCAGGTAGAAGTAGACCGCGCCGAACACCAGGGTCACCAGCAGGTTGGTGACGGTGCGGCTGAAGGCGCTGCCCATGGCACGGCGCGGCTTCCGGGGCTTGCGTGGACGGGGATTGGGGTTCCCGCCCTGGAAGCTCTCGGGATTGAACCCCCCTCCAAAGGCGTTGGGACCGCCGAACTGGAATGTAAAGGGCATGGAAAAAGCCCTCCTTTCTTTTTCTCTTTTCACAGTATTTTACAGAAAAAGTGTGAACAAATCAAGTTTGCCCCATCCGGCGAAAAGTATTTTCACCGGATGGGGCAAGTTCCTTTTCTGGATGTAAACGCTCAGTCGCCGTCAGCCTCCTCGGGCTGGGACGGAGCCAAGCCCTCTACATGGGGCATGGACGGCTGCTCGGAAACCATGGTGGTCCGTCCATTGAGGCGGCCGCCGTTTTCGATGACAAAGGAAACGGTGGTTACGTCGCCGTTGATGGTGCCGGTGCGTTCCAGCTGGATATGGTCGTGGGAAACCAAATTGCCCTCCACCTGGCCGGCGACGCGGATCACGTCGGCCTCCACGGGGCCCTTCACCTTGCCGGTGGCCGTCACGATGACATAGCCCTTCAGGTTGACCTCGCCTTCTACGGTGCCCTCGATTTGGACCACGCCCTCTCCGCTGAGCCTGCCGGTGACAATCAGGTCCTTGGCGATGACGGTGCTGCTCCGGGGCTCGGGGAGCTCGGGGATGTCGGCGCCTTCCCGCTGGTCATGATCGGTCTGGGATTCCATGGCGGGGGCGGTCTTGGGCTGTCCTCCAAAAAAAGCCATTTCACTCACCTCGTCTGCAAAAGTGAGGTTAGTATACCATAATACGCCGGGAATTACAAGCCCGAGCAGGGACAAAGTCTCTGAGAGGCTGCCAAAAAAAGAGGGCGTATTTTGGAAGGGCGGGGGAGAAGAAGGGGCGAAAGGGTCGAAACGCCGTCAGGCCCCATTCCGCCGGATCATGCGGACCCCTGCCGTCAGCATGGGCAGGGCAAAAAGAAGCAGCGCGCCGTAGCAGATAGCGCCATAGCCTTTGTCGATGAGGTCCGTCAGGCCGAAGGTGGAGACGCAGACGCCCAGGGCCGTCACGGCCCCGGTGATAAGAGGCCGGGCCAGCCAGGGCCAAGAGGAACCGGACGGAGCAGGCCCGGAGGAAGCGGGCCGGTTTGGCCGGAGGGACCGGCCTCGAAAGAGGGACTGCTCCACCCGGTCCTCCAGGGCCTTGATGAACCCGGCGGCGGTCTCCACAAGCGTGCCGAAAAGGACGATTTCAAAGAGGACGTAGAGCCAGGGCATATCCAGCCGCTCAAAAATGGCGGTCACCGGCGTTTCGGAGGCCAGGACCGCCGGAAGGTCGCAGCCCATGGCCAGCAGCAGCGGCAGGGCGGGGGCGGCTCCCAGAATTCCGGCCAGAACGCCGCAGGCCACAGCCTCCCGGCGGTTTTGAAGATCCCGGAGGGTGTAGAGGATCATGGAAACGCAGATGAGGTTATAGGAGGCATAGCGCAGGCCGCTGAGGAACCAGCCGGAACCGATCTCCGCCCTCCGGAGCTCGGCGGTGACCGCGTCCCCAAAGCGGAGGAAGACGGCGGCGAAAAAGAGGAGGAAGACGGCGTAGAGCACATAGGCCCAGAGGGACAGGGCTTTTTCTATGGCCTCCGTGCCGTTTAGGACCAGCAGGACCACGCCCAGTGAGAGAAGCCCCACCCCCACCCAGGAGGGCAGGCCCGTCAGGGCGCGGATCATGGCGGCGGCGGTGGCGTTGACCACCCCCAGAACCAGGAGAAGCATGGCGTTGAAGCAGAGATCGTAGAGGAACCCGGCCCGGCCCAGAAGGCGCTTCATCATGGAGCCGTAATCATAGGTCCGAAAGACCCGGACAAACTCGAAGGTGACGGCGCACAGCGCGGCCCACCCCGCCGCCGCCGCTCCCAGGGCCAGCAGCCCGCCCATCAGGCCGTGGCAGCCAAAGTACCGGGCGATCTCCGCCCCGGTGCCGTAGCCGCCGCCTATCAGAACGGACTGAAAGACCAGGCCTGGGGTCAAGTATCGGGGCCACTTCCGCCGTCGTTTCATCCGCAAAGCCTCCTTGTCCTTTGCCCCATACATATGCGGCGGCGGACCGGGTATGCAGGGAAATTCGCATAGGGGACAAAGGACGGGACATAGGCTTTTCCGAAAGAGGTGAGGTCTTATGACAATCCATGTAGTAAGTCCCGGAGAGACCGTGGACTCCATTGCCGCCGGATATGGAGTGGCCCCAAAGCAGCTGGCGGCGGACAACGAGCTGCCGCCGGACTATGCCCTGGCGGTTGGGCAGACGCTGGTCGTGCGGTTTCCCCGGGCGGTTCATGTCGCGGCGGCGGGGGAGACGCTGACCTCCATCGCCGCGCAGTACGGGACCACGGTGCGGCAGCTGTGGCGGAATAACTGGGCCCTGGGCGGACAGGAAGCCCTGGCGGCGGGCCAGCTTCTGGTGGTTTCGTATTTTGGCGAAAAGCTGGGGGAGGGCGTGTTCAACGGCTACGCCTATCCCTTCATCACGCCGGAACTGCTGGCGGAGCAGCTGCCCTACCTTTCAGCGATGGCGCCTTTCACCTACGGAATCACGGCGGAGGGCGGGCTTTTGCCGCTGGATGACGAGGCTATGCTGGAGGCGGCCCGGGAACGGGGGACGAAGCCGGTGATGCACCTGTCTACGCTGACGGAGGCGGGGCAGTTTGACACGGGCCGGGCGGCGTTTATCCTGACGGATTACGAGGCCCAGGGGCGGCTGGCGGCGGAGGTGCTGCAAACGGTGCTGCGGAAGGACTTCGCAGGGCTGGATGTGGATTTTGAGTATTTGCCAGGCCAGCTGGCGGGGGCGTACGCGGCGTTTTTGGGGCGGCTGCGGCAGCTGCTGGCGGCGCAGGGGAGGTTCCTCTGGGCGGCGCTGGCTCCGAAGACGAATACCCGGCAGAGGGGATTGCTGTATGAGGGACATGACTACGCCGCCGTGTCGGCGGCGGTGGATGGGGTGCTGCTGATGACATATGGATGACCGAAGTTGGTACACCCGCTGAAACCCTTGCAAATCAAGGACTTGCGGAACAATATCTACACCCGAATCGGTCCCTTTATTTTAGCTGTGTTTTTGGACAAGCGGTCATTTGATTTCAAAAGGGTGCGACTATCAAATCGCACCCTTTTGCATTTAGAAATGGAAAGGAGGTCCAGTCATGTCAGAAATCATCCTGTCAGATTATCTCTACGGTGACGAAGCCGCTCAATTTATCTTTTTCAAAATGCCTCATCAGCTTTTTGATAATCCTCACTTCAAGCGCCTTTCCACAGCCGCCAAGCTGCTGTATGGTATGCTGCTGGACCGCATGAGCCTGTCCGCCAGAAACGGCTGGCACGACGATGCCGGACGGGTCTACATCTACTACACCGTGAAAGAAGTGTGTCAGGACATTGGCTGTGGCCGGAACAAGGCCATGCGGCTACTGGCGGAGCTGGACACCGTGAAGGGTATCGGCCTGATTGAGCGAATCAAGCAGGGCCAGGGCAAGCCGGACAAGATTTTCGTCAAGAAAATATCTGTTCACGAGGACACAGAAATATCCAATATGGCAGAGCCCACCTCCGCTGCGCCCGTTTCAGAGGTCGATTTTTCAGACGTACAGAAGTCGGAAATTCCGACTTCAAGAGGTAGAGAAAACCGACTTCTAGGGGTTTCAAAAACCGACCCTAATAAGACTAATAAGAATCAAACAGAGTTTATTCAAATCAATCTATCCATCCCTTCGCACCGACCACCAAGGCTGGAGGGGATAGATCGATACGAGCAGAGAGAAGCAAATAGGGGATTTATACGGAGGGCAATCTGCGCTCCGCTGTTGTGCTGGACTTCTTCAGGAAAGACAAGCCTATCTGAAAACCAGCCTCCCGGACGAAGCCCTAAACCGGCGCCGCTTGCGGGATAAGGTAGAATAAGTTTCGCAAAAAGAAAAAGAGACATAGTTTGCAGAGCTCTGTTAGAATGAAGTAGCGACACACCATTCTGAAAGGAGACTGCAAACTATGTCCGAGAAGATTGTACAGCTAAATGAGGAAGTAATCAAGGGTGAGCTAAAGGA
>CAJTCG010000051.1 GCA_910574635.1 Oscillospiraceae bacterium | reverse complement strand
ACCGTTTACCGGGGTCTGAGAAAAAATCTTAACCGATTACACGTTCTCTTTGCCAGCGCAAATCTGTACATGCTTGCCAGGGCGGGCGGTTCCCTATGCCCCGCCTAAGTTTTTTGCGCCCTTCGACCGGGCCGGGACTGGAAAAGCGAGGAATTTATCCCCGAATATGGTCCTTTATTGGACGTTTCCTATACCTTCGTCTGTTTGCCTGGCTTTTACTTGCTTTAATCAGTGCTTCCCTAATTCTGCAATCGTCGGTTCAATGGCGCTGTTGCTGCTGCCGCAGGCGGGGAAAACCGTTTCAAACCGCTTTAAGGAACAGTCCAGATAGACGGTCACGCCCTCATTGACCGCGAACGGGCATACGCCGCCCACCGCATGGCCGATCAGCGTTTCCGCTTCATCAAGGGTGAGCATTTTCGCCTTTGTTCCAAATTGGGCTTTATACTTGGGATTGTCGATTTTGGCGTCACCAGCCGTAACAATCAGGACAGCGTGACCATCCACCATGAACGAGAGCGTCTTTGCGATTCGGCAGGGTTCACAGTTAAGGGCCTGTGCTGCCAGCTCCACGGTGGCGCTGGACACTTCAAATTCCCGTACCCGATCCGCCATATCATACTGACTGAAATATGCTTTTACTTTTTCGATAGACACAGCAAGTCCTCCTATTCAATTTCAGAACCACATAGCTTGTTCATCTCTAAACTTTGGAACCGGCCCGTCCTGATACGGGTCATAGCGATGCTCATTACAGCCAAACTCCTGCAAGAAGCAGATCATATCCTCCGCTGTCCATTTTACAAGGGTCATGCCGTCAAAGGCTTCCACCCTGCCGTCGTCCATTTTATTTTTGAAATACCATTCAACAATAGTCTGATTTTCATGAAGAAAGATGAAATGCTGGTGCTGGGCGTTTCGGTCAAGGACACCAGCAGGATCGAGCAGTTCTATCAGCGGTTCATCTCCTACATGGAAACCCACCACGGCTTGCAGATCGGGCAGCAGGTCAAGGCGGAAAAGTGGCTGATGCCCCATATCCGGCCCGGTTGCTCCGTCACCTATGGACAGGGCCGGGTACTGTTCGCCGGTGAGATTGCTGGGTTCCTCAATCCGATGGGCGAGGGGATTTCGGCGGGGATGGAGAGCGGCTACTGCGTGGCCCAAGCCATAGCAAATCACTTTGACGCTTTGGATATGATTTATACAGACTACCAGCGAGACACCCAGCAGCTAAAGTCTTACATGGAGCACCAATGGAATTTTGTTGGGCGGATGGCCGATACGTTTTCGGACATAATTATCTGAATGAAAGGTGCGGGGACAAAACACAAATGAGTTTTGTCCCCTGCACTTTATTTTTTGAAAAAATGTGACGTGCCGTAGAGGTTTCCTGTCTATATGGGTGAAGGGCCTTATCGCAAGGGGAAGGAGGTTCGTGTGGAGGATAAGCAAATTATAGATTTGTATTGGGCGCGCGCCGAAACTGCTATATCCGAAACTGCGAAGAAGTACGGGAGGTACTGCCATTCTATCGCATTTAATATCCTGCACAGCCATGAGGATAGCGAGGAATGTGTGAACGATACGTTTTTCAACGCCTGGAGGACAATGCCGCCCCAGCGTCCGAGTAAATTTGCGGCTTTTCTTGGGACGATCACCCGGCATCTATCGCTTAACAGGTGGGAGCAATACAGCGCAGAAAAACGTGGCTGCGGACAAGTGCCGCTTGTGCTGGAGGAATTGAATGATTGTATCCCAGCTTCAGAAAATGTGGAACAGGTTGTCGATGATCTTGCTTTGACAGAACTGCTCAATCGGTTCCTGGGTACTCTTTCACCGGACAGTCGCAAAATATTCATGCGTAGATATTGGTATATGAACACAATCAAAGAAATTGCGAAAGGCTATTCAACGAGTGAGAGCAAAGTGAAAATGTCTTTGTTCCGCTCCCGAAACGAACTGAAACAACTATTGGAGAAAGAAGGTTTTGATCTATGAAAGAAAAGCGTTTGTTGAAGGCTATGGGCAAAGTGGACGAAAAGTACATCGAAGAAGCGTCCCCTGCCCAGCACGCCAAAAGACCCGGCTGGTTGAAACGGGGGGCCATCGCAGCTTGTTTATGCGTAGCTTTGTTAGCCGGAGTGCTTTTCAAAATTCCTGGTCCAGACGTTACCATTGCGCCGGGCTTTTTGGTAGTCACAGCGTATGCCGCTTCATCAGATGAAGAAATAACCATGCAGGAAGGTATAGAGTTGCCAACAGATTATAAGTGGAGCCTTGCTATGAGCAGCCGGCCGGGACTTCCATTGAAACTATCCGCTACGGAATACGACGATTTAAGTTTTGAAGTATCAGTTGATGGCGGGACATTGCTTTTTTGGGAGGGTAACAAAATAACATATTTTGGCTCGTCGTTCAACACTGGAAATGATACTACTGTATATTGGACTAACCTATCGCGAACAGGCGAGAGCGATTTTGAACGGTATATGGGAACTACGGCATATATCAATATCGTAATTCACGAGGGAGATAACATTGTTGGATATGCTGTTGTTGAAATATACACAAATGACCTTGAAAATGAACCTGCACAGACTTACTCTGCCAAGTTGCTCAAGTCAGTATCTTTCCCAAAAGCGAATAGGGAATATCAAAAGATAACCGCTGAATATGTAGCGACGGAAATGGAACAAATCAAAAACGAAACACAAGCCGGACAGAGGTGGTAGGGGCCGATGTTACCGACCAGAGCGGCAACGAGCATCTTGGCGTCATCGAATTTCCTGTGCCGATCCTGTGGGGTTCGCCGGAGATTATCAAGCAGATTAGGATGGTATTACTAAGAGAGACTACCGCAGAATGGTCTATAAATAGAGTGAACGGACAAGGCCCAACCGAGCCTTGTCCGCTTACTTTTTTGAGAGGGATAATTACAACATCGCTCCGCCGCCCCAAACTTGGGACTGTGTGATCGCCAGAACGGTTTCGGTGGGAATACCGGCAATCTCGCTGCCAAAAATCTCCCGCAGGTTCCCGCCCGTCAGCATGGCGGCAAGCTGGGACTTTGCCGCAGCGGACGCAGCCAGCTCAGAAGCCTGGATGTGCCGCTGAATTTGCTTTTCCACCGCCAGCTTCATAAACTCGGCGTGGCGGGCCATACGCAAATCCCACCAGCTTTCTTCATCGTCAGAACCGCTCTTGGAGTAGGTGATCTCCCCGCCTGCGCTGGAGGAACAGGCATTACAGATGTTCCCGTCCTCCCCGATGGCAACGGCCTGGGACATATCCCAGGTACTACCGGGCATAATGGCCTCGTTTCGCGCTACGTCAAATGCAAACCATGTGTCGATCTTCGCAAAAATCTCCTGGGCATAGGCCGGGTCTTGCTCCATGCGCTCCTGCACCTTGGGATGAATGACCACAGCCTTGCTCCCAGGCGGGACGTTGCCCAGGGCGTGAATCTCCTTGGGCGCGATAAATCTGCCGTCAATGGAGCCGTAGAAGGGATTGGCCCCGGTGGGCTGCCAATTCTCCAGCGTTTCCTTGGCCTTGTCCCCGTCCTGGTACAGAAGGTAGTGGGGGTAGTCGTTCCGGGTGCGCCAATAACCGCTGCTGGCGTCAAAAACGTGGTAGTGGATGTTGGGATATTTCGCTTTCAGCATGGTTTCCAGAGAGGGAGCCTCTACCGCCTCCGTTCCGCTGGCCTGCACCTGCCCGCCAGAGCGAACCGCCAAATCCATCATCAGGCTGGTGGGCATCGCCGCCATGCCTGCCAGACCGCCCAGGCCGGTGGTGAATGTGTCGGCCCTGCTTCTGCTGGCCTGTGCCGCCATATCCATGAAGCTGCTGCCCTGCGTCCCGGTCTGCTTTGTTTCACGGGCCTTTGTGGGGGCGCTGTATGTCTGTGTCCCATAACTCGGTTGAATCGTATTGCTCATTGTATCACCCTTCCTGTTTCATTACATATTGAGGAAAAACATATTTGCTCCTGCCGGTAAAGAAATCTCCGGCGTAACAGCGGGGGCAGATACCATCCGCGTTTTCAGCAGATCACCGATATTGGAAAAGGATTTTTCCAATACCTCCGCCCCTGCGGTGCGCTCCCACATGGCCCTGCGCTGTGCCGCCGCTGCTGCGGCCTGCTCCTGGTACTGCCGCTGCTGTTCCGCTTTTTTCTTGGCCTTTTCCGCGTTGATTCTGTTCACCTCGGCCACGCGCTCCGGGGAATCGCCGCCGCCGCAGATATAGGTCACGGTTCCATCCTCATGGACTACCACACCGCACGGCTCAAAGGTCAGTCCTATGGACGCCGCGTAAGCCTTGCCGTTGGGAATGACATCTGTGAAGAAGTAATCAATCTTCTGCTCGTAATAAGCCGCCTTTTTCGGATCACCGGCCATTTCCTGCAAGATATTGGGCGCGATCACAACATCGCTGCCGCTCATGCGTTTGCCCGCTTTTTCAAGGCTTGCCTGATCCTTCCCAATGCTTTCGATTGTAACCCGCCCATATTTCTTTTTCAGATGCTCCAGATAGGCATCCACATTCGACGTTTCATCCGTTTCGGAAACTTCCGGCTTACCGCTGACCTCCAGCACATCAGCCGTGCCTCTGCTGGCCTTTGCCGCCATATCCAGAAAACTGGAAGTCCGCGCCGCCGTACTCCGAACGTTGCGGTTTTCGGGCAGGGGACGATACATCCTGTTCAAATATCCGCAATCAATCATGCCGCTCATAAACTACTCCCTTCCTGCAATAGAACCGTTGCGGAAAATTCCCGCTGAACTGCTTTCAGATCCAATTCTCCCATATACTTCTCCGCCTCCCGGCGCACGTTGGACAGACCAATTCCGTGCATGGAGGCGTCCTCCTGTTTCGTTGTGACAGGCAAGCCGTCCTGTCCGAATACCACCTCACCCGCGAAAGAGTTTTTGACCTCTATCAGAAAGAAACGCCCTTTTCTCTTTCCTGTCAGCACAATAAACCGTTCACCCTCACCCACCTTTTCGCAAGCCTCCACCGCGTTTTGAAGAAGATTTTGAAGGATGATACCCACATCAAAGGCGTCATAGGCCCCCGGATCGGGGTAATGGAACTCCACCTGGAAGCGTATGCCCAGGTCAAGGCTCCGCCGCCGTATCTCGTTGACAATCACATCCGTGACCGGGTTGCCCGTCTGGAGCGTCAGCTCAAAGCCGCTCATACTCTCGTCCATTTTGGCGATATAGTCCTCCAGGCTGGCATATTCGCCGCTCTGCGCCAGACCTTTGATGTTGGTCAGGTGGCCCCGCATTTCGTGTTTCAGCCCACGGATGCGGGCGTAGAACTGTTCCGCCTCATGGATACGCGCCCGGATTGCCTGTGCCTGCTGGTACTCCATATAGTGTGTGGCCTGTTCCTCCCGGAGCGCGGCCATACCTTGCTGAAAAGCGATGGTCAGATAAGCCCCGGCGTAGAACAGCAGGGCCAGCACCGGCACTACCGCCAAAAACGCGGGGTGGCGCTCGTAGAGCTGGAGCAGAACGCCGTCCTTGAACTCCACCAGCAACCGGGAGATCACCTGTCCGAACAGAATCCCCGCCGTTGGCACCAGGGCGAGATAGCACAGCTCCCGCCAATGGAGCGCCATGCTCTGCTTTCGCATTTGACGTTGGAGGGCATAGAGCATGACGGCCAGCATGGAGGCATGGGACAGCAGAAACAGCATGACCAGCAGGGCGGCGCGGAGAAAGACCGCCTCCGGCGGTTCCAGGCGGTAGGGGACTGACCGCTCCACGATGAAATACAGACTTTGCACCATCAGGCCGCTGGAAATTCTGGCGTTGAAGTAGAGCAGCGTCAGAAGGAACATAGACGGCTTTTCCAGGCCGATCCACTTGGATACCACCAGCAGCATCGCCATCAGGATCAACCCGAAGGAGCCTTGGGGCAGCGCCGCCCGGTTGCAGACGAACTCAAAAAGAATGTAGACGGAAAAAACAAGGGGCAGACCGCGCCGCCGTTTGTCCTGGGGAACGAAAGGCCGGGAAAAGGCGGTGAGCAGGGCGGCGTATGTCAATTCTGCCCCGGCGGAAAATGCCTGATTGAATATCCGAAATCCTGTCTCGCTCATAGCCCAGCCCCCCTTTTCACAAAGCGGAGGTAGGCTTTCACGAAGTCCTGGTACTTGTATTTGGAGATCAACAGCTTTTCCCCGTTGGTCAGCGTCAGTTCCGTCTTGCTGTACCCCTCCACATAGGCGAGATTAACAAGATAACCCTTGTGGACACGGCAGAACTGATCGCCCAGCTCCGCCTCCAAGTCCCGGATTTTTGCGTAGCAGGAAAATTCCCCGTCTTTCAGACGCAGCACAACCTTGTGATTGCTGCTTTCGATGTAATAAATGCTGTCCAGCGGTACGGTTCGGCTGGTGCCAGCAGATTGAAGCGTGAGCGCATGGGAAAGCTGCGGCTGAACACGGCCCGCCTTGATCTGTTCCACGGCGCGGGCAAAGACCTGGGCAAACTTTTCCTCGTCCACTGGCTTCAGCAGATATTGGAACGCACCCACGTCAAAGGCATCGAACACATACCGCTCATAGCCCGTTACAAAGACAATGACCGGCTGGGCGGCAGAATTGCCCTCCCTGATCTGGCGAGCCAGCGCCATACCGTCCGGGCCGGTAGCGTTCAGCTCAATGTCTAGAAAGAGCAGGTCAATTCCCCGGTAGTCTGCGAGACAGTCACCGGCAGAAGCGTACTCCACGACCTCGCAGGGGCAGTCCTGCGCCCGAATCAAGGACGCAAGGTAGGCGCGGGTGGGGGCTTCATCATCACAAATTGCTATTCTCATCATGGCAATATTCCTCTACCTGTTTATTCGTTCAAATAGCCGTCAGGGTAAGCCCGGTTGACGTGACTGGACGGTTTAATAGCGTAACTGGACAGCACAGCTTGTCTCTGACATTATATCATAAAACGAAAAGCGGGGAGCTGACTTTACAGGCAGCTCCCCAGGAAATATGAAGCTATTGATGTTTCCTCATATATTCCTCTTTAACTTTATCAATCGTTTTTCCACCAATACCAAAATTTTTATCCGATACTTCCTTAATTGTGGTCACAAAAAATTCTTGTGGTACTCTCATAATTTCAGAAGATACTTCCGTCAAGCGCCTGATCAATTCCTCTTTTTGTTCATCAGATAATGTACCGCTTTCAATCGTAATATAGGGCATTTTGTACTCCTTTCAAGAACCGGTTCGACGTTTGAATTATATCATAAAAAGCAGCACAATTCAATTCCTTGAAAGAAATTTTGGGCTGGGCTTCCATTTATCCGTCCAGTATGTTATAATAGGTTTCTAACTTACGAAAACATACGGAGCGGATATAAAATGGAACCTATGAATTTGAGAATTGGCGAGAAGCTGAAAAGCATCCGCATGGCCCGCACACTTTCTCTGGACGATGCTGCTGCGCTGACGGGCGTGAGCAAGCCCATGTTAGGCCAGATCGAGCGCGGCCAGTCTGTCCCAACGGTGACAACCCTCTGGAAGATTGCCACAGGGCTGAAAATACCGCTGTCCGCGTTCCTGGAGGAACCGCAGACGGAATATACCGTCACCGGTCCGGACGAGGCAAACGTAGTCTTGGGGGACGGCGGCAAAATGAGGGCCTATCCGCTGTTTACCTATGACCCGGTGCGGAGCGTGGAGACATTCTACATTGAGTTTGACCCGGAGTGCCGCCATTCCTCGGACAAGCACGATGAGGGTGTGGAGGAACACATCTTTGTCCTGCGGGGGACGCTACGGCTCGTCCTGGGGGACAGGCCGGTGGAGGTCAGCGAGAGACAGGCTATCCGCTTCCGGGCCGACATTCCCCACGCCTATCAGAATGTGACCGGGGACAGGTGCGAGGTCTACAACACCATATTCTATCCAAACCATTAAGTAGGGTGCTGATTATGTATGAACTGATCCAGGTTTCGGAGCGAAGCTATTACATCCAAAGTCCGGCGAAGATCGGACTGGTGCGATTGGATGTACAGGACGTCTGCCTGATCGACAGCGGCAACGATAAAGACGCGGGCCGCAAAGTCCGTCAGCTTTTGGACGCCAACGGCTGGCGGCTCACCGCCATCTACAACACCCACTCCAACGCTGACCACATCGGCGGCAACAGGTATTTGCAGGGCCAGACCGGGTGCATGATCTACGCGCCAGGGATCGACTGCGCCTTTACCCGACACCCTGTCCTGGAGCCGTCCTTTTTGTACGGCGGGTATCCGTGTAAGGAGCTGCGGCATAAATTTCTCATGGCCCAGGAGAGTGATGCCCAGGAATTGATGAAGGAATGTCTGCCGGAGGGTTTTGCAATCATCCCCCTGCCGGGACACTTCTTTGATATGGTGGGCTTTCGGACGCCTGATGATGTGGTCTATCTGGCGGATTGCCTGTCCAGCCGGGAAACATTGGACAAGTATCAGATCGGCTTTATCTATGATGTTGCCGCCTATCTGAACACGCTGGAAATGGTGAAATCCCTGCAAGCGAAGATGTTTGTTCCGGCCCACGCCGCTGCGTCCGAAAAAATAGCTGACCTGGCACAGTACAATATCGACAAGGTGCTGGAAATCGGGGACAAGATCACCGGCATCTGCAAGGAACCGCTCTGCTTTGAGGCCATTCTGCAACGGCTGCTTATGGACTACGGGCTGACAATGAACTTTGAGCAATACGTTTTGGTGGGTAGCACCGTCCGCTCTTATCTGGCGTGGCTAAAAGATACTGGCAGGCTGAACGGCCTGCTTGAAAATAATATGCTGCTCTGGCAGCGGGTATAGAAGGACACTATGGATAAGCGAGAGAAAATCATCAGGCTATGGTTTGATATGTGGCTACAAAAGAAAGACCTGGGCATAGAGGACATATTTTCTGCTGATGCCCTTTACATCGAAAGCTGGGGGCCGCAGTATCAGGGTGTTGCCAAAGTGAAGCATTGGTTTGAGGAATGGAATACACGCGGAACCGTCCTCCAGTGGGACATCAAACAGTATTTCCACAAAGAACCATGCGTCATACTCGGACATCTCCGGCTGTAAGTAGGCATAGAAATAGTGCGGGTCTAACTGGATTGTTCCCTGGTTGAACGTTTGGAAAGTCGTGATAAAATCCTGGCTGTTTCCAAGTAATTGCCGCTTTAATACGCCGGTGACACCTTCACAATCAATAACGTATCTGGCCTGTTCTGTGCAGGAGGATTCCCCCCGCAGCGTGACAGAAATCAAATCAGGCTGTTCCTCGCAGGAAACGGCGCTGGTGTTGTCCCGGACTTCCGCGCCGGACACTGCCGCCTGTTCCGTCAGCCAGTTATCAAAGGAGCTGCGCCACACGTTCAAGCCGCCCTGTTCAAAGCGGAACTCCTGGCCTTTATCATCTGTGAAGATCATGCCCCGATTTTCTACCGGGGTACACGTTGCGGACAGCGGTACATCCTGTCCATAGTAACGCCGCACCAAATCTATTGACTTCTGGATTAGGACGCCGGAGCATGATTTATAGCGGGGGAGTTTATGCCGTTCTACCAGCAGGACGTGAAGCCCTCTTTCAGCCAGTACCTTTGCGGCGGTACTTCCGGCAGGGCCAGCACCGACAACTATAACATCGTACATTTGTAAAACCTCATTTTCCCAATCTGATTCATAGTATAGTCCTTCATCCCGCCTGATGCAAGGCAAAGAACGAACTCCACAGGGGAAAGCAGGGGGGCAAAGAGTTGGAGGGTGCCAACGTATGTAATCAGAAATTTTTTTATCAAAAGCAGGGTAAGGAAAGCATTGAAAACATAAGGAAAAGCCTGAAATAATTTCTGATAAAAAAGTGTGCTTGGACAACTGTCTATCCAAGCACACACCGCCTTTAGGGGAGAAAATTTCTGATAAAAATGTCCACTATCTCAGCCCAGTTAATTTCTTCAAAGTATCCTTGTCAGAGATAGCGGATTATCTGGAGAAGTGGCGTTAGCGATTGCTAGTCTCTTATGTTCAGTATCTGAATGAGCATATATCTGAGTCGTCTCTAATTGAGAATGTCCTAGCCATTTGGAAACAAGCGTCAAATCCATTCCACCCTGATACAGATGCATCGCACGGCTATGACGAAAGAGATGGGGATGGACTTTCTCGGGAACATCCTGGCAAATACACCTTGCTTGTTCACCATACTTTTGGAGTATGTATTGAGCCATGCGAGGGGTAAGCGGATGCTTTTCACCATGGGTTATAGAATAGAACAAAGGTAAATCTGTCGCTGAAAAACATCCGAATGAAACACAAGCGAATACTTTTTCAGATGCAGAACCGTCTTTTCCATCAGGGGGACGATGCGGGTTTTGCGACCTTTTCCAAATAATGTAACTTTTGGCAGACGGCCTAACTGTAAATCACACAGCTTAATATTTAGGGCAGCACTGATTAAAGCAAGTAAAAGCCAGGCAAACAGACAAAGGTAAAGGAAACGTCCAATAAAGGACCATATTGGGGGATGAGTTCCTCGCTTTTCCAGTCCCAGCCCGGTCGAAGGGCGCAAAAACCTTAGGCGGGGCATAGGGAACCGCCCGCCCTGGCAAGCATGTACAGATTTGCGC
>CAJTCG010000050.1 GCA_910574635.1 Oscillospiraceae bacterium | reverse complement strand
GAGGAGATCACCCGGGACCTCCAGGACTCCCTCCAGGGCAATATGCGGGAGATCATCGGCACGCTGTCCTTGAAGGAAATCAACACGGACCGGGATTCCTTCTCCGACCAGGTCATGCAGAAAGCCAGCAAGGACATGGACAAGCTGGGCATCGAAATCCTCTCCTGCAACATCCAAAACGTCACCGACGAAAACGGGCTCATCAAAGACCTGGGCGCGGACAATACGAGCCTCATCAAGAAAAACGCCGCCATCGCCAAGGCCCAGGCGGACCGGGACATCGCCATCGCCCAGGCGGAGGCGGAACGGGAGTCCAACGAGGCCCGGGTTCTGGCGGACACCCAGATCGCCCAGAAGCAGACGGAGCTGGACATCAAGCGGGCGGAGCTGAAAATCCTGGCGGACGGCAAAAAGGCCGAGGCGGACGCCGCCTATGAAATCCAGAGCCAGGAGCAGCGCAAGAGCATCGAAACCGCCACGGTCAACGCGGAAATCGCCAAGACCCAGCGCCAGGCGGAGCTGAAGCAGTATGAGGTCGAGGTGGAAAAGCAGAAGCTGGAGGCGGAAATCCGGGCCAAGGCGGACGCGGAGCGCTACCGCTTGCAGCAGGAGGCCGAGGCCGCCCTCTACAAGCGGCAGAAGGACGCGGAGGCCAAGCGTTATGAGCAGGAGCAGGAGGCCGAGGCGGAGCGCAAGAGCGCCGAGGCCCAAAAGTTCGCCAAGGAGCAGGAGGCGGAGGGCATCGCCGCCGTGGGCAAGGCGGAAGCCGAGTCCATCCGGGCCAAGGCCCTGGCGGAGGCCGAGGGCATCGACAAAAAGGCGGAGGCCATGAAAAAGTACGGCGAGGCCGCCGTTATTGAGATGGTCATGCAGGCCCTGCCGGAAATCGCCCGGAACGTGGCGGAACCCCTGTCCAAGGTGGACAAAATCACCATGTACGGCTCCGGCAACAGCGCCAAGCTGCTGGAAGACATCGTCACCGGAACCACCCAGGTCACCGAGGGCATCACCCAGGGCATGGGCCTGGACGTCAAGTCCCTCATCGCCGGAATGCTGGGCGGCAGATTGGCAGGCGGGGAGGACAAGACGATCATCGTCCAGAATCCTCCGGCGGCGGAGAAGCCCCACACCCCTCCCGCGGAGGAAGCATAATTTTGGTCTCAGCGATCTAAAAAACGGAGGCGTCCTGAAAGGACGCCTCCGTTTCCGGTTTCCGCTTCCGCCGGGCAGCTCCCGCCCGTCACACATAGCTCTGACTTCCCACATCGAACACGCCCTGAGTGGTGATCCGCAGGGTGGGAATCACCGGCAGGGCCATGAAGCTCAGGGTCATAAAGGGGTCGATGCCCTGGTTAACCCCCAGGGCGTAAGCCGCCGCCTTGGCGGCCTCCAGCTTCTCGTCCACCGTCTCCAGGGGCTCATCGCTCATAATGCCCCCGATCGCCAGGGAAACCTCCGCCGCGGGCCTGCCGCCGTTCCAGACCACAATGCCCCCGTTCAGCTCCACCACCCGGTTCACGGCTGCGGCGCAGTCCTCCTCGCTGGCCCCCACCACAATGATGTTATGGGAGTCGTGGGAAATGCTGGTAGCCACCGCGCCGGATTGCAAGCCGTAGCCCCGGAGGAAGCCCAGGCCGATGTGTCCGGTGCCCTTGTGGCGCTCCACCACGGCGGCCCGGAGAATATCCTGGGCGGCATCCGCCGCCTCGGCCCGGCCCGCGTCCAGGGTGGTAATCTCACCGTCCACCATACCCACCACGCCCAGGGGGCCGCTGCTCTGGAAGTCCTTTGCCGTGAGGGTCCGCACCTGGAAGGTATGGTGGGCCCGCTCCGTCAGCCGGGGCTCCACGGCGGGAGCCGGGAAGGGCTTGGCTGCGCCGTGTTCCGCCGCCAAGGCTCCCTGCTTATAAACCGCCTCCACCCGGAAGCTCTGGAAACCGTCGATGACCACCAGGTCCGCCAGGTATCCCGGCGCAACGGCTCCCCGGTCATGCAGCCCGAAGTACTGGGCGGCATTGAGGGTGGCCGCCTTCACGGCCGCGATGGGGTCCGCCCCCAACCCTATGGCCCGCTTAATGATCGCGTCGATATGGCCCGTTTCCAAGAGGTCGCCGGGGTGCTTATCGTCCGTGCAGAGGAGGCACCGGCTTGCGTATTTTTCATTCAGCAGGGGGACCAGAGCTTCCAGATTCCGGGCGGCGGTGCCCTCCCGAATCATGATATACTGCCCCCGCTCCAGCTTGGCAATCGCGTCCTTCAAGTCGTGGCACTCGTGGTCCGATCGGACCCCGGCGGCAATGTAGGCGTTCAGGCCGTTTCCCGCCAGATCCGGCGCGTGGCCGTCGATCCGCCGGTCCGCCAAATCCGCCGCCGCCAGCTTCTCCAGCACGCTTTCATCTCCCGCCAGAACGCCCACAAAGTTCATCATCTCCGCCAGGCCCTGAACCCGGGGGTGGCTGTAGAAGCCGTCCAGATCCCCCCGCTCCAGCGCCGCGCCGGACTCATCCAAGGGCGTGGCGGGAACGCAGGAGGGCAGCATAAACCGCACGTCTACCGGCAGGCCCTCCGTGGCCTGGAGCATGTAGGCGATGCCGTCCGCCCCCAGGACGTTGGCGATCTCGTGGGGGTCCGTCACCACCGTGGTAGTGCCGTGGGGCAGCACCGCCCTCGTAAATTCTGCCGGAGCCACCAGGGAGCTCTCCAGGTGAATGTGGGCGTCCAGGAAGCCCGGAAGCACCAGCTTGCCGGTGCAGTCCCGCTCCTCCCTGCCGAAGTAGGACCCTACGCCCGCAATGAGGCCCTCCGCAACGGCGATATCCGCCGTCAAGACCTCGCCTGTAAAGACATTGACATAGGACGCGTTTTTCAGCACCAGGTCCGCCGCCTCCCGGCCCATGGCCGCGCCGACCACCCGCCGCTTCCGCTCCGCTTCCCGGCGGATTCTCTCCTCCTTGCACTCAGGCATGGAATCACACTCCTTTCTGTTCTACCATATTATGTATCTTTTTCCGGGAGATTTGTCAAGGCCCCTATTCAGAGGTATAGGGTAAAACAGGAAATTTCTAACAGGGTGTAAAGGTCAGCCTTTTATGTTTAGCACAAATGACAGTGAGATTAGCCTTGCGTTTTTTGCCAAAATGCTGTATAGTAAGGGTACGGACAGCGTTTTCGGAACTTTGGCAGGTTCGCCGTGAACGCCCCACCGTGAAAATCTGAAAAAGAAAAGAGGGAATCCTATGGAAAACCTGTTCCGCCTGCGGGAGAACGGCACCAACGTCCGCACAGAGCTTCTGGCGGGCCTGACCACGTTCATGACGATGGCCTACATCATCGCCCTGAACCCCAACCTGCTGACAAACTTCGACGTGGGCTCGGCCCTTTGGAACGGCGTGTTCATGGCCACCTGCATCGCCTCCGCCATCGGCATGTTCTGCATGGCCTTCCTGGCCAACAAGCCCTTCGCCCTGGCTCCGGGCATGGGCCTGAACAGCTTCTTCGCCGTAGTGGTGGGCAACATCGCCGCCATGACCGGCATGACCTACGTGGCCAGCTTCCAGGCCGCCCTGGTCATCATCCTGGTAGAGGGCATCGTCTTTATCGTCCTTTCCATCTTCAACATCCGGGAGAAGATTGTGGACGCCATCCCCCTGGGCGTGCGCCTGGGCATCGCCCCGGCCATCGGCATCATGCTGATGAACATCGGCCTGGGCTCCAACGCCGGCATCTACTCCGAAGCCGGAGGGCCCTTCTTCATGATGCGGGACTTCTTCGGCGCGCTCACCCCCAGCGTGGCCCAAGGCTCCATGGGATCCGGCTACGGACCGATGATCCTCACCGTGGCCACCGCCTTCATCGGCCTGTTCGTCATGGTGATTCTGGCCAAGAGGGGCGTCAAGGCGGCGGTGCTGCTGGGTATGCTGGTGGCCTCCGTGGTCTACTGGGCCGGGGACGCCCTCTTCCTGGGGGCCAATCCCTTCGCCTCTCTGGCCGGGGCCTCCTTCGTCCCCCCCTTCGCCGACATGGTGGAAACGACCCTCTTTAAGTTCAACTTCTCCGGCTTCCTCCAGATCGGCTGGTTCACCGCCATCACCTTAATCATTACCTTTTGCATGATTGACATGTTCGACACCATCGGCACCCTGGTGGGCACCGCCTCCCGGGCGGGCATGGTGGACGATCAGGGCAGCATGCCCAACATGAAGGAGGCTTTGCTGTCCGACGCCATCGGCACCGTGGCGGGAGCCTGCTCCGGCACCTCCACCGTCACCACCTTCGTGGAATCCGCCTCCGGCGTGGAAGCCGGCGGCCGCACAGGTTTGACGGCGCTGACCACCGGCGTTTTGTTCCTGGCCTGTATCTTCATCGCCCCCATCGCCGCCATCATCCCCGCCGCGGCCACCTCCGCCGCGTTGATCTACGTGGGCGTGCTGATGCTGATGGGCCTGAAAAACGTGGACTTCGACGACATGGACCAGATGGTTCCCGTGTCCCTGATGCTGATTGGCATGCCCGTCTCCGGCTCCATCGGCCACGCCATCGGCCTGGCCATGATCTCCTACACCGTCATCAAGGTTTTCAGCGGCAAGGCAAAGGAGGTCTCCGTACTGACCTATGTGATTTCCGCCCTGTTCCTCCTCAAGTTCTTCCTGATTGTGTAAGTCTGGCGTTCCCTGCGCCTGCCTGCAAACCGCCCCGCCCGGAAGCGAACTCTTCCGGGCGGGGTTTCCAATGTCCACAATCTCAGTCTTCGAACCGTCCTCGAGGATCCGCCGGAAAGCGGACCGCCTGGGCGTGGGAATCAATAGCCGGTACGGGGCAGTTTGGGCACGGAGGGCTTCTTTCCGTAGACGGTGGTCACCCAGCGGCTGACCGCCTGGACCCATACGCCTTGGTAGGTGCCGCCCACGTCCGCCTTGTTCACGAAGGAACTGGCGGCAATGCTGGACACGGCCTTACAGTGCAGCATGGGCTTCTCCACCTGGGCGAAGCTACCGGGGACCTGCCCAAAGACGAACATGATTTCTGTGACCCGCTCGTTGCTGGCGAGACCCAGGGCTGTGGCGGAGGCGGCCAGGGTGTAATTTTTCTGGGTGGAGAGGTTGTCCGCCAGGGTCTGGGGCTCTCCTCCGTTCACCCGGTAGGTGATCTTATAGGTTCCGGGGAAGTTATAGGTACCGGTGACGATCTTCTCCAGCCGCACCTCGGCGGGAAGCGTGTCCCGCCAATAGAAATTGTCAAGGCGCACGTTGGAGCTGTTGGCGATGCCGGAGAATGTGTAATTGACCGGCTGGCCCGCCATGACCTCGGCGGGGCCGGTCTTGGTGATGGACACGCCGGTGGACATGCTCTTGTTGGTGACCTCGAAGCGGACGATCTGGCCTTCGTGCTCCAGGTATGCCGTCAGGGGCGTTTCGTTCACGCCGTAGTTTGCGGGCGCTTTGACTTCCCGGATGGTATAGCGGCCCAGGGGGAGCTGACGGGAAACGGCGAGGCCCCGGCCATCGCTACGGATGGTGTCCACGAGGTTGCTGGCCTTGTCGTAGATTTCAAAGACCGCGCCCTCCAGCAGCGTTCCGGCGGGGAGGCCATTGGTGGAATTGTAGTCGGCGGATTTCTTTGTGATCTGAATCTGACCGGAGATGGGGGTGTTCTCCCACTCCACGAGGGTGGTCTCGCCGGGCTTTACATAGACGGTTTTCATCTGGGTGTCCGTGATGTAGCCCTCGTTCTCCAGTTCCCGCAGGTAGTAGCGGCCTGTCGTGGTGATGTCCTCGATGTACACATACCCTTGGTTGTCCGAGGTATATTGACCCACAGGGGTGTTGGCGCTGTCATACAGCAGGAAGCTGACGCCGTAGATGCCCTTCTTGGTGATGGAATCCACCTTATGAATCAGGATGCCCGAGAAGGCTTTGTTGGTCACGGTGAGCGTGGTGGTTTCGCCGTCTTTAATGGTGAAATACTGCGGGGTTTCGTCAACCTTGAAGCCCTTCGCGGCCTCGATTTCCACCGCATAGTAGTCCCCGGCGTCCAGGTCCACGTGGACCCGGCCCGTGGAATCCGTAACGACGGTTTCCACCAGAGCGCCGTCCATTCTGCGGATTTCAAAGTTGACGTTGGGAATGCGCTGGGTTTTGTCGCTCTCGCTGACCTTGATCAGTTCGAGTCCTCCCACGGGAGCATTGTAGAAGGTCAAAATCTGACCCTCGCCTTCCTTGATCTCAATGGACTTCGGTGTGCCGTCCAGCACGAACCCGTCCACCGTGGCGGTTTCCTTCGCGGTGATGACCGTGCCCGGTTCCAAATCGGAGAGAACAATGCGGCCAAAAACAGCAGGAGCCACCGAAGAATTGAAGTCCCGCGATCAGATGGCGTGGGTGGGGCTGATGAATAACTGCAAAGCAAAAGTGGAAGAAATCATCTTTTCAGGCCTGATTTATCACTAAGCAAATATCCCCCTCGTCTACACCAGCCAGGCGTGGACGGGGGGATTTTAGACGCTTTGGTATTCTGCTCATAAGCTGCGGCCTATTCATTTTGATGCTCACCTTCCTTTTTGATATGTCTACACGGTTCTATCAGTTAGCTAAAATAATTCATAAAATGCAATCAAGAAAATTTTGCGTTCTTTATGAAATCTTCAAAAACATCAGCTAGTCTTTTCCCATAATCAAAAGAAAGGACAGTACAGACTATGGAAATGATTTTGAAAACAACAAACCTCTGCAAATCTTTCAGCGGGCAGGCAGCCGTAAACAACATATCGCTGAACATTGAGAAAAACTCCGTCTATGGACTATTGGGACCGAACGGTGCCGGGAAATCTACGACGCTCAAAATGATTACGGGCATTTTGAAACCGACCTCTGGGAATATCGAATTTGACGGTCACGCATGGAAACGCAGCGACTTAAACCATATCGGAGCGTTGATTGAAATGCCGCCGCTTTATGAAAATTTGACCGCCTATGAAAATTTGAAAGTAAGGACTACTATCTTAGGACTGACAGATAAGCGGATTGACGAAGTGCTGCAAATCGTCCGACTGACGGGAACAGGCAAGAAACGAGCCGGACAGTTTTCTCTTGGTATGAAACAGCGTCTTGGAATTGCGGTTGCATTACTGAACAACCCGAAACTGCTCATACTTGATGAACCAACCAACGGGCTTGACCCGATTGGGATTGAAGAACTTAGAGAGCTTATTCGTTCTTTTCCGGCTAAAGGTATTACGGTTATCCTGTCCAGTCATATTCTTTCAGAAGTGCAGCAGATAGCCGACCATATCGGCATTATCGCGGGTGGCGTTCTTGGATATGAGGGAAAATTGAACGCAAGCGGAAATTTGGAACAGCTTTTTATGAACGTTGCAAAAAGCAATCACAGGGAGGGTTAAGGCATGAACTATCTGAAATCAGAACATTTGAAATTCAAGAGGACAATATCGAGCAAACTGGTTTTCATTGTTCCACTAATCACAGCTATTTTTGCGTGGCTTATGGGTGGATTTATGGGGTATCAATACATGACACTTTACT
Organism: Oscillospiraceae bacterium; assembly: GCA_910574635.1. Lineage (GTDB taxonomy): Bacteria > Bacillota > Clostridia > Oscillospirales > Oscillospiraceae > Oscillibacter. The sequence continues at coordinate 4,442 of CAJTCG010000050.1, read as the reverse complement.
GGTGGTATGCGTTCCTGCTTCCGGGAGCAATCGCAATTTTGTGTTCTTTGTCACACAGAAAAGAAGAAAGCGCCGGGAAATACTATTCGGTATTTTCTATGCCTGTGAACCTTTCAAGATTTGAATTTGCCAAGGGCATTATCTTAGTCGAAAAACTGCTTGTTTCAGCGATATTTTTAGCATTGCTTATTTCTATCAGTAATATCATTGCTCCGGCCACGGCAGTATATTCCCTTTTACACAGCATTGCAGGAAGTATCGGGATTATTCTTGCGTCTGTCTGGCAAATCCCTTTGTGCCTGTACTTAGCGCGCAAAACGGGAATGTTTGTGCCGATTGTGTTAAATACAATACTTGGGATTGTTCTATCTACTGCTACTGCATTAGGAAATACAATAGCATGGTGGTTTGTACCGTATTGCTGGGCGGCAAAACTTGCAAAGCCACTTATGGGAATTGAAATAAACGGAACTTATGCGGGAAATTGTGAATTTTCTATAGCCATTATGATTTCCATTGCGTTGTCAATACTCTTGTTCCTTATTTTGTCCTATGCCGACGCAAGGGATTTTTCCAAAGGGAGGTAGGTGGAAATGGGTTTTATTTATGCGGTTCGTTCTGAACAGGTAAAAACAAAGCATACACCGTTTTGGGCTATCCATTTTTGTATACCTGCTATTGGGGCATTGTTATTTCTTGCTTACTATTCCCAGTATGGCAGCACAGCAGATAGTAAAAAGCTCAAAATGATATTGGAAATTACGACAACATTTTTTCCATTGTTGATAAGCGTTATTGTCGGTCTAAATGTTGCACTGGAAGAAAAGGCTTCACACTTCCAAACGCTGCTTGCTGTGCCGAACCGACACAAAAATATGCTTGCAAAATTAACTTATCTTTATGGTTCGGGGGTATTTGCATTGTTCTTTCTGTTCCTGCTATTTGTAGTTGGCATACATCTTTTGGGAATGGCTGATACAGTACCGCTCGGAATGCTGATTGGAGCCGCCGCCGGGATGGCCTTTTGTAATTTGATAATATACATCTTGCACCTGTTCCTTAGCTTCAAATTTGGATTGGGATTATCCCTGTTTTGGGGCGTGTTTGAAAGTCTGCAATGTATCTTATATAGCAATATTGAGCTGAAAGGTGTAGCCCGGTATATCCCCTTTGCATGGTCTATGAATTGGGTACAGGATATTTTGAGCCGACAAATTTTCAGCTATGGAACGGAAAAAATATGGATTGCAGCATTAACAACAGGCGGCTTGTTACTGACCTTATTATGGTTTTCTCATTGGGAAGGACGGAAAAATTATGAATAAAAACGAAAAAATGTTTATCGTCGTGCTGTTTGCTTTTATTGTATGCTTTTCTCTTGCGGGCTGCTCTTTACAGGAAAAAATCAAGGAATATTCCAATGATAAAGAGCAATGTTATCTGAACGCAGAGAATGTTACGCAATTTTCCTTTAAGGGAAACGACTATACGATTTTGGAGGACACCGTTTCGAATGGCGGGCTTGGGGAATGGACTGGATATATCCGGCAGCTTGCAGCGGTAGACGAAACAGGAAAAGTATTGCTTCAAGAAAACATAGAAGCTGCTACCTTTCAGACGTTGGCAGATTTAGCGGATAAAGCCCCGGAAGCTGCTTATATTATCCCATTCTTGAATGTGTACGCAGCCCCCAACGCTGACGATTATCTGATTGTAGATGTAAACGGAGGGTATCACAAAGCTGTTAGAAAAGAAAATATCAAAGACACAGATACGGTCTTTGACTTCAAGGACACAGAGCAGTCTATGGGTGGAAAGTTTGAAATCAATCCCGAAAATGCAACGCAGCTCCTTTGTGACGGGATTATTTATCAAGTAACCTCTGATACCGTATCAAATGATGAATTAGGAAGCTGGATTGATATTATTGCGGAAAGCGTTACATTCGATACGGAAACAAAACGCCCTTTGTCCAAAGAAGATTTGAACAAGATTGACTGGGACGGAAAAAACGCCGGACAGGGGCGGGAACAATGGTTTTACGCAGATGTTTACGAGATTTACGGTACGGATAAGACAGAAGCGGTTGCGGTAAAAATAAATAACCGCTACTATATTGCAGAGCAGAAATGACCGCTTTTCTGCCCTTTCGTATTATGCTATAATGCGAAAAGAGCAACGAAAGGAGGCGACACTATGGCAGCAATCCTTATGGTTGATGATGAACGGACTATTTTAGAGCTTGTGAAAAATGGGCTGCAAAAAGACGGACATTTCATTACTGCCTATACGTCTGCCGCACAGGTTCCGCTTGATAAGCTGAACAGATACGATTTGATTATACTGGATATCATGATGCCGGATATGGACGGATTTTCTTATTGCAATAAAATCCGTTCATTGGTGGACTGCCCTATTCTCTTTTTGACAGCTAAGACAATGGAAAATGATATTACATTCGGGCTTGGCTTGGGGGCAGACGACTATCTGACAAAACCATTCCGCATTGCGGAGCTGCGGGCGAGGGTAAATGCCCACTTACGCCGGGAACACAGGGAACGGCATACCGCCCTTACCTTTGAACGGATAAAAATTGATTTGTCCGCAAAGGAGCTACGGGTAGATAATATACCTGTTCCTCTAACCAAAAGTGAATATCTGATTTGTGAATACCTTGCAAGAAATAAAGGACAGGTATTTTCAAAAGAACAGATTTATGAAGCTGTTTTCAGCTTGGAGGGCGACAGCGATAATTCTACTATTTCCACCCATATCAAAAATATCCGGGCGAAATTAAGCAAATTGGATATTCAGCCGATAGCGACAGTTTGGGGGATAGGGTACAAATGGGAATAAAAAAGCCAACATCATTGAAAGCGTCTTTTTGGAAATTTTTATGTATGCTGCTGATTGGGCTAATGGGTTCGGTAGCTATTCCATTTAGTCTTATCCTTGCCGGAATCAGAACGGGCTTTATTACTTATGCGGATTATTCAGAACGCAGCGCAAAAAATCTTGTTCCAATTATTGCCGCAACGCCGGATTTAACAGATGTACAGCTTCCTATGGGGTGCAAGTACCTAATACTGGATAAGAATTATCAAATGCGGGAAACGTCTTTAGAGGGCGAAGATTTAGACAGGGCTATGGAGTATGCCCTATCTGGAAAGATAAACGAAAACCTCAACAAGCAGTATCTGTTTGTTACCCGCGAAAATGAATATGTGGTGCTTCAATATTACATTGGCTCCCAGTTTATAAATGAATGGTTCTATAATCATTTTCCCTCACCGGAAATTCTGCTATATATCCTCATGGGGATAAACTGTATCGCGGTCTGCGTGATATTAACAGCGAAGTTTGCAAAAAATATGCGGGCGCAGCTCTCCCCACTTTTTGAAGCAACAGAAAAAGTGGCAGAACAAAATCTTGATTTTGAGGTGGGACACTCAAAAATCAAAGAATTTGAAGATGTGTTATGTTCTTTCTCTGATATGAAAAATAACTTGAAATTATCTTTAGAGAAACAATGGAGCGCAGAGCAACTGCAAAGGGAACAGATCGCGGCTCTTGCTCACGATTTAAAAACGCCCTTGACTGTCATTCAAGGAAATATCGACTTGATAAGCGAAACAGAGCTTGACGACGAACAGCGGTTATATGCGGGGTATATTACGGAAAGCTCCGGGCAAATGGGCGTTTATATTCGGACGCTGATTGATATATCCCGGACAGTAGCCGGGTATCAGCTCAATTTGGAAGAATTTGATATAGCTGATTATATGGAACAGATTGAAGCGCAGGCAAATTCATTATGCCTTACAAAAGAAATTTGTTTATGCATGGAAACAGGGGCAAATTTAGGAACTTTCAAAGCGGATAAATTACTACTGGAACGGGCAATTATGAATGTGATAGGCAATGCGTTAGATTACTCTCCACCAAAAGGGACAGTCTATGTAGAGGTGCAAAAGCCGGACCACTTTTTACAAATCTCTATAATAGATGAGGGAAGCGGCTTCACGCCGGAAGCCCTACATCATGCACAGGAACAATTCTTCATGGGGAATAAGAGCCGAACCTCAAATATGCACTTCGGTATGGGACTATATATTACAAGCAGCATTATTAAGCAACATAACGGACAGCTCATATTAAAAAATTCTGATAAGGCAAAGGGGGCACAGGTCATTATAAAAATTCCATATTAGAAATTTGGTGGGCGGTACTGCGGTATCGCTCATTATTTTTTCAAATCTTTATGAAATCCACAAAATTAGCGTTTAGCAGGTAGTGTCAAGATTATTTCGCAAATTAGTATGCAGACTCTGGGTGGAATGAAGTCAGCCGGCAATAGAGGTGTCCTCCAGAGCAGCTTCCAGGTGCCTCATATTCATGTACTTCTTGTTGCCCCACTGCGTGCCGGCTACATGGCGCAGCCG
>CAJTCG010000049.1 GCA_910574635.1 Oscillospiraceae bacterium | reverse complement strand
CGGCTGCGCCATGTAGCCGGCACGCAGTGGGGCAACAAGAAGTACATGAATATGAGGCACCTGGAAGCTGCTCTGGAGGACACCTCTATTGCCGGCTGACTTCATTCCACCCAGAGTCTGCATACTAATTTGCGAAATAATCTTGACACTACCTCCAGTACCAGAAGATGCTGGGCTACCGCCGGGGGCCTGACGGTCAGCCGGAAATCGTGCCAGCGGAGGCGGAGGTAGTGAAACGCATCTACCGCCGGTACCTGGACGGGTGCAGCTTGGCCCAGATCAAGAGGGAACTGGAGGCGGATGGGGTTCCTGCCGCCAGCGGAATCCGGGGCTGGACGTATCAGGTGGTACGCAATATCCTGGCCAATGAGCGCTACATTGGCGATGCCCTGCTGCAAAAGACCTACACCACCGACTGCATCAGCAAGACGGTGAAGAAAAACCAAGGGGATCGTCCCATGGTGTATGTGGAGGGAAACCATCCCGCCATCGTATCCAAGGCCATGTTTTATCAGGTGCGGGAGGAGATGGCCCGCAGGTCCAGCAAGCGGAAGGTGATGCAGAAAACCGGCAAGACCGAGCAGGGCAAATACTCTGCCAAATACGCCCTGTCCGAGCTGTTGGTGTGCGGGGAGTGCGGTACGCCCTACAAGCGATGTACCTGGGCCAGAAACGGCAAAAAGCGGACCGTCTGGCGGTGTGTTTCCCGGCTGGAGTTCGGCACGAAATACTGCCACGACTCGCCCAGCATGGATGAGGACAAGCTGCATCGGGCCATACTGGAGGGCATCAACGAATTTGTTCAGGCGGGGCAGGGCCTTGGGGACGAGTTGCTGAATCTCGCCAGCATCGTCCAGCAGGGCGGCAGCGCGGATGGCATCGACCCGCTGACCCTTCGCAACCGCCTGGATGCGCTGACCGCCCAGCAGGCAGAGCTGCTGGACAAGGTACTGGAGGACATGGAGAATGAGGAATTGAACGCCCAGCTCAAGGCGATCATGGAGGAGAAGCAGGCAATCCTGGGGCGGCTTGGCGCGATCCAGCAGGACGAGGAACAGCGGGCCGGACAGGAAGCCAGACTGCGGGAGCTGGCGGAGTGGCTGAAGCAGCAGAAGTCCGAATTTGCCGAGTACGATGATTCTATCACCCGCAGGTATGTGGAGAGGATCACCGTTGTGGATGCCGAAACTGTCCTCATCAAGTTCAGATATACCGATGTTGAGATCGACAGGGCTGTCAAGAAATAATAGGAGAACACGCCATGGAAATTTACATCACGGGTGACCTCCACGGAGATCTTCGGCGCTTCCAGCCGGAAATCTTCTATGAGCAGGTGGGCCTTACAAAAGAGGACCTCGTTCTGGTGGCAGGTGACTTCGGGTGCGTGTGGCACGGCGATGGACGGGATGACGAGGACCTGGACTGGCTGGAGGGACGGCCCTTCACCGCAGCCTTCGTGACCGGGAACCACGAAAACTATGACGCCCTGCGGAAATGTCCCCTGGAGGAGTGGCGGGGCGGGAGCATCCGGCGAATCCGCTCCTCGGTGATCCTGCTGGAGCGGGGACAGATATTCAACCTGGGTGGAAAGCGCTTCTTTACCATGGGCGGGGCCAGCAGCCACGACATCCAGGATGGCATCCTGGAGCCGGACGATCTTCTATTTAAGAAGAAATGCGGGGAGCTGGATGCCAGGGGCGCGATGTACCGGGTGAACCACCTGTCCTGGTGGAAGGATGAACTGCCCAGCGAGGAGGAGTACCAGACCGCCAGGGCCAGCCTGGACAGAGCGGGCTGGAAGGTGGACTACATCATCACCCACTGCTGTCCCTCCAGTGTGCAGGACACATTCAGCGGCGGCCTTTACCAGAGGGACGCCCTGACAGAGTTCTTCGATGAGATACGCCAACGGTGCCAATTCAAATACTGGTTTTTTGGCCACTACCATGAAAACATGGTCATAGAAAAGAAATATGCGATGCTGTACGAGCAGATCATCCGATTGAAACTGTGAAAAACGTCCGGCAGGGCGGGAACAAGATAAGTTCCCACCTTGCCGGACGTTTTTCCGTTGTAGCCACAATTTCTTCCGGGTGGAGTGGTATGCGCCCAAAACCCTTGCGCCGCAACGCTTACCCAGGTGCATCTTTTTTGTCTACACAGGAAATCGCTGCCGCCTGGTGCGGCTCGTCAGGAGCTGGCTCACACGATTCGGGGTAAAGGTGCGTTCCGCCGGTTCAAAAACGGTATCTACTATCATCGAATTGAACAGCAGTGGTATGATTATCAGGCGGCGGCGTATCGTGAGATCGCCATTCGCTGGTGTCGGGACGAGGAAATTGAATACATAGAAACAGAGTAAAAAACGGGGAGTGGCTATGCTCCATGAGCACAGCCACTCCCCGTTATAATTTTTATGCGTAGACCAATTCATGGAGTATGATTTCTTCTGCCCGGTTGCGGATATTATTCATACGGCCTACCCATTCCATCTGATCTGATGCTTTCAGGGCTTCGGTCACGCTTTCCCGCTTTGCCATGGCTGGGATAAGGAAATCCATGCGCTCATGGCAAGCGGCATCAATTTCAGCGAGGTGTTTCCACAATTCCCCATAGAGAAGCATCCGATTGTAAACGCCAGGGTGATGCTCTTTTAGGAACTTCTCTCGCATCCGGCCACATATGCCAAGGGCAAGGTCCGGGATGTAATAGTCTCCTACTTTCGTAAAAGTCAGTTCCATAATCATTTCCTTTCATTTGTCGCAAAATGTGAATTACAGTTGCGGAAAACGCTTGCTTTTGGCGTTCTCACCGCCTTTCGTATAACTGCAATGTACCATTTTGCCACAAATGAACCGCAGTCATATGTATTAGGTGGTGACTCCACCCTTTACATAGTAACTCTTGGTTTCCCTTCTTCACCGAGTGCATCTCCGGATCCCGTTTTTTCTCCGCGTTTTTTGTAGAGCTGGGTGCGCTGATCAGCGTGGCGTCTACGATGCTGCCGCCCCGCATCATCCGTCCAGCCTGTTCCAGGCAGCGGTTGATTGCGTCAAAAAACAGCTTGCCGATGCCCTTCTCCTCCAACAGATGCCGAAAGTGCAGCAGGGTCGTGGCGTCCGGAACATCCTGCTCGAAAAAGTTGATCCCCATAAATTTGCGCATGGCATAGCTGTCATAAATTACGTCCTCTACTCCTTCATCGGATAAGCTGAACCAGCATTGCAGCAGATACATCCGCAGCATGGTTTCTATCTCAATCGGCGGACGCCCGCGTTTCCCGGTTGGATAGTGGGGGACGACCAGCGATACCCATTCCTCCCATGGGATGATCTCGTCCATGATTTCCAGAAATTCTTCCCGTTTTGTTTTCTTTTTCCGGCATCTGTATTCCATATCGCTAAAACTTTCCTGTCTCATACCCCGCGCCCCCTTTCCCTTATTTTATCACATCTTCTATCATTTCGGGGAATTAAATCAGCGTTACCTTAATCGGTGCTACCGCTAACGACAATGGAATTCGGACGCACCATCAGGGGAAGGCTGAAATAATCGAAAGTTTCTTCCACCCATCTGCCTCCGGAAATCTTCTTTTCGGTGATATAGTTGGTCACCGTGCCGCAGTCATTCATAATAGGGGCTACCAGCAGCTTGTCGCCAAACATATACTGCGTATCCAGATATGCCGCCGCCATATCGTCGGGGAACTCGAAAAACATGGGGCGCAACATGGGGATGCCGTCCTCATGGGCAACGTTGGCCTGACCATAGATGTAGGGCATCAGAGAATTCTTCAGCTTAGAGAACTTTTCCAAGACCTTTACAGCTTCCTCGTCGTAGTTCCAAGGCTGCTTGGCCAAGTCCTCACCGTGGAGCCGCGTGTGGCTCAGCAGCAGACCGAAAGCACACCAGCGCTTGTAGAGGTCGGGAGTTGCTTTGCCGCCGAAGCCAGTGATGTCATGAGTTCAGAAACTGAAGCTGGAAGTGGCTGCAGACAGCCCTGCTCGCAGCACTGCGGCCATAGACGTATAAATGGCGTCAGAGTCGCCTCCTCAGTGGCAGGGGAACTTCTGGCTTCCAGCAGAGCCGGAACGGAAGAGGCAGAAGGCATTGTTTTTGCCCTTGGTCTTTTCCACAGTCTCGAAAACGCATTTGTTGTAGAGGTAGGAATAGTAGTTATGCATCTTCACTGGGTCGGAGCCGTCGAAGAACACCACGCCCTCGCTGGGAATGGCTTCGGAGAAATATGCCGCAATGGAATCAGCATTGTCTATATCAATGATTCCTAGATGATTGCCTCTGTTATCACGCAAGCGCTTAATCCGTCTGAGCAAACGCTTAAAGGAAGCCTCAATAAAAGGCTTTTGTGAAAATTTGAAGCTTGAAATGTATTGCTTGCAGCTTCTTGACAAGCTTCACTCACTCTGTGATGCAGTTGTTGTTTATATCGGCTTTTACAGTTATACACGATATCAGAAATGACTTGGATGGATGATGCCTACGAAATTTTTGGCGGATACAAGCAAATAAAGGAAGGAATTCCCTTGTGTTGATTTCTGGCATATTGTTTGCTTTATGTCTACTTAACAAGGAGCGATTTGCCTTCAAAAAAGCCAGCCGAGATACTTTACGCATCCCGGCTGGAAAGTTACTCTGATGTAGGCAAACAGCGTCTTCTTACTGCTGAACAATACGATAGCGAATTTCCTCTAAATAGGTATCCCCCCCACGGAGAATAATGGGGCCGAAGTGCGATTGATTGATTGCATCTGGAAATCGCTGCGCCTCAAGACAAACTGCATCATGCGCCTGGTATAGTCGTCCTTTTCCAGGATCACCGTTCAAGAAATTTCCAGTGTAAACGTGAATGTCCGGCAGGGTGGACTCCACCTCCAGAGTGCGTCCTTTAGTTGGGGCAGTCAGTCGGGCGGCAAGGCCCAAGCCTCGGCCTTCCCGGACATAAGAAACATCGTAGCCCCGATCTCTCAGAAGGGTGGGATGCGCTTGCCAAATATCTCTCCCAATAGCATGAGATTTCGTAAAGTCAAAAGGTGTACCCGTGACAGAGAAAATTTGCCCGGTGGGAAGCAATTCGCTGTCCGTTTCCAGATAAAACCGTCCGTTGATGAAAAGCTCCTGGTCATAAATTTTTTTGCCCAGCCCTTCAAGACACCAGTAAGTATGATTTGTCATATTCAAAATGGTATCTTGGTCGCTACACCCCCGGTGGATGATGCGGAGTTCTCCTTCCCCGGCAAAACAGTATTCCACCTCTACATTTAGGTTGCCAGGATATCCCGCCTCACCATCTGCGCTCCACAAACGAAACAAAACCCGATCCTTTGACGCCTCTGCGTTCCAGCAGCGCCAGGCAAATGTGGCACTGCCACCGTGGGCATTATTTCTATTTTCATTTTGCTCCAATTGGACGGTTCTGCTGCCAATTGCGGCCCGACCCTCTCGGATGCGGTTTGCTGTGCGGCCCACCGTGGCACCATAGTAATTCCGGTTTTTAACAAAGTCTTCCAAAGTATCGCAAGTCAGCGCAATGTCTTCCCACGTGCCATCGGGGCCTTTGGCTTCTACGGAAAAGATTGCAGCCCCAAAATTGGTCAGACAAATCCGTAGCAGGGTGCTTTCCAGCACGAAGAGCTTTACGTCGCCGGACGATGTTTCCCGCATACTGCGCCTCCTTTTACTCCTGTATTTGCTTTGCTTTTACATATTGCATGGCCCGGTCAAAGGCAACCGCCGCGATGAGGACGAGACCGCTGATAGTCTGTTGCCAGTAGTCGGAGACATTGATCATGATAAGGCCGTTGGACAAAACTCCCATCATCAAAACACCTACCGTGACAAAGGACAACTTGCCTTCTCCGCCACTGATGGAAACTCCTCCCAGAACGCACGCTGTAATGACATTCATTTCATATCCATCACCGGATTTGGGCTGCCCGCTATTGACCCGTGCTAGCAGGACAACCCCCGCCAGCGTAGAGAGCGTGGAACAGATGCCATAGCAGATATATTTGATTTTCTTGGTGTTGATGCCGGACAGGCGGGAGGCTTCTTCATTTCCACCAATGCCGTAGATATATGTACCGTAGCGTGTCTTTTCCAAAAGCAGGATTCCCAGGGTAAACACTAGCACCATCAGAACCACCGGTACGGGAATTAAGCCAAACAAGGTTCCTTTGCCCAGAAAGAGGATATCTTCAGGAAAGCCGAACACCGGAGAGCCATTTGTCAGAAGATAGCACACGCCTCTCAACGTTGTCATGGTCCCCAGTGTGGCAATCAGGGGTGGCAGATTCATCTCGCAGATTAGGAAAGCGTTGAACATACCGATGGCAAAACCGATCATCAGGCAAATGAGTATGGCTAAATACCAAGGCATTCCCCTCACTAGCAGCATACCGCAGGCCACGGTACCTATGCCTACCACGCTGCCCACGGAGAGGTCAATGCCCCCCGTCACTAGGACCATTGTCATCCCCACGGCGATAATACCCGTAATCGCTACTTGGCGCAGGATGTTGACAATATTGGAAAGACTGATAAAGGTCGGGTTTTTCACGCTAAAAAAAACGCACAGCAGAAGCAGAATCATAACGATTCCGAATTTCCCGAAAAAATCAGCTGGATTAAATTTTCTTTTCTTCATTAAGTCTCCCTCTTTCCCTTACATGCCGGAGGCAATGCGCAACACGGCTTCCTGGCTGAACTCCTCCTTGGCAAGCTCACCGTTGATTCGACCCTCGTGCATCACCAGCACCCGGTCACTCATACCCAGCAACTCAGGCATTTCGGAGGAAATCATGATGATGCTCTTTCCCTCTTCGGTTAAGCGGTGCATCAGGTTATAGATTTCCTGCTTGGCACCCACGTCAATACCGCGGGTAGGCTCGTCGAAGATCAGGATGTCGCAATAGGTCAGCAACCATTTTGCTAAGATCACCTTCTGCTGGTTACCGCCGGAGAGGAATTTCACCTTCTGCTCCACATGGGGCGTTTTGATGGTCAATTCTTCTTTCTTTCGCTCTATCCGTTCCCGCTGCTTCTTCCGATCTACAAACAGGCCACGAGTCAACTCTTTCATGATAGAAAAGGTGCCATTCTCCCGGACGCTCATGCCTAGAATCAAACCTTGCCCCTTGCGGTCCTCTGTCAGCAAAGCGATGCCAGCAGCGATGGCATCCCTCGGCTGGCGGAAGCGAACCTCTCTTCCTTTCACCCGCAGGTTCCCGCTCCGAATAGGATCCGCTGCGAAAATAGCCCGGGCGGTCTCTGTCCGCCCTGCGCCCACTAGCCCTCCAAGCCCTAAGATTTCCCCTTTGTGGAGCAGGAAGGACACGTCTTTAATTCTGTCAGTAGTCAGGCCATTGACTTCTAGAACTACTTCATCTTTAGGACCTGCGCCACCCACAAAATCCTCGCCCAATTCTCGGCCTACCATGTCGGCAATCAACTGGTGGCGGTCAGTTTCCTCAATTCGCTTGGTGGAGATGTACTTTCCATCCCGCATGACCGTTACCCTATCACATATCTCAAATATCTCATCCATCCGGTGGGAGATATATACGATCGTGACACCCTTGTCCCGTAGCTTCCGAATGATGTCAAACATTGCATCAATTTCCCGGTTGCTCAGAGGGGCTGATGGCTCGTCCATAATCAGGATTTTCGCCTCGTGAGATATAGCCTTTAGTATCTCAGTAATCTGGGAATAGGCTACTCCTAAATCTTTAATTTTAGCGCTCGGGTCCACTTGGATGTCCATCTCCGCCGCCAGCTGTGCAGTTCGCCTCCGCATTTCCGCCTTATCTAAAAAGGCGCCTTTTCTCAATTCTCTGCCAAAAAACACGTTTTCTGCAATGCTGAGGGAGGGGACTAAGTTAAACTCCTGGTATATCGCAGTAATCCCCAAATTCATGGCCTGCTTTGGCTCAAAACTCTCGTAGGTCCTGCCCTCCCATTGGATACTCCCGCTGGTAGGTGTATAGGCCCCGGTGAGTATTTTGATAAGTGTAGATTTGCCAGCGCCGTTCTCACCACAGATAGCGTGGACCTCGCCTCGCTCAAATTCGATAGACACGTCATCCAGCGCCACAATACCGGGGAATTTCTTTGTGATATGCTGGACCTTCAATAAAGGTTCTCCCATAAGCCCTCCTTGTCCTATGGCCTGCGGGGGGAGCCCCCGCAGGCCTTCTGATTTAGTCCATAACACCTTCCTGCCAGTTGGGATTGAAGTTGAAGAAGATATTTTCTCCCTTTGCACCATTTACCAGAATGTCATAGGCCATTTTACAACTGTCGTAACCGGAACCAATGGGGTCGATATCCACAGACTGCCGGATCGCGCAGTTTACATCCGAGATGTAGGACACAACTTGACTTGTGTTATCTCCACCGCCGATGTAGAAAGTGTCTTTGTACAGTCCCAGGTTCTGGACGGCCTGCCATGCACCAATGGCCATCTGGTCATTGACACAGGCGATCACCTGGATATCCGGGTTGGCTGTAAGGGCGGTTTCCGCTACGTTCATGCCCTCTTCTGTAGATTCAGCTTTCTGGCGGTAGACAATCTCCGCATTAGGGCATTTTTCCTTGATCGTGGCCTCCATGCCGTCGCCCCGGAGTTTCACCTGCTCCTGATGGTCCAGGGTGATAAGGCAAACCTTTACCTGGGCTTCGTCCGCCAGGTACTTATTGATCCAATCTACTGCGGCCTGACCCAACTCGCAGCCGTAGTCATAGTCATCCACTATGGAGTTGCCATCAGCCCCCGTTACTTCCTGGGCCTGCCCAATCACGGGGATGCCTTTCTCGTGGCACTGGGCGATGAGGTCCTGAAGAGAGTTGACATCCACAGGGCAGATAACAAAGGCATCTACTCCTTTGGAAATATAGTTTTCCATCTGAGAGTACTGCTGGGCCGCATCGTAGCTACAACCCATGAACTCAAAGGCGATTCCCTTTTCGTCGCAGAATTTCTGACAACCTTCTGCGACATTGATGAAATACTCATTGTCCGTGGTGGCGGTAAGGTAGACCATGGATTCCACTTTTTTCTCCTCGCCCTCGTTGCTGCCGGAAGCAGGAGGTGTGGAGGCGGTCTGCTGTTCTCCACCACCCTCGCCGGAACCACAGGCCGCAAGACTCAGAACCAAACATAACACGCAAATCATAAACAACACTTTCTTCATAATTTTTCCTCCTAAATCTTGTAAAAATACTATGGTTACTGCCATAGGAACTCAGGAATGCCTTTAGGACAGAAGAACTATTTTCAGCAGTCCCGGCTCAGCGGCGTGAAGCCGGTCGAACCATACCTGGCCATCCTGGAGAGGAACTGCGGCACTGATACAGTCGTTTACGCTGACCCGCCCGGAACTCAGGAGCGCCAAAGCGCTTTCGTACTCATCATAGGTTCCGTAGCGTCCGATCCAGTGGATCTCGTTGTTCACCAGTAGCTGGAGGGGCACTTCTACGGTGGGAGAGATATTGCCCACCTGAATAACCGTTCCCCCCTTCCTCACCGAATGAAAGGCGTTGTGAATCGTGGCCTTCAAACTGGCGGTCTCAATGGCGAACTCCGCACCCAGGCCGCCGGTCAACTCCCGGATTTGGGCGGAAACATCCTCTCTGCCGTCAATGATTGCGTCCGCACCATTTTTCCGGGCCATCTCCTTTTTGAAGGGATCCACTTCCACAGAAAGCACTTTCCCGCAGCCAGTGGCTTTTAGGACCTTCAGCATCATCAGTCCCATTACGCCCGCGCCGAATACCACCGCCGTGTCGTTCAGCTTAATCTGCACACCATTCACAACATGGACGGCAATAGCCAGCGGTTCAATGAGGGCTGCGCTCTCAAAGGGAACGTCCTCCGGTATATGATAGCAGAGGTAGGCCGGTACGCAGAGATACTCCGCCATCGCACCGTCCAGACGCTGGCTCTCCGTCCGAATGCCGTAACAACAACCGTTGTCGCAGAGATTTTCCAGCCCGTGGCCGCAATACCAGCAGTCCCGGCAGTAGCGGACGGAGTTGAACACCACCGGTTCTCCCTCACGGAAACCTGTCACGCCCGGCCCCAGTTTGGCGATTACACCTGCAGCCTCATGGCCGATGATGAGTTCCGGTTCCCGCCGTCCCGACGTGCCGTCGTATCCGTGAACATCGCTGCCGCAGATCGACACGGCTTTAATGCGTATCTGGATCTCACCCTCTCCGGGTTCCGGCGTAGGCACATCCGTATAGGCAAACTTACTGCGTTCTGTTAATAACAATGCTTTCATATTTTCCCCCTATCCTTTAAACCGGTAAGACGGACAGCCGGTCACACCGGGCTTAATCCGGAAGACGCCGCCTGCATGGGGATACCTCCCCAGGTCTGTACCCAGGCTGGCAGTGGTGATATACAGCTCGTCCAGTTTTTTCCCACCAAAACAGCAGGAAGTGACGTTCATGGCCGGAAACTCTACCCGTTCCAGCAGAGTACCGTCTGTGGGATTGTATCTTCCCACTGCGCTGCCACCCCAGAGGGCTACCCACAACATCCCCTCATCGTCGATGGTCATACCGTCTGGAATCCCCATCTCCCGGGGGATTTCTACGCACACCCGCCCATTGGAGAGCTGGTTTTCCCCCAAATCATAGTCGAATTCCTGGACGCAGAAGCGCTGTGTATCAATAAAATAGAATTTTTTCGCATCGGCGCTCCAAGCCATTCCGTTCCCTTGAATTACGCCGGTGAGCATGGTTTTGACCTTCAGAGTCTCGTCCAGGCAGTATAGGGCGCTGTCCGGCCCCGCTTCACCATAACCAGTATCCAGGCACACCGGCATAGTGCCGCCCCAGACCCTGCCGGCGGGATCCACCTTGCCGTCGTTGAAGCGGCCATCTTCCCTGCCCGGCTCCGGATCCGCCACCTGGCGGGCTGAAGAGCCGTCAAAATCCGCAAAGTAGAAACCCGTTTGCAATCCTGCCACTACGCCGCCGCTTTCACGCAGCACCGCGAAGCCCAGGCTCTGGTCAAATGTAATTGTCCCCTCAATCTCCCGGCCGTTCCAGCAGAAGAGTTTCCGGCCCAGAATGTCGATAAAGTAGAGTTTTTCCGTCCGTTCGTCCCAAACAGGTCCCTCCCCGATAGTACAGCCGCTGCTGACAACAAGTTCCGGTTTCATGCAGCCCCCTCCTTTCAGGAGATGTAGAATCCGCCAGTGACGCGCAGGTTAGCCCCGGTCACCTGGCTCGCATAGTCGCTGAGAAGATAAATGACACCTGGGACATGGTCCTCAATCTCCTGCATTCTGCCCATGGGCAGAAAATCCTTCGCAAAGTCATGCAACGCCGAGTTGTCCATCCCTTGGGTGGCCCGAAGGGCCAACTCCCCTTCCGTGGGCACCCAGCCCATGGTGACAAAGTTACAGCGTATCTGATCTACCGCATAGTGATGCGCCACGTGTTCGCTCAAGGTCAGCAGCGCACCCTTGGAGCAGGCGTAAACCGGCCTGTCTTTTTCACCGCACCAAGCGTGAGGGGATCCAAACATAACGATGGACCCGCCGCCATTTTTCTGCATATAGCGCACCGCACTTTGGGTGCAGAAGAAGGCTGCCCGGATGTTGACAGAAAATGTGTTGTCAAAAAGTTCTGGTGTGCTATCCAACAGTGTCGCCGCTGGGAGGAGTCCAGCATAGTTCACAAAGCCGTCCACCTTCCCATAACGGGCTATAGTTTCATCAAAGAGTTTAGCACAGTCCTCCGCCTTGTAGAGATCTGTCCTGACAAAGGACCCTTCTCCCCCTGCGGCGCAAACCTGCTCCAGTATCCGATCCGCCGCAGCTTGGTCCCTGCCGCCAATTACAACCTTCGCTCCCTGGCGAGCGCTCTCCAACACAATGCCGCGTCCCACACCCTTAGTGCCACCGGACACCACAATTACTTTATCCTGTAAAATCTGTTCCATACCTGTCCTTTCACGGGCTCTCAAGCTTTTTTCCAGAGCGCCCTAGTATTTTTCACAGCCTGTCGGATACCGTCCAACCCGCCGCCGCTAGCTTCTTCGATGCACAGCCACTTGTCCCAACCCTGTTCCTTCAAGTAGCGGAAGCAAGCTAAATTAGGTGTAACGCCGGTCCCGATAAGTACAGGAGAGAAGCGTCCATGCTCCGCCATGTCTGTTACGTGAATTGTTTCCACCTTTGGAAATACCTGCTTCAATATTTCCAGAGAATCTCTGCCATAGGCGTCAATATTGCCCGTATCAAAATTTACCCTGACACTAGTGTCCCACACGCCGTTCAATATCTCCAGAAAAATATCCGGCGGGTAGCTGAAATCCACATATTCCCACGCCCCCGGCTTGGAGTGATCCTCATAGAGCAACTGAATTCCCAGGTGGTCCGCCGTGTCAGCACTACGGCGAATACCATCAATAGCCCAGCGCACACCGTCCCGGAGTTCCGTCTCCGGATGGGCCTGTCCCGCTAACACTCGGAGATAGGGAATATTCAACTGGGAACAGAGAGCCATATCTCGCTGAAAATACAACAACTCCCGCTCCCGCTGGAGTTTATCCGGATGGGTGAAATCTGGATAGGTAGTGGCCATTACCACCGGCGTGCCAATTCGTTCCCATGCTGTGCGTAGTTTCTTGATGTAACTTGCTGCATGGGATTTCAGAAACAGCATACTGATATCCACACCGTCCAATCCCAAGTCCGGCCCCACCTGAGCCCATTCCACCAGATCCATTTCCCCACTGTCAAGTTTTCCGAACAGCGAGACTGGTAGGCAGCTCACATTCATGTGTAATCCCTCCTGTTCTCAGCTGCAGAGCCCTTTCGACTCTTGCAATTTCGATTCTTTTCAAATATCTATTATTGAAAATCGATTTTCTTACTTAAATTATAGAGAAAATATTCTGAAAAATCAATCTATTTCCTTTTCATTTAATAAAATTCATGTAATTGCTGACTATTTGCAAATTTTTTTGTAAATTTGTACCACAGAGACTAAGCATTTTTGGATGCTTTATAATTTGTGAATCGGTTTTTTAGTTATTTCAAACAAAGAGTACATTTTCATCCTCGGTAGTGTCAAGATTATTTCGCAAATTAGTATGCAGACTCTGGGTGGAATGAAGTCAGCCGGCAATAGAGGTGTCCTCCAGAGCAGCTTCCAGGTGCCTCATATTCATGTACTTCTTGTTGCCCCACTGCGTGCCGGCTACATGGCGCAGCCG
>CAJTCG010000048.1 GCA_910574635.1 Oscillospiraceae bacterium | reverse complement strand
TCATTTAGCTGTACAATCTTCTCGGACATAGTTTGCAGTCTCCTTTCAGAATGGTGTGTCGCAACTTCATTCTACCAGAGCTCTGCAAACTATGTCTCTTTTTCTTTTTGCGAAACTTATTCTACCTTATCTAATAACTCCATCCACTTGAGAAACTAGATATTGAAAAACAGAATGCCCCCAATCTACTAGTTTTCAGATTGGGGGCATTCAACCTATTTGGTTTTTTCCGCTTTATGCTCTACAAGCGTTCCATTCTTAAGAGAATAGTTCAGACAAGAAGAAACTCCCTTAGAGCGATTGCCTAATATGCGAACTTGGAAACGCGCTCGAGAACAAGATAAATAAAGTTGATTGAGCGCTCTATATCGCAAAAAGTTTTCAGAGATATCATTCGAAGATTTTGCCGGGACCCGTCCCTCATCAACTCCAAGTAAGATTACTCCATTGAATTCAAGGCCATTAATATTTTCGGGAGTAGAAAAAACAACTTTTGAGTTTTGTGAAACATGGGCCGTGATACTGTTCTTACTAACCAATTCTAAGACTTGATGTCCTGACTTTTCTGCAATTACACTTGCAGTGATACTTTGAGTGTGTCCAAACAAAATAATTGCTATTTCAGATGGACTACATTGGAAGGTCTTAATCATATCATTTACATGAGTCTTTAATGAATCAAGCATAAGAGTATCACTATTGTACATATAGAGCGTTGGAAACTGGCAAAACTGTTCTTCTTTTGCCGTAAATCCACTAGTCGCTGTAGGATAAGGATTAATGAAACCACTAAACAACGCTGCACCAGAGCAAGTAATCGATGCGCAAAGCTCTGCAATTTCTTGTGAACTCCGAAAAACTGTTCCATATTTTTGACTTATTGAATATTTAGTTAGATTTTTTTCAATATAGGTATTACTCAGTTCTCCTTGATCGCCTATAGATTGACTATAGTCTAATGCAAAACAGAGTGGAATTTCTTCCTGTTCTACTTTTTTGGTGAGCTGATGAAACACTTGCTGCTCATTAGCATTAAATAGATGCATTTCATCAATAAATATATAGTCAAACCCTTTTTGTAGCCGCTCTCTTTTCCATAGCGGTCCACGAAATCTAGACATAGCTTCTAGAACAACATCATCTGTGTCAAATACCGAACTCCTCCTTAGATAGTCTTGATATGCTGAAAATAGCAAGTATATATACGTTTTATCATCCTCAGTTGTGACTGGCAAACCGTTGGAAATCGGTCGCAACTTCTTATAAGACTCAAAATCATCTTCGGCATACCCCTTTATTTGTACACTAAATTCGTGTTGAAGCATATTAACTATTCTAGCTTCTTCCTCATTATCCAGAATATTCTTTAACTGTTCAGACAGGTGGGGACGATATGTTCGATAAAATTGTTTTGATACATCTTTATATATATCTTGTATGACAAGCAATTGGTATTGTTTCGCTTCATACGCATCCCCATCAATAATCTGCGTATCACTTAATTGTATAAACCGGGCACAGTACTCTTGTAACGTAATAATTTCAATATTTTGTGCCTCATCATTTTCCCACAAATCATTTGTCGTTGATCTAAACATGAGTTTAATTGCATCTTCTGTTGTTTTACTGTGTGCAAAAAATGCAACTTTAAACGGGTGACTTTCTTCTCTGAATTTCTGCAACAAACGGGCTGCGCGCATTACTAGGGAAATGGTTTTTCCAGTGCCTGCAGGCCCTTCTACCCGTATTGGTGATTTAATATTGTTTTGATTAACAACCTCTTGCTGTGAAGTAGTCAATTTTGGCAACTGTGTCTCAAATGGCATGAACTTAAAAGCTGCGTTTTGCGTCAACTTACCAGCTCCTACTAAATGTAATGGCTTGTGGTTTTTAGCTTTGTCCTCAGTTGAATGAGCAGGTTCAGAGAGTTTGCCCCGCAAGGTGGATATCTGCTCAAGGTAGGTTTCGCCAGCTTTTTGATATATTGTGGTACTAGGCTTTTCTATATCTTTAGGGGCACCTTGGTCATTATATTTATATGCCAAAAGGGAAAATGATATACCTCTGGAATGCAGTCGGCGGCATTCAGGTTCGCGTGCTACAGCAATTCGATATGCTTTTTTTGTACTATAAGGAAATGGGAAGATTATAGCCTTATCATCAACAATGTTTTCTGCAGAGGTAAAAGACTGCTGTCCCCAATAGCGTATCGCAAATCTGAGCAGTTTTTGTATAATTAGAAGCAAGTCAATATCCGTTGTTTTATCAAGAATATGACATTGCTCTAAATCAATAACTATAATCTTTTTTTCAAGCTGCGGCCCTGCAAAAATAATTCCATTGCTGTCTTTTTCAATGACTATGTTTGTTAACGTAAATATATCTGTTTTCCCTTGTAAAAAAGCAATTAGTTGCTTACTTAATTCATACTCATAGCTTTGCAAATCGGTTCGTGTTACCAATTCTTCGGCAGCACTTCTTTCAAAGAGCCAATATTTCATAGCATATCCTCCCGTTTAAAAGACCTGATATTTGTCAGAAAAATCTGAAAGCTTGCTTTTAGGCAAAGTATTAACACCAATCCGAGCAAATGTGTTAGAGAAGTTTTGAACAAGATGCTCAATCCATGGAGAATCTACATAACCAATAATGTCCACAAAATCATTATCACAGTTTAAGAAAAACTTTTTGTTCAAATATTGAATTCTTTCTTGACCAGATTTTGTTTTAGATAAAGCTGTATAATCAAGCTCGCACTTCTGTATCTCATCGATTTCTTGAAGTGATATTTGGATAATATCCCTTAAATTGACAACAAGTCCATCAAAGTATTCTCGACTAGGAACACAAGCACTACCAGGTAGAAAATAGAAATCATTTGGAAATCTTCCAGATAGTAACTCATTAAGAAGAGATTTTTTCTTTGACGATAAATCCCCATTTAATAATTTGATTCTGATATCCATACTGCAACAACTACTCAATTGATTCCACTGTTCCCATTGAGATACTGCTTTTTCAAGTTTATTTCTATTCTTGGCTTTTAACGATGTATCAGCATTTATGTTTACCATGGTTTTGTTAGGCCCGAATGTTAGCAATGTATCAAAATCAAGTTCATTGTCTTTAGACCACTGCTTAATTGGTCCCAAAATGTCATTTTCCAAGTAGGCATGGAAGGCTCTATCAAATAGTTCTGTACAGACCCAATCACGTAGTGATATTGCGGATAATACATGAAGCGCTTTAACTTTTTCCTGTGCGATATCACATCGTGCAGTTATTATAACTCCATAGCAACATATGCCCTCATAATACTGGGATCGTAATCCATATATAGTTGTTCCTTGAGTATATCCGCTCATAGTGCCCTGTCCTCCTATCAAGCCGTGAACTCTTCACCTATCGTTCTTACTATTTGCTTCTCCATCGGCTCGTATCTTGCGGACAAGCCGAACCAACGCTAACCTTTTCGCCGGATCAAGCCATAAGTGAAAGTCTGCTGCAATCTCAGGGTAAGCTCTTACGCCTCCACCTTTGCCCTGCTTCACATATATTCCAACAGCGTGTGTTCTCCGAATCCACAAAGATGGAGTAACGGTCAGCGATGTTGTATGTGCCTGATGTATCAGTTGCTCACAGGCCCTGTCATCGAATTCTCCATTCATGTCATTTTCCCATTGGCGGAGTAACTCCAAAGTATTGCGGCTTCACATCCAGCTTTGAATGACATATCCAGGAGAATCCTCTGTGTATTGTTTCGCTATTTTTGTCAACGAAACCATATCCCCACAGACCATGGATCTCACGTAGCGATGCATAATTTCAGTCTGACTTCTAATCTTTTGGGAGGCCCGCAATTTTTCTTCATTTAGAGAATCATAAAAAGTCTTTCTGTGATTGTCTACAAAGTCTTGATCTAACAGTCCCTTCCCAACAAGCCGATCAATCGTAGACTCATAATGGAATGCAATGCGTATGTATAGATCGCTCATTTCTTCCGGCGTCATGATCCAGTTCTCCCCTTTTTCTGCCAGTATAACAGAAAAAGCGAGATTTGAATAGCCTTAATTTATTAAAGGGATGGAGATTGATATCTGGTTGCTTTTCTAGGATGACCAGCTTTGTCGTAGTCCACATTACACCGGTGCTCCCGCTCGAACTGAGCATCCATATATGTCTCCACACCAACAATAGGGATATATTTTGCATTAGACAGGAGTTTGTCCACTGCTGCTCTGCCCCATTTCGGATTACCAGATGGGGAAGGGACACCTTTTGCATAAAGCATATCCACAATTTTCCCCAGACTGGCTCCAGCAAGATAGTATCCAAATATACTGCGGACAGCATCCGCCTTTTCTTCATGAACAACGATTTCATCGTTAATTAGAACATACCCATATGGAAGTTTCATGATGACCTCACTTTCTTAAACATGAATAAAAGCAGGTTTAAGTAGGAAGAGTCTCACCCAAACCTGCATCACAGCATCTCGTAATATGTAATTATGTCTAATTTATGGTGTAGATTTACAGCAGATTAGCCAAATATCGGCTAAACATGCGTATAAGTAACATTAAAAATCGGTTTTGTCTACCCTTCGAGAACACCCACGCTCCCATCATCGACCAGGAGACTTTTGACAACGTACAGCGCATCCGGGGGAATGTCAAGCGTTACCCGGACGGCTGGGGGGAGGCTGCGCCGCTGACTGGCCTGATGTATTGCGCCGACTGTGGCGGGAAAATGTACGTCCACCGCTCCAACAATGGCAAGCGTGTCCACCAGTACACTTGCGCCCAGTATGGCAAAGTCCCCATTGGAACGCTCTGCCCCACCCAGCACCGTATCAACGAGAGTGTTGTGCTTGACCTCATTTCCGGGATGCTCCGGGCCATCGCCGACTATGCCAAGTCTGACCGGGCGGCGTTCGTCCGGGAAGTGCAGGAGGCGCAGGCCAGCCAGCAGGACAGCGACATCAAAAAGAAAAAGCGGAGGCTGTCGGCGGCACAGAAACGGGCCGGGGAGTTGGAACGGCTTGTCTGCAAAATTTATGAGGACAACGCTTTGGGCCGTCTGCCGGATGCCCGGTATGCCGCTCTGGACGCACAGTACGCCAAGGAGCAGGAGGCACTTGCCGCTGAAATCACGGAGTTGGAAAAGGCCGTCAGCAGTTACGACCAGGGGAAGAAATCGGCGGAAAAGTTTATTGCGCTGATTGACAAATACCAGGGCTTTGAGAATATGACGAACACCATGCTTAATGAGTTTGTCGAGAAAATCCTTGTCCATGAGCGTGACCGCAAGGGCAGTATCGAAACCACCCAGGCGGTGGAGGTCTACTTCAATTTTGTGGGTAAGTACATCCCCCCGGTGTTCCGGGACGTGGAGTTGACCCAGGAGGAACAGGAGGCCCTTCGGAAGAAAGAAGAACTCAAAGACAAGCGCCACCAAGCCTATTTGCGTCGCAAGGCCAGCGGTTGGCAGCGGCAGTATGAGGAACGCACCAGGGCGGCGAAAAAGGCCAAGATTGACGCAGGGAAAGCCGCTATCCGGGCGGAGGATATGGCAAAGGGCATCTATGCTCGTGTTGCTGATCTACCCCGCCAGGAGCCGAAACGGGCGGCGATGCAAGTCCGCCCTACGCTTTGAAAGAAAGGAGAGCGCCGGTATGAAAATCGAATTGGACTATGTGAAAGTGGGCGATTACTACCTCCCCGACCTGACGATAGAGCCACCGCCTGACCGCAGTTTGGGGAAGTACGGCATGTTGCGGTTGCGGTATCTGAAAGAGCATCATCCTGTTGTTTGGGCCGAGTATGTGATGGAGGGCAAGCTGTACGCCCATCTGCTGGAAACCGAGGACGCCGCCAATAATCTGTTGGAGAACATGATGCCGGGTATGGCAAAGAAGGCTGGAGCCACCGAGGAATTAAAAGCCCGTGACCCCATGCGCTGGGTGGGACTGATGAATTGCTGTAAGGCCCAGGTGGAGGAAGTCATTTTTGCTGAATTGATTATGATTTGACAGAAATGCGGGGATTGCTCGCATTTCTTAATAATAGCATCTTGCGTATAGGGCAAGTGGAAGTTTATACTAATTTCGTCAAAATCTAATATGCCATGAGGGGTATCAGCTCCACGCAAGTCTATGGGGGAAAAACTGTTTTCAAAAATATTTCAAAAGCCTTGTAAGATTTTTTGAAATGCGAAGTCTTATAAGGGAGGAGGTGAGAAAGTGGCAGGTTCCAAAGAAGAATTTGAGAAAATTTATAGAAGATACTTTAATGATGTATTTCTCTTTCTTAAAAAGCTGTCAAAAGACGAAGGTCTGGCGGAGGAGATCACAAGCGAAACATTCTTCAAGGCAATGCGTTCAATAGATACCTTTCGCGGTGATACAGACATTCGTGTTTGGCTTTGTCAAATTGCAAAAAACTGTTACTTTTCTAATTTGAAAAAGCAACAGGGGCTTGTAGATATTGATGATGTTGAATTTACAGATAACATAGACACCATTGAGGAACAGATAATAAACCGAAGTGATGCTATGCGAATACATCTGCTGCTACACAATTTAGCTGAACCATATAAGGAAGTTTTTATGCTGCGGGTTTTTGGAGAATTGAGCTTCAAACAAATCGCAAAAATTTTTCAAAAAACAGATAACTGGGCCTGTGTCACTTATCACCGGGCAAGAAACAAAATATTGGAACAAATGGAGGCCAATAATGAGTAATAAATGCAATTTGATTAAAGACATACTTCCACTTTATGTAGAAGATATGGTAAGTGCGGATACACGCGAATTTGTAAGCGAACATCTTGAGCATTGTGCGGAATGCCATGCGGAGTTTGAGCGTATGCAGAAAGCTACGAATTTCATCCCTGATGCTGCCCCTGATACTGATATTGTGCCGTTAAAAAGGGTAAAGAGGGACTTATTTATCAGGCGCTTGCAGACTATTTGCTTCACGGCAATCTTGGCCTGTGCTATCGTGACGGTTATTTTCGGGATTTTGACATCACCTAAATTTTTTCCCTATTCCGATAACCTGCTCAATGTGATTGATGTCCCTGATGGGAGCGTTATCATCACCTTTGATAGCGAGGTGACAGGGTATAGCTGTAATGAAGTGTTTGACAATGAAACAGAAACGGCAATTTATCGCATAAATGCTTGGACTACCACTTGGGACTTACATTTGTCTAATCGTGGAAAACAAAACATGGTGATACCCTTTGACCGTGAAACTGAAATTCAGATTTTCTATGCTCAAAATGATGGCTCCGAGGATGTACTGATCTATGGGGCAAATCAAAACACCGAAGAAAACGGCGTAACCCTGCCAAGACTGATCCTAATGCCGTATTTCCTATTAGCTTTTCTCGCCCTTGTTGTCCTTGTAATTCTACGAGTGCTATTAAGAAATAAGCAAGCAATCGCTGTTTGGATTGACAGGGCTATACCGTTCCCAATTTCCTATATGGCAGCGCAGCTTTGCACAAAAGGATTTAACTTCACCACATATTCATCGCAACGAGATTTTTGTATCATCATCCTGGTTGCTATGCTGCTTTATTTCGCAATGCTGACGGGAAAATCTCTTTATAAAGCAAAGCTGAACACTTCGAGGGGATAGAGGGATGAGCATGAAAAAATCTTTGTTTAGACTAACGGATATGTTAGAGCTAAGTATTGCATATATTTTCTGCTTTTCTCTTAATCTGCTTTTGGATTATGCAAAGACTTTGGATTTGGATGCCTATATTCTAAAGGCTTTTTTGAAAAACTTTATTGATTACCAGCCATTGATCGTTTCGCTGTTTACGTTCATCGTGATCGTGTTCTATTATCAAATGCTAGAGAGAAAAAAGGCAGAAATATTTTGTAGAATACTTGTAGGCGGCACTGTGTTTGGCATCACCATTCGATATGTGCTGGACTGCCTCACGGTACTGATTTTCGTTTATCTTCTATCAGCTTTGGTAAATCTCCATTTTGGTTTCAATTTAGCCGACAATTTTTATTTAGTCCTTATTTTTGTCACATACATACTAATCAGCGCAAGGCGGGTACGGAAATATGAAAATATTTAAGTTCATTGTTTCAAAGATATTTTTGAGAAAAGCGATACTTGGTATCGGCATCATGCTTTTGCTTCTCATGGCGAATTACATAACCTTTACTGCTGCTCGTTCCATTTTGTCAACATTTCAAGGGTATCAGGAAACAAAATATGTAAATCAAGAGGGAGTTTACATTGCCAACTTAGACCCGGATAGCCATATTGATATGAGCATGATTGGCGAAAGCGGAACACAAGCAGTATATGACTATTTGAATAGCAGCTTTAAGTATGCTTTTTATACAGACGGGTTTATTGTATCTGTTCCAAACGATGATGATATGAAAATATCATTAGGCTATCTGAACGAGCAGTATTACAGATTAAATGAATTTGAGTTTTCACAAGGGACAGATTTGGACTTTGATTACCAATTAGACGGGGAAATCCCTATTTTAATAGGAAAAGGGTTAAGCAAAACATATCCCGTTGGAGCAACAATAGAACTGGAAGAATCTGTTCTTGGACGGCCTTTAACGCTAAGGGTTCAGGGCGTGTTGAAGCAAAACGCCTACCACTCTAATTTCTATGCCCTCAACTCCAAGGCATACTACAATTTCTCAATTCTCTTTCCGGTGAATGAGGAATTTATCAATCATGCGAACATGGACATCAAATTTAATGGCCTCATGGATATTATACTTTTGGAAACCTCAAAAGAAGAAATAGCGGATTTGAGTGAGGTTATCAAAGATAATTTGGGTTTAAGTTTCAATTTCTTTAGCCAAAAGGAAAACTACGATTATTTCAACGAATACTATCTTCACTCACTAAAAATTATATTCATAACGACCTTTATTCTGCTGATCGTCATAACTTGTCTTTCTGTTTGGAACGGATTGGTTAGTGTTCGCCTGATGCTGAAAGACTTTACGATCAATCTGTTGGTGGGATTAAGCTACTCAAAACTGAAAAGAATTTTTTATGGTTACTTTGGGATGCTCTCCTTCGTTAATGTAGCGTTGATTGCCACATTCACCGCTTTTAACAGATACGGGTGCTGGTTAAGGAAAGACACAACCTTTGCCACTTATGGATTGTTTGGCTTGATAGGAATGGACTGGCTGGCTTTGTTGCTGGTTGTCGTTTCTGATATTGCTATCGGAATAATTGTTGTTGAAAGTATGCTGTGGAAAATCAAAAAGGTTCCAATTTCCTTGGGGGTGTTAAAATGAGTGGAATTATTGATCTATGCGTTAAGGAAAAAATCTATAAGAACAAAAAGTCGCAGATTTCAATATTAAATGATTTCAGACTTGAAGTTGCCGCCGGTGAAAAAATTGCCATTGTGGGCGAATCGGGAGCAGGAAAAAGTTCCTTGCTCAATATCATTGGATTGCTTGATCGAAATTATGTTGGTGAATATACGCTTTTTGGTTCGCCGACAGATCAGTTACATACAAGCCAGTTAGCGCAATGGCGAAATCAACGGATTGGCTTTGTTCTTCAAGAATCGGCACTCATTAACTCTTTGACGGTTGAAGATAACATCAAACTGCCGTTTCTTTATGCCAGTCCTGACAAAAAGGGCGTTGGGGAGATTGAGGATTTCGATGCTGTCGTTAATGCGATTGAGATCAGGCACATACTAAAAAAGAAACCTCTTGAATGTTCCGGCGGAGAAAAGGCCAGAGCTGTATTTGCCAGAGGAATCGTCATGAAACCTCAACTCATTTTGGCAGATGAACCTACGGCATCCCTGGATGTAGAGAATAGAGAAAGAATTGTAACCTTGCTTTTTAACATGAACAAAGAGTTTAACACCACCATCATTACTGTAACTCATGATTTGGAAATAGCCAATCGTCATGATAGAGTAATACATCTTGAAAGGAGTAAATAAAATGGGATTTTTTGCGATGATTGCGTCAATGCTGCTGGGGATATTGTTTGTTGTAATCGGGATTTCCCGCAGAAAGCAAAAGGGGTGGCCTATAATCCTTATCGCACTCGGAATATTATTTGTTCTCATTGCAATTTATTTGGGATGGCCTAAATAGAAGCCAATAAAGCCAAGTCTGCCCAGCGGCAGAAAAGAAAAAAACCGCTGCTGGGCAGGCCGATTTCTCATGTCCAAACGCTCTTTCCAGCGGCGGTTTTGATTATTCAAAGCCGCTGTTTTTATATCCACTGGCGGCATACAGGAGGATGCCGCCATGCGATTACAGATAGATAGTCACTTGTCAAAAAAAGCCTGCCTCCCGCAGCGGCATCCCCTACCCATGTTTGCAAAAATAGTCGTTTTTTGACGGCTCATACTGTTATGCCCCGCGCCCGAATGGTCTTGCACCATACGGGCGCTTTTCTATTTCCGGGCCAGCGACACCGGCCTCGCTGCCGTTCCCCGCCCTTCCCCGTTCAGACCCCAAAAATCTGAACGGAGGAAAGGACGATGGAAATTACCATCAAAATCAACGGGCGGTTTGTGTCTGTCGAGGTCAGCGCCGAGGTTGCCGACTATCTGGAACAGGCCAAGCGGAACAACAGGAAACTCTACCGTGAGCGTCAGCGGTATTGGGATGGGCGCGAGTGTGACGAGTACATAATCGCTACGGAAGGCCGCTTACCCTATTGTGCCACGCCGGAGGAATTGGTTTGCCAGCAGGAAACACTGGATGAAATTCTGGCGGTGCTGGCGCTTTGCACCGATACCCAGCGGGAGCGGTTCTTGCTCTATGCCCTGTACGATTTCAGCTATGTGGAGATTGCTGAAATGTGCGGTTGCTCTAAGTACGCTGTCCGCGACAGCATTATGGCGGTGAGGAAAATTTTCAAAAAGAATTTCCAAAAGTGACCCCACGACCGGCCCCCTAAGTGGGCTATAAGGTGAGGGGCAAAATGCTCCATCACCGGGAGGGACAAGCAGTTTCGGCTGCTTGTCCCTCCTGTCATTTAGGAGGTCAAAATGAAAGTCATCAACCTACGGCTCCACTATCCCCACTATGAGCAGGACAAGCTGGTGGAGGTCAGCGAAGAAGTCTTTGACGTGCTGTGCCAGTCTGTCCGGGAGATGCGGAACTATGAGCGCCGCAAACGGTATCACCGGGCCTATTACTCGCTGGACGCTTTCGACTGGATGGAGAACTATGCGCTGGAACACAGCCCGTCCCCGGAGCAGCTTGTCATGCTGGCGGAAGAACGGGCCGAGCGTGACCGGCTGGCCGCTGCTTTGCGGGAGGCTCTGGCCTACGCCACTCCCACCCAAGCCCGCCGGATTTGCGCCTACTACCTGGGCGGGCTGACCCAGCAGCAGATCGCAGACCGGGAGCGCGTCCACAATAGCAACGTGTGTCTGTCTATCCACCGTGGCCTGTGCAACCTCCGCCGCTACTACGCAGACCACCTCCAAGGAAAGTGAGGGCGGCATGGCAATCATCAATTTGCGAAAGCACTACTACCCACTCTACACCAAGGACACGTTTGTGGAAGTGCCGGACGAGGTTGCCGCCGTCATGGAGGAATGTCGGCTCTACGAGAACCGGCAGGAAGGCAGGAAAAGTTACTATCACGTTTACTCTATGGATTGCAGCCCCGGCATTGAAAACCACGCCATGTTCCTGGTACAGTCCCCGGAGGATTTGATGATCCGGGAGATTGACGAGGCCGCTGAAGAACTGCTGTTGGAGCATTTGGCGGAGGCTGTCACCCACCTGTCCCCCACCCAGGCGCGGCGGCTCTATGCCCGGTATGCCTTGAAGAAAAAGTTTCGGGAGATTGCGGCGGACGAGGGCATCAGCGGGAGCTGTGCCTGTGACAGCGTGACCGGCGCGCTCAAAAAGTTACAGAAGATTTTCGCCAAAAATGGCTGGCTGGAAAAGGAGGATTGACAACTATGGACAAAACCCAAGAGGAACAGGAAATCGAAAAGAAAATTAGCCAATATCAGAACCGCCAAAAGATTTTGNTCCTCCACACGCCGCACCGATACACCGGCCAGGTACATCTCTATGAGCGCTTCCTCCACACTGCTCTCCCGGCGGCGGTACCGCTCAATGATAGCAGTCTCAAAAGAGATTCCCTTGAGTTTGGGCACCTTCAGGGTGACATCCCCGGAAGTCGTGGTAAGATTACGGCTGTAGTGGCCACTGCGGTACCCCTGCCGCTGCTCATTGCGCTCGTACCGCGCCGCCTGTGTCAGCTTCTCCGCCTCTGCCTCCAGCAGTTCATTGAGCGTTTCCTCCACGCTGCCTCGCACAAGTTCCTTTAGCTCACCCTTGATTACTTCCTCATTTAGCTGTACAATCTTCTCGGACATAGTTTGCAGTCTCCTTTCAGAATGGTGTGTCGCAACTTCATTCTACCAGAGCTCTGCAAACTATGTCTCTTTTTCTTTTTGCGAAACTTATTCTACCTTATCCAAAAGGTAGATAGGCATTTATCAAAAAAAGCCTGACCCCCACAGCGGCGAACTCCACCCAGGCTTGCGAAAATAGTCGTTTCCTGACGGCTCATACTGTTATGCCCTGCACCCGAATGGTCTTGCACCATACGGGCGCTTTTCTATTTCCGGGCCAGCGACACCGGCCTCGCTGCCGTTCCCCGCCCTTCCCCGTTCAGACTCCAAAAATCTGAACGGAGGAAAGGACGATGGAAATTACCATCAAAATCAACGGGCGGTTTGCGTCTGTCGAGGTCAGCGCCGATGTTGCCGACTATCTGGAACAGGCCAAGCGGAACAATCGGAAACTTTACCGGGAGCGTCAGCGGTATTGGGACGGACGCGAGTGTGACGAGTACATAATCAGTACCGAGGGCCGTTTGCCCTACTGCGCCACCCCGGAAGAATTGGTCTGCCAGCGGGAAACACTGGATGAAATTCTGGCGGTGCTGGCGCTCTGTACCGACACCCAGCGGGAGCGGTTCTTGCTCTATGCGCTGTACGATTTTAACTGTGCCGAGATTGGGGAAATGTGCGGATGCTCGAAACAGGCTGTGCAGTTGAGCATTGAGGCCGTCCGCAAAAAGTTCTTCAAAATCTTTCGGTAAACACCTTGTCGGTAGACCCCCTAAGTGGGCTATAAGGTGAGGGGCAAAATGCTCCATCATCGGGAGGGACAAGCAGTTTCGGCTGTTTGTCCCTCCTGTCATTTAGGAGGCTATATGAAAATCATCAATCTGCGGCTCCATTATCCCCACTGCCAGCAAGACAAACTGGTGGAGGTCAGCGAAGAAGTCTTTGACGTGCTGTGCCAATCCATCAGAGAAATGCGGAACTATGAGCGCCGCAAGCGGTATCACCGGGCGTTCTACACGCTGGACGCTTTCGACTGGACGGAGAACTATGCTTTGGAACACAGCCCGTCCCCGGAGCAGCTTGTCATGCTGGCGGAGGAACAGGCCGAGCGTGACCGGCTGGCCGCTGCCTTGCGGGAGGCCCTTGCCTACACCACCCCCACCCAGGCCCGCCGTGTCTGTGCCTACTACCTGGGCGGGCTGACCCAGCAGCAGATCGCAGACCGTGAGCACGTCCACAACAGCAACGTGTGCCTCTCCATCCGCCGTGGCCTGTGCAATCTCCGCCGTTACTACGCAGACCACCCCCAGGGGAAGTGAGGGCGGCATGGCAATCATCAATTTGCGAAAGCACTACTACCCACTCTACACCAAGGACACGTTTGTGGAAGTGCCGGACGAGGTTGCCGCCGTCATGGAGGAATGTCGGCTCTACGAGAACCGGCAGGAAGGCAGGAAAAGTTACTATCACGTTTACTCTATGGATTGCAGCCCCGGCATTGAAAACCACGCCATGTTCCTGGTACAGTCCCCGGAGGATTTGATGATCCGGGAGATTGACGAGGCCGCTGAAGAACTGCTGTTGGAGCATTTGGCGGAGGCTGTCACCCACCTGTCCCCCACCCAGGCGCGGCGGCTCTATGCCCGGTATGCCTTGAAGAAAAAATTTCGGGAGATTGCGGCGGACGAGGGTATCAGCGGGAGCTGTGCCTGTGACAGCGTGACCGGCGCGCTCAAAAACAACTATGGACAAAACCCAAGAGGAACAGGAAATCGAAAAGAAAATTAGCCAATATCAGAACCGCCAAAAGATTTTTGGAAGCACTGATTAAAGCAAATAAAAGCCAGGCAAACAGACGAAGGTAATGGAAACGACCAATAAAGGACCATATTGGGGGATAAATTCCTCATTTT
>CAJTCG010000047.1 GCA_910574635.1 Oscillospiraceae bacterium | reverse complement strand
GCCAGCGCAAATTTGTACATGCTTGCCAGGGCGGGCGGTTCCCTATGCCCCGCCTAAGGTTTTTGCGCCCTTTGACCGGGCTGGGACTGGAAAAATGAGGAATTTATCCCCGAATATGGGTCCTTTATTGGACGTTTCCATTACCTTCGCCTGTTTGCCTAGCTTTTACTTGCTTTAATCAGTGCTTCCCAAAAGCAATCCGGAGCTTTGTGCCATTGAATACCGCATCAACCGCAGGCCGGGCCGGTTCCCCAGGATTTCAGACAATGCCATTGACTGGGAGCGGTATATTGAAAACCGAAAATCTGCCGTACGCTGCAAGGTGGAGCATCCCTACAGGATTGTGAAGAACATTTTCGGTTTTCGGAAGACCGTTTACCGGGGTCTGAGAAAAAATCTTAACCGATTACACATTCTCTTCGCCAGCGCAAATCTGTACATGCTTGCCAGGGCGGGCGGTTCCCTATGCCCCGCCTAAGGTTTTTGCGCCTTTCGACCGGGCTGGGACTGGAAAAGCGAGGAATTTATCCCCGAATATGGTCCTTTATTGGTCGTTTCCACTGCCTTCGTTTGTTTGCCTGGCTTTTACCTGCTTTAATCAGTGCTTCCCTAAAGCTCTTTTACGGGATACCTCCACCGGCCAAGCCGGTGGTTTCCGAACCCAATAAAGAGAGGACAGCCCATGCGGCTGTCCTCTCACACCAAAGCATATAGCTATGTAGATAAAGCAGATTGAGAGATGAAATCGGAAACGGCATCAATCAAATGAGAGGGTGAAAACTGGAGGCGAGTACACGTTTTCGCCAGAGATACAACGTCATCCGGATTGTCGGAAAAAGGCGCGGCTACAGCGGCAGGGATCCAGACTGCGTTTTGCCATTGTTTGCAGAGGATGCCATAGCGGGTATGCGAAGGGGAGAGCGCTTTCATTTGAAACATTTCAAAGCGATACATTTCAAAAACCTCCTACTTGGGTTTTAAAACAGACTCTAGCTTCTCTTCCCCAAAACGCTATAAGAACCGCAAGAAATACAAGGGGATTACATCTTTAGCACTTCATAACGAGTCAAGCAAGATCGCCCCCAGGCCATCTGCGGTCAGCGGACAAGAACCCTCAAAACAGCGTCTGTCAAAAATGTCAAATCCTCCCGGCTGGTTTTCGAAAGTTCCTCAAACTTTGCAGATCGGTTTACCGCACTGAACACGGCCGTAATTCCACATTCGTATAGGCTTTCAGCCCCCTGTCCGGCAGAACCGCAAAGGGCAATGCAGGGTACCCCCACTTTGCGACACCGAAGTCCCACGCCAGCGAGGACCTTTCCATGGGCGCTCTGCCAATCCACACACCCTTCACCAGTGAAAACGATGTCGGTATCCTTCAACAAAGTGTCAAATCCCGCCGCATCCAGCAGCAGGTCAATCCCAGAGCTCAGCTCCCCCTTGAATAAAGATTGGACCGTTGCTCCCAGCCCCCCGGCGGCGCCTCCTCCTGGAATATCGAAAACCGGGACGCCGCTATAGGCGGAAAGAATCTGGGCGTAATGGGCCATCCCTGCCTCAAAATAGGCACACAACTCACCTCGCACCCCTTTCTGCGGACCGAAGGTATACGTTGCTCCATCGGGTCCCAAGAGGGGATTGTCCACATCGCAGGCAGCACGGATTTCCAGCGAAGGCAGACTGTCCACCGTCCGAATGGACGCGATGCGGCCCAGATTTCCCGCTAAAGGTTCCAGTGGTTCACCAGCTTGGTCTTGAAAACGATACCCTAGGGCGGCAGCCATCCCAATGCCGCAGTCGTTGGTCGCACTACCTCCCAAGCCTAGAAGTATTTTAGAGACACCCCGCCGAACGGCATCCCGAATCATTTCCCCCACACCGTAGGTAGTGGCATGAAGAGGATCCAATCGTCCACCCGTCAGAGGAAGCCCGGCCGCTGCGGCCATTTCCATCACTGCGCTTCCATCCGGCAAAAGTCCATAAACAGCCTCTACCGGATCCCCAAAGGGGCCGCTGACTGTGACACGGACCTCCTGCCCTCCGACAATGCGCAGATAGGAGGCCGTCATTCCCTCACCGCCGTCCGACATAGGAAAGCTGCGAATCACGGCGTTAGGGATGTGTCTGCGAATAACAGCAGATTCGATTTCACAGATTTCCTCCGCTGTCAGGGTCCCTTTGAAGGAGTCTGGGACCAGTAAAAAGTGCTTCATCGCCGGTTCCTCCTCCGCTCAGGGGTTCACCACATGGATGGGCTTGTCTGCCAGGAAGGCTTTCGCATTCTCTACAGAACAGTCCATGATTCTTTGACGGCTCTCTTTAGCCCCCCAGGACATGTGGGGCGTCAGGATACAGTTTTTCGCCGTCAGCAATGGGTTGTCCCCCTTGATGGGTTCGGTAGACACCACATCTAGAGCTGCTGCGGCAACCTTTCCAGAATTCAGCGCCTCCGCCAGATCGTGTTCTACTACCATTTGTCCCCGGCTGTTGTTGATAAGGATGACACCGTCTTTCATTTTGGAAATGTTTTCTCGGTTGATAATCCCGGTGTTAAAGGGCAGCAACGGCATGTGGAGGACAATGCAGTCGGACTCAGCAAATAGCTGGTCCAGCTCCACATATTTGGCCACCGCACGACCTTCATCGTTTTGCCAGGCGTCATACGCGATTACACGCATACCCAGCGCCCCGGCAATGGCGGCAGTGTGGCGTCCGATGTTCCCTAGGCCGATCACACCCATAGTCTTTCCGGCCAGTTCTACCAGAGGATAGTCCCAATAGCACCAGTCGGCGCAGCGCTCCCACTTTCCCTGGTGGACAGTCTGGTCGTGGTGGCCGATGTGATGACACACCTCCAACAGCAGAGCAATGGCAAACTGGCTAACGGAGCGGGTTCCATAGACTGGTACATTGGAAACCGGGATTCCCCGCTCCTTGGCATAGGCTACGTCCACAACGTTGTACCCGGTCGCCAGCAAGGCGATAAAGCGAATGCTGGGGCAGACGTCTATTACCTGCCGGGTAATAGGCGTCTTGTTCGTAAAGACCATCTCCGCGTCTCCAATGCGCTGAATGACCTCTTCTTCGTCGGTGAGAGAGGTGCGATCGTAAACCGTCAGCTCTCCCAGGGCTTCCAGCCCCGCCCAACTCAGATCTCCAGGGTTTTCCGTGTAGCCGTCCAAAACAACGATTTTCATAAATAATCACCATATCGACCGCCATATATTCTGCGCAAACAAAAATAGAATAGAGTAGAACCGGCAGTCGCCTTTCTTGTAAATTTTTAATGGTAAGGAAATGCGTTGCAACATATGGACAGCGGGGCAGCGAACGCTTTCAATAATACCCTCCACACTGTCCAGTCGGCGCTGGGATTTTACAGGCGATGCTATTGTACGCCTTTTCGATTTCAAATTCTTCAAACGTTCATGACGGGGTATATATTTTCAAAAGGGCACTGCAATCCGGAGATTGCAATGCCCTTTCTCCGATCCTGCCGGAAGAATGGAGATTATTCAAATTCCCGCCGCTCCGAGCAGAAGCCGACGACGCATCATTCCGTTACGGGAATATATTTCTTTTCTTGTTCGCCGATGGAGCCCATGCCCAGGAAATTCACCAGTTCGCTGTGGTCCGCCTTCTCCAGGGGCATTCCCTCCTGCTCGTGGCGTTCACCGATGAAGGAGATCGCCTTTTTCAGGGCGGGATAGGTGTAGTTGATGGGAACCAGAGCAAAATGAGCAATCTTCGGCTTGATGTACTCGATATCTTTGCGAGTCAGGAAGTCCAACGTACCGCAAATTACCAGGGAAACCCGGCCATCCATGGCGTCCACAAACTGCTTGATCTCCTCCACATTGCTGTGGAAGGATTTGCTGATACCCTGCACCAAGTCCGCGCCGGCGTCCAGGTACATCTTGGCCCGCCGGTATTGTTCCTCTTTGTCTGTGATATCGGTACGGGCAATAATCACCGTCTCCGGGTACAGCTTGTTTTCCGCAGCGGCACGGATTTTGCCCACCGCCTCTTCAGCGGAGATTGTGGTATTGAGGTCCGTCACGCAGATGGGGCAGCGTTTGGGGCTGATCTGATCCTCAATAATGACCCCTGCGGCGCCGGCCCTTTCAAAGTCGTGAATGGTTTTAATCGTGGTGACCGCATTTCCGTAAGCTGTGTCTATATCCGCAATCAGAGGCTTATCCAGGACATAGCACATGTTGCTAACGGCATAGACATTATCCGTCCGGGTATACAGTTCCGCATCAGGGAGGCCCATCGCCTGAGCCGCCAGAGTAAAACCGCTGGAAAGCACACCGTCAATACCGGGGGTCCGGCTGGCCAGCTTGGCGGAAATTGCATCGCCAACCCCGACGGTAATTACAGTGTCTTTCTCCGCCATCAGCCGGCGAAGCGCAGTACGGTCAGTCATCATAAAGCATCGTCCTTTCTGTTTTCACTCAGTCGTTTTTGTACAAAATAGTGGTATTGTCGGTAAACAAGTTTTTGCCTAGGACCAAAGCGCTCTCCAATATCATCATGATATAAGAGAGAGGGGGAAGATAATACATCTGCCATATAGGCAGGGATTTGGTGCCCGCCACAAAGGTTAAACCATCCTTGGTAGCGGAAATTGCGTACTTCGTGGAAAAGCAAAGCATCATGAAGTAGAAAACAATCTCCAGCACAGGCAACACAATGGCGAAAAACCGCTGGGCTTTGTGGGGTAGCTTGCTGGTTACAGCCACAATACGGGGCATGACACCGGAGGAGAGGGCATAGCACATGGACGGAAGAATGGTAATGGGCATGATGTAATAGGAAACCACTTCAAAGGTACCCACTAAAGCCGTGGCAAAATTCCGCATCAAAACGTCGACGGTGATATAGATCATCATGCTGAACACCCCAGCTCCCGCCAGGAAAAGGAAGGCATTTTTCAGCTTTGTGTGAAAGCTGTACAGCTTATCCAAAGTCTTCATAAATCCCCCTCCCCTCTCATAGCATCATGCTGGGCAAGTACGTGACCACTTGAGGGAACAGGATCATCAGCCCGCCAACAACAATGGCCGCTACCAAAGCGAACACCATAGACAGCTTGAACGGCCCCTCCACCGGGATACCCGCCACGCCGCACACCGAGTAGACGCACACGCCCACCGGCGGCGTCAGCTGGCCGATGACGCAGCAGAAACACACGATGATGCCAAACCACAAAAGGTCCACGCCCATGGCGTTCATAACAGGGAGCAGCACCGGGGTCGTCATCACGATAACCGCCGTTCCCTCCATCAGCATAAAGAGTACGAAATAGACCGCCACCAAAATGGCCAGAATTACCTTCGGATAGGACATCAGAGGGCCAAGCGCCTCCACAAAAGCATCGGAGATTTTGCTGAGAGACATGAATTTGCCAAAAATCTTGGCCCCAATGATTATCATCATTACCATAGCGGTGACATTGACGGTGCTCCGCGCCGCACGGATCAGGAAGTTCTTTGTGACCTTGCCCAGGACCAGCGCACAAATGAAGGCTACGGTTGCGGAAACCGCGCCGGCCTCCGTCGCAGTCATAAAACCGGAGTAAATGCCGCCGAAGATTGTAACGGCAATGATCAAAGCCACTGTAATGGAGACAATCGAAGACTTGCGGTCCACATGAACAGGAACAAATGCCTCCGTCTCGCCGCTGGCCTTCTGGTCTCTGCGAAGGAAAAACAGCGTGCAGCAAATGAATACCAGCGTGGTTAGAATGCCGGGGACCAGAGACGCCACAAACATTCTTCCGATGGGAGTCTCTGTGGCGATACCATAGACGATGATGGTCACGCTGGGCGGAATCACGCCAGCCAGGGAACCCGCCGACGCAGAAACCGTGGCCGCCAAGTCGGACTTATAGCCCCGCTTCACCAGCTGAGGATACGCGGCCTGGCCCAAGGCGGCGGACGTAGCGGTACCAGATCCGCAAACGGCTCCCAGGAACGCTCCCAAGATCATGCAGAAGGTGCCCAGAATCCCCTTTTTGCCGTGAGAAATGTTGTAAAGTATGTTGAATAAGTCCTCTACCACTCCCGCCTCTAGAATTAATTGGGCGCATAAAACATACAGCGGTATTGTGGTCATGGAATAGGTCGCGACGGTGGTAAAGGTCGTATAACTCAGCAGGCCCGACAGCAAAGCTGTCTTTCCCAAAGCCATAATGCCCACAATACCGACCGCCAGCAACATGGAATGGATATACAGACCGCTCAACAGCAGCACAATCAGAACGATCGCCGCAAGCAATATGGCAGCTCCTGTTGACATCTCCTACCTCCTTTTGATTATCCTGACCTGCGGCGGAGGAATAACCCCCGCCGCAGATGTCTCCTTCAGTCAACCGTAAGTTGCCAGCAGCTCTTCCAGAGCTTCATCTACCCCGTCAATCACAACCGCACCATTGTCTACCATACAATCGCGCCAGAGTTTGCAGATTTTAGCGCCCGGGACACCGCTGTCCTCAAGCATCTTTGCGTATTCCACCCAAGTGGTGACACAAGCCGTATTTACCTTGTCCTGCAAGTCCTGCGGAAGCTTGGTAAACTCCACGAAAGCGCCGCCGTTGGCAACAACGCTGGCTTTCACCTCTTCGGTCTTTTCGTTCCAATAGGCGGTACCTGCGGGACGGGTCTGGTCGGCAGCGTCCGTGATGATCTGACGCACGACCTCCGGCAGGCTGTCCCAATAGCTTTTGCTCCAGCCCATGCCTGCGGTGAAGTGGCCGAAGCTCAGACCTTCAATGGCATACTTATATAACTCATCCAGGCCATAGGAGGCCCAGTCGGGAATCTGCTGGAAGCCACCGTCCACAGTACCGCGGCTCAGCGTATCATACAGGTCGTACACCGTGACATTGACCGGAGTCATACCCAACTCCTCACAAAGGAATTGCTGGGGACGGCTGGAGGTACGAACTAGGAGGCCATTCCAATCGGACATGGTGGTAATGTCTTTTGTGGTTGTGGCCAGAGCATTTCCGGGAGGATTATTGTGGGCGATGAAATGTACGCCGTTATCCTCGAAATACAGCTGGTTGAAGGTTTTCCCATCGGCGATAATTTCATTGCTGTCCAGCAGAGCGGAGTAAGCGTCAGAGCAGGATGCGGAAGTAGAGCTCTGGAAAGGCAACTGGGGAACATCGCCCGCCGGGAAACGGCTGGTATCATAAATAGGGGTCAGAGGCATAGCCACATTGGCGATGCCGTCGCGAAGAGCGTCATATTCCTTGCCGCCCTCCACCAGCTCGCCGCCAAGATAAGTCTCCCAGGTAACCAGGCCGTCAGACATCTTTGTGACCAGGGCCATAAAGGGCTCATAGAAACCGGCGTAGCAGCAGTGGGTGTTGTTCAGTGCGGAGGTCATCACGATGGTGATGGGCGAGACGCCCGTCAGGTCATAGCCAAAATCGTTGGCCCCGCCGCCTTCAGCAGTCTGGGATTCGCCGCCGGATCTCTGAGGAGGCTGAGTCGTCTGGGATTCTTTGCCTCCGCAGGCTGTCAATGCCAGTGCCAATGCAAGAGTCAGGAGCAGAGCCGCAAGTTGTTTCGCTTTCATTGTTTTACCTCTTTTCTTTTAAATTTATCCAAGTCACTTTATCGCCAACGAACCTCAAAAGAACCCGGCAGATCCTTTTAAGCCGACAATAGAAGCACAATACCGGCAACCGTGCGGGCGGCCATATTCGTTTGACTTCGCAAGAGTAAAGGTGCACTTTTCAGGAGACCTCGACGCTAGGGCAGCCGTATTCTGGGCGAATCACTTTACAGGCGCTTTTCGCGGATGTAATTAATTAGATTTCCGCATTCCACAAGGTCTTTTGTCCGCTGCGGAACATGGCTGCACTTCAGGACGGTTTTCCCGTCCACTGTGACTTCCTCTCGGTCCCAGTCCATCGTTACCGTGCTCCAGCGTTCCACAGCTTCAAGAATACCGGGAACCTCAATCAGCGCCACGCCGTTGGCCACCTCACCTTTATAGAAACTGGGATTGAAGCTCTCGGCAAATACCGTCCGGACACCCAGAGCCCGCAATGCCTTGAAAGCCACATAATGAGGATGCCCATAGCCAAAGTTCTCCGCCCCTACCAGGACATCCCCGTCCTGAACCACGGAAATAAAATCCGGGTCATAATCGGTCATACAGACCTTTTTCATTTGTTCGATGTCGCTGAGCTTTATATTTTCTACCCCTATGATATTGTCAATATCATAATTGGGCTCCTCGAATTTCCAGGCCACACGACCGTTAATTTTGGGAAGCATACGTTTTCCTCCTTTTTAACTGTTCAAAGTTATCAAAAAACTGTTCGGGGATCGGTGATCTTCCCTTTCAGAAGGGACGCAGCAATCGTATATGGACTCGCCGTATAAATATCCGCTTTCGTGCACCCCATGCGGCCAGGAATATTAAGCGTTCCGGTAGACAGTGCTACCTCCCCTGCCGTCATGGTTCCTAGCATACCGAAACAAAAGTCGCAACTTGGGTAATACAGGCACGCACCAGCATCAATGAGTTTCCCCATCATGCCGTTGGCCGCAATCTCCTTTTGCAACTGTACGGAGGAGGGAACCGCATAGAGCCTGGTGCCGACCGCGATGTGCTTGCCTTCCAGCACGTCCAGCACTTGGGCAAAGTCGGTGATTCGTCCGCTGGCGCAGGAGCCCACGTAGCCTACATCCACCCGCATTCCTTCATAATCCGCAATGGGTACCGTCTTGGCGGAAGAGGGGGGGGCTACCAGCACTGGAGAAACCGTGGAGAGGTCCAGCGTGTATTCTTTATCGTAATGGGCGTCCTTATCAGGCGCAACATGGCTGTATGGCCTTTGAGTGGTATTCTTCAAGAAGATGTCTACTTTTTCATCCTGTTCACACACAGCGGTTACGGCGGAGAGGAACATGGCCTGATTGCACAAAACCATACGATCATCAATGCTCATGGAGTGCAAGCCTTCGCCGCCAAACTCAATGCACAGTGAACATGCGCCGGAAGGACCCAGTTGCCGAACCAGAGTGTGGAACACATCCCGGGCGGTAACCCCCCGCTCCAGTTTGCCAGTCAAGTTGACCCGAAGGGTCCCGGGAACGATGATGGACACTTGATTGGTAGCCAGCGCCTCGATCACCGCGTTGCGGACACTGATAGCTCCTGCGCCTAATGCGCCCAACATACTGACATGACCGTCGAAATGGATGAGCATCATGCCAGGAACCACATATCCCTTTTCCATAATGACCTGATGTCCAATTCCTACGTCCTCAAAAAGTTGAATGCCGCAACGCTTGGCAAAGTTTCGGGTCTTGACGTGGACTTCCCGGTATTTCGTGTCGCCGGCAGGATTGAAGTGGTCGATGAAGAACATGAATTTCTCCGGTTTTTTCACCGTCGGAATTTCCAACTCCTCCAACTGGCGTTCATAGGAGTCAATATAGCCCGGGTAGTCGTACGCAAGTGTCAGGTCGGGCTCGAACAGCGCCTCGTCACCAGCACGCACAGTCCGCCCAAGATTTCGGGAAAGGATCTTCTCAATGATTGTTTGTCCCATGGTTTTATTCCTCCTGGTCTAACGGCTCATTTTGTTGTAGTTTATTCATTGAATTTATTCGACGAATAAATTGTAGCTCAGTTTATCAAATCTGTCAATAACAACTTAAGATAGCATAAAATAATTGTATAAATACACAAGAATTTTTTCGTAAATTCGTGCAAAAAGGCAAATATCTTATTATTGCGGCAGAAATCTCCACCCTGCGGGACAAAGCGTGTGATTTCTACTCCTCTCCTCTAGCAAATTGCCGATTTTAAGAAAAATCGTTAAAAAGGATTGTATTCTACGTCAATTTCGCTATAATAATTTCATTCAACATACTCTATTTTTCTTCTCTCACCGTACTCAAATGAACCTCAACAACACAACAGGAGACGACACCTCATGAAAAAAACAGGACCCACAAAACGGCAGCTGCAAGCTATGGACACCAAGAGCCGCATCTTTGAAGCCGCAATGGAGTTAGGGGCCAAAATCGGATACGAGTCCCTAAACATCAACGAGATCTGCAATGCGGCAGGCGTATCTGTAGGCACCTTTTATCACTATTTTTCTTCTATTGATGCAGTATTTCAAGAACAATATGTCACCTTTGACCGTTATTTTTCTGCAGCAATCGAAAAAGCTCCCCTTTCCGGCTCTTTTTTTCAAGATATCCGACATCTGTTTACTTTGAAATATGAATATGTCAGTGAACGAGGACCGCAGTTTATTGTGCGTCAATACCGGGGACAGTTCTCGCAAGTTGAAACGGAAAACGCTTTCTTTTATTCTAAGAACCGCATTATGCACACATTGCTGCTTGAAACTCTTCGCAAAGGAATCTTCCAGGGTGAACTCAAGCTGTCGGCTGGGATGACGCCGGAATTTTTTGCGGACTCTTTCCTGGTTTTCTCCCGGGGGATTACTGTCGACTGGGCGTTGAAAAACGCCAACTATGATTTGAAAGAACGGGGGATAAGAATGCTCAACATTATGCTTCAGCCCTATTTAATTGGCCAGGACAGTACATTTTGACCAAAAGAAAATCTATATTGAGCCAAGGTCTTCGAATGGCCAGCATGTTTTTCCTATCTCTACAAGACACCAAACGAGGTCCGGTGTCTGCCGGGAGCCCTAGAAGCTCTGCGGGCAGATGGAGTACATATCGTTATTTTGGACCCACCCGAAATTTACTCAAAGTATGCTCCTGATTCTTATATTGGGGATATGAAAGAGTTTATCAATCGGATGAGTCAGTTGAACCATGTGGCCCGAAAGCAACCTCGAGGCGCTGACTACTATTTTGAAAAAAAGGAAAAATCGCCAGAGCTATTGCGCCGCAATGGATCTGGTGATTTCTATATTTTCTATATAATTTGTACTGAATCGCTGAAACCACAGCAAATACAAGGCATTCTCTTTGTATGTCAGAAAACTCCGACTCTGAAGGCCGCTGGTTCGAATCCAGTCGGGCGTACCATAAAGGTGAAACAATCTGGATATTTTAGGCTGAACGCTTAGAGTACCAATTGTTTCACCTTTTTGCTTTTTTGGATTTCAAAATCCCGCAAAATGGATATTTTCGGGGTTTCAGCACGACTGGTGAGGTTCGAACTCCCCCCTATTCACAGGTAATCCGCTTTTTAGGTGAAGCGCCCTTTTTCAGCGACCTTGATTACCTCTCTTCTGCAGAATCATAATACACAAAATTTCGGCGCCGGATTTGTTGACTATACCAGCCAACAGTCTGGTGTCGTTTTTAACGTTCAAAAAGGGCCCTGCAATAAATTTGACAAAAAACTCCCCCGAAAATGATTGGAAATAGTAAATGGATGTACCAAATGTCTTGTGATACTCTTGCTGGTACACCCCGCAAATCTGAAATAAGGAGCTGATTCTATGCCCACCTACTATCCCATTGATGAAACTGCCGCCCGTCGGGCCAAGGAAATGAGCAGCCACTTCGGCTACAAGCCCGGCAGCGCCACGGCCTCCTACCGCCAGGAGATAGACAACGCCGCCGCCATCGCAGAGGCCCAGAAGGCCCGCGTGGACCCCATGTACCATGAGAAGATCGACCGCCTTCTGGATACCTACGCCCGAAGACTGGCGGAAAACCTCAACCAAAGCTATGCCATCGCCATCAGGTGTCCTTCCGTCCTTGTTGCCG
Organism: Oscillospiraceae bacterium; assembly: GCA_910574635.1. Taxonomy (GTDB): domain Bacteria; phylum Bacillota; class Clostridia; order Oscillospirales; family Oscillospiraceae; genus Oscillibacter. Next base: position 2,557 of record CAJTCG010000047.1, on the reverse strand, counting down.
GGCCCGCCAATTTCCCGGTCCGAAAAAAGGAAAAGCAGAACCGGGCAGACGACGCCAATATGAGAGAGTGGCAGGAAATCCAGGGCATCCTGCACCGTATCCGAGGCGTAGGGACAGCCGGCATCAGCAGCGATGACGAAAACGCCCTCCAGAAGCTCCGGGAGAAGCTGGCCCGGCACGAACGGGAGCAGGACGTGATGAAATCCGTCAACGTCTACTACCGCAAGCACGGCACCTTGGATGACTGTCCCCTTCTCTCGGCAGAGGAAGTGGAGAAGATAAAAGCGGCTATGGCCCGCAGCCACCGGGCGGCCCCTAAGCCTTACGAAAGCTACCTCTTAAGCAACAATAATCAGACAATCCGCAGCATCAAGGCCCGGATCGCGGAGCTGGAGGCGAAGCAGAGCAGCCCCGCCCCGGAGGGCTGGAGCTTTGAAGGCGGCAGAGTGGTCATGAACCAGGAGGAAAACCGTATCCAGATTCTGTTCGACGGCAAGCCTGACGCGGGTATCCGCTCCGAGCTGAAGCACGCCGGTTTCCGCTGGGCCCCCAGCCAAGGCGCATGGCAGAGGATGCTGAACCAAAATGGAATCTACGCCGCAAAGAACGTTACGGAGAAATGGATGACATCGGCTGACCTGCCGGAAATCACAATTGAATCATCGACTGAGGAGGAGCCGTGTTCGGCTCCTTTTTCATATCCCCAGCAGCCTATGTAAGCTCGTCAAAAAGGGCGCTGGAAACAATTTTATAGGAAATGAGGCCGAAAAGATGGCATTAAGTGAAAAAGCAAACACCGAATACCTGGAAGAGGTCACCATCCAGCTCCGGGCCCATGGCTTTACCGTACACCCTTTAGAGTCCAGAGACATCGACGTTGCGCATGACGGGAAGCCGCTGTACCGGGTCAACAGCCGCGGGGGTCTCGGTTATTTTGAGGAAAACGCCGCCGGGAAGGAGGATGTCCTTGACCAAGTCCGGGACATCATCAAGACTACGCGGGAGTATATGACCTTGATGGAACAGGCCCCACCTCTGGAAGTTGAGGGTCTCGGGAAAGGGTACCAGTTGCTGGCAGATTTTAACGGCACAGTTCTGGCAGGGCACAAGACCCGCTTCGGCGTCCAATTCATCACATGGGATTGGACGCATAACCGAACTTCGCTGTGGCAGGGCCACTATTATGGCCCCCATGGCCTCACCGGCAGCTACGAAAAGGCCAAGCGGGACTTTGCCGTCTGGTCCGGCCTCCTCCCCGCCAGCGCTCTTTTTACCCAGGAACAGTTGACGGAAGTCTACCGCAGCATCCATGAAACGCTGGACGGAGACGTCCCTCTCACAGACGAGCGGCGAAAGGCCCTGGAAAGCGCCGCCGGTCAGATCGAGGATGAGGTCACGGACCTGAAAGAGCGGATCACCCTCGCCAGGAACAGAGAGCACGCGTCCGGCCTGGGGATGGGAGGCGTCTCGTTATGAACAGTTATAATATTCTATTCTATTGAGAATTGGAATCAAATGGCCGTTTCCCGCGGGGCACGGCTGTTCCCTCCGGGAAGCGCCGGAAGGGAAATCAAAATGAAATATTTTATGGGAGACACTCCACTGGCAAGTCTGGAGCGGATGATGATGGACCCGTCCAGGCGGTGTGACAAAGATGAACCCAAGAGGAGCCGCAAGGAAAGGCCCGCTCTTCCCCTGCGGAGGAGCGGAAAGGAGAAAAAATGAGCTATGTAATTAAAGCGGTGCTGAGCAATCCTCAGTGTCCCGGATACGGTCAGGTCACGGTTCCCTTCCCCATCCCGGATCAGGAATATGACCAGACGATGGAGCTCCTGTCCGGGCTGGAGATTGGGGACGCGCTGGAACAGGACTGTCGGGTAAACGAGCAGGACAGCTGGTATGGAGTCCTGGATGTCTTGGAAGAGACGACGGTCAACGTGGATGAGCTGGACTACCTGACAAAGCGGCTGGACAGCTTCTGCGACGATGAGGCGGAGCGGTTCCAGGCCATGGCCCACAAGCTGGGTCTCAAACGCATCCAAGATTTTATAAACCTCACTTTCTGCTGTGAGCGTGCCACGGTAATCTCCGACTTCTCCAAGCTGGAAGAGGCCGGACGAAACTATCGCATGAGCCTGAATGGAGGCTCCATGCCTATGGATGAATTAAAAGCGCTGGATGGCCGGAAGGAGGCGCTCCAGCTCATCGCCACAGGCTACGGAACCGTCACTCCCTACGGCGTCGTCTACGACAACGGGATGGAGCTGGAGCAGCTCTATGACGGGCGGCACTTGCCGATCTATGCAAATAAGCGTTAATGACGCAAGGTACTCATTGCAGACAGGAGTTCTAGGCAAAAACCAAACTCCTATGAACTGACCTCAAATTAGGGAAGCACTGATTAAAGCAGGTAAAAGCCAGGCAAACAGACAGAGGTAAAGGAAACGTCCAATAAAGGACCATATTCGGGGATAAATTCCTCGCTTTTCCAGTCCCAGCCCGGTCGAAGGGCGCAAAAACCTTAGGCGGGGCATAGGGAACCGCCCGCCCTGGCAAG
>CAJTCG010000046.1 GCA_910574635.1 Oscillospiraceae bacterium | reverse complement strand
CAGTGGGGCAACAAGAAGTACATGAATATGAGGCACCTGGAAGCTGCTCTGGAGGACACCTCTATTGCCGGCTGACTTCATTCCACCCAGAGTCTGCATACTAATTTGCGAAATAATCTTGACACTACCCGGCTCGAACAGGCCGAAAAAGGAGCTGTTTGAAGCAAACGGTACGTTTCCGGTACGCCAGAAAAGAAGAGAACCACGACACAATACAATATCTTGTGTGTCGTGGTATTTTTTGTGTATTAACCGCAATATATAGTGTATGCCCTGAAAATCAATTTATTCCCACTCGACAAATCCTATTATATGGGGGTGTATTCTCTGTGTTTTCATAGGCAAAATATTCGCAATTTTGTTAATGTTTCATCTGTTATTTTCGGCTGTTAATTTTCTTAGTATCAAAATAGTATCATAAAAGGCAGGGAAATGCAACAGAATTATGTGGAGCTCTACATAATTCCGGCACGGACGGACGCTGCCAGGCATAGCGGATAACAGCCTTGCAAAAGGCGTTGTATCTGCGCTGGATATACTCTTGGTAGGCTTTCTGGTCGTTCATGGAAATTCCCCCTCTCTGAATAATAGTGCAGGGCGGCAGCACTCCTTGCTGTCGCCCCTTGATTGCCTACCAGCAAAGGCGGGCGGCGGCGCGTATGCGCCGCCGCCCGCTGGCTCGGCTGGGTTTGCTATTTATCCGACAAACTTGAATTTATTTTAAGTTATCACGTTTTACCTTCTTAAGCCTTACTATCATTACCATAGGAATTTCTTTGTTGGTTTTGAAACATTCTTCATAAAATCCATCAATGACAAATCCAGCTCTAAAACAAAGGTTAAAAATATCTTGTATGGAACGATGATAATAAATCTGCTCTTTCGGTTGCCCTTCAATCGCTATATCATAGTAACTGTGCGGTGTCATATATTTTTCAGTCAACGTGACAAAACAAGGGTGTTGCGTTGCAAAGACAAAAATTCCGCTTTCCTGCAACAGTTCATAAACAGCCATAAGAAGTGGTTCAATATCCGTAATATCCATAATTGCCATATTAGAAACTGCTTTCGTAAAGGCTCGATTTCTTTTTAATTCTAATATACTTTTTCTATCGGTCGCATCCGCCACACAAAATTCAATTTGTTTTGCATATTGTGATTGCCGTCTTTTAGCCAATTCTATCATTTTTTTGCTGTAATCAAAAGCGACAACTGAAGCGCCTCTTTGTGCAAGATACGAAGAATAATTTCCATTGCCACACGCAATATCCAAAATGTAATCCGCAGGATTAGGAGATAGAAGTTCCGTTACTTTGGGACGCACTACCTCTCTGTGAAATTCATTAGATTCGTCACCCATTGCATTATCCCAAAATTGTGCGTTCTCCTCCCAGATTTTTTTACTTTCCTCTGTTCCCATGTTCTCTCCCCATCCCAAAATTTGCTTTTTTACTTCCATTAAATCTTCCTTACTATATTCCATTCTTACCCTCCATAACTTCTGATTGTTGCCGTCTTGACTATTATGTATCTTTTCTTTCCAAAATGGTATAGGCTTTTATTTTTGTAATGCTGCAAAACTTTTGCTTTCCTGTTGTAATATCCGTCTGTTCCTGGTTCAAAATAGTTCCTCATCTCTGATACTGATTTTATTAATGATATTTCGCAATAGCCAGCAATGAACGCTTGTATTGCGCAAGACGTTACATTACCTTCTGAAACATATGGCGCACCTTGTCCAGGCGGCTGTTTGGACGACGGGGCTGGATGACTGGCTCGCCGACAGTGGCCTGATACCCTTTCAGTTCCGTCAGGCACACGCTCCGCCCGTTGGTGTAAAAGGCCAAATCAGTACGGTATGCCTGTATGCAACGGGCGGGAATCTCGCCAGTAAAGACAACTTCATCCTTTTTTATCTGGGCCGTTTCGATGGTGGCACAGTATTTCGGCGCATCATGATAAGCCCTGGAAAGGTATTCCTGGGGCGCATAGAGGGTGAAGGAGAGATAAGGTTCCAGCAACTGCGTCCCTGATTTCTTCAATGCCTGTTCCAATACAATCGGGGCCAATGAGCGGAAGTCCGCCGGCGTACTGACCGGGCTATAGTAAAGCCCGTATTCAAAACAAATCTTACAGTCCGTTACGTTCCAGCCACACAAGCCTTGCTCCAAACCGTAACGGATACCATCCATGACAGCGTTTTGAAAACTCTGGTTCAGGTATCCCAGGGAAACCCGGCTCTTGTATTTTACACCGGAGCCAAGCGGGAGCGGTGTAACAGACAGTCCGATAGATGCCCAAAACGGGTTAGGCGGCACCTCGATATGGATGGTGTGGCTGGCCACTTTGAGCGGCCGTTCTAAATAAATGACGGTGGGTTCCTTCACTGCTGTTTCAATCTTGTATTTTTCCGTCAGCAAAGCGGAAACAACCTCCAACTGCATCCGACCCAAAAAAGAAAGAATGATCTCATGGGTGGTGGAATCCACCTCGTAGTGCAAAAGCGGGTCAGTATCCGCAATTTGCGTAAGAGCGTCCAGCAACCGATCTCTTTGCTCTGCCGTTTTTGGCGTAATCGTCGTCCGCAGCATAGGGAAGGGAACATCACTCCACATTTCACGAGGAAGTTGGGTTTTGTCCCCCAATATATCGTTTAATCTCAAGCTGTCGCTGGGAAGGATGACAATTTCGCCCTTATGGGCGGTATCTGTCCGAACAATCTCCCCTTTGGATGGAATACGCATCTCTGTGATTTTCAGCTTTTCTCTCCCGGCCAGGGCCACCGTATCCCGCAGACGCAGCGTTCCGCTGTATAGCCGCAGATAGACAAGCCGCTGGCCGCAATCTGTATACTCCACCTTAAAAACTCTACCGCACAGGGCGGCGCTCCCCTGTTCCTTGGTCGGTTGGAACAGCCCTATCACCGCATCCATCAACTGTTGAATGCCAAGGCCGTTTTTGGCGCTGCCATGATAGACCGGGAGCAGGGAGGCGTCTTGAACTCGCCGCTGTTCTTCTTGCGCAAGTTCTTTCTGACTGATTGATTCTCCTGCGATATACTTTGCCAATAACTCATCGTTATTTTCGATGACCGAATCCCACACCTCTGCACTAGTGTTTTCTGTCAGAGTTATTTTCGAGGACAGCGACACTGTCTGCTTGATGATAATATCAGCGGAGAGCTTATCCCGAACAGACTGATATACGCCCTCCAAATCAATGCCAACCTGGTCGATCTTGTTGATAAAGATAATGGTGGGGATGTTCAATTTCCGTAGGGCATGGAACAGAACACGGGTCTGGGCCTGCACGCCATCTTTAGCGGAGAGTACCAAGATGGCCCCGTCCAAAACGGCCAGAGAGCGGTATACCTCTGCCAAGAAATCCATGTGGCCGGGAGTATCCACAATGTTGACTTTACAACTGTGCCACTGGAAAGAAGTGACTGCCGTTTGAATGGTAATTCCACGCTGCCGCTCCAAAAACATAGTGTCCGTTCTCGTTGTCCCTTTTTCGACGCTTCCCGGCTCTGAAATGGTTCCGCTGGCATACAGCAGGCGTTCTGTCAGTGTCGTCTTGCCCGCATCTACATGGGCAAGAATCCCGATATTGATAATGTTCATGTCTATCCTCCATACAAGGCCCAAAAGGGCGCAAAAATCCCCAGCAGCAAATACTTTTACCGCTGGGGATCATGACTTCGGATACATAAAAACGCATTCAGCTAACATGAGCCGTTATCCGTCACGATATTTGATAAAAAGGCAAAAGCATTCTTAAATTGGGTACAAAAACCAAGCCCCTGCAAGGGGCAATTATTTTTGTGCCCATTATCAAATTTTATTTAAGAATACCTTGCCGCATGTTGAATAGACTCCTCAAATCAGGATGGCAACAGTATAGCATAGCACACTCTAAAATGCAAGAAGTTTTTACCCGCTGTCCCAAATAAATCAGGAGGGCATTCACCAGGACACCCTCCGATTTGGGGCCTCATGCGCAAATAATTTCTGTGTCCACGATTTCCGCCGCACACGCCCGGATATTGTTAGTCCCTCTGCAACTCATACCACAGACCGTTGCCCTCGTCAAAGATGTACTTTTCCATGAAATTACCTCCATTTTTTGTGATTATCGTGCGCCTATCCTCATTTTTGACCTTGCGCCCCATTTCCGCTCCTTTTCGACCTGTTCCTGCTGGTAAGCTGCCTCCAGTATCCTGTCCGCCTGTTCCGGGCCAATGGCCCGTCTGACCCGCTCATAGTCCCTGACCTGTCCTTTTAGGCTGTCCCTCTCGGCACAGACCTCATAAATTCTAGCTGACAGAGAGCCGTTCTTACTGACCTCACGATCATAGGCGATCTGCAACCGCTCAAACCTGCTCTTGAGATCGAAGTAGGCCCGGTAGACCGAGCGCAGCACCTTGACAATCTTCTCCCAAAGGGGCTTGACCTTCTTCTCTCGGTAAGACTTGGCCGATTCCAGCGGCCCCGCCTCCGGCAGCGTCCGCTCCGGGTCTTCGGAGAAGTCTGCTGCCAGCTTCTCCATGCCCTTGAGTAAGGGAGCCACATCGTCCAGTTTGGCCCTAGCCTGGGCCGCTTTCTTCTCGGCTGCTGCCGCCTCTTTATTCTTTTTGTCGGCCTCGACCTGGGCCAGCGCCGACGCCTCTTGAAGCTGTGCAAGCCGTTCCTGCTCACGCTCCGTCTTGAACTGCGTAACTGTCAAATGCTCCTCGGAACTGCCACGTTCCCCACGCTCTATATCGTCATAACCAGCGGAGCGCATATGCTCAAAGAAATCATCTTGCAAGATACTGTACGACTTTCGCAGAACGGGCTTTCCTTTAGCTGTGCGCAGCGGTTCCCCGGTGGTTTCGTCCAGAATGGGCTTGGACGTCCACTTCTTGCTCATGCTCACCTGCATGATCGTTTCCTTGACCTTGCCCACCAGGGACTTGTCCTTGCACCGCTTTGTCCAGCGTATCTCCTTCTCCACTACCGGGATATAAACCACATGGAGGTGGTAGTGGTACACGTCCTCTCCTAGCACCTCAGACATGGCCCGGTTGCGCTCGTCGGCGTGCATGATCGCCGACAAAATATACTGCTCTCCGCCCACGATTTTGATTGCGGCTTTGTATGCTTCGGTGTAAAATTGTTTTGCAAAGTCATAGCCGCCGTGGTTGTAGAAGTAAGCGGAGTTTACGTCAAAGACCAGCTCACCATATCGAAAGGCATCCTCCTTGATACCACGAGTGGAAATCACGCCATCAGCCTCCATTCGAGCAAACATCTCTCGATACCCGGCAGACGGGGTTTTGAAATGGACATTGAGCGGCGTCCGCTCCAGTACAATGTCCTGATTGACATAGGAATCCTTCTCACGCTCGTTGTGCTGCTGGGTGTTACCGATCTTGGTTTCGGTCAGCCTCATATTTCTTGCGTTGGTACGGTCAATACCGTCACCTCTCGCCATAGGCAAAAATCCTCCTGTTTCAGACGTCGGGTTGTTGAAAGAGGACGGGGGTTCGGGGGAGACACTTCCTGCGGGAAGTGTAATAACCCACTATGACACTTTCATCCCTTCGGTCTGCAAAGTGCCGTGGGCTCTCCCGAGGGGGTATGGGGGCTTTGCCCCCGCCGTCTGCGGACGGCTCCCCCAGCAGGGCTGCCCTTTGAAAAGGGCACCCTGCACCCCGCCTAAACTTTGCCACTCGCCGTTGGGCAGGTGGGAAAGGCACAGCCTTTCCCACCACCCGGCAAGTGTTCTCCGCGGGCCAAAAGTCAAGGGGTACGGGTTGTATTGCCTTGCGGCAATCTCCACCCGCAGGTATGCCCCCTTGACATTTGACCCCGCACCCCGTGACAGCCGTGACGACCGTGACGATGTTTCAGACACCGCCCCCGCCCTCAAAAAAGCCGTCACAGCCGTCACGGTCGTCACGCCTGGGGCGGTTCCAGCGTCAGGCTGATACTTCTCCCGGCGTGGCTCCTGCTGTTCTCATAGCGGATGTGGTAGTCTGTCAGTAGTTTCCCGGCCCGGACATTCAGCCGCATCGCCAGTGCGTTGGGCTTCATGTCGGTCTGGAGCGCCGCTGCCAGCTCCGTGGCCGTACCGCCCCAGGTCGGCCTCTCCGCCGTCACAAGGGTGACTATGGCCTCCAGTACCGGGTCGGGCGGTTCTATCCACTGCTCTGCCTCCATCCGTTCCAGCGTCCATGTCAGCCGTTCCTTGTCCTTGGTGAGATAGAATCGCTGGTCTTGCTGGTCACGCCCCACCACATCCAGGGTGGCGGTGCCGTCCGTCCGTTTCTCCTTCTGAAGAAGAAAGGCTCCGTCCGCTGCCCCCGCCAGTCCGTTGGTGCCGGAGATCATATCGAACTTATCATCGGCCTGTTGTTTCCGGGTATGATGTACCAGCAGGAGGCAGACGCCGCAATCATCGGCAAAACGTTTTAATTTCCCAACCACCTCGTAATCGTTGGCATAGCTGTACTTATCCCCACCAGCCTCCCGGATTTTCTGGAGGGTGTCAATGATAATCAGCTTGGTGTCCGGGTGTTCCTGCACAAATCGCTTTAGCTGTTCCTCCAATCCGACGCCGACCTGCTTGGCGTGGATTGCAAAGAGAAGGTCGGTGGTGGCCTCCATGCCGAACATCCGGTAAAGGCGCTCCTGCAAGCGACGGTGATCGTCCTCCAGCGCCAGATAGAGGACAGTCCCCTTGTGAACGGGATAGTCCCACAGAGGGAGGCCGGTGCTGACATGGTAGGCAAGCTGGGCCATCAGGAACGACTTGCCCACCTTGGGCGCTCCCGCAAAGAGGTACGTCCCAGGGTAGAGCAGACCGTCAATGACGGGCGGTCTGCTCTGGTAGATGTTCTGGTAAAGGTCGTTCATGGAAACTGTGTGGAGGTAGGCCGGGTCGTTCATGCGCCGCATATCCCGGAGCATTTCCTCTAAATCTTTCTCTTGGGGGTTGTTTTCAGCCGTTTCCTCTGCTATACTTTGGGTAGTTGTTTGAGAATTGGGCTGTTCCCCGTCTGCGCCAACAGACGGAACCGGGACAGTCCTTTTCGTTTCTCTGGAATCCATCAATCTATCAATCCTCCTTCATGCCGCCCAGCGTCACTGAGATAAGGTCAATGGTGGCGAGAAGTTCATCCCCCACGTCGCCCCCGGCCTCAATGCGCCGCAGTTCCCCCAGGACGGCGGCGAGTTGGTCACGCAGGGCCTTGTAGACCCTGGGATTGCCCTGCACCACCACGGCCCGGTCTAAGAGCCGCCGGGTGATGTAGTCCTGCTTGGTCAGCCCGGAGAGGCGGACGGCAATCTCAATCTGTTCGTTTTCCTCCGGGGACACCCGGAACGCTATGGTTTTGCTTCTCCATCGGTTGTGGTTGTCGAGGTTCTTCGCAGACATGATTTAAGCCCCCTTTCGCTCCATGTCCAGCTTGTCCGCCATCTCCGCCTGCCGGGTGGGGAACAGGTGGGCGTAGCGGTAGGTGATGTCGATGCTTTCATGCCCCACCCGGTCAGCGATTGCCAGGGCCGTAAAGCCCATGTCAATCAGCAGGGAAATGTGGCTGTGTCGGAGGTCGTGAATCCTGATCCGCTTGACCCCCGCCTCTTTCGCTCCCCTGTCCATCTCCCGGTGAAGGTAGGATTTCGTCACGGGGAAAATGCGGTCTGTCGGCTTTGCGGCATACAGGCTCTTGATGTAGTCCTCCATTTCTTCACAGAGGAAGGCGGGCATTTGAATGACCCGGTTGCTCTTGGCGGTCTTGGGGTCGGTGACTACATCCTGGCCCTTGATACGCTGATAGGATTTTGAGATGGAAACCGTCTGCTTCTCAAAGTCGAAGTCCCCAGGGGTGAGGGCCAGCAATTCCCCCTCCCGGATACCGCACCAGTAGAGCATTTCAAAGGCATAGTAGGAGAGGGGCTTGTCCATCATAGCGTCAGCGAATTTCAGATACTCCGCTTTCGTCCAAAACAGCATTTCCCGGCCCTTGGCCTTGCCCATGTTGCCCACCTGGGCGGCGGGGTTGGCTTTCAGCTTGTAGTGCTTCACCGCATGATTGAAAACGGCGCTCAACTGATTGTGCAGCGTTTTCAAGTAAACGGGGGAGTAGGGCTTGCCGTTCTTGTCCCGGTAGTTGAGCATTTCACTTTGCCACGCCATGACTTCTTTAGAACTAATCTCGCTCATTTTCCGCTTGCCGAAGTATGGCACCAGCTTCTTGTAGAGGATATGCTCTTTCGTCCCCCAGGTGTTCTCCTTGATACGGCCTTTCATGTCTGCGGCGTAGAGCGCCACGAAACTCTCAAAGGTCATATCCAGGTCGGCGGTCTGCTGTTGCAGGAACGTCCGTTCCCACTCCAGCGCCTCCCGCTTGGTCTTGAAACCCCGTTTCATCTTCTTTTCCTTTTTCCCTGTCCAGTTCTCAAAGTAAAAGGACGCATACCATGTGCCTTTGGCCTTGTCTTTGTATGCTGGCATTTTGTTCCCTCCTTACTGATTTTTCCGCAGCCCATAGAACTTTTCCTCGAAGTAATTCCTGCTCACCCGTCCGGGGATGGTGAGGAAACCCTTCTGCTTCAGTTCCTCGTTCATCTCCCGCACCAGCTTGTAGGCGTAGGGTTTGGAGATACCCAGCACCCCAGCCACTTCCTCGGCCCGTACAAATAGTTCCTTGCTCACGTTTTCACCTCCTTGCTTCTGGTTCGCAAAATTGTTAATGCCCGCGTTCTTATTATACATTCGCATAGTTGTTAATGTCAAGAGTTTGTTTCGCAATTTTGTTAATTTTTCTCTTGCATATTTCGCTTATTTGCGCTATACTATGTTCAAAGGCGGTGGAACATATGACAGTAGGAGAAAAAATCAAGAAAATCCGAACTTTTCGAGGCATAACGCAAAAGGAATTGGGGCTGGCTGTCGGTTTTGAGGAAAAGGGAGCGGACAACCGTATTGCCCAGTACGAAACGAATTACCGTGTTCCGAAAAGGGAACTGCTGGACAAGATTGCCCAGGCGCTTCGGGTAGACTTCCAGAACTTCTACACGCTCCGTCCTGGCTGCGCCGAGGACTTCATGCGGACATTCTTCTGGCTGGACGAGGACAGCCCCGGCTCCATTCGCCTGTTTCAGCTTGTCCGCAATCCCGGCAAGACGGGAGCCTCCGATGATACCGCCGTCCGCTACAACGACACGGACGACTGGCCCGCTCAACCTCCCGTGGGCATTTACTTCAACTATGGGCTGGTAGATGAGTTCATGCGGGAATGGCTCTTGCGCCAGCAGGAACTTCACGCTGGGGAAATCACCAGGGAAGAATACTTTGAATGGAAAATCAACTGGCCGTGTACCTGTGACGACAGCAAACGGTTTGACTACTATGTTCCTTGGAGAAAAGAAAAATAGGACAAGCAAAGCCGCCCTGCTGAATTTGTCGTTCAGCAGGGCGGCTTGCTTGCCCTTTGCAATCATTCTCTTGTGTGGCCGGGTTGAAACGAATAGTATCAATCCAGTATCACAAGGCAGATTAACAGGTCAAAAACCCTGTATTCATGCGGGTTTGAGCCGTTTTGACGGTCATTCCCACTCAATCGTCCCCACCGGCTTCGGCGTCAAATCATACAGCACCCGGCACACGCCCGGCACCTCCGCCAGAATCCGGCCCGTAATCGTCTGAAGCACCGCCCAGGGAATCTCCGGCACCGTGGCCGTCATGGCGTCTACGGTGTTGACCGCCCGGATGATCACCGGCCAGTCAAAGGCCCGCTTGCCGTCCCGCACGCCGGTGGACCGGAAATCCGGCACCACGGTGAAGAACTGCCACACCTTCTCCGCCAGACCCGCCTTGCCGAACTCCTCCCGCAAAATCGCGTCGGACTCCCGCAGGGCCGCCAGACGGTCCCGGGTGATGGCCCCCAGGCACCGCACGCCCAGGCCCGGCCCCGGGAAGGGCTGGCGCTCCACCATGGAAACCGGCAGGCTCAGGGCCCGGCCCACAACCCGGACCTCGTCCTTGAACAGCAGCTTCACCGGCTCCACCAGCTCGAAGTCCATATCCTCCGGCAGGCCGCCCACGTTGTGGTGGGCCTTAACCCCGTCGCTCTCCAGAATGTCGGGATAAATGGTCCCCTGGGCCAGGAAGGAGATGCCCTCCAGCTTCCGGGCCTCCTCGTCGAAGACCTTGATGAACTCGCCGCCGATGATCTTCCGCTTCCGCTCCGGCTCGTCCACGCCCGCCAGCAGATCCAGGAAGCGGTCCGTGGCGTCTACGTAAATCAGGTTGGCGTCCAGTTGATTTTTGAAAACCTCAATCACCTGCTCGCTCTCGCCCTTGCGCATCAAACCGTGGTTCACATGGACGCAGACCAGCTGCTTTCCGACGGCCTTAATGAGCAGGGCCGCCACCACCGAGGAGTCCACGCCGCCGGAGAGGGCCAGCAGCACCTTTTTATCCCCAACCTGGGCCCGGACCTGGGCCACCTGTTCGGCGATGAACGCCTCCGCCAGCTGGGGGGTGTTGATCCGCTTCATGTCTGCGGGACGGATGTTGGTATTCATAAGCTGTCCTCCATCGTAAAGTTTTCTTTGTTTCTTCCATCTGCTGTTATATCACATTTTTGGCCGGAAGGCAATAGAATTCAAAAAGAGCCGGACCCTCCGGTCCGGCTCCCAGGCTGTCGAAAAACGGCCTGTCCAAAGAAAAGCAGGCCGCAAAATGCAGAATAGATAAATATATGGATAAAGGAGGGAAAAGTGCGGAGCGTTGTCGCTTTGCCTTCCACTTTGCCAGCTTTTTAAGATTCATGGCAACAAACTCAAGCCTCACCCATTTGGAAACCTCGGCCAGGCCTCTGTAAAATGTATAGCGCACACCGTACTTTCCTTTCGCATCCGCAAAAACTCGTTCAATGGTTACTTTGCGTTTAGCATAAAGGTCCTTATATTCGGCGTCATCAGCCAGCTCCTCATAGTCCTTCCAGATATGGCGCAGGACCGCCTTTACGCAGTTTTTAGAGGGATAACCACCGCTTCCAACACGTAACCGTTCTTGTCACAAGCGGTATGGGCCTCATAGGCGAAGCACCGCTTGTGCTCCCCCTTGTGGAACATTCCACACGCCGGATCTGTGGTGGACCCCATATCTGTCTGTGCTCTGCGCAGCGTTCCCCGCAAAGACGTATTCCCGTCCAGATGCTGGAGCAGTACTATCTTAAACAATACTACTGGGTCGATGCGGCGCCAGGCTTTCTGTATCCGCCATTTCTATAACCCCTCACTCATTTTTTCCTCGTTCCAGCATCTTTCTCACCCCTATTCCTATTTTACTGCATTTATTGAAAAAGTCTGCCGGATGGCAGACTTTTTCAACAGCCTAGGACTTCGGAATCCCTTCCGAAGTCCTTTTATCGTCTTTCAAAAATCCGGTTACGCCTTCTTGGCGATCTCGGTGAGCTGGGTGAAGGCGGCGGCGTCGCTGACGGCCAGCTCGGCCAGCATCTTCCGGTTGATCTCCACGCCGGCGGTTTTCAGGCCGTGCATAAAGGTGGAGTAGTTCATCCCGTTGAGCTTGCAGGCGGCGGAAATGCGGGTGATCCACAGGGAGCGGAAATCACGCTTCTTCAGCTTGCGGCCGGTGTAGGCGTAGCTCAGGGACTTCATGACGGCCTGGTTGGCCACCCGGAAGTGCTTGGACTTGGAGCCCCAGTAGCCCTTCGCCAGCTTCATGATCTTATTTCTTCTCTTGCGCGTCATCATCGCGCCTTTGACTCTAGCCATGTTTCAAAAGCCTCCTTTTCTTACTTGTAGGGGATCATCTTGCGGATGGCGTCCACGTTGGTGGCGTCGGCATAGCCGCCGCTGCGGAGGCGGCGGGTCCGCTTGGTGTCCTTCTTGGTCAGAATGTGGCTTTTAAAGGCTTTGGCGCGTTTGACCTTGCCGGTCTTGGTGAGGTTGAATCTCTTTTTTGCGCCGCTGTGGGTCTTCAGTTTCGGCATGACGATTGACTCCTTCCGTGTTTTTGAACTTACAAAGTGTTTACTTACCGGCCTTGGGGGAGAGGAAGATGGACATCATCCGCCCCTCCAGCTTCGCGGGCCGGTCCAAATTGGCAATCTCAACGCACTGCTCGGCAAAGCGGGTCAGCAGGTCCCGTCCGATATCGGTGTGCGCCATCTCGCGGCCGCGGAAACGGACAGAGACCTTGACCCGGTTGCCGTCGGCAATGAACTTCTGGGCATTCCGGAGCTTCGTGTTGAAATCCCCGATGTCAATGCCCGGAGACATCCGAATCTCCTTGATCTCCACCACATGCTGGTTCTTCCGGGCCTCTTTCTCCCGCTTGCTCTGCTCAAAGCGGAACTTCCCATAGTTCATCAGCTTGCAGACCGGGGGTTTGGCCTGGGGCGAAATCTTGACCAAGTCCAGATTCTGTTCCTCGGCGATGCGCAGGGCCTGCATGGGGGCCATAATGCCAAGCTGCTCGCCCGCGGAGCCGATCAGACGGATCTCCTTGTCGCCGATACTCTCGTTCAGTTCATGCACTTGCTTACTAATGGTCAAAGCACCTCCATCCTAAAAATCACAAAACGCGGACACCGCAAGGCATCCGCGCGACAACGAACCGCCGGGGACGGCAGCTCGGAAAAATCGTTCTTGACCTCTTCGCAAGTACGCTGGAGGTGAGGCGGATGCAGTCAGCCTTCTTTGTTTTGCCAAATCAGTATATCAGCCCCCCGCCGGTTTGTCAACAAAGATTTTTCTCCTTTTTGAATATTTTTCAAATCCGGCGGCAAGAATAACCTCTGAACTCACTGGAGGGTGCCTTCAAACCGGCGTCCCGCCGGAGCGGCCAGGCGATTTCAAGACGCCCTTCGGAGGCGAAAGGAGGTGTTCTCAATGGAGAACCGGAACAACCAGAACGAGCGCGAGCAGAATCAGCAGAACAACCAGAAGGAGCAGCGCCAGAACCAGAAGGAAAACCGCAAGTAAGCTCCTCTTTTCCCAAAACAGGCGGCAGGTCAAAGACCTGCCGCCTCAGCCTGTCGAAAAGCGGTCAGGCTAGGGAACCTCCAGGCTGGCCGCAAAAGCAGGAAAAGATAAGTAGAGTGAAAATATAGTAGGCGAAAGAGCGGGGGATGTCGTCTTGCTTTCCATCTGGCCAGCTTTTTGAGGTTCATGGCAGTAAATTTAAGCCTCACCCAGTTGGAAACGTGGGCCTGACCTCTGTGATGGGTATAACGCATGCCATGCCTTTGCTTGGCATCAGCAAAGACCCGCTCATGCGTATAGCTCCTGGTATTCTAGGGTGTACCTGGTGTCGTCAGCCAGATCCTCATAGTCCTTCCAGATGTGCCGCAGGACAGTCTTCACGCAGTTTTTGGAGCGGGTACATAACTGCCTGGTGGGACATTGGGCGCAAAATTTGGGGTCGCTGCAATACTCCCGGTAACCGTCCCGGTTGTTGGTGTGGTAGGACAAAACCTAGTATTCCGGGCAGATCACGCAGTCATAATGTTCATCATAGACATACTTCCACCGCTCGTGCCCACCCTGTATCGTTATGGGACGCTTGTAGGCGGTGGACAGCACCCGGCCATCGTCAAATACTTTTTTGCAGATATTTGGTCACAGTTTTGAAACCTGCCTTCTTCCGTCGCGCCAGCTTCTTTTTGGCGGTGTTGTCCCGCCTCTTTTTGGTGGGCGCAGGAGAATCATCGTCATCATCGAAGGGCTTTTTCTCATGGGCTTCTCAGTCTGCGTTGATCTCTGCCAATTGATCTTCTTGTTCAGATTTGCGCAGGCTTTGATGTGCGTCCCGTCTATGAATACAGCCGCCGGGGTCAGCGTCCCCGCGCTGCCCGCCTCCTCCAAGATCCAGCGGAATACCGCCTCTATCGTTTCTTGGGTGAAACGGTGCCGGACATTATAGCTCACGGTGGAGAAGTGAGACAGTTCCTCGCTCAATGTATAGGAAGCACTGATTAAAGCAAGTAAAAGCCAGGCAAACAGACAAAGGTAAAGGAAACGTCCAATAAAGGACCATATTGGGGGATAAATTCCTCGCTTTTCCAGTCCCAGCCCGGTCGAAGGGCGCAAAAATCTTAGGCGGGGCATAGGGAACCGCCCGCCCTGGCAAGCATGTACAGATTTGCGCTGGCAAAGAGAACGTGTAATCGGTTAAGATTTTTTCTCAGACCCCGGTAAACGGCTTTTCGAAAACCGAAAATGTTCTTCACAATCCTGTAGGGATGCTCCACCTTGCAGCGCGCAGCAGATTTTCGGTTTTCAATATACCGCTCCCAGTCAATGGCATTGTCTGAAACCCTGGAAAACCGGCCCGGCCTGCGGTTGATGCGGTATTCAATGGCAGAAAGCTGCGGATTGCTTTTGATTTCTTCCCGTTTCTCTATCCCAAGGTAGGCGCTGTCCCCGTAGACCACCTTATCATCTTCCCGCAGAAGCCTTGCCGCTATAGTGACATCGTGGACATTGGCGGCGGTGGCCTTCACTGTGTGGACAAAGCCGCTCCCGGCATCCACGCCGGTGTGGCACTTCATACCAAAATGCCACTGGTTTCCCTTCTTCACCGAGTGCATCTCCGGATCCCGTTTTTTCTCCG
>CAJTCG010000045.1 GCA_910574635.1 Oscillospiraceae bacterium | reverse complement strand
CGGCTGCGCCATGTAGCCGGCACGCAGTGGGGCAACAAGAAGTACATGAATATGAGGCACCTGGAAGCTGCTCTGGAGGACACCTCTATTGCCGGCTGACTTCATTCCACCCAGAGTCTGCATACTAATTTGCGAAATAATCTTGACACTACCACCTTTTGTCGCATGGCGGCGTCCTCCTATGTGCCGCCGGTGGATATAAAAATGGCGGCTTTGAATAATCAAAACCGCTACTTTAGAGATATAATAAGAGAAGTTTTTGAAGATTTCATAAAGATTTGCAAAAAATGGGTGGCTATAAAAGCCACCCATCCTATCAAAATGGAATTTTCAAAATTACTTTTGCACCGCCTGTACTTTTGGAGTTTTCTAAGACAAGCTCACCACTATGTTGTTCCATAATGGATTTTGCAATATATAGGCCCATACCAAAGTGCATCTTTGAATTACGGCTTTGGTCGTCCATAAAGAATTGTTCTTGCGCGTGCCGCAACGCTTCGATAGAAAATCCTTCCCCCTCGTCCGTGACTGAAATTTCAACGAAATTGTCTTTTCCGCAGACATCTATATGAAGTGTTCCATCTTGCGGGGAATAGTCCAACGCATTATTTACCACATTTTGAATGGCACGTCCTAACAAAACTTTATCTGCGGTTAGTTGCATCGGGATGTCGGACATACTCATTCGCAAATGAATTTCTTTTGTCCTGCACAAAGCATCTATTGATACTTTCACTTGCTTTAGATAATCAGGAAGATTAAAGATTTCTTTATTAAGCTGATACCCTGTTGAAGCCGTAGACAGGTCTATCAGGGTTTTAACATAAACTTGCATCTGCGTATAGCTGTCTGTGATGTAGTCAGCACATTCCTGTTGTTCTATTGTTAAGTCAGTATCGTACAACAATTCCGTATTGCCTCGGATGATGGTTAGCGGTGTCTTGAGATCATGGGCTAATGCAGAAATCTGTTCTTGCCGCAGTTTGTCGGCCTGCCATTGTTCTGTAAGCGATTTTTTTAGTGCCAATTTCATGTGATCGAGTGCATCAAGAGTTAAGTCGATTTCATATAAATGGCTTTTTTCAACCTCAAAATTCAAATCCTGCTGCTCAATTTTCTTTACAGCAGTCAGCAATTTATCCATTTTGTTCCCAAGGTATTTCCCGAATAGATATGACAAAACAATCAAGAGAAGCAGGATTTCCAATATAATGACAGCAATTAACACCCAATCTGCCGAAGGAAATATTCTATGCAGCAGTGGATTGCTGAACTGGGCTGTCATTCTATACCTTAAAATCAGTATTTCGTCAGTCCTGTCTATCACAGCATACAGATAAGGCTTGCTGCTTGTTTGATTGTTCACAATGCACATTTTCCAAACGGAAGCTGGTTCTTCCTGATCGAGCGAACCGCCAATATACTTTCCGTCTTTTGTGAAAAGGGCATATTCACAAAGAGGTGGTATTTCATTTTCTGTAATCCGATCTGTGGATTGTAAACTTCCCCTCGCGTTTTCTATTTCTGCGCTCATTCTATTTATTGGGTATATAAATCCAATTTCAACTCCAAATAGATAGAAGGCTATGTTGACAAAAGCAACCAGAAAGACACCAAGCGCAAGAAATATCGCATACTTCATAAAAACAGTACGCAGTTTTCTTACACCCATTTATAGCCAACCCCCCAAATTGTTTCAATCGTTGACAAGTGAAATTCAGCTAACTTCCCGCGTATATTCTTAATGTGAGTAGAGATAACAGAACTATCACTTTCTCCGTCAAATCCAAAGACCGCCTCATAGATTTGCTCCCGCGTAAATGTTTGTCCATGATGTCGCGCCAGATATTCGCATATTTCGTACTCACTTTTTGTCAACGGAACCTTTTTTGAGTTGATTTCAACTTCTTTCGCATTGAGGCGGAAAATGACGCCGGATATTGAAAAGCTGTTTTTCTTTTCTCTTATATCACGCCGCAGGTGAGCATTTACCCGCGCTCTAAGTTCGTTTGTCCCGAACGGTTTCGTGATATAGTCATCTGCTCCAAGTCCTAATCCCTGAACAATTTCACTTTCCTGCGTTTTTGCAGTAAGGAAAATGATCGGGCAATCTACACGGTCACGGATTTGATTGCAGAGGTCAAAACCATCAATTTCCGGCATCATAACATCCAGTAAAATCAAACCAAACTTTGAAAAATCCATTTCTGTGACTGCTTTGGCGTTTGATTGAAGTGTAACTAAATGCTGATCTTTTTCTAAAACACGCCTGACAAGCTGGAGCATAGCTATATCATCATCCACTACCAATATATGCGCCATTATCTCACCTCTCTGTCCAAGTTTATATATCCCGCTTGAGATAACCTCTTTTTCATGGCCCTATTCGCACTCCAAGGACATCTACATTACTGTTGCGCCAAAAGGCATCAACGCCAGCTTTGCCATTTTGAAGCACTGTACCCCGAAAGGAATACCGATAATCGTACAACACAAAAGCAACCCATTTAGCAGCGCCACCAACGCCAAAGGGATACCGCTGATAAGCAGCCACAAGATATTGGCAATCGCAGACATAGCACCGCCGCCATAATTCACATCTTTTCCAAAAGGGAAGAAAGCAAGTGACGCAAACTTAAAGCATTGACGGCCAATCGGAATACCGACAATGGTAATGCTCCATAAAACACCGGCAACCAGCCAAGAAATTCCCTGCCACAGTCCGCAGCACAAGAACCAAATAATATTGCCCAACCAATTCATCAATTCTACCTCCACGCTCAATCGGCTGACCGATTTCCGCTATATCTGGAAAACCAGTGGACTGCAATTCCTATTATAGCACAAGTTGACAATATGCAAAAGAGGATGCCAAAATCCATACCTATTCTGTCTGGCGGCATTAGGCCAAAGGTCGTTTCCAGAACGTAAGAAGAAAAACGAATACCCCAACCATAAGGGATGACAAACCAGATGCCCGTGCCTAATCCTGTTTGGAGAAGCGCAACCAAAAGGCTCCCGAACACTCCAATCCCTATTCCCAAATTTTTACCAAATCGAATTGCTAATACGAAATGAATGCCATACAGCAAAATGTTACTGCCCCAAAGGACAAGTGGAATTACTGTATAAAATCCGGAAGGAATTTCAGTTGTGCCGCCAACCAGTGGAAATAGCGCACCAAATAGTACACTACTCAATACGGTTGCCAAAAGTCCAGTCACAAGCAAAATAGTCAATTTGGAAAGAGCGGCTTTCTGTCTGTATGGAAGTGTCAATATATTTTGAAAATGTCCTGCTTTTGCTTCCTGTTCTGCTGCAACATAGCAGACAATCCCGATTGCAAAGGGAAAAGCAACGGCCATGATCTGAAAATAAGCAGCCAGTTTATTGATGTCATCGCTTTGGGAAACGCCTGCATACAGTGACATCATAGCCGCCCCACATACGGCAAAAATAGCGTGCAGAAGGAAAAAACAGGAATGACACAATTTGTATAAATCACTTTTCAAATAGCAGATATAGTTAGCCATTGGACTTTCCCCCACTTCCAAGCAATTTAGAGCAAATCCAAAAGGAGGCAGCAGCTAATGCCAAGCTAATGGCAAGAGCGGGAAAAATGTGCTCAATAGCCAATAACGGAGAACCGTCCTCAATGGGAAGTCCGTTAGGACGTATCTTGAAAAATGGGCAAACTACACGGGCCGGAATAGCGTATGGATTAAGAAAGAACCATGCTTTTTCTGCGCCAATAGTAGATGAAACAATATTCGCCACAAAAGTTATTAGCACAGAGGGAAGATACCCTGTTTTGCTTGCTATCAGCATAACAAAAGGGAGTTGCCACAAGCAAGTAAGGAACAGCAGCATACAGCCGATTATGCTGTCCAGCGGCGAAATATTCATAGTCGTAAAACTGGCAATTCCCGTAGTAAATAACCACATGAGCAGATTGCTGATAAAAAGCACAGCAGTCAGGGTAAGTCCTTTGCCAATCCATATTTTCGCAGAAGGGAACGGCAAACAAACAATGTTTTGCAGCCCTGTATTTTTCTCACGGATAACTGTACCTGCGGCCCACAGTGCGGTCACAACAGGAAGAAGCATAGTGTACCACCAGTTGTAAGCCGAATATTGTACTGCATGACTGCTCAATAAAAAGCCGACAAGTACAGTTGCCAATGGCGCACCAAAAATCAATTTCATCGAGAAGCTGTGCCGCATTTTAAGGAGTTCCGAACGGACAATCCCGAACATTATTTCTCACTCCTTTCCCTATGTGCGCCAACAACATCCATAAAAATACGTTCCAGATCGTGGTTCTTATGGATTTCGTTTTCATAGCCTAAATGTCCGGCAGATATAATGCCAATGTGGTCAGCAATTTGCTCAACTTCGGAGAGTATATGACTGGACAATATGACGGTGATCCCTTTTTGCGGAAAACTTCTGATAAGCTCACGCAAATCTTGAATACCAATCGGGTCTAACCCATTTGTCGGTTCGTCCAAGATAAGCAATTTGGGCTGTGACAACAGAGCCAAGGCAATTCCAAGCCGCTGTTTCATTCCCAGCGAAAAATGGCCTGCCCGTTTTTTTCCAGTATTCTCAAGCTGCACAATACCAAGCACTTGCTTGATGCGGCTTTCTGGAAGCCCCAGGGCCAGTGTTCGGGCTTTCAGGTTTTCATAGGCCGAGAGATTTTCATAGAGCGGAGGCATCTCAATCAAAGCGCCAATGTTTTCCAAATCTGCCCGGCTCCACGGATGGCCGTCAAATTCAATCGAGCCAGAGGTGGGACGGAGAATACCTGTAATCATTTTCAAGATGGTAGATTTCCCCGCACCATTCGGCCCAAGCAGCCCATAAATTGAGTTGCGCTGAATATTCAACGATACATTGTCTACCGCCATTTGTCCTTTGAAATTTTTGCAGAGATTTGTTGTTTGCAAAATATAACTCATATCAGACACATCCTTTCTTGGATTATGGTTTCATAATACTGAATGATTTTGAAGATTTCTTAAAGATTCAAGAAAAAACTTCGGCACCCTAAAAAGTGCCGAAGTTGCATTTTATCAGAGCAATTCTCAAAATTGCCTTAGATGTATATTAGCTCCGCAAAAATAATCTCCTCCACCTGGGCCTTACAGCAATTCATCAACCCCACCCAGCGCATGGGGTCGCGGGCTTTCAAATCCTCGGTGGCCCCAGCCTCCTTTGACATCCCCGGCATCATGCTGTCCAGCAGGTCATGGGCGGCATCCTCCACTTCCAGCAGATGGGCGTACAGCTTGCCCTCCATCACATACTAGGCCCAAACGATGGGACGATGCTCTTTCAGATACCGCAGACGTAGCAGGCCATATTTGCCCAGGCCGCGCTTGGGGTACAGCTCCGCTGCCAGGTCGGGGAGGTAGTAATCGCCCACTTTCACATAGTCCAATTCGATTTTCATTGTGCTGCCCTTTCTCCCTTACGGGTCATCGTCTGGCACCAGCGCAATCACATCAGAAATATCACAGTTCAGCGTTTCGCAAATCTTGATAAGGGTCGGCATGGAGATATGCTCCCCCTTGCCCATGTTGGCGATATGGTTCGTTGTCAAATGCGCTTGGAGCCGTAAATCTTTCTTGCTCATGTTCTTGTCAATCAGTGTTTTCCACAGCGGCTTGTAGCTGATTTTCATAGCCTGTTCCACCTTTCCGGGCTGGGGCCAGCAGGAACAGCCCCGGCCCTATGGCCTTTCGACTATTATACCGCCTCCATTGAGAAAACACAATGCACTGTTGCAATTCTTCTCCAAAAACTGCGGCATACACAACGCATTTGTCTTTACATCAATTTAGGTATCAAGTGTTTCATACCCTGCGACTTAGCTCACTACGGATAAAGAAGCAAGGAGAGGTTAAAAATTTTTGCCGTTCCCATCCGGCGGGGCCTCGCCGGATAGGTCTGGCTCAATCGTCGGGCAAGTCCACCTTGCCTACAAAAGAATAATAAATCTCGATGTCCTGGTGGCGCGTTCCCTGCTCGTCCTTCCAGCACTCATGCACCACGATCTTCTCCACGAACTCCCGCAGGAGGGTGGGGGTCAGCTCCTCAAAGCTGGTGTACTTCCGCACAACGGCCATGAACTTCTCCACGTTCACAGCGGCCTCCTGCGCCTGCCCCAGCTCCGCCTGTAACTCGGCGGCACGGGCCTTCAGCGTGGCCTGCTCCTGCTCATAATCGGTGGACAACTCCATGAAACGCTCGTCCGTAATGCGCCCGCTCACGCTGTCCTCATACAGACGCTTGAAGATGCCGTTCAACTCTCCGATACGCTTCTGCGCCGCCTCCAGCTCGCGGCGGCGGGCGGCGTTCTTCCGCTTACCGCCGTCCTCGTTCTGTGCCATCAGCAGCTTCATAAACCGGGCCTCATGCTTGGCGGCGTAGCTGGTGACTTTCCGCAGATTTTCCGTCACGCCCGCCGTCAGAAGGTCGGTGCGGATGAAATGTGCCGTACAATCGGCGGTGCGCTTCTTGTAGCTGCCGCAGATGTAGCAGTCCTGCCGCCGCTTGTTCGTTTCATACCTCTGCTGGTACATGACGCTGCCGCAGTCGGCGCAGAACAACAGACCGGAGAACAGGCCAACCTCGCCGTAGCGGTTGGGCCGCTTTCGCTGTTTGCGAAGCTCCTGCACTCGCTCCCAGGTGGCCTCGTCAATGATGGCCTCGTGGGTATGCTCAAAGACCATTATCTTGTCCTCTGGGTTGGCAACGCTGGTCTTGACCTTGTAGGACACCTTCTCCGTCTTGAAGTTGACGGTATGCCCCAGGTACTCCCGGCGCTCCAGGATGTGCGCCACGGTGTTGCTCGACCACTTACAGGGGTAGTCCGGGTAGTAACGGCGGGTGCTGCCGGTGCGCCGGTACTCCATCGTCCCCGGCGTGGGGATGTTCTGCTCGGTCAGCATCCGGGCAATCTTGGTGGGGCCGTTCCCGGCAAGGCACAGACTGAATATCTGCTTTACAACAGGTGCGGCCTCCGGGTCAACAACGAAGTGTCCGTCCGGGCCTTTCAGATAGCCATAGACCGGCTGGCTGGTGATGGGTTTTCCGCTCATGCCTTTAGCCCGGAAAACCGCTTTGATTTTCTTGCTCGTGTCCCTCACCATCCATTCATTAAATAAATTCCGCAAGGCGCTCATGTCGTTGTCGCCCTGGGCGCTGTCCACGCCGTCATTGATGGCGATAAAGCGGACGCCTTTCTTTGGGAAGGTAATTTCTGTAAATAGGCCCACTTGCAGATAATTCCGTCCCAGGCGTGAGAGGTCTTTCGTCACGACCGTCTTGACCGCGCCGCTCTCCACAGCGTCCATCATCTCGGTGAAGCCGGGCCGCTGGAAGTTGGCTCCGCTCCATCCGTCATCCACGAAAAACTGATAGGGCATCAGGCTATGCTCACGGGCGTAGCTTTCGAGGATGCGCTTTTGATTGGAAATCGAGTTGCTCTCGCCCTGCAATTCATCGTCGCGGCTGAGGCGGCAGTACAAGGCGGTGATGGGGGCTTGCATGGGTTGCTGTCTTAACATCGTTTCCTCCAATCCGACAGCCCCGGCCCCGCTATTCCGATGGCAACAGTATAGCACAGGCCGGGGCGGTTGTATAGTGCTTTTTACTTCCTTACAAGAAAAAGTTTTAAGCTGAGGATTATCGCGGAACTACCGGCAGGAGGTCACGGGCCGGGGCTGATCTGGCAGCGGCTTTCGGCCTCCAGGACTTTCGCCATTTTGTCGGCGGCGGTGTCGGTGGTGTCCTGCTTGAAGTAGCCGGAAACGGTGAGGACGGTGTTGCCCATGCGGATTTCAGTCACGCAGTCCGGGCGGCGGGTGGTGGTCTTGCTGGGGGTGTCGGTCATAGGCGGCTCCTTTCAAATTTTTGTTGTGGACATTTAGAGGGCCATTTTCGAGGCCCGGAATGGTAGTACACAGCTCCCCTATTGAGGACGGCCCAAAAGCCCCGTGATACCGGGCTTTTCAAGGGCCTAAACCGTTACATGGCGGCCCGGTGGCGGCGCACCCGCTCACGGGTCTTGCGGCGTTCTTCCTCCTTGGCGCACTCCGGGCAGTATTTGGCCCGGTTGGATTTTGGGATGTACCAGCCACCGCACAGGACGCACTTTTTTCTTTCCCGGCGGTGGAGCAGGGCGGCGCACAGGCTTTCGTCCAGAGGCAGCACAGCCGCCCGAAACCAGCGGCAGATCAGCGAATAGGAAATGCTCTGCGGGCAGACACATTCCTCCCCATCGTCCAGCAGAAGGCAGTTCCCGCCGTCATAGTTGCAGCAGTCATGCACCAATCGCCGGACGGCCCGGTACTGCGGATAGGTCAGCCGGACGGCGTTATCGGTCATGCTCGTCCCTCCGCTGGCTGGGCGCACCGTGAAGCACCTGGTCGATGTTCCGCTTGACGGTCAGCAGCTCGTCCGCCTCCCGCTTACGCTCCTGATACTCATTGTACCCGGCGTTCTTCTCGGACATCAGGGCCTCGATCTCCGCCGTCAGCTCCTTGACGGTGGGCAGCTTGGTGATGCCGTTGGCCTTGAAGAAACGAATGGTGGCCTCGGAGAGGAGAAGATCACCTTCATGCTCCTGCCGGTAGGCGGCGCGGGCCTTGGGCGTTTTCTGTGCGGCGAGGCCATCCCGGACTGCTTTGGTGTTCCGGTAGATGATGATCTGCCGCCGCAGCTCCTTTTTTTCTTTCAAGGCCAATTCCTTCGGCTTCAAGCTGGCGGCGCTGTCACGCACAGCGGCAAAGGCGGCGGACACGGCGGCGTCCAACTCCTCCGGCGAGGAAAAGCCATACTCGGTATAGACGTTGACCGAGTTTGCTATCTGCTTCAGGTTGAACACGGACGCCCATTGCTGGTAGCCGATGCCCTTGCCCTCGGCTTTCTTGGCCTCAATGTCCACCATGCGCTGGACGCCCTGGGGCTGGCGAAGCTGCTCCCGGATGCTGGGCTTGGCTCCCAGGCTGGGACGGGCGGCGTTGCGTTCCAGAGCGGCACCGACGGCGGCGCGGTCGAAATCGTCCCCCAGCTTCCGGGCGGTGATGGGCTTGGCCCGGTCGGGGGTGAGGTAGGACAACCGGCCCCGGCTCTCCTTGACGGTGATGCCCCGCTGTAACAGCCGCTGGGCAAAGTCCTCGAAGCTGACGGCCAGGTTGAGGACGGCCCGGATCTCCCGGCGCAGCTTCTCCTTGTCCGTTTCAAACTTGGTGGGCGGCTTACCCTGGGCGGCGGCTTCGGTGTCCAGAGCAAGCTGCCCTTTCTTCTGCGCCCAATACTCCCGTTCGGTGACACGGTTTTTGCTCCCGCCCAGCAAGTCGATTTGGTACAGCCCCGCCCCCTGGCACAGCTCCATGACCTCGGCCCGGAAGTGGCGCATGGCTGCGGCGGTGCAGCGGTGCTTGGCTCCGGCCTGGGTGTCGCTGGCTCTGTCCATGTACGGTTTGCGCTCCACCTCGGCCACCCGCAGGGAGTTGATAACGATATGGACATGGATGTTGCCGCTGTGGTTGTGACCGTCCGGGTGGGTGCAGACCAGGGCCTGGTGTCCGGGGAACTGCTCGGCACAGAACCGCTCCCCCAGCGCCTGGGCCTTGTCCATTGTCAGGCCGTGGTCGGGGCCGTCCCTGGGGTCAAAGGACAGGATGTAGTGATGGCTTTTCACGTCCTCCCTCTGCTGGTTTTTTCCATAGCGGAGATTGGCCCGCATACAGGCTACGGCGAAGTCCTCCTCGCCGCAATTCAAAGAAGAAATGCGGTAGTCCTGACGGGGGACAAGCCGCCCGTTCTCGTCCAGGATGGGCTTGCCGGTGAACTCGTCATGCTCAAAGGTGAGGTACTGCTCCGCCACGCCGTAGTCGGCATTTTTAGAGCTTAAATGTTTCAGTGTTGCCAATGGCTTCACCTACCTCTCGAAGCACCTGGAACTTGAGGGCAGCGAGGTCGGACAGCTCCGCCCGAACCTCGGCGGCGAGGGTGTTGTACGGTGCTCCGTACTCGTTCAGATACCGGGCAATCTGATTGAGGTTGCCGCCGATTTTCCCATACTCCCCGGTCAGCCTGCCCACGGCGGCAAGCAGCTCGTCATTGACGGGGGACACGATGATGATGGGCTTGACGGTCGCGCCGGTGATGGCCTGCCGGATAAATTCGGACTGGCTCATGCCGTAGGCGGTCAGGCGCTCCATGAAGTCGGCGTGTTCTTCTTCGGTCACACGGGTCTTGATGATGTGGGTGCGGTGGGGCGTGTTGTAGCGTTTGGACAATAAACTTTTACCTCCTGTTTTGAAATTCCCTTTAGGGTATAGTTCGCCCATTATACACCTTTCAAGTTTTCCATATTCAGTTGTCATGGGCGATGTGTTACGCGATGGAAAAGGGAACATCAGGCTTTGGAAAAACACAATGCACCCAGGTGGTCAAGACCATCTGGGTGCAGAGAATTTTACTGATATTCACTTTTTATATCGCTCATCGTTAAGACTATTATAGAGCGAATGTAAAGTATTGTCAATGCGTTTTGAGGTCTAGTTTTGTCGAATTGGCCCGATGGAACAGTACAGACGCAAAGCGGGTGTACTATTCCGGCGGGTGCGCCGCTCTGCGGCGATTGCGGAAACGGCTTCCGATTTCCGCCTGGTCAGGCGAGAACGCAACAGGCGGGGCTGACGGATTTTTGTGGCGCGGCTGCGCCACAACACCGGCGCGGAGCGCCGGTCAGCAGGGTTTGGGGAAGGCACTCCCCAACAAGTAGCAGACCAGGGGAACAAATGAGCGGAGCGAAATTTGGGCCACGGGTCGATACTTGCTCTCGCTCTCGCTCTCGCTCTCGCTCTCGCTCTCGCTCTCGCTCTCGCTCTCGCTCTCGCTCTCGCTTCTCTTTACATTGACAACACAAAGCCCATTTGCTATAATATCGCGAAGAAGAACAGCCATGTTGTTCTAATTTCAGTATCGGAGGTATTCATATGGCAAACTGCAAAAACAGAAACAAGTCTTTTAACGGCGCTTTGGGCACTTTAGGAGGCCTTTTCTAAAATCACTGTTAGAAAGGGCTGAGAAGTTTGCCCTTCCTGCGCGGCAGTCGGGCTTGTTTCACAAAACAACCCACTGATTCGTAAAGGAGAATGTAACTTCATGTTTGCTAAAAATTCAAAGGCATATTCTGTCTACCTGCTGTTCCGATTTGTCTTTTCCCTGGCGGTTTCTATGTCCACAGTGCTTTCCATCGTGTACCACCTGGAGGTGGTGCAGCTGGATGCTTTCCAGCTTGTCCTGGTAGGGACGGTTCTGGAGACCTCCTGCTTTCTGTTCGAGATACCCACCGGTGTGGTGGCGGATTTGTATAGCCGTCGGCGCTCGGTGCTGATTGGAATGTTCCTCTACGGCCTGGGCTTTCTGATGGAGGGTGCGCTACCGTGGTTCGCGCCGGTTCTGCTGGCCCAGGTTGTCTGGGGTTGCGGTGATACCTTCATCACCGGCGCTCTGGAGGCGTGGATTGCCTCGGAGGAAGAGGACAAACCCATAGACAAGGTGTTCCTGCGGGGCAGTCAAATGGGGCAAATCGGCGGCGTTCTGGGCGTGGTGCTGGGCACACTGCTGGGAAACATAAACCTGCAAATGCCTGTCATCTTGGGGGGCAGTTTGTGCTTGTTGTTGGGGCTGGTGTTGGTTCGCATCATGCCAGAAACCAACTTCTCCCCTGCTATTGAGGAACGGCAGGGCTTGCTTAAAGACTTTGTCTGCCTGTTCAAGCTCAACCTGGGCTTTGTGAAAGGCGCACCTGTGTTGCTGGCGCTCTTAGCAATCACACTATGCGGGGGACTTGCCAGTGAAGGCTTTGACCGGCTCTCCACCGCTCATTTTCTGGATGACACGGTAATACCCGTTATCGGGCCGCTGAACAGCGTCACTTGGTTCGGTGTTATCAGTCTTATCGGCAGCGGCTTAGGTATTCTGGCTTCTCAGTTGCTCATCGCCCGCATGGAGAAAAAAGGGACTGTCAGCCGAACCAGTGTGGTCATGTCCACCAGCGCCGGGTATATCCTGTGCCTGGTTCTCTTCGCGGTGGGGCGGAGCTTTTGGTTCATGTTGTTGGTGTTCCTGCTGGCGGGGCTTATGCGCACCATCAAGGAGCCTGTGCTGGCCGCCTGGATGAACGACCATGTGGATGAGAAAATGCGCGCCACAGTCTTTTCCACCAGCGGACAGCTGGACTCTTTCGGGCAGATCATCGGCGGGCCTATTGTGGGGCTGGTAGCCCAGCAGGTGTCCATACCCTGGGGGCTGGTCTGTACCGCTTTCCTGCTGTTGCCCGCGCTGTTCTTAGTGCCGGTGGCGGGAAAGAAGCGGGATTGATATGGCATAGTTAAGTTTACTGACGAGCGGGAGATTACTTCCGCTCGTCTTCATTTAGTAGCGCAAAATTTGAGGACTCTTTATTTCCTTATTCGGTATAGCGGAGGCGGCTGTCAATTCGACATAATTTTCTTGTGATACTTTACCGTACATGAGCATTCGCGCCGGGGTTGTCGTTGCCATAACCTTCCAGCAGGTTAATGACGCCCCACACGCCCAGGCCAGCGCCGAGGGCGATCACCAGAACCTTCAAAGTGTCGATAGCAGAAGTGAAAAATTCCATTAAAATACCTCCATAATGTTGTAAAATATTGATTTTGAATGTGACAGGGAATCCTCCCCGGAAATATGAAACACCGCCAACTGAACGTGTCAGTCGGCGGTGCTACCGGGCCGGGAACGTGGCTTTTGAGTAACAGCTATCAAAAGCGGCTTGTCCGGCCAGACGGTCAAAGATTGTGCCAGCCTTTACAAATGCCGGTTTCTGCCGTATAATGCAGATAAATCAGGCAAATGGAGTTTCCTATGAACAATAGAGATTTGACTGGCAAGGTAAATTCAGCCATGTACCAGCAATGCCGGGACCGGGGCTTTGCGGCTCCGGTGGATGTGCTGATGGAGATAGGCTATTTGTCCAAAAAGGACTATGAAAACTGGCGGTATGGGCGCGTCTCCTACTTGGAGCGCGTCTGTACGGCCAATTTAAGCAAGCTGTCCACCGTCATGCACCAGATGCGGGTGTATGCGAAAAAGGCGGGGTTAAAGCCGTCTTTCTGCTGCTACAAACGGTGGGGCGTAAAGAAAAAGGGGGGTCAGGGCCATAAGCCGGTGATCCCCCTTCGGTTCAGCAAGAGCGGCGAACCGGAAATTGAACGCTGGTATGCCACCCACTTCGTTGATACAAAGCGGGTCAGCCAGCTAAAGGCGGTAGCATTGGAGAGAGTGGAGCCGCCCCGTCAGGAGGGGGAATCCCCGGAGGACGGAGCTTCCATCTCGTAGCACTCGAAAACATCATCCGGCTTCACTGTCAGCCTGCGGGCCAGGAACTTCGCAATATCAAAGTAATTCTTCTTGCTGGAATCCAGCAGATACTTGTACTGCGGGTGCTTGGTAATGTCAAACTTGTCGGAAAAGAACGGTCTTACGCCCTGCACCTGCAAGATGCACTTGCCGCCGTCCATCACCGCCAGCTCATCGGTGGACATCAATTCATTGTCCATATAGAAATATTTTTCGTTCCCGTTCAGTTCGCTCATGTTCAGCGTCAGCGGAAACTGCTCCGCAAGCTGGCGGACGCTCTAATTGTCCAGAAGAGTTGCGGAAAAGGTCTGTCCGTCCACGGTCAAAGTGACAACCGTTTCAGCTGTGGCCGATGGGCTGGCATCTTCGGGTACGGTGTCCTCCGGTACATCTGACCCGATGGGAGCAGAGATGGTTTCCTGCTGATCCGCTGGCGGCAGTGTGGTGTTCTCAGGAGGAGTTGGCGCTTCCTGAGACACGCCACAGGCGGCAAGCACAAAAAATACGGCTAATGTGAAAATGCTCAGAATCATTCGCTTCATATCAGCGTCTCCTCCGGCTCGTTTTCTTTTCTGAGGGAAGCAGCTTTTCCAGCTTGTACCGCAGGTAGTCCAGCCGATCCAGCTTCTGTTCCTCCTCGTGCAGCCGCTCCAGCTGGTGGCTCCGTTGTCCGCGCAGCAGGAGAAGCTGGCTCTTGACACTTTCTGTTTCCATTGCGGTCAGAAACTGCTGAGTAAACGCATTGGTACATCCCGCCTCCAACAGCAACTGGCTCACATCCTCATGTATTAAAATTGAAGCTGCCATGATGTTATCCCGTCCTTTCTGCCTTGATTATAAGGCCACCGATTCAAAATATCAAATACCTATATCAAATAGAAAACCATAGTTGACAGACATGGATTCGTCTGATATGCTTATATCAATTTCCATATGATTAGCTCCTAATAGGAAAGCTGCAAATACAAGGGTTTCCGGCCCCTGAGAAGTCTGGAAAATAAAATGGAAGCTATCACATTACGCAAAAGGCCGTTTGCGGGCGCTCCGCAAGCGGCCTTTTTGCGTGGATAGCGCGGAAGGAGGCAAAAATTTTTCAACAAAATTTCTGGCGAAAGTTTGTGCAACACTACAAAATTCAAAGGAGGTATGTAAATGGCAGATGAAAAGCTGAACCCCGGCCAGGGGGAGCAGATCAAGCTGGATATTTCCGGCGAGTCCCCCTCCCCTGACCTGACCGGCGAAGGCCCCCCTGCGCCGGAGCCCGGCGACGTGGTGGTGGACATCAGCAAGATCGACGAGCTTATGGCGAAGCGCCGGGCGGCGGCGCGTGAGGCCGTGGAGCAGCAGGCCGACATCCCCGGTGAGGGTGACAAAGCGCCTGAAGCCCCCGGCCCCGCTGATAGAGGGGCTGATCCCCCTGCCCCAGAGCAGGACACGCGCCCGGAGTCCGAAAAGGAACCGTGGGAGCGCCCTCTGGCGGATTTGGAGGCGGAGCAGAAAAAGCCCCGCCGTGGCCGTCCCCCCAAGAATAAGGACGGCCCGGAGGCTGACAAACCCAAGCGTGGCCGCAAGCCCAAGGACAAGGCGGCCCCGGATCAGGATAAGGCTACCAAGGGGCAGCGAGACAAAGTGTCCCAAAGCAAGACGGGGAAAGCTGCCCCGGAGCAGCTTGCGGCTGGCGGCGGCTCTGACCCCGCCGCGCCCCCTGCGCCGGAGCCCCCTGCTCCCGCCGAGCCGACATCCCCGCCCCGTCCTGTGGAGGAGGGCAAGCTGGTTTACCTGAAGCTCTCCGAGCTGCATCCGTTCCATACGTTCAGGGCCCACCCGTTTAAGGTGAAGGACGACGCCAAAATGCAGGAAACGGTTGCGTCTATCAAAGCAAACGGCGTTATGGTGCCGGGTCTGGCCCGCCCGGAAAAGGACGGTAACGGCTATGAACTGATTGCGGGCCACCGTCGTCACCGTGGCAGCGAACTGGCCGGGCTGGAGGAAATGCCCTTTATCGTGCGGGAAATGACCGACCATGAGGCTGTTCAGGCTATGAAGGACAGCAACAAGCAGCGGGAGCAGACCCTCCCCAGCGAATTGGCCGCCCTTTTGGATTTGGAGGTCGAGGACATCAAGCACCAGGGCACGAGGCTGAAGGGTGTGGCCGAGGGCGACATCGGCAAGCGTTCCGTGGAGATCGTGGGCGAGGCGCATGACATGAACTATAAAAAAGTCATGCGCTATCTCCGGCTCAATTCCCTTGTGCCGGAGCTTCTGGACAAGGTGGACGAAAAAAAGATGGGCTTCATGCCTGCGGTGGAGCTCTCCTTTATCCGGCCCAAGAACCAGCGCCTGATCGCCGTTTCCATTGACGGGGAGCAGGCTTCCCCCTCCGTGGCCCAGGCCAAGCGGCTGCGGGAGCTTGACAAGGCCGGTAAGCTGACCGGGGACATCATCGACGGGATTTTAAGTGAGGAAAAAAAGGAGGTAGACCGCGTGATTATCACCACCGACGAGCTCAACAAGTATTTCGGCAAGGAGGTAACTCCCCGCCAGATGAAGGATCAGATCATGGCCCTGCTGGACGACTGGAAGGAGAAGCAGCCCCCGGCGCTGGACAAGCCCCATCAGGAGCGGTAAGCCTTGAGACACTTTGGACTGCCCCCCGTCAAGTAGACAGTGAAATAAAATGCGCAATTTTGTCAGGCAGCCCTGCATTGAGTGTAGACCTCCATGGGCGTATGACCCCCCAGCCG
>CAJTCG010000044.1 GCA_910574635.1 Oscillospiraceae bacterium | reverse complement strand
CCATTCTTCCCATGGGATAATCTCGTCCATGATTTCCAGAAATTCTTCCCGTTTTGTTTTCTTTTTCCGGCATCTGTATTCCATATCGCTAAAACTTTCCTGTTTCATACTCCGCGCCCCCTTTTCCTTATTTTATCACATCTTTTATCATTTGGGGGGATTAAATCAGCGTTTCCTTAAGGCTCGGAAATAGGAAATAATAAATTTGATTCAAGCCGTTTTGCTCGCCGCTGTAAACAGCGGCAACCGCAAAACATGGCAGATATTACTTCCGGTCTTTCAGTTCGGAAGTAATATCTGCCAGAATACGCTCCGGCCAGCGGCCATAGCGGTCATGGTAACGGTAAACGGCCTTCCAGAAATCTTCTGCTTCATTGAACGCTTCAAAGTCCAGCCGTTCGATCCTGGCATAGCCATCCACCAGGCTGATGTGCAGCTTGGCTCCAAATTCAGTATTGGCGTGGGGCTTTCCCCGGACGATGGGGCGTACCTAGGGCTGGGCCAGGCTGACGATCCGCCGGGGGATGCTGCGGGTACTGTCCTCAAACATCATGCGCTGCTGTTCGTAAACTGTAGTCACCAGATTCAGACAATTTTTCTGCTTTTCGGTCAATTTTGCACCGTTTTGCACAAACCGGACGATGTATCCCACATCCCGCCGGATATACTGCAGCTGTTTGCGGATGGCGGAACGGATCGCTTTGGCGCTGCGCTTTTTGCTCTTGGACAGCCGCAGAAAGTCACGCCGGGCACGCCGGCGGTACATTATACATCTCCTCCGCCTCCTCATGTGCAAGCTTTTTTCCGTTTATCTCTTCTGTTCCCTTGCACCTATTCTACCTCTTTTCCTCCTTTATTGCTTGTGTTTCAGCGGGCGGAGGGTTGCGGAGCAGTCCCTAAGTATAGAAATTTCCTGCAAAGCTCCAGAATGCGCAATTTCGTTCCGAACTCTGTATAATCTATTTATTACTTTCGCAGACGCACTGAACGACCTATCCATGCTCAAAGATGCCGGTATCGGCGATGCAATGGCCAATGCCTGCGATGACGCAAAAGAATTGGCCGGCTGGATCGCGCTGTCCTACGATGAGGCCGGTGTGGCCTGCGGCATCAACAAATTCTGCTTCGGAGAAATGTAATCCCGAAAAACGTAGACTGAACCGCATCCTGCTTTTCGTGAGGCCCGTTTTAAACAGCAAAGGACACCGGCGATGCCGGTGTCCTTTGCTCAGCCTGTCGAAAAAGTCAGCCGTAGGGCAGACTCTTTCGTGTGGCGGCCAAGGGGTATCAAAAGAAACTGTTGGCAGAGATCAACGCAGACCGGGAAGCCCATGGGAAAAAGCCCTTCGATGATGACGATGATCCTCCTGTACCCACCAAAAAGAGGCGGGACAACACCTCGAAAAAGAAGCTGGCACGGCGGAAGAAGGCAGGTTTCAAAACTGTGACCAAAAGCACCACAGATCCGGACTGCGGAGTGTTTATGAAGGGGAAGCACCAGCGGCAGTTCTCCTATGAGGCCCATGCCGCCTGCGATAAGAACGGCTATGTGCTGGAAGCAGTGGGTACCCCCGGCAACGTCCATGTATGACAAAGTGACAAAGACTTTCCCGGAAATTGAGACTGTTGCGGCGGACTCCACCTATAAAAAACCTCATATCTGCAAAAAAGTATTTGACGATGGCCGGGTGCTGTCCACCGCCTACAAGCGTCCCATGACGATAAAGGGTGGGCACGAGCGGTGAAGTATGTCTATGATGAACATTATGACTGCGTGATCTGCCCGGAATACTAGGTTTTGTCCTACCACACCAACAACCGGGACGGTTACCGGGAGTATTGCAGCGACCCCAAATTTTGCGCCCAATGTCCCACCAGGCAGCTATGTACCCGCTCCAAAAACTGCATGAAGACTGTCCTGCGGCACATCTGGAAGGACTATGAGGAGCTGGCTGATGACGCCAGGTACACCCCAAAATACCAGGAGCTATACGCATGAGCGGGTCTTTGCTGATGCCAAGCAAAGGCATGGCATGCGTTATACCCATCACAGAGGTCAGGCCCACGTTTCCAACTGGGTGAGGCTTAAATTTACTGCCATGAACCTCAAAAAGCTGGCCAGATGGAAAGCAAGACGACATTCCCTGTTCTTTCGCCTACTATATTTTCACTCTACTTATCTTTTCCTGCTTTTGCGGCCAGCCTGGAGATTCCCTAGCCTGGCCGCTTTTCAACAGGCTGAAACGGACTCCCCGAGAGGGGAGTCCGTTTCTTATCTTGGAAGAGGGGCTTACAGGGTGTTCGCCTCGTCCACGACCTTCTTGATAGCCGCGGCGGCGTCCTCCGGCAGCTTATTGAAGCCGCCCTCTTCGGTATCCAGGTTGGTGACGTAGTTCAGCCGGTCCTGCATACGGGCCTTGAGCTGCTCGACATACGCCTTGTCGCTCAGGTCGGGCACGAAGCCCTCCCACTTGAAGATCTCGATGTCCTCGAAGGGGCCCCAGGTCTCAAACTTGGCCTTGCCCTCGACCACGGCCTCGAGAATGCCCAGGGTGTCTTCCTTCTGGACCTTTTTGCCCATGAAGTCGCCGGTGTTGATGATATAGCAGGCCACGTTCTTTTCCGCCACCAGCTTCTTGAACTTCTCATAGTCGTTCACCAGCGGATAGGTGCGGAAGGGGTTGGCGTAGGGCTCCACCACCAGGGCGTTGGGGTCCACGCCCTCCTTCAGCCGCTCGGCGCTGGAGCGCTTGGTGGCCAGGGTGGCGCCCATGACGGAGGCCAGGGACGCGCCGCTGAGCTTCACGATGGGGGGAATGGTGGGGTCCTTCATAATCCAGAAGATGGCGTTGACGGGGGAGTCAATCTTATCCACCCGGTTGGGGGACCAGAGCTTGGATTTGATGGCCCGGCCGTTGCCGTTGCGGACATCCTCGGTGACCAGGACGATCTTGCCCTCGTCGTCCAGGGTGGCGGAGCAGTTCTGGGCGGTCAGCAGGTACTTGTTGTCCTCGGAGGGGACGGGATAGTCGGCGGTCTTGTCGAAGTAGGTGGGCTCCAGGGCGATGGAGGCGCAGGTGTCGGAGTTGATGATGAAGGCGTCGTCGTGGAGCACCTTGATGGAGGGGTATTTCCCGCTGTGCTTGGCGTGGGTCAGGGTGGACTTTCCGGAGCCGGAGAGGCCGAAGACCGCCGCCACGTACTTGCTGCCGTCGTCCAGGGTGTACTCCTTCTGTCCGCCGTGGCAGGAGGCGTAGCCGTTGCGGTTGGCGATGGCCCAGGCCAGGGTCAGCGTGCCCTTCTTATGCTCGCCGAAGTAGCGCATGCCCAGGATGGCGGCGCAGTTGGTGTCGGTGTTGAAGTAGCACAGGCACTTGGGATCGCAGATGTCCTCCCGGCCCGGCGCGCCGGTCCACTGGGGATCGGAGAAGATATAGATGTCGGACTCTTTGCCGCCGCCCACGGGCTTGGACTTCTTGTACATCTTGACGTACTCGTCGGACTGGTACTGGAAGTTCAGCATCCAGTTGTAGAGGAGGTTTTCCTCCCCCTCGGGGATCAGCAGATGGGCCTTCACCATGAACTCGGGGTCCAGGCCGATGAAGACCTCGGCGTGGTACATGGTCTTCCAGCGGGTGTCATAGACGGCGTCCATGACGATCTTGTCCAGAGCGGTGGTGTCCACGCCGGGCTTTCCGGTGATCCGGCGGGCGGCGGCGTAGCGGCCGGTGATGGAACCGTCGTTGAACAGCAGGACCTTGGCGTCGGGCTCCAGGCCGAACTCCTCGCCCCGGTAGACGGGCATGTCGGTGACCACGGTGCCGGGAGAGTTCTTGGCCATGTCATAGGCCTCCCGGAGGGAGTTGATCTTCACGACGTTGTTGCCGTAGAAGGGGGCCTCGATGATGGAGCGGGTCTTGGAGAACCCGACCTTGCCGGGTCCGATCTCGGTTCTGGGGTAATAGGCTTTCGTAGACATATCTGTTCCTCCTTTAAGATGTCAAAACGCCTGCGCCTGGTGAAGAGCAGGGCCGCTGGAATTACCAGTTTACTATACCCTGTTTTCCCTCAAAAAGCAAGAGTGAAAACAGACTCTGTGAAAAAAACAGCAGGCCCGAAGGAACCCCCGGAGAGTTTCCCTTGACACCGGCCGCCCGGAGTGGTATATTAGAAACCGACCAGCGGTTTGTATGAGGGGAGGACGGCCCTGTGGCACGGAACAAGTACCCGGAGGAGACGGTGCGGAAGATCCTGGACACGGCGGAGCGGCTGTTTATTGAGACGGGCTATGACCGGGCCTCCCTCCAGGAGATCATCGACGAGACGGGCCTTTCCAAGGGGGCCATCTACCACCACTTTGCCTCCAAGGAGGACATTTTCTACGCCGTCTGCGACCGCATCGGGCGGCGGAACGGCGAGGTGCTGTCCCGGGTCCGTGACGACCCCTCCCTGAACGGGCTGGAGAAGCTGCGGGCCATGTTCAAGGCCTCCCTCCAGCCGGAGCGCCAGGCCAAGATGTTCTGCATGATGCCCTACCTCATGGACAACGCCAAGTTTCTGGCCACGGAGATGCGGAGCATCTTCACCGAGGTGGTCCCCTGCTTTGTGGAGCCCATCGTCCGCCAGGGCATGGCCGACGGCTCCATCCGCACCGAGCACCCCAAGGAGCTGGCGGAGGCCATGATAATACTGGCGGACGGGTGGATCAACCCCATCGTCCAGCCCACCACCCCGGAGGAAATCCGGGCCCGGTGTGAAATCTACAACCGGCTCTTCCAAGGCTTCGGCGTGGATGGGCTGATTGACCAGGAAATCGTGAGCACCCTGGTGCAGTACGCGGAAATGGCCCATCCCCCGTCTTCCGGCGGGGAAACGCAAGGCTGAAAAGGAGCTGCCGCGCGCGGGCAGTTTCTTTTTGGAGATATAGAGACCGACGGTCGGTCTTTAAAAATTATTAAAAAAAGGAGCGTCGTTATGAAAACAAGTCAAGCGCCCCTGTTCCGCCGGGACTTCACCCTGGTGGTCCTGGGGCAGGTCATCTCTCTCTTCGGCAACGCCATCCTGCGCTTCGCCCTGCCCCTGTACCTGCTGCGGCAGACCGGGTCCCCCGCCCTGTTCGGCGCGGTGGGGGCGGCGGCGTTCATCCCCGCCGTGCTGTGCGCCCCCATCGGCGGCGTGGTGGCGGACCGGGTGAACAAGCGGAACATCATGGTTGTCCTGGATTTCTCCACGGCGGGCCTGATTCTGGCCTTCACCCTCCTGCTGGACCGGGCGCCCCTGGTTCCGCTGATGGTGGCCTGCCTCATGCTGCTCTACGGCATCGCCGGGGCCTATCAGCCGTCGGTCCAGGCCAGCATTCCCCTTCTGGCCCGGCCGGAGCAGCTCACCAGCGCCAACGCGGTCATCAACATGGTGCAGACCTTGTCCGCCCTGCTGGGGCCGGTGATTGGCGGCGTGCTGTTCGGGGCCTTCGGGCTCCGGCCCATTCTGTGGGTCGGCATGGCGTGCTTTTTCCTCTCCGCCGTCATGGAGCTGTTTATCCGCATTCCCCACTCGCCCCGGGCGGCGGCGGGCGGCGTGCTGTCCACGGTCTGGCGGGACCTGGGGGAGAGCTGGCGCTTTATCCGCCGGGAGCGCCCGGTGTTCCTCTCCGTCATGCTGGTGCTGGCCCTGTTTAATCTGGTGCTGTCCGCCGCTTTGGTGGTGGGCATCCCCGTGGCGGTGGTCCAGACCCTGGGCATGAGCGACAGCCGCTTAGGCGTCACCCAGGGGGCCATGGGCCTGGGCGGGCTCTTCGGCGGCGTGCTGGCGGCGCTTCTGGGGCCCCGGCTGCGCCTCCGGCGGGGCGGCGCCGTGCTGCTGGCCGCCAGCCTCACGGCGGCGGGCATGGGGGCGGCGCTGCTGCCGGGGGTTCCGCCGTCCCTGGGCTGGTGGGGGGTGACGGCCATGAGCTTTGCCATCATGGTCCTGTCCACCCTGCTGGTGGTGGTGCTCAGCGCCGCCGTCCAGGGCCAGACGCCCCCGGAGCTGCTGGGAAAGGTGATGGCCTTCATCATGGCGGTGTCCAACTGCGCCGCCCCCCTGGGCCAGGCGGTCTATGGGGCTTTGTTCGAGGCCTGCCCGGCCTGGGCCGTTCTGCTGGGAGCGGCGGGAGCCGCGGCCCTGGCGGCGGCCTGGTCCCGGGGCGTGTTCCGGGATCTGGACGGGATTTAGCCGCCCCGGAGCTCCCGCTCCTTCCGGGCCAGGTCCCGGTCGTAGTTCTCGATCTTCTGGTCCAGCCGGTCCAGGGACTTCCGCATGTCCTCCATCCGCTCCCGGAGCTGCCGCCGCTGCTCCACCAGCAGGGCCTTCCGGGCCTCCAGGGTCTCCTCTCCCTGCTGGAACAGGCGGCAGTACTCCGTCAGCGCCTCGATGCCCACCCCGGCGGAGCGCATGCACTTGATAAGCTCCACCCAGCCCAGGGAAGCCTCGTCGTAGTCCCGGACGCCGCCTCCGGTCCGGGGCACCGGCGGAATCAGGCCCACCCGCTCATAGTACCGCAGGGTGTCGGCGGAAAGGCCGTACCGCTCGCTCACTTCCCGAATCGTCATGGCTATGCCTCCTTACGGCGTTTAGTTTCCTCCAGCATAGCACTTGGAGCGGGCTCCAAGTCAAGGCTTTTTTCCAAAAATTCCGCTTCCGGACAGGCTCTCGACAGCTTCCGTTTGACGGGAGGGGAAAAATCTGCTAAGATGGGAAGACAACGCTGACCTTGAAGGAGCTGAAATATATGAAACAACGAAAACGGATCCTCTCCTGCCTCCTGCTGTGCGCCCTGCTGGCGGGCCTGTTCACCGCACCCGCCTCCGCCCTCTCCGACGTGCCGGAGGATTTTTGGGCCAAGGAGGACATCGACCGCTGTGTGGCCCTGCGCTACTTCTACCCCGAAAGCGACGGCAGCTTCGGCGTGGGGAAGGAGATGTCCCGGTCCGAGTTCGTGGTGGTGCTGTGCCGCGCCATGGGCTGGAAGCCCACCTCCCCCGCCCGGGCCGTCTATGAGGATGTGTCCGAGAAGGCCTGGTACGCCGGAGCCCTGGAAACCGCCTATCATCAAGGGGCCATCACCAGCCAGGACGGCAGCTTCCGCCCCGACGACCCCGTCACCCGCAGCGAGGCCGCGTCCATGCTGGTCCGGGCCCTGGGCTACGGCAGCCTTGCCGGGCTGATCCAGGACATGTCCCTGCCCTTCCGGGACGTGAAGGCCAACAATGGGTACATCGTCATGGCCTACGGCCTGGGGCTGATGGACGGGACGTCGGTCACCAGCTTTTCCCCCAACGGCCATGTCACCCGTGAACAGGCCGCCGCCATTTTAATGCGGCTTTACGACAAGCTTCACGACCTCACCGCCAGCCGCATGGGCATTGCCTCCTCGGCTGAGAATCTGCCGGATCTCACGGGCTACGGCGCCGTAGGCGTCGCCGCGGCGAAGCTGGTCTACAACGGCGAGCCCCAAATTGCCTCCGCTATGAGCAGCTCGGAGGCCCAGTCCGTCCGTGCCGCCGCTTCCGCCGCCGGGGCCAAGGCCCTGCTCTACGTCACCGGAAACGACTATCACATCCGGGAGGGCGATGAGGAAAAGCTGGCGGACGTTCTGTTCCAGGCCGTGGAGGAAGGGCGCTATGACGGCCTTTTCCTGGAGGTCTCCGGCCTCACCACCGTCACGCAGCGGGACGTGCTCACCGCCGCGGTCCGGTCTCTCCGGGAAAAGCTGGGGACCCGGCCCCTGTACGTAGGGGCGGAGGCCCCCTCCTGGAAGGGCACCATCTTCGGCTATGACTACGCCGCCCTGGGCGAGGCCGCAGACCATCTGGTCCTCCGCTTCGACAATAAAAAGGAGGTCGCCGCCGGACGGACTGTGGCCCCCCTGGAACCCCTGGAGCAGGTTTATTACGCCTTGAACCGCCTCCGGGGCGTAGTGGACGCCGGCAAGCTGGCGCTGCTCCTCACCTCCACCGGCTCCGTCTGGGAGGGCCGGGAGCCCGAGTCCCTCACCGCAAAGGAAATCACGGCCCTGGCGGCGGAGCGGACCACCCGGAGCCACTACTCCGACCGCTACGCCTG
Organism: Oscillospiraceae bacterium; assembly: GCA_910574635.1. GTDB lineage: Bacteria > Bacillota > Clostridia > Oscillospirales > Oscillospiraceae > Oscillibacter. The sequence goes on along the minus strand of CAJTCG010000044.1, from coordinate 8,377 downwards.
CGCCTACCTGGTCCGGGAGGAGGGCCCCGACGTCTGGTATCTCAACGGCCAGGCCATCCGGGAGCGGACCCAGCTGGCCCGCCTCTTCGGCGGCGGGCACCTCTGCCTTTCGGACCTGAACCACGCCCTGCCGGAAACCTTGGCGGCTATGCCCTGATACTTTTTCTCGAGAGAAAAAGTATCCAAAAAGAGCTTTAGCACGCTCTGGGAGTCCGGTGATTCTCCAGGCCGAAGCGACGGCAACGCAGAACGGCAGATATAAAAGGAGCCCCGTTTCTCTCTAGAAACGGGGCCCTTCTCATTTTCTTTTGTTTACAGGTATTTCTGCATGCCCTCCGTGGCGGAGGAGGGATCGCCGCTGATGGTGACGGTGAACTTGATATTGTTCCGCTCGCCGAAGCCGTCCAGCCAGTTCAGGAAGGTCTCGGTCTCCCCGTCCACGTCTCTGCCCACGATTTTGCAGAAGTTGTCGATGAACATGTGGGAGATGTCGTAGTTCCCCGCGTGGAGGCCGCTGATAAAGCCCTGGAGCAGGTCGTAGCCGTTGAGTTTGTATTCATGCGCGTCGATCAGGCGGATGTGATAGTGGATATCGTAGGTCATGTTGCGGTTGGCCTCGATGCAGACTACGTTTCCGGGTTCGTCTTTCGCCGCGTTGTTAATCAATTCGATGAGCTGCTTGGTCTTGCCGGAACCTTTCATGCCCATAATCAATCGAACCATAGTAAAACACTCCTGTCATTTTAAATTGCTGTGGCCTTGTGCTTTAAGGATACCACACTTCCCCGGAAAAAACAATCCATAAAACCAAATTTGCCAATTGTTCACAGAATGGGCGGAGCTTTGCTCCGCCCATTCTGTGACAAGTTTTTCAGTTTGCTGAAAAACGTTGATCCAAATGGTGCAGGGAACCCTTCCTGGGTTCCCCGCACACACCCTTCCTTCCCGATGAATCGGTCTTGCGTTCTATTTCTATAGGCTCACCCCGCCAGACACGCCGTCCGCAGGAGGCGCAGGAACATCTGGCCGTAGGTCACCCGGGGCACCTCCTCCCCCGCCAGCAGGGGGATTTCCGCCACGGTCTCCTCCCCGGAGGTCACTGTCAAAGTCCCCAGCCGGTCCCCCAGGGCCACGGGGGCGGGGACGGACTCCTCCAGCGCCACGGACTGGGTGAGGTTTCCGGCCTTGGTCTTCTCCAGAAGCAGCGTGCCCCCCTCGCCGGGCACCGGCTGGACCGTGGCCTGGGCCCCCAGCTCCACCGGGACGGGGGGCAGGGCCTGGTCCGGGACAATCTTCCGCAGGGCGTAGCTGGCAAAGCCGTGGCTCAGCAGGGCCTGGGCGTCCTCGAACCGCTGGGCGGAGGTGGCCCCCTTCATGATGACGGCAATGAGCTCCATGCCCTCCCGCTCCGCCGTGGCGGAGAGGCAGTAGAGGGCGCTGTCGGTGGAGCCGGTTTTCAGCCCCGTGGCCCCCTCGTAGAACCGCACCAGGCGGTTGGTGTTCACCAGCTGGGACTCCCCGTTCCGCAGGGTGTCCATCCAGATGGTGGTGTACTGGCGGATGTCCGGGTGGTTCAAAATCAGCTCCCGGCTCATCAGGGCGATGTCGTAGGCGGAGGTGACGTGGCCCGCCGCCGGAAGGCCCGTGGCGTTTTGAAAGGTGGTGTCCCGCATCCCCAGCTCCGCCGCCCGCTGGTTCATCCGCTCCACAAAGGCGTCCTCGCTGCCCGCCACGGTTTCCGCCAGGGCCACAGCGCAGTCGTTGGCGGAAACCACGCAGACCGCCTTCAGCATGTCGCTGACGCTGAGCTGCTCGTTCTCCTTCAGCCAGATCTGGGACCCGCCCATGGAGCAGGCGTGGGCGGAGGCCGTCACCATGTCGTCGTACTTCAGCTGTCCGCTGTCCACGGCCTCCATGGTCAAAAGCAGTGTCATCACCTTGGTGACGCTGGCGGGCTCCAGCTGCTTGTGCTCGTCCTTGGCGAAGAGGACGGTCCCCGTCTCCTTCTCCATCAAAATGGCCGACGGCGCGGACACCTCCACCGCCCGGGCGCCGGTGGTCAGCAGCAGCGCGGCGCACAGCAGCGCGATTCCTCTTTTCATGATGCTCCCCCTTTTGCTTGTACTCGTCGGTTAAGCCTATGAGGCAAAGAGGACATTCATGCGTTGTCCTGGGACAAAACCCTTTGACCGGGGCGGAAAAATATGCTATGCTGATTCTGCTAATTTAAATTGGAAAGAGGGTATTCCCATGTCTGTTCCCATTCCCTTCGGCACGATGCCGGACGGTACGCCCGTAGAGCTGTATACACTGGCCGCCGGGGCGCTCTCCTGCCAAATCATCACCTTCGGCGGCTCTCTCCAGTCCCTCCGTGTCCCGGATCGATCGGGCAGGCCGGTGGACGTCCTCCTGGGCTTCGACGCGCTGGAGCCCTACCGGACCCACGGCAAGTCCCTGGGGGCCCTGGTGGGCCGGTATGCCAACCGCATCGGCGGGGCGAAATTTTCGCTGAACGGCCAAACTTATCAGCTGGCCGCCAATGACCATGAGGTCAACCACCTTCACGGCGGCCGGGTGGGCTTCAACCAGCGGGTTTGGACTGTGGAAGAAGCGGAGGACAACCGCCTTGTCCTCTCCCTGCTCAGCCCCGACGGGGAAGAGGGCTACCCCGGAACTCTCAAGGTCCAAGCGGCCTACACCCTGACGGAAGAGGGCTTGACCATCGACTACCGGGCGGAGTCCGACCGGGATACTGTCTGCAACCTGACGAACCACGCCTATTTCAACCTCTCCGGCCACGACAGCGGCCCGGTGCTGGACCAGTCTATCCAGCTCCTGGCGGACCGCTACACCCCCACGGACTCCTTGTCCATTCCCACCGGGGAAATCGCCCCCGTGGAGGGCACCCCCATGGACCTGCGTCAGCCCACCCCCATCGGGGCCCGCATTGATGAGGCGTTCCCCCAGCTGCTCCAGGCCGGAGGCTATGACCACAACTGGATTCCGGTTGGCGAATCCGGCGCTCTCCGGCCCATTGCCCGGGCCTCTTCCCCCGCCACCGGCGTTTCCATGGAGGTTCTCTCCACCCTCCCCGGCGTGCAGTTCTACACGGGGAACTATCTGGACGGCTGTCCCGCCGGGAAGGGCGGCGCGCCCTACGGGGGCCGCTGGGGCTTCTGCCTGGAAACCCAGTTCTATCCCGACTCCCCCAACCATGACAACTTCCCCTCCTGCGTCCTCCGGGCGGGAGAGGCCTTCCGCCACACCACGGTGTTCCGCTTCCCCCAAAAATAAACGAGCAGGACCGGCCCTTTCGGGGAACACCGATAAAGAAGTTTTCCTAGCGGGAGACAGCCGCATGATGCAAGAGCGTCATGCGGCTGTCTCTTTCTCGTGCTTGCTGTACTTCGGGGAGAAATCAATTTTCCCAAAGAACGTATAGTGCACATCAATCCGCTGAACACGATGCCCTCTGGACTTGTCCAGGGCATGAGCCACCACCTTCTCCACAAACCCCCGCAGAATTGCCAGGGTCAGGGAACCTCTGACCTAAGGAAACACTGATTAAAGCAGGTAAAAGCCAGGCAAACAGACGAAGGTAATGGAAACGACCAATAAAGGACCATATTCGGGGATGAATTCCTCGCTTTTCCAGTCCCAGCCCGGTCGAAGGGCGCAAAAACCTTAGGCGGGGCATAGGGAACCGCCCACCCTGGCAAGCATGTACAGATTTACGCTGGCAAAGAGAACGTGTAATCGGTTAAGATTTTTTCTCAGACCCCGGTAAACGGTCTTCCGAAAACCGAAAATGTTCTTCACAATCCTGTAGGGATGCTCCACCTTGCAGCGTACGGCAGATTTTCGGTTTTCAATATACCGCTCCCAGTCAATGGCATTGTCTGAAACCCTGGGGAACCGGCCCGGCCTGCGGTTGATGCGGTATTCAATGGCAGAAAGCTGCGGATCGCTTTTGATTTCTTCCCGTTTTTTCTCCGCGTTTTTTGTAGAGCTGGGTGCGCTGATCAGCGTGGCGTCTACGATGCTGCCGCCCCGCATCATCCGTCCAGCCCCTTCCAGGCAGCGGTTGATTGCATCAAAAAACAGCTTGCCGATGCCCTTCTCCTCCAACAGATGCCGAAAGTGCAGCAGGGTCGTGGCGTCCGGGACATCCTGCTCGAAAAAGTTGATCCCCATAAATTTGCGCATGGCATAGCTGTCATAAATTGCGTCCTCTACTCCTTCATCGGATAAGCTGAACCAGCATTGCAGCAGATACATCCGCAGCATGGTTTCTATCTCAATCGGCGGACGCCCGCGTTTCCCGGTTGGATAGTGGGGGACGACCAGCGATACCCATTCCTCCCATGGGATGATCTCGTCCATGATTTCCAGAAATTCTTCCCGTTTTGTTTTCTTTTTCCGGCTCCTGTATTCCATATCGCTAAAACTTTCCTGTTTCATACTCCGCGCCCCTTTTCCCTTATTTTATCACATCTTTTATCATTTCGGGGAATTAAATCAGCGTTTCCTTAAATTTGCTGCCATGAACCTCAAAAAGCTGGTGAGTTGGAAAGCCAGAAAGCGCTCTTCCCGTTCCCACCTCCACAACTGCCTTTATCTTTTATCCTTCAATATCTTTGCGCCCTGTCTGGATATTCACCAAACAGGCCGCTTTTCGACAGGCTGAGGACCGCCACAAACGTGGCAGTCCTCTATGATTTATGTTGTTTTTGGAAAAGGATTTATTAGCTGGATATTGTGATTGTGGCATACGTCCTTAATGACCATTTCTATTTCCGCGATATCCTGCAATTTGGAGTTAAACACGATATTCAGTGCGTTGGGACCGTAATCCAGATAAAGGCTAGCTTGATATTTGCCGTTTTCGACCAATGAAAGTCCTTCCTCTGGATGAAGCGATATGGTTTCCTCGGGAAACAAATATACATCGATGAAGCAGTAAGGCATAGCTGAAGATGCTTGATATTTTGAAAAGAGTTCCTTCGGATAACCAATATCCAGACAGGCAATCATGTTTTCTTTTTGAGTAAGAGGAGCTGCTGGTATCAATGAATGCAAGAACTGGGCAACGGTTTCGGAGTGCGGCACAGTTGCTTTTTTGCGTTCATAGTTTGACAGAACAGGATCGAAAGAAAAAACAATCAGTGTTTTGCGGGAATCACAAAGGTGAGAAATCATTTCCTGGCCAAGCGAGAATACCACAGGGTCATCTTCTCCGACGTTTGCGGTGAACTCGTATTGTACAGCGTTCGGAGGAAGTCCCGTCGAGCCAATGGGGTGATCAAAACACAAAAAGTGCATACTTCCGTCCGGGGACCAATCATCTGGAACTAAAGTGGGTGTGAAATCCTTTTTTCCTATAAGCAGATAAATAGACTTATCAACAACCCAGGAAATAATCCGTTTAATTGTTTTCATGCTCAATCCTCCGCTCTTGTTAAAGTGCATTACTGTCAGCCACGGAATCAAAGTTTACATGCGGGTAATCAATTGGTGTCTTCTTGCCTCGAATCCATGCGGTTTCGGTCCCAGTTGGAATAGGAGTGAATTGAATATAAGGTCGTTTGCCCAGCATAAGCGCATTGCTTACTCCTTCTAATCCGCCGTTTTTGGTGTGACCTATTGTAATCCCAGTTTTTTTGCTTTGCAAGAGATCAATCCAGACAAGTGATGGAAAAGTTCCGTTCTCTAAACGATTTAAGAAACTTTACCATGCACGCAATGTTTTTACGCCATAAACACCGTCCTCTGTCAAGTGTTCGCCAACGTGCATTTCATTCAGCTTACTCTGCAATTTGCGAATCTTCGCGGGATCTCCGCCAACAAACCACGCCAGCTTATCTACTGTAGAATCAATGGAAATAGTAACCCCACAGCGGGATAAATCCTGCCCTGCTTTTTTCAGAATCGAGGCGGTTTCATCTGTGATATAATTGTTCTCACGCTCATTTCTGAGTAGGTCCTGCTCCATAGTATGAGCAATGGAGTCCAGGAAATCCCTCAGCAAAGACGTATAGTCTGGTGACCCGAAGCGTGCGCTGTACATCATGGACAGATCACTGAGAAACACATCGCGTTCAATTCGCTGCAGGTAATCACCGCTTCCGATTGCTGCTCCATTGGAACCGATCGGCACAGAGGTATCCTGTTCATCCTGATATACTTCCAGGACATGGCGCAGAAAGTTCCGGCCTTTTCTCTGAGAAACTCCTTCCAAAAACTTCGCTTTTCGTTTGTCATTGTCCGCAGCGGACTCAATTCCCCAATCCGCCGCCTTGCGAACAATACTCAGGTACTCGCTGACAAAGAAATCCGGGTTGTTTTTGATTTGATCGATAGCGGAACGGACGGCGGACTCGTCGAACCAGGAGAAATTGTTACCGGGAAAGTCTGACTGGCTGAGAAGAGAGAGGCATTCCGATCACTGAACGAGGTGTTGTGAATGGTCTTCTTGGATTTTTGGAGATCAGAATAAATTGATGTGCGTCGAGGTCTTTCGACCTTTCGCACTTCAATAGTAAATCAATATTTTAGAAGATAGTGAAAAGTTTCTCTTGAATTTTTGGGAAAGAGCTAGTATACTAAACTATAGTCGCCGGTGTGATGGAATTGGTAGACGTAGCGGATTCAAAATCCGCCGCCAGCGATGGCGTGTGGGTTCGAGTCCCACCACCGGCACCAACTTGCATTGACAAAAAAGATGCAGACAAAAATCCCGCACTGAAGTGCGGGATTTTTGCACACAAAGCAGGAAAACAAGAGTAATCAGAAACAATAACCGCATATTGGAAAAATCAGAGAGCGTAAAATAAAAATAACGTGCCGGAGATGCAAATCCGCCGAATTTGGGGATTTCAGGAAACACACGAGACTCGAACTCCCAAGCACTCAAAAAGCGAAGAAGGCCGCCCGCTGTCCTGCCAAGCATTGGTAAGGACGGCGGACGGCTTTTTCGTTCTATCAACTGTTCACATTGGTGCTTATGCTTACTTTGTCCCTCAATCGTTGAAATTACAGGGGTTGCGGGGTTTTATCTTTCTAAGGCAAAATTTCCTTAGTCGGATTTTCACTTACGTTTTGCGTGTCGTTTTTTCCTTAGTCAAAACAGCCTCTATCCTTACGGCCCCAATGGTTTAGCACCAATTTTGCGACTAAGGAAAAAATAGCGTTTTGCGCGTCCAGCTACAATTTCGCCATGGGTCAACTGCGGCATATCAAGGAGCGCCAAGAGCATTTCAGAGATATTTGCGGTGATTGCTACGATACCCGGTATTTAGATTTTGTATGCGTCAACAAACTGGGGACCCTAATCAATCCCGACTATGTGTCCCAAACCTTTGCAAAGCAGTTGAAAAAGAATGGCTTGCAGCACATCCGCTATCACGATTTGAGGCATAGCTGCACGTCCATCCTCTATGGCCTGGGGTATTCCTTGAAGGACATTCAGACCTGGCTTGGTCACAGCAACTATAAATTTACCGCCGATACCTACGTCCACACTGAACAGGGCGCACACGCCGCCATGGCGGAGCGGTACGGCAAGGACCTGGAAAAGCTGCTGGCGGGCTGAAAATAGCGTTGATAGACGTTTGATAGACGCGCCAGGAGAAAATGGTTGCAAAAGTTATAAAAATAGCCGGTTTTGAATCAAAACCGGCTATTTTATGGTTGCGGAGACAGGACTTGAACCTGCGACCTCCGGGTTATGAGTTCAAAAATAATCGTTTTCTATCGTTCTGTAATGTGGCTCAAAGCATTGAAAACACTAGGTTTTTTGATTTCATCGTTTTGCATCGTGCAGTAAAATAGTTGAACTTTTTGTAATGGAGTTGAATTTTTGTTGAACTCAGAACAAGGGCCAGGGGGGAACGCCCCCCGGCCCTCTTCCTTATCCCCCGACAGCCAATACACGGCCCCGGCAAATGCCGCAGTGATCGGAAGCAAGATGATGAAACTTATAGGCCCGCTCTACCTCAAAAGCCGTATCTCCACGTTCAAGCCTGATTTTCATTGGTCCGCCCCTTTCAAATAGAGGGCCTTTACTTTCTCCAGCAAAGCCCGGTCCGCTTTTATGGCGGCTTCATCGTCCATACTGTGGTTACGCTTTAGTTCGTCCGCTATGGGCCCCCGGTATTCCACGGGGAGGCTACGGTGTATATCACTGATTTCATTGGCAATGGCGTCAAGGTCCATGACCTGCCGGTGTTCCTCCGTAGACTTCTCCAACCACTCCACACCGTGTCTCCATCCCACAGTGAGCTTGAAAGAGGCTATGGCGTCCTCCAGGGAAGTATTGACGATATGGAGCATATCGGCCAGCCATGCGGCCTCACTCTCTGTAATCGCCTTTTGCGGG
>CAJTCG010000043.1 GCA_910574635.1 Oscillospiraceae bacterium | reverse complement strand
TCATTTAGCTGTACAATCTTCTCGGACATAGTTTGCAGTCTCCTTTCAGAATGGTGTGTCGCAACTTCATTCTACCAGAGCTCTGCAAACTATGTCTCTTTTTCTTTTTGCGAAACTTATTCTACCTTATCATATTTTTTCTGGGCATAGCTAAAGCTTTTTGGAACCACCGGCACAGCCGGTGGTTTTCTTTATACAAAAAAACACCGGGCAGGATTTTCCTGTCCGGTGCTGTTGCTTAGAGGCTTCTTTCTTTTACATTTGGCTGCTAATCACCGCTCCGATGGTGTCAGCGGCATCCTGCTTCATCTGCGCCGTGGCGTGGGTATAGGTATCTAGCGTGAAGCCCGCTGAGTAGTGGCCTAATGCTCCGGAGAGGGTCTTCACGTCTACACCATTCTTCAAGGACAGGGTTGCGAAGAGATGCCTCATGTCGTGGAAGCGGACATGCTCTGCGCCTATCGCTTTCAGGATTTTATCGTGAGTACGCCGGAATGCATCTGGGTCATACATCGTTCCGGTTTTTGGCGACGGGAACATATACGGATTCCCCGGATGCTTCTTGTGCTCCTCAATCAAGAGGACCACCGCCTGTTGTGGAATTGCCAGTGTTCGGATAGAATTCTGGGTTTTCGGCGGACTGACCACCAGTTCCCCTTTGATGCGGTTCACCTGCTTTGTGACGGAGATCGTCCTATTTTCGACATCTAAATCCGTCCAGAGGAGGGCCAGTAACTCTCCCCGACGGAGGCCGGTGGTCAGTTCCAGGTAGAACGCCGCCAGAAGCCCCCGGCGTTCCGCCTCCGCCAGATACATTTCGATCTTTTCCTGCGGTAGGATGCGCATTTCCTTTTTCTCCAGCTTCGGCAGTTTGCAGCCCTGGGCTGGATTCACGAGAATCAGTCGTTCCGCTACGACTTGGTCCAGACAGTTGCTCAAAAGTGTGTGGACGCCTCTGACCACTCGCGGTCTGAGGCTCTTATCCTTCAACTCAGGATATCCCTTGCGCTGGACTCGTCCATTTTTCTGGAGGTTGTTATAGAACCGCTGGATCTGAATGGTTGTCAACTTGTCCAAAACGATTTTGCCGATACCTGGAACGATATGGTTTTCAATATAGTTTGTGTAGTATTCTTTTGTATTTGGCCGGATGCGAGGTTCGGCGTAAACCTCATACCATGTCCGTACCCACGACGCCACCGTATAATTTCCAGCTTTGGAAATATCCAAGCGTTGGCCCTCAGCAATGGCCACCTTCAGCTTCTCTTTGACCTCTGCCTGAGTCCTGCCCAGCACATTTTTTGTGATGCGCTTTCCAGTTTCCGGATCATAGCCCGCTGTGTAGCGGCCCTCCCAGCGTCCATCCTTACGCTTGCGAATGTTCCCTTCGCCGTTAACTCTGCGCTTTGCCATATTGCATCGCCTCCTTTAACGACGCATATTACCATCTGCTGGCCTCAATATCCAGCGGTTTTCTTACAGTTATCGAACAGTTTGAAATTGCCGCAGAGGAAAAGCTCTTATCTTTGTTTGTACCAGCGCACACGCTGCTCTGAGGATAAGGGCTGATTTATGGCCTTGAAAATCTCCATTATCTGTTTCAGACCTGCCATTCTCGTGACAATTTCTGCTTGCTTTGTACGGCCGGGAACTCCTTGACCACATATTTGCCCACAGACAGAGAAAAACTGGCCCACCGGGGGTGTCCCGGTGGGCCGCAGTTCTCAGCTTGCTCTATTCTCTGCCCTCAGCCGCTCCTTTTCAGCGGCCACCTCCGTTTTCATCTCGGTTATCATTACTGCCAGCAGTTTTTCGCATTCTTCCGCCGTATCAGCGTAGATGTCTCGGGTGCGCTTTGTCCCATCGGGCCAGGTCACCGTGTACCTTCCGTTCCAGCGACCACCTTTGGTCTGACCCAGGTATCCGCTGCCCCAGTAGCGACGCTTGCCCCGCTTCGGTTTGAAATCTGTCATGGTGCGGCTGGCTACCGCTTGGGGATTCTCTGCGGAAATCTCTACTTTACCAATACCTCGGTCGATTTTAGCGGCGGCCTGCTTCTGCATATCATCAGTGACGTGTGCGTAGACATTCAGCGTAGTGGCACTGGAGACGTGACCGATGATGGTGGACAGGGTCTTTACATCCATCCCATGCTCCAGAGCATTAGTGGCGAATACATGACGCAGGTCGTGGAAGCGAACCTTTTTGCACCCAGCATGCGATAGGATTTTACTAAGCCGGTGGCTGGCGGCGGCTGGGGCCAGCGGAGCGTCCTCCTTTTTGGGCGACGGAAGCATCCATTGGGAGGAGACGGTTTTCTTGTACTCCTTTAGCGCCTCGACCACAGGCGGGGGAAGAATCACTGTTCGGATAGATGCCTTGGTCTTTGGCTCCTGGATCAGCAGTTCCTCTTTGGTTCGATAGACCTGCCGCTCAATCCGCAGTTCCCCGGTTTTAAGATTTAGATCATCCCACTGGAGCGCCATCAGTTCTCCCACACGAAGGCCAGTGGTCAACTCTAGAAGGAATACCTCGTAGTAACCTTCATCCTTGGCCTGGATGAGCAGTCTTTGCAACTCCTCCCTGGTGAGCAGCTGCATCTCCTGCCGTCTGATTGGCGGAGCCTTGCATTCCTCAATTGGATTCTTTACGATCAATCGCTCTGCCACAGCTTTTTCCAACGCCCTGCGGCAGAGACTGTGACAGTTGCGCACCATATTGTCCGAGAGACCACCGCCTCTGGTTTCTCTATGCAGCGTACGTCCATCCTTTCGCATCCAGTTGAAGAACCGCTGGAGGTCATTCATCGTTAACCTGTTCAGAGGAACACTACCTAATTTGGGGCAGATGTAGAGCCAGATAAAGTCCTCATAGGATCGCTGGGAACTGGGGCGAAGCATTGGCTTGCTGTAGTTTTCATACCAGAATTCTACCCACTCGCCGAAGGGCATATCTGCCCTGACCTTGACAGCGGTTGCGGGAGCCACGGACTCTTTCAGCGATTCCAGTTTCGCCACGCACTCCCCCTTGGTCTTGGCAAGGACATTCTTCGTCTTGGGCAGCCCCTTGTCATCATAGCCGACGACCACTCGCCCCTCCCAGCGGCCGTCCTTTCTCAGTCGGACAGTACCCTCGCCGCTTTTGCGCTTTCTTCCCACGGTCTCAACTCCTCTCCGAAAATATCTGTCAGAAAATCACCCACCACTTCCGATGCGCGTTTCTGCATATCGCCGGTGGTGTGGGTGTAGGTGTCCAGCGTGAATGCTGCTCTGGTATGGCCCAGGATGCCTGACAAGGTTTTCACATCCACGCCCGACGCCAGAGCGTGAGTCGCGAAGGTGTGACGCAGGTCGTGGAAGCGAATGTTCGGAAGGCCAGCCCGCTTCAGCAGAGCTTTCAGCTGTCGGTATGCGGCGCCGGGATTGGTGGGCTGTTCCGGCTTCAGCGGGTTGGGGAATATCCACTCGGTCAGTGCGGACTTTTTTCGTTCACGGAGGACCTGTACTGTGCTGGCTGGCAGCACGATTTTCCGGACGCCGGCGCTGGTCTTGGTATCCCCGGCAGTCAGCCCGCCACCAGTTTCCCAGTAGACGGTACGGCAGACTTTCAGTGTACCATTGACCTCATCGAAGTCCTCCCACTTGAGCCCGCAGATCTCACCCCGCCGCAGACCAGTGGTCAGCTCGGCATAGAAGAAGTCATACCAGATTTCATCCTCTGCGATGACCTTCATGAACACATCCAGCTGCTCGTCCGTCAGTATCTGCTTTATTCCATAGCTGAACCTGGGAGCGGTGATCTGCTCGGTCGGGTTGCTGGCAATCAGGTGAGCCTGCTGTGCCGCCTTCAGCGTACCGTGGAGCGTGGTGTGGATGCGGCGCACCGTACCACTGGCCAGACAATCACTCAGCTTCTCATAGAACCGCTGCACATCTTTCGGTGTGATTCGGGCCAACTGCTTATCACCCAGGCCGGGCCTGATGTGGTTCTCAATGTAGCTGCGGTAGTTCCTCAGAGTATTGGGCCGCAGAGTATCCGCCATGTTCTCCAGCCACTGATCGAGCCATTCACTCAAGGTCATCCTGCTCTGCTCCGTCAGGTCGGCACCCTGGTAGCTGTCGATGTGCTGACGGAGCTTTGCGGACAACTCTTTCTGTGTAGGAGCGTAGACGTATCGGAAGATAGAGTCGCCATTTTCCTTGTGACCGACTACGATGCGGCCCTCCCAGCGTCCGTCGTCACGTTTGCGCACCATGCCGTCACCGGACGGTCTGCGCTTTGCCATGGGTTGTCACCTCCTTGTAGCCACACAACATACCACACCTTGGCGGGAATAGCTACTGATTTTTTCGAGGACTTTTATTCTTTGTTTTGCGGCGCAGAATTTGATGGGGACAGAAGGAATTTTCAGTTTGCAACCATTTAGTCTTTGTGCTACAATGCACATAATATCTTCTGAACAAGCGGAGGTGTGATTTATGCCGCATTCCATTGAGCGCTCTATTGAAGCTGCGGAGGTCTCTCTGCGGATGGAAGGGCTTTCTGTTACAGAGACCTGCAAAGAACTGTGCCGGAAATTGCTTGCCGGCGAAATTACGCTGGAGCAGTACTTGGCCCATATCATTCCCGAAAGAGGAGAGCGCTGATATGTCATACAGTATTGACTCCACAACAGACGGCTGCTATCCGGGAACGACTTGTCTGATCAACAAGCTGGGCATCCAAGATGAGACGGAATTGGAAGACACAGAGGCCGCTATCGTTTTGGGCAAGGCGAGTCTGCTGGATCAGCAGCCGCTTCCTGGTAGCTTTGACTTTGAGCACTACAAACGCATCCACCGATTCTTGTTCTGCGATCTTTATGACTGGGCTGGGCAGATACGCACGATCAACATTTCGAAGAAAGGAACCGCTTTTGTTTCCGCCGTGGAGATCGAACCGTGCGCTGATGCGTGCTTCAAGCGCTTGGCTGATTTCGGCAGCGAGGGATTGTCCCATCGTGAGCTGGCGGAAGAGATAGCGGACTTTTACCACACGGTCAATATGCTGCATCCATTCCGGGAAGGCAACGGCAGAGCACAGCGGGTCTTTTTTACACAGTGGATTCGCAGCCTTGGGTGCGATTTTGACCTGAGCCCTGTGGATCCAGATGCGTTCATGATTGCCACGATCTATGCGGCGCAGGGTGTTATGGATCAGTTGGTTGACTTTTTTGAGCAGACGATTGAGCGGCCGCAGATGGGAATGCGGATGAACTGACGACCTTGGCTTTGACGTTATGCTGGGCGGCGACTTGCTGCTCAGCATTTTTGCTCTCTGGGGTCTCTACTTTTATCTTCGCAGATTCTTGCACATATCACCACTGAAATCCGCCTGTTTTGCGGCGGCTGTAAGGACAGAGGAAAACCAGACCCCCGAGTTGACCCCAGAGGGTGAAAACTGACCCCCGCGCTGACTCCCGCAAAATTTCTGAAAACCACCTGTGACAGCCATCTTGTGGGATGCTGAAACCAGGCGATTTCCTCTCTGAATTTTCTGACAACGACCATCTGTCACAGCAAAAAGTGAAAATTCCGACCACCTATGGAAAAGCCCCGACCCGCTCTGCGGGGCGGTGTGGCTGGCCGGGGGGCGCGTAAGCGACCCCCGGCCTTTATCCTGCACTTTTTTCGACCCCCCGGTTCACCTGCCACTTTCGGTTGTGCTGATTTCGCTGTATGGGGCACACCGGCCGCACGCTTTTGACACGGCTGCGTCTGCGGTGAGCGGCGGCTTGTTACCTTCCGGATAGCAGAGAGGCCACACAGCGGCGCACAGGCCGTCATGCTGAGCTGCGCTTATCACTGCGGAGAGCGAGTTCCTTTGCGACTCGCTGACGTTCAGCTGCAACATCCATCTGCGCCAGTTGCTGTTCGTAGAACTGATTCAGAGCCAGTTGGATCGGGCGTATGGTGTAGAGCAGATTGCCGTTGCGTTTCATACCGCCCCTGGTAGTGACTGTCGTGTTCTCTGCACTGATGAGCTGCCGCTCCTCCAGCTCACACACATACTTGCGAACGGTGTTGGCACTCATCCGCACTGTTCTGCCGATAGTTTTGTAGCTGGGCCAGCATTGGTAGGTGTTACGGTTTTCACAGCAGAGCAGGTAGGAGTAGACGGCCAGTGCGCCGGGCGGCAGCCCCAGCAGGAATATTTCGTTGGGCAGCTGGAAGTAGTTCCTGACTGGGTCACGCTTGGGCCACGGTGTGTACTTCACTCCGCACCTCCTTGGGTGTGCCGCGATACCCACTCCGCAAATTTCTCTTTGGGCACTACGAGTCTGCTGCCAATTTTCAGAACCGGAAAATCCGGCTCGTGCATCAGCTCGTACCCGCTGGATGACGAGATACCCAGCGCTTTCGCCACCGTTGCCGCGTTCAGGAACAGAGGCAGTTCATCGTAGTTCTTGTAGCCGGATTCTTTCATGTTGTACTTGCCAACCCTTTCTGTTGAGTCAGTTTTTCCTCTGCCCTTATGCGCTGACTCCCTCATCCTTCTACCACAACCTCCAGCGGCTGAAAGCGACATTTTCTTTTCAGAAAAAGTTTTGCGGTGAAAAAATCACCCGCCAGAGCTGAGTTTGGCGGGTGATCGTATCGGAAGATTTGAGGGGTATCTGATAGGTGGTTGTTCTTCTTTATTTTGGCGGCTCAGATGATAATTCGATTCAATCGATTCCCCAATCGGCTTAATATTTCATTTGTGATTGTCCCGGTCTGTTCCGCAAGGTCACAGGCGGTAATCTGCCGACTGCCGGACGTTCCAATCAGCACCGCCGTATCACCTGCCGCGGCATCTGGAATGTCCGTAACATCCACCAGCAGTTGATCCATGCAGATCAAGCCAATGATGGGAGCTTCCGATCCTGCAATTAAGACCCGGCCCTTTCCGCAGGACAAAGCGCGGGGGATCCCGTCCGCATACCCGATAGACAGGACGGCAATCTTTCGGTTGCTTTCGGCGATATAGCCCAATCCATAACCAGCGGTTTCCCCTGCATACAAATCTTTTACCAGCGCAACACGTGCTTTCACCGACAGAACAGGCCGTAAGTCTATCCGACAGCTTTCCATATCTGCTCCTTGGCTCAGCACACCGTAAAGGGCAATTCCTACCCTGGCGTAATCTCCGGCCAGTTCCGGGTATTGAAGCAATCCATCGCTGGACAGCAGGTGGATTTTGCCGCAGTTAAGGCCCCGCTGATTCAAATCGCAGATCACGCAGTCGAAAGCCGCCGCTTGTCCCATCGTGAATTTTTCCTTTTCCGCTGTCCGCACATCGGCGGCGCACAAATGGGTAAAAATACCCGTTATAACAAGGTTTCTGTAATTAAATACACGGGCAACTTCTTCTTTTCGGTCTGCGGGTATTCCCAATCGGTGCATACCCGTGTCAATTTTCAAATGGACTTTGAGCTTTTTTCCGTAAATGTTCGGCAATCGGGCATAGGATATATCAACGACTGTTTGTGTCAAACGGTATCTTCGCAGCATATAAAACTGTTCCGGGTGGGTATAGCCCAGCACCAGGATTTCCCCCTTGATACCACCCCGCCGCAGTTCCGCCCCCTCCGTCACAGTTGCAACACAGAACGCCATGATACCCAGGCGGTTCAGTTCTTTCGCAACCAACACCGCTCCGTGTCCATAGGTGTTGGCCTTGACCGCCGGCATAAGGGCACAGCCCTCCGGGAGTATGGATCGCAGCTGCTGGACATTGTGGCGCAGCGCGGCCCGATCCAGTTCGATCCAGGCCCGTCCAGTCTGAACAGGACGGGGCGGCTGGAGCAGCAATAGCATCTGAGACAGCAAAAAGCTGGATACCAAGACCAGGATAAAAAGCACAACCGTGTTTTCTCCCAGCAGGCCGGTCAGCCCAACTATCTTTGCCGCCCCACGTACCAGCACAAGACACCAGGGATGGATTAGGTACACCACTGTGGTCAACTGGCGCAAGCTGCGCCGCTCCCCCTGATTGGCCTCCAACAGCAGAGAAAACAGGAATATCATCAGGAACGGGAAGAAAAAATACATACTGTCGTGTCTTTGAATACCTGGCCGATGGAGTAAAAGCGCCTCCACAATCAATGCGGCCAAAGAACACAGAAGCCCAATAATAGAAGTCCTCCGGCTGAATATGATCCCTGCTGCCCCCAGCAGGAGAAACAGCGGCACGTAGAAAAGTCCGTTTCGGGTGTAGTCAAACACCTGGAAGATACCATTGTAAAAGGTGGAGAGAATGGGGATACCTGACACAAGGCCGTAGTAGCTCTCTCCGCCCAGCCCGATCAGATACAGCGCCCCGGCAATCGGGATCGCCGCCTGTGGCTTGAAACGGCTGAGATAGTAGGCGATGGGCGTACCCAGCAGCAGGGCGGGGAGATACCACAGGTGGTAAAAACTGCCGTCAAAAATCACCCGGCGAAAAAAATCCGGCGATAGCTGTCCGGCGTAGCAGTTCAAGGGTAGGTACAGCAGTACCCCCACACCGTAGAGCATCGCCGTCTTGGTTAGAAATTTCCCCGTGGAGCGCCAGTTCCCACGGGCCAGAAAATAGCCGCTGACCATAATAAAGAATGGGACAGATACCCGGCGCAGGACGGTCAGCAGCCAGAGAAATTCGCCGTCAGCGGAGCGGGTGTGATTGGCGACCACAAGGATCACAGCAAGCAGCCGAAAGTCGTCTAAAGCTGGAAACTTCTTCACGTCCAGGCGGGATGTGTTCGTGACTGTCATTGCTTCACCGCCAGTTCAATCAGGGAAGAAATGACCTGTTCAAAGGACATCCCCGCCGCCTTCATCATGTTGGGGTAGCGGCTGTGGGCAGTGAAGCCGGGGATGGTGTTGACCTCATTGAAGATCAGCTTGCCATCCGGCGTCAAAAACTGATCCACACGGGCAAAGCCCTGACAGCCCAGCGCCCGGTATATCCGTTTGGCGTTGGCCTTGATCTGCTCCCGCTGTTCCGTCGGGACGCGGGCGGGTACATGGATAGCGGAGGTTTCCAGGGTATACTTTTCTGTGAAATTGAAGAACCCTCCAGTCAGCTCGATCTCGTCCGGCTCACCCACCGTCAGCACCTCATTTCCCAGGACGGCACAGCCCACCTCAAAGCCTGGAATAGCTTCTTCCAAAATAACATGGTCGTCATATGCAAAGGCCAGCTCCAGGGCGGCAGGCAGTTGGCCCCGCTCCAAGACCTTTGTGATCCCGTAGGAGGAACCGGCCCGGACGGGCTTGACAAACAGCGGATAGCCCAGCGTTTCCCCTTCGGCCATAGCGACTGTGACGCCCATCCATCGTTCCAAAACAGCAGACCGGGGAACCTCCACCCTTGCAGCCTGGGCCAGCTTGTGGGCGCGGTCTTTGTCCATGCACAATGCCGAGGCCAGCACACCGCAGCCCACCAGCGGGACACCCGCCAGCTCAAAGAGGCCCTGCACCGTCCCGTCCTCTCCGTTCCGACCGTGGAGGACAGGGAACGCGGCGTCCAGGTGGATTGTCTGTATATCCCCCGGCCCAAACACCAGGAGGGCCGGGGCGCTCCGATCAGGGCGCATGACGGCAGGAACACAGGTTTCCGCATTATGCCAAGTGTCGCTTTCAATGCTGTCCACCGGGCCGGTGTAGTGGAACCAATCGCCCGCCTGGGAAATGCCCACCATCACCGGCTCATACCGGCTTTGAGCCATGTGCCGGAGAACGGCGGCGGCAGACTGGAGGGACACCCCGTACTCCGGGGAACAGCCGCCGAACAGGACGGCAATTTTCAACCTGCTCATTCTTCTCCCTGCCTTTCCGCCAGATATTCCTCCAGACACAGGCCCTTCTCATACATTTCTGTGGCCGCCTCCACCCCCACATAACGGTAATGCCAGACTTCCTCTGCCACGCCGGTGATTTCGGTTTTGCTCCCAGGATAACGGAAGATAAAACCGTACTTGTAGCTATTCTCCTGAAGCCAGAAGTAGAGGTCATAGGTGGCCCCATTGATGTCCACCGCCAGCCCGACTTGGTGTTCGCTGTATCCGGGAACGGCCACCCACTGCTTTGCCAGTTCTTCCGCCTCGCTCTTGGAGTGTCCTTCGCTTCGATATTTGGATACCTTATCATCAAAGAGCTTCTGCTGCTTGGCCTGGGTGCGGTAGCCGGACACTACCATCGGAAGCTGATCCCAATTCCCCTCTTTGGCCGCTTCCAGCATTTCCATCAGAGGATCATAGATGCGTTCATCTACCTTTTCGCCGCCAGCTACCTCCACCAAATTGATCTCGTAGTTTTCGGGGATGGCGGTTTCATAGTTCACCAGCACCAAATTCCAATCGGTGTCGCTGGCCGCAGGCTGCGTGTTTTCAGCCAAGATACCAACCTGCACGTTGTCCTGCGCCTGGATCGTGGTCGGAGCAGATGTGCCACTTACCGGCGTTTCTTCATTGGGCGTTTTTTCACCAAACGACATAAAAACGTAGGCGCAAATAGCTACCACCAGCAGCGTCGCCACAATATCTCCCCAGGGAAACCGCTTCCGGCGACGCTTTTGACTGCGGCGCGGGTGGTCGTTACGGACTTGCATCATTTTTTCTTCCATCATAAAAAGCTCCTTTCAAACGTCGAGCAAAAGTGCCCCTGTCAGCATCTATTTTACTGGACAGAGGCACTTGGAGCTTTAATATAAAGTTGTTTATTTCCTAAGAAAATCCTAATATAATGGAGAGATTTAACTAATTTGTTTTTGATAGACGGGCCGCAGCCTTGTGTCAGACAGTACCATACCGCTCATGTTATGGCTGTCAACAGCAACCAGGAGCTGAAATGTGTGGGCTGTGTTGTTTTTGACCTTCAAATCCAGCCAGCCCTCGGACACCGCCGCGTCAATCCCCTGGGGAATACCGGGCATATTGAGATGGAGGTCGATCCCGTGGGTATGCTGTTCTGTGATAGTCAGCGGGGTATGCAGGAACAGCCAGTACAGAAAACTGCTCATCTGGCACAGCCCGCCCCCCGGCAGAAGCTGGAGCCGCCCGTCAGACAGAACATACCAATTTTTATAGGCTGTTTCCTGATCTGCGCCCCGCACAGCGTTCCAGAAGGAAAACGTCTCGCCGGGAGCAATGATGAGTTTATCAAGTACCTTTGCCGCCAGCTGGCAGTTGTAGGCCTTATTCTCCTGATAGGTCAGCTCATACCCGGTTTTGTGGTTGAACAGGGGCCAGCTGGTATGGAAAAGGGGGTGGGTCAGCAGGCGGTCCGAACGTGTTTCGGAATAGCGGTTATGGTCCAGCTTCATCCCCATATAGTAGCAGAATATCTTCTGTTTTTTCCGCAGCGGCAGCAGACACGGAAAAAGCTGTGTCAACCGTTTTCTTCCCATAATGTGTTCCTTCCTGTTGTCAGTCTGACAGAGAAATGCTCCTGTCAGCATCATTCTACTGAACAGGAGCATGGAGTGCTTTAAGATGAAATTGATTCATTCCTAAGAAAATATAGAGATTTTCCTAATGTACCAGCGGCAGAGAAATTGTAAATGTAACAACATGGTTTTTGCTGGCTGCGCTGATTGTCCCGCCATGAAGAACCACGATCTCCTTGGCGATAGCCAAGCCCAGCCCTGTGCCGCCTGTGTCGGAGGAACGGGACTTGTCCGCCCGGTAGAACTTGTCAAAGAGGGATGCCAAAGCTTCGCTGGGAATATCCTCGCCGCTGTTCTGAAATTGGATGATGACCTCATGTTCTGACTTTTCTGCGGAAATCGTGATTTCGGTGTGCGGGTAGCTGTACGATGCCGCATTTTTCAGAATGTTGCTGAATACCCGCGCCAGCTTTTCCGGGTCGGCCTCCACCGTTAAATCCTCGGCCAAATGCAGTGCAACCGTGTTCCCCCTGGGGGCAAAGACCGGGGACAATTCATCGGATAGCTGCACCAGCATATAGTATAGGTCGATCGTTTCCTTGGACAAGGTGATCTGCTGGGAATTGTACCGGGTGATCTCAAAAAACTCATTTATCATGGTTTCCAGCCGGTAAGCCTTTTCCAGCGCGATATGGACACGCTTGGCCCGCTGCTCCGCAGGCATATCCGGCTCCTCCTCCAACAGATTGAGGTAGCCGATCACAGACGTGAGGGGCGTGCGAATATCGTGGGCCAGATACATTACCAGTTCGTCCTTCCGCTGCTCGGCCAGAGCTGTTTCCGCTTTTCGTTCCGCCAGCGTCCGCTTTACCGTGTTCAGCTTCCGCTCAAAGGGCAGCATTTCCGGCGACAGTTGGATTTGTTCTTCGTCGTCTGCCAGTAACGCCTCAATGCCTTGGTTGACCTCGCTGAAATAGCCTGTCACCCATCGGAAAATCCGCACCAGCAATACCGTAAATATCAACAGGACAGCGGCGGCAAAAAATATCTCTTTGTTACCCCGAAAATGGTCGCTGTAATAATAAAACGCATCTTCGTGTTTCATTTTGAAAAATGTTTCCAGCAGCCAGACAATCCAATCGCCCATTCGCTGTTTCCAAACAAACAGATAAAGCCCCACCACCACAGCGGCGGAGGTAATTGCGTTGACGCAGGCCCGCCGGATCAGTTTGGATTGAAAAGCAAGGTATTCGTCCTTTTGATCAGTTTTCAATTTTATACCCTACCCCCCATATCGTTTTGATAAACCTGGGCTTGTCCATGCTGTCCCCCAGCTTTTCCCGCAGATGACGGATGTGGACGGTAATGGTGTTGTTAGCTTTGCTGTAATACTCGTCCCGCCAGATTTGGTGAAACAGTTCTTCCGAGCTGACCACATTCCCGGCATTCTCCAGGAGAATACGCAGGATAGAAAATTCCGTAGGTGTCAGTACCAACGGTTTTTCACCCAGGAAACAGGTGTGGGCCTTGATATTCATGGTCAAGTCGCCGCAGATAATGGTGTCTGTCGGAGCAACAGGAGGCGCTTCTCCGCTGTCGGTGCGGGCGGGATTATATTTCTGATACCGGCGCAGTTGAGATTTCACCCTCGCCATCAGTTCCAGCGGGCGGAAGGGCTTTGTCACATAGTCGTCGGCCCCCAGGGTCAACCCAGCAATTTTGTCCGTTTCCTCGTCCTTGGCCGTCAGCATGATAATGGGCCAGGTGTGCTTTTCCCGTATCTTCTGGCACAAAGCAAAGCCGTCTATCTCTGGCATCATCACATCCAGAATGGCAAGGTCAAGTTCCGTGGTGTTGATACACGCAAGGGCTTCTGTTGCCGAGTAGAACTTAAATACTGTATAATTCTCGCCGGTCAGATAGGCTTCGATCAGGTCGGCAATTTCGGCTTCATCATCTACAACTAAAATCCGATTAGCCATTTCACTTACCTCTTTTCTGCGATGAATTTTAACTATTATATCAGATTTTCTTTTGTAACTCATTGTTTTTTCAATGATAATTTCTTAAGATTTTCCTAATTGCCCACAGCTTTTATTCTTTGTTTTATGCTATGCAAAATCTGAGCAGAAAATCTGCACTTCCGGGTATCATATTTTCCTGCCTGCACTCTATTTCTGCCGCCATGAGAGAGGGCCATCCAATTTCCTGGACGGCCCTCTCCGAATGCTGTTCATTTACGCATAGAAGTTGACGCTGTTGGGTATCCCGACGAACATATAGCAGTAGGTGATGCCGTCGTACTGGGTCACGCCCACGCCGATGCAGTCGCATCTGGGGTCAATCATCGTCTCGAAGTGGCTCGGCGAGTTAATCCAGTTGTCGACGGCGCACTGGGCAGCATCGACTGTACCGGTGAACACGGTGAGGTTGTCGCCGAAGCCGTAGGGATATCCGGCCTCGGCAGCGGCCTGACCCTCTTCTGGAGCGTGATGCCAGGTGTAGCGCCGGTTGGAGCAGACTTGTGCGGCATTCATCAGGGCTTCATTGACCGACAGTTCTGACACCCCATTAACCTTACGGGTCTGGTTAATCAGGCGGATCATCTCCTGTCGTATCTCCATGTTGTCAGTCAGTCCAGTGTTATCATCCTCAACGGGCGGGGCGGGGTCAGCGGCTGCACCGACCGTGAGCGTCACGGCTCCGCACTCCCCGGAATTGTTGGAGACAGTAATCTCTGCGGTTCCTTCTGACTTGGCGACGGCTACCCAGAAGGTCAGCACCTGTTCCACCGCTACCGTGTCTGGGTTGCTGGAGGTCACAGTGTAGTTTGCACCGCTGGGACCGATGATGAGGCCGCTGCGCTCTCCTACCTCCAGGGTACTGCCCTTGTAGCTGCTCACGCGGACAGGTTCATCAGGCGCTTCCGCTGCCATCGCGGGGATGGTGAGACCGATAGTGAGAGTGGTCGCAGTCAGTGCGGCGGCAATGCGCTTTTTCATGTTGGTCATACTTTTTCCTCCTAATTTTCAGTGTTTTGTGGGGCTTTCGCAAGCAACACAATATCGAATGAGAAGGCAAAAGTCGATAGGGAATTGCAATTTAAAACGGAGAACTACAGAGGCGAAAAGCAAGCGAACTACACAGCGTTTCGCTGTTCATATGTAGGGCCTCTTTCGTTGCGATAATCATTCTGACCACATAAACAGCCACAGACAAACGTGGAACACGTGGAAATACTGGCTTCAAAGAGTGCCGGAAAGCAAATTGAACGGAGCAAAAGTGGCTATAAACCATCAAAAATTGCCCAAAAAATGTTTGCTGACCTCTTTGATTACAGCAACGCAAATTTTGAGTACGTCACATGGACATCGGCGGCCCCTAGTGCTCTTCATGATCATCCGGTTTATGACCCATGGCGATTTTCTTCTCACGGATTCGCCGCATGAGCTTGCTCTCCACATGACCACCCGACGGATTTGGTGGAGGGAGCGTCTCCCAAAAAATGTTGCTCATGTGGTGGAGGAGCCTTACAGTACAAAGGAGAACAGACGGGTCACGCCGCCGATGGTCCAGGAGGAACTGTGCGCAGCTGTTGCCTTGATTTGCGGATTGCGTCAGCCAGTATTCCGCCGCTTCCCGGTCTTTCCCTACTTCTTTCCCCTGGAGGTACAGCTTGCCGAGGACGTACGGTGCGTATTGATTCCCCTGACTGGCGGAGGCACTCAGCAGTTGAATTGCTCTATCAATATCCCTCCCAACAGTTTTTCCCCTGAGATACTCTTTGCCCAGACAGTAGGCGGCATAGTGATTGCCATTTTCAGCGGCGTTTCTCAGCCTGCGGAGACCCTCTTGCAAATCGCGGACCTCCACATCATCGGAGAGGAGCAGCTTTCCAAGGGCGTACTGTGCCATGACATGACCTTGCGCTGCCGCCTGCTCAAGCCAGTGCCGAGACTTCACGCTGTTTGGAATCAGCAGAGGGCCGTCCCGCAAGAGCTTGCCCATGAGATACTGAGCGTTCATGTCGCCGCTCTCCGCCAGCCGTTTCATTTCATCGACGGCCTGATCCCGTTCCTCCAAAGGTAGGTCTCCGTTGCGAATCATATTCCGCAGCGTCCAGTAATCGTAAGAGAAATTCGTGAATTCCTCCGGCTCATCATCCTGCTGGATGCCATCATCTTCAAAACTGACTGCACCGCATCGAATGCGCTCCGCCTCACGGACGACGACGTTCTTGATTGCCCGGAACTCTTTCACCTGAGAAAGCGGAGGACGTATCCTCTCCCGCTCGGAATAAAAATCCTCCACCTGACACTGGAGCTGCCACCACAGTTCATAGCTCTCCTTTACCTCCGGGAGTTTCGCCAGTTCATCCACGATGGTGTCTACTTGAGCCTTGACCGGTTTCTTCAAATAGCCGTAGACCTTCTTGCCCTTAACGGTTTCCATTGACTTGGCCAACTCCAGCATCTTCGCTTCGAGTATGAGGCTGTCACAGAACTCCGAGCGCATACGTTTCGTCAGTTCCAGCATAGCCTTGCGGCCCTGCCGTACCAGCTCGTCTCTGGACGAGCTTTTTTGCTCGTAGAGGTGCAACAGTTCCCCCTGGAAAATATCTCGTGTGAGTTCTGACTTGATTTTGCGAATGCCCTCCTAGTTGAGGTACGCCTGCCCCGGCTTTGCCGACCAAGCTATCATGTGAACATGAGGGTGGTGACCTTCGTCGTGGAAGGCGGCGTACCAGCGGAAGTCAGCAGGTGAAATATTCATAGCGGCGGCGATTTCATTGCGATGGGTGCGGAGCAGGTTCTGCCACGCTTTTGCGTTATCATAGCCGAGGCGCTCTGCGTCCTCCCGTTTGAGGGAGATGATGTGCGTCCAGATGCTGCCTGGGTACTCGCTCAACTCTGTCATCGCTTTTTCAAGATCAACCGTATCCGCGTCGCCGAACAATCCGTGACGGCCTACCCGTTCCGCCCGAGGTCGGGTGGCGATGTACTTCATGTAGGCTTCAAACTGGCTGACTTCCGGCCAGTGATCTTCCAGCGCAGAGGATATGAACTCTGAGGCATGATACTTGGTCGGCTTCTCCATGTACTCTGCATAGGACGCCGATGATTTGCTGTCTGGAAAATCCCTCACCAGCTCTTTGATGAACTGCTCCTGCTTGTGCGTCGGCGGACGGTCATCCGGCAGGAGCTCTACACGCTCACGAGTGGCGATGTACCGAAGGTAGCCGGCGGCACTCTTACCACTGGAGCCGCCGCCTTTGAAGTATGGACTCTTGATGATCAGTCTTGCCACTCGTCTCCATCCTCCCAGGTGCCCCGTGCGTATTTCTCCAGGGAGATACGGCCATTGGTCCGCTTCACATTGCTCACACTCTCCGCCCGGCGTCGGCGCAGGTCCTCCTCGCTGAACTGAAAGCCGTCCGCCAAAATGCCAGCCATTATATCCACTTCTGCCGACTGTCTGAAGGACAGCGACGAGAGACGGTCCTCCAGCTTCCCTAGTCGAACATCTATGTAAGACTTCAAGGCCACCGGAAGAAAATCTCCGGCGTTGGACGCTTCCAAATAATCCAGGTAAAATCCAATAGCCTTTTCCGCCAGCTCATTCATGCTGCGGCATCCGGATTTCCTGTACGCTGTGTGCAGCCGATAGCTTGTCACCGGAGAAACCCGTAAACTCAGCCGCTCTTTCTCGTTGCTCATAAAACCTCCAATTTTCACCTCAAGACGCCACTCAACCTCTTGCAAACAGTGGTGTTCATGGGATTCGACATCATGCCTTGTTTCTGCCGCTCAAATAGACGCCAAATGGGGGTGCGGACGAAAACCTGGACCAAACTGAGGTGGAGGTATCCGCATGTATAGCTATGAAGAACGGAAAAAAGCAGTGGAACTATATATCCAGTATGGGTATAGGGCAGCGGCAGTAATCC
>CAJTCG010000042.1 GCA_910574635.1 Oscillospiraceae bacterium | reverse complement strand
GTTATCCCAAGGTTTGTATGCGCACAGCACTGCCCCTACCCCTCAGGGCTGTTTAACCATGCGCCGCAGATGTGGCGATTCGCCACAGGCAGTGGATTTGGGCAAACGTCCACACAGTATACATCTTCTTAATCCTCCTTCGTCAATTCGAACAAGCAGAACACCTGTCCATCAAGTTCAACAGTGGGGATGCCCCGGTCGTTGGGGGCAATGGGAACATACTCGGTGGCAGTCATGCCATCGCGCAGCCAGTAGACGCAACCACGGGGCGTAACCGGGATAAAAGCGTTTCCCCGTGAAGTGGTTGTGGCAACTTCGACCTGGAGACATTCCACGATTTCCGCCTCGGCGCCGCACTCCAGGCACTCCCAAGTATTGCCGTCGTCCGGGCCGTGGGTGGTGCTGTCAGTGCTCATCTCATCAATGAAATTTCCAAAGGCGTCGACCTTCCAGGTCTGGACGACATGGGCCGGCGTGGCAAACAGAGAATCGCAGTGATTGGGGCAGACGTGAAGCTTCACGATTCCGCACTGACGAATCTCCGACTTCAGGAAATCGGGGATTTCTGTCCAGCCGTCAAAGTCGCAGAAGTAGGCCTCATACAGACCGGCTTCCGTGAGCACCACCACGTCGGAAACAGACAGGCTGTGCCCCTTAAAGTCAGCCGGGTGCCTGATGTTGAACACCTCGAACAGTTCCTCCAGCACATCCCCGGCATCAGTGAAACCGTCGATGCTTCCGGAGTAGACGTTGTCATAGGCGCCAACGTGGATTCGCAGGTTCCGGTTATAATGCCAATCGCTGCTCATGAACTTCCGCCCATCAGGGTCGCCACCCTTTACCTGATAAATAGTATACTCCATATGTGTTTTGCCTCCTAAAAATATAGTTGCCTGTTTGGATTTGAGCCATTCTATGCGCCCCTGTGGAATTTGATTATTGGGACGGTTTGGCAAAAGAAGAATGGCTGACGGATGTTTTTCGGGTGCTTGAGGCCCGATACTGTTTGGATGTCCCTTCCCCCCGCGGTGTCGGGCCGCATTGCGCCCAATCCCATCTGCCGCCACACTCTTCTTTTGTCAACCCAGAATCCTTTCCTGCAGGACTGCATACCATCAAGCAAATACTACCTATGGAGAAACCCTAAACAAGGAGGGGAACATGCTATACCACGCTACATACTTGACCTACTACCAGAGCATCCGCGAGAAGGGTCTCGTCTCCGGCTGCCGTAAGAGCTGGAGTACCAGCAAAGATGGCGTCGTCTATCTGGCTCCTACGCCGGAACTCGCCTGTTCCTTTGCGGAAACTGCGGAGGATGTGCCCGATGAGACATATGCTTCCGGCATCATCTGTCTCGGCATTCCCTACCCCAGTCTGAATGAGGCGCTGCTACAGGATGATGAGAACTTTCGGGATGGCGGCTGCTTCACCTACGCTGGCCGCATCCCGCCGGAGGACCTGTTCATTATGGCCCCCTCTGTCTGGGGCGGCGAAAAAGTTTTGGGAAAGGTCAGCGACTGCGAAATCGCAACCGAAACTGCATTCTTTTAAGGAGGAACGAACGAATATGGCTATCAAAATTCACCAACTGCCCGACCAGGTAAAAGGCTTGCTTGCCACCTTGGGCTGTACCAGCACCGTCAATGGCGACCGTTGCTCCGACTATTTCGCCATCGCGGAAGACACGGAAACCGGCGGTGACCTCAGTGTCGCGCTCATCGAAGAAAGGGCCAGCCTGCCTCAGCGCGAATGGGGCTATTCCATGCATGTCATCAACGACATCAAGGATACCTTCTGCCAGATTTATCATGATGATGGCAATCCCGGTGCGCCCGAGGAAATCGTCCTTGCCATGCTGGAGAAAATCATTGCGGCGGAGTTAGACATCTCCATTATCCCGGCACGGGCGCCTACCTGCCGGGAGTGGGACGCCATGATGGGTGTCATTGACGGCCCCCAGGCCCATTGGGAATATATGTTCTCTTGGTGCCAGGACAAGGACCCCGATTGCGCGATTTTCCGCGTGGCTCGTGGAGGTGCCTCGCCCCATCGCTGGCGCAACCGCAGCGCTACGGGCCGCTATGTGAATGTCGGTTTCCGCCCCGTTTTTGCATACATGGACACCGATGTTCCGGTTCCTGATGGCCAGCTTATTGCTGTTGGAACACTTTATATGGACGGAGAGCCCGTCCGGGTACCGCAGGACCCTGACTACGACGGCGATATTGCCGACTACATCCCCGGCGCTAAGTTGGAGTTCCGGGCCGCCCTGGAAGACCCCGCCTACCAGATTCAGGCCATCAAGGTTGGCAATATCCTGATTGCTGACAGAAGCCTACTCAAGAACATCTCCTGGGAGGACCTTGCGGCACAGGGATTCTGCATCAAAGACTGATTCCGCAACATGAGCGCCATCCTCCAGGGTGGCGCTCTCCTTTTTTTGCAAAAATCAGATTCCTCCGGCCCGCATAGAATCCTCCAATAATTTGCTCTAGGCAAATACAAAGAAAGGAGACGCATATGGTACAGGTAGAACTTTCCAAAGCGAGTGTAAACATCGGGGACAAAATTGGGGTCGTCATCCATCCCAAAAAACTCAACCCTCTGGGACGCGCACGCGTTTGCAAGAACGAGTGGGTCGCGGAGGAGCTGACCATTACGGATTTGACGCTCTCATCCGAGGCGGACGGCAACACCTGGTTCCTGAGCGGGACTTTCGTGGACCCCTCCGGCGAAATCTCGTATGTTGAGGACATCCCCATCAACCGGTGCTACCCCTCGAAGGGCGAGGCGCTGCGGAATCTGACAGATTAAGGAAGGAGAATATATGGCATTCAGCATCAAGGACCTGCCGAATTTGGCAGAGAAGCTGCTCTTTACTTTGAGCAGCAATGAAAGCGGCTGCTCCGATGTTTTTGTTCTTGCAGAAGACGACTCCAAGGGGATTGTCTTCCGTGTTGGGCTCGTCAAGGACCCTTGCGAAAATACCGGCTATCGTGTTCATGTTACCAAAGAGGGGGATGGGGCCCTCACCACAATCGACTACAGCAGCGATAGAACCGGCGATTCCGTGAGGATTCTCATCTCCACTCTCAACGAAGTTCTGACCACCGAGGTGTTTGACGAGCCTGCTAATCCCCACCTCCCCGCCAACGTAGAAATTGCGCACCTGCCGAGGCTGGCCGAAGGTATGCTTTCGAGCCTGGGCCATACATGCGACGCAAACGGCGACCTTCTATCCGGCAACTTCAATCTTGCGAGAGAAAAGGAAAATGCCGCAGGAATCAACGTTTCCCTTTGCGATAGAAGGCGAGGGTTGGCGAGAGACGAGTGGGGCTACTCCATCCATGTCTCCAACAGCATTGCCGGTACAGACAAAATCTATCGAGACAACGGGCATGCCGGCACTCCTGAGGATATTGTCTTCTCCATGTTGCAGGAGGCCCTGGTGGCGGAATTGTGCGGAGCTCCCATCCCTGCTCGCCTTCCTACCTACGAGGAATGGGACGCCTTGATGGACATTGTTAGCGAATCCAATAAGCTGGCACACTGGAAGGACATGTACTTCTGGTGTCAGGACGAGAGCACCGTCTGGGCGTTGAATCGTGCGGTTCGGGGGTATCGCTCGGCCCGCTGCTGGGGCGAGCACACTGCTACGAATCGGAATGTCTACGTCGGTTTTCGCCCCGCCTTTGATGTCTTGACCACTGACCATTTGGTCTCTGATGGCACTCTCATCACTGCTGGTACGCTTTATATGGGCGGGCAACCAGTTCGTGTACCACAGAATCCTATTTGTAATGGTGACATCGCAGACTACATCCCTGGTACCAAGCTGGAGTTCCGGGCCGCCCTGGAAGACCCCGCCTACCAGATTCAGGCCATCAAGGTTGGCGGCATCCTGATTGCTGATAGTTGTCTCCTGAGGAACATCTCCTGGGAGGACATTGTGGCACAAGGGCTCTGTACCAAAAACTGATACACCAACGTGGGCGCCATCGGCAGGGAAATCAAGCACGACCGCGAGGAGGAGGTCTACCGTGTGAACCAGGCCGACTTCGATTGGTGGGAAGTCTATCTGGCGAACTGCCAGAAAGACTGGGAGGAACTCTCCTCTCTCTATATCCTCTATGGCAGGGATGCTGTCGAAGAAATCATCATCCGCGAGGACCCTGGCCACATCGACTATGACCAAGAGCATGAGCACTATCAGAAGGTGCTCGCCATTATCCGCAAGGAACTAGGCGGAACCACATCTCGAAAGACACAGAATGCAATAGCCGCCCGAGTCCCGACTCACAGAGAGTGGGAATCCCTGGTGGATGCCATCGACGGCTCCAACGACCTCCTGCACTGGAAACACATGCATTTTTGGTGCCGGGGCAAAGTCCCCTTCTGGAAAGAGGGGCGCTGGATTCGCGGTTGGGTTGACGCCCAATTCTCGGACTGTTCCGATGTCACGAGCCGACATGCGGACACTGGATTCCGTCCCGTACTTACCTCTCCGATTGCGGGCGTCCTTCCCGATGGTGCCATGGTGATTGCGGCTGCTACGCTTTACATGGATGGTAATCCTGTCCGGGTGCCCAAGAATCCGGTTTGCGACGGCGACATCGTTGACTATGTTCCCGGAGCAAAGCTGGAATTTGGCCCGGCCTTGCCGGATGAGTCGTATCGGATATCCGCCATTGCATCCCAGGGCGTCCTGGTAGCCGACAGGGTCCTGATTAGGAACATTTCCTGGCAAGACCTGGAGGAACAGGGCTTCTGCTGACAAAACGGGCGTCATCCTTCTGGGGTGGCGCCCTCCTTTTGCGCCGGGAATCCTGGGTTGACAAAAAAGAAGGGTGGCGGTAGCAGGTAAAATAATCGAAAGAGGTCCGATACTGCTGGAAAACGGTTTGCCGCCCCCCCATAACCAAACTCATCAACACGGGTGCTACCCCTTCTTTGGTGGCGCCCTTCTCCTTCAGAATCAAATGCCGGCAGCCTGCATAGTATCCACCAACAACTCACAATGGATACATAACAGAAAGGGGATTTTTATGAATCAGAACAAAATTACCGTCCGCATCCCGACTTGCGGAGAGTGGGACACCCTGATGAACACTGTCGGCGAGGCCAACGAGCTGACCCACTGGAAGGATATGGAGTCCTGGTGCCTGGACGAAGAGCTCAACCGGCCGGCGGGTCGTATGATTCGCGGGGGTGGTTCAGCCCGCTTCAGGAATTCCAGCTTTTCTGGGGGGCGGGATAACTACGTTGGCTTCCGCCCGGTCTTTGAGACGGCGGCCCCTGATGCCGCAGCTCCTGATGGAACCCTGGTTTCGGCCGCGACCCTCTACATGGACGACGAGCCCGTCCGCGTTCCTCAGAATCCAGTTGAGGACGGAGATATTCTTGACTACGTCCCCGGCGCCAAGCTGGACTTCCGGCCCGCGATAAAGGACCCCGCCTATCAAGTGCAGGCCATCAGGGTTGGTAATCTGCTGATTGCGGACCGCGTACTGCTCAAGAACATCTCCTGGGACGACCTGGAAGAGCAGGGGTTCTGTCATGCTCCCGCTGAAAGCGGCGAGATGCAAATCAAGACACCCCTCGGCACCATCATCGTAAAGAAGGCCGTGGATTCCGACCATCCCGGCGTCTACATTGATTTGCGTCGTCCGGGCTGCGAGGTTGACGTCCCGCTTGCCATGGTGGAGTATGCGAGAGACGAGACCGACACCCTGGATGGGGAGCCTCACATCATCTCCCGCATCTGGGGCGACATCCGAGAGGAAAGTTATTCCGACAGGGTAATTCACGAAGGCATCGAGGAGTTTTTCAAAACTGCTGCTGAGGAGGAAAACTAATGGAAAAGCGCAGTATCATTGTTTTCGCGGACAAGTTTTTCGGAAATTTTGCAGTTACCTGTTCGCCGGAAAACAAGGATAAGGTCCGCCAGTTCATCGAAAGGCACTATCCCGCGTGGACCAAAAGCTACATGGGCATGGTTGGCGTGTCGCCCCAGAACATGGTGATGGAGTACGTGAACATGATGTCCGAGCTTCTTGATGATGGGACACTGGAGTACGTGCCCGGCTGCAAAATCATCGATTTGTCTGGCGGTGCTGACGCGGGACAGAATTGAGCTCTGCCAGCTCGCATAGAACCAATCAACACCCAAACAGGAAAATTTTTTTGGAGGAGATTTTCATGAAGACTTTGTACACCTATGAAAAGCTTATGAACCTGTTCAAGCACTACATCTGAGCAAAACGGACCACCCTTCGGGGTGGTCCTCTCTTTTCTCCAGCAGTATCGGGCCGCATGCATCTCAATACCAACCAACCAGACGGTTCTTCTTTTGCCAACCCCAAAAGAATCCGATTTCCGGCATTCGCATATGATATACTAAATCTATGAAAGGAGAACACCATGAGCAACTTAGGGACAGCTAAATTCAAGGATTTCCCAGGTTTTCTGGATTGGTATACAGCATTGCCACTGAAAGACGCCACCACACTCTTGCAAGAGTGCCTCCCCCTTGTGGACGTGCGTAATCCCATCCGCAATGCGCTGGACAACACCCTAAGTCCGAACTGGGGGCTTGAGGACAGTGAAAAGTTGTGGGTATCCCGCAAAGAGGGCGTCTGCCGGCAGGTGCGCAAACTGGTATCCTTCAGCGAGAGATTCGACCAGCCTCTCTGTGTCCAAGAGTGGCACGCCGGGAGGTTCGCCTACCTCCACACCGGCAATTCGGAGAATGGCATCGTAGTGCCCTGGCCGGAAGACCATCTGGATTTTACCCCTGTTAAGGACTACACCGGCATGACCGCGGCGGCCATCCGTGCGGAATTGGGTGCGGCTGGTGACATCGGCGGAACTGCCCTTGTCACCGCGGACGTGGAATCCAAAATCACACAGAAGGGCGTACAGAAAGAACTGGATGCCCAGATGGAGAAGCTGAACGCCCTGAAGCAGGAGATGGACGATGCGAAGAACGCCCGAACCGGTGCGTTGGCTGAAATGAAAGAACAGCTGGAACAGATGCGGGCAAAACTGGAGGCCGCACAGCAGGAAATGCTGGCTGATTTGGAAGTCAAAAAGGCGGAGATGGAGCGCGTCAGAGAGCAGATGGAGGGCCAGATTTATCTTCTGGACTCCCAAATCTATGGCATCCGCTGCTACGCCGGCGAGGTCGTCAAATTCACAAAAATCAGGGAGGGCAAAAACGCTCCTGACAATGAGCCCATTGTTATTCACCAGAAGCTACGCTTTCTGGATGAGGACTTGGGCCGTCTGGCTTCCCTCTATGAAATCCAGTGGGATAAACTGGACCTGTTCGAGGATTTCCTCAAGCATTCCCCCGCCGCCCTGGATACCTTTGCTCCTAACGAGCGCTGTGTGGTTCTCGTTCGCCTCAGTAAAACGGGCAAGCAGCAGGGACTGGACGACCGTCTTCCCTACTCCAACATCATGAAGGACTATGAGTATTTCCACGGCAAAACTGTTGGCATCATCATCCGGAATGGCGAAAATCTGTATCTTGGCTGGACGGATGAGGACCGCGTTCATATCAGTGACGACCTTATCATCAGCCAGGTCATCGAGGACACCTCCGCGGCGCCGGAGTTCACAAGTGATTTGGACAGGGAACGCTGGGAGAAGGAGCAGAAAGCAGAGAAAATGCGGATTTTGGATGGGCTGATTTCCCGCTCCTTCATCTACAACATCCTGCAAGGGGTCATCGACAACTCCTCTATCCTTCCCCTGCCGGAGGGTGTCAAGCTGAATAAGCAGTCTGAATATGTCGTGTACTCTATTGCCGACAAATGGCTGGCAGATAACCGCTTTGACTCCTTCAACAGCATTGTGGACCGTTGCAATGAGAGGATTTCCATGGGCGACATGGTCCTGACCGTGCAAAGCCTCATTCCGGAGTGCCCCTACGGGCGGCACTACACGGGCGCATGGGAAAATCCCCGTGGTCGCGGCGAAAAAAACCGCACTCATGACTGTCGCGTTTCCGACTGCACCATCTACCCGATTAACCTCATTGAATTTGATGAGCCGGTCACCATGCTGCGGTATGAGTATGGACAAGGGCATGTCAGCACAGTCCCGAAAAAGCGCAGCAATCTGTCCCCCGATACCAAGATTCTGGAGGAATATGAGGAGCGCACTCGCCATATCTACGTCTCCGTCGCAAAGTCAGAGAGTGGATATTGGGGTAAAGCGCCTGCCCGGGCCAACTTTGAGGTGTATGACTACGAGTTCATCAATCTTACCTATATGAACAGCGTGTGGCTGGAGTGGGTCATCACCAACAAGTCCCTGGGCGGCTGGTCCGTTCGGAACCATCCGGTCGACTACACCTACGCTATCCGCTATCTGAAAACCGCTCTGGACTTTATCCGGAAGCGGGAGGCCCAGGAGAAGGAACTGCTGGACGCCATCGACACAAGCATCTGCAAAGACCCTGATTGGCCCCTGCGGCTAAGTGAGTGGAAGCTGGAAAAGGGCGTGCGGGACCTGACAGAGTACCAGGCAAAGCGGTTTGCTGCTGCCGTGAAGAAGGAGAGATGAATATGTGCTGCTGTAGAATTTCAACAAACGCACTGATGGCAAATCTTTTTCCCAAATTGCCCAGGGGAAGAACCGCCTCCATGGCATACCTCCAGGCCTAATTACGGCATCTGGAGGAGGTTTTCCCCGTCTACGTGACTTCTGATTTGGGCAAAGAGAAGGTACGGGTGTGCATCAAGGAGTACCCGGAATTGTATCGCATTCTGGAGAGCTCCCAGGAAGATTTGGAGGTTGCCCACGGGGAATTGCTCCCGAACCTCGCATACTTCAAGAGTCGGGCGCGGGGATTCTCGGTTACTTGTATCCGTGAGAAGAGCACCCACTATGCTCATCTGAAAGAACACTCATAGAAAATTGAGGTCCGTAATCGCTTCTTTCTGAGGCGCATATAATATTAAGAAATATGAAACTTCCTCTAATGGGCTCATCAAGTCCGGCATCGTCACAGTCAAGCTCTAAGCATAAGAACAACAAAAGAGACGGCCAGCTACGGCCGTCTCTGCTTTTTGTGAAAAATGCTATTGTTATTTTCATCAGACACATGGTACAATTCATAGACCCCTGTTATGGGATTTTTCACTTCTGCATATAATAGGTCATCCAGCGGCTCCTTGGAGCCAGGGGAAATAACCCACACATGGGAAACAAAAAGGAGAAAATAAACATGAACAAAGGCGAATTTACACGCGCTCTGGCCGAGAAGACCGGCCTTACCATCAAGGATTCCACCGCCGCCCTGGAGGCCACCCTCGATATCATCCAGGAAACCCTCCAGAAGGGCGAGCCCGTGTCCTTCGTTGGCTTCGGCGTTTTCGAGGTCAAGCGGCGGGCCGCACGCATCGGACGCAATCCCAGGACCAAAGAGGCCGTTGAAATTGCGGCATCCAAGGCCCCCGCTTTCAAGCCCGGCAAGCCTCTCAAAGAGGCCATCAACGGCTAAGCAAAACAATGCCTCCCCTGCCATGCGGCGGGGGAGGTGTTTTGTTAGGCGAGGGCCGACAGATGGGGAGATTCGGCCCAGACGGCAAAGGATTCGTAGTCCCACTGAATAGTGGCGTTATAGACGGCTTCCAGGTCCCGAAGGTGCTGGAACAGCTCCGTCGGAATCTCCAGAGCCGCCTTGTTGTCTCCTTGACAGACAAAAACCGTATTCAGCTCTCCGGCCTGGTTCCACACAGACACGCCGAGGGGGCGAACCATCCATCCTGCTCATCCGCTCCATGAGAACAAAATATGTAAGCCTCTCCATGAAATCATGAAAAATCTCCTTTCCGGGGTGCAAATTCTCCTAAGCAGAATTGGAGAATGATATGCGGTTTCCAGAAAATCAGTTTCTTGAGAGATTACAAACAAAACCTCCCCCGCTGTGCCAAGAGTTTGCTCCAATACTCCTGTTCCTCCAGAGTCAGGTTCTCGGGGTCTTCGTCTTCGTGGAAGAAAATGTCCTCCAACTCCCACTTTCGTGCTTTATTCAGCATGGACGGCGCCTCTAGCAAAGTTCTCCGGGAACCGTAACTTTAGTCCTTCCACAAAGTATGGGGCAAATGAGCAAGCGAACAGGTTATCCGGCGTAGTCTCGGCCTCCGCGCCCCCTTCCACATAGCCGCCCCAGAGGTTGAAGGCCATCCGGCAAATGCGACTGCTTCCGCTGGTTTGCCAGCCCTTTTCCAGACCCTCCGGTTTGATTCCATCCTCCTCAAAATCAAACAGGTCCTTAATATGCCGTCGGGTGTCGTCTGTCAGCCCGATGACATAGAAGAATGCACGGTGGTAGCAGTCGTTCCTCTTGACCCTTGCCATCATCGCAATGTAAAATTCCTGATGTTTATCGTCGGTGAATTTGACTCCCGCAATCCTATTGTTCAAGTCCTTCTTCCTCCCTTTCGGTTCTCCCCAGCATATTTTTGAGCCTAGTGGGAGTAATTCTCCTCCACACATAAAAGTCACCCTCATCATCGAGGGTGCATTCCCTCATAAACACATCGCCGCGTTTGCCTCTGACTACCTCTGAGAAACCGGTCACTGTATTTGTGATGCGATGTAAGTTACCGCCTTCACATTCTATTTTGTAGGGGTCTTCTTGAAAAGGTGCCAAAAACGCCTCAATATATTCAACCATGGCAAATCTCCGCTATCTGTACTTGGGACAGGCCACAACCACGTCCTGCCCATTTACCTTCCGCAATTCCGCTCCCTCCGGCAGCTTCTTGAAGCCGCTGCTAAAGCGCTCGCAGGCCTTCTGGGAAACCCGGCAGGTTGTGCAGAGATGCGTCCCTGGCTTTGCGGCCGCCGGTTTAGGGGCGGACAGTGCCCTGTTCCGACACTCCACAGAGCAGTACCGTTTGCTCATCTGAAGGGGTGAAACCGTAAACTCCTTCTTGCAGACAGGACACACTTTTTTCGCAAGTCCAGGCTTCTTCCCGGGTTCCTTTGCCGGCACTTTGGCTGCCTCCCGGTATGCCTCATAACATTCTTTGCTGCAAAAGCGGTTCGCAAAGTTCTTGCGGATGAACTTTTTCCCGCACTGTTCGCACGCAATATAGTCCCCGTCCTGGATGGCCCTCTGCAATCGGGCCTCCTCCCGGCAGGCCTCCGAGCAATACCCCTTCCCAGTGGTAATGCCTTTTTCAATGAGGCGGGTGTGGCAAATGGGGCACTCAGCGTGGTTAATCCGGTATGCTTCCCCGCAGCTACTTGTACAAAAGTCCTTGCCCCTGTAGACGGTGAGGAACGTTTTCCCGCAGTTTTTGCAAACTTTCTCAACCGGTTTGTCCGCCTCCCCGGCGTGCCGCTTGTTAGCCGCCACGGCTGCAGCATACCTCCGACGGGCTTTTTCCGGGTCCCGGCCGCACTCAGCACAATACTTCTGGTTTCCGCTCATGGGGAAGAATTCATCCCCGCAGATTTCACAAACTCTAGTGGTTATGATTCACCGCCCCTTTCTCCTCTTTAGTATAACGGATATCCACGCTCTGGTCAATGCTGAATCTCTTTCCCGCAGTCCGCATAGAATAGCGCAAATCAAAACAGGGAGGGATACAAAATGTTCGTTCTGAACGGGAAATACAACTCAGCCACCGTCTATACAGATATGGTGGACGACAAAGGAATTTCTCAAATTATCTGGCTGCTGAATCAGGAATTTGCCGCCGACAGCCGCATCTGCATGATGCCCGACACCCATGCTGGAGCTGGGTGCGTTATCGGTACCACCATGACCATCAAAGACAAGGTCTGCCCCAATCTGGTCGGCGTCGACATCGGCTGCGGGATGGAAGTTGTCATCCTGGAGGAGAAAGAAATTGATTTGCCGGCATTGGATGCTTTCATCCGCAGCAACATCCCCGCCGGGTTTGCCAAGCGGGAGAAAACCCATCCGCTGATTTCCACTACCCACCTCGCCGAGATGGAGTATCGAGAGATTTCCGAATCTGTAGCCGGTCTGTATCTCGGCACACTGGGCGGCGGCAACCACTTCATCGAGGTGGACCGGTTTGATGATGGCCGCCTGTGCCTGGTCATTCACTCCGGCAGCCGGGCGGTCGGAAGAAAGGTAGCAGAGCACTACCAGAAGGCGGCCTACGACCAGATGCGGGGCGTGGACCCGCGGAGCATTGACGCCTATGTAGCTGAGTTGAAGACGTCTGGCCGCAGCAAAGAAATTCCAAAGCTATTGAAGGAACGCTGGGACACCCCTGCCCCTTGCATCCAGAAGGACCTGGCCTACCTCACCGGCTACCTGCTGGAGGCCTATCTCCATGACATGGAGATTGTTCAGGACTATGCGGCAAAGAACCGACAAATCATCGTCAATGAAATCATCAAAGGGCTTGGGCTCCACCAGGTGGACCGGTTCACCACCATTCACAACTACGTGGACACGGAGTCCGGCATCCTGCGGAAAGGAGCCGTCAGCGCCAAGGCATACGAAAAGTTTATCGTCCCCCTCAACATGCGGGATGGCGCCCTCATCTGCCGCGGCAAGGGAAATCCCGATTGGAACTTCTCCGCTCCTCATGGCGCCGGCCGCCTTTACAGCCGCAGTGCTGCAAAGGAGAATTTCTCTCTGGAGGAGTACCAGGAGGCTATGAAGGGGATTTTCACAACTTCTGTCTCTCTCGGCACTCTGGATGAGAGCCCCATGGCCTACAAGGACGCCGCCACCATACTGGAGAATATCCAGCCCACGGCGGAGGTTCTGGAGGTTATCCGGCCTGTTTACAACTTCAAAGCGGGAAAAGTAAACAGCTGACCCCGCCAGAAAAGCCCTAGCTCGCAAAGTGCTGGGGCTTTTCTCTTGCAGTATCGGGCCTCAAGTGCCCCACAGTCATCAGGCCCCGCCGTTCTTCTTTTATCAACCCTGAATCCAATTCCCCAAAATTGCATAGGATACCCCAATCAAGTTTGAGGAGGCTACATATCATGAGGATTATTTTGAGAAAAAGCGGAATCTACGATGTCTATAACCAGGATGGAGGCTGGCTGTTCAGTAGAACAGCGGCAGACAATGTTTTCGCTGAACTGGCCCGGATGCCTGATATACCCATCGAGTTCGTCGATGAGACGGTCGAGAAGGGGACCTATCGTACCGTTCAGGAGCTTACCCGTGAGGAACTTAACGAGCTCAAGCAGTCCTACGTCGCCGAGACCGTCAAGAACCCTTCCTGGGGGGAGCTGGCCGACAGCGTAGACATCCCTGATGAGGTTATCTTCGAGAAGTACGCCGGCATTGCGTTTGGTCCCGAAGACTTCTTCTGCAACATGGGAAAGGAGGATTAACCAATGCTGTCCGGCAACGAGTGCGTTACCCTTTACCACGTAGAAGCTGGGGTCGAGTGCAGCTACCTCGACGTGTTTGCCGCGTTGGAATCTCTCCAACACCTGGAGCCCGTCACTCCCTGGGTCGCTAATCACACGATGCTCGGGGAAGACGAAACGACTCCAAGAATCTGCGTGGCGGAGAGCCTCGAAAACTGCATCAGCAGCTGCGGCCTGCACCGCTTCAGGCGCTGTTGCGAAAATGTCCCGACCATGCAGCATTTTGCGACGATTCCGGCGGGAGGCGAAGAGGCATACCCCATCATCATTCAGACGTACCAGGTGCCCTTGTCCGAAGTCCATAAACCCACTCCCAAGGAGGTCCCTGATGCGGCCCTCACCGGGGAGTTGTGGCTGACAAAACCCACACGCCCCGTTAAACGGGAAATGCTCTGGCTGATGATGGATTCCATCAGCGTGACTGAGGACGTGGACGAATACCTGGCAAAAACTGGTTTCATAGACGGCGCACCTGTTGTCTGTGTCAGCGTCATTACTACAGACGAGGCCGTCCGCTGCGGCTTTAACCATCCCTGGTTGAACTGCCGGGGCCACTGCCTCGACAGCCTGGCCCCCGAAGACGATGAAATCCGCTGGGCTACAAAATGCCTGGCTAAAGCGGCTTGAGAAAGGAGAAACAAAACTATGGCATATCTGAAAATCGTTCCCAAAGAGGATTGGGAGGTCCTGGACAAATACATCCATGATGGAGCCAATGTCATTCTCGTTCCCGAAGAGGCTCTCTCCCAGGAGCTTCGTGACATTGCCCCGAAAATTCGGGATATGGAGGGGCCTGTGGACTACGACTTCGGCGGTGAGCCGGATGCCTGCGTCGACTTCCTCTTTGGCTACCACAGCTGGGCAGCATGCGGGCTTGGGTTTGAGGCTCCCGATGGTAAGGAGGACGAGGAATGAAAGCAATTTCTTTCAAGGACTGGGAGTCCATCGCTCTCCGACAGGGCAGCAAGGTTTCCATCCGGAAACCTCTGCTCGCCCCGGCTTCTGCCATCTTCCTCAACATCGAAAACGACTTCTTCCGTTTCAACACGGGCAGGAATCAGGTTTGCGCCGAGAAAATGGCCTACCAGCTGGGAGACACCCTGTATGTTAAGGAAACCTGGCGGGTTGGCGCTGCCCATCGCTTCGAGGCGGACGCCAGAATCGAGTTCAAATCCGGTGGGCCCAACACCATCATCCAGTTCCCGGGCAGGAAGTCCCAAAGCTGCTGGCGGGATGACCTCGATGCTTTCATTCAGAAGTGGGAGGTTGGCTCCGGCCACTGGAACAGCCCGGTTCTCATGCCCATGGAGGCGGCACGCCTCTTCCTTCGCGTCACCGGTATCCGAATCCAGCACTTGCAGGACATCACGGATGAGGAGTGCGCGGACGAGGGCATCTGCGCCTGGACCAAGGACGGGAAGCTGTATAAGTACTTCCCCGCCGACAGGGAAGGCGATTACCCCGCCTGTCCCTGGAACGAGTGTCCGAGGACTCCGAAAGAGGCCATGCAGCGCGTCTGGGATGAAAGCATCCGCTCCAAGGAGTCCCGGAAGTTTTTTGGATGGGACGCGAACCCCTGGGTGGAAGTCGTCAAATTCGAGCAAATCAGCAAGGAGGAGGCGCTCAAGGATGCCTAAGATTCAGTATTTCGAAATCGAGTTTTCGGATGGCAATGACCGCACTGCGGAATGGATTTGTATCCGCGGAACCGATGAACCAACCCTTGAGGAGGCCCGGGAGTTTCTGAAAAAGGACTCCGAGGCCATCGGCCTTCCTGTGGCGGGCGTGTATCCGATTGATGAGGCTTATGCCCGCGCTTGTTACGACTTCGACAACGAGGCTTTATGGCCCGTATTCAGCAAGGAGACCAAGTCCGGCGGTGCGATGAAACAGCCCGGGAAAACAGCGGAAAGGGCCCATTCGGCCAACAAACCGGGATTATCCCGGGCCGTAAAGGCGCTTCTGGTGCCTGTGGCTGCCTCCCTGGCCTTCATCTGGCTGGGGCGCGCCCAGAAACAGTAGAGTCACAGCTCATATACAGAGCCGGTCCCATTGCGGGGCCGGCTTTTCCTGCCTCTGGAATATCCCTTTCGCTGTCCGCATAC
Organism: Oscillospiraceae bacterium; assembly: GCA_910574635.1. GTDB lineage: Bacteria > Bacillota > Clostridia > Oscillospirales > Oscillospiraceae > Oscillibacter. The sequence goes on along the minus strand of CAJTCG010000042.1, from coordinate 5,087 downwards.
CATAGGGAAAATAGTGAAACACTTCAGGAAAGGAGCGCAAATTGTGAGAGGAGCGATGAAAAAGAGCTTGCCCGGCATCCGCCTCCAAGGTGTGCGGCATGGCCGGCCTCGCTCAACTGTCCCCATCAAGAGGGCGGAGGGCCCTTCGGTATGCGTTCGGGCCGGCAACCCTGAGTATCCGGTTGCGGACACCCATACAAATAGACAGTCCTAGATACAAAGGTGCCGGTCCCGCTGCGGGGGCCGGCTTTCTTTTTCGGAATCACCTACCTCCCTTTCGCATACCATAGGCCAACCAACAAAAAGGAAAATCAAAATCTCTAAGGACGGTGAAATATGCAAGGAGAACATATCCCCAAAATCTGCACGACCTATTTCGCGAAAATTGGCCAGCTCCCGGACTCCATCGTGCCCATCAGCATCTGCGGCAGGGTTCCGGACTGGTACCATGGGGCTCAATTCAAAGTGCTGGCCCCGAAATGGTGGTTCTTTCAAGAGTGGAAGAAGAATCACGACAACGCATTCTATCTGAAGCATTTCGATGCGGAGGTACTGGGGCCGCTTGATGCAGCAGACATTGTGCGACGGCTGGTGGAGCTTTCCGGCGGCAAGGACATGGCGCTGGTATGCTATGAGAAGCCTGGCGACTTCTGCCACCGGCATCGCGTGGCCGAGTGGCTTACAGAGAACGGATTCCCCACTTCCGAATGGGTTAAGGAGGTGTCTCGATGAAGCTTTGGTGCGAATTCCATGGTATGGGCAACGGCGGGGATGTCCTTTGCCTGGCTCATCTCGCAGAAGGTCGGGTCCTCACCTGCCCGTATGGAAGCATCACAGAGCGGGCGGAAGACCCGTATCCGTGTTCGGACTATGAGCCGTTGGTGGATACGCCGGTGAACCCGGCGAAATAAGAAAGGAGAACAAAATATGGAGAATTGGAGTCCCAGTTGCAACTGGACAAAGGAAGAGTTCGACAAAGTCATCACGGATACATTCCAGGAGAAAGGCGTAACCGCCACCTGCCTGGATGTGGAGCATAGCGACCGCCAAAACATGGACGATATCATGCGCTGGGCTAGGAAGGCCGGATACTACGCCGAGGAGCGGTGCGGCGGAGACTCCATCTATGTCAGCAAAATCCATCCCGTCGCTAAATCCCTTGCCCGCAGCAAGCGCAAAGAAGAGGACGACACCTTCTTTGACAAGCTGCTGAAGCTGCTCGTGGCATCCGCGCCTCAGGCGGATGACTACCTCATCTGTGACATGGATGGCAAAATCATTGCCGAGTTCCGCACGATGCGGAAGCCCGGCACGGAGGAAAAGTGCCTCGCAGACGTGCTGGCTCGCCTCAGAGATAACCCGCGGGCATATCCTTGGGCAGCTAACGATGGCGCCTTCCGCGAGTATTGGGCATTCCCCATTCTGACGGACGACCGGTCCTGCAACCATGCGCTCATCTGCCATGGCCGGAAGGTCGTGCTAGACAACATTTATTCAGCGTGCGCCTTTGTAACCAAACTGTACATGCTGCGCTGAGAAAAAGAAAACCGCCAGGTCCCTTTCGGGGCTTGGCGGCTCTTGCTTTCAGCAGAGATAAGCGGACAGAAACTCCTCGAAATTCTCGCGGCTGGCCCATGCGGAGTCGGTTTCCTGCAGGGTATCCCACAAGTACCCGAACCCATGCCCATACACGCCGGAGCCGACAGGGGCAGACTGGTGCAGACAGTACGCCGTCCAAAGCGTACGCAGCTGGTTCCAAAAATCACCATCTGGTTTGTTTTGCCGGATAAAGTCCCCGATGAATTTGAGTTCATCCGGCTGGCTCAGCTTTCTGGCTGTTGTTTTCATACAACCCCCTCCTCAGTGCAGATACTTGCTCATGAACCTGCTGAACTCCTCGTAGTCACCCCACTCGGAGGTGCCATCGCCGGTCTTCTCCAACAGGCCCCAGACGTCAAGCAACTCCATCTCATAGACGAGAGTGTCCACGTCGGTGTTGTGGTGCAGGCAGTAGGTTGTCCAAAGCATCCGCAGGCGGTCGCGACAAAGCTCCTCATCGAAGCAGGACTGCTCCACGTAGCCGCACAGCCACTTGAACTCCGCTTCCTTGTTGATAGTGTTTCCCATATGTGCTATCCCCTTTCAGATGTTTGGGGGTATCCTATGCAGAACTTGCGATTTGGATTCTTGAGGATTGACAAAAGAAGAATGTGGCGGCGGTCGGATGTGGGCGGCTTTAGGCTCGATACTGCAAAAAGAAGCGGCCTGATGGCCGCTCCTAGTGAGTTCCAACGTATGAAACCGCATCAAAATCCAACACATCCAGAACCAGATGATATGGGTCGATGGTTTCTGCGGTGGCATAAAACCTTCCCATGGGCTTGACGGTCTCCTTGCCGGGAGTCAAGACCTTCTCCTCATCCAATTCCACCAGCAGGGTGTTCGCCTTAACTAGAACGAGGGGTTCCTCCGCCTCATCGTCCAGCACATATACCTTCTTGCTGTTCCCTCGCTTTACCTGAACGCCCGCGTAGTCGCGGGTCAAGCGATACAGCGGCTTGTTCATGACGTCCCCTCCCCTAATGCATCCAGAACATCCAAAGCCTCATGCTCCTCCAGGGGGCCATACTCGGCGTCGAAGCAGTATTGCCAGTCTGTACCAGCCTCGTTCATTTGAATGAAGACCGTGTCAGGAGGACCATCCCAACATTCATCCTCAAAACCAAGGGCCTTAGCCAGCTTAACCTTCTCTTCCTCAGCGTCCGGATAGAGAACCCAGTACCAGCCATCCGGGTACTCCTTGTGTTCAAACCCAAGAGACTGGAGGCGTAAAATCAAAGCATCCATATTGTTTCTCCCTTCTTATCGAATGCGTTGTAATACCCCAGCCTTTAGGCATGGGGGTCATGACAAATACTTGATGTTTTCTCTATTATATGCGGCTTCTGAAAAAACTACAACCTCTTTTCCTACCATAATCAAACCCTCCTTCTTTGCATACTATACAGCAGAATACGGTGTATATCCACCGCAGAAGGAGGAAGCCCAGATGGTCAGCATCAATTTCGATACCGTTCGTTTCATTTCTGCCCTAAATCAGCTTGCGGAGAGTTCGAAACACGGCTGTATGTCCCGCGCCCAGCTTACCCAGGGATGGCCCGTACACAACACCCCGCCGACCCACTCTCGGTTCTACGGACTCATCTACGATGAGACTCGGCCGATGTTCGATGATGACAATGAGTGGCAGCAGGCATTTCCCATTACCATGGATAATATGGGCAGGTTACCCAGCGAATTCGAGGGATTTGAGGTCTTTATCGTCTTCGAAGACGACTCTCCGCCCTACATTGTTGTCCGGTCCAAGTCTAATCCCGACAGTTTCTGCGTTATCATCAAAGACGGGACGTGGCAGGCCGTCTGACCCAAGAACAAAACCGCCAGGTCTTAGGGCCTAGTGGTTTTGCCGTGTGCAAGCAGAACAGGCCGCCCTGCTGGGCAGCCGAATCTGCATGAAGATTGTTGCCGGCCGCACCGTCTATTACGCACTCGGCGCTAGGCTTTTGGCCATACTGGCAGACCAGCCAGAACCTCCCAATCCGCATGCTTTATTATATGCGAGCGATTCATCGCCTATTATCCACGGAATAACTTCTTCCCCAAAAACATATCATCTCCTCAAATCTCACAAAGGAGGTAACGCATGCAGGAATCTTTGTTTGCGCTTTGGATAGCCGCGTTTGGAACTTCTGTCATTGCCCTGGTTGGGTTTCTCCGGTTGGCCTGGTTAAATGCTCGTGACAACAAGGATTTGGAAGCCAAGAGACGGCGGAGAGATGTGTTCTGGGATGACTACTTCGATAACCCCTAAAACTTTGTGGCGAATAGTTTTTGATTAAGGAGGATTTTACAATGTTTTTCATTTGCTGGGAAAAGAACGGGTGCCGCGGCTGGGAGAAGTGCCGCAAGGCCACGGACATTGCCGACGTTTTCGACAGGAACAACCTAGTGCAAGGCGTCGACACCGTCTACTGCCTCTCCGGTGGCTATAACGGTTACCCCATGAGCTATCAGCAGGTCCTCAAGGCTGTTGCCGGGGAACTGCCAATCAAGGGCGCCTTTGTTCACACGCCGCGGTTTCTGAGCGTCATGGTATCCGAGGTCTTCCCCGCTCGCGAGGATGCCCGGGCTGCCGGATTCACGGAACCTACCCACTACGAATCCGACTACTTCGACATCCTTGGCAAGTCCCTGGGTCTCAACCGGATGGTGTTTGCGGCGGCGATGAAAAAGCAGAATGCCTAAGCAATTGGCCAGTACCTTCGGGTGCTGGCCTTTTCTGTAATCAAATCAGCAGAGTCCGCATAGAATACCCCATTATTCCAAAGGAGGTATTTCACATGCCCAATTCCTATCCAATTGCCAAGGGCATTCTGTTGCGGTTCCCCAACGGCGGCTACCAGAGCATCGGTGGCATTTTCGTAGAGGCTAAGAGTCAGGAACAGCGCGACCAAATCGTCCAGGAGCTTGATGACTCTATGGGATTCCTCTCTGCCATGCTCGCCACATGCAAAGGGCAGAAGAGCTGCCAGGAGATTTTGGACAACTTCTGCTCGACCATCGAGAAGGACCACGGCGTCATCTGCCGGGCGGTAACCGGCCAGGGATTCCTCGTATTCCAGTACATAACCACCAACCGAATTTACAAGGAGGGCGTGCCCTATGCTTGATTTCCCCTTCAACCCCACCATCGAAACCAACTGTATCACCTTCGTTGTTGAACCCAATGTCTACACCCAACAGCAAATCATGAGGGCTCAGGAAAGCAAGTCTCCGCTTTCTTTCCTGCGAAAGAAACACAGTCAGTAACCCCACGCCTAAAGGCGGGGGGTTGCAAAAGCCCTAATTGACTACCCTGAGTGCTTTGCGCATTACGGTGCCAAAGGCACTACGTTACCCAAGAATATATAGGCACCGGTGGACGTTTGCCCAAATCCACTGCCTGTGGCGAATCGCCACATCTGCGGCGCATGGTTAAACAGCCCTGAGGGGTAGGGGCAGTGCTGTGCGCATACAAACCTTGGGAT
>CAJTCG010000041.1:18897-20992 GCA_910574635.1 Oscillospiraceae bacterium | reverse complement strand
TGTACATGCTTGCCAGGGCGGGCGGTTCCCTATGCCCCGCCTAAGGTTTTTGCGTCCTTCGACCGGGCTGGGACTGGAAAAATGAGGAATTTATCCCCGAATATGGTCCTTTATTGGTCGTTTCCACTGCCTTCGTTTGTTTGCCTGGCTTTTACCTGCTTTAATCAGTGCTTCCTTAGAATCATAGGGCCTCCTTTGTAACACAAAATTGCTCCAGGATCGCGCCGCAGCCGCGGGGGATTGTGTTACCATCTTCTGAAATCCATGAGCAGCTCCACAATGCGCCCTATAACCCGGAACACGCCGGAGACCAGGGCCACGCCGACAAAGACCGTCAGCAGGTAAGGAATCAGCTCTCCCAAGGTTTGCGGGGCGTAGGAGCTGATTCCTATGATTCCAAAAAATTCAGCAATTACCGGAGCCATGCGAAGCCTCCTTTCAAGAGCTTAGCGCAGACGGAGAGGAAAACAGACAGCAGAAGGAGCAGGAGCAGCCCCTCCGTGACGGTGTAGTCCTCAAAGGGGGGTTCCATCATGGGATGGTCCGCCACGCCCTGGAGGGTTTCCAGGCGTTTGAGAACCGTCTCCATGCCGACAACTTCAATAGGCCCTTCCAGGGCCTCCCCGGCCGGCGGGGCCTCACCGCTATCACCGGGGAGAGGCGTTTCCTCTTCTTCCTGGGGCGGGGTTTCCTCTTCTCCGTCTCCTGTTCCCTCCCCGCTCTGGTCTCCGCTGGTGATGCGGTCCAGGAGATCGTCAACCGTGATAACCTCCACCGGGGCGGCGGGGGCCTCCGGTTCCGGTTCAGGCGGCAGAGCGGGGGCCGGCTCCGGTTCGGGGGCGGGTGCTGGCTCCGGGTCCAAAGAGGTAAAGCCCTCGTTTAAGTCCTCCAGTGTTTCAAAGATATCATCAGTCACCAAAAAACACCTCCGCTAAAAATTTGCCGACGATAACGGCAACGGCGCTGAATGCAAAGACCTGCCAAAGGGAGAACGTGAAGCCGTAGAGGGTAAACTCCAGGGCGAAAATCCGGTATGTCACGGACAGCAGGGCGGCGAAATCCTCCATTACCTTCTCACCGCCTTTATGATGCCGATGAAGACCACGGCCAGGATGCCGAAGGTGAGGATGGTCATAAGCTCCGGCGGGAGGAAGGGGAACAGGGCCACAAGGAAATCCAGGAAACCGCCAAAGAGCTTCGGGAGCTCGTCGAAGATGGAGAGGACGGCCTCGACAACTGTTTTCAACCGCTCCATCATACCTTCCACCAGGGCGATGAGAGCGTCCAGGATCTTGCCTAAAGCGGCCTCAATGAGGCCAATTACGCCGCTGCCGATTGCGCCGACGAGATTGCCCAGCTTGTCCCAGAGGGTTTCTTTGTCCTCGCCGCCGGGGTCCGTGCCGGAGCCGCCGCCGGGGGGAATGGTGCCGTCGGGGGATTTGTACTGTTCGTGACAGGTGGAGCATTCAAAGATGGTATAGCCCTGCTGGACAAGGTTCCCTTCTTCGTCGTACTGGGTGGTGACAGTCTGCTTGACCTGCCAGTTGTGGCCCAGGGCGGGAATGGGGTCCTTTTTGGTCTGCTGGCATTTAGGGAAGCACTGATTAAAGCAGGTAAAAGCCAGGCAAACAGACAAAGGTAATAAAAACGTCCAATAAAGGACCATATTGGGGGATGAGTTCCTCGCTTTTCCAGTCCCAGCCCGGTCGAAGGGCGCAAAAACATTAGGCGGGGCATAGGGAACCGCCCGCCCTGGCAAGCATGTACAGATTTGCGCTGGCAAAGAGAACGTGTAATCGGTTAAGATTTTTTCTCAGACCCCGGTAAACGGTCTTCCGAAAACCGAAAATGTTCTTCACAATCCTGTAGGGATGCTCCACCTTGCAGCGTACGGCAGATTTTCGGTTTTCAATATACCGCTCCCAGTCAATGGCATTGTCTGAAACCCTGGGGAACCGGCCCGGCCTGCGGTTGATGCGGTATTCAATGGCAGAAAGCTGCGGATTGCTTTTGATTTCTTCCCGTTTCTCTATCCCAAGGTAGGCGCTGTCCCCGTAGACCGCCTTATCATCTTCCCGCAGAAGCCTTGCCGCTA
>CAJTCG010000041.1:0-18888 GCA_910574635.1 Oscillospiraceae bacterium | reverse complement strand
AATTCGGCCTGCGAAGGATTCTTTGGCCGACTTAAAAACGAATTCTTCTACGGCAAGCGGTGGAAAGACGTTTCCATAGAGGAATTTATTGGACTTTTGGATGGCTACATCCGCTGGTACAATGAATGCCGCATCAAAGAGTCACTTGGCTGGATGAGTCCATTGGAATACAGGAGAAGCCTTGGACTGGCTGCATAATAATTATGGAGGTAGAGTATGAAAGCTGGAGATTTGATCGATCTGCTTATGTTGTATCAGAACGATGATGAGATTGAAATTGAGATTTATGAAACAACTTCAGGTCATTACATCGATACGACTGCCAGCATTTCCATTGTGGAAAATGACGCGTTTGTTCCTACGTTGAAAATTGACGTGGAAGCGGGCAAGTTCAAAGATTTCCTTTGATTTGAGATGGCATTGCTTAGGCTTTTAGGTCCAAGTAAATGTCCGCACCCCCGTATGGCAGATTTTCGGTTTTCAATATACCGCTCCCAGTCAATGGCATTGTCTGAAACCCTGGGGAACCGGCCCGGCCTGCGGTTGATGCGGTATTCAATGGCAGAAAGCTGCGGATTGCTTTTGATTTCTTCCCGTTTCTTTATCCCAAGGTAGGCGCTGTCCCCGTAGACCGCCTTATCATCTTCCCGCAGAAGCCTTGCCGCTACAGTGACATCGTGGACATTGGCGGCGGTGGCCTCCACTGTGTGGACAAGCCGCTCCCGGCATCCACGCCGGTGTGGCACTTCATACCAAAATGCCACTGGTTTCCCTTCTTCACCGAGTGCATCTCCGGATCCCGTTTTTTCTCCGCGTTTTTTGTAGAGCTGGGTGCGCTGATCAGCGTGGCGTCTACGATGCTGCCGCCCCGCATCATCCGTCCAGCCCCTTCCAGGCAGCGGTTGATTGCGTCAAAAAACAGCTTGCCGATGCCCTTCTCCTCCAACAGATGCCGAAAGTGCAGCAGGGTCGTGGCGTCCGGGACATCCTGCTCGAAAAAGTTGATCCCCATAAATTTGCGCATGGCATAGCTGTCATAAATTGCGTCCTCTACTCCTTCATCGGATAAGCTGAACCAGCATTGCAGCAGATACATCCGCAGCATGGTTTCTATCTCAATCGGCGGACGGCCGCGTTTCCCAGTTGGATAGTGGGGGACGACCAGCGATACCCATTCTTCCCATGGGATGATCTCGTCCATGATTTCCAGAAATTCTTCCCGTTTTGTTTTCTTTTTCCGGCTCCGGTATTCCATATCGCTAAAACTTTCCTGTTTCATACCCCGCGCCCCCTTTTCCTTATTTTATCACATCTTCTATCATTTCGGGGAATTAAATCAGCGTTTCCTTAGATTCAACTGAACCCCAGGAGGAATACTTTGCCGTGGATCAAGTCCTGGTCTATGATGGGGAAGAACTGATACAGATCATTCTTCCAGAGGATGTTCCGGCAGTAGAGGATCATGCTTGGGATGGTTTATATGTGAATCAGAATAGTGCAGTCGGAGAGCCGGATGTCCGTGATCTGAACTTTGATGGTGCGGAGGATTTTGGTCTGCTGGCAGTTAGCTCTTATCCGCACAACGTACCATATAGCTATTTCCTGTGGGATCAAGAGACAGGCCGCTTTGTATATGGATTTACCTTGTGTGGTAGCGGTGCATTGGAAATCGATCTGCAAAACCGGCAGTTGATTGAGGAAGAACACGATGTACTTGGTTCCTACGAAACGGTCTACGCCTACGCTGAGGACGGTTCTCTCCAGAAGCAATCATAATCTGGATTAGATTTTTCGGCAGCAGAAACCGAAACAAAGACTTGGCGGGCAATCAAAGTCCGCCGGGTCTTTTTGCATCATAAGAAGAAACGAACGGCATTGAATTTGTTTTAAGTTGTGTGCTATCCTTGCAGAGCAAACATTGAAGCAGTATAATATGATTGCAAACTACCTGATGAACCCTTCATAAACTACCAGCCCCCAGAGCAAAGAACTCAAAAAATGCTTGATAGAATGTCTTTGACTATGGTTATAGAAAAGAGGCCGCCCAATGCCCGACAAAATTTTAGTGGTTGATGATGAACAGGAAATCTCCGATTTGGTGGAATTATATCTTCAAAATGAGAACTACGAGGTATTTAAGTTTTACTCGGCTAAGGATGCCCTTGCCTGCATTGAATCCACTGAGCTTGATTTAGCCATTCTGGATATTATGCTGCCGGAGGTGAACGGCTTTGCCCTCTGCCAGAAGATCAGGGAGCGGCATACTTATCCCATCATCATGCTGACAGCCAAGGACGCAGAAACCGACAAAATCACCGGCCTGACCCTGGGAGCGGATGATTATGTCACAAAGCCTTTTCGCCCTTTGGAATTGGTAGCGAGAGTAAAAGCCCAGCTCAGGCGGTATAAACGATATAACCCCGCCCAGGCTTCTGGTCAGGAACAGGCATCCGATTTGCTCCTGCACTCTGGCCTGGAAATGAATACGGGTACTCATGCCTGCTTTTTAAACGGGAAGCCGCTTCCCCTGACACCAACCGAATTTTCTATTTTACGCATTTTGTTGGAACGAAAGGGAAAGGTTGTCAGCTCCGAGGAACTGTTTCACGAAATTTGGAAGGACGAGTATTACAGCAAAAGCAACAATACGATCACCGTCCATATCCGGCATCTGCGTGAAAAGCTGGGTGACACCATAGACAATCCTAAATACATTACAACGATATGGGGAGTGGGGTATAAAATTGAAACGTAAATTACGAAAAATTCCTTATCTGATTGTCTTAATCTTAATCAGTATTGCGGCTTGCGTAGTACTTTATTTCCTTGTTGATAAAGTATGGAACGGCAGCTTTGTGGACTGGTTTGAGTGGAACTTCATGCAGACACGCAACGCTTATCTTCCAGAGGCTGGACAAGAAGCGATTATCCGCGAGCCAATGTGGTGGAAGGTGAAGCGTCTGGTGCTTGGGGCCGTAATTGGGACTGTTGCAATAGGAATTATCATTGGCTTTTTTGCGTCATATTTTCATGCTAAAGCAGAAAAACGAAAATCTGTAACCAACATCGGCAAGATGCTCCGAGACTATATGAAACAAGAGAGTGAAAGTTCTGATATGTTTCCGCAAGAGTACGCAGAAATCGCCGCGCAGATGGCAGAAATCAGAACAGCCATGCTCCGCAGCGAACAAGTCCTTCGGAATGAGGCCGCGCAGAAGAATGACTTGGTGACTTATCTGGCCCACGACTTGAAAACGCCCTTGACCTCCGTCATTGGCTATTTAAGCCTGCTGGACGAAGCGCCTGATATGCCGCCGGAGCAGAAAGCAAAATATACTCATATCGCGCTGGACAAGGCAAACCGCCTGGAACGGCTGGTAAACGAGTTTTTTGAAATCACCCGGTATAATTTGCAGCAAATCAAATTGGAAAAAGAGCAGATTGACCTCTACTATATGCTGGTACAGATGGTGGACGAGTTTTATCCCATCCTGTCCGCAAAAGGAAATACCGCCGTTCTCCATGCCAATGAAGATTTAAGCGTCTGCGGTGATCCGATGAAGCTGGCCCGTGTATTCAATAACATTTTGAAAAACGCGGCGGCATATAGCTTTCCAAATTCTGAAATCATTATCTCCGCCGAAAAGCAGGACAAGCAAATGGTGATCTCCTTTGAAAATCAGGGGCCGACCATTCCGGAGGAAAAGCTGTCTATGATATTTGAGCGTTTCTACCGAATGGACGAGGCCCGCAGCTCTGACGCAGGCGGGGCCGGACTTGGGTTGGCTATTGCAAAGGAGATCATCACCTTGCATGGTGGAACGATTATCGCAGAAAGCCATGAAAGTTCCACAGTATTCACGGTATCTCTGCCCGTTTCAAATTAGGAAAACATCAATGCTGTGTTAGGATTTTCTTAGGAATCTCACAACAGAATATTAAAGTACAAGCCGATGGCCCTTGATATGATTATCATACCAGGGGCCATCGGATTTTTATATCGGAAAGGAACTTATTATGGAAAAACTCAATGTGGCGGTCATCTTTGGCGGCTGTTCCCCGGAATACAGTGTTTCGCTGGAATCGGCCCATGCAGTTGTCACGCACATGGATCGGACAAGGTATAACCCGGTGTTGATTGGAATTTCCTCCGCAGGAAATTGGTATCACTTCACCAGCGAGGCAGAGAAAATCAGGTTGGACACTTGGAACACCCCCGCCGATTGCACCCCGGCGCTGGTATCCCCTGACCGGGACAGCCGCGCACTTTTGGTCTTGAAGAATGGGGTCGTGGAGAAAATCACCCTGGATGCCGCTTTTCCCGTCCTGCATGGGTGCAACGGGGAGGATGGGACGGTGCAGGGGCTTTTTGAACTGGCAGGCATTCCGCTGGTGGGCTGTGGTGTCCTGGCCTCGGCACTGTGTATGGACAAAGACCGCGCCCACAAGCTGGCCCAGGCTGCTGGTGTCACAATACCTTCCTCTACCGTGCTGACAAAGGAAAACAGCACGGAGGACGCTTTCGCTTGTGCGGATAAGCTGGGCTATCCTTTGTTTGTGAAGCCTCTCCGGGCCGGTTCCTCTTACGGAATTACAAAGGTCACAGGCCGGGACGAGTTACCCACTGCCATAAAACTGGCCTTTGAATATGATAGTCACATCATTTTGGAAGAAGCGATTTCTGGCTTTGAAGTCGGTTGCGCTGTTTTGGGAAACGACACCCTGACTGTGGGAGAATTGGACGAGATCGAACTGGCGGACGGCTTTTTTAACTTCACAGAGAAGTACACGCTGAAAACCTCTGCCATCCATGTTCCGGCTCGTATTCCGACCATAAAGGCAGCGGAGATGAAGGAAACCGCCCAACGGATTTATAAAGCCCTTGGATGTCAAGGCTTTGCGAGGGTGGATATGTTTTTGGACAGCAGCGGCAGAGTAGTCTTTAACGAGGTCAACACAATCCCCGGCTTCACCGCGCACAGCCGCTATCCCAGCATGATGAAAGCGATTGGAATGTCCTTTGAGCAGGTCATTTCCAATGTAATCGAATTGGCGGTGAGCAAATGAACAGCCTGATTTTGGTCAATAGCAGACACGCATATTCGCAAGACACAGAACAAGACCTGATCCCTGTTCATAAGGACTATCCCAACATCCTGCTGGAACGGGAAGCAGCTCACGCCCTCTCTCTTATCATGGAGCAACTGGACGGATGGCGGTTTATTGTCCCTGCGAGCGGATGGCGTTCTCTGGAAGAACAGTTGACAATTTATGAAGAATCGCTCCAGGAGAATGGCCCAGAGTTTACGGCGAAGTTTGTAGCTATGCCCGGACACAGTGAACATCAAACGGGGCTGGCGATTGACCTGGGGCTGCGTCAGCCGGACATTGACTTCATCCGTCCGGTCTTTCCCTATGAGGGCATCTGCCAAAAGTTTCGGGAACTGGCCCCTGCTTTCGGTTTTATTGAACGCTACCCAACGGGGAAAGAGCATATTACCGGCATCGCTCATGAACCGTGGCATTTCCGCTATGTTGGTACGCCCCATTCGGAAATCATGACTTTTAAGGGGCTGACATTGGAGGAATATCTGGCATGAAGATACAGGCGGCGTTGATCCATTGGTCGAGAGGCGAAAATCTTGGACTGTACTGGAAATTCTTTTGGTGGAGAAAACAGTGTTCGGTGCGTATTGTCCGGGATATGTTGACCTTCTTCTTGAATCGAATGGCCCACCGGCATGGCGGCTACATTGGAAACGGAGCCAAGTTTGACAGCAAGCCTATCCTGCCTCACGGACTTCATGGCATCTATATTTCCCGTTATGCCCATGTTGGAGCTGATTGCTGGATTTATCAGAATGTCACCATTGGGTCGGTTGACAGGAAAGCCCCGCAGATTGGAGATCACTGTTTGATTGGAGCTGGCGCGGTTGTTATTGGCGACATTACAATAGGTGATTTTGTAAAAATTGGAGCTGGGACGGTGGTCTGTACGGATGTGCCGAGCCATTCAACCGTTGTGTCTCAACCTTCAAGAATTATTGTCAGGGGGACCGGAGCATGACGGAGTTTTATCAGGGCCGCGCCTGGATTGAATTGAACCGGGCCGCTCTGCGGCATAACGTGGAACAGCTTCAAGCTCTGCTGCCTCCAAACTGTGCGCTGATGCCTGCGGTCAAAGCAAATGCCTACGGACATGGCGCTGTTTTGATTGCCAGAGAACTCAATGCCCTGGGCGTAAATGCCTTTTGCGTTGCCACTGTTTTTGAAGGGATAGAGCTGCGGCAAGGCGGAGTTGCGGGGGAAATCCTGATACTCGGATATACGCATCCCCAATATGTCCCACTGCTTATTCAATATCATCTGACACAGACAATTTTAGACCACCGCTATGCGTTAGAGTTGAACGCCTGCGGCCAGATCATCCATGTCCATATTAAATTGGACACCGGGATGCACCGGCTGGGGGAACGATGCGAAAATCTGGATAAAATTCAGCGGATATTTGCCTGTCAATTTCTCTGTGTAACAGGGGCGTACACACATTTGTATGAAGATGATCTTACCCTGCCGTCAAACAGAGAAGCCGCCCTGACGCAAGGCAAAGCCTTTTATCAGGCGATAGGCCAACTAAAACACATCGGCTGTCAAATTCCCAAGGTCCACATTCTTGCCAGCAGCGGCCTGCTCCATTGTTCTGAAATCGGTGGTGACTACGCACGAGCCGGGATTGCGCTCTATGGGCAGTTGAGTACAAACGATGAATGGAAAAAATCCGGCGTTGTGTTGAAGCCAGTCCTCTCGCTGAAAGCCCGAATAAACTTGATAAGAGAGATTGCACAGGGAGAGGGTGCTGGGTACGGACATCAATTCCAAGCAAGGCGAAATACAAAAATAGCGGTCGCCGCCATTGGGTACGGAGACGGAATACCCCGCAGCTTATCCAACGGCGTTGGAGCCGCATTAGTCCAAGGGTGTATAGCGCCGATTGTGGGACGTATTTGCATGGATCAGACCTTGCTGGATGTAACAGATATTCCATCCGTTGTTTCTGGAAATACTGCTGTGTTTATCGGAGCATCCGGGGAACGGGAGATTACGGCCTGTGATGTTGCGGAACAGGCCGGGACGATCTCAAATGAAATATTGAGCCGCCTGGAAAACCGATTACTGAGACATTGGGCGGTCACGTAATACACCATAAAGGGCCCCTCGAACAAACTGTGTAAGTGCTACTTTATTCCTTTGGCTATCGGAGTTCCCTATAAGGAAAAATGCAACCATCATAGAAATTGGAATGATCTGCCCAGCGGCAGAAAAGAAAAAAACCGTTGCTGGACAGACAGATTTCCCATGCCTATATTTTGCTCCATGCAGCGGTTTTAAGAGATTAAAGCCGCCGCTTTTCTATGCCTGCTTTGACAAGTGAAAGCTCAACGGCAGTCAGGAGGATGCCGTTATGCTTTCCCCATCTGGTAGGATTGCCCATGATAGTTACCAGTCAAAAAAAGTCTGGTTTTTACATGGGCATATTCCAGCCAGAGAGATGAACTATACTATGCTGTAAAAATCCATATTGTTTCCACCTGCACCCGAGTAGTCTTGCGCTATCCGGGTGCTTTTGTTTTTTCAGGCCAGAGGCCCCGCTGCCGCTCTCCGCCCCTTTCGTTCAGACCCCGGCAAAATCTGAACGAAAGGAAAATGCAAGATGGGAATTACCATCAAGAAGCATAGGCGGAATCTGTCCTATGATGATGCAATCACCCTTGATGAATTTTGGGTGATTGCCAAGCAGTTTGACCGGAGCCTTTACCGTGAGTGGAAAGACCATTGGGACGAGCGCGGCTATGACGAGTACATAGTTGTCACCGAGGGCCGTTTGCCCTACTGTGAATTGCCGGAGCAGTATGTCTGCCGTATGGAAACCCGCAGGGAAATCCTTGCGGTGCTGGCGCTCTGCACTGAGAAACAGCGGGAGCGGTTTTTGCTCTATGCACTGTACGATTTTAGCTATGAGGAAGTCGGAAGGATTTGTGGCTGCTCCAAAGTCGCCGTTCATTTGAGTATTGAAGCTGTCCGCAAAAAGTTTTTGAAATTTTCCAGAAACCTACTTAACGAATTGCCGTTCAAAACGGCTACAAGGTGAGGGGCAATATGTTCCATCACCGGGAGGGACAAGCTACTACGGCGGCTTGTCCCTCCTGCTATCTGAAGGAGGACACTATGACAATCATCAACCTGAAACGCTACTACCCGCATTATCTGAAGGACAAGCTTATCGAAGTGCCGGACGAGGTAGCAGACGCACTAGAGGAAGGACGGCGCATGGAACATCGGCAGGACAACCGGCGGAGTTACTACCATGTTTATTCCATGGACTTTACCCCCGCCATCGAGAACCACGCCATGTTCCTGGTTCTGTCTCCGGAGGAAGTTCTGATCCGGGACGAGGACGAAGCAGCGGCAGAGTTGGTACTGGAAAATCTGGCCGCTGCCATGACCCGGCTCTCCCCCACCCAGGCGCGGCGGCTCCATGCCCGGTATGTTCTGAAAAAGAAGTTTCGGGAAATTGCCGCAGACGAGGGAATCAGCGGTAGTAGCGCCGCTATGTCAGTCACAGGCGCGGTCAAAAAGCTGCAAAAGTTTTTCATCAAAAATGGCTGGATGCCGAAATAGGCTTGACAGGCCAATGGATAAAGAATCTTTAGAAGCGAAAAAGGCCCACGCTGAAAAGGAAATCTCTCAGCTTGAGAATCGACAGAAGATTTTGCTGAACCGAATCCGCAAAGAGGAACGCAATGCCCGTACCAGCCGCCTATGCCGCCATGGGGCGATTTTGGAAGGTGTGTTCCCCGCCGTCCTTGACGCTGACGGCGAGGCGGTCAAGGCGTTTCTGATTGCCCTTTCCCGCCTGCCGGGAGCGGGGGCGCTTGCGGAAAAAACGCTGAACGCTGGGGACGAGGGATAGGTCACTTCGGAGAAGTGCGCACTTATACACCGTTCCGGTGTCGTGCGCCCTGCCGGGGGCTGTTGCGCTCTCCGAGCGCGATGGGGAGCTACGCTCCCCAAACCCCTTGTGCGCCAGGGAAAACAAAACATCCGCTTTGCGTCTGTTCCGTTTTCCCTGGCCTTTATCCCACCGCCGTCAACACGCCGAAAGGAGGTAAAACCGCATAGCTATTTTTCATTGTCCCATTCAGATCATCAAGCGAAGTGTCGGCAAATCTGCCGTGGCCGCTGCCGCCTACCGAAGCGGCGAACGGCTGGTAAGCGAATGGGACGGCATGACCCATGACTACACGCATAAAGGCGGCATTGTCCATACGGAGATCATGCTGCCAGCCCACGCCCCACCGGAGTTTCAAGACCGCTCTACCCTCTGGAACTCCGTGGAGCAAATTGAGAAATCCTGCGACGCCCAGCTTGCCAGAGAGATTGAAATTGCCCTTCCTGTGGAATTGTCCCCGGCGGCACAGTTGGCCCTTGTCCGGTCATTCGTCAAAGACAATTTTGTTGATGCCGGAATGTGCGCCGATTTTGCCATTCACGACAAGGGAACGTGCAATCCTCACGCTCATATCATGCTGACGATCCGGCTTCTCCGTCCTGATGGTAAGTGGGGGCCGAAGTGTCGGAAAGTTTATGGCCTGGACAGCCAGGGCAACCGCATCCCGGACGGCAAAGGCGGCTGGAAGAATCATCGTGAGGACACCACCGATTGGAATGACCGGGGCAATGCGGAGAAGTGGCGGGCGGCATGGGCCGCTTACGCCAATCGTGCGTTGGAGGCGGCGGGCCGACCGGAGCGCATCGATCACCGCAGCTATAAAAGGCAGGGCATTGATAAAATCCCCAGCATCCACATGGGGCCTGCTGCCAGTCAGATGGAGCGGCGCGGCATCGCCACCGAGAAAGGCAACATCAATCGGGAGATCGCCGCTGACAATAAACTGCTGAAAGAGATCAAAGCCCGTATCACCCGGCTCTATAACTGGTCAAAGGAGCAAGCCGAAGCTACGCCCTCCCAGGGCAAAGAAAGCATCATCGCTCAGCTATGGCAGGCCCGTATGGACACCGCCGCCCCCGCTACCCGTTCGGGTAAAATCCGAAAACTCCAGGAGGACGTGAAGCTGTTCAGTTTGTTGCAGAAAAACGGCATCACGTCCATGGAGCAGCTACATGAAAAAGTTGCCGCCATGAACAAGGATTATTACGATCTGCGCGGCAAAATTGTCAAGGCTGAACGCCACCTCGCCATCCTGGATGAACGCCTGGAAATGTGGGCGCAGTACGAAAAGTACAAGCCCATCCGCCAAAAGCTGGACAAGGTGAAATCGGGCAAACGGGAGAAATACCAGCAGGAGCATAGGGCAGAACTCGCCGCCTTTGATACTGCCGTTGATTTTCTGAAAGGGCTGAAAGAATCCGGCGAGAAGATCACGCCCAAGGCGTGGCGGGCCGAAGCCGCGAGGCTGACCGCTCAGAAGGATTTCGATTACCAGAAAATGCGGGATATGCGGGAGGACATCAAGGCTGTTGAGAATCTCCGCAAGACCGCCGACCGGCTGGCTTGTGAGGAACAGCGTAGGCAAAGAGAACCCGAACGATAACCCATCAATTTTACGGAAGGATTTTGCAATTATGGATATGAACCCATGGGAGCGCCGCCAGAAGATTTTGGAGGCTCTGTGCCTCCGGCGGCATGATACTTACGGCAATCTGGCGCATGAGTTTAACGTCAGCACCGGGACAATTAGCCGCGACATTGTGGTGCTGACCTGTTCCTATCCCATCGAGACAGTGAAGGGCGGTCACGGCGGTGTCAGAGTGGCCGAGTGGTTCCACCTGGACCGCCGCTCTCTGAACTCTGCGGAGATCACTTTTCTCCGCAGGCTGGGGGAATCGCTGGACGGCCCCGACCTGGAAATGCTCAACCGGATTATCGCCACGTTTTCGCATTGAGGGAGGGCCGCTATGCGTATCAAAATCAGCAACATCAAAATCAATCCTGGGCGGCGTGAAGCCGAACCCAAGGCCGTTGAAGAACTGGCCCGGAGCATCACCGCCGTGGGTCTGATGAACCCTGTCACCCTCGACCAGAACAACAACCTCGTTGCCGGTCTGCACCGGCTGGAAGCGGCAAAACTGCTGGGCTGGACGGAGATCGAGTGTACCGCT
This sequence comes from Oscillospiraceae bacterium, assembly GCA_910574635.1. Taxonomy (GTDB): domain Bacteria; phylum Bacillota; class Clostridia; order Oscillospirales; family Oscillospiraceae; genus Oscillibacter. The sequence goes on along the minus strand of CAJTCG010000041.1, from coordinate 7,707 downwards.
ATCGGCATGAACACCGTCCAGGCGGAGCTGGCCGAGATTGACGAGAACATTGTCCGCACCAGACTGAACCGGCAAGAGCTGTGCGAACAGCTTTTGCGCCGGAAGGAAATTTACGAAATGCTCCACCCGGAAACAAAGGCAGGGGCGGCGCAGGCGGCGGGGATGAACCGCGCCATCGGCAACAACGTCAGTGCCAAATTGGTACCCACGTCAAAGTCCTTTGTTGAGGACACTTCCGAGAAAACCGGCATGAGCAAGCGGGCCGTCAGCCGCCTCCTTCAGATCGCCAACAATCTGACCGGCGATGCCAGGAGGATTGTCGAGGCCCATAACATGACACAGGATACCGCCCTGAAGCTGTCCCGGCTCCAACATGACGAACAGGTTGAAGCGGCCTCTATGCTGGCGGCGGGAACTATGGAATCGGTGGAGCAGTACCAGGAGTATCAGCGGGAGCGTCGAAAGGCAATCGCTATGTCCCGCCCGCTGTCAGACGATCCGCCAGCCGACACCCGGACGGAGGCCGAGAAGGAACAGGAAAAACGGGAATCGCTGGACAGCCTCGTTCGTGAGTTTCGCCGGGTAGTTGAGTATTTCCTTAACCAGATGAAAATGTTCCAGGGCTGTGCGGACGCTTTCGCGGAAATGTCCCAGCCGCAGATCAGCCAAGTGTGGGACAGCGCCGCCGCCGTGGATATGGCGATCATCGGCTTTTCTAAGGCCGTGAAAGCTATCCAGGCAGAGAATGAAAACGGAGGACACGACAATGAAAACTGACTACATCACCAGCGGCTCCACCTTGCCGCCCTATCTGGCCTATCCCCGGTTTCTGCTGGGCATGAATATCCGGCTGACGGCCAAAGAAGTCAACGAGATCATGCTGGATATGACGCTGAATTCCGAGGCCGCGCAAACCGACAAGCGCGGGCGGCGGTATCTGGCGTTCTACAACAAGACCATCGCGGAGATCATCGACCGCACCTCCAGCACCGTGGCGCAATCTCTGCGGGAGTTGGAGGCCGTGGGGCTGGTGGAGAAGAAGCTGATAGCCCTCCATACCCCCTATCACATCTACATCAAGTTACCCGCAGGAGAGAACGAGCCGTGATTGTCCACATGAACTATCAGCAGTACCGCACCGCCCGGAGACTGGTACATAGCTGTTGCAATTATGACTGCGGGAATTGTCTGTTGCTGGATAATGGCGAGGAATGTGTCTGCCCACAGAGCATCACTTACTCGCTGATCTGCAAATGGTTCCGCGCCGCCGTCCTGCCCTTGGACGCTGGCCTGTGCGCCGCCCTGCTGTACCGTGACCGTATGAAGCCCTGTGCCATTTGTGGCGGCTACTATCTGCCGAAGTCTAACCGGGCGAAATACTGCCCAGAGTGCGCTTCTGTGGCCCGCCGGAAGAAGGAGGCGGAGCGCCAGCGCAGACGCTACTACGTTTCTACGCATTTAGGGCCTAAAAAGCCCTGATTTTGCAATGCTTTCCGGGGGCGGCTCGATAGGGGGCTGATACTTTCCCTATCCAGCACCCCGGAAGGCCCTCAGACGGCCCGTAACGACGATTCTACAAAGGAGTTTTCCCTATGACCGAGAACAGGCGCTATTACTACCTCAAACTGAAAGAGTATTTCTTCAACAGCGAGACGATGATGATTTTGGAGAGTATGCAGGATGGGCTTCTGTACTCGAATCTGCTGCTGAAAATGTACCTCATGTCGCTGAAAAGCGGCGGCATCCTCCTATTGGGAGATCACTTCCCCCACACGCCACAGACCATCGCCACCTGCACCCGGCATCAGATCGGCACCGTGGAGCGTGGTTTGAAAATCTTTTTGCAGTTGGGGCTTATCGAAATCCTGACTGACGGCGCGTACTACATGACCGATATTCAACTGCTGATCGGCCAGTCCTCCACCGAAGGGGAACGGAAGAAGCGGGAGCGGAGCCGGTTGCAGCGTCAAAAGCTGCTGCCCTCTGGTGGAGTGGACATTTGTCCACCCAATAGCAGGGTGGACAAATGTCCGCCTATATTAGAGAAAGAGAAAGATATAGAGTTAGAGATAGATAGAGAGATAGAGGGGGGAGAAATCGCCCCCGCCGTTTTGGGCCGTTATCAAAATGTTTTTCTGACCGGCCAGGAGCAGGCAGAGTTGCAGACCGACTTTCCCGGCCTCTGGCGGGAGTATGTCGAGAGGTTATCCGAGTACATGGCCTCTACTGGCAGGACGTACAAGAGCCACGCCGCCACCATTCGCCGCTGGATAGCGGATGACCGCCGCAAAGCCACTCCCCCTGCCCGTGGCCGGGATTATAGCGTGAAGGACGGTGATACGGTATGACGGAGATCCGCAAGGACGAGTATCTTGACCCCACTGACGGCCTGATCCATTGCCGCAAGTGCGGAGGTCCCCGGCAGGCCGTTATCCCCGACCCGTTCAAGGGCGGCAGTTTCAAGCCCCGCTGCGTCTGCCCCTGCCAGCAGGAGGCGGAGCGCCGCCGCAGGGTGGCCGAGGAACGCCGCCAGCGCATGGAGCGTATCAGGCGGCGCAAGGCCCAGGGTCTCCAAGACCGCTACCTCTACGGCTACACCTTTGCCAACGATAACGGCAAAAACCCGGCAATGGCGAAAGCCCACGCTTATGTCGATCACTGGCCCCAGGCGTTCAAGCGGAACATCGGACTGCTACTGTTCGGGGATGTGGGGACTGGCAAATCCTTCGCAGCCGGGTGCATTGCTAACGCCCTTCTCGACCAGGATGTACCCGTACTCATGACCAACTTCCCCACTATCCTGGCCTGCCTGTGCGGGACGTTCGGAGAGGACAGGACAGACTTTCTGGACAGCCTGGGAGACTATGACCTGCTAATCATAGACGATTTAGGCGCGGAGCGCAACACCGAGTATGCCCTTGAGCAGATGTTCAGCATCATCGACAGCCGCTACCGCGGTAACAAGCCGCTGATCATGACCACGAATCTGAAGCTGGACGAACTGAAGCACCCGCCCGACCTCGCCCACGCCCGTATCTATGACCGGATTTTAGAACGCTGCGCCCCCATTCTTTTTGCCGGAAAGAACTTCCGGGAGGACAACGCCACCAGCACCAAGGCGGCAGCGCGGAGCATCGTATCCGCTGACCATTCAAAAAATTGAATCTGCACCATGCAGGGAAAGGAACTTTATGGAAAATGAAAACATGAACATGACCCCCGACATTGATACCGCCAGCGTCCCCGCCCCGGAGGATACCACCGCCCAGGAGAACCCGCCTGCGCTGATAAAGAAAATCGGAGGTATGACCTACATCGTGCGCGTACATTTCAGCATCACCAGCAAGGAGACATTCAGCGATAAGGTCAAGCGGTTACTGCGAAATGAAGTCCGGCAGTTGATGGAGCAGGAGGCCGCAGGAGAATGAACGCACAGAGGGCCGGATGCCCCGGCCCTCTTTTTGCTATCTTGAAAAGCATGAGGATTTGTGTTAAGATAAAGGCGAATCAGATAGCAGAAACGAAAGCAGGTGGTAGATTTGGCAGAAACAGAACAGCAGAAGCGCCAGAAAGATTTACAACGGCTACGCAAATTACGTCCGATAGATGATGATTTTATGCGCTGTCTTTTCAAAGATAACATTCCTTTAGCTGAATTGGTATTGCGCATCATCACTGGCAAACCAGATTTGATTATTACAGACTGTCAAACACAAAAGGATATGAAGCGTCTGGCCGGAGCACGTTCGATCTGCCTGGACGCTTATGGCACGGATACCAGCGGGAAGAAATATGATATGGAAGTCCAGCGGTCAGACAAAGGAGCAGACCCGCATCGAGCAAGATTTCATTCAAGCGTGATGGACATAGAGAATTTGGATGCAGGGCAGAAGTTTCACGAACTGCCAGACACCTACACGATTTTTATCATCGAAAAAGATTTTTATGGCATGGGCGAACCTGTCTATCCGATTGAGCGGATGAACCTTCTGACGGGTAAACCGTTCGAGGATGGGGAACATATTCTTTATGTGAATGGTGAGTACCGGGGCGATTCTGACATTGGGAAATTGATGCACGATTTCAACTGTACCGATGCCAGTGATATGAACTTTGAACTGCTGGCAGAGCGCACAAGGTATTTGAAGGAAAATCCGAAAGGAGTGAACGAGATGTGCAAGGTGATCGAGGATATGCGTACTCAGGAGCGGAAGGAAACCATGGCGGAAATCGCACTTCGTATGTTGTGTGCTGGGAAATATGCTCTAGAAGAAATTGTTACAATATCGGGGCTTTCTCTTGATGAAGTGAAAAAACTGGATGCAGGGCAAAGCGCATAACCTACCGTATCAATTTGCGGGCGGGAATCTGATAAACCAGGTTCCCGCCCCTTTTCTCTGTCCCAATTGTGAACAATTTGTAAATATGATTAGGAAGTTGTTGACAAGTGGTTTCAGGCAAGACCTCAAAATCGATCCTCGTGTCCACCGCCGTCCGGCTGGCCCCCTTCAACCTGCCCCAGATCAAGGCCATCACCGACAGGGATGATATGGACCGCTACACCCTGGGGGAGCAGAAGTGCGCGCTCTACGCCGTCATACCAGATAACGACCAGACGTTTAATTTTTTGGTGAGCCTGCTCTACTCCCAAGCGTTCCAGGCCCTCTACTACAGCGCCGACCAGATCCACCACGGGGCCTTGCCCTGCCACGTCCACTTCGTGCTGGACGAGTTCGCCGCCATGCCCCTCCCAGGCTTCACCCGTGAGCTGGCGACCATGCGCTCCCGCAACATTTCAGCCAGTACTATTATTCAGAACATGGCGCAAATAAAAGAACTTTTTAAGGATAGTTGGGAGACAATTCCGGGCAATTCGGACACAATTCTGTACTTGGGCGGCAACGAAGCGTCCACCCACAAGGTGCGCACGTAAGAACAGCCCATTCGCTGTTCGCGGTGCAGCTAAAATACTGCCTTGATCAAGCAGTAGGAAAAGAATATCAAGCGATGCAAATCGCAGCCTATCACCCCCCCGCTTATCTGGATAGGGAAACCTGACAGGGAGTGTAGCATGCCGGAGAGCACGTGGTCACAGAGTTTCCCTGGGGTCACAAGGTGCAAACAGGGTGAAAATTTATGTATGAGGATGGAAGCTAAACTGCTTGAATGACAGCCGGAGATTGGGCCAAGTGCGCACCTGCGCCGTATGGGAGCTAAACTCGGCGCTGTTCTGGCGGAGACATTTATTTGTGGTGCCTCTGTGGGATATTCCAGAACAAATCCAGCCACGGGAAAGTGGAAAACGGCGAACGTCACATTCCGAAAACATAAAATGCTCATGTTTTAGCTGTACTAAACGTGGATTGCCTAAAGCGGAATGCCCTCTCATTTGGGGCTATGGGCATCGGCCCTGAAAATCCGCCATGGCAACAGAGTCCCCATAGTAGTCTGCGGCGGTAATGCCGTCCACATGGCGAAGGGGGACAGTCTAAAGTTCAATACACAGAAAGGACGGTGCGAGAGGCACTATGAGAGAACCAATCCATGTATTGAAAGGCATCCAACAAAAAGCAATCGACAAAACGTACAAGTTTCAACGGCTATACCGGAATTTGTACAACCCTGAATTCTATCTGCTGGCCTATCAGAATATTGCCAAATCTCAAGGCAGCATGACGGCGGGCGCGGATGGAATCACCCTGGACGGAATGAGCATGGCGAGAATTGAAGCCATCATTGCGTCCATCAAAGACCGCAGCTACCAGCCGAAGCCTGCCCGCCGGACGTATATCATGAAGAAAAACGGCAAAAAGCGTCCGCTGGGCATCCCCTCCGCAAATGACAGGCTGGTGGAAGAAGTCGTGCGTATGCTGCTTGAAGCCATCTATGAACCGGCATTTTCCAAATACTCTCACGGATTCCGACCCCACCGCAGCTGCCACACAGCGTTAAAGGAAATTCAACTGACTTTTTGTGGCACAAAGTGGATTATCGAGGGAGACATTCAGGGCTGCTTTGACAGTTTTGACCACCATGTTCTCATTGACCTGCTGCGCAAACGCATCGAGGATGAAGCCTTTCTCTCCCTGATGTGGAAGTTCCTGAAAGCGGGCTATATGGAGCAGTGGACTTATCACGCAACCCATAGCGGAACACCTCAAGGGTCTGGTATGAGCCCTATTCTTGCCAATATCTACATGAGCGAGTTAGACCAATTTATCGCACGGAAGATGCTGGAATTCCAAAGGAAGGAGAGTTACCGAAAACCCAGCAAGGAGTACGAGAAAATACACAGAAAGTACCTGTACTGGATGAAACGCTATAAAGAACTGCGGGAAATGGGCCGTTTGGATGAATCGAAGCAAGCTCTGCAGACGATGAAATCCTGTCGGAAAATCATGTTCCAGACCAACGGCCACGACCCCTTTGACCCTAATTTCAAGTCCATTCAGTACAACCGATATGCAGATGATTTTCTTGTTGGGGTCACTGGCTCCAGGCAGGAGGCGGTAAGCCTCAAAGAGCAAATTGCGAATTTTCTGAAAGACCACCTGAAATTGACGCTGTCCATGGAAAAAACAAAGGTGACCCATTCCAGCCAACGAGTGCGTTACCTCGGCTACGACATTTTTGTCAGCCGGAGCAAAGATACCAAGCGCAGCAAAAACGGAACATTGCGCAGAGCGTGGTATGGGACGGTAAACCTGCGGATGCCCCATGAAAAATGGCAGTCCAAGCTTCAGGAATACAAGGCCTTCATCATTACGCACGACCAGCATGGCAAAGAACAGTGGCGAGCCATGCCGCGGCGTTCTCTTGTAAACCGGGAGGACATTGATATTCTGAGAAAATTCAACTCCGAAATCAGCGGGCTGTATCAATATTACAGGTTAGCGCTGAACGTTTCCACACTGAACAAATTCCTGTATATCATGGAATACAGTATGCTAAAAACCTTTGGCATGAAGTATCGCGCTAAAGTCAGCAAAATCAAAGAAAAGTATGTCCGAAATGGACACTTTGGCGTGGATTACATGACCAAAGCAGGGCCCAAACGCTGCGAGTTCTATCACGACGGATTCCAGATGAACGAGCAAGCCGCGCCCGTTTATGCAGACATTCTCCCAGAGTATAGGAAACGCCAGTGGAGCAACAGCCTTGCTAATCGGCTCAAAGCGGGAACCTGTGAAATCTGTGGTCTGAAAACGAACAGCATCCTGATTCATCATGTGAAGAAACTGAAAAAGCTCAAAGGCAAAGACATTTACGAGCTCAAGATGCTGGAAATTCGGAGAAAAACTCTGGCCTTATGCCAAAATTGCTATTTCGATTGCCATAACTGCTGATGCCCATCGTTAGATGGAGAGCCGTATACTCCGAGAGGGGTACGTGCGGTTCGGAGGGGAGGGAGCCGAAACCTGCCGGGCGCAACTCGGTAAGGCGCGGCTGCCCTTACCCCATTACATCTCCGAGGCCCTTGGGAAAGCCACGATTGACACAAAAACCCATGGGCAGACCAAGGGAAAATCTGGCTCGTACTCCACCAATTTTCAAATGAGCGGCCGCGAGGACCAGAGATAAGGTAGAATAAGTTTCGCAAAAAGAAAAAGAGGCATAGTTTGCAGAGCTCTGGTAGAATGAAGTTGCGACACACCATTCTGAAAGGAGACTGCAAACTATGTCCGAGAAGATTGTACAGCTAAATGA
>CAJTCG010000040.1 GCA_910574635.1 Oscillospiraceae bacterium | reverse complement strand
GTGGCGTCTACGATGCTGCCGCCCCGCATCATCCGTCCAGCCCCTTCCAGGCAGCGGTTGATTGCGTCAAAAAACAGCTTGCCGATGCCCTTCTCTTCCATCAGATGCCGAAAGTGCAGCAGGGTTGTGGCATCCGGGACATCCTGCTCGAAAAAGTTGATTCCCATAAATTTGCGCATGGCATAGCTGTCATAAATTGCGTCCTCTACTCCTTCATCGGATAAGCTGAACCAGCATTGCAGCAGATACATCCGCAGCATGGTTTCTATCTCAATCGGCGGACGCCCGCGTTTCCCGGTTGGATAGTGGGGGACGACCAGCGATACCCATTCCTCCCATGGGATAATCTCGTCCATGATTTCCAGAAATTCTTCCCGTTTTGTTTTCTTTTTCCGGCATCTGTATTCCATATCGCTAAAACTTTCCTGTTTCATACTCCGCGCCCCCTTTTCCTTATTTTATCACATCTTTTATCATTTGGGGGGATTAAATCAGCGTTTCCTTAGCTTCAAGCTGCGAGCGAAGCGAGTTGACAACTAGCCGCCTGACAGTTACGCAAAGGCTTTTGACAGAAGATAAGTTGCCAGTTTACAGGCGGCGGGGCATGAGATGCAGGCGAAAGATATTCGATGCGTCTTGAGACGCCCGCCGGTATCAGGCCCTTCTAGGGCCTACTCAAGCCTCCGGCTTAGCCGGAGGTTTTGACTTGACGCTTACTGATAGAGAGCCGATTTAAGGGAGGCTGCCTGATCAGACAGCCTCCCTCAGATTTCTCATATGCAGAGTTATGAATCCTTCAGCCACGCCTTGAACTCGTCCAGAGAAAGGACCTCCCGGTCACAGTCCTTCTTCCTGGCCTTCGCCGCCTTGTGCCAGGCGGCGAATTGCTCCTCTGTGATTTTACCCGCCTTCATCCAGGCGAAGCGTCGCTTGTACTCCCGGCGGTACTCCTGGAATACTTGGTCGCTCCGTCGGCTTTCCGTCCACTTCCGAACGGGGGCGGTGCTCCGGCAGAGCTTCCCAGATGCGCTGGGACGGCTGCAATACTCCGCCGTGATTCTTCCGGTGATGGGGAAGTACCTTCCGCAGTTCCTGCACCGCCGGACCGGGATCTCCCACCTGACACATTCCCGGAGAGAGAAGTCTATCAGGTCCCGGATTGTGTTGGGGTATAGGATTTCTCCACAGCTGTCGTTCCTGATTGCGCCGAAGCTAATAGGGGTTGGCTTGAAGCGGAAGAGAGAATCGTCGCGGGGCTGGTCAAAGGAATAAGATGTTTGTGTGTTTTGCCGGACCTCTCTTCCAACCTGGTCAATGTCTAAGATACGCTCCAAAAATAACTGCGCCTGTTTCTGGTAAGCTATGAGCTGTTCCGGGAGCAGGCGCAGTTCTTCCACCATCCGGGGCTCCAGGTTTTTTGTAGCTCTGTGTTCAAAATACCGTAGATACAAAAGCTGAAAGTAAATATGCCTCGCAGTTAGTTCGCCCAATGTCTGCATCATGTGGTCAGTGTGCGTGGGGTCTCCCGCAGAAAAAAACTGCGCCAGGTCTGAGACCGCCTGTTGGATTAACGGCTCCCAATCCTCCGGGTCCAGCTCCAAAAAGCTCAGAAGGCTTTCCAGAAAGGGAAGGGCTTTCTCCGTACCGGCCGCGCCCTGCATGCCGAAAGGGTTGTACTCGAAAAACTCTCCGTCATCCTGAAAGAACATTTTGAAAGTCCACATGGCAGTCGGCTCCTTTTTCACGATATGCTAAAAATAAAATTAAGATGTGTCTCGACAATGCGTGGTGAACGTGTTACGACAGGCAAAATAAAAGTCTAACTTTTTGATTGGCACTATGCTATCACAAGTGCGGGTGTCCTGTCAACACCGGAAGGGAGCGATTTCATGACAAATTTGAAAACGATTGACGGTGCGACTTTGATGAGTCAGCCGCTCCAGCCGCTGAACTTTGTAGTGGACACGCTGATTTCCCAAGGACTGCATATCTTGGCGGGGTCTCCAAAGGTCGGGAAATCCTGGCTGGCACTGTGTCTGGTAGTGACGGTTGCTAAGGGCGAACCCATCTGGGGAATGCGGGTGAAACAAGGCACGACCTTGTACCTCTGCCTGGAGGACTCTCAGCTCCGCATCCAGAACCGGCTGTTCGATGTGACGGAAGACGCGCCGCCCAACGTCCACTTCTGCACGGAGAGCCACTTCCTGGGTAATGGCCTGACGGAGCAGTTGGAACAGTTCCTCAGTGAGCACCCGGACACGACACTTGTCATCATCGACACCCTGCAAATGATCCGGGGCACAAATTACGACAATACTTATGCTAATGACTACTGCGACCCGTCCGTCCTGAAGCGGTTAGCGGATGCGCATGGTATCGCTGTTCTGCTGATTCACCACCTGCGAAAGGAGAAGGCGGATGACGTGTTCAACCGCATCTCGGGTACCACCGCGATCAGCGGCGCGGTGGATTCCAGCTTCACGCTGGTGGGGGAGCGGCGAGGCAGCGGCAGGGCAAAGCTCCACTGCATCGGGCGGGATATCGAGTATCGCGAGTTGGAACTGCGACGTAACGCCGACAACGTGTGGGAGGTGATGACGGACAGCTATCAGCAGCCGGAGCTGTTGGATGGGAGGGTCGTTTTTCTCCTCTCTGCATTGATGGATTCCCGCAGGGAATTTATCGGAACTCCCACTGAGCTGGCAAAGAAGATCGACCCTGATGGCGGCGAGGGGATTACACCGAAAAAATTGCCAGGCAAATCCTGCAAAGTATTGATGCACTAGGTAAAACAGGTATCACTGCCTCAATACGCCGGAGCAACGGGAAGCGGTTAATAGAGCTTCGACGTGCCGATAGTGCCGATTTTGCCGGGACCGGAGAAATCGACCCTATCGACCCTTTCGCTGGTAAAGGGGGCTACCGTGCGGCGCAGTGAGGGCTGTGTGTGCGCTTTCTCTGCGGCGCGGGAGTAGATACGGCAGAGCTGCCTAAACGCACGGATGGGCCCCTTGGAAGCGAAATCCCACCCGTGGGTGGGGCAAGCATCGCACCCAGCTATACACCGGGCGCATTCGCCGGGGCAAAGCCCCGGCACCCCCTGCCCCTGAAGGGGAGAAAGGAACGAGATGCAAAAGAAGAAAACAGCCATCGTCACAGCCCGGATGATGCCGGAGGTCAAACAGCGGCTACAGGACCGTGCGTGGGACGCCAACATGACTCTCACGCAGTACCTGATTATCTGCGGCCTGGGTCAGGAGATCGTTCGAGTGGACGGCCTCGATGCGGTTCTCTCGGAGTTAAAGGCTCAGGGCCGCAACCTCAACCAGCTCACTATGTTGGCGAACATGGGACGGCTCACAGTTCTGCGAAGCGATGAGTTGATCGAAAGCTATGCCGCCCTCTGCGAACAGGTCAGTCGTTTGACGGAGGTGGGCTGATGGCGACGTTCACGGCAATCAAAAATAAGAAGCAAACCGCGGGCGTGCTGGGCGACGTTCTGAAATACGTCCAGCAGGAAAAGAAAACCTGCGCTGGTGGATTCCAGTTCGTTACAGGCCACAACTGTGTCCCGCAGTCCGCCTATATCGAAATGATGACCACCAAGCAGCGATTCAAGAAAACCGACGGCAGACAGTTCTACCACTTCGTGCAGTCCTTCGCTGAGACAGATGACCTCACGCCGCAGGAGGCCAACGCCATCGGGCTGGAACTGGCTCAACGTGAGTTCCCAGGCTTCGAGGTGGTAGTGGCGACGCACTTGGATACAAACCACATCCACAACCACCTGGTGGTCAACAGCGTGAATTGTGAAACCGGCAGAAAACTACACCAGAGTGCGGATGACCTTTTGAAACACCGTCAAGCCAACGACGAAATCTGTGCCGCCCATGGCCTGAGCGTTTTGGAGCAGCCGGAGAAGAGCTCAAAGAAAAAGCGGATGAAGCCCGGTGAGTACCAGGCTGGCCTCCGGGACGATAGTTGGAAGATGGATCTGATCCACGCCATCAACGAGGCGTTGGAGTATGCGGACAGCCGGGAGTCGTTCATCGCCAACATAGAGCAGGAGAGTTATGAGGTCATCTGGACGGATGCCCGGAAGTATATCACCTTCGTCTGTCCAAACGGACGGAAGTGCCGGGATAAGAGTCTCCACGACGAGACATTTCTCAAAGAGAATCTGGAGGCCCTGTTCATTTACCGGCAGGCCGTTAGTTTCCGCCCCGGCAGTGTGGAGCCGGACGAAGGCTGGATGGGTGAGCTGGCGGATGGTCTCATTCAGTTGGGCAGATCGATAGAACGTCTGGATGAAATACCTTTGCTCCCTGCGCCGCCCACCTGGACAGACAGCAAGCAGCGCCGCCGGGAGGCACTGAAAAAACTGGCGATGGGCCAGAAGCTGACCTACGATACACACAACCAGAGTATGAGTATGTAGAAAGGATTTTTTATGGCAAGCATCAAGAAACTGGACACACGCAAATTCAAGATTACTGTCAGCAACGGCTATCGTCCTGACGGTCGAAAAATCAGCAGGGCCAAAAATATCACGGTCCCTCAGTCCGTGGGAGGTCGTGGCATCCCGCAATACGTTGCTCACGAGGCGGAAGAGTTCGAAAAGCTGATCAGGAATGGCTACTGTGAGGATGGAGAGATGACCTTTCAAGAGTACGCCGTTCGCTGGCTGGAGCGGCAGACGAAATACACGCCCAGCACTCTCGGCTTCTATCGCCGCTCGCTGGAAGCCGTGTACCCGATGATTGGCAGCATCAAGCTCAACCGTCCGCGTCCCATCGCCCTTGAAAATATGCTGGTGGAGCTACGGAAACGGACCTATCACGGCAAGCCCATCCAGGAGAGCACAGTGCAGAAATACTTGACGGTGGTCTCCGCCGTGCTGAGTGACGCCAAGAGGAATGATATTATTGAGAAGAACCCCGCCCGGATGATTGACCCACCGGATACGACCCGCCGGGTGCAGATGATTCCCGCGGACGCCGAAGCCCACCGTTTTCTGGACGTCCTCGCTAACGAGGAAGACCCCTACAAAACTTTTTACGCTCTGGCGATTTACACCGGCTGTCGGCGCGGAGAGCTATGCGCCTTAAAGTGGGACGACCTCATCATGAACGGCGACGAGTGTATCCTGACGGTCAACCGCTCCCGCAGTTCGGTTCCTGGGAGAGGTGTCGTGGAGGGGACAACCAAGAACGGTCAGGTCCGGACGATTTATATCAGCGAAGAGATGACCACCGTCCTTCGCTGCTACTGCTACTATAAAATGTACGAGGCGCAGGAGGGCGGCTTTGAGATGAGCGACTATGTGTTCACGAACGAGAGCGGTGAGCTGATGCACCCCGATACTTTTTCCCGGCACCTCCGTCGGCTCTATGACGAGAACGGATTTCCCAGAGAGTTCCACCTTCACACCCTCCGGCACTATTTTGTGTCCACCATGCTTCACAACGGAGTGGACAAGCAGACGGTGGCAGAGCTGGCCGGTCATGGCGACACTGGATTCTTAGAGAGGACCTACTGCCATCCGCAGTTACAGCTCAAACGAGAAGCAGCGGCGCGGTACACGCGGACGATGTTTGATTTCAGTGATAGAAATTATGAGAGCGCCTGATTAGTGTTTATGTAGAATTTTTAAAACCGGCAAAAAAGTAGTAGCTATACAACGGAAGTTAGGGTATGTTGTGCTTGCCAAAATAAACCTCAGCCGGACTGAGGACAGAAGGGAAGATGAGAGATGGCAAGTATCCGAAAACGGGGGAATAGCTACCTCCTGATGGTATCCATGGGCTATGATCACACCGGCAAACGCCGGGCCGCTCAGCAGAAAACGGTGAAGCCGCCGGAGGGGCTTACTCCAAAGCAGAGGGAGAAATGGCTCAATGAGCAAGCGGTTCTCTTTGAACGGGAGTGCAAGGATACTCCGCTGACCGCAGCTCGAACCATCACACTGGCGCAGTACGTTCAACTCTGGCTCCGGGATATCGCCCCGGACAAGCTGGCGAAGTCCACGCTGGCCCGTGACAAGCAGGACATCGATAGATTTCTGCCGTACCTGGGAGGTTACAAATTAGTAGATCTCCGTCCGGAGCATTTTCGCAAGCTCTATGCTGAACTGCGGAAGCAGACAAGTCAGAATACTGGAATGCCGCTCTCTGAGTACACGGTAGAGGGAGTCCACGCCTGTCTTTGTGGAATCCTCTCCGATGCGATGGAGGGCGGCTTTCTCAACCACAATCCGGCCTGGAGGACGTACAAATATTCCGGCAAGAAGAAGGAGAAGCTGATTGCGGACGAGGAGACCATGCAGAAGATCATTATGGCGCTCGAAAATGAGAGCATTAAGTATGAGACGTACTACAAGCTGATTATTGCCACGGGGATGAGGCGGGGAGAGTGCTGTGGCTTGAAGTGGTCCGACATTGACTACGAGCAAAACAGCATCCACATCCAGCGAAACGTCGTAAAAATCACAGGGGAAGATATCATCGTCAAGGACTCCAAGACAGCGGCAGGGGATAGGTACGTGTACTTCTCTCCTGAAACAATATACTCCCTAGTTTTTTCTGTAACTACTTCCCGTTTATAGATATTGCGCAATATTAGCAACGCTTAACAAGGGCACACAGGCCGTTGTATAAGGTGCAGATTATAAAAGTGTTCAGATTTTCCACTCAAAGGAAACACGGTCACTGGTGGCCTGGACTTGGGACAAAATAATATCAGTCACTCGCCGCCGGTCGTCAAAGTCGATGTTGTTCCAGTTATCCAGATGGGCGGATAGAAATTCAATCTTTTGCGGGGAGATCGTTTCAGCGTTCAGCGCCGCAATCTCCTTGATAAGCCGCTGCCGGTTGGCGTCCAGTTCCTCGATTTTGCCGTTGGCATAGGACAGCAGAACCGCATTAGCTCCGGTCAGGGTATTCAGCAGTTTTTCAATTTCATCCTCCACCTGGGCCAACTCCACATTCAAAGCGGTCAGTTTGGGATTGACAGTCGTTGCCTTGGCGGTCAGGGTTTGAAATTCGGAGAGCTTCTTTACCATTTCTCCATAGACGAATTGTTCAAACTCCGCCGTCCGAAGCGTCCCGCAGCCCTCACAGCTTTTGTTGTCGGCACGCTTGGAGCAGCGAAGATACTGCGTTCCTGTCGGATTGCCTACGCTCATAAGGGCATACCCGCACCGCCCACACTTGATTTTTCCGGACAGCCAGGTATTCCGAGCCTTGCGCCCGCCCTGGAACGTGATATTTGCTAACAGCTTTTTCCTGCACCGCAGCCAGGTATCAGCAGGGACAATGCCCTCGCTGGGGGCCAGCACAAGGATTTGTCCCCGCAGGTCCTTGTTTTTTCGTTCCTGCACGTCCCGGCCCTGGTAGAGATAGCAGCCATTTGTTCCGGCGAAGTCCGCCGCGTCATTGACTACCACCGCACCCTGGCCCTTGAAAAACTCGTACAGTTCCAAGTCAGCCTGGGCGTAAATCGGATTGCGGAGCAGTTGGGAGATAAAGCCCCGTTTCAACTCCTTGCCGTAAATCAGGATATTGTTTTCAGCAAAGTACCGGGCAATATCTCCGAATGACATGGACGGTTCGGCGTACATCTCGAACATCAACCGGGCGATGTTTGCTGTGGCAGGGTCCGGGATCATCATTTTCGTCCGTATGCCTTGGATGGTGGTGGGCTCCAGCTTAAAGCCGAACGGGGCCGCGCCACTCATGTGGAAGCCCCTTTGACACCGGGAATAGTAAGCGTCGGTCACCCGCTTCTGGATTGTCTCGCGCTCCAGTTGGGCAAACACAATGCAGATATTCAGCATGGCCCGGCCCATTGGTGTGGAGGTATCAAACTTTTCCGTGGAGGAAACGAACTCCACGTTGTATTCCTGGAACAACTCCATCATGGTGGCGAAGTCCAGAATAGAGCGGCTGATACGGTCCAACTTGTAAACCACAACCCGGCGAATTAAGCCTTGCCTGATGTCAGCTAAAAGCTCCTGGAATTTTGGCCTGTCCGTATTCTTCCCGGAGTAGCCCTTATCTTGATAATCCTTGTGGTTCCCACCCCTTAACTCATATTTGCAGAACTCGATTTGACTTTCAATGCTGATACTGTCCTTGCGGTCTACGGACTGTCTGGCGTAGATAGCGTCGATACGGTTTTCCATGATAGCTCCTTTCCTGTCGGGAAATGGAGTTGTCAACCTTTACAAATATATTATACCAAAGACAGCCCCAAGGCACAAGGATGTGGGAAAACGCAGAAAGACAGCACCCGGAAAAGTGCTGTCTTTCAACCTTGCCCCACCTCTGGTCACGGTGACCAGAAGCCCAGCGAGGATAATTCCATTTCGATCTATAATTGCGCCGTATTTGCCACGCACCCCGGCACAGGGGAGCACCCCAGGCCGCCGGCGGCTCCGGCTGTCATAGCTCCGCAGGATTGCGAAGCTCCCCCGCAAGTCTATGGGAGGGCGTGAGCAAGTTTCATAATCCCCCGCGCTGTCGTCGCGCCCGGCTTGCCGGGGCCGGGTCAAAGGCTTGCGTTAATCGCTCGGCCCGCTTTCTTCACCTCCTCAAGCGGGCTGTCCTGGCGGCGCGCCTTTCGTCGCTATTCACACAGGTTTTGTGCCTGGAATACTGTGTATTCAGTTGTCCTCAGTGTATAAGCCTCCTTACCTATCAGGCGGGAAAAGGGCCGTTTGTTGCTCCCTACCTGTAAAAATTTTTCAAAATTTCACAGAGATTTTTCAAGCCCCGGCGAATACTGCTGCAAATAGAGCTTTCCACCACATTTTCAGCCCTGGCAATCTCGGACTTTTTCTTGCCCAGAATGTAGTGGGCATACACTCTCCGGGCCTGGATGGGCGGGAGACGGTCAAGGGCGGCGTAGAGGACGGAACGGTTTTCCTCGTCCAGAATGATTTCCTCCGGGGTCAGGGGAGGGAACATCACATCCGGCTCAAAGCCGGGGTCAACGTCCAGGGAACACTCGTTATGCTCCCGCTTGCGGCGCTTGTAGCTGTCACACTGGCAGCCCCCGGTGGAGAGAACGACGGCGATTTCGTCGGAAACTTCCAGGGTGATATTTTCGGTCAGGTGGGGATAGTAGCGGTTTAATTTGATGGTTGTCATAAGTAACCTCCATTTCGATGTTGGCGGAAAGGGACAGATCGAAATGGAGGGGCGGGGAACGGCAGCGGGCCTCTGGACACGGTGTCCAGAGGCTCCAGAATAGAAAAACGTCCGCACAGCGCAAGGCTATACGGACGTGTCGGGACGACAGGATATTACAATTTTCGCAGTTTCGGCCAGGGCTGCCCTTTAGAGGGGGTGGGCTTTTTTTGACAAGTTAGATGAATAGATAAAAAAGAAAGGCACAACATTACCTCCTAACGGTTGCCGTACCTTTCAATGAAAAAGCCGATAACCGCATTTTTAGTCTGCGTGTTATCGGCTCTGCGTCTGTGCGTCTGGCTCTGTGATAACTGAAACCTTAAATTTTTCTACATGAATGAGCGTTTCTTTCCGGCATTTGGGGCAGAACAGGGGGAAATTTATCAACTCCGTATCGGAACGCATTTTGATACGGGTCTTACTGCCGCATACAGGGCATAGCAGCCATTCAAAACTTCCCTTAGCGGTATCACTGTTCATCTTTTCTGCCGCCGCTTTCGTGGCGCAGTACAACGCTGCTGATGATGCCGAGGCCACCCAGCACAGCGCACCACTTGGACGGAAACACAACACCCACCGCCACCAGGCCAGCGCCGACAGCGAAATTGCACACCGAGGCCGCTTTCAGCGTTTTCTTTTTGGGGTTGGGGAGCGATACCGAAATCCCCAGCTTTTCATTCAGCTTTTCGCAGGCATGATTGACTTCTTTTACCATTGTCTTACCTCCTAAAAATCAGTTGTATGCCATGATTGGCTATAAGCAGTACGCCGACACAAATCAAAATCCATGCAAGCGTGTTCTTCTCTTTCCCTTTTCTCTTATTTAAGAACAGGAAAAGCACCCCCACGACCGTAACGCAGATGCCGACAATCAGCGAAATGATTGAAATAAGCTGCATCGTTTCCGCGCCGGGAACGGGGATAAAGCTGGGAATGGGGAAGTTCATATAGCTGCCTCCTTTCTGTCAGTTGCTCAAATCAGAAGAAACCATTTTGCGGACGGTGATTGCGGAAAAGCCCGCGCCAATCACACCAAACACGATAGCCGCAATCGGAATGGACATCAGCCCTGCGCCGCTGCCCTGGGAATTGGAAACAATGGCGGCGATAGCAAAAGATGAAACGATGGTCGCAATCGTGGACTTCTTTATCATGCCGATGTAGAGTGGGAGCAGGCCCAGCAGAACAGACGACAACGCTGTAACGGCTTGTGTCATCAGATTTACGGGGCTAACGGTGACAAAGGGGAAATACTTGCTTGCAAGGGACAAGCAGGCAAATTGAAAAACGCCGGACAGCGCGTGAAACAGGAGCATGACGCCGCATATCAAAATGATTTTCACAGCAATCAATTTCCCGCGCTGGACAGGATAGGTAAAGAGCAGGTTTATCGTTTTGTTCCGGTATTCTTCCACGATAAATACCGAAATCAAGACCGCCTCCCCAATAATCAGCGTGGCCCGGACAAGCATGATTGCCAGCGTCAGCGTATCCAACTGCGCGGGCGGCAGTCCGGTTACAGCAACCCCGCCGCCTGCGTTCAAGAGGGAGGATGTAAACGCGCTCAACAGGGCAATCACGACATTTGCGGCCAGCAGTCCGATGAAATGTGATTTGAGAGAAACCCTTTTCAATTCCAGCTTAATGAGGTTTAGCACCGCTTTTACCCCCTCCCAGCAATTCCAAATAGTAGGTTTCAAGGTTCATGCCCTTTTTCTCAATTTCCGCCATGGATATTTCCGCAAGCATGGAGCCGTGGTCTATGATACCGATGGTGTCCGCGATTTTGGATAGTTCATCCAGGATATGACTGGAGATTAAAATGCTCGTGTGGTACTCCCGGTTAATTTGCCGGAGAAGTTCCCGGACTTCAAGAATACCCTGGGGGTCTAAACCGTTGATTGGCTCATCCAGAATGAGCAGCTCCGGCCTTGTCAGAAAGGCCCTTGCAATGGCAAGCCGCTGTTTCATACCTAAAGAAAATTTCCCCACCGCTTTGCTGCCTGTTTCCGAGAGGCCCAGCATCGCCAGCGTTTCCCCGATGCGTTCATGGCCTGCGCCCATGTAGCCGCAATGCAGCTCCAGATTTTCGCGGGCGCTCAAATGCTGATAAAAAACTGGGCTTTCTATCATGCTCCCAATCCGGGAGAAAACAGGGTGGTTTCCCTTTTCAATGCGCTCCCCCAATAGGGTAATCGTTCCGGCATCCGGGGTGATGATGTAATAGAGCGTTTTCATCAGCGAGGTTTTTCCCGCGCCGTTTGCGCCTAAAAAGCCGTAAATCTCGCCCTGTTTCACACTCATAGTTATATCGTTCAGTATGGGGCTGCCGTCAATGGTCTTGGCCAGGTGGCGGGTTTCAACTGCATAGGTCATGCCTGCGCCGCCTCCTTGGATTGGTTCAGCCGCTTGAAAATCAGCGTGACTCGATGGGCGAGGCCCACAAGAGAATACTGCGAGCTGCCCAGGTAGGGGTGGGTGAGGGAGGACACCAGTTCCCAGCCCTCTTTGCCCCAATGGTTTAATTGCGTGGCCAGCGTGTCCTGGGAGTGTGCCATGTCCTTACAGTCCACAGTGACGGTTTTGTACTCGAATGTTTCCATGAAAGCTCCTTTACTCAAAGATACTGCTCACAAGAATATCCGCCATACGGTCAAAGACGGCGAAATAATCACAGGTGACAGCCAGCGTTTCTTTTGCGTTAATAGTTGACAGCAGCGCACTCAAAATCCCATATGCCTGGGACGCTTCTACCTTCAAAGTGAGATTTGTGGCCTGGACAGCCTGCTTGAAAAACTCAAAGCTGTCAAACTTGATTTTTTGCATGGTTTCCTCCGGGAGCTTTGTCACGAAAGACTGAAAATCCGGCGTGTTGACGTTATACAAGAATGGCTTGCTGTCATACTCCCGGAACAGTTCTTTCATGGACTGGGCAAACCCCTCCTTGGTTTGACTGCTCCTGTTGATGGCAAGGACTTCCTCTGTCAGCCTTTTTTGTATGTGTTCGATGGTTTCTGAAAACAAATCTTCCTTTGTGGGGTATAGCGTGTAGAATGTGCCGATGGAGATGCCTGCATTGTCACACAGGTTTTTGATGCTGGTCTTTTTGTAGCCGTGTGCGATCCAGCACTCTTCGCACAGTTCCCCCAGCCTCTTTCGGATTGCCTTTCTATCGGTCTCTGAAAGAACGGGTTTTGATGGCATGGGTCTTTCCTCCTCTCTTGCGACTTTATATTGCGAATATTCGTTATTTATATTCGCAATATGAATTGTAACATTTCCTCTTGCCCATGTCAAGGGAAGATTGTTACATAGCTAAATCGCTGTTCTTATTTTTGGCTGCATTTCCAGTGAACACACTCTTGGCAAGCAGGGCAAGTGTATAACACTTGCAATTTTTGCTTCGCAAAAATGCTTGTTGGAGTGCCCCCAAACCCGCCGGAAGCCTCTGGACACCGTGTCCAGAGGCTTCCCTGTCGGCGGCCCCGTCGCTAACGCTCCTGGGCCTTATGCGCTTACAGCGCCACCACCTCCGAAAGTTTCTCCAGCAGTTCGGAGAGCGGCCCCCATAAATCCGCATAGTCCTTTTGCAGGATCTTGATTTCTTCGGGGTAAACTCCGCCACAGGTATTCACCCTGACGGCAATTTGATTGAGATTATTTGCACACCGCCTTTGCAGGGAAACGATCTCTTTGACTGGCGCAAGGTCAACATGGAACACATAGCCGTTGAGAGCCATTTTTCTCATATATGCTGAAAGGTTGCGAATACCC
Source organism: Oscillospiraceae bacterium (assembly GCA_910574635.1). Classification (GTDB taxonomy): domain Bacteria; phylum Bacillota; class Clostridia; order Oscillospirales; family Oscillospiraceae; genus Oscillibacter. The sequence continues at coordinate 9,620 of CAJTCG010000040.1, read as the reverse complement.
ACGTCTGCCATGCGCTCCCGGATTTTTGTCTGCTCGTCCGGGGATAGCCAAACACAGACGGACGTACTCCGAATACGCTTTTTCCCGGCGACCAGCGTTGACTGGTTTTCAGGGCTGTAAGGCATTGAATTTTGACCGTTCATAGATACCTCCCATAAATTCAGATGTTGACAGTATTTTGATAAATTGGGCCTGGGGAATGATACTATACCAGCCCCCACAAAACCAGAGCTGGAAACCCTTGCGGGGCAAGGCTTTGAGATTGCTAATTTTCAACACATCAGCCGTAGAAAGACAGCGGTTTGAGAGGAAAGCGGTTCGACCCTATCCCCCCGCCCTTTCCCTATCTAGGGAAAGGGGGCGGCTCTGGAGGATATATCCCCCGTCGCGCCTTGGGAGGTAGCACAGCCGGGACAGCCAGTCAAGGGTGCGGAGCACCGCCGCGCAGCGGCGGCTTTGCCCTTGACAGGCAGCCCCGGCTGTGCTATTGGGTGGCGCGGCGACGGGGGATACATCCAGCAGAGCCTCCGTGGAGGAAGCGGGGAAAATGGGCGGGTCCCTTCTGGTCACGGTGTCCAGAAGATATACAAAAACACCGCTCCGATTTTTGTCGGAAGCGATGTTTTACGTAAGGTTGACAGTCCATTAAATTGTTGTGTTTTTGTATGCTCTTGTTAAGGGAAGATAGGTTTTTAATATAAACGTTGTCAGAATCTACAAGGGAAATCAACTGATGATTTATTATTTTACCGTTTTCAGGATTCCTGGATAAGTTAAAAAGAATTCTTGTTGCGTTACAGCGTATGTCAAGCTGATCGGAGAGTAGCCACTGTAAAACATTTTGAAGTAAAAGTGATTCGATCCGTGGTGAAAGAGGAACAAAATCTGCCGATTCCAAATACTCGGTGATTACGCTTGCCACAGAAATAGTTGTAGGAATATCATTTTGAATGTATGGCAGAAGCTCTAAGATATCTGCGTATGTATCCGTACCCATTGCAGCAAAAAGAAATTGCAAACAAATTTTCAGTGCAATGCTATCTATATTCGACGAAAGAAAATCATGGCCACAAGTTTCGATTGTTTTTGCCTCTTCAATAAGTTGTTCAAAAACGTTACTATTACGTCTATAATCTTCTGGATACTTGACAACAATGTAGGAGAGCAAAGATATTGCATCTAACTTTGTCCTAATTCCTTCTTTAGAGACTATTAACGTATCAACTGCCGCTGAAATAATTGAGTCCATAATTTCGACGCTATATTTTGTGTTGCTTTGCAGCAGGATAGACCTAATGGCAACAATGGTTCGCACCCCATAACCCAAATAGACCCCATTTTTCCCCTGTTCTGCATTGATGGTTCTTACTTGATGCACATATTGCTGGAGGAAAAAAGGAAAATCCTGCTCCTTGTTGTTTGTAGTGTTTAGCCTATACTCATTATTATAATATTCAGGCAAAAATTCAAAGATTTTTTTGTCCAGATCTTCGGTTAAGGCCCTGTTTTGCACCCTTAATACCCACAAAATATGGGGATAATATTGAATCTGAACACGCTGATCATCATTTTCGAGTACACTTACAATGTGAGTAACCAGTTGGGCCGCAGAAGCATCACTCATTTTTCTTAAGTCCATGCGATTTGCAATAAACTTAAACATATCTACATACCAACGGGTATATCTCTTATCAATAAATGTACAACAAATCTGTGCAAGTGTATCTTGCGACATACGATACGACACCCTGGAGAGCCCCCAGAAAATACTTTGTCCTATTGCCAAAATAGAATTTGGTCTGTTTAACCATTTATCTATTTCTGTTAGAATAGTTGCCTCGTAAACTTTAAAGTTATTGTCATCCAGATAGTAACCAACAGTACCGAACGCACGTAACTGACTAATAATTCTTTTATATTCCACAGGTTGATTCTCGCAAAATTGCATAATTGATAAAGCGCCAGTTGAGGTTAAATTATTTAATATTTCTGGAAAAGCATTTTGAATTCCATTGATTTCGTTTTCGGTCCCATCATAAATTGCAACTTTTAGCATATCTCGACGGAGACCCCAGTCATTATACTGATTGCATAAGAAAAATAAAAAATTTCGAATCTTTTTATATATAAGGATAATATGCGTTAAAGAGCCATTATACATTGAAATAACATAGGTGCTTGCCAGTAATCCGCAGTATTGACCAAGGTCATTTCCGAAAGTGACCGAATAAGGTAATTTGATCCGGTTTTTAAAAAGATTTTCTATAAACTTCTCGTGTAGAGAATCATTTACGCGATCTAATGTAGGATAATATACCTCCTCATTGCTATTTATAAGTTCTTTTTGAGCATCTGAGTCAGAAAACTTATTATTTATAGTGTGAAGGACCAAGTATTGATTTCTCAAATCAATCAGAATATCCTTTATTACCCATACCGGTTGCTTAGTCTCCTTAGCACATTTAAGCGCCTCTTCCAAATGTTGGATGCATTTGGAAACATTACCCAGAAAATAGCTTTGAATAGCCTGCCATCGTATTTGGACAACTTGATAAAAGGCATCTTGCTGCTGTTCTTTAAGCACTTCAAGAAACATTCCAACATTAAAGTGCTTCACTGACTTTCCTTCAAATAAAATAGGAAGGAATTGAACACACCATTCATCAATCTCGTTACTCTTCTCAACTTCATTTGGAAATCTGGTATACGGATGGCCTGTTGTAAACTCTACGAAATAGGCTTTACATTTATCAATGTTATTTAAGATAGTTTTAGGTACAGTCGGATGTTGATTTTTTTCTGCATCAGAGATATCGAGATACTGAAATTCCTCATTTTCATCATCATGTTTCGAGATGACTTTCCCCTTACAATAATAATGATAAATTGCAATGATATCATTGATAAAGTCGTCAGCGCCATCTTTGCCCAAATCGCTGAATGAATGAACTGTTTTGCTTTTCGCACAATTCGATCCTGCAATACTTTGTTCAAGAACTGTCTTTTCGGAAGAATTTTCGTCACAGAAATAATATAACGCCCTGATACCTTGCTTTTTTACGATATCAATCTCTGCTTGTACCTCAGCATTGATCCCATCCACATTATCAATAAGGAAGATACATACATCGCTATCTTCTAGGCACGAATATAATGTTCTCCAGAGGGTAGAGTGAGGGTATCGCCTTCTTCAGACAGATAGACATTCGCTAAAGCTGTAGCTTCGATTACAGTTTTCAGTTCTGCACGAATGGTGTCATACTTTTCCGTTCCATGAATTGAGCTAATAAAAACTCTAATCTTTTGATCCGGCGGTAGCCAGAGAGAACTCCGTGATTTACTTTTTGCAGTATATTCCCAAGAGATGCCACCGAAGGGTATACTTATACCTGTTAGCCTAACTCCAAGTCCCATGTTAAAGTGCAACCTCCCTTTATGATATAATAACTCATTATTTTATTATATCATAGATTAGTGGGAGTTAAAAACAGAATTCCTAAATTTATTTCAAAAATCGAGGAATTTTGCAATATTAAGAGGCGTATTGATGTTCATGACTTGGACACAGTAGCGCTAGTCTTCTGATTACTAATGGCGCGGATGTGGCGACGGTGGCGGGCCTCCTGGGACACAGCCAGCCGTCCACGACGCTGGACATCTATACCCACGCCTTCGACAAGAACAAGAAGGCCACCAGCGACGCTCTCCAGCGAGGCTTGGATACCTGAGAGGGGAGAGAGACTATGTACGATTACATGCAGGTGTTACAAGCCCGCTTCTCGCCAGAAACCCTCTGTGTTGAACAACAAGCCGAAATGATGCGGCTGCACCGACGACTGAGGAAGAAGCTGGATCGCAAACAACGACGGCAATTGCTGGAACTGGTAGACGCAGAAGCGAGGCTGCGGGACGATGTATCCTTGGAGAGCTTAATCGCTGGCTTCCGCTTGGCCTACGGGATAGCCCACGAGTTAGGAGTAGAGCCGACCTACTCCTTCCGCCAGGAAGAGGAGCAGCGAATTAGCAGGGGGTAAGGCAGAAGGAGATAAGCAAGCGGCATGGAGCAACGCTCCATGCCGCCGTTCGTATGTACTCAATAATTCTCCGCATGAATTTCAAAATAAGCTTGGGGATGGGCGCAGACGGGGCAGATCTCCGGCGCGGCAGTTCCCACCACGATATGCCCGCAGTTCCGGCACTCCCAAACCTTGACCTCGCTCTTCTTAAAGACCTCCTGGACCTCCACGTTCCGGAGCAGGGCACGGTAACGCTCCTCGTGGTGCTTCTCGATTTCGCCCACCATGCGGAACTTGGCTGCCAGTTCCGGGAAACCCTCTGCCTCGGCGGTCTTGGCAAAGCCCTCGTACATATCCGTCCACTCGTAGTTCTCGCCGTCAGCGGCGGCACCCAAGTTCTCGGCGGTGGAGCCGATGCCCTCCAGCTCCTTGAACCACATCTTGGCGTGCTCTTTTTCGTTGTCTGCGGTTTTCAGAAACAGGGCGGCGATCTGCTCAAAGCCTTCCTTCTTGGCCTTGGAGGCGAAGTAGCTGTACTTGTTCCGGGCCTGGGATTCCCCGGCGAAAGCGGCCTCCAGATTCTTCTCCGTCTGCGTTCCGGTGTATTTGGACATAATTAATTCCTCCTTTTGAAATTTGAGAAATAGGTTCAATAAGTTATGAAAAAGCCCTGAAAACTTCGTTTTCAGGGCTTTTGGTACGCCCGACTGGATTCGAACCAGCGGCCTTCAGAGTCGGAGTCTTCTGACATACAAAGGGATAACCCTGTATTTGCAGTGCTTTCAGCAATTCTGCACAATTTTAAGGAGGAAGCAATTAACGGTTAGAGCCGTTGCGGCGCAAGGGCTTCACCGAATTTTTACTATTTCTGAAAACAGTAGTCAAATAGTAGTCAGAGGGTTTTAGCAGAGTTGTCAGTCAGGATGGAGAGACAGTAAATTTTAAGCCCGGGAATATCTGTACAAATAATTTCCCAAGTCGTTTCCGGGTCCACAGTGCCGTAGCTATGTGCTACGATATTTCGCATGGCCTTGATCTGCCGCCAGGGGATGGCCGAATTCTGCGCTCGAAAGGAATCTGTCAGTTTTCCAACAAGCTCACCAATCTGCAGGATACATAGAGCAACCGCGTTTCGGTAAATCTGGCTGGTAGAAAAAGACTCGTAAGTATTTCCAAAGTGGTCTATGGTCTGCTCGATCTGCTCACAATACGAAATAATATGGCGCAGGATACTCAGATCTCGATCAAGAGGCTTCATACAGCAGCACCTCGTCATCTCTGATTGCGGAGAGGAAATCACTATCTAAGCTTCCGGTAGGAATTAAATCCACTGACAGCCCTAAGGCATCTTCTAGGTCCAGTAAGAGGGAGGCAAGTTCCAAACCTCTGATTTGGCCTTTATCAATCCGTAAATCCACATCGCTGGTCTCGTTCATATCTCCGCGAGCATAAGAACCAAACAGGTAGATCCGCTGCGCACCATATTTTTGTGCAAGTTCCGCAACAATTGGCTGAATATCTGAAATCTTGCGTGCAGCCATAGAAACACCCCCTTATATGTAGTATAGCATAGTGACATTTTGATATGCAAGAGGCGTGAAGGTTATTTTTAGAAGATAGAAGATATATAATGTGCCGGTTTTACATGAAAGCGGCTACATAGAGTGGCTGAATCCATAAAGTGAGTAACAATTACGCAAAAAGTATGTATTTTGCAATAATCAACCGTATAAGTAACAAATAATAGGAGAAATAAGAATTTTATGAGAAAATTTTGAAACCATCCATAATAAGGGTTGAAATTTGGAGGAAGATGTCATAAACTAATAATAACAGATAATACCTGATTATCTCCCTATTAGCAGGGCTGGTGACAGTTTGCAATATCGGCTAGACATCTAACAGTTTTTAGCGCTACAAAGTGCTATGGAATTATAAAGATGGAGGAAATATGAAAAAAATTATATTATTAATTGATCCACCAAGAAAAATAGAATATGCCGATGTGTCTCGCCATGATATGGAGGGGTATACGCCGCTTGAAGTAGAATTAACTCAAAGGGCAATTGAGGAGTTTACACCGTGTACGATATATACTGACATAAAAAAACTTATGCGCCGACTTTGGCTGTATCGTAAAGATTTAATCTTTCCAATGTACTGGGGCCAAGGTAATCGAAATACAAAAGCACTTCTCCCGGCTATATGTGAGGCTAGGAACATAGCCTACATCGGTGCTGATTGTTATACACAGACCCTTTGCTATGATAAATTTCTTGCCAAAAAATATGCAAAAGCATTTCGATTTAAAACCCCGGCTGGATTCATGCTGCGAAATACACAATCATCTGAAGAGATCAACTATACAATTCACAATCTTAGGCTCCCCCTCGTTATCAAGCCGAATTTCGGAGGGGGTTCTTGCGGAATCTCTGACAATAACTTGGTCGATAGCTATGAAAACGCCAAAATCGTGATTGAACGATTGTTCTCAAATCAGTACAGTCCACTTCTCGTAGAAGAATACGTTGAAGGAAATGAGATATCAGTCCTTTTACTGGGAAATCACGCCTGCGTGGATTACTGCGGTGAGACCCAGTTGGTCTTGAATGGAGAAACATTCTTTCAGCACAAAATTTGGGGATTTGAGACCAAAAAACTAGACTTCCTGCATTCTCATTATCAGGTAAGCAATCTGCTTCCACCTACTGAACTTCAGAAAGCAAGAGAACTATTTTTGTCATTGCCCAAGGCAGAGTATTTGAGGGTTGATGGACGACTTAATGAACAAGGATTCTATGTGCTGGAATTATCGGCAGATTGCTATTTGGGTCCAAACAGCGATTTTAGCATCCTTTTTGAAAGCATGGGTAAAACCCATTCCGATTTTTTGCATTACTTAGCCGAGAACGCACTGTCGACGTAAGAAGGAGGAATGCCCCAATAGCATAAGAATTCAGCACGATAAGGATAGTTTCCATAAAATATTTTACTGGAATCCTGGTGTAGCATAGCATCGATTACCATTTTTGTTCCTTCACTTATGTTAGGTGAAGCTGCTAAATCAGTCAATCTAGTCTTCCAGGAGCTAGCTTGCTCCAAATATCCCCGCCTTGTGCAGTAAAAGAATAAATTTTGATAACACATCTGCAAAAATTCGCCATACCGAAAAGCCTCGAATCCGCTCTCGCGTAAGTAGTCATATTCTGCATCGGCAATTTCCCAATTTGTTTGCAACGTGGAGGTAATCAAAAGGTTATTGCGTATAATCAGTTCCTCAAAACGGTTGACTCGCAAGAGCAATGCGTCCTGCAGCTTTTTTATGCTGTCTTTTGTGATGTTACTTTCAAGTAAATCTAGCGCTACGGAATTATTTAGGTAGACCGGTTCGTTCAGACCATCTTTATACATTTTTGAGAGGCAATCTCTTCCTTCCTCTAAACGCCCTAAATATCCGAGACTCATACACATATTGGCGTATAGACATGCGGACAACTCATGGCGGCAATGGCTTTCAAGCAAGGATATGCCCTCTTGATAAAGGTTGATAGCCTCTAGAGAATCATCCACCAATTCAGCAAGGTCGGCTAAGGCAAAAGCATATTCGGAATATATGGAATATGCCTTGTTTTGCACAACCTCAAGCACAAGCGCATGCGTTTCTGCTTGAGGTTGTACTCTCATGGCCACATGAATTTGGCTGAGTTCCAGTAAGAGTTTTTCTCTCGAGTTCTTTGGAGCAACGCTGGAAAGTTCGGAAATGGCATTGACTTCGGCTATATCCATCCCTAGCTCATAGATTCTTGCCTTTAAAAGCCGCTCTTCACTAGGATCCAGTTTTTTTAGATATGAAAATATTTCCCAAGCTTTTTTTGTGTCGCCTAACTCAATGCATAGTTCAACAAGTAGCTTGCATACCGCTTGGTGCAGTTTTGCTTCTGAACCGGCAGACCGTTCTGGTAGTAGATCAATGAACTGTTCTAGTCTTTGATATATTTCCTGCGGATATTTATAAGATAACACGGCGGTACGTATTGCAGGCAGAATAGTGAGCAGTTGCTCATCTTTAAAACGCAAATACAAGGAGAACAGTTTGGCTAAGCAATAAATATCTGCAGATTTTACAGTAGAAATTTTGGCAGAATAAAAGTTGACGAGCACGCCATAAGCATCAAATAGGACTGGATTAAGAGGTTGATCCTCCAATGCAGTTAATATTGAGTCATGAATGGAAATGTTTCCTTGTTTAACACTATAATCCATCAAATGAGCTTTAATAATTTCCCCAAGCGCTTCTTCAAATTCTCTATGTGGCAAATGAAACTGTCCACTTATTTCTAAATCGGTCACCAAGGAACGTAGAAGCTTTTTTTCAATTTTTCCGCCGTTTAGGTAAACTAGATTTAGTAAAAAAAGTTCAGTTGATTTTTTACTTTGCTGTACTAAATCTTCAATACGACTTTGTATCTGATTGGAAGTATTAAAAGTATTGGAATCATATAATATGATTTGATAGAGATTGCCATTGCTTTGGTGATAGCTATTTAAAATTTTTTCTCGATCATATTCGTCTTTCGGTTTTTCAACCGCCAGCTTCAAGGCGTCTGTATCATTTAAGCGCTCTAAAAAAAACCGTTCGATGTCCGCATCAAATCGAGAAAGCTCTGCATAAAAATCTTCATAGCTATTAGGCTTGTCATCACGTAATGTATACTCAAAAACAAAGACGGTATTCCTTGCATGACTGACTATATCTTTAAGAAAATCAAAAGACTGCCGATCAATAAACTGTACATTTTCTAAATCTACGATGTACGGTTTTTTATTCAAGCATTCAACAATAAAATCTCTTTTCTGAATTAAATCTGCACTGCTTTGGTCTTCAAAAAAGGTCTCTTTTTCATAAATGTGTAAAATAGAAGAGCCCCAGCGGAGCAAGAAGCGGAGTAGCTGTCGAAAACGCAAACTAACCAGAGGATGTTCGCTGTTAAGATTCTCTGGTGAAAGATCATCTTTACTTTGTTTTAGCAGTTCCTCATAAATTTGATTTAAGTAAAAACATTTTTCTATTGTATCAGGTGCGATTTTACTGATTTGGATACGGGCATGAGGACATGGAGATAAAACTGTGTGAAACAATTCTGACATTAACCCGGTCTTTCCCACTCCTGTATGTCCATACAATAGGATAATCTTTGCCTTCTCTCCCTTTTTCTGGATACTTATGCTCATTTTGTCTCGTTCTATTTCGCGATCATAAAACACAGTGCAACACATCCATAAACGAATTGTAAACGGTTATCTGCCCTGCTAATAGGGAGATAATCAGGTATTATCTATCGAAATAACAATGGCCGCCAAATATTTGGCGGCCATTACCTATCATCGTAACGAAAATGTCATTTTGCCTCTCGGATGCTTTTCAGCCAGCAGCAGCGTCTGTTGCCGGGCGGTAGTGTCAAGATTATTTCGCAAATTAGTATGCAGACTCTGGGTGGAATGAAGTCAGCCGGCAATAGAGGTGTCCTCCAGAGCAGCTTCCAGGTGCCTCATATTCATGTACTTCTTGTTGCCCCACTGCGTGCCGGCTACATGGCGCAGCCG
>CAJTCG010000039.1 GCA_910574635.1 Oscillospiraceae bacterium | reverse complement strand
TCCTTTAGCTCACCCTTGATTACTTCCTCATTTAGCTGTACAATCTTCTCGGACATAGTTTGCAGTCTCCTTTCAGAATGGTGTGTCGCTACTTCATTCTAACAGAGCTCTGCAAACTATGTCTCTTTTTCTTTTTGCGAAACTTATTCTACCTTATCTTACCTTTGCAACTGGGCATAATAAATAATTCTGCTGTGAATGCCACTGAAAAAATACACCCGCAGAGGTTGACCCTTGCAGGTGTATTTCGTGAAGCATCATGATAGATGTGCATAGAACTATCATTCCGGTGTCGTGTTTAGCTGCTGCATCAGCTCTTGGAAACCATCCAGTGCGCTCTGGAGATTTTCGATAATATCCAGAGCCAATACATCCGGCGCAGGCAGGCTGTCCAGGTCCGCAAGAGATTTGTCTTTGATCCAGAAGATATCCAGACTGGCTTTATCCCGATCCAGAATTTCCTGAACGGCAAATTTCCTCCAGCGGCCATCCGGGTTATCCTCCGACCATGTCTCATGGCGCTGGTGCCGGTTCTCCGGATGGAAGCAGCAGATAAAATCTTCCAGATCGGCGTCAGTCATGGGATGCTGTTTCAGCGTGAAATGGATGTTAGTACGGAAGTCGTACACCCACACCTCTTTGGTTTGCCGTTCCGGGCCGGCGGAGCGCTTGTCGAAGAAAATCACGTTTGCCTTGACGCCCGGCTTATAGAAAATCCCAGTGGGCAGGCGCAGGATCGTGTGCAGGTCGGTGGTCTCCAGCAGTTTCCGGCGCACCGTCTCACCGGCACCACCTTCGAAGAGCACGTTGTCCGGCACGACCACCGCCGCCTTACCCCTGGCGTTCAGGAGCGTATTGATGTGCTGGACAAAATTCAACTGCTTGTTGGAGCTGGTGGTCCAGAAGTCGGTTCGGTTGTAAACCAGGTCTTCCTCCTCCTGCTCTCCCTCCTCATTGGTGAAGGTGATGGAGGACTTCTTTCCGAAGGGCGGATTGGTCAGCACGTAGTCCACCCGGTAGCCGGGGTCGGTCAGCAGTGCATCCCCCAGAGTGACGGGGACGTTTCCGTAGATGTCCCCGATGTTGTGGAGATACAAATTCATCAGGCACAGCTTGAAGGTGGAGGGGACTAGCTCGTTGCCATAGAAGGTCTGGTTTTTGAGGAACTCTTTTTTCTCCCGGTCCAGGGTATAGTGGGCTTCATCCGCGATATACTCCTGTGCGGCGAGAAAGAAGCCGCCGCTGCCGCAGCAGGGGTCCGCGATGGTTTTCATGGGCTCCGGACGAACACAGCGCACCATGGCCCGGATGAGGGGCCGGGGCGTGAAGTACTGCCCTGCGCCGCTTTTCACGTCCTCCGCATTTTTCTGGAGCAGTCCCTCATAGATCTCGCCCTTCACATCGGAGGACATGGACACCCACCGCTCCTGGTCGATCATCTGCACGATGCGGTACAGGATGGCGGCGCTGCTGATCTTGTTCACCGCGCCCTTGAAAATTTTCCCCAGAATGCCGCCCTGTTCCCCCAGCTTTTCCAGAGTAGCCTTGTACTGCTCCTCCAGCTCCGCGCCCTTGAGGGTGTTCATGTCCGCCCAAGTATATCCGAAGGGGATGCCAGTCTCCCGCCTGTAGGGTGGCTTGGAGTACTCGTCCGACATTTTCAGGAAGATCAGATAGGTAAGCTGCTCCAGATAGTCGCCGTAGGACACGCCGTTGTCCCGCAGGGGGTTGCACATGCCCCAGACTTTGGAGATGATGGTGGAGGTTTGGTCAGGCATTTTGATGCGCTCCTTCTTCGATGGTAACATTATAAGCACTTTTAATCATAGTTTTTACGTTGTCACGTTTACCCCATAAATCATTGATTAAATATTTGAATGTAACCATAGAAATCCAGCAGGTATCATTTACCCTCTCATCTCTATTAACCTCACACGTTATAACTGCCAATGCCAGCCCCCAAATAAAACTGGGTGAAAGGTTTAAATTTCCATCCTTATCTAACGCTAATGGAACCAAACTATTCCAAACAATTTTGCTATTTTCTCCCGTTCCATGTACAAGACCACAGCGCATGACATGATATACTATTTGCTCTAAGGTACAATATCCCTCTGTATCGGACTCTATTTCTGGGTGGCGAAAAGGCAGCTTTATAGATTCTGCAATGAGGTTACCCATCCCAGTTGCAACAATCATCCAGATGTTTTCTTTAATAAAATTTTTATAAGTAGTTCTTGATGAAGAAGGTCTTTCGTAGTACTTTTGAGAGGTGATGTCAAGGGCAATACAAATATCAGAAAGTGCCAGATCCAATTCGCCCTTTTCCATATGGTCAATCATGGATTGAACACGATTACCTACAGTCACAGCCATTTATAATCCTCCTTCAAACGCTTTTTTCAAAATACTCTGCCGCAGGGTTTCGGCCTGTTGCAGGGCGGTGTCTACCGTCTTTTGTATGCTGTCACAAACTGATAGACGAGATTCTATCTCCTGCACTATCAATGATTGCTCCTCAAATGACGTAAATGGAAAACGCAGTGCCCGAACTCGCTCTTTATTAAGTGCTTTCTGATTGTTTCCTGATCCAACACGCCGTGTATTTTCGTAATTCAGCATCAAGAAATAATAAACATACTTAGGTTCACATGAGGTTTTCGAAACTAAAATTGCGGCTGTATTTTGGTTGTGTGCGGCTTCTACATGCAGCAGGGCAGCTTGTCCCCTTGTTTTTCCTTCCCCGATCATAGCGAGCATAACTGTTCCAACAGGTTGAATATTTGTGGACGCATGTTTTAACCCTTCTTGAGTGATAAACTCATTTGTCCGGGAAATAGTATCAAAATGTACTTCACCGCTACTGACCCAAGGAATCTCACCATTCCAATATTCTGTCTTTTGTCTACTCGGTGTGGCCCCCACTTCAACTTCAAATATTTCTCCAAGTCTTACCTTTACCCATGTTTCTGGCAAGGACAGACAGATTTCATTTTCATCCCCAGAAGTATCTTTGAAAATTGGTTCTGTAAATTTAATACTGTCCAAGTCGTTCTGCGGCGAGTATTCTGGATGGTTCTTTCTCCACGCTCGAGAATATCGTCCCTCAAACGCCTCTTTCAGCACTGCCTGCCGGTACACCTTCAGCCGTTCCTTTGCCGTTTTTAGTTCATTGACACTGACATCCAGTTGGGAGAATAGTTCCTCAATGCGGGAAATGATATGCTCTTGCTCCACAAGCGGCGGGATTGTCACCTGTACCGCACCGAATTTCTTTGCAGAAATTTCTTTAAAGGTTGTGCCGCTTCCCATGTCCTGAATTGTTTTTCGTAAGTAAATCAGCTGGTAATATAAAAATTCACTGTTGACAAATGGCTTGGGAACAATACTTTTGAATCCTTGATTTGTGCATATCGGATTTTTTGCAATAGCGGTATATCCGATTGGCGCACGAGAGGAAAACAGAACGGTTCCAGACGGCATTATCTGCGTAGAACAACTATCATAGCCTAGTTGGGTCAAGTTCCTTTTCCCGCGTGAAATATACTTTTGTGTGTAACCGGATAAATCCGCCGGGGTAAGCCATGGGATTGCACCACCAAAGTTTTCTGCAACAGTAGTTTTAGGTGTTGCACCTGACACAATATCTCCAATATCACGCAACTGGTATCTTTGGTATTCCATCTCACGCCACCAACTCCACATTCAATTCCGTCAAAATCTTCTCATAATCCTCTCCGAACACCTCATAGAACCGTCCAAGGCCGCCCTTGCGGTCAAAGGGGCTGAGGTCCAGGTCCTTCGACACCACGCTGAGGGACGCGGCGATGTGGTCCTTGATGAGCCGAAGCCACTCCATCTGCTCCTCGGTAAAGTGGACGGCGCCGGCGTTGCGGCGGAAGGACCACTGCTGGAAATTGTAGCTGACCCGCTCGGCAAAGGGGACAAGGGTATCCGTCGCGCCCGTCTCAAACCGGATGAGGGATACCAGGTCGGCCAGCTGCACCATCGTCCCCCTCTTCACCTTGTCCGGCTGCTTGATGGCATAGCAGTCCCACAGCCTGTCCGCCGTGATGTTTCGGGCTTTCAGCTTTTCATACAGCGCCTTGAGCTTGGCAATCGCCATGGGACGGTCCTTGTACCTCTGGTCGTAGATAATGCGCAACGCGGTGATCTCGTCCCGGTTTTCCTGGATAAACTCTCGGAAGGTCTCAATGACCCGACTGGCGGTCTCCTCCTGGCTGACGTCGTACCCGGCATATAACACCGTATCAATGTTCACATTGTCAATAATCTGCTCGTGGTTCCGGCGGACGTTTTCGATGTAGTCCCGCACCTCCGGCCTGTGGAACGGGGCGGCGGCGGCAGAGGAGAGCTCCCGCTGGGCGGCATCCAGCAGGGCCTGCTGTTCCTGGGTGGGTTCGCCCTCCTCTGGCAGGGACACCCCCGCATGGGCTGCGATGACGTCCGGGTCAAAGGCGTCCAACAGAGCCTGGGCGGTCTGACCGGCGGAGGCCCCGGTGATCTCCTGAAACTCCTTCCGCTCAGAGGGTGTCATTTGGGCATTCAGGCGGACGATGCGGCTGGCCAGGGAGGTGAGGGTGTCCTCGTCCTTCGCCCCCAGCGCCACATTCATCATCAGTTCTTTCAGGGAGACGGAGGGCTTACGCTCCAGGGCACGGGTGTCCGACTTCTTGGATCTGGTGACGCCCACTGCGTCCACGATGACAAAATGGTCCTTGTTCTCTGTGGCGGAGGGAGTTACCTTTTGCAGATCGTCCTTGCTCAGCGTCCGGGTCCCCCGGCCCTTCATCTGCTCGAAATAGTTCTTGCTCCGCACGTCCCGCATGAAGATCAGGCACTCGATAGGCTTCACGTCCGTTCCGGTGGCAATCATGTCCACAGTGACGGCAATTCTGGGATTGAAACTGTTGCGGAAATCAGAAAGGGCTCCTTCCGGGTCATCCGCAGAATAGGTAATCTTCTTACAGAATTCGTTACCCTCGCCAAACTCTTCCCGGACGATTTGGATGATGTCGTCCGCGTGGCTGTCAGTCTTGGCAAAAATCAGCGTTTTGGGGACCTCGTTTCTGCGGGGAAACAGGATGGTGTACAGGTTTTTCCGGAACGCCCGAATCACAGTCCGAATCTGGCTGGGGTTGACGATATCCCGGTCAAGGCGGGAGGGTGTATAATTTACATCCTCGTCCATCTGCTTCCATCGTTTCTCCCGGGACAGGCGGTTCCGGTATTCGATCTGCTGTTTCACAATGTATCCGCCGTGCTGTCCTACCTCGGTTTCGATGAGGAAGATGTCCTCCCCCACGTTGACTCCGTCAATGATGGCCTGCTCTCTGGAATACTCGCTGACCACATTTTGATGGAAAAAGGCAAAGGTACGTTTGTCCGGTGTGGCCGTCAGGCCAATGATAAATGCGTCAAAATATCCCAGCACCTGACTCCAGACATTGTAAATAGATCGATGGCACTCGTCCACAATGATGCAGTCAAAGAACTCCGGCGGATATTTTTCGTTGTAGACCACTTCCTTCGGTGCCTTGCTGTCGGCGGTCACATATCCGCTGAACGGGGTCTCCTCTGCGGACTCGTCTAAATCCTCACCCTTCAAGATGGAGTACATCCGCTGGATGGTGCTGATGTAGATTTGCGTATTAGCCGGTATCCGGGAGGATTTCAGGCGGTACACGCCATAGATATCGGAAAATGGCCTGGGATCGTCGTTGGGGGTATAGGCCAAAAACTCCCGCTCTGCCTGTTCCCCCAGACTTTTGGTGTCCACCAGGAACAAAATACGGTTCATCTTTCCGAATTTCAAAAGGCGGTATGCGGCGGTGATGGCGGTAAAGGTCTTGCCCGCTCCGGTGGCCATCTGCACCAATGCCTTCGGCCTGTTTTCAGCGAAAGAGCGGTCCAGCTTGCTGATGGCACGAATTTGGCAGTCACGAAAGCCGGTGGTGTCAAAGGGGGGAAAATGCTTCATGTTGTTGCGGATAGTATCAGACGCACTTAACAGTGCCCGCAGTGTCTCCGGACGGTGAAAAGAGAAAACGGTCCGGGAGCAGTATTTCAAATCGTGATAGTCTGTGAACCGGGTCAGCTTGTCCGTCGCTTCGTAGGCAAAGCGGATGGCTGTATCTCCCTTGATCCACTTGAATTTGCTTCCGGCATAACGTGCGGACTGATCCTCCACCGTAGTGATCTTCTCTCCGCTCTCTGTCCGCTTCGCCTCCACGATACCTATAGGAGTTCCATCAACGAAGAGGGCGTAGTCCACTTCGCCTGTGCTGGTTGGGAACTCCCGCACAGCTACGCCCATGGCAGAGAACAGATTCAGATTTTTCATATCCTGAATGACCCAGCCAGATCGGATCAGCTTTTGGTCTATCGCAAGACGGGCCTTTTCCTCTGGTGACATCGTGGTTCCCCCCCTATATCGGCAATTTATTACATTATAACGGATAAGGCCTCTGGTTACAAGGCGCTATTTCATTGTTTTCTACAACCACGAGGAAGGGCCATCCAGTCTGTTGGATGGCCCTTCCTGGATGTTATTCAATTGCGTATAGAAGTTGACGCTGTTGGGTAATCAAAGGTGACAGGACCGAGCGGTTTTATTCACTTATCATTTGTAAAAGCAGATAGATAGCCGGTTGATTCTCTTCAATCCATTCCATATCATGCTGCTTCCCAACGGATTTTGCGGCGTCCTTCCACGCATCGAAATACTCCTGCCCGGTTTCTGCATATAGCTTGAGCTGGGCTTCCGGCGCGATGTCATCCATGGCGACTCTCATAATATGTCCGCGCAAATCAGTTTGCCCGCCCTTCAAAAACTTGGTGAAGCAGTATTTCAGGGTGTACCGGCCATAGTATGTCAGTTCCCGGTACTCGATGGGGTGTGCCTCAATATAATCCCCCGGATTGGAGGACAGCGCAGGGCCGCTGCAAATTGTCTCAATGAGCGACCCGATCACCTGATCAGTATCCAGCCCGGTAGCTGCGACCGCCTGGGCGTAGCACTCCTGGGTCTTCTGAAGAATGAACTTCTGGCTGTCCATGCCGTCCTCAACGATATGTGCGGGGAACTTTTCGCGGATGTCCTGTGCATAGTAGCTGCCGTCTCTGGGTTGCCAATATTCCTCTAGTGTAAGAGCGCCGGACGGGTCTTCCCGAAATGTGATGGCAACAGGGGCATGACTGCCGGTGACCGTTTCCAATCCGCTGTCTGTGACCCTGTATTCCTCATAGAGCGCCCAACCGTAGTGAATATACTCTGCGAAGTCGCTTCCGTCCACAACGAAAGAGGCAAGCTCCGCGAAACTGACGCAGGGTACAACGCCGGTCAGGTCTGCGGAACGGTTATGCTCCAGAATCGCCTGACGGATCGCGGCCTGTTCTTCGGAGAGAGTGGAAAAATCGGGCTCCTCTGGCGCGGGTTCACCGCCGCCATCAGGTTTTGGTTCAATAACCTTTGGCACATCGTTTCTGTGCGCTTCAACGAATGCGGAAACATCCTCTGTCCGAATATCAATTCTATCATCGGCCTCATTGTTGACCCTCAGATAGATATACCAAGGCGTCTCGTCTGGAACGCCGCCCACCAGAACATCAAAGAGTTCATCAATCTCATAACGCATGATATACAGACCGGAGCCAACATCCCACCCCTGATACCGCTCAAAATCTGACCAACTCAGCGTGTCCCCCTTTTGCGACAGCATGACCACATCATCAAGGGTCAATTTTCGGCCTTCAACCCCATCATCTTTTACCTGTATCCAGCGCATATAGGCCCACTGCCTTTGTTCGCTGTCCACCGTATTGAGATCAATCGGTGTCCCGCACTCCTGATAGGTATAAAAATCCTCCGTTTCAGACGGATGAACAAAATACTCAATTCCCTCAAGCCCTGTGTTGTTTGCCTGTTCTCTTGTCAGCTTTCCGGCGGACTGGTAGCCATAGGGCAAGTAGGATACCGGCATGTACGGATTGACATAGACATTACCGTCCACGATCAAAGTTGGACGTTCCGCATTTGGTGTGCTGGGTTCTTCTGTCACCGGATTTGTCGCAAAGCACGCCGTCACCACCCCACAGGCGACAACCGCCACAGCAATGAGCCAAAACGCCGGTTTTTTGTAATTCAGCACATTTTTCACCCGTTCTTTTACGCCAACCTCTCCAAAGGCCAGCGGGCAAATGGTCACCAGCCGCCGTCCAGTATTGCACTCCAGCAGAGCGGTGGAGTACTGCTTCTTCCCATCCAAATCCATCTGCCGGATAACCTTTTCGTCACAGGCCAGCTCAATGTCCCGGCACAGCAACACATAGGTTACCCAGCACAGGGGATTGAACCAGTGAACGGTCAGGATCAGAAAGCCCAGCGGCTTCCACCAGTGGTCACGCCTTGTCAGGTGCGCCTTTTCGTGGGCAATTACCGGCCCCATAGCCGCCTCGTCCATACTGGAAGGCAGATAGATTTTGGGCCTGACCAGCCCCAGGATAAACGGAGACTTCACATAGTCGCACAGAAAGATGTTTCCCTCATAGGGCACTCTTTCCGCAACGCTCTGACGCACCCGCACATAGCTGATGACTGCATAGAGCAGCATGGCGGCGATGCCAACGAGCCAGATTGCCGACACAACAAGTGTCCAGATATAGAGCGGGTTGATGCTACCAACAGAGTTGGAAGCAAATGTTTCGCCCAGAACGGGATTGACCGCATTGTTGACGGCGGGGATGCCGCTGCTGATGGCGGGCGTCTCATACTGGATGTTATGGGCGTTGAAGGTCTCGGCGCTGGGAATCAGGCTCAATGCGCTCTCAAAGGAGAAGGGAACCACTAGCCGCAGAGCAACGATTCCCCACAAAAGGACGGCAATCCACTTCGGTGCCTTCTTCAACAGGAACCGTAGCAGCACCACCGCCAGAATCAGCCAGCTTGCGGCAATGCTCATGTTCAGAATGTTCAGGAATAGATCGCTCATATCATTCACCTGCCCTGTCGATCAGCGCACGAATCTCGGTGATTTCCTCGGCTGTCAGCTTCTTTTCACTGGTAAATGCGGCTAGAAAAGCGGGGAGTGAGCCCGCAAAGGTCTCGTCCACATACTTTTTGCTGTGAAGGGCATAGAACTCCTGCCGGGACAGGAGAGAAGTCACCACGCCGTCATTGTTTTGAAACAGGCCCTTGCCGCAGAGCCGGCGCAGTACCGTATGTGTGGTTGTCCGCTTCCAGGTGAGTTCCGCTGCGGCCAGTTTAATCAGTTCGGCGGATGTCACGGGCTCCCTCTCCCAGATGATGTCCGCAAAGCGGGCCTCCACAGCCCCTAATTGAATTTCTGCCATAAGTACAGCCTCCTGTCTACGCAGTGTAGTCTCTTGTATAGATTACATCGTGTAGACGAATTTGTCAAGGACTTTTTCAAAATATGAGATCGCACATCAAGAATGGGAGTTCCTTTTATAATCCTTTGTGGCTGATAAAAGGGTTTAATTCCTTGTTTACTGGTACGCAATATCTGAGCAGTAAATCTGCTCCCCGGTGTTGTATTTTCCTGTCTATACTCTGTGCCGCCACGTGGAAGGGCCGTCCAGTTTCCTGGATGGCCCTTCCTGGTTGCTATTTGGTTCATGCATAGAAGTTGACGCTGTTGGGTATCCCGACGAACATGTAACAGTAGGTGATGCCATCGTACTGGGTCACGCCTACGCCGATGCAGTCGCATCTCGGGTCGATCATCGTCTGAAAATGGCCAGGAGAGTTGATCCAGTTGTCGACAGCGCGTTGGGCTGCGTCGGCTGTGCCGGTGAACACGGTGAGGTTGTCACCGAAGCCATAGGGGTAACCGGCGTCAACAGCGGCTTGGCTTTCCTCCAGGGCGTGATGCCATGTGTAGCGCCGGTCGGAGCAGGCTTGGGCGGCATTCATTAGGGCCTCGCTGACCGGCAGTTCCGACACTCCGTTGTCCTTTCGGGTCTGGTTGATGAGCCAGATCATCTCCTGCCGTATCTCCAGGTTGTCTGTCAGGCCGGCGCTGTCCCCGCTGGCGGGGGCTTCCGGCGCAGCGGGGGCTGCGGAGCCAACCGTCAGTATTACGGTCCCACGTTCTCCAGCGCTGTTGGAGACGGTGATCTCTGCGATCCCCTCCGCTTTGGCAATGGCAACCCAGAAGGTCAGCACCTGTTCCACCGCTACCGTGTCTGGGTTGCTGGAAGTCACAGTGTAGTTTGCACCGCTGGGACCGATGATGAGGCCACTGCGCTCTCCCACCTTCAGAGTACTGCCCTTGTAGCTGCTCACCCGGACGGATTTGTCGGGCGTTTCCGTTGCCATGGCGGGGACAGTGAGGACAGTTGTGAGGATAGCTGCTGTCAGTGTGGCGGCAATGCGCTTTTTCATGTTGGTCACACATTTTTCTCCTAATTTTCAGTGTTTTGTGGGGCTTTTGCAAGCAACACAATACCGAAATAGGAGGCGAAAGTCGATAGAAAATTGCAATCTAAAACGGAGAAATACAGAGGTAAAAATCGAGCGGATTACACAGCGTTTCGTTGTGTTTATAGGGTGCCTCTTCCGGAGCGTCGATCCTCCTGACCACATAAACAGCCACAGACAGATGTGGAACACGTGGAAACACTGTTTTCAAAGAGTGCCGGAGAGTAAATGAAAAGGAGTAGAAACGGCTATAAACTATCAAAATTTGTCTAAAAAATCTTTGCAGACCTCTTTGATTATAGCGGGGCAGATTTTGAACTCGTCACATGGACATCGACGGACCCTGGTAGTCCTCATGATCATCCGCCTTATGCCCCATCGCAATCTTCTTCTCATGGATTCGCCGCATGAGCTTGCTCTCCACATGACCGCCCGCCGGATTGGGCGGCGGAAGCGTCTCCCAAAAAATATTGCTCATGTGGTGGAGGAGCCTTGCAGTACAGAGAAGAACAGACGGGTCACGCTGACGATGGTCCAGGAGGAACTGTGCGAAGCTGTTGCCTTGATTCGCAGACTGCGTCAGCCAATATTCCGCCGTATCTTGATCTTGCCCCACTTCTTTTCCCTGGAGGTACAGTTTGCCGAGGACATACTGAGCGTATGGATTCCTCTGACTGGCGGAGTCGCTCAGCAACTGAACCGCCCTTTCGATATCTTTCGGAACACCATCACCCAGAAGGCACATCTTCCCCAGGCGGTATTGAGCGTACTGGTTTCCAAACTCGCAGGCACGCTCATACCACAAGGCTGCTTTGCCCATTCGTCCTTGTCGCTGGAGAAACCTTCCCAGCGCATACTGCGGCTGTGCGTCCCCTATCGCGGCAGAGCGTCGGAACCACTCCTCCGCCTTTTCATCATCCGGCAGCACGCCAAGACCATCCCGGTACACCTTGCCCAAGTGATACGCCGCCGCAATGAATCCCTTGTCCCACAATAGCTCCAACGTTTTTACCGCTTCTCGTTTTTCTGCCCACGTGACATCGTCATCACAGAGCAGCGTCGCCGCTTGGCGATACTCCAGCACTTCACCGTATTCAGTGCCTTGCGGCAAAACTTCAGAGACCGCTTCCGACTCATCGTTCATCTCCGCATCCTCAAAGCTGAACACGCCCAATCGCAGTTTCTCCGCCTCCTGGATTACCAGATTCTTGATTGCACGAAATTCTTTCTGTTGCGAGAGCGGCAGCCGCCAGCGAGGCGTATCCTTGTAGTAGTTCTCCAGTTCATCACGCAGACCGTTCCAAACCTCATAGCACTCCGCCACCTCCGGGAGCTTCGCCAGCTCATCCACGATTGCATCCACCTGAGCTTTGGCCGGCTTTTTCAAGTAGCCGTAGATCTTTTTGCCCTTGACAGTTTCCAGCGACTGTGACAGCTCCAGCAGATTGTTTTCAATCACAGGGCTGTCGCAGAAGCCTGTCCGCATCTTCTCTATCAACTCTCTCATAGACCGACGAGCCGCAGCGACCAAGTCCTTGTAGCAGATATCCTTCTCCTGATAGAGTGTGTACATCTCATCCTGGAAAATATCATTGGTGAGTTTGGAGCGAATCATCTTGACGCCCTCCTTGGTCAATCGGCCCTGGCTCGGATCGGCAGACCAGACCATGGCGTGGACATGGGGGTGATGACCTTCATCGTGGAAGGCGGCATACCAGCGGAGCCGATCCGACGGAATCTTCATGGCCTCCGCTATCTCCACCTGATGGGCCTTGATCAGTTTTCGCCAGCTCTCTGCGTGGTCGTAGCCAAGCCGGGCCGCGTCCTCCCGCCGCAGGGACCAGATAAACGTCCACACGTTTCCACTGTGCTGTTCGACTTCTCTGAGTGCGGCGTTCAGTGACGCTGGCCGGCTGCTGAACAGGCCGTGCTCACCATGACGCTCCACTCGAGGCCGGGTGGCGATGTACCTCATGTAGCCGTCTCTATCGGTGAGCTTGTGGGCATTGGCATCCAGCACCGCAGAGATCAACGATGAGGCGCTGCCGGTGGTCGGCGCTGAGCGATAGTCACTGTACTCTCCCAGCTCAGCGGCGTCAGGAAAAACCCGGAGCAGATTTTCGATGAGCTGTCGCTGGCCCTTCGTCACCGGACCGCTCCCCTCCAGCTTCTCTACCCGTTCGCGTGTGGCGATGTACTTCATATACCCGGAGGCGCTGCCGGCCTTGATGTATCCGCTTTTCTGAATCAGCCTGACCATTGATCATCCTATCCATTCTGGTACCTGACGGCGTCCTCAAGATCAATCACACCATTGGTTTGCCGTATCTCCTTGATGCACCGTGCTCTCAGACGCTCCACGTCATCCAGGTGGACCTCATTCACCGCCGCCGTGATATTCGCGATCATGTCCTGCTCCACGACCAGCTTGAACAGTAGCTTGCCGATTCGAGTACCCAGCGCCCCCAGCTTTCCCTCCAGCACATCCGCAAGAACATGCGGGAGATAGCTGGTGGCGTTTTGCGTATTCAGGTAGCCAGTGTAGAAGCGGATGGCCTTTTCGATGTACTCGTTTTTGGTGGAGCAGTTGTCTTTTGTATAGCTGGTTTCTACCTGGCTCCACGCATCTGGCGTGAGCCAGACTGTGTGCCGCTTTTTATCTTCGTTCATGCCGGAATTCCTCCTTCATTTCAAATTAGCGTCATGCGAAACCCTTCAACGGTGGAGCTTAGGAGGACCTTTGGAAATATCAGCGTCAATCACTCTGCTCCCCCGTCAAAAAAGCGTCAGTTCCCCTCCCCGCAACTGCCCGCACTGCGGGCAGAAGTACCCGCCCTGGCGCACGGAAAGCGCCAGGGCTTTCTCCTGCTTTTCTTTCGTCCCTCGTAAATCGCCGTGTTTTGGTGCAGACTGCTTCCCCGGGACCCTGCCCTGCCCTTGACAGAAGAATTGCACACAGCGGCTCACAGGTGCTCATGCGGGGTGTTCCTCGTTACCTTCCAGCTTCTTGCGGATGTGCATCCGTTCCACTGTCTCCTCCAGCCGCCGGAGTTGTCGTTGGTTGTAGAGGTCCACTGCGTTTTGGATCGGCAGGATGGTGTAGCGCAGAGTACCGTTGTGCTTGCGGCCATCTCTTGTGATGATGGACGTTAGCTCTGTGATGATTAGCCCTCGGCCCCCTAGCTCCGCAACATACTTCCGCACGGTGTTGACGCTCATGTGGACGGCCTTGCCGATGGAACGGCAGCTCGGATAGCACTGATAGGTCTTGCGGCCCTCACAGTAGAGCAGGTAGGAGTAGACCGCCAGCGCACCGGAGGACAGACCCAGAGAAAAAATCTCGTTGGGCAGAGGGAAAAAATTCTTGACCGCATCTCGTTTTGTGTACTGCCAGAGCATCAGCTGTCACCTCCCCCTGTGTTCTGTTCCACCCACTGGATGAACTTCTCCTTGGGAACCACAATCCTGTTTCCAATTTTTAACGCGGGGAAATCCTGTTGGTGGAGCAACTCATAACCGCTGGACGGCGAGATGCCCAGCACCTGCGCCACGATCTTTGCGTTGAGGAACAGCGGTAGCTCCTCGTAGCTCTTGTACATAGACTCTTTCATCTTGCCACCACCATTTTGAAAAATATTTTGCCAGATAGTTGACTTCTATCTCGCTAGTGTTGTATAGTCTATCTATGACTTTTGCAGTGTAACACAGCGAAGCGAGGTTGTCAATAGTTGCACAGATATTATATTCTCTATTTTGAGAGGGGCTGCTCATGAACATTTTCAATTTGACTTTTCCGCTGACCGTAGATTTCAGCGGCGGCAAGTACTGGATCAACGGGGAGGGCCCATACCTGTGTGGAGAAGCGACAACAGCTTTTCTCGCCGGAGAAATCAGATGTGAACCAACTGGAAACACTTCTCAGCTGACACAGGAGCTGGAGACCGTTCTCAAAACCTTTGGCAACCATCTTTCTCCTTTTTCTCAGAAGCAGAAAACCACAGACGACTTGTACCAACAGTTGGAACAGAGCGCGGCGGCCTGCTCAGTCAACTACGCCTTCCTTCCGCTCCAGGGCTCCGTCATTTTAGCAGAGCGATACACATTCCCCACTCTGCGCGATTTTCTCTACGTGGAACTGGGCCGAGCCATCCTTCACGGCAACGCGCCCAGGCAGTGCCGTTTATGCGGAGGCTGGTTCCTTCACAAGCAGGGAGACCGGGCCATCTACTGTGAACGCATTGCTCCGCGCGAGACAGAAAAGACCTGCCGGGAGATGGGAGCCAGGATGGTCTTTGAGAAAAAAATTCAGGACGAGGATACCTGGAAGCTCTACAAGCGCGCCTATAAAAAATACTACGCCCGTTACATGAAGGGGAACATGAGCGAGGCCGCATTCAAAGCCTGGGGCGAGCAGGCTGCGGCGGACCGGGACGCCGCCATCGAGCAGCTACGGGCAACGACGGACGCCGCACTGAGTGCGTCCATCATCCAGCAGTTGAAGGAAAAACTAAACCAGCTGTGAACAAAGAGTAAGCCTGGGACTGGCTTGTATGTAACCAGCCTCAGGCTTACTCTTTGTTTATAGCGGTGCAGTTTTTGACTACCTTACCATAACCTTCCGTATTCTTTACCTGACAAGATACTGCCAGGGCAACATGAAGAGTGCGGAAGATTATGCTTGTGACTTGTCTTGTCCCTCCGGAAGCGAAGGAACGCGGAAAAACGCTTCATAAGACATAATATAATAGTCTGCCAGCCGCCGCAGCTCCGCTTGGGGTTTTTCCCAGGCGTCGTAAACCGCCACCACGCGAAATCCTGCGTTCTTCGCGGTGCTCACAGCGTAAAATACGTCCTCAAAAACCAGCGTGTTCCGCTTCCGACCGCACAGGGCTTTCAGGGCCCATTCATAGACCGCGGGCCCCTCATGCTTCTCTTGGCCCGCCTCCTGGCAGGTAACCATCCCCTGAAAGTAGCCCGCCAGCCCCGCACGCTCCAGGGCCGCCTCCGCCAGGGGGCGGTCCGTGGCCGTAGCGACATACAGCCGGACTCCATCAGCCCACAGGTGGGCCAGGAAATCGGACACGCCAGGTTTGGCATAGACCCACTCCCGATAGAACTGCTCGATCCGCCCCCGCAACTCCGCTTCCAGCAATCTGGGACTGCCGGGAACGCCTAGGGCGGAGCAACGATCCGCCAATTCCGGCAGCTCTAGATGCCGTATCCGTGCCTCCAGGTCTGCCGGGGGACGAACGCCGTGGCAGAGAAACAGGTCCCGTCCCAGATTGCGCCACATACCCATGGAGTCCAGCAGTGTGCCGTCCATATCAAAAATTCCGCATTCCGGCTTTGGCCAGATTTCCGTTTCCATTGACTTCACAGATGTTCCTCAAAAAAACGCTCCAGTGTTCGGAGGTTTCCTTCCTCATCTCCGCCGGAGAGGGTGAGCGTAACCGTGTCGCCGCATTTTACGCCCAGTCCCATCAGCGCCATCAGGCGGTTGGCCAGCACTGGCTCAGAGCCCGCCTTCTCGATGGTCACCGTGCTGTCCAAGGCCTTGACCGCCTTGGCCAACAGCCCTGCCGGCCGGGCATGAATGCCAATCGGTTCCTTGAGCGTATAATTAAACTGCCTCATTCTATGTTCCTCCCGAAGTGTCCCGTCTCCGCGGCGACATACTGCCGCACTGCGGCCTCCTTGTCCTGATAGATGCCACCGCCCATGACCGCCGCGTAAAGAGGGGAGTCCCGCAGCTCTCGCCAGATTGGAAACGTGACGTTTCCATCAATCCAGGTTCTCATTTGCCGACTTTTGGCGATGTCCAACGCTATGTCCAACATGGCAGGCTGGAATTTTCTCTGAAAATCACCCACGAAGTTCGTGACCACGAGGGCCTGCTGCACATAGTCCAGCAGGCCCTCCCATTGGCCGGCCTGGTCCCGGTTGGAAATCGCTAGGCCCAAAGGGATGCCCGCGGCACGGTATGCCGTCAGTACCTCCAGCGGGTGGGAGAGGTGGCTGACCTGCAAAAACACGATGTCCGCGTGGCAGCCTTTTACTCGCTCGAGGTAGTCCATCGGGCGTAGGACCGAAAGGTGAAGGGAACGATAGCTGTGGGACCAGAGGTCGCAGATTCTCTTGCAGACGCCCATACCCAGGGTGATGTTGGGAACCGCGACGCCATCCTCAATGTCAATGTGAAGCTGGCGGAAGTGCCGGTCAGCAAAGGCGGCCTCCTCACCCAGGCGCAGAAGGTCCGAAGAGGCCACAGAGGGACTGATTAGCATCTCCCTCACCCCGCCGTTAGGCGCAGCCCCGGGCGGCGCGGGCTTCCGCCATAAGCTTCTTCACCCGCTCCGGGTCCACGGGATTATAGAATATCCCGTCCACCTTAATGCCGGTGGCCACTATGGCGCCGTCCGTGACACTCAGGATCTCCCGCACGGATTCCGGGGTCACGCCGTTGGCGGCCATGACGGGGGTGTCCGTGGTTTCCTTGATGGTTTTTACCTGGTCGATGTCGATGGCAGAACCGGGATTTGTGCTGTAGACCAGCATGGTGTCCGGATTCAGATTGAAAGCCAAGGTCTTGACTACCTCTTTCAGCGGGCGCTCCGCCAGCTGGCGGGTCCCCTCCGGGATCACGGCGGTCATGGTCTTGCAGCCCATCAGGCCAAGGGCGGCGCGGTGGCGCTCCACGCGGCCGGGCTGGACATTGCCGATGCCATAGACGCCGGCGGCGGCTCCGTGGAGGATTTCCCGAATAAAATCCGCCTCCACCGCTGCAGCCAGGTCGAAGCCCATCTCGGCGTTGCTGGCCACGCAGACACCCAGGGGAACCTTGATTTCCGGCTTCAGCTCACCGATGATTCTCGCCATGGTGGCGATGGTCACCGGCTGGACATCGTCGGTATAGGGAATGCTGAACTCATTGCAGAACAGCACGCCGTCGATCCCCCCATCCTGCAGCGCGTGCAGGTCCTTTCTGGCGGCATCTAAAACGCCCCGCACGCCGGTTGCAGGGTCAAACTTCGGGTCCGTGGGCATAGCGTGCATATGTACCAGTCCGATGACAGGCTTATCTGTCCCGAATACCTCTTTCATCCACATAGCGAATATCTCCTTATTCTACCAGAATGTTTTTTCTCAGCAAGTCCTTCAGACTGCTTAGATCCGCCTGTTCCATTTTCTCAACGGTTTCCTGATCTTTTAAGAAGTGGATCAGATTCATCATGATGTCAATGTGCTCGCTGTCGTCGACCAGGGCCAGATTCAGCACAAATTTCGCCTGCATTTCCGCCTCGTCGTCGTCGATCTGGCGAAAAGCCACCGGCTTCTCCAGGCGAAGGGCACAAATGGACTGCCGCTTTACATGGTCGCTGGAGGTGTGTGGAATCGCCACAGGGCAAGCGTCCGTCAAACCCGTGGGATACTCCTGTTCCCGCTTTACACAGCATTCATAAAAATCGTCACAGACGCAGCCCTCGTCCAGCAATTTCCTGGCGGTGATGGCCAGGGCCTCTTGCCAGTTAGAGGCCTTTCCTTCCAATACAAATAGTTCAGTCATGGTCTCTAGGTTCCTCCGATTCCATATCTTCCTCCGGCGGTGTCTGGGCGCCGCCTCTTCTGCCTGGTGGTTCCAGGTATATGATTTTGACCGCTTTGTTGTGCTTTTGAATGATGCGCAGAATCTCCTCCGTGTCCTCCTGGGAAAAAATGTTCGGGATTTTGCTGGCCCGCATTTTTGCCTCCCCGGTGTAGACCCGGACGCGAATCTCCGGATTCCACTCGATTTTGCTGATCTGGTCCAGCCGGATGGTCACGCGGCCCAGCAGGCCGTCGTAAAAGCACAGCCGCTCACGGTCTATCGTCAGGCGGCACGCCTTGGGGCGCAGCAAGTTCAGGGCGGCGAGCATCACGACGAACACATAGACCAGAATGTTCTGATACCCGGCGGCATAGCGCATGGGCCGCACAAGAAACACCGCGGCCACCACCAGGACGAAGAAAATGCCGACAGCGTAATAGAACCGCTTGACAGACTCTCTGGCGCGATAGGTTTTCATGGCGCCCGCCGCCCCCCTTCATAGAAATTTTACCAGATATGCAGGACTTTGCCAAGGATGCCCACCAGCACGCAGTTGAACTCGGCCGTGGTGCTGCCGGACACCATCGTGGAGGTCGAGGTGATGAAGCCGGCGCTGAAGGCCAGCTGCGTGGCGATGGGAGCCATCCAGCTGTTGATGTAGGTCTTGTAGACCAGGACGGCGGCAGAGGCCACCATGGTCTTGAAGATGTCGCCCTTGGCAAACAGGGAGCAGGCGCAGGTGATGTAGATCATGGAGCCCAGGGTGGACAGGGGGAACATATGGACGCCGGGCAGGAACGCGATGGCAATGGCGATGGGGATCATGATGCCCACCAGCTGGATGCCGGTCTGGTCGCCCAGGGCCAGGGCCTCGTCCATGCCGATGAGGATCTCATAGTCGTCGCCCAGCTTCTTTTTGAAATAGGCCCGGGCGGCCTTGGACACCGGGAGCATGCCCTCCATCAGCAGGGAGACTACCTTCGGCATGAGGATGACGGCGGCCGCCAGCGTGACGGACAGAGTCAGCGTGCCGGCCAGGGACTGCCGGGTGAGCACGGACAGCAGGATGCCGACAAAGAAGGTCAGGACAGAGGACTCGCCGAAGGAGCCCAGCTTGTCGGAGAACCACTGCACGTCAATGTGGATTTTGTTGATGCCGGGGATCTTGTCCAGGATCTTGCAGACCACCCAGTCGATGCCCAGGAGGTAGATCATGTCGTGGTTGCAGCAGGTGGTACCGGGAAGGCCGTAGTGCTCCTGCCACATGGGGGCGATGCGGTCCGCGAACACCAGCACGGCCACCACCGTGGCCAAGGCAAACAGCACGGCCAGAACATACGCCGGAACTGCGGACATACCCGCCAGGGTCAGTACGTAGTAGAGCATGGAGCCGCCGATGATCATGTGAAAGTAGTTCCACACGTCGATGTCCATAGTGCGGGTAAAGCGGAATTTGATGAGCACGAAGTTCAGGATCATGCCCAGCGGCACAATGATGAGGGCGAAGGACGTGGACCAGGCGATGGCGGACATGCCCTCCCAGCCGATGTCAACGATGGTGAAGCCGCCGCCCTGGCCGAACTGGGCGTAGTAGTCAATGGCCGGCTGCAGGCCTGCGATGAGCATGTTCAGGACCACGTTGATCCCCAGGAATCCGGCGCTGACCCGCAGGCCGTTGCGCATGGATTCGAAGATGTTCATCTTGAACAGCAGACCCATTATGATGATGGTAAAGGGAAGGAAAACGCCCCCGCCCAGGTCCATGACGAATTGAACGATCGTGTTAATAATTCCCATTTGTATTTCCTCTCTTTCCTGATTTTATACAGTCCCTGATTTGGATCAGCTGCTGGCGAGCTCTGTCAGTGTTTTGCGAATGGTCTCAATGACCTCTTCTTCCCCGATGCCGGTGATTAGGCCCCCCACAGTCACCACGACTGTGCCCACGTCCTGATTGTACTTGGCGGTGGTGAAGCAGACGTCGTAGTCCTTGGCTATGGCGGGAACATCCGCCAGAGGGGATTTTGAGATTTCCACCGGGAGGCCCGCGTCCTTGGCAATTTTGGCGATCTCGGCGGCGGCGAAGGTGGAGGTGGCAATTCCCCCGCCGCAGGCGACCAGTGCTCGTACTGTTTTCATGCTTTTGCTCCTTTCGTCTATGTTGCCCATGTTTTTCCAGCGCTTTGCTGGTTACATTATACAAAAGCCTTTGCGAAACGAACAGCTCAAAACTCTTCGCCGAAGTGAAAAGTTTTGGGCTGTTTATTTTTGGCGGTTCCTGCTACAATATCTAAGGAAGGGCTGATTAAATCGGCAAGAACGATTTGCGAGAGAATTTTTATCACAGCGAGGCGGGATTTCGCAGGAATAATTGTGTTTATTTCAAGAAATCGCAACAAAGCTGTGGCAAAAAATCCGCAAAGCGCCGCAGACGCATTTAATCAGCGCTTCCCTAATGCTAAAGTATCTAATGCTAAAGTGAAAGCGAGCCGGAGCCCGGCGGAAAAAGGCGGGAACAGGAGGAAGAGACATGAATCAGCAGACCTGTTATATGCTGGAAAAAATCGTCTTGTCCCGCAAGGCGCTGTCGGTCAATGAGCTTGCGCAGACCTTATCAGTTGGATGCAGGACGGTTTTGAACTACTGGAAGGAGATCGAGGAATATCTGCGCCGGGAGGAACTGGCGGAGACCGTGCGTTTTGATGGCGGGCGCTTCACCTTCTCCGGTGGGAGCGCTGAGCGCCAGCGCATAGGCAGAGTTGTCAGCCATATGGATTTTTACGATTACCGGCTCAACAGCGAGGAACGCATTTGGGTCATCTCCGCTCACCTCTGCGCGGCGTCGGCCCCCATGAAGATTGAGCAGATGCAAGCCCTCCTCAGCGCCAGCCGCACGACGGTCAGCACCGACATCAAGACTGCGGGAATCATCCTGGAAAAGAGAGGCATTTCTTTCCACGAGAACAAGCATATGGGAATTCAAATACGCTGTGAGGAGCATCAGAGGCGGGAGCTGATCCTGGAGATCGCCCAGGTCCTGGGGGTAATGCGGGGATTCCAAAACCCGGACTTTGCCTTCAGTCCCTTTCCACTGTTTTTCCGGAGGCTTTTCTCCACTCCGGACAGCGAAGCGAAGGCGCGGAACGCGATTACCCAATACGAGGTCCAGAGTCGGCTCCACCTCTTGGACAGGCAGTATGACGAGCTGCTTTTCTTTTTGAGCCTGTGCGTCAGCGCCATTGAGGCCGGCAGGCTCATAGAGTCCCGGGAGCGGCAGCCGGACCCAGCCCGGGAAATCGCCGTTGCGTTGTTCCGATGCATGGAGACGCCGCTTGGCGATGAGAGCGAGGTGGATTACCTCGCGGAGAAAATCGCGGAGCTTGGAATCACCGGGCAGGAAATCGCGCCCCAGAAGAGCGGTTCCTATATTGAATTTTTGACGGACTCCCTGCTTTACGCCCTGTCCTTTAATTACGATGTGGATTTCATTTCGGACGGCGTCCTGCGGGAGTATCTGACCGCCCACATCCGCAGCTGCGTCCACCGGGTCCAAAATGGGATCTCCCTGGAAAACTCCCTCTTGCAGGACGTCCTGCAGCAGTACCCGGCGGACCTGCGCATCCTGAAGGATCATATTTATATCCTTGAGCACGGGCTGAACCTCTCCCTGGGGGATGATGAGACGGCCTATATCCTGATGCACATTCTCACCAGCCTGGAACGGAAGAACCTGGCGGCCTGCAAGCCCAAGCTGGCGGTGGCGTGCAATGCGGGAATCGGCACGGGCAATTTGCTGGCCATGCTGATTAGAAAGAACTTTGATGTTATCATTTCCAGCGTCTGCTCCATCCACCAGCTGGACAGCGTAATCCGGAATTCCCCAGTGGACCTTATTGTCACTACGATCCCAGTTCAGTTCGCGGATATCCCCACGGTGATCGTAAACGCAATTCCCTCCGACCGGAATTTGCAGGAGCTGCGGATGAAGCTGGCGGAGATCCGGGATGCGAAAATGCGCCTGACCCCGATCCTGCGGCATCACTCCCCTGCCGCCTGGATTCCGGACGCGGTGACTCCGGTGTCCCTGAAAAGCCTGCTCCATCCGGACTGCATTCTGCTGGACACCGTAGCCGCCACCTGGGAGGAGGCCATCATCGCCGCCGGAGAGCCCCTGCTCTGGAAGGGCTGCATCTCGGTAAACTATCTCAACACCATGGTCAGTCTGATTCACCGTTATGGGCCATATATTGCCTTGGCCAAGGGAATCGCGCTGGCCCACGCCTCGCCGGAAGACGGGATGCTGCTTCCCGGAATCTCTCTGGTCCGGCTGCGGGAGCCAGTCGCCTTTGGCCACGAGGACAACGACCCCATTTGGGCGGTGTTTGCCTGCGCCATGCCGGATAAGCCCGCCTACACGGCGGCGCTTTTAAATCTGATGCAAAAAATACGTCGGCCTTCATTCCTCCAAGCTATTCTGGAAGCGGCCGGCAGAGAAAAATTGATGGAAGTGATTGGAGAATGAATCGCTTGTCAGAACGGCAGGGGGCGGCGCTGGTCATCGCGTCAGCGATCCTCTTCGGCCTGATGCCCCTGCTGGCCAAAATTGCCTATTCCTATGGCTGTAATGTCTATACCGTTGTCCTCGGCCGGTTTTCCTTTGGGGCCCTGGCCTCGACGCTGTTTTTCCTGGCGCGGGATGGGAAACTGCCCCTGGTCTCAGGGCAGCAGTTTCGAAAGCTGCTGCTTCTGTCCGTTTTTTACACGGTAACGCCCATACTCCTTTACAGCTCTTACCAATCCGTCAGCACAGGGCTTGCCACGACGCTGCACTTTACATACCCCGTCACCGTCATGGTTTTGAACGTGGTGTTTTTTCACAACCGGTTGGACCGGCGGCAGCTTCTGTGTCTCGCCCTGTGCGCTGGAGGCTTGGCCCTGTTCTGCCGTCCCGGCGAAGAGGAGGGGCTCACGGGAATGGCGCTGGCGGTTTTGTCCGGTGCAACCTACTCTGTTTACATCATCCTCCTTGGAAAAAGTGGCTTGAGGGAATTGCCTGTAATGACCACAACTCTGTGGATATCCCTGTTTTCCGCCGGGATGACAGGCACTTTTGTGATTATGCGCGGCAGTCTGTCAGCACCTACCGGCTGGCCGGCCTGGGTGGCTATGGCGAGCCTGGGCGTCCTTGCAACAATGCTGGCGCTGGCATTGTTTCAAGCGGGCGTTTTCCTGTGTGGGGAGGTAAAGGCATCTCTCATCAGCACGTTTGAACCGCTGACCGGTATAGTGATAGGCGTTCTTATCTTTCACGAGGCACTGATATCCCCGGTGATTTTTGGAACTGGGCTGATTCTCTCGTCCGTGGTCCTGCTGGTCCATCCGCGCACTCCTGTGCCATCCGAAGAAAACCGTGAGAATAAAACATATGGGTATAAGAACCCGTATTCAACGGCTGTGAATACAAGTTCTAAAATACAGGGTGGGGCGGAAAACCACGTGGGCGACCCATAACCTGACCCAGAACAGGAAATTTTTCTGCGGAATTAAAGGAATGGGCAGCACGAAAACTGGCTGATATCCTGAGCAAACAGCACCAAACGGGGGTGCGGACGAAAACCTGGACCAAACTGAGGTGGAGGTATCCGCATGTATAGCTATGAAGAACGGAAAAAAGCAGTGGAACTATATATCCAGTATGGGTATAGGGCAGCGGCAGTAATCCG
>CAJTCG010000038.1 GCA_910574635.1 Oscillospiraceae bacterium | reverse complement strand
TCCTTTAGCTCACCCTTGATTACTTCCTCATTTAGCTGTACAATCTTCTCGGACATAGTTTGCAGTCTCCTTTCAGAATGGTGTGTCGCTACTTCATTCTAACAGAGCTCTGCAAAC
The DNA here is from genome assembly GCA_910574635.1 of Oscillospiraceae bacterium. Taxonomy (GTDB): domain Bacteria; phylum Bacillota; class Clostridia; order Oscillospirales; family Oscillospiraceae; genus Oscillibacter. The sequence goes on along the minus strand of CAJTCG010000038.1, from coordinate 24,406 downwards.
TATGTCTCTTTTTCTTTTTGCGAAACTTATTCTACCTTATCTGCCGGGCGGTCACATGTGTGTAGATCTGTGTAGTGGAAATAGAGCTATGGCCAAGCAGAGATTGAATGTAGCGCATATCCATTCCGGCCTCCAGCAGCGACGTAGCAAACGTATGGCGGAACATATGGGGTGTTACATGATAAGACGTGCCGATCCGGTCCAGGTATTTGTTGATAATGCGCCGGACTGCCTGAGGGGAAAGAGGCCGCCCCCGCCGGTTAAATAAGATGGCTTCCTGTTTCTGGATTTCCTCGGAAAACGCATCAACATAGACCCGCACAAGCCGAAGCAGCTCCGGCGTTGTGATTTGAAGTACCCGTTCTTTCCGGCCTTTCCCCTTTACCAAGAGCTTCAGCCCGCTGCCGCCCAGAGAAAACGTGTCCTTTGACAGCGCGCACAGCTCCGAGACCCGAAGCCCGGTGCTGAACAAGAGCTCCAGCACGACGATATCCCGGAGCACTTCTCGGTCCCCTGGCGCATAGGCGTCATAGGCGCTCTGCAAAAGGGCCTGTACGATCTCCTCTGGTATGACGCGCGGAAGCTGCTGCGGGGAATGGATGCGGATGTGGAGCTTGTCAAAGGGATTCTCTTCCAATTCGCCGCAGAGCTCCACCTCGCGGTAAAAGGCGCGGATGCTTGCCAGCTTACGTTTTACGGAGCGGGGAGCGAAATTTTGGTTGAGGAATTTGATGTACTGGCTGAGCATATCCTTATCTGCCCAAGTTCCTTTTGTAAAGCCCAAAAACTGCTGCAAATCAATGCGGTAAGCCTTGACCGTATCCGGGGAGAGCTGCTTTTCGTACTCGCCCGTTTCAAGATAACTGGCAATGCGGGATGACAATGACTGCATGATTGTACCCTCCATTTTCAAAAATCCTCTTTATTATGGAGGGTTCGCACTCGATTGTCTACGACTGGCAAAACCGGCTCAATATGCAACGGGAAAAAGCGCCCTCTTTCCTCCAAATCAGGAAAGAGAGCGCCGTTTTGCCATATGATATCTTGCAGAACCCATTAAACATCACACATTCTGTTCCATCGCTTGCCGGGCCTTGCGCCTAGCTCGGACCAGCGCCATCCGCACATTGTCCGGCGGCATATTCAGGTCGCTGGCAATCTCTTTGCCGCTTTTCTTTAAGATGTACTTTGCGCTCAGCAGGTACTGTGTTTTTTTATCCAAGTCAATCCACACCCGGGCCAAACGGTACAGGTCCTCCTGTGCGAGGATATGGTCCTCCGGCATGGGTGCTGGATCGGCAAGCCCTTCTTGGTCCTCCCACAGAATTTTCTGTTCCTTCCCCCGAAGGGAGTTGTACGCGGTGTTCTTTGCCGTGGAGATAATGTAATTTACCAGCTTGCTTTGCTCCATCCCCCGCAGCAGGGGCAGCTTTCCAATCAGCTTTTCCACTACCGATTGGAGCAGGTCCTCCGCTTCGTCCGTATTGCCGACAATCTTTCGTACCTCGGAATAGATCAGGCGGCGGTACTGAAGATATAACCATGTCATAAGCGCTTTTTCGTTCTCGTCCTCAATTGCCAGGATAACCAAAGGAAGCATGGAACCACCTGCCTTTCTTCTGCTCGTCCGGTGATGCCGAAATTTTTTTTAGTATAGCATAGTTTGTATGGAAAACAAAGCCTTTTGCACGTTTTCTTTGCAGAACAGCTCTGGTTTGTTTGCGTTTTTCCTATTTTTACCTTTTCCAGAGGAGGGAGGGTAAAATTTTTTTGGTTGCATTTCCGGATTTCCGTGTCTCTTAATATATAGGGGAAAATAAGGAGGGATGAAAGTGATCGTATTCACGGTACCCGCTGAAGACATAAACGGTAAGACCTTCATGAAGGACCTGTACAAAAAATATTCTCGACTGATGTACGCAACAGTCATGCGCATGATCCCCGATTGCCAGGACTGCGAAGACATCGTACAGGACGCCGTGGAAAGTCTCTGCAAAAAAGTCCACACGCTTATGGGCTTGCCAGCCTCCGCCTTGCCGGTGTATATTGTGTATACCGTCAAAAACAGGGCGCGCAATTTCAAGCGGCGTCAGACGGTCGTGGACAGGCATATCATACCGATGGCGAATCCCAGCCTGGAGCGGCTTGAAGCTCCGGACCCGCCGCCGGAGACAAAGCTGGAGCTGGAAGAGCGGGTGAACGCCTTGTACAAAGCATGGTCCCAGCTTCCCGAGCAGGACCGGGAGCTTCTTTACCGGAAGTACGTGCTGCGGCAGGACAACGAGGAACTGGCGGAATTTTTGCGCTGCAAGCCGGACAGCGTGCGAATGCGGCTGACGCGGGCCAAGCGGAAGGCGGCGGCGCTGATGAAAGGAGATGGAAGCCATGACAGAGCGCGAACGCTTGCTTGAGGAATTTGACGACGCCTACTTTGCCCTGCTGATGGAGGGCGTGGCGAATAAGGAGGGCGAACAACTGATAGCCCTCAATGAAATGCTCCAGGATAACCCGGAGGCGGCGGTGCCGGAGAGTGTGGACAAGCGGTGCCTGGAAACCATCGACCGCCATTTTGCCAGGGAGCAGCGCAGGATTGGGCTGCGGAAGGCCGGGAAGGTCCTGCGGCTGGCGGCGGTCATTATGGGGATTTCCGTGCTTCTCTTTACGTCGGCGTTTGCTCTTTCCGAAGAGTTCCGTGTAGCAACACTGAATTTGATGGTTACTATTAGAAGTCAATATACGCAATTTGATATACAGAAGAACGAAAGCGATAACAAGCAAGTAGAATTAGCAAATTCACACGGATATGAGTATTTCCAGAATGCGGATATTCGATGGCTTCCAGACGGCTTTGAATATTGTGCAGGGGAATATAACCAATTTACTAGATTTGAAAATGATTCGGGAAGCTGGTTTATGATTCACGTTTTTGATGGAAACGGATCATTGAATGTTGATACAGAAAATGCCGAAGTAGAAGATGTTGTGATTAACGGAAATGTCGGCCTTTGCGTTATTAAAAGAGACAGTTATGGTGGGGATATCCATATCGTTACTTCGGATTTAACCAATAATATATATATTGATGTACTTGCATCAATTGATCTGTCTGTCGATACGACAAAAAAAATTGTAGAAAATATTTTTATTTTATAGGTTGCATTTTTCGATTTCTGTGTCTCCTTAATATAGGGAAGCATTCCCAACTATTACACATCATGGAGGAGTTTACAGATGAAAAAGAGTGTACTAGACAGAGTCATTTCCGTAGCAATCCTAGTAGGCATCATGTTATCGCTGACATGTACCGCATTTGCCGTAAGTGCGGATGATGAAGGCGTGGGCGTGGTGCCAAGGTATGCGCTAATAAGGTCCTTCTATGCGACCTTAGATGTTGACTCATCATCCAATGGAAAAGCTACCTGTTCTGCTGGAGCTGATGTGACAAATTCTTTCAAGATTTCGATTGTCGCAGAATTGCAGAGGAAAAGCGGCGGCAAATGGCAGACATTAGAAAGCTGGTCAAACAGTGGAATTTATAGTGTATACGTTTCAAACGGTGGAGAATATTATGTCACAAGCGGCTATTCGTACCGTGTCAACGCCACGGCTTATGTCTATGACAGTGCAGGAAAACTTGTAGAATCTGTGGAAAAACAATCTAAGGAAATTGCTTACTAGAGTCTTGAGAGGCCCGGAGCTACAGCTCCGGGCCTCTTTTTTAGGTTGCGCTTTTCGGGTATGGGGGTTCTCAAGTAATAAGGGGCAGTTAAGGCTCCGCATTGCGTAAAGACCACCCGGGTGCGGCAGACAGAAAATTTCTTTGTTGCACTTTCCAGATTTAGGTTTCCTTATGTATAGGGGCAGTTAAGGCTCCGCATCGCATGAGGACCGCCTGGACACGGCAGACAGAAAATTTCTTTGTTGCACTTTCCGGGTTTAGGTTTCCTTATGTAATAGGGGGCAGCTAAGGCTTCGCATTACAAGAGAACAGCTTGACCGCAATCACGGCAATCTTTTTGTGTTGCTCTTTCCGGTTCTGGGGGTTCTTTAGTAATAGGGGAAGTAATCGCCCCAGGCTACAAATGAGAAAGAGGTGAGTCCCATGCAGACGTAAGCGGACGCTCCGCCGCCATAAAACCCAAAACCGTCCCACACCATATCAGCAAAAACGTATAGAAAGGAAAATACCCATGAAAAAGATGAAGAAATTGACGTCCCTGCTTCTGGTTCTGGTCATGAGCCTCGCCCTGGCCGTCCCCTGCTTCGCCGCCGAGCCGGAGCGGGAGGTTATTCGCCTGGAGCTCGGTGAATCCTATACAGATCCCGAAACCGGGTACACCTACTCCTTCAAGCCGTGCGCTGGCTTCACCGAACAGGAAATCCTTGCAATTCGGAGCCGTACTGCGCGGCTGGCTACGGGCTATGCAAACGGTAAGTACTACTATTCGCGCGGCGTTGAAATCAACAGCGGACGACCCTACACGGCGTATTACAATGCCGATGAAAGTCGGGGCAATGTCTTCGCTTTCAAAATTGACTCCGCCCCCTCCAACAATATCCCCAACCATGATGGCACCACCATTAGCACGTTTGCGGATGGGGTGCATAAGGGTGTTGAAGCGTATCTCCCGTGTGGGCAGGCTGGCACCTTTGAAATCCGCTCCGATTACGGAGAAGGTATTGGCGGCAACGTTGAAATGACCTTGGAAGGCGATCCGAGCCTGTGGGTCTGGTATGACGTATACCAGTACAGAGGGTAATTCTTCATAAGCCAACTTCCTCCGCTATTAGGGCCTGTTCACATAAGGCAAATGTGCGTCTTCCCGGCAAAAATTTGCCGAGAAGACGTGCGTTTGGGCTTATGAGAACAGACTCTGGAAAGGATAATTATGAAAAGCTTAAAATCCTTTGTTTCCGGTGTGCTGGCAATGGCTCTTGCTGTGTCTCTTGTGGGCTCTGCCGCCGCCGCAGCCGGAAAAGTACAGTTTAATCTGGCGGGAGTGTATTTGCATGACAATGTGAAAGTGAATCCTGGCGAGGACTACACTGTGGACGGCAAAAAAATTCCCGCAGTCATAACCTACGAAGATACCGCCGGGAGCACGAACAACTATTTGCCTGTACAGATGATTTCCGACCTCGTTGATATCCCGATTAGCTGGAGCGAAAAGCGAAACAGCATTGTCTTGGGTTCTACTATGGAAAACGCTGTTATTTCTACTGGGAACAGTCTGGAGGGCACGCTTCATCAAAATCCCAAGAAGCCCACTTTGGGAATGGTGGTGGGACCCTTCACGGAAATTTCTCCCAGCAAGGTGAACACCAAGGAAAGGCCGGTCGGTATCGTAGACGACAAGACCAAAGTCCAAACGGTGACGGGCTTTGGTACTGGCGGGACCTTCCTTCCAACGGATGGAAAATATATTGTCCTCACCGTTACCAACAACGGAAAAGGCGAGGTTGCCTGTATAGCTGGCCGTACTCCGGTTATGGGACAATTTCAGGACTTCCCGGCTGTGAACATTGATCCTGGAAAAACGCTGACCCGTGCGTTTGAAATTGCGGATGGAATACTGTCGGAAAAAGCAGGGTTCTCTGTCAGCATCTACAGTAAGGATGATGTTGTCGACGAGGCAAACATCACCGTTTCTCTGATGCAGTACAAGTAAACAGCGAGCACCTCCTATTGGGCGGGGCCCGCGTGGCCGGGTCCCGCCGTGAATCATCAAAGCAAGAGTTTGGAGGCTGTCCGGCAATGGAATTTGGCTCGGAGCTGTGGTTCCGCCTCCCCTTTTTATGTTGCGTTTTCCAGGTTTAGGTTTCCTTATGTAATAGGGGAAGTGATCGCCCCAGGCTGCAAAAGAGAAAGAGGTGAGTCCCATGCAGACGTAAGCGGGCGCTCCGCCGCCGGGATGCGTCCAAAAACCCGTAAGAACAAGCAACGATAAGGAACTCCGCAGAGGACGCGGCGGAGGCCCTTGCGCTGAATGTCAAGTAAGGAGTGCCATATGAAAGAACACAAACGCATCGGTACATTTTTTGGCGGGTTCGCCACGGCTCTGGCCCTGAGCGCCTGCCTCACCACCGCCCTGGCCGCCTCCGGCAAGGTGAGCTATAACTTTGCCAATGTGGCCCTGGACGGAACGCAGAAAATCACGGCGGGCCAGGACATCACCGCCGCCAACGGCCAGAAAGTCCCCGGCTCCATCCTCTACACCGACGAGGCGGGCGGCAAAACCAACTACCTCCCCATCCGCACCATCAGCGAGCTGCTGGGGGTGGAGATCGGGTATGACTCCGCCACCAAGACGGTTCTGCTGGGGAAGCAGCCCACCAAGCCCGCCGCCGCGCCCGAAGCGCAGCCCGACGGGAGCGAGAACGTCATTGACCTCCGCACGCCCAAGACCGTGCCCGAGAACCCCCGCCGGGGGGACACGGCCCTGATCAAGAGCCGGGGCGGCACGATTCTGCCGGATGACGACCCGAACTCGTACCAGGGCAATGAAAAGATGTTCAAGGACAAGAACGGTCAATTGCGATACGAGTACATGGTCGGGAACGAAAGCATTCTCACGGACCTGGATAAAAAAGCGGCGGAATGGTCCATCGTCGATGGAGTCTACCCCAAGAACAAAAAGGGTGAGAGCTATGGCTCTCTTCTGTTGGCGGACTACGTGGGTTATGCCCCGGACTTGACCCAGTTAGGGGACGAGTATATCCGGCAATCTGAACTGCAAGCGGCTTCGGATGCCCTGAACGGGTTGCCTGAAAAGAAGTGCCCTCACACCTACAGTATCCCCCTGTATAACAAAGAGGGGGAGATTATCGGAGAGCATGAGGGTAGATGCCAAGGGCATTTTGATGGAATGACCTTGGAAGAAGCACAGGAGGCCGTAAGGCAAAATAAATGGTGGCAATAATACACACAGAATAAAAACCTTGATCCTCGAATTAACGCAAGAATGAGAAAAAGGAGTTTTACACTATGAGAAAGACGAGAATGTTTTCCAAAATTGCAGCTATGATGCTCGTTGCCGTCATGGCCTGCTGCATGGTCGCATCGGCCTATGGGGAGTACAAATCCTCTACCACCTCCCTTTACGGGAATTGTGAGTACCTGGCCCACTCCACGCTGTATGTTGACGGCGGGAATCAATTCCGCGCAGGTGCTACAGTACGGACCGCAAACGGTTCCTATGTAGGCAGCGGCGCAATTAGCCTGATGGCTACCCTTATAAATGCATCCAACGGCAGCGTCCTCGCACAAACTGGGGAAATCCCGCTCCCTTCTCGGAACTATTTTCACATGGTCACGACCGATCCGTACTGGACTACGACCAGCGTTGCTGGTCTTGGCTGGGCCCGTGTCGATGGGAGTCAGCTGATGCGTCTGCGTGAAACCAACGCCAGCGCATACCTCCGTTCTGCGAACATGGCAAAGCAGGTTTCCACACTTGCTGAGAGCATGCTCACCGAGGACGGTACCTATCCTGTAAACACTGCGGGTGAAACCTATGGCTCTGTGCTCCTTGCTGATATGGTTGGCGAGGACCCCGATCTGATTTCCGCTACCAACCAGAAGGGCGTTGACGGCTACATCCGCGTTGCGGATGTCCCCACAATCAATCCTGCTGTTTCCACAGCGGCGGTCCAGATGATTCCTCTGTATGACATGAACGGCAATGTGATCGGTTCCTTCGAGCTTGATATCCCTGAGGTTGACAGCACCAACACGCCTAACTTTTAAACGGCGCGGACCAATGTGGAGCAGCTCTTCGGGCGGTAAATGGTGCAGACATTTGCCTGTATGCTTCGTGGCACCGAACCCAGGGGTGCCGCAGATGTGTTCATTTCCCTGATGCAGTACAAGTGAACAGCATGCACCCAACACCAGGCGGGGCCTGCATGGTCAGGCCCCGCCGTAAATCATCAAAGCAAGAGTTTGGAGGCTGTCCGGCAATGGAATTTGGCTACACGATTCCCCTGCAAAGGCACATAAGCCGAAACCGATGATCCCACACCACCGGGGGCACGAAAGGAGTAGTCCAATGCAATAGAGAGCTTAACACACCCACACACAAAACACTGTACAAAGAAAAGGAGATTCAACATGAAAAAAATGAAGAAACTAACATCCTGCTTCTGGTCCTGGTTATGAGTCTGGCCTTGGTCATCCCCTGCTTCGCCGCCAAACCGGACACCGCTGGCAGTGATACCTATACTGATCCCGACATCTCTGCAATGGCGGCTTCTCCCACGGAAAACACCATTGTTGACCGTGCTCTGGAGGAAGTCACTGGACTCTACACAGACGTTTACATGATCTCTGACGCATCCGCTCAACTGATGGACCAGTCCATCGATGAGGACGGCAATGCTGTTTATATCGTCGAAACATCCTTCAAAAGAACGTTGAAGGCGGCGAATGCGATGGAAATTCCCGCCATTGCCGGCATGGTGGAAGCAAAAAATTTGCTGGAAGATCCAGCGGATATCCAAGCCGCTGAGGAATATATCGCTGCCAGAATCGCCGATATGGAGGATAACTATATCGGTGTTGAGCAGGATACAAATGTCACCCTTCGAGTAACGCTGCCTGCCGCTTTGCCGATGGCGGCATCTCTGGACGATGCTATCACCCCCGAAACGATTGAGGTTGATTGTGGCATCGGCGAAGAGGAGTATGCGCCCCTTGATGAAATCGCCCCTAGGAGTGCCGCAGATCAGCGCGTGACAGGCTCTGAGCTGGTAGCGGAGGCTGTATCCAATACCAGTTTATCAACTTCCAGAGCAACGCCTCACAATTCCCGAATTTTGAACTATAATCGAATTGCTGCAAGGAATTACGCGCGGCTGTTTTCCTGCGACCTGGGAATAAGCTATGATCACAGTTCCTGCCATAATGGTAAATACGAATTTTTTGAAGGAAACGACTGTGCGAATTTTGTTTCCCAGTGCCTTGAAAATGGCGGTCTTTCTACGGACAACCTGTGGTATCCCTATAGTTCCTATTGGAATACAACTGGAAACAGTGGCAATGGCCTCCGGCAGTATGTCACGGATAACGATCTGTTCTTTAAAACGTCCAATGTGAACAAGGCGTTTGCGGGCAGTATCATCAATCAGTTGACCTCAAGCGGAGGGAATGCAGGACATGTTGGTCTGATTGATCAGAATGACTACTCAACCGTTACCTTCTGCGCCCATACGAACTGCCGCAGATCAAAGCCGGTTTCTTTCCTGAGCTACAAGAACTATTTCGTTCCCTATTACGATTCTTATGGCGGCACGTGGGTTAATCCGTAAACCGTGCTATACCTGATATGTCCATGATGCATAGGAGGTCATATTATGCGGTATTCCCTATTCCTGCTGTTATCCATAGTTCTACTTGCGGCTATACTGGCGGGATGCGGTTCTCTCGGTCCGGAACAAGAGACTATTGGATCGCCGGAAAAGTCCATATCCAGCGCCAGCGAACAGGATAAGCAGACGCTTGAAGCGTCCGGGACCGAGGCAATGGATACACCGGCAGTCAACCCGGTACTGGAGAATATCCCGGAAACCGGGGAGGTATCCTGGAGCCTGGAAGATGGGGTTCTGATCATCAGCGGCGGCGGTGAGTTGTTGAATACGCCATGGCAAACTAGTTATCACGATGCGACTGTACAGTCGATTACCGCTGTTATTGTTGGAAACGGAATAACGGACCTGCCGTACTCGGCCTTTATGGATCATGATTCGCTCGTTCATGTGACAATCGGCGACGGGATTACCTATATTCCGCCGGAAACGTTCATTGGATGCACAAGTCTAACCCAGGTTGACTTTGGAGCAAACATAACCCTCATTGATGGCGGCGCGTTTGAAAGATGCGGGCTGAAGGAACTGACACTTCCAGACACCATCACGTTTATCAATATGGGAGCCTTTTCCGACTGCGCGGAATTGACGAAGATCGAAATTCCACCCAGTGTTAGCGGGATTGGGGAGGGCGTGTTTGACGGCTGTGAATCATTGACCATTTACGGTTCCAGAGGCAGCTTTGCAGAAAGCTATGCGAAGGAAAATGAAATTCCCTTTTTAGCTGTTGAGTAAGGCCGCTGTCATGCGTATGAGGAATAAAATGGTTTTCCCTTTCTGACCTTGATTTCGCTCTGAGTCATGGATTTGTGTCCGCTCAGATTGCTTTTTAGCAAGTGGGGCCTGGAAAAGTACCCAGGCCCCGCCGCGAATTATCAGAGTGAGAGTTTGGAGGTTGTCCGGCAATGGAATTTGGCTACACGATCCCCCTGCAAAGGCACTTGAAAATAAAGCCGCCATCCTCAGCAGAAATAACGGCCCCATTCTTCTGCTGGGACGTCCACCTGCTGACCGTCCAAAAGCGGAGAGCGGCACTGGTAATGAACTGTGGCAGCCGGTACAGCCTCCTGTTCTACGGCATGAACCGGGCGGACTGGAAGCGTCTGCCGGATATGATACAAAGCGAGATCAGGGCGGCGATCCTGCGGGAAGGACTCTCAGAGTTTGAGGCCGTTCGGTATTTCACCTTGAGCGGACCGATGAGGATTTCCCGGCCCCATGGCCCGGAGTCTGTATCGGGACTGAATTGGGTCATGCGATTGCTGCTCCAACAGTTTTCTTTACTGGACGATAGCCGACTCTCTCAGCTCCAAATAGCGCATATTATGAATGACGAGATTTATCACGCGGCGGAGTTGTCCATGCGCGGAAGTCCCAGGGAGTTCTTCTTGATGGGATTTCGGTGCCTGTGAACATCCAAAGGCGGCAATTTTTTCATGACAGAGGATCGTTTGATATGAATTTCAATACTCCACTCTTGCGGGATCAAAAAGTAGACGTGGTGAAAACCGCCGCCATCTTGAATGTTGTACTGTGTCATGTGGCGGCTGCTCCGTTCTCCGGCGGCATAGTTGGAACCACGCCCTGGTACTCAGCCCTGCTTTGGGCAAGTCTCGCCCACGCATGCGTCCCGCTGTTTTTCATGGCCAGCGGAGCCCTGCTCTTAAAGCCGGAAAAGGAGCTGACGCTGAAAAAACTTTACACGAAAAATTTACCCAGGATATTGGCCGCCCTCTTCTTCTGGGCGCTTTGCTATAAGCTCGTTTCCCTGAAACTGATGGACAGCCTGACCCTCCCGGATGTGGTGGATGCGGCAAAGCATCTGCTGTTGTTCCACCACGAGGAACATTTTTACTATCTGCACATCACGATCCTGGCTTACGCCGCTTTACCCATTACGCGGCTGTTCGTCCAATATGCCGATCAACAGCTTATGAAATATGCGCTGGCCCTTTGGTTCCTGCTGGGCATTCTCTATCCAACGGTTCGGACGTTCTGGCCGTTTACGCTGCTGAGCGGAATCCCTGTTCAGTGGAGGATGAATATGACTTACGCCTCCATCGGCTATATGCTGCTGGGCCATTATCTGTCCGTCTATCATTCCCGCCCGAACCGTGGTATTTCCGCCCTGGTTCTTTTGAGCGGATTCCTCCTGACCTTTTGGGGAACCTGCCTCACGTCCTACACGGCGGGCAGACCGGACGACCACTTTTTAGAGGGGATGGGGGTGTTTGTTTTTCTGGTCGCCTTAGGCATGTGGAGCCTGTGCCAAACCGTTCCTCTCTCGAAAAGCGGCAGAAAGCTGGTGGGTTTTCTTTCCAGAGCCTCGTTTTGCATTTATCTGACGCACATTTTCTTTTTGCAGGCGTTTGCGCGATGGGGGCTCCGGGCCGTCAATGGGCCTGTGCTGCTGACGGTGCCGCTGATCTCAGGGCTGATTATTTGCTGTTGTTGTATCGTGTACACTGTCTTGTCCTGGGTCCCGTTTATCCGGCGGTGGCTAATATAGAGAGCTATACTCGAACCCTTTGCCCTAAGAGTTTTTCAGCCAAGACTTGAACTCATCCAGGGAAATAATCTCCCGGTCGCAGTCCTTCTTCCTGGCCTTGGCCGCTTTGTGCCAGGCGGCGAATTGCTCCTCCGTGAGTTTTCCAGCCTTGATCCAAGCGAAGCGCCGCTTGTACTCCCGGCGGTATTCTTGAAAGACTTGGTCGCTCCGGCGACTCTCCGCCCATTTCCGGACAGGAGCGGTACTCCGGCAGAGTTTCCCGGACGAGCTGGGGCGGCTGCAATACTCCGCCGTGATCCGCCCTGTGATGGGGAAGTACCTCCCGCAGCTTCTGCACCGTCGGACCGGAATTTCCCGTCTGACACATTCCCGAATAGAGAAGTCTATCAGGTCTCGGATTGTGTTGGGATATAGGATTTCCCCACAGTCTCCGCCTCTAATAACTCCAAGGCTGATGGGCGTCGGTTCAAAACGGAAGAAGTTATTATCCCGGGGACCGTCAAAAAGATAGGCTTCCCGCATATTCTTCCGGACCTCTCTGCCCACCTGGTCAATGTCCAAAATACGCTCCAAAAACCTCTGCGCCTGTTTCCGGTATGCTGTGAGTTGAGCCGGGAGCAGGCGCAGGCGCAGTTCTTCTGCCATCCGGGATTCGATCTTTCCCGTGGCCTTGCGCGCAAACCACTGGAGATACAGGAGCTGGAAGTAAATATGCTTCGCACTTAGTTCAGCCAGCGTCTGCATCATGCGGTCAGTGTACGTGGGATCTCCGGTGGAGAGAAACTGCTCCAAGCCAGCGGTAGCTTGTTGGAGAAGCGGCTCCCAGTCCGCCGGGTCCAGCTCAAGAAAGCTCAGAAGACTCTCCAAATAGGGGAGGGCCTTCTCCGTACCGGCTGCGCCCTGCATCCCCAAAGGGTCGTACTCGAAAAACTCTCCGTCATCCTTAAAAAACATTTTGAACATCCACATGATAAACCGCTCCCTCTAAAAAGCTAAATAGAAAAATAAAATGTGTCTTGACAAATGTCGGTCTACGTGTTACGATAACAAAAAGTCCAACTAATAAGTTGGCATAATACTACCACAAACACGGATACCTTGTCAATGCCCGAAGGGAGTGATTTCATGGCAAACCTGAAGACGATAGATGCGGAAACGCTGCTGAGCCAGCCGATGCGGCAGCCCCCGTTTCTGGTGGACGGTCTACTGGCGCCGGGACTGTACATTCTGGCCGGAGCGCCAAAGGTGGGCAAGTCCTGGCTGGCCCTGTGGCTCTGCACACGAATCGTCTCCGGCAAACCCGTCTGGAAATTTGCTGTGCGGTCCTCCACAGTGCTGTATCTCTGTCTGGAGGACAACCGGCAGAGAATCCAAAACAGGCTTTCAGAAATGGTGGGCAGCGAGCCGGACGATTTCTCCTCCCTGCATTTTTCAACGGAGGCCCAAATGCTGACGGGACCGGACAGAGGAGGAGACACAGGGCTACTGCGGCAACTCTTTGAGTTTACGGAGAGGCACCCGGACACCCGTTTGATCATCATCGACACACTGCAAAAGGTACGGACAGTCGCCGACGTCAGCTACGGCTGTGACTACAACGACCTGTCGCTGCTCAAGAGTTTTGCCGACCAGCACCGTCTGACGGTTTTGGTCATCCACCACCTCCGCAAGATGAAGGACGACGATCCATTGAACCGGATCAGCGGCACAACCGGGATTGCCGGAGCAGCGGATGGGACCTTGGTACTGATTCGATCCAAGAGGGCAGAGAGCGGCGCGGTCTTGCACTGCACTGGACGGGATATTCAGACGAGGGAGCTGGCGCTGGAGTTTAATCAGGATAGTCATGTGTGGGAACTGCGTTCGGACAGCGCCGTAGATGACCCCCTTCCCTCTGAGGAGGTTCTGGAGCATCTGCTGGCCTGGCTCGGAGAAGCCGGTTCATTCAGTGGGACCGCCGAGGAACTCTCCGCAAGGCTGCGTCAGAGGTGCGGCGTTCTCTATCCTGGAAACGTGCTGACACGAAAGATGCGGAGCTGTGCGGAGGAGCTGGAACGCTACGGGTTCGCCTGTCGGTTTCGCCGGACGCATGACCGCCGTCTGATTGAGTTGGAGTGCGTCGGTTGCGTCGGTGATGACGGTATTTTTGCGGGCGGTGAAAATATCGACGCAACCGTCGCAGAGCGTGATCCCAAGGCCGCAAGTGCTTGACGCGCTAAGGATAGAGGGCGCGTCGATATTTCCAGAATGTGCGGCGCAGTGAAGGGGCCGTGTGCGCTTTCTCTGCGGTGCGAGAGTAAAAATACAGCAGACACCCTCAAACGCACAGATAGGCCCCGTGGAGGAGAAATCCCACCCTTGGGTGGGGCAAGCATCGCACCCGGCTATACACCGGGCGCATTCGCCGGGGCAAAGCCCCGGCACCCCCTGCCCCTAAAGGGGAGAGTGGCGAAAGAAGGAACGGATATGCAGAAGAAGAAAACAGCCATCGTCACGGCACGGATGACGCCGAAGGTGAAAGCGCAGCTCCAGCAAAGAGCGCAGGATGCCAACATGACGCTCACCGACTACTTGTGTATCTGCGGTCTGGGGAAGGAGATCGTTCGCGTGGAGGGACTGGATGGCGTCCTCTCTGAGTTGAAAGCCCAGGGGCGCAACCTCAATCAACTGACTACTCTGGCAAATATGGGGCGGCTGACAGTTCTGCGAGGCGACGAGTTGATCAAAAGCTACGCTGTGCTCTGTGAACAGGTCAGCCGCCTGACGGAGGTGGACTGATGGCGACGTTCACGGCGATCAAAAACAAGAAGCAGACAGCTGGTGTGCTGGGCGGCGTATTGAAATACGTCCAACAGGAAAAGAAGACCTGCGCCGGCGGACTCCGATTTGTCACCGGCCACAACTGCGTTCCGCAGTCCGTCTACACGGAGATGATGACGACAAAACAGCGATTCAAGAAAACCGACGGCAGACAGTTCTACCACTTCGTGCAGTCCTTCGCTGAGACAGATAATCTCACACCGCAGGAGGCCAACGCCATCGGGCTGGAGCTGGCCCAGCGTGAGTTCCCGGACTTCGAGGTGGTGGTGGCGACACACTTGGACACCAACCACCTCCACAACCATCTGGTGGTAAACAGCGTTAGCTGTGAGACGGGCCGGAAGCTCCACCAGAGTGCGGATGATCTGCTCAAGCACCGTCAAGCCAACGATGAAATCTGCGCCGCCCATGGCCTGAGCGTTTTGGAGCAGCTGGAGAAGCGCTCAAAGAAAAAGCGGATGAAGCCCGGCGAGTACCAGGCTGGCCTCCGGGAGGACAGTTGGAAGATGGATCTGATCCACGCTATCAACGAGGCGCTGGAATACGCAGATAGCCGAGAGTCGTTCATCGCCAACATGGAGCAGGAGGGCTACGAGGTCATCTGGACGGACACTCGTAAACACATCACCTTCGTCTGCCCCAACGGACGGAAGTGCCGAGATAAGAGTCTCCACGACGAGACGTTTCTCAAGGAGAATTTGGAGGCGCTGTTCATTTACCGGCAGGCCGTTGGTTTTCGCCCTGGCAGTGTGGAGCCTGACGAAGGCTGGCTGGGTGAGATGGCAGAAGGACTAATTCAGTTGGGCAGGTCGATGGAACGGCTGGATGATTTACCGCCGCTCCCTGCACTGCCCACTTGGACAGACAGTAAACAGCGCCGCCGGGAGGCATTGAAGAAGCTGGCGATGGGGCATAAGCTGACCGGCGACACACACAGTCAGGGCATGAGTATGTAGAAAGGAATTTTTATGGCGAGTATCAAAAAGTTGGACACACGCAAATTCAAGATCACCGTCAGCAATGGTTACCGTCCTGACGGTCGGAAAGTTAGCAGGGCCAAGACCATTACGGTACCTCAGACAGTGGGTGGTCGCGGAATCTCGCAGTACGTCGCTCATGAGGCAGAGGAGTTTGAAAAACTGGTCAAGAGCGGCTACTGTGAGGACGGGGAGATGACCTTCCAGGAGTATGTTGCCCGCTGGCTGGAGCGGCAGACGAAATACGCACCCAGCACTCTCGGTTTTTACCGCCGGTCGTTGGAGACGGTGTATCCGATGATCGGCAGCATCAAACTGAACCGCCTCCGGCCCATCGCGTTGGAGAATCTGTTGGTGGAGCTGCGAAAGCGGACGTACCACGGCAAGCCTATCCAAGAGAGTACGGTGCAGAAATATCTGACCGTGGTTTCCGCTGTACTGAGCGACGCGAAACGGAATGAGATCATTGAAAAGAATCCCGCCCGGATGATTGACCTGCCGGATACGACCCGCCGTGTGCAGATGATTCCCACAGACGCCGAGGCCCACCGCTTTCTGGATGTCCTCGCCAACGAGGAGGACCCCTACAAGACCTTTTACGCCTTGGCGATTTACACCGGCTGCCGGCGTGGTGAGTTGTGCGCGTTGAAGTGGGATGACCTCATCATGAATGGTGACGAGTGCGTTTTGACAGTCAGCCGCTCCCGGAGTTCGGTTTCAGGAAAAGGTGTAGTGGAGGGAACGACGAAGAATGGCCAGTCTCGGACGATCTACATCAGCGAGGAGATGACCACTGTCCTTCGCTGCTACTGCTGCTACAAAATGTACGAGGCACGGGAAGGCGGTTTTGAGATGAGCGATTATGTGTTCACGAATGAGTGCGGTGAGCTGATGCACCCCGATACTTTTTCCCGGCACCTTCGTCGGCTCTATGATGAGAACGGATTTCCCAGGGAGTTTCACCTTCACACCCTCCGGCATTATTTTGTGTCCACCATGCTACACAATGGTGTAGATAAGCAGACAGTGGCGGAACTGGCCGGTCATGGTGACACCGGATTTTTGGAGCGGACCTACTGCCATCCGCAGCTGCAGCTCAAGCGTGAAGCGGCGGCGCGGTACACACGGACGATGTTTGATTTCAGCGATAGAGATTCTGAAAGCGCCTGATTGTTGCTTTCGTAGAATCTTCAAAAATGGCAAAAAAGTAGTAGCTATACAGTGGGAGTTGGAGTATGTTTGTGCTTGCCAAAAGAAACCTCAGCTGGACTGAGGACAGAAGGGAAGATGTAAAATGGCAAGTATTCGAAAGCGGGGAAACAGCTACCTCCTGGTCGTATCCATGGGCTACGACCATACCGGCAAGCGCCGGGCCACTCAGCAGAAAACGGTGAGGCCGCCGGAGGGCCTCACGCCGAAGCAAAAAGAAAAATGGCTCAATGAGCAAGCGGTCCTCTTCGAGCGGGAGTGCAAGGATACGCCGCTGACCGTGGACAAGTCCATCACTCTTGCGCAGTACGTTCAAATCTGGCTCCGGGATATTGCCCCGGACAAGCTGGCGAAGTCCACGCTGGCCCGTGACAAGCAGGACATTGACAGGTTCCTGCCGTACCTGGGAGGCTACAAATTAGTAGACCTCCGTCCCGAATATTTTCGCAAGCTCTATGCTGAGCTGCGGAAACAGACAAGTCAAAATACTGGAATGCCGCTCTCCGAGTACACGGTTGAGGGAGTCCACGCGTGTCTTTGTGGAATCCTCTCCGACGCGATGGAGGGCGGTTTTCTTAACCACAATCCGGCGTGGAGGACCTACAAATACTCCGGCAAGAAAAAGGAGAAGTTGATCGCGGACGAGGAAACCATGCAGAAGATCATTGTGGCGCTGGAAAACGAGAGCCTCAAGTACGAGACGTACTATAAGCTGATCATCGCCACGGGAATGCGCCGGGGAGAGTGCTGCGGATTGAAATGGTCTGATATCGACTACGAGAAAGACTGCATCCACATCCAGCGGAATGTGGTCAAGATCACGGGAGAGGAGATCATCGTCAAGGACACCAAAACTGCGGCAGGAGACAGGTATGTGTACTTTTCCCCGGAGATGGAGAGTTTGCTGAAAGAATATTATCGGGAATGCGTCTGGCAGGCGGACGCCTATGAGGATCGGGTGCTGACGGAGGATGACTTCGTATTCCGCAAACACGACAGCCAGGACCCGATGACACCCAGCACATTTACCTGGCGATTCAAGTTGATTCTCAAGAAGAACGGTCTCCCGGAAAAGCTGAACGTGCATTCGCTGAGGCACAGCAACGCCAGCCTCTTGATTGCGGGCGGTGCGGATGTGGCGACGGTGGCGGGCCTCCTAGGTCACAGCCAGCCTTCCACGACGCTGGACATCTATACCCACGCCTTCGACAAAAACAAGAAGGC
This sequence comes from Oscillospiraceae bacterium, assembly GCA_910574635.1. Classification (GTDB taxonomy): domain Bacteria; phylum Bacillota; class Clostridia; order Oscillospirales; family Oscillospiraceae; genus Oscillibacter. The sequence goes on along the minus strand of CAJTCG010000038.1, from coordinate 6,304 downwards.
CGCCAGCGAGGCACTCCAACGGGGCTTGGATATCTGACGTCAAAGCATTGGCCCGCAGCAAACGATCACTCTGCTGCGGGCCAGTTTATCAACGGATGAAGTTCGTTCTCTGAGGCGCTTCCCGCTCCGGGAGGCCGTATTTTTCCTTGCCCAGCTGAATGCTCCGCATGAGGAATGTCATATTCCGGGCCAGAGTCCGCATGGTCTGCAAACCCTCCGCGTCCCCCGCTGCCTGGCCGGGCTCCCGCCCGTGGACGCTGTTCCAGTACTGGCTGGAGGCAACAGGCATCCCGGAGATCGTGAAAAACTTGTTCAGCTCATCGAAGGTGGAGGACAGACCGCCCCGCCGGGCAACAGCGGCGGCAGCGCCCACCTTCATGGTCTTATCAAAAGGCGTGCTGAAAAAGAGCCGGGTCAGGAAAGCCACCAGCGTGGCATTGGCGGAGGCGTAGTAGACAGGGCTGCCTACTACTAGACCGTCGCAAGCCTCGAATTTGGGCGCGACTTCGTTGACCGCATCGTCAAAAACGCACCTGCCTTTTTCCGCGCATTTGCCGCAGGCGATGCAGCCCCGAATGGCCTTGTTCCCGACCTGGACGATTTCAGTTTCGATGCCCTCCGCCTTGAAAACAGCTTCCATCTCCCGCAGGGCGAGGGAGGTGTTGCCGTTGAGCCGGGGACTGCCGTTAATCATCAGAACCTTCATATGAGGACCTCCATGGACTCGGGTTTATGTACTCAATAATTTTCCGCGTGAACCTCGAAATAGGCCTGAGGGTGGGCGCAGACGGGGCAGACCTCCGGCGCGGCGGTGCCCACTACAATATGCCCGCAGTTCCGGCACTCCCAAACCTTGACCTCGCTCTTCTTGAAGACCTCCTGGGCCTCTACGTTCCGGAGCAGGGCCCGATACCGCTCTTCGTGGTGCTTCTCGATCTCGGCAACCATGCGGAACTTGGCGGCCAGCTCCGGAAAACCCTCCTTCTCGGCGGTCTCAGCGAACCCAGCATACATGTCGGTCCACTCGTAGTTCTCGCCGTCGGCGGCGGCACCCAGGTTCTCAGCAGTGGAGCCGATGCCCTCCAGCTCCTTGAACCACATTTTGGCGTGCTCTTTCTCGTTGTCGGCGGTCTTGGTGAACAGGGCGGCGATCTGCTCAAAGCCCTCCTTCTTGGCCTTGGAGGCGAAATAGGTGTACTTGTTCCGGGCCTGGGACTCCCCGGCGAAAGCGGCCTCCAGGTTCTTCTCTGTCTGTGTTCCGGCGTATTTGGACATGATGAATTCCTCCTTTTTCAATTTGCAAAATTAACAAGAAAAGTTACAAAAAAGCTCTAAAAACTGCGTTTTTAGAGCTTTTGGTACGCCCGACTGGATTCGAACCAGCGGCCTTCAGAGTCGGAGTCTGACGCGCTATCCAACTGCGCCACGGGCGCATACCTATCAATATAAGATTTTCGGGTTTCCGGCTATCCGTGGAAATAGTAGTCAAACAGTAGTCAGCTCACGGCGTTTTTTCCTCTGCCGATCCGCCAACGCCCCTGTTTGCAGGGCTTTGCGCCGTATCTCAGCCGGAGTTGTCAGAAACGTCGGAGTCTGACGCGCTATCCAACTGCGCCACGGGCGCATACCGTCTATGCATTTTGCTACGGCGGAAACAGAAGAGAAGTGTTCCTCCTTAAGCTTAAACTAGTATAGCAGAATTTCCCCGGTCTGTAAAGCGTTTTGTCAAAATTTTTTAGGTCAAACATGTCAAGTGTTAAATTTGTGCATTACTCACAAAAACAATCCCCCCCTCAATCCCGGCCCCCTGGGCAAGCTCCAGCAGTACCCGCCCGGGATAAGGTACAATAAGTTGCGGAAATAAAAAAGACAAGGTTTGCAGCCCTCTGGTAGAATGAAGTAGCGACACACCATTCTGAGAGGAGACAGCAAACTATGTCAGAGAAGATTGTACAGCTAAATGAAGAAGTAATCAAGGGTCAACTTAAGGAACTAGTTCGCGGGAGCGTGGAAGAAACACTGAATGCGCTGCTGGAGCAGGAGGCGGAGAAACTGACTCAGGCAGCCCGGTATGAGCGAAATGAGGCTCGCCAGGGGTACCGCAGTGGTCACTACAGCCGGAACCTTACCACTACCTCCGGCGATGTTACGCTCCATGTGCCCCGCCTGAAGGGAGTCTCTTTTGAAACGGCCATTATAGAGCGGTATCGCCGGCGCGAAAGCAGTGTGGAGGAAGCTCTCATCGAAATGTACCTGGCTGGTGTCGCGGTGCGCAGGGTAGAGGACATCACGGAGGCGCTGTGGGGAAGCAAAGAGTCCCCAGCAGCCATCAGCGAGCTGAACAAAAAAGCGTATGTCCACATTGAGGATTGGCGCAGCCGGCCTTTACAATGCGGACGTTATCCGTATGTCTATGTGGACGGGATCTATCTGCGGCGGAACTGGGGCGGAGAGTATGAGAATGTAGCCGTTCTGGTGGCGATTGCGGTAAATGAGGACGGATACCGTGAAGTTCTTGGCGCTGCCAAAGGCATGAAGGCGGACAAGGCCAGTTGGGTCAGCTTCTTCCAGTGGCTGCGTGGCCGTGGTCTGGACGGAGTCAAGCTGGTGGTTGGGGACAAGTGTCTTGGTATGCTGGAGGCTGTGGGAGAAGTGTTCCCAGAGGCCAAATACCAGCGGTGTACTGTCCATTTCTACCGCAATGTCTTTTCTGTGACACCGCGCTCTAAGGTGAAGTTGGTGGCCAAGATGATCAAGGCGATCCACGCCCAGGAGAGCAAAAAAGCATCCCGTGAGAAAGCTAAGGCCGTGGTAGCCCAGCTGCGGGAAATGAAGCTGAAGGAGGCGGCTAAGAAAGTGGAGGACGGCATTGAAGAGACGCTGACCTATTGCGACTTTCCCAGCGAACACTGGACTCGTATCCGCACCAACAATGTCATGGAACGGCTCAACCGGGAGATCCGCCGCCGCACCAGAGTAGTGGGCTGCTTCCCGGATGGCAATTCTGCTTTGATGCTGGTCTGTGCCAGGCTCCGCCATGTAGCCGGCACCCAGTGGGGCAACAAGAAGTACATGAATATGAAGCAATTAGAGGCTACCCTGGAGGATACCTCGATTGCTGGCTGATTTTATTCTGCCAGAGCCTGCAAACTATTTTGCGCATTATTCTTGGCAGTACCAAAACTTGGCTGTATGACGCCCATAGAATTTTTGGCTGTTGGTGGCAAATAGAAACAGAGACCATCTTCTGATAGCCCCTGCCTTCCTTTTTCTCTGTTTTGTCTACTTGACAGAGGGCACTTCAGTTTTGAGATTTGACCCGCAATCAAACACATAATAAGAAAAATTGAGCCTGCACAATGGAGTGGATCATGGCGGAGGCCGCCCCAGACGCGCGCGGCGCTTTCACATTTGCGGTTAGCCGTTATGTCCTTCAAATCGTTTCCCTATACATAGTTTTTGATGATAATTTCCCGATCATTCACAAACGCGCTCTTATCTTTTGTTTCCCGGGGCAGGTAGCAAAGCCCGCACACCTCCAGCTCTCGAAACGCGCCCTTTTTGTGCAGACGCCTAACCTTTTCAAGCGCTTCGCTGTGCCAAATTTCATAAACGCTTTGTTTATTCACATCCCCCAATATGCATCGCCCCTCCTCGTCATTTGAGCAGAGAAGAACCCGGCCATCCGCTCCAATCACCAACCTTTGATACATTTGAGGGCAGGAAAACGCATCCATATACACAACTCCGCTGATATCGTGGGAAGAATAGCCGCTGATTAGAGGGTTAAATGCAATTAAGTCCACATAGGGCTCAAAGGTATTATAAAACTCCGACGGGTTCTCCTGTATCGCGGGCCAAATGCTCTGGATCTTGATAACCGGACGTTTCCAGCCTTTTTGCGCTTTGATTTTGTGAATATCCTTAAGCTTTTGCAGCGTATCCGCAAACCGAAGCGGCCTTCGGATATGCTCATAGGTTTTCCTCACACCGTCAATGGAAACCGTGATCCAGCTGGCGCCAGCTTCCGCAATTTCAACGAACAATTCCTTATTGAGTTTTGATCCATTGGTTAAAAACGAAACTTCCCCGATTCCCTTCTCTTTGCAGTACCGAATACACGACACAAACTCCGGATGTAAGGTTGGCTCTCCCCGAAGGCTCAGCCGGACGGCCGGAACCTTTCCGCCGATCTCATCCACAATTTTCTGGAACAGCGCCCAATCCATAAACTGTTTACTGACACTTTTTTTAAACTCTTCCGTAATTGTGTAGCACATGGGACAGTGCAGGTTGCAAACCGTGGACAGCTCGATGTCCCCCAGCAGCGGATATTCGGACACACATTGGTTCTTCGCATACTCAACCCAATTTCTGCGGTACGCCTGATACTCCTCCTCCCAGCCTAACGCCCGGTATTTCTCAAACAGCGCCAAGCGCTCCGGCGTCTCCATATCGTAATTTCCCTTGTTAATGGGGGTCTTTTCACTCATTCATCGTCATCTCCTACTATTTTCCGATAAATCTCTCCATCAAGCTGAGAATCGAATCTTTATTTGCAAAATTTTCCGCAGTTATACACTCTGCATCCAGTTCAATCTGAAATTCCCCCTCCAGGGCCTCGACAATATCAACGACCTGAAAGGAATCGATAATTCCGTCGCCTATCATATCCTGTCCAGCATAAGCCAGTATTTCCTCGTTCACAGCTACCAGGACGTTTAGGACCCGCTCTCTCATTCGCTCCCGCCTTCCCAATGTTCTCATTTTGCCTTTCAGAGTTATACCCTGTTCCCAGAAGATCAGGCTGTCGCTTTCTTTTCCAGTATATAAATATTGAACCAGGAAAATTGATTTTTAAACAGTTTATTGAGCCTATATAGAACCGCTGTAATCCACGGGTTTCCTCCTGCCTGTTCAAATAAATCTTTCTTGATGTTCTGCGGCAGCTTCTTTTTATGAAAACTCTCTTTTCCGAACGCCCTTTGATATTTTTTTCTGTTTATATACTGGGCACATTCCAATACTCCGAAAAGCTGAGCGGTCTGTATTCGTTCCACAATAACCCCGCCCGCTTCAACTGTCATACTTTTCACATCTTTAGGATTAAAATGGCAGCCCATAAAATCCTCTGGAAGCCGGTCTCCCTTGATTCTCCCCAGAGCCCGGGATAATTGGAGACAATTTCTAATCATCCAGGTATCATTCCACACATTCAAGACCAGGATACCATCCTTTTTCAAAACGCGAAGCGCTTCTTTTATCAGTTGAATCCGGTCCTCTTCTTCTCTGTATAGAATTAGGACAGATGATAAAATCGCCATATCAAATAATTCGTCCTCATAGGGGAGATTAAACGCATCCCCCACTTTGAAGTTTATATTTGGATAATTTCTGCGGGCTACTTCAATCGTCTTTTCAGCAGAATCCAGTCCATGGTATTCAATTTCCGAGAACAAATTGGCCAACGGAAGATTTACGCCATCTCCGCACCCAATATCCAAAACTTTTTCTGGGTGGTTTCTAAGCACAATGTTAAACATTGGATTAATCATGTTAGCAAACCTGGTTTTTACCAGATGATCCAAATGGGTAAATTCCCCGCCAAATTCCCTTTCATTGGAGAATTTCTTATAAAACGTTTTATGGTCTTTAATTTCCTCATTATTGTTGTACTGCCTAAAATAGTTATACGAATAAAACATCAGTGCGTCTCCTTCTTCTCTAGCAATGCTTTCAAAGCCGCCCGGTCAATCTTCCCGTTTGCATTCAATGGGAAGCCATCCAAACACTCAATTTTATTGGGAAGCATATACTCCGGAAGCAGCTGTGAGATTTTTTCCTTGATATATGCTTTCTCCAAAGGTTTGTCCAGGTACAGCACGATTTTCTGATGTTCATCATCATAAAGACAACAGCAAAGCTCCACGCCCTCAACGGAGGAAACCGCCGTTTCAATTTCTCCCAGCTCAATCCGGTGGCCCAGGTGCTTCACCTGGTAATCTTTTCTGGCCAGGTAAATCAGTTCGCCCCGTTCATTGTATCTTACAATGTCGCCTGTCCGATATATCAACTCCGGCACATGGGGGTTCAAAGGATTCTGGACAAACTGATATGCTCCCTATAAGGCAGACAGCGAAACAACAAAAACGAGAACGAGGGGAGCAGGCATGGATAAGGTAGAATAAGTTTCGCAAAAAGAAAAAGAGACATAGTTTGCAGAGCTCTGGTAGAATGAAGTTGCGACACACCATTCTGAAAGGAGACTGCAAACTATGTCCGAGAAGATTGTACAGCTAAATGA
>CAJTCG010000037.1 GCA_910574635.1 Oscillospiraceae bacterium | reverse complement strand
GACCCGAACAGGTTCTTCCGCCCCTTGGCGGACCACTCGTCCACCTTCTCCGCCATGGGAGACGACGGCGTGATGGGATAGATGGCCGCTACCTCCGTAAAGGCGTAGGCCACATGGGCGGCGGCGGTATTGCCGTCCATGACAACATATTTTTTATTCATATTGGAAGCGCTCCTTACTTATACGTAATTGCAGACCCGGGCAATGGCCATTTCCGTGAAGCCCAGGGCCTCCGCCTTCGTCTGGCGGCCGCAGGCCACCTGCCGCACCAGCTCATAGAGCTCGCCGCCCAGCTCCTCCAGGGTCTTCTCCCCATAAATCAGGGGGGATGCGTCCAGGTCGATGTTGTCCTCCATCTTGGCGAAGGTCAGCTTGTTCCCGGTGATTTTCACCACGGGGACAATGGGGTTGCCCGTGGGAGATCCCCGGCCGCTGGAAAAGACCACCACCTGGGCTCCTCCCGCCGCCATGGCGGCAACAGAGGAGGGGTCGTTGCCCGGGGTGTCCATAATGACCAGGCCGCTCTTGGCTTCCACCTGCTTGGCGTAGTCATAGACCGCCATAACGGGGCTGTGGCCCCCCTTGTGGATGCAGCCCAGGGATTTTTCCTCCAGGGTGGTAATGCCGCCGGCCTTGTTGCCGGGAGAGGGGTTGCCCTCCCGGACTTCCTCCCCCACCAGCCGCAGGGCCTTCTCATAGCGCCGGACAATCTCCAGAATGCGGTCGTGGACCTCCGGCGTGGCGGCCCGCTTCGCCAGAATGTGCTCCGCGCCGATAAACTCGGTGGTCTCGCTCAAAATGGAGCAGCCGCCGTCCTTCACCAGCCGGTCGCTGAGCTCCCCAATGACGGGGTTGGCCGCGAGGCCGCTGGTGGGGTCGCTGCCGCCGCACTCCGTGCCCACGATCAGCTCCGACATGGGGAACTCCTTCTTTTGCAGCAGCGACGCCTCCGCCGCCATCTCCTTGGCATAGCGCACGGCGATGTCCACCGCCTTCAAGGTGCCGCCCACCTCTTGGATAATGACCTGCTTGAGGGGCTTGTTGGTCCGCTCCTGAATGGCCTTGACCACCAGGTCCATCTGGCAGTTCTCGCAGCCCAGGGACACCACCACGGTGCCGTAAACATTGGGGTTGGCGGCGTAGCCCGCCATCACGTCCATGGTCAGCTGCTGGTCGGACTCCACCTGGGAGCAGCCCTGCTGGTTGTTGAAGGTCACCGCGCCGTTGACCTGCTGGGCAACGATCCGGGTGGTGTCGGAGGCGCAGACGCTGGCGGGCAGAATCAGCACGTAGTTGCGCACGCCCACCCGGCCGTCGGGCCGTTCATAGCCATAGAATGTCATTCGATTCCCTCCTCAAACATTGGTGGAGTGGCTTTCCACGTTATGGACGTGGACATGCTGCCCGGCCCGGATGGCCGTGACGGCGGAGCCGATGTGCTGGCCGTATTTCACCACCGGCTCCCCCTGGGGGATGTCCCGGCAGGCCAGCTTGTGGTAAATGGTGATGTCCTCCAGGGCGGTGAGCTGCCGGACTTCGCCGCCGGCGTCAAATTCCACCACTTCGCCCTTGGCGATGGGTTCGATGGCCACCACCACGTTGTCGGCGGGGTCAATGCGCATTGCGTTTAGCATATGGTTTCACTCCTTAACCCGCGGCCAAAGCCGCGAAACGTTTCGCTTACAGCGGAATCACCAGCGCACCAATCAGCGCCAGCAGGAAAATGAACACGGAGGAAATGAAGGAGCCCAGGGTGTAGGTCTTTAGTCCGCCGGTGATGGTGAGGCCAGACATATTGGTGGCCACCCAGAAGCCGGAGTCGTTCACATGGCCGATGGAGTTGCCGCCAGAGAGGCAGGCCAAGGCCAGCCACACGGGATGACAGCCGATGGCGGGGGCCACGGTGGCCATGATGGTCATGGAGGTCATGCCCGCCACTGTGCCGGAGCCTTGGGCCACCCGGAAGATCATACCGATCAGATAGCAGAGGAACATGGCCGGAACCACGGAGCTGGCCCCCGTGCTGAGCAGGGAGACAATGGAGTCCCCGATGCCCGTGGCGGCGATGACGGAGGAGAAGCTTCCGCCCGCTCCGGTGATCAGCAGCACCACGCCGGCGCTTTTCAGGGCCTCGCCGGCGGACTTCTCGAAGTTCTCCCGGCCGATGAATCGGATGCTCACCAGATAGGCGCCCAGGGTGCCCAGCAGCATGGCGATGACCTTCTCCCCCAGGAATCGGCAGATCACGGGGGACTCCTCAAAGAGGGCCGTTCCCACGGTGCCTGCCAAGATGCAGACAATGGGGATGACGATGGGAAGCAGGCTCATGGCGAAGGAGGGGCGGGGGCGGTCCGCAGCGGCGTCTCTCTTGGCGGACTCCAGCAGTTCCGTCACCACGTTGGAGCTGTGGTTCACGTCCTTTTCCTCGTTCCAGATGCCCCGGTCGTGAATCTTGATGAACACGAAGTCGCTGAGCAGCACGGTGATCAGACCCACCACCAGGCCCACGCCCATCATGACGCCCAGGTCAAAGCCAAAGATATCCGCCGCCGCCAGAGGGTTGGGCGTGGGGGGCACGACGCAGTGGGCGGTGGTGGCTCCGATGGTCAAACAGCCGGTGACATAGCACATTTTCTTGCTGATTTTCGCGGCGATGGTGATTCCAATAGGAATCAGGATGACAAAAGTCACATCGAAAAACACAGGGATAGACAGAACGAAGCCCGCCAGGGAGATGGCCCACATGGCCCGCTTCTCCGGAAAGGCGGAGACAATCTTGTCGGCGATGACTCCGGCGGCTCCGCTGTCGTTCAGCAGTTGGCCGAGAATCACGCCGAAGCCGATGGGCAGGCCGATGCCGGTCATCATATTGCCGAAGCCGGAGGAGATGGTGGACACGGTGTCCATCAGGCCCAGGCCGCCCATACCGCCCATGTACAGGCAGGCCAGCACCATTCCGATGGAGGCGTTGAGCTTCAAGACGATGATGCACACCAAAATGATGGCAATGGCGATGGCCAAGTGCAAAATCAGCATTGCGGGTGTAACCATAGATGTTTCTCCTTTTTAAACACACACGGTTTCGCCCCGGAGGAGCGTCCCCCCGAGGACAAGGGATAAGGGATTTTAGAACAGATTGCCCTGTCCGTCGAAGGGCAGGTCGTACAGGTCCGTGAGAATCTCAATGTTGGGATTGGCCTTCGCCAGGGGCAGCAGGCCCTCGGAAATTTCAATCTCCCCGATATGGGCGGTGTTGGGAATGCGGATCAGCTTCATGTGGTCGTGGTCCTCCGCCTCGGGGCAGCACATCAGGGCCAGCTGGAGGGCCTCCCGGTCGTTGTCCATGATCATGGGAATCTTCATCAGGTGCAAAAAGGTGTTGGTCACGCCGGTGGGATAGGTCATTTCCAGCTTCATCCGGTCCACCAGCCGCCGGGTGGTCACCTCCGCCAGGCCGATGCCCTGGGCGTTGCCGTGGGTCTCGTCGGTGATATCCAGGACGACCACCTTTTCCGCGTCAATGCCGCCGGAGCAGTACTGGGGCAGGACGAAGCGGCCGGAGATGTTGGGGTCCATGCCGTCGCCGGAGATGTTCTTCCCGATTTTGTCCACCACCAGCACGTCGCACTTGTCAAAGAGAAGCTTGGCAATGGTCCGGTAGGAGATTTCCTTCAGCTTGGGCTCCTCGTCGATGATCTCCTGGGGGGTGAGGCCCTTGATGAGGTACGTGTCGTCATAGGCGTTTTCAACGACGGCGATGCCGCCCAGCACGGGGCAGTTCTCCAGAATGGTCCGGCCGTATTCCTCCACCAGCTCGTGCATGATGGCGGGGCTCTGGTGGTGAATGGACTCCGCCCCCTTCTGCTTGCCAAGGCCGATGGCCATCATCTTCATTAAGCCGCTCTCATAGGGCCCCCGGAAGGAGGTGTGGGGCTTGATGCGGTTGAAGAGCAAAATGCCGTCGGCCTGGGAGGCGTTTTTATCCACGAAGACCGGCTGCTTCCGCACGCCGGAGAGGCCCGCCTGCACCGTTTCCATGGAGCTCTTGACGGGGCAGCCCATGGCCTCCTCCGTGATGCCGTAGTCCCTGAGAATCTGGGTCTGTCCCTCGGCGGTGGCGCCGCCGTGGGAGCCCATGGCGGCCACAATGTAGGGCTCCGCTCCCTTGGACTTGACAAAATCCACCATGGCCCGGGCCATGAGGGCGTTGTTGGTCATGCCCCGGCTGCCGCAGGTGATCGCGATTTTCATGCCGGGCTTGATTTTCCCGCCCAGGTCCTCCCGGTCCAGCTCCTTTTGGACGGTGGAGGCGATCTCCTCCACCGGGATGCACGTCCGGTCGAAGTTCTGCCGGATGCGCACCATTTTGGGAATGGGTTGGTTTTTAATGAGATCGGTAATGGTTTCCATGGAAAGACTCCTCTCAGAAGTGTTATAGCCGGGTTATTTTTGTCCCTCCTGCCGCTTGCTCATCCGCCAGAGGGTGGTCCGGCTAACACCCAGCTCCCGGGCAATCTCCTGTTTGGTCTTGCCCGGCTGGGAAACCGGGAACGCCGCTGGCAGAGGGGTGGGGGCGGGGTCTGGAACGCCGGAGGGCGCACCGGAAAAGCTGTGGAGCTCGTTCAGATCCTCCACCGTCACATCCGCCGCGTCGGACAGGACCACCAGCCGCTCGCAGATGTTGCGCAGTTCCCGGACGTTGCCGGGCCAGGCATAGCGGCACAGCAGCTTCTGGGCTTCCGGGGTCAGCTTGGGGACCTGCTTGCCAAGGCCCGCCGCCAGAATGCGGAGCTGGCCTTCCATCAGGGGTATCACGTCGTCCGGCCGCTCCCGCAGGGGCGGAATGGAGATCTCCAGGGCGTTGAGCCGGTACAAAAGGTCGCTTCGGAATTTCCCCAGGGCAATCTGCTCCCGAATGTTGACGTTGGTGGCGGCGATGACCCGCACGTCGATGGGGATGACCGACGCGCTGCCGATGCGGCGGATCTCCTTTTCCTGAAGGACCCGCAGCAGCTTGGCCTGGAGGGCCACGGGAATTTCCCCGATCTCGTCTAAGAAGATGGTTCCCCGGTGGGCCAGCTCAAAAAGGCCCATCCGCCCCTCCCGGGACGCGCCGGAGAAGGAGCCGGGCTCATAGCCGAACAGCTCGCTCTCCAGAAGATTTTCCGGCAGCGTGGCGCAGTTGATGGCCACAAAGGGCTGGGACATCCGCCCGCTGGCGGAGTGGATGCTGTGGGCGAACAGCTCCTTGCCGGTGCCGGTCTCCCCGGTAATCAGCACGTCGGAGTCCGCCCGGCTGAACTTTTTGGCAATCTCCACCTTTTTGCGCATTTCTGGATTGACCGCGATGATGCTGCGGAAGGTATACTTAGCGGAGGGGCCCTTTTGAACAAGGCTCTTTCGAATCCGGCGCTCCTCCTGGAGGATTTTGGAGGCGGCGCTGGTGGTGATCAGGGTGCCCGCGCCGGAGTCCTCGCCGGAGATGAGCTTATAGCGGACATAGTACCTCTGGCCGCCGATGGTCACCAGCTTCTCCTCCCCGTCCCGGCATGGCTCCTCCCGGCTGCCGATAAAGGTCAGCCCCGCGTTCAGCCGCTGAACGGAGCCGCCCCTCCAGCCGGCGATGAAGGCCAGGCCATAGAGCTGATAAGCCTGGTCGTTGGCCTCCAGGATGTGGCCGGTCTCGTCCACCGCCAGTACCGCGTCGTCGCTGTTGTCCAGGATCATGCGGATGATATTGGTTTTCGTCCGCTCGGTATTGATGACCCGGGCGGTGTTCAGCGCTTCCTCGATGGCCCGCTCCAAGGTGGCGGGCCGGATGTGGATATAGGTGCAGGGAAAGCCCTGCTCCCGGCAGATGTTGCTGACGGTGCCTCCGCTGACGATGGCCTCCATGCCGTCCCTGCGGCACGCCTCCACCGCATCATAGGCGCTCTGCTCATCCAGCACCTCGTAGAGCTTCAGCTCCGCCCGGCAGAGCTCGCTGAGTCCCGGGAGCACGGCCTTCAGGCCGTCGTGGTGGAGGCACAGGCCGATTTTTTTCGGGTGGAAGGACTCCCGGCACTCCAGCAGGGCGGACAGGATATCCGTCCCGTCGAAGCCCAGGTGGGTGATATGCTTGCCGGGATACAGCCCGCAGAGCATCCGGTAGGTAATGCCCCGGGCAATAATGACGTCGTAGTGGTTCAGGTGGTTTAAGATCTCGGGGCTTCCGAAATGGTGAATCGCGTCAATGCGTACCTCGTCGGTCTGTAATCTCCGCAGCAGGTCTCCGATATAGCCCAGCTGGTCCGGGGAGGGCGCGAAAATCACAACATTGACCATACAGTTCTCCTTTACGACAGGTTCGGGCTGCTTCCGCCGGGTTTACGGGAAAGCCGGGCCGCGGGAATAGCGGCCCGGCTGTTGAGGGAGGGAGGATTCAGACGTCGGCCTTCCGCCTTCCCACGGGTCAGTTCTTGAAGTATTTTGCGCAGCCGATCAGCTTTCCAACGCTCGCGGCCACAATCAGCCCCATGCCGATCAGGATGCCGCTGTTCAACACCCACAGGGGGTATTTCAGCACGGTGGTAGCCTCTCCGGTGGACAGCTGCGTGCCGACAATGGTGAACAATTGCACCACAAGCAGCGCGGAGATGCCCAGGGCGGCGGCATACTGCACAATCTTCAAAATCCCAAAGAGCTTCATGTTCCCCTTCTCTTTGGCGCGGTCTTCAATCAGGGTCAGCGAAATGAGGTCATCCGAGAGGAAGGCCAGCGCGGACCCCACGAAAATGCACCACACGAAAAGGAGCTTCAGCATCTCGTCCGCCCAGGGAACGGGGACCTTTAAAATCTCACGGCCAAACACCGCGTAGGTCTCCACCAGAATCATCACAACGCCCAGGAAGCCAAACAGAATCTTCGACCCGTCCAGCAGCTTCTCGGGCAGCGTTTTCACAGAGGATACGTTTTCCATATGGACCTCACTCTTCTACAACGGCGATCACGCGGATCTGGCTGCCGTCCGCGTGCTGGGTGTTCAAGGGCAGGGCAATGAGCTGGCAGACGGGAGAACCGATTTCCCACAGGTTGGTGATGTACTCAATCTGGAGAATTTTGCCCTGTTTCAGGACGTGCTCATGAACCGGCTGGGGAATCTCGTCGCCGGGCTTCATGGTGCGGATTTTGCGGATGGCGTAATCCTGGGCGAAGTCGTACCCCACCAGCTTGGGGTGGTAGTTCTTGAGCCAAATGCCGGCGTCCTCCGTCAGATAGGGGGAATTATCCCAGTATTCCGTGGAGGTCCATTCGGCCTTTCTGGCCCGGTCCGTGCGTATCAGCAGGCTGTCAAAGTGCCGGTCCCGGAAGCGCTCGTTGGCCTTTTCCAGCATCTCGGCAGTGATGGCCGTGTTGTCGCCGCAGTCGGAGAAATCCAGCACCAGGCAGTCCGTGATGGCCCAGTCCTGAATGGGATAGGCGTCCAGGGACTCGCCGTTGGGGTCGAAGTGGAGCGGAGCGTCAATGTGCGTGTACCAGTGAGACTCCAGGTTGTAGGACGCGTTCTGCCAGGGGTCCCCGTTCGCGTGGGTTTTGACGGGCGTCACCTTGAACCCGTAGCGCCAATGTTCCTCAATGGGCACGGTCAGATCTACGATTCTTCGCATGTTGCGTCACTCCTTCTTTCTAAAATGGGACTTATTTCTGAATCATGTCCACCAGGTCCGTGCCGTACTGATCGGTGAAGATGGCCCAGGTGGGCATGGCCTTCTGCTTGAACGCGTCCTTATCGGGCTCTTCCACGATTTCGCACTTGTTGTCAATCAGGGTCTGGAGAGCGGCGGCCTGCGCCTCGTCGGTCAGCTCCAGCTGCTTCTGGCGGGCCACGTCGGCGGCCTCCTGAATCAGGGCCTGCTGAGATTCGCTCATCCGGTCCCAGGTGGCCTTGCTCATGCCCATGTAAAGCGGGGTGTACACCGCGTCGGTCAGGGTCACGTAGGGCTGCACCTCGTAGAACTTCCGGGAAACAATCTCGTGGAGGGGGTTGTCCTGGGCGCTGACGGTGCCCTGCTGAAGGGCGGTATAGAGCTCAGAGGCGTCGATGGTGGTGGGCAGGGCGCCCATGGCCTTCCAGGTCTCCACCTGAACCTCGGCGGGGAGCGTGCGCATCTTGATGCCGGACATATCGTCGGGAGTGGAGACGGGGCGGACGTTGTTAGTCAGCTCCCGGAAGCCGTTCTCCCAGAAGGACAGGCCCTTGATGCCCACGGACTCGAATTTGGCGTTGATCGCGTCGGCGGCGGGGCCGTCGGTGGCCGTCCGGGCGCTCTCCAGATCACCGAACAGGAAGGGAAGCTGGAACACCTCAATCTCAGGCACCAGGCCGGAGAAATAGGCCGTGCCCGCCACGCCGATGTCCACGGTGCCCTGCTGCAGGCCCTGAACCATGGAGGTGGCGTCGCCCAGGGCGGTGTCATAGAAGGCCTCGGCCTGGATGGTGCCGTTGGAATAAGCGTTGATATACTCCGCCATCACCGCCAGGGCGCCGCCGGTGGGGGTGTTCTCCGGCAGGGAGCCCGCGAAGAGGCTGATGGTCATGTTATCGCCGGAAACCTCTGCGGACGCGGCGGGTCCCGCCGCGGGCACGTCGCCGGAGGGAGCGGCCGCGCCGCCGTCCTGAGAACCGCCGCCGTTGCCAGAGTCGTTGCCGCCGCCGCAAGCAGCCAGGGTGAGGGCCAGGGCCAGAGCCAGGGTAAACGCCAAAATTTTCTTTTTCATCGTGATAATCTCCTTATATTTAAATTTAGGGAACGCTTACAGGACGCTGGGGAGGAAGGTCACAATGCCGGGGAACAGCACCACCAGCAGCGTGCCGACAAAGATAGCCATCAGAGGGATGGGCAGATGGGGAATGATTTTATGGACCGGCTGGCCTCCAACACTGGAAGCCACGTACAGATTGATGCCCACCGGAGGCGTAGCCAGGCCGATGCAGAGCACAATCACCATTACCACGCCGAAGTACACCATGTTGATGCCGTAGGCCTGGGCGGTGGGGCAGAAGATGGGGGCGAAAATCAGCAGCGCGGGCACCGCGTCGATGAAGCAGCCCGCCACCAGCAGAATCAGGCAAACCGCGAAGGTGAACACCAGGGGGCTGCTGATGGAGGAGGTAAACATCCGCGCCAGGGTCTGGGGGATGCCCGCCCGGGTGATGACCCAGCCGAATACCTGGGTGGAGGCCACGATCAGCATGATTCCGGCGGCGCTCTTCACGCCGTCAAAGACAATACGGCAGATTTCTTTCGGCTTGATCTCCCGGTAGACGAAAAGCCCAATGACCAGGCAGTAGAAGCAGCAGATCGCGGAAGCCTCCGTAGGCGTTACAAAACCGGAATAGATGCCGCCCAGGATGATCAGCGGCGCCAGCAGCGCGAAGAAGGCCCGGCCGAAGGAACGCAGCGCCTCTCCGGCGTTGAACCGGCTTTTGCCGGTGTAGCCCTTCTTTACACACAGCAGCACCACCACCACAATCAGAACCAGGCCCAAAAGCAGGCCGGGCAGCAGTCCCGCCATCAGCATGTCGCCCACGGACTCGCCGGAGGCCACCGCGTAGAGCACCATCAGAATGCTGGGCGGAATGATGGGTCCAAAAATGCCGCCCATAGCCTGGATCGCGCTGGCAAAGCCCGGGTCATACCCCTCTTCTTCCATGGAGGGGATCATGATGCCGCCCACAGCCGCCGTGGTGGCCGCGCCCGCTCCGGTCATAGCGGCGAAGATCATGCTGGCCACGATGTCCACCACCGCCATGCCGCCGGGGAGCCAGCCCACCAGCTTCTTCGCGAAATCCACGATGCGCCGGGAAATGCCTCCGTTCTGCATCAGGCAGCCCGCGATCACGAAAAACGGAATCGCCATCAGCGTGAAGGAGTCTACACCCTTAAGCATCTGCTGGGCAATGATAATCAGCGGAACCTGGGAGTACAGCACCAGGTACGCCAGCGCGGAAAGACACAGCGCGAAAGCAATGGGAATGCCCAGGAAGAGCAGCAGGAAAAACGCTCCTACCAGAACTACCAAATCCATTCTTGTCACCTCTCCTACATTTTACTATAAAATTTTATATATTTGAAGACGGCGGCCACCGGAACAGGCGCTTCCGGCCCGGCGGCTCCCGGCCGGTTACTGACCCTTCGCCCGTTTTGCCTCCGCCATCTTGGCGGTGGTGCAGACAGCCCGCTCGAAGGAATCGGTGGTGACGCTGGCCTTGCCCACCTTGTCGAAGGCGGTGCCGTGGGCGCAGGTGGCGATGGGATAGGGCTGGCCTCCCGCCACGGTGATGCAGCGCTGGAAGCCCACCAGCTTCAAGGCGATCTGGCCCTGGTCGTGGTACATGGTAACCACCACGTCGAAGTCCCCCGCCAGGGCGCTGATGAAGAGGGTGTCGGCGGAATAGGGGCCGGTGACGTTCCAGCCGGTCTCCTTCACCACCTTTTCGATGGTGGGCCCGATGATGTCCACTTCCTCCCGGCCGCACAGGCCGAACTCGCCGCAGTGGGGATTCAGGGCCGCCACCGCGATGCGGGGCTTATGGCCCAGGCTCTCGCCGGTGATCTCGCCCAGCTCGATGGCCTCCCGGAGGGTGGTTTCATTGATGATGGAGCTGACCTCGCTGATGGGCACATGGCTGGTGGTCCGGACGGTCATGAGATCGTCCATCATATTGACCTCACAGAAGGGGGTGGTGAGGTTGAACGCGTGGGCCAGATAGGTGTGCTCGCTCTCGTCGTGAAGCCCCGCCATCTTCATGGCGCCCTTGTGGAAGGGGCCGAAGACGAAGCCCTCGATTTTTCCGGCCTTGCAAAGCGCGATGCCGGTATCCAGCTGCCTGAGGTCGCTGGCCCCGCAGTAAGCGTTGGCCTCACCGTAGACCACCTGGGCGGGGTCCTGGTCCTTCAGGTCCAGCACGGGGAAGCCCTTGGACCAATCGCACTCGCTGAGATCGCCGACCACGTAGTGGGGCACGTCCCCCCCCACGACCTTCAGCCCGTGCTCGAACATGCGCAGGTCTCCGATGATGACGGGGCGGCAGTAGTCCTTGTAGTAATCCTTCACGGCCAGCATGGCCACCAGCTCCGGGCCAACGCCGGCGGAGTTGCCCAGAAGAACGCCGAGGATAGGCTTTTCACTCATAATCATACCTCCACAAATCACCTTTTATCCGCGAAATATGTCCGATTTCCGCGAACTCGCTTCGGCAGATAATATAGCAAATTTCGTGCCAAAATTGAAACTTTCACTCCTCCCACTCTCGGAAAGCTCCCTTTTTGTGAATTGTGTGTGAATAGATTGTCAAGATTTCGGCAAAGTCACCAGGCGGAAACCGACAAGACCGGCGCTGCTTCCAGGGAATGTTCCAGGCAAATTATACAGCATCGGAGAACTCAGGAAAAGCCTGAAACGCAATTTGAAACAGTTGAAACATTTTGTTTCACTTGTTTCGGCTGAAACACGCTACCGCGCTTTTCTGAAACAGGAAACATTTGGATGTTCAGCCCGCCAAGCCACCGCTCCCGGCAGACAGACCGGCAGGGCCCGCCGCTGCCGCGACAGGCCCTGCCGGTTTCTCCGGGACGCTGAAACGCGGCCGCGTTTCCCGTTTCCCGCAGATATCATTTTTTTGCCCGCCGCCGCGCTCGGCGCAGGCGAAGTCAGACCTCGTGGAGCCAGGTGTAGCGCTCGTCCTCGCAGCGGTCGGTTTGGAGCCAGGGATTGCCCTCCAGGTGCCGGATCATCCAGGTGGTGTACATCTGGAAGCCCGGAGCCACGGCCTGGGGATGCAGCGCCCCGCCGGGGATGGCGGAAAAGCTGTGGTCCACGCTCTTGAACACCTCGTCCCCCACAAAGCTGGCCCCGAAGCCCTCGGGCCGGTCAAAGAGGAAGAAGTAGGCCTCCGGCTGGGGATGCCGGTGGGGCAGATAGCCGGACCAGTTCCCCCGGTCGTTCAGCACCTCCCCCAGGACCATGTTGGAGCCCGGGCAGATATCGTGGTCGAAAATGGTGTTGACCCGCCGCTGGGCCACGCCGCCGAACTTGCCCGCGCAGGAGTATTTCCAGGGGGCGTCCTCCGGGCGGCAGAGGCGGCTGGGAAAGCTCTTCTCGTTCTTCGTGCACTGGACCAGGATCTCCGCCCCGGCCTCCGCGGTGACGGCGATTTCCACGCCGCTGGAGGCGTGGACGCACCACGGGCCCTCGGTGAAGACGTTCCGGCGGCTGGCCTCGGCCCGCTGGGTCTCCCAGGTGAACGCCGCCTTGCCGCTGAGCAGCAGCACCGCGATCTCCTCACCGGGGCGGCAGAAGCTGCGGGTTTCCCCCGCCTTCATTTGGTAGACCCGCACGTCCATCAGCATGGCGGCGTAGTCCCCGTCGTAAGTGGTAAGGACCATTTCGCCGCGTTCGTCAAACTTGGGATATCCAAATACCTTGCTCATGGTGATACTCCCTTTCGCCATTTAAAATCAGGCCGAAAGCCCCGGCAGTGCCGGGGCCGTTCTGGCGGCTTATATTTTACCAATACTTCTCCACGTGGGCCCGGGTGACCTCGGCGGCCTTCTTGATGTTCTCCTCGCTGGAGAGCTTATAATAGTCGGGCCGGAAGACCTCGATGGTGCAAACGTCCCCTTCGAAGCCGATCTTTTTCAGGGTGTCCGCGAAGCGCTTATGGTCCAGGCAGTCGCCGCTCTCGCCGGGCCAGAGGCGCTTTTCGTCGGTGTTGTAGGACGCGCCGCAGGGCATGTTCTCCGTGCCGTTGAGGTGCCAGACGAAGATTTTCCTGCCGTCGGCCTTTTCCAGGGCGTCCCAGCCGGAGGCCATGGCGTTGAAGTGGAACTGGTCCAGGGTTACGCCCACCAGGGGAGAATCCACGGCCTTCACGATGTCATAGGCGTACTCAAAGCGGTTGATGGACATAGTAGGCGCGCCGCAGAACTCCAGGGACAGCTTGATGCCGTGGGGCTCCACCTTCTTGACCATCTCCTTGAGGGCGGCCACGGCGTCGGCCTTGATTTCGTCCACGGTGGCGTGGACCGTCAGGTCCATGGAGGGCACGACGACGATCATCTTGCAGTCCAGAATCTCACAGCGGCGGATGATCTCGTCCAGCTGGGCCATGACGGCATCCTTCTCCGCCTGGGTCTGCTTCATGTTGAAGAAAATAAGCGCGTTGTAGGACAGCATTTTCAGCTTATGGCTCCGGAAGAAGTCCCCCAGCTGCTCCAGGGTGTATTTCCCGGCGGCCAGCTCCCGGTCCAGGCACTCGGACTGGACGTCGATGTAGTCAAAGCCGTATTTCTCGCACAGGGCCAGGTCCTCCAGCACGGAGTGGTTTTCGCAGAAGCGGTTGCAGCCTTCGTTAAATCCGATTTTCATGGCTCGTTCTCCTTATTGTTCCTTAATCGTTCCATAATTGTATACCCGGCGGTTGGGTTTTCCAATTGCGCGGGAACGCCCAGCCGTTTCCGATTGGGCGTCCCGCAGAGAAAAGAAGTATGTAAGCGGGATCTCCCCGTCTTACCTGCCCAAAAGCTCGCTCTGAATGCGCTCCAGCGCCTCGGGAGCCTGTTGATCCATCTTCTCCGGGAAGCCAAAATAGCTGACGCAGATGATGTTGTCCCCGCCCGCCTTGGGCGCGCCGGGCTTGAGCTGCTTGTTGACAAAGTCCATCTCCCGCAGGGTCTCGAAGATGCCGTCAAAGTCCACTTCCCCTTCGCCCATGGCGGTGTGCTGGTGGATGGTCACGTCCGCCCGGCCTCTGGCGTTCAGCCAGGGGGGATTCAGGATGTAGCGGCAGTCCTTGGTCTGGTTCCAGGTGTCGGCCAGGAGGACGTGGGTCAGCTCGTCGCCGGCGTATTTCAGCATGTGGCGCACGTCGCCCTTGCCCTGGTCGTAGAAGAAGCCGTGGGAGGCGGAGTAGACATAGCCCAGGTTCTTGGAGCGGAAGGACTTCACGATATCGCAGGTCTCGTCGTTCAGCTCGCAGAAGTCGTAGGGATGGGACTGGATTTCCACCCGGAGGCCCTCCCGCTCGATGATGGGCAGCAGCTCCTCCATGGAGCGGAAGAACATGCCGTTGCAGATCTCCTGCTGGTTGGGGTCGCCGGAGAACTCGGTGTTGATGACGGGAACGCCCATGTCCACGGCAATCTGAATCATCCGCTTCCAGTTGGCAACCGCGTGCTGTCTCTGCTCCTCGGTGGGGCCGGACCAGCGGTAGACCACGATGAAGCTGGAGATTTCCACGCCGGTTTCCTTCAGGGCCTTTCGGTACTCCTCCTCGCACTCCTTGGAGAACAGGGGGTGCTTATAGAAGGGGTTGATGCGGGGATGGGGGGACTGCTCGATGTATTTATAACCCCAGTCAGCCACCTTGCGGACGTAATCCCTGATGGGCATCTGCTTGGCTAAAACGTCGACGTCGAACGCGATTTTCATTTTAGGCGCTCCTTTCCGATATATGGATAAGTCAAGAAGAGGTCTTATTTCTTATAGAAATCCGGGGTGCCGCCGGTGACCACCTTCTCCGCCTGGCCGGAGGTCTGGGACTTCACCAGGGCGTCGGCGGTGATGGAGGCAACATACCCGTCCCAGGCGGAGGAGCCGCCCGTCTCGCCCTTGAGGGCGTGGTCCACCCAGTCCTGGATCTCCACGTCGTAGGAGTCGATGAAGCGGAGAATCCAGTTGTCCTCAATCTTGGTGGAAACCTGATTGGCATAGCGGACCGTCGGGAAGGACGGGCAGGGCAGGTTTACCACGCCGTTTTCACAGACCACCTCGCAGTTGATGTCATAGCCGAAGCCGCAGTTCACATTGACTTCCAGCATCACCACGATGCCGCCCTTGGTTTTCATGATCATGACCTGGGGGTCCCGGAGGCCCTCATGGGCCTTGCTGGTGACCTTGGGGAGGATGCACTGAACCTCGTCCCACTCGTCGTTCACCAGCCAGGGCAGGCAATCGATCTCGTGGATAGCGGTGTCCGTAACCGCCATGGCGGTGGTGTAGCTGGGGGCCACGCCGTCGGCCCGGTGGGTGCACTTCACAATCAGGGGGGCGCCGAACTTGCCGGAGTCCAGCAGCTCCTTCACCTGGTTGTAGCCCCGGTCATAGCGGCGCATGAAGCCGATCTGGACCAGGTGCTTGCCGGAGGCCATCTCCGCATCCACCACGGCCTTGCAGTCGGCGGCGGTGTTGGCCAGGGGCTTTTCGCAGAAGACGGGCTTTCCGGCCTTAATGGCGGCCAGGACGGGGTCCTTGTGGAACTGGCCCGGCGTGGTGACCACGACCGCATTCACGTCCGGGTCGTTGATGGCCTCGTTGAAGTCCGTGTAGGTCTTGGTTCCGGGGCCCGCCAGCTCCGCGCCCTTCTTCACGCCCTCTTCAAACACGTCGCAGACGGCCACGACCTTGGCCCCCCGGATACGGTTCTGGATGCGCTCGATGTGTTCCTTTCCAATCATGCCGCAGCCGATTAAGCAGATGTTGAGTTCCATAACGATTTCCTCCTATAAAAATAAGTTGGTTTTATGACATTGTTCCGGATGCACTTGCCTTGCGCCTGGCGGGCTCTTGCCGGAGCCGCCGGAGGCGACGCCTTTCCGATGCGTGCCTTTGCCTGCGTTTTATTTCCTTTTCTGTAGCTCCGATTATAGCAAAGCGTTCACGAGAACGCAAGCAAAATATCGGCGTATTCTTCACAATAATCCGGCATAAAAATTGTGGAATCCTCTGTCTCCGCCATAGGGCGGCCGCTGTTTTTGAAGAAGATGCCCAAATATAAGCGGCCCGCTTTGCGTTCTGCACGCAAACTTCCCCAGGGCAAACGAAACGCCCCGCGGGTCTCCCGCGGAGCGTTTCTATGAAGATACCGGGCCGCCGAAACTACCGGGCGGCTGCAACGTGCGAACGCATCAGGCGGCGATGCCCAAGGGGGAGAACAGGATGTAGATGGCCACCGCCAGAATCAGGCCGACGATGGAAACCACATGCCGGTACTTCCAGGGCGTCAGGTCCACCGCGCCCACGTCCTGGGGCACATACTCCTGGGCGGGCCGGTACTTGTTCAGGGCCCACATGATGACGAGCTCCACGGGGAACAGCACCGCCATGGCGTAGAGATAGTGAATGGGATTGTCCGTGCCGGGGTAGTTGGGGGCGGCGAGGAGGAACACGCCATAGCAGACCACATGGAAGATGGTGATAACCTTCGGCGTATAGGCGGGCAGGCGCTTGAACAGGAACACTCCCAGGACGGCGCACAGCACCGGCAGGGACACAAACTGGCTCATGGAGTTCAGGAAGGTGGTGATGCCCTTGGCGTTCATCACGAAGGGGGCAATGACAATGGACACGCAGCCCGCAATGGTCCCGTAGATTTTGCCCACCTTGACGCAGTGGGCGTCGGAGGCGCCGGGCTTGAACGCGGAGCGGTACAGGTCCAGCGTAAACATGGTGGAGGCGGAATTCAGCACCGAGTTGAAGGACGACAGGATCGCGCCGAACATGACGGCGGCGAAGAAGCCCATCACCGGCTTGGGAATGATGGCGGAAATCAGCGCCGGGTAGGCGAAGTCGATGGCCTGCTCACCGGCGGCGGCGATGGCGTCCTGAATGGAGGGCAGATAGAAGGCGATGATGCCGGGGATAACCAGGTACAGGGGGCCCAGGCACTTGAGAAAGCCGCAGAAAATCGCGCCCTTCTGGCCCTCTTTCAGGGACTTGGCCGCCAGGGCCCGCTGGACAAAGGACTGGTTCGTGCACCACCAGTAGAGGTTGTTGAAGAACATGCCGGTGATGATGAGGGGCCAGGGGACCTCCGGCTCCGCCGCGTTCCAGGCGTTGACGGCGTTCATTTTCGCCGGGTCCGCCTGGACGATGTACTGGATGCCGTCGAGGATCCCGCTGCCCCCGGTCTGGGAGGCCAGCGCCGCGAGGCCCAGGAAGGGGACCATCAGCCCGCCGACGATTAATCCAATGCCGTTGATGGTGTCGGACACCGCCACGGCTTTCAGTCCGCCGAAGATGGCGTAGCAGCCGCCGATGATGCCGATAATCAGGCACAGGATGGCCACCGACTGGAACTTGCTCACGCCCAGCATGCCGGAGATGCCGAAGATCTGCTCAAAGACCACCGCGCCGGAGTACAGGATAACCGGCAGGTTTAAAATGGAATACATCACCACAATAACCAGGGAGAACATGGTCTTCGTGCCCTTGCCGTAGCGGACCTCCATCAAAGAGGGGATGGTCATGGCCCCCATTTTCAGATACCGGGGCAGGAAGTAGTAGGCCAGCGCCAGCAGGGTGAACATGGAGCCCACCTCCCAGGCGATGGGGCCCATGTTGGACGCCCAGCTCTGGCCGTTCAGGCCCACCAGCTGCTCGGCGGAGAGGTTGGTCAGCAGCAGGGACCCGGCGATGACAACGCCCGGCAGACCCCGGCCCGCCAGGAAATAGCCCTCGGCGGAGTCCAGGTCGTCGCCCCGGGTCTTCCAGCCGGAGATGATCGCCACCAGAGCGGTAAAGAGGACGAAGGAAATCAGCGTCCATGCGAGTGAACTGAAGAACGTCATTGTTACAGCCTCCATTCAAGTTGTGGGAAAGGAAACAGAGGCACGCAAAACGCACGCATCGAGGGCGGCAGGCAGGCGGTCCCGCCGGGAAGCGCGCGGCAACACGCTGTAGAAATCCCAGACGGGCTTTTTGATTGACTGGTATCAAAATACCATAGAAATCCCGGCTTTGCAAGGGCATTTTCGGTAAATTTCCTCAAAACGCAAAAGTTTGGAGAAGCCGGAAAAGCCGGGGGAGCTTTCTTGTGCAATTCTCCCTTCTCCGCCGCAAAAATGCGTGCAATAGCGTTCAATTCGGAGAAGTCCTGGAAATTCCCTTGCCAAAGGGCGGGGGATGTGCTATAATGCCCGCATATTGAAACAGAGGGGAGGGGCGCGGCATGGCGGTAACTTCACAGCAGATCGCCGAGCTGGCGGGGGTCTCCCGGGGAACGGTGGACCGGGCTCTCCACAACCGGGGCCGGGTGAACCCCGAGGTAGCCGACCGCATCCGGAAGATTGCCGAAGAGCTGGGCTACCGCCCCAACTCCATCGGACAGGCCCTGGTCCGGGCCCGGCAGGGCCTCCGGCTGGGGGCCATTCTCCAGTCGGCGGAGACGCCCACCATGCAGGACGTGGCCGCCGGGGCCCGGCAGGCCGCGGAGGAGCTCCGGGTCTCCGGCCTGGAGGTGGACATCCGGGAGGTCCAGGGCCGGGACACGGCCAAGGTCCTCCGGCAGATTGACGAGCTGATGGAATGGGGCGCCGCCGGACTGGCCGTCGCCTCCAACAACACCCCGGATTTGGTCCGGCGGATTGACCGGCTCCATGAGCAGGGCGTGCCGGTGGTGACCTTTAACACTGACGCGCCGGACAGCAGGCGGCTGTGCTTCGTGGGCATGGACAGCTACCGGGCGGGACAGACGGCGGCGGGCCTCGTCCGGCAGATGCTGCCGGGGGGCGGGCTGGTCCTCCCCATTGCCGGGCACGTCAATAACGGCGCCCATTACAGCCGCCTTCAGGGCTTTCTGGACACGCTGAAAGGCGAGGGGGACATCCAGCTCCTTCCCTTCCAGCCCTGTTTCGACCGGGACGACTACGCCCACGAAATTGCCCAGCACACCCTCCGGGAGTACCCTTCCCTTGCCTGCGTCTATATCACCTCCAACGGCCAGCGGGGCGTCTGCCGGGCCGTGGAGGACGAGCGCCGCAAGGGCCGGGTCCGGGTGGTGGCCTACGATCTGAACGCGCCAAACCGCCGCCTTCTGCAAAGCGGGGATCTGAGCTTCGTGTTGGACCAGGTGGCCCTGGAGCAGGGGCGGCAGCCCCTGCAGATTCTCTATAACTACCTGCTAAACGGCAAAGCGCCGGAAAAAGAGCTGCTCTACACGGACATCCTGATCCGCACAAAATACAACAGCGGGGATGAAATTTGAAAGCCCGGCCCCGGTGGAACCGCCTCCCGCGGCGGCTCCGCCGGGGCCTTCGCGTTTCCCCGGCAAAATGTACGACGGGAATATATTCCAGGGATTGAAAATTGGATAAATTTGTGATATCATCAATTTGTTGCCCTGCAAGTACCATTCCCGGCGGCGTCCCGCGACTTAGAACGAATGGATAAAGGAGAATATTATGGATCGTTTCGGCATCAATGTGGCGCTCAAGCACACGCCTTCCCTGGACCCGGACTTTATTCCCCTCATGCGGTTCAACCGCGCCTTCCTGGCCACGGCGAAAAAGCCCGTGGGCATCGCCGTGGAGCGGGCGGACGGCCAGATGGCCTCCTGCCATACCTTCATTCACGGCACGCCGGAGATGGCCGGGGCCGACCACTATTACATTGAACGCCTGGTGAAGACCATCCTCTGGATGAAAGGCGGCTTCAAGGTTTACGTCAGCGGCGACGCGGGCGTCTGCGAGTACCTGAAATCCGTCTACTGCGCCGGAGGGCAGCAGGAATTCGACTGGGACTACATGGCTGGCGTCTTCGAGCACCCCTTCGAGGTGGTGCTGGTGGACGAAATCCCCGAGGCCAAAGACGCTCCCAAGGCCATCGGCGGCCACATGGAGGGCTGCCGCATCGGCTTCGACGCCGGCGGAAGCGACCGGAAGGTCTCCGCCGTCATCGACGGCGAAACGGTCTACTCCGAGGAGGTGGTCTGGTTCCCCAAGACCAACTCCGACCCGGACTACCACTATGACGGCATTGTCTCCGCCCTGAAATCCGCCGCGGAGCACATGCCCCGGGTGGATGCGGTGGGCGTCAGCTCCGCCGGTGTGTTCATCAACAACCGGACCATGAACGCCTCCCTCTTCCTCAAGGTTCCCAAGGAAATCTACGACGAGAAGGTCAAGGACATCTACATCCGGGCTATTCACGACACCTTCGGGGACGTGCCCTACTGCGTCATCAACGACGGAGACGTCTCCGCCCTGGCGGGAGCCATGAGCCTGAACGACAACAGCGTCCTGGGCATCGCCATGGGCACCAGCGAGGCCGTCGGGTATGTGGATGAGGAAGGCCGGATCACCGGCTGGCTCAACGAGCTGGCCTTCGTCCCCGTGGACGCCCAGCCGGACGCCATGCGGGACGAGTGGAGCGGGGACATCGGCTGCGGCGTGAAGTACTTCTCCCAGGACGGCGTTATCAAGCTGGCCCCCCGGGCGGGCATCGAGCTGGACGAGAACGCCTCCCCCGCCGAGAAGCTGAAAGCCGTCCAGGCCCTCATGGCCCAGGACGACCCCCGGGCCGCCAAGGTCTACGAGTCCATCGGCGTGTACCTGGGCCACACCCTGGCCTATTACTTTGACCTCTACGGCTGCCGCCATGTGCTGCTGCTGGGCCGGGTCATGAGCGGCAAGGGCGGCGACCTCATCCTGGACACCGCCAAGAAGGTGCTGGCCGACGAGTATCCGGAGCTCACCGGGAAGATCGTCCCGGAGCTGCCCGACGAGAAGTTCCGCCGGGTGGGCCAGTCCATGGCCGCCGCCAGCCTGCCGGAGCGCAAATAAGGATTCCCGAATACCCGGAATTCCCGGAAAAATGGCCTGACCAGGCCCCCGCAGGGGGGATGGTCAGGCCCCACAAAGAACCCAATGCCCCCAACTGGCCGGGAGCATTCAGAAAAGAGGAATATGATGGATCGGCAAACATTACAGGAAGCCCGGACCTGGGTCCGGGGAGAGCTGGAGCGCTCCGCCGCCTTTTGGCTGGAGCACGGCATGGATAAAGAACACGGCGGCGTATACACCTGCCTGGACCGGAAGGGCGAAATTTACTCCACCGACAAAAGCGTCTGGATGCAGGGCCGCTGCGGCTGGATTTTCGCGTTTCTCTGCCACAACTACGGGGTCAGGCAGGAGTGGCTGGACGCGTCGAAAAGCTGTCTGGACTTTATGGAGGCCCACTGCTTTAACCGCGAGCGCGGCGGCCGGATGTATTTCACCGTCACGGCGGAGGGACAGCCGCTGCGCCAGCGGCGCTACTATTTCTCCGAGGCCTTCTGTGCCATCGCCAACGCCGAGTACTACGGCGTGACGGGGGACAAGGCCTGCCTGGAACGGGCCCGCCGGTGCTACGATCTCTATTGGGACCTGAGCCAGGGCAAGCCGGACCCCGTGGGCATGGGCCCCAAGACCATTCCCGAAACCCGGACGGGCCGGGCCTTCGGCACGCCCATGATCATTTTGAACGTCACCGGCGTGCTGCTGCGGACGGACCCGGAGCGGAAAGCCCTCTATGAGGAGCGGGCCCGGCAGTGCGTGGAGGACATCTTCAAATACCATGTGAAGCCGGAGCTGAAATGCACCCTGGAGAACGTGGACGTGGACGGAACGCCGAGGCTGTACTACACCGAGGGCCGCACGGTCAACCCCGGCCACGACATTGAGGGCGTGTGGTTCCTGCTGGAGCACGCCCAGCGGACCGGGGACAAGGCCCTGGTCCAAAAGGCGGCGGAGATGTTTGACTGGGCCATCGCCGCCGGATGGGACCAGAAGTACGGCGGGCTGCTGTACTTCACCGACTGCCTGGGCAAGCCCCCGGAGGCCTATGAGCACGACATGAAGCTCTGGTGGCCCCACAATGAAATTCTGATTGCCTCCCTCATGCTGTACCGGGACACCCGGGAGGAGAAATACCTGGACTGGTTCTACAAAACCCTGGACTACTGCAAGGCCCACTTCGCCGACCCGGAATATGGTGAGTGGTACGGCTACCTCCGCCGGGACGGCCTGCCCACGGAGCCCAGCACCAAGGGCAGCACCTTCAAGGGGCCCTTCCACCTGCCCCGGAGCATGATCCTGGCTGACAAGCTGATAGGGGAAATTCTCGGAGAGTAAGCAAGGAGACGCGGATGGGCAAGGATATCATCGCGCTGATGATCCAGGAGTACGAGCGCTTCACCCGCTCGGAGCGGAAAATCGCCGATTATGTACTGGAACACCAGGAGGAAACCCAATATGTCAGCATCACCGATCTGAGTGCCCAGTGCGGCGTGGCGGTGTCCACCGTGTCCCTGTTCTGCCGGAAGTTAAAGCTGGCGGGATTCAACGACTTCAAGCTGGAGCTGGCCCGGGCGGCGCTGCCCGCCCGGGCGGCTTTCAGCGAACCGGGGAGCGAAATCACGGAGGGGGACTCCGCCGCCGCCGTCATGGGCAAGGTGCTCTCCGCTGTCCAAGACGCGCTCAATAACGCCTACCACATGCTCTCGGAGCAGGAGATCATCCGGGCGGCGGACCTTCTGCGCCGGGCGGGCCAGGTGGTCTGCCTGGGCCAGGGGAATCACTCGGTGGTGGCCCTGGCCGCCTGGGCCCAATTCTCCACCACGTCCCCAAAGTTCAAGACCATTCAGGACTCCCATATGCAGACGGTGGTCCTGTCCACCCTGGCGGAGGGGGACGCGGTGCTGTACTTCTCTTACTCCGGGGCCACCCACGAGCTGCTGGAGGCGGTGGAAGTCATCCGAAACCGGGGCGGGAAGCTGATCCTGGTGACCCGCTATCCGAATTCCCCCGCCAGCGCCTACGCCGACGCAGTGCTTCTCTGCGGCCCCAACGAGCAGCCCTTCCAGTTTGGTTCCACCTCCGCCCTGATCGCCCAGCTCTATGTGGTGGAGGCGCTCCTCAGCGAGTTCATCCGCCGGGACCCGGAAGAGGCGGAGCAAAACCGCCGGTCCGTGGGCAAGGCGCTGACGCAAAAATGCGTATAGGAGACGGGCATGGGCGAATTCTTTAATCCTGAAAAGGGCATCTGGGTCTGGCTGAGCACGCTGGTGGACATCGTCGGGCTGTCCATCTTCTGGGCGGTCCTATGCCTGCCCGCCGTCACCATCGGCCCGGCCACGGCGGCGCTGTACTACACGGTGGTCAAGTGCGTGCGGGGCCGGGAGAGCGGGGCCTTCGGGTACTTCTTTCGCTCCTTCCTGCAAAATTTCAAGGTTGGCCTGCTGGCGGGGCTCATTGCGATCCCCCTGGCCCTGCTGCTGTTCGGGGGGCATTTCATTGTCCGCTGGTACGGGACCCACTGGGGAGGATGGGCCTATGTGCTCTACGTGGCCTACTATTTTGCCCTCACGCTTCCGGCGGGGGTATTGTGCTGGCTTTTCCCCCTGCTGGGGCGGTTCGACTACGGCGTGGGCGGGCTGTTTCGCACGGCCCTTCAGCTCACCATCGCCCACCTGCCCAGCACCGTTGTGGTGGTGCTGCTGACGGTTCAGACCGCCGCGTTCTGCATAGAAGAGTGGTGGCCGGTCGTCTTTATGCCGGTGATTGCCGCACTGCTGGCCTCCCTGTTTTTTGAGAAAATTTTTCAGCGCCACTCCCCGGAGCCCGATCCGGAGGGATCGGAACACCGGGAAGGTTAAGGGGTCCCCCCTTTTCCTTTCCGCTCTCTCAGAACTTATTGCAAGAAGCCCCCGCCTGCCGGCGGGGGCTTTTTTTCAATACGGCTTCACGAGCGGTTCCGCCTCCGGTACTCCAGGGGGCTGACACCCTCCACCCGGCGGAAGCACTGGGAGAAGTAGCTCAGGGAGGAAAAACCCAGAATCTGGGCGATGAGGGACAGGGTGTGGTCCGTCTCCCGGAGGAGGAAGCGGCTCTCCTCAATGCGGCGGGAGTTCAAGTAGCTGATGGGGGACATGCCGAACTCCCGGCGGAAGGCGTGGGCCAGGTAATACTTGTTCAGATGGGCCAGCCGGGCCAATTGGTCCAGGTTCAGGTTCTCCTTGAAATGATTGTCGATGTACCGCCGGACCAGGTCGCACTCCCGGCTGGACCGGGCGCCGGAGGGCTCGCCGGAAAGGGCGGCGTCCCGCTGGCGGTTCAGCCGGACCAGCACCACGTCCAAAAGGCTCCGGCAGACCCGCTCATAGCCCGGAAGGGCGGCTTCCGCCTCCTGGAGCATCAGGCAGAGGCAGCCCATCAGCTCCTCCCAGCCGGAGTGAAGGTGGAGCAGGGCGTAGCCCTCGGCCCCGGCCATGGTCTCCAGCCCCTCCACCCCCAAAACGGCGTACTCCAGGGGGCTGTCCAGCTGGCTGACCTCTGTGTGGGGCACGTTGGCGTTGACGATAACCGCGTCGTGGATGGCAACGGGAAACTCCTCCCGCCGGGTGCGGAAGCGGCCGTGGCCCCCGGTGATGAAAAAGAGCTCGGCGCAGCCGTGGGTGTGGAGGCTGGAGTTCCACTCCGGGCTGTACTGAGCCCGGGAGACATAGGCCAGCCTGGGGGACCCGCCGGGGGCGGCGCTCTCCCGCTGGAACGCGTATTGACGCTGGCTCACGGACATTCCTCCCTCCGAGGCGCAATTTTTTGAAAATTGGCAGCATCACGGCCTGTCCCTCATTATACCGCCTTTGTCCCGGCGGCGCAACTTTTGATAAAATATTTTTTCCATTCTGCCGGGATTTTGTCGAGGAGGCGGAGAGCGGAAGGAAGGAATATGCAAAATTATCAGTTTTGCCTAAAGTGAGGCATGGTATCCCCTGGAAATTAAGGCAAAATGCAAAGAGAGCAAGATTTCTAAAAAGTTGCGCAAGAAAGGGATTGCTTTGCCAGCGGCTAACTCGTTATACTAAATTTTACAAGGCCGGAAACCGGCCTGCGGAAGCCCCTATATTATAAGGAGGTAGACTTATGAAGAAGTTTTTCAGTCTCTTGCTGACTCTGGCGCTGGTGCTGTCCCTGGCCGCCTGCGGCGGCGGGAACGGCGGTTCCGACGCCGGGACCACCACCCCGCCCCCCGCCGACAGCGGCGATACCCAGACCCCGCCGCCCGCCGAGGACGTGACCATCACCGTGGCCGCCCTGGCCTCCGGCTATGAGGAAGCCTATCCCGGCATGTGGCAGGAGGTCTGCGACGCTTTCACCGCCGAAAACACTATAAAGCCCCGAAAGTGCTTGCGCCGTAAGGCTTCCAGCGACAGAAGCGACGAATTTACTACTAATTTACTACTTTTGGAGAAATTAGC
>CAJTCG010000036.1 GCA_910574635.1 Oscillospiraceae bacterium | reverse complement strand
TGTACATGCTTGCCAGGGCGGGCGGTTCCCTATGCCCCGCCTAATGTTTTTGCGCCCTTCGACCGGGCTGGGACTGGAAAAGCGAGGAACTCATCCCCCAATATGGTCCTTTATTGGACGTTTTTATTACCTTTGTCTGTTTGCCTGGCTTTTACCTGCTTTAATCAGTGCTTCCTTAGGTCTTTATCAATGTTGCCCATCTGGCAGATACGCAAAGTCTTTTGACGGAAGATAAGTTGTCCGTTTACGGGCGGCGGGGCACAAGATGCAGTCGAAAGATATTCGATGTGTCTTGAGACACCCGTCATTATCAGGCCCCTTCAGGAACTACTCAAGCCTCCGGCTTAGCCGGAGGTTTTGATTGCAAAATCATATAGTCCAAGTCCTTGCGCATCTGATCCGTCAGCACAATGGGTCCGGATTCCGACGCATAAACATCATCCTCAATTCGCATTCCGAACTCACCGGGGATATAGATGCCGGGCTCCACAGAGTGGTACATTCCTTTTAAAATGGGATTCTGGTTGCGTCCGTCCACCGAGGGCGCCTCGTGGATGCTCAAGCCGATGCCATGCCCCACACGGTGGGTGAAATAGGGGCCATAGCCGGCCTTCTCAATCACCCGGCGGGCGGCCTGGTCTATGCCGCAGATGGGTTCACCGATTTTCACCGCCTCAATAGCTGCCTGCTGCGCCTCCAGCAGCACCTGGAATACCTCCCGCATTTTGGGTGTCGGCTCTCCCAGGAAAAACGTACGGGACATGTCGGCCCAATAGCCCTTGTAATCAATGCTGCAATCAATCAGGACCTGCTCCCCTCTTTGCAGAAGCTTTCCGCTGGACTGCCCGTGAGGGGAGGCGGCGGCCGGACCGGAGAGGATGCAGGGAATCATATAGTCCGTTCCGCCTAGGCGGTAAGTTTCCGCAAACATCTCCATGGAGAGCTCCAGCTCCGCTTTTCCCGGAGCCAGCCGCTCCCGGATAAATGCAAACATCCGGCAGAGGCGGTCTGCCGAGGCCCGCAGGGCCATCAGCTCCTCCTCGTCCTTAGAAAGGCGCATTTCATCTACCACATCAGTCATATCCGCCATCTCCAGACCATATGCCTGAAAAAGTCGTTTCCCCAGGGCCATGCTGTAATGCTCCTGAAAGCCTCCGCCCATCTGCACACCCACCTTCCGGCCTCTCATCTTGGGGTGAAGGATTTCCAGCGGGTCCGCTCCGTCCTCGTAGAGGCACTGCTCCACCGCGCAGCCGCGCATATTCAGCGCCTCCAACTTGGGTGCGACAGCAAGGTGACGGCCATCCCGGGCGTCCAGCAAGAGCCCTATAAAGCGTTCGGCAGGACTAATCACAGCACCCGTCAGATAGAGAAATGTCCGCGGTTCTCCAAACAGCGCCACATCCACGCCGTGGGACCGCATCCATTCGCAGAGCCTTGTCCTGCGTTTTTCGTAAAGATCCATAAAGCAAGCCCCTTTCTTTCTACTTCACAGCCGCGTCCTGCCGCTCCAAAATCCCCCTCCCATTTTCCACCGGAAAATGACAGGCTACAAAGTGACCGGGACGCACCTCCCGCCACGCGGGAACCGTCTCCTCGCAAATCTCCTTGCAGTGGGCACAGCGGGTGTGAAAGCGGCAGCCGCTGGGGGGATTGGCGGGAGACGGCAGGTCCCCCTGAAGCAGGGCAGACCTCCGCTCCTTGCGCAGGGCCGGGTCGGGAATGGGGATTGCTGCCAAAAGGCCCTCCGTATAAGGGTGGCAGGGCGAGGCAAACAGCTCGTCCGTACCGGCCAGTTCTACCAGCTGTCCCAAATACATAACCGCGATGCGGTCACTGACATGCTTCACCGTAGGCAGACCGTGGGCAATGAATATATAGGACAGGTGAAATTCCTTTTGCAAAGAGGCCAGCAGGTTCAGCACCTGCGCCTGGATGGACACATCCAAAGCGCTGACGGGCTCGTCACAGATGATCAGCTTTGGCCTCAGCGCCAGGGCCCGGGCAATGCCGATTCGCTGCCGCTGTCCGCCGGAAAACTCGTGGGGGTACCGGGAGGCATAGTCCGGCTGGAGGCCTACAACGGACATCATGTCCAGCACCTGTTCCCTCAGCTCCCCTTCCGATTTACAAACGCGATGGGTCCGCAGCGGCTCCGCAATGATGTCGAATACTCGCATGCGGGGATTCAGCGAAGAATAGGGATCCTGAAAAATCATCTGAATGTTGGGCCGGATGATCTCCATCTCCTCCTTGGACATATCGGAAATTTCATGGCCCTGAAAGTAAACCTCTCCGCTGGTCTTTTCCAGAAGGCGGATGATAGTATTGCCTGTGGTGGATTTTCCACAGCCTGATTCTCCAACGATACCCAGGGTCTGCCCACTTTTGACGGTAAAGCTGACGTCGTCCACCGCACGGATGTAGGACTGACCGCTTTTGCCGGGAAGAAACCGGCTGCCGGTCCGAAAATACTTTTTCAGGTGCCTTACCTCCAGCAGGTTCTCTCCCTCGTAGGGCCGGGCCAGTTCCTGCCGCAGCTGTTCGGCCCGCTCTCTCGCCTTAGTCATGGTTCCACCTCCCTCTCAGCGGATGCAGGCAGGCGACCGCATGGCCCTCCGCTGTCTTCCGCAATTCCGGCCTTTGACTCCGGCAGTCTTCCTGCGCATAGGGGCAGCGGGGGTGAAAGGCACAGCCGGAGGGCATATCCCGCAGGCTGGGCACCACACCCTCGATGCATCTCAGTTCATCGTGAATCTCATGCACCTTGATGGTGCTGTCCAGCAGTCCCTGAGTATAGGGGTGAGCGCAGTTGTGGAACAGTGTCATAACGTCCGCCTCCTCCACAATACTCCCGGCATACATCACCAGTACGCGGTCCGCCATCTCCGCAATGACACCCAGATCGTGGGTGATGAACAAAATGGCCGTATTGGAATCCTGAATGAGGTCCCGCATCAGCTCCAGTATCTGGGCCTGAATGGTAACGTCCAAGGCTGTCGTCGGCTCATCGGCAATCAGCAGTTTCGGGGAATTCGCCAGAGCGATGGCAATCATGACCCGCTGGCGCATCCCGCCGGACAGCTCGTTGGGGTAGGACTTATACACAGCCTCCGCTCTGGGAATGCCGACTTTCTCCAGCATCTCCACCGCCCGCCGCTTTGCCTCCGCCTTTCCGCACTCCTGATGCAGGGCAATGGTATCACTGAGCTGCGCGCCGATGGTGAACAGGGGGTTCAACGACGTCATGGGCTCTTGAAAAATCATGGAAAGCTCGCTGCCCCGGAGCTTCCGCATCTCCTCCCGGCTGTTTTTGGATATGTCGGTCCCCATGAGGCAGATTTTATCCGCCTCCGCAATGGCGGGAAACTCCAAAAGCCCCATAATCGCCAAGGAGGACACACTTTTCCCGCAGCCGGATTCTCCAACAATTCCAAGAAGCTCCCCGCTGCCGACCTGGAAGGAGAGATTCCTCACGGCCTGGGTGCGGTTTCCGCCGGCGGTTTTAAAGTAAACGTTTAGATTCCGGACCTCCAGTGTGGTCTGCCGCTCCATCACAATGCACCTCACTTAATTCCCTGGTTCCGGGGATCCAAAACATCCCGCAGCCAGTTCCCCAGAAACATGATTCCCAGCACGGAAATGGTAATGGCGATTCCCGGGAAAGTCCCAATCCACCAGTGGGTTCCCAAAAATTTGCGTCCCTCAGCCAGCATGACGCCCCAGGAAACCGTAGGCGGCTGAATGCCTACGCCCAGGAAGGACAGGGCGGCCTCGCTGATAATATTGCCCGCGATGTTC
Source organism: Oscillospiraceae bacterium (assembly GCA_910574635.1). Lineage (GTDB taxonomy): Bacteria > Bacillota > Clostridia > Oscillospirales > Oscillospiraceae > Oscillibacter. The sequence goes on along the minus strand of CAJTCG010000036.1, from coordinate 21,327 downwards.
ATCGTACAAAGGACGATGAAGGAGGACATGACATTGGGCAAAATATGCCGCAGAAGGATGACCGTGCCCTTGGTGCCGATGCTGCGGGAGCATTTCACAAATTCTTTTTCCTTCAGCGCCAGCACTTCGCTTCGGATCATCCGGGCAAAGGGAACCCAGCTGGTGCCGCCGATGATCAAAATCAGCACGCCTACGCTGCTACCCGCAACCATCAAAACCACCATGGCCATCAAAATCCTGGGGATGGCGAAAAACGCGTCTGTCACGCGCATAATCACGCTGTCGATCCAGCCGCTGTAAAAACCGGAAACCATCCCCAGAACAATTCCGAAGGCCCCCGCCAGCAGAACGGAAAGGATCCCCACCAATAAAGAAACCCGTGTCCCATAAATGATGCGGCTCCACAGGTCCCGGCCCAGGTTGTCACAGCCTAGAATGTGCTCCATGGACCCGCCCTCCATCCAGAAAGGAGGCATCCGCATACCGCGCAGGTCCACCGAGGTGGGGTCATAGGGGGCAATATGGGGTGCAAAGATGGCGATAATAAGAATCATCAGCAGAATGAAAAAACCAATCGTACCGGTTTGGCTGCGGAACAGCAGCCCTGCGTATTTGCGAAAACCGCTTGGCGGATTCGCTCCCTTATGTGCGTTCTTTTTTCCCATACCGGTACCTCCTCACATTCGGATCCGCGGATCAATCAGGCAATACAACATATCGGCGCAAAGGTTTACAACGATGGTGATGAAGGTAATCATCAGGATGCAGGCCTGTACGATCGCCATGTCATGATTGGTGACTCCCGTCACCATCAGCTGTCCCAGGCCGGGCCACGCAAAAATGGTCTCCGTGATCAGCGCTCCCCCAAACAGGGCGGGAATTTGCAGGGCGACCATAGTAATCACCGGCACCAAGGCATTTTTAAAGGCATGCCTGTAAATGACCGTCCGCTCGGAGAGCCCCTTGCTCCGGGCGGTTCGGATATAGTCCTCGTGCACAATCTCCAGCATGGAGGAGCGCACCAGGGGAATGATCTGCGCCGAGGTGCCGATGGCCAGCGTCACCGAGGGCATGATCAACTGAGCCATGCTGCCCCGGCCCGAAACCGGCAGAAGGGTCCATTTTACCCCCAGAAGCAGAATCAGCATAATGCCAATCCAAAAACTCGGCATCGCCTGTCCCAAGACCGCCAAGGCGTTTACAAGGGAGTCAAAGGGCGTGCCGTGGGCCCTGGCGGCCCATACGCCCAGGGGAATCGCAATTACTACGGACAGCACGATTGAGACGGCACAAAGCTCCAGTGAGGCGGGAATCCTCTCCAGCACAATGGGCAGCGCCGGCGCGTTGTACTTGTGGGAGATGCCGAAGTCCCCCTGAAACAGGCCCTTGATAAAAATCCAATACTGTACGTGCAGCGGCCGGTTCAGGCCGAGGGCTTCCCGCAGATTTTCCCGTGCTTCCTGCGTCGCGTCCTGGGGCAGCATCATAGATGTGGGATCGCCGGACAGATGCACCATAAAAAACACAACGACGGTTACAATCAGCAGCACGGGGATTACCTGGAGCAAGCGCCTACGCATATACTTCCCCATAGAATTTCTCCTTTACTCCTCCCTGGCAAACCGATCTATCACCGCCGCCGCCATTTTGATGCCCAGAATATAATCCTCAATAAAAATGTGCTCATTGGGTGAGTGGACTGCGGACTCCGTATTTCCAGGACCAATCATGGCCACGGGAATCTGGTCGTATTTGCAGATCTTCTCCATAGGCGACGTACCGGCCAGCGTGATCTGAATGGCTGGCTCCGCGCCGTAGACATCAGCCGCCGCGGCAGACAGCGCTTTGACATAGGAGGAATCCACACCGCTGCGGAATGGGGCGCAGAAGGACTCCACCACCATCTCAATGTCGGTAAAGCCATGCTTGTCTAGATGCCGGCGAAGCAGCTGCGCAATGTTCTCCGGGTCCTGCCCCGGAACCAGGCGGAAGTCCATCTTCACAGAAGCCCGGGCTGGGACTAGGCTTTTATGCTCTTTTCCGGTGTGGCCGGAGACCATGCCGTCAATGTTGGCCGTGGGTGAGAACAGCAGCTTTTTCAGGGCTTCCTCCCCTTCCACGCCGCCTAGATAAGTTTCAATCCCGCTTAGCCGTTTCACATCCTCGGGGTCAAATCTCCCTAGCCTCAAGGAGTCGATTTCCGCCTGTGTAACGGGAGTAATCCCGTCGTAAAAACCGTCAATGAGGATCTCGTCCCTCTCGTTTTTTATGGTTGACAGAGCCCAGACCAACCGCCAGGCAGGATTCGGCACCAACGGAGCGTTGGCGCTGTGAACATCGATTTTCCCGCCCTGGACAAACAGCTCCACGCTCAGCATTCCCTTGGCCCCCAGGGCAATGATCAAGGGGCCGTTGTCCGGCAGACGGTCCCCCCCCTCCCACATATAGCCATCGGCATAGAACTTGGCGGGATTCGCGGCCACGATTTCGCTGAGAGACGGGCTGCCCACTTCTTCCTCTCCGTCATAAACCAGCTTGACGTTCAGGGGCAGCTCCTCCCCTGCGGAGCGAATAGCGTCCAGGGCACACAGACGGCAGGCCAGGGCGTCTTTATTGTCCGCCGCTCCTCTGGAATAGAGGACGCCGCCGTCGATGGTCCCGGAATAAGGGGGAAAGCGCCACTGCTCTTCCGGCCCGGGCGACACCACGTCGTAGTGGTTGTAAATCCCCAGAATGCGGTCCGTCCGCTTCCCTTTCAGCTCCGTGTAGAGCACGGCGTTTCCGTTGGTTTTCAGCTCCTCCGGCTCTGCGCCGGTGTATTCCCGCACGGTTCGCTTTACCAGCTCTTTCATGTCCTCGTTGTCAGGATGCATGGAGGCAACGCTGGGCTGGCGCACAAAGGTTTGCAGCAATTGAATGTAGCGATCCCGGTTGGCGTCAATATAAGCATATACTTTTTCTAAATCCATAGAGTCACCTTTCTTTCCCGTCCCCGGTGGAAACCATTCCCGATTTTCCAAAAAGGGGAGTTGTCTCCGTTTAAAACAACTCCCCTTTTCGTCCGTCTATGTCGTCTGCCGTCAGAAATTATTTGCCGCTGTTGGTGATCCAATCACAGTAATAGGCTCCAATGACACCTGGAGTATAGCCCACCGCATCGCTGACGCCGACGGCGGTGCTGGGCTGAATCAGCTGAATGCTGGGCAGCTCCGCGGCTACCAACTGCTGGCACTGCTGGAACTGCTCCAGACGCTCGTCCAGATCCATGTTGGACCGGGCGGCGGCAAAGAGTGCCTCATACTCGGCGTTGTTCCAGCCCATACCGGCATCGGCAGCCTCCGTATAGAGGTTCATGGGATAGGAGCCGTCCATGAAGCCCACGCCGTAGTTGACAAAAACCATGTCGCCCCAAGAGTTGGAGGAAAGAATCTGCGAGAAGGTGGAGAACTCCAGAAGCTCCAGTTCCAGCGTAATTCCCACCTCGGCGGCCATGGAAACGATGGCCTGTTCGATATCGCTGTCGCAGACATAGCGGCCTGTGACACCGGTCATGGAGAGGGTGCAGCCATTGGGGTAGCCCGCCTCCGCCAGCAGCTGCTTGGCGTATTCCGGATCGTAGAGGCCCACGTTATCCAAGGAGGGGTCATGTCCAAACACACCGGCGGGGCAGCGAGTGCGGGTGGAGTGGCCGCTGCCGGAGAGAATGGTCTCACAGATCAGGTCGGTATCAATGGCATATTCCAGAGCCTGACGAACCTTCACATTAGAAATGGGGCTGTCTGTGTCGCACCGGCAGAGAATCATGAAGTCCCGGGCGCTGGTTCCAAAGACAATGGACGTGCCGCTGTTCCCGTTGATTCGGTCCCATTCGTTGGGGGATACATTTTCGGCAATGTCAATGTTCCCCGTGAGGAGCTCCGCCACCCGGGTGGACTCCTCGGGAATCACCTTGAACACAATGCGGTCAAAGTCCCGTTTCGTGTTGTCCGCGTTAAAGTAGTTCTCGTTCCGTTCCATGACAACGCTGTCATCCTTGGTCCAGCTGACATAGACATAGGGGCCGGAACCCACAGGCGCCTTCTGGAAGCCCTCCATACCGCCGCAGGACTCCACATAAGCCTTGGGCAGAATCTCGGAGCCGGCCTTGCTGACCAGGGACAGCAGCGCGGGAAAGGGATCCACTGTCCGAATATTCAGCGTGGTTGTATCGATTACATCCACTCCGGCGATGGCATTGAAATACTGGTTCTCCCGGAGCGACGTATCCAAGGCAGGCCGCTCCAGAGAGAATTTGACGTCCTCGGCCGTCACTGGATCGCCGTTCCAGAAGAAGGCGTCGTCCCGAATCTTGAACTGCCAGGTGGTGTCATTCAGAATTTCATAGCTGACCGCCAGGTCGGCCACCGTATTGCCCTCCACATCCTGGGTATAAAGGTGACTGAACATGTTGTGCAGGATGCATTCAGAGGAGGTGCTGTCGTTGTTGGCGGGGTCGAAGGACTGGAGGTCCACGGCCACGCCGATGGTAACCACCTTTTCGCCGCCGCTGTTGGTTTCCACGCCGGTCTGGCTGCCGCCGGAGGGGCTTTCGCTGGGACTGGCAGGCTTTCCGCCGCAGGCGGCAAGGGATAAAACCATCACCGCCGCAAGGAGTAAGGCTAGCATCTTCTTCATGGTGTTCTTCTCCTTTGTTAAAATTGTCGTCCGCAAATATGTAGAAACCATATGCGAAGCCAAGCATCTCTGCGCCGCCGCTGCTCAGGGAAGCGGCGGATTATTCCGCGTCCCGCACACCGGCAATCGCCTGAATCTCAAAAAGAAATTTCGGCGCGGTAAAGGTCACCTCGGTAACACTGCGGGTAGTAGGCACACCCTGACCCAGGAAATACTCGTCAAAGATTTCATTCATCAAGGCGAAATCCTCCCGGTGGGCCAGGAAGCAGTCTGCGTGCAATACCATGTCCATACCGGAGCCACCGGCCTCCAGGGTGTTTTTCAAGCTCTCAAAGCAGCCGCGGATCTGCTCCTCCGGGGTGGTGGGCATGGTGCCGTCTGGCCGGGCGGCGGAGTGAGCGGTGGTGAAAATCAAATCGCCGTACCGGATTGCCCGGGACCACTTGGTTTTCAGCGCATTGGGGGGGACTATTTGAATCTTCTCGTGCTTCATAATGCATTCCTCCAGTCTAGTAAACCCCACGCCCTCAGGCCCGGTGATCCTCAATCAGGGTAGCGCCCTTCAAGATGGAACCGACGCAGCGCTGATAAACAGAAAGCCAGCCGGTCTTGGGCTCCAGCTTCAGCTCCGCCTCCGCCATGCGCTTTTCCACCTCCTCGCTGGACAGCTCGATGTTCAGCTCCCGTTTCTCGATATCGTAGTTAACCCAATCTCCGTCTCTCACCGCGCAGAGAGGTCCTCGAAGGGCAGCCTCGGGAGAGGCATAACCGAAACAGGCGCCGGAGGCCGCGCCGGATAGGCGTCCATCCGTCACCGTGGCCACATCGTCCTTCAAATGGCTGCCTTTCAGCGCCGTGGTGAAGGCATAAGAGGTGTGGGGACCGGCCTTGACACCCTGGTAGATGATGAACACCACGTTGCCCGCCTGAATTTCCCCATTCCGCAGAGCCTCGATGGCCGCGTCCTGATCGTGGTAGACTTTAGCGGTTCCCCGGAATTTATGCAGCTTGGCGGGAACTGCGGACTGCTTGATAAACGCACCCTGAGGCACCAGATTTCCCTTGCAGAGAATCAGGCCCCCGTCGCTGTCCAGAGGCTCCGAAAGAGAGTGGATAACGGAGGGATTCCGGTTCTCATGGCCCTGAATATTCTCCCCTAGGGTCTTTCCCGTCACCGTCATTCCGCTCAGGTCCAGTTTCTCCCTCAGCTCGTTCAGCATAGCCGGCAGACCGCCCGCAGCCTCGAAATCCGCCATGCAGTGCTTGCCGTTGGGCCGGATGCCGATCAGCAGGGGAACTTCACAGCTGGCCTCCGCATAGACGGCGCTGCAATCCATGTCCAGGCAGGCCTCTGTGGCCACGGCAGGGATGTGAATGATGGTATTAGAGGAGCCTCCAATAGCCATGCAGACACGGATAGCGTTGGTAATCGCCCGCTCCGTAATGATGTCCCGGGGACGGATGTTCTTCTCCCACAGCTCCATCACCTTCCGTCCGGCCTCCCGGCTGAGGTTGATCAAATCGCCGGACACGGCGGCCAGCGTGGCGTTGCCCGTCAGGGACATACCGATGGTCTCCGTCAGCAGGCTCATGGTGTTGGCGGTTCCCATCATGCCGCAGGCTCCGCTGCAGGGCGCACAGGTGTGAATCAGCTCTTCAAACTTCTCCTGGGGCAGTTTGCCCTCTTTCACTTTGGAGATGCAAGCGCCGATATCGATAAAGTCCACATATTCGCCGTCCATCACTGGGGTCTTCATGTATCCGCCTGTGATGATTACTGTAGGGATATTCACCCGTCCCGCCGCCATCAGCAGCGCCGGAACCACCTTGTCACAGGTCCCAATCAGCACCATCGCATCCAAATTGTGCGCCTTGGCGTTCAGCTCAATCTCATTCACCAGCAGGTCCCGGCTGGGAAGCACATAGTCTCCGCCACCTACGCAGTCGCAGAGGTTGACGCCGTAGAACAGGAAGGGAAGCCCCCCACGTTCAATAATGCCCTCCCGGGCGGCGTCCGCCAGGCCCCGCTGGTGGATATGACCGGGGTTGATTTCGTTCCAGGTGTTCATGATGCCTACCCGGGGCTTTTCAATATCCGCATCGTTGTATCCCAATCCATAGAAAAATGCCCGGGTTCCCTGCCAGTCCAGCGTCATCCGGTCCTCCAGATCGCTGTTAATCCTGCGCTTATTGTCGCTCATAATCATTTCCTTTCCGCTTTTGTTTTATCGTCAACACACCGAAGAAAATCCAATCGATTCCCTCCCGTCCGCGCCGCAGACCGCCGCCGGAGACCGCCGAAACGGTCCTGTGTCAAACTTCTTTTCTTGCTCAGAGACCGCCTTCCTCCGCCTCCCCCGCTTTTTTCCGGTTGTACAGGAAGGCCCACAGCCCACCGGCAGTAATCAGCAGGGCTCCCATCGCCGTGGAAACCGACAGCTTTTCGTCCAGCAGGAGGTATCCCAGCAGGGCGGAGTAAATAATGCCGGAGTAATCATAGATGCTGACCTCCGAGGCCGGCGCCTTCTGATAGGCGCAGGTCAGGCCAATCTGTCCGCCGGCACCGAACAGTCCGATGAGGCACAGCATAGCCGCGTCCCTCCACGAGGGAACCACAAACGAAGGAAGCATCAAAATGCCGGAGGCCGCCGTGCTAAACAGGGAAAAATGAAAAATCACCGTAAAAGGATTGACGTGCCCCTTGCAAAATGCAATCATTGTATAGGCCAGGCCGCTGGAAACCGCTGTCAGCAGCGCCAAGACCAACGGCATTGCATCGGAATCGAAGGAGGGCCGCATAGCGATAAATGCACCGGCCAGGCACAGCAAAATCACCGGCGCCTGTACCTTAGAAATCCTTTCTTTCAGAAACAGCAGTGCAAACAAACTGACCCAAACCGGCGAGGTGCGGTTCAGCAGCGCAATGTCCGCCTGACGGGCCCCCGCAGTGGCAGCAAACAGCATGATCATCCCTACAAACCCGAAAAACGACCGCAGAAACAGCGGCAGCTGATACTCCCGGGGGCCAAAAAGCGGCAAATGCTTTTTCCGCAATAGAATCAGGGCAATGAATAAACTAATCAGATTCCGGCAGAAAACCTGCTGCAGCGTCCCCACCGACATAGCGGAAATTTTTACCGCCACCTGCATCAGCGAAAAGGACAGGGCCGACAGCAGCATCAGTAAAACCGCTTGGTTTCTCTCTTTCATACGCATTTAACGCTCCTCACCGCCCAGGGCAATCGCTTATCTTAAAGCTGGCATCCACTGCGGCTTATTATTTCTTCCGGCCATCTGCCCCACTTCCGTTTGGAGCGGCCGTTAGGAAATCATCTCGTAGATTTCCTCTAGAGTCTTGCCCGCAAGGCCGAGGCGCTCCGCCGTGCGGCCCTCCGCCCGGAAATCCCGGCCGCAGACCACACTGGCGATGTTGATGTAGGCATCCATAATCGGCGTCTCCACCCCCATCATCCGGCCAATGGAGGCCAGGGGCACTATGCCGCAGAGCGTATCCTCAATGAAAAACCGGTGATTCAGGCTCGAGGGGCTTTTCAGACCCACATATGCTTTGTTATGCTGAAGCAAGTCATACAGGTCCTCTTGCTCCAGGCTGTAAATCTTCTGGAGGGACTTCACCAAAGAGGGCACCTCCAAGCCCAGGGCCCTGCAAACTGCCAGGCGCTCAGCGTCACAGGCAGACACCAGCTTGGCCACGCTGGGCGTAATGCCGGACATGTAATAGTCATACGGCTCACCGGAGTCCGTCCGATTGACGTTCATCAGGCTCGGAATCGGATGCAGCATCGCGCCGCCGCCCTCAAATCCCGTCTCCAGGATGTTCTTTGCAGGAGAGAGATTGGCAAAAATCGGCTTGAGGATCTCCAGCAGACGGGTCACGTCTCCGGCGGGAAGGGCGGCTACCTCCACGTGGTTCTTCAACCCGGACTGGAACACCGTTCCCACCTCCGGCATACGGCAGGCATACATCAAATCGCCGGCCTCCGCGATGATTACATCGGCCTTGCACTGATGAATATCCCGAATGACATGGGCCACCTCCAGCGCGCCGCCCACATGACCGGGATTCAGCATAAAAATCTGTCCGTCGTGCAAATAGGGCGCGCATTGGTCCGCCAAAGCCCGGTGAGCGTCTGTGGTGGTGGTTACCATGATGACATCCACATTCTGCATAGCGGCCTTCAAATCCGTGGTCATCAGCTCAGGCGTCCCCTCGCATTCTATTTTTCCGGTGACCACAATCTTCCCAAGCGCATTCAGTTTGTCGATTTTGGATTGGTCAATGTCGTACAGTTTGACGGAATATCCCTGGCTGCTCAGTACTCCAGCCATGGTCTGCCCACCGGCACCTGCTCCCAGCACTGCAAAATTCAGACTCATACGAATCCTCCATTCTTTGTTTGTATATACGAATTAATACATATATAGGAACTATTTTTATTTTACACATCTGCCGCAAAAATGTCAATCTTTTTCTCAATATCTGCCCTCATTCCAGAAAATCAAGTTGCGCAATAGGGAAAAACATGATATGGTTAAGGAAGAAACCGTCTCCCGCCTGACAAATCCAGCCTTTCTCAGCGCCGCAGCTTTCTGGCCAAATCTTGGCGGAAGGCCTTTCTTTCTATCCCGGCGGAAGGAACGGCAAATCATTTTGGAGGGATATTATGGCTCAAACTGCACACCGCTCTACCTCTCGAGTCCTGGACATTATTGAGTTGCTTTCAGCTTCCATAGAAGGACATACCCTCACGGAAATTGCGCAGCTTCTGAACTCTCCCAAAAGCAGCATTCTTCCCATGCTGCAAACCATGGCCGCCCGGGGCTTCATCGATTTAAACTACCGGACCAACCGGTACACCATCGGCCTTGGCCTTTACTTTGCAGCCTCGATTTACCGCAACAAAATTTCCGTCAACAAGTTTATCAATCTCGAAATGCAGCAGGTCACGTATCAAATCGGCGAGTCCTGCTGCCTTGGCGTCATGGACGGAAAAGACGTTTTGTTTCTCCACCGGACGAATCCGCCGGAAAACATCACCTGTGACAAGACGCCCGGGCAAAGGGAGCTGGGCTGCATCGGCGCCATGGGCAAGGCCCTGCTGTGCGACTACAAGCTGGACGAGCTGACGGAGATATTTTTCAAGGACGGTGGGCGTCTTCCCCCGGAAACCAACCTCTACCGCGCCCACATCCAAATGGAGGAGGTCCGGCTGACTGGAATTTCCTATGAATACGGCGAGGTGGAGCCAAACATCCAGTGTGTAGCGGCCCCCATCCGGGTGGACGATCGGGTCGTGGCGGCCCTGGGCATCATTCTGCCAACCTTCCGCATGAACCTGGAGAAGGCCGCCCATGCCACCAAGGCCCTGCAAATATCCACCCGCAAAATCGAAAACGTCCTCTCTGTCAGTGATGAAAACCTGGATGAGATTTTCTCCCAGAACGGCTTTAAGAACCTTTGATGCCGCAAGCGGAGCTAAGGCCCCCTACCCGCAGAACCCGGCGGGTACGGGGCTTTTTTCCATGCGTCAAAAACGCAGCACCTCTCCCTGGCCCTCACCAGTATAAACGCCGTCCTTAGCGGCAATTTTGCCGTTCAGCAGCACATAAGAGATTCCTTTCGAGGGTCCCATGGGGGCCTCATAGGAACAATTGCACTGGAAATTCTCCCAGTCCAGCACCACCAGATCCGCCCGGCCGCCTTCTCTGAGCATGCCGCGGTCACGCAAACGGTAACGCTGGGCCGGCATAAAGGTCATGCGCTTCACCGCCTCTTCCAGCGTCAGTTTCTTTTGCTGCTTCACAAAACGCTCCAGGAAGAGGGAAAACGTACCCATGTACCGGGGATGCTTGTGTCCGCCGGCGGGGGCCCCGTCGGAGATGACCATGGTATGCGGATACAGCATAATCTGGTCCAGCTCCCCCTCGTCCTGCAGGAAGCAGAACATCTGCACGCCGTCCCCGCACTGCTCAATGATTCGGATGGCACACTCCACGGGATTCTGACCCATTTCTTCACTGATCTGGGCCAGCGTTTTCATATCATAAGCGGCATCCGCGCACTGGATCACCTGTATCCCGGCGGCGCCGCCCTTTGCCGTCGCCATCATGCCGGAGCGGCCTGTGAGGGTGTCTTCGATCAACCTTTGCCGGAAGGCGGGATCGGAGAAACGGACATACATGCTTTCCATGCCGTCCCCCCAGACCTCTATGGGGAAAATCTTGAAAAGCTGGGTATACCCGGCGGTATAGGGATATGCGTCTATGGACAAATCCAGGCCCTCGTCAAAGCCCTCTTGAATCAGCCGCAAAATGCCGCTGCCCTTGCCCCAGTTGGCGCTCCCTGTAACCTTCACATGGGAGAGGTTCATGCGGACTCCGGTCTCCCGGGCAATTTGAATCATCTCCGCAATGGATTCATAATCCCGGTCCCCCTCGTCCCGGCGGTGGGATGCGATGATTCCATCGTGCTTCTTTACCACCCGGGCCAGTTCCGTCAGTTCCTCCGTATCGGCATAGGCCCCTGGGAAATAGCTCAGGCCGAAGCTTAAGCCCATTGCGCCTTGATTCAGCGCCCGGTCCAGCAGCTCCTGCATAGCCCGAATCTCCCCGGTGGTGGCTTTTGAAGTTTTCTCCCCCATCACGCAGACCCGCAAAGTACTGTGCCCTACCAAAAAACCATAATTGGCAGAAAGCTTTTGCTTCTCCACCGCCTTCAGCCAGCCATCGAAGTCCTGGAAAGGCCAGTCAAAGGGCCGCCCCGCGCCGGTGAGCTCAAAATAGATCCGTCGCAGCAGGTCCATGTGCTCAGGGCAGTTGGGTGCGGGAGAGGGCCCGCAGTGTCCGGTGAGTTCCGTTGTAATCCCCTGCACAATACGCTGATGGCTCCACTCGGGATCAAAGATGCCCACATCCGCATGACTGTGGGGATCGATGATGCCGGGCATCACCACGCGGCCGGCGGCGTCGATAACTTGGCCGCAGGTCTCCGTAATTTGGCCGATTTGGGAAATCCGGCCTCCCGTCACCGCAATGTCAGCCGCATAGGCCGGCGCTCCGGTGCCGTCGACAACCTTCGCGTTTTTAATCAGTATGTCCATAGCAAAGCCTCCTTGCATGTTTTGATTCATTCCTCATAGGAAGCCGCGGTTAACGCAGCAGGGACGGCAGGAAGTCGGACAGTGCCGGGACAAACGCCACCAAAATCAAAATGGGCAGCGCGCCAAAAATGATATAGGGCAACATCGGTTTCACCATTTTCTCCACAGGGACATCACCCAGCCGGGCGCACAGGAACAGGGCCATTGCCATGGGCGGCGTGATGGAGCCGATGCCCAAAGCCACAAACACTACGACGGCAAACTGAATAACGGACATCCCCACGGAAGTGGCGGTAGGCAGCAGCAGCGGGGTCAGCACCAGCAGGAGAATGTTTCCGTCCAGGAAAAATCCGGCTATAAACAGGACCACGCACAGGATGACGATGATAACATACCGGTTGGTGGAAACGCTGGAGATGAAATCCGTCACCATCTGGGGAACGCCGTTTGTCACCATAATCCGGGTGAAAATCATAGTGAAGGGGAAAATGATCTGCAGGGAGCCCAGAGAATAGGCCGTAGAGGAAAAGATGTCCAGCAGATCCCGGGTCTTTACGGTTTTGTAGAGCATTACGCCCACGATTACGCCATAGAGGCAGCCCACGGCACCGGCCTCCGTGGCGGTAAAGATGCCGCCGTAAATGCCGCCTAGAATGATAACCGGCATCAGCAGGGCGGGAAGCAGCGCCTTGAAGAGTTTCCACGTCGACAGAGCCTTGCTTTGGGCCATGTCCGCAGCCAGCTCCTCCGGCGTCCGGGTAACCACCAGGTATTTGGGCACCATAAAGCGGTTGATGATCATATAGAGCACAATCCACAAAACGCCCGGAGCCACCGTGGCCAAAAACAGGTCCGCCACGGAGGCGTTGGCCACCTTGGCATAGATAATGGCGTTCATGTTGGGAGGAATCATGTATCCAAAGGGGCTGCAGCAGGCAATCAGGCCATAGATAAATTCCTTTTTGTAGCCCTTTTCCTCCAGCTTTGGACCCAGCATAGAACACATGGTGGAGGCAGTGGCCAATCCGGAGCCGCACAGCGCGCCGAACATGCCGGAGACAACGGGAATCGCGTTGGCCAGGCCGGTGCCTTTCCCCTCCTTATCCGTCAGCCGCTGTCCCCAATCCACCAGGGCGCCCGCGATGCCGCTGCGTTCCATCAGGGTTCCCGCCAGAATGAACAGGGGCACCGCCAGAAGGGAAAAAGACTCCGTAGAGAACCAGGCTGTAGAGCCCCAGCTGCCGGTGGTCAGGCCCGCGGCCGCAGAGAACACCATAGCCCCGGCCAGGAATGCCAGAGGAATGCCCATGCTCATCATAATCAGGGCAAGGACCAATAACGCACAAAGTCCAATACTCATTTGCCTACCACCTTCCGCGCGTATTTGATTGTGTTAACGAAAGCGTAAACCGTCATGCCGACGGATCCAATCAGAGAGAAGACATACACCAACCAGGCAGGCCAGCCCAGGGAGGGCGTAATAATCCCGTCTCGCCAGGTCCGGTAGACAAAGAGATAGGCGCGGGTGCAGAAGAACGCCAGCACGGCGCAGCTGAGGAGCGAGGCCACCATGTTGATGGCGGCCTGAGCCCGCTCGTTTTTCACCAGAGAGAAAATGATTTCAATCTTTACCATCTTATCATCCCGCATGACGCGAATGGCCCCCATCCAGATGCAGATGCACATAAAGAAGACTGGGAGCTCCTCAATGCCGCCCAGGTTCACCCGCAGAACATAGCGGGAAAACACCATGGCGTTAACAATGATGGTCAAAAGAATCATCAAGGCGCTGGTGAAGTATTTCACAGCTGCGTCCACGCCCTTGTCCAGCTTTTTCAGGAATTTCACAAGTATTCCCCCCATTACAGAATTCGTATAGAATGAGAGCGTCCGATCCGACCGGCATTCCGGCCACCGGATCGGACGCTCCTTCACTTCAAGCTCTAACGCTCAGAGGCATTTTAGCCGTTGACGGCGTTATCGGCATCAATCGCGGCCATGACCTGATCGTAAAACTCGGCCCCGATGTATTCGCGATACTGGTCGTCCAGGGAACGGGCGTAGTCGATCCATGCCTGGCGCTCAGCATCCGTGAGGTTATAGACCTCGCAGCCCAGGGAAGCCAGCTCGTCCAGCGCACTGATGGCGTTGGTCTTCTGCACTTCAAACTCGTAGTCGGAAGCCTCCCAGGCGCAGTCGATCACGGTCTGACGCAGATCGTCTGGCAAACTGTCCCAGCACTTATTGCTGACAATGAATCCCTGGCTCATAATCTGCCAATCCAGGTCGGTGTAATAGTCACAGACCTCATAGAACTTGGAGTAGATGCCCACGCTGCCCGCAATCTCCATCGCGTCGCAGGTCTTGGTCTGCAGGGCGGTATAGACCTCATTGAAGGAAATGACGCTGGCATTACAGATGGGGGACCAGAAGAACTTCACAGAGGGATCCTCGTAAATGCGCATAGTCAGATCGGACATCCCCACTGCGTCAGGGACAGCGTGCTTGTTGCTGAACACGCCGCGGAAGGTACCCACGCCCTGTCCAATCAGATGCGTTCCGTACTCCTCGCACAGTCCGGCATACAGCTTGTAGAGCTCGCCGTCGGGATTGGCAATCAGGCGCTTGGCTTGGTCAATGTCCTTAAACAGGAAAGGAACGGAGTTAAAGGCAAAGCGGGGATCCACAGCGGACTGCACTCTGCCGTAGAAGAAATCCAGCTCTCCGTCCCGAGCCTGCATGAACAGCTCCGGCTGGGCGCCCAAAACGCTTTCATAGTAGGGCGTAATCTTCACCTGGCCATTGGTTTTCTCCTCCACCAGCTCACAAAACTTACGGATATGCTCGCCGTAGCCATTATAATCGGGAGAGAGCGCGGGGTCGGAACAGTCAGTACCCAGCTTAAATTCATAGACGGTGGCATCCGCCTGATCGCCGCCGGTACTGGGAGCCGGTTCAGAACCGCCGCTGGTGTCCTGGCTGGGATTGCCGGCATTGGACCCGCAAGCCGCCAGGGATAAAAGCATCAGGGCCGCAAGCAACAGACAACAGATTTTTTTCATAACAACTTCCCCTTTTCTGATCTTGATTTTACCTTTGACCAAGCAAATTTTCGATTGCCGGCCTCCAGCGCCTATTCGCATATACGAACAAATACTTATATGCGAACGAGATAGCTTTATCATACATCGAAACCGAGAGCTTGTCAATCTGCTTTCTGGTAGCTTCTGTCGAATTTTATGTTTTTATCAAAAATAGAAAACTCAATTTATTCAGTTCTAACAACGGGGGTTCTTTTCCAAAATGTGCTATGCTGCCGATTAAACGCCGCTGTCAGCCAGCTTTATCCAGAAAAAAGGAAGCTCTCGCGATTACAAGAGCTTCCTTTTTTCTTTCTATCGGACGGCCCGGGGTCCAAGGGAAAGCCTCCCCTCCCGTCCCAAACACGCCTATTCGATTTCCGCCAGGAGATTCCGCAGGGCATTTAAATAGAAGTCCACCGTTTGCGAAGGCTGCCCTCCCCGGCGAACCACTCCGTAGACCGTTAAAATGTTTGCCTCCCCCGGCAGGGGGATGGATGCAAAGTGGTAATGCTCACTGTGCCTCCAGGGCGTGGTGCTGATAAAAAAGGCGTTGGTCTCCGCCACAATGCTTTGACAGGTCATACTGTCGTTGGTGGAAATAATCTGCCGGGGCACATCCTCAAATAAGCCCCGGACGCTCCGGGACTCCTCGTCATAGAGCAATCCCAGATTCTCCTGGTTTTCTATAATCACATAGGGATACTCCCCTATCCGGTCCAGATTCCGGTCCTTTAAAAGCGGGTGCCCCTCCCGCACCACTGCGTGGAGGCGGCTCTCCCCCAGCGGGATGCACTCCACATTCTTCACCCGGGCCATCTGCGGCAGACGCGTTCTCTGGGCTTTCATTGTGAATATAATGCCCAGGTCCGCTCCATTGGCCACATCGGACAGCACCTCCTTCAATGTGCATTTCCGCAGCCGGAGACTCAGGGGGGCAGGCGGCAGCTTTCCCTGCCCGCTCAGCTCCAGCAAAGGCGCATAGGCAAAGAAAGACCGCATGGAAGATACTTGAAACCGGAGTGGCTGCCTCTGACCCCGCACAGCGTATAGACTCTCCAGAAACGCTTTCTTCTCCACCAGTTCCTGGGCGTGCGCCAGAAACTCCCGTCCGGCGTCGGTCAAAGACACTCCCTTGTGAGACCGCCGGAAAATTTGGATACCCAGCTCGTCCTCCAGCTGGCGCAGGACACTGCTGACATTGCTCTGGTGGGTATACAGGCGCTCTGCCGCTTTATTAATTGAGGCACAGCGGGCCACCTCAACCACATAGGTGAGCTGCTGAAAGGTCATAGGCTCCTCCTCTAAGTTTACTTCTGGAGATCCTGGGGCTTATGCGAAAATTATATGACGCATTGCGGAAAATCGCAATAATCTTTTTAAGGGAAAGCCTGATATAATGGAGGCGAGGTGATTTCTATGGAAATACAAGCTGTAATTCTACATGAACAAGATAACGTAGCCGTACTGCCCCAACCCGCCCAGGCCGGGGATAGCATCGGGACCTCCGGCGGCACGGTCTCTATCCGGGAGCGGATTCCCACCGGACACAAGGCTGCGATTCGGCCCATTGCGCTGGGAGAAAGCATCCTCAAGTACGGCGTCGTCATCGGCCAAGCGGAGCGGGACATCGCACCGGGAGAGTGGGTGCACACCCACAATGTCAAAGACATCACAGAGCAGCTTTGCAACGCGTACGCCGCCAACTACAGGGCGAAAGCTAAGGAGGAACGAGAGCATGGATACGTTTCTGGGGTATAAGCGGGCAAACGGCGGATTTGGTATCCGCAATCAGGTGCTGGTGCTGTCCCTGGTTCAATGCGCCAACGGCGCGGCCCACCAGATTTCCGCCCGCTGCGGCGTCCCGTCCATCACCATCGACACCGGCTGCGGCGAGTACCGCCAGCAGGAGGACCGCACAAACCTGGGGCTTATCCGGGCAGGGCAGCACCCCAATGTCTACGGCGTCCTGCTGGTGAGCCTGGGCTGCCAGTGGACGGACCCAGCCTATATCCAGAGGGAAATTGAAAAGAGCGGCACCAAGGTCTTCCACCTGTGCATCCAGGACGAGGGCGGGCTGAAGCGTACCGTGGAGAAGGGAACCGCGCTGGTAGGGCAGATGCTGCGGGAAGGCGCGGAAATGGAGCGAACCCCCTGCCCCGTCTCCGGTCTGGTGCTCTCCGTCTACTGCGGCGGTTCGGACTGGAGCAGTTCTCTGGCGGCCAACGTGGTCACAGGGGAGACCATGGACCTGTTTGGAGACGCGGGCGCGGCCTTTGTCAGCGCCGGCGTCCGGGGAATGCCTGGCAACGAACAGCACCTTATTGACCTGGCGGTCAACTACCAAGTGGGCGAGGCAATTTTGGACATTGTAGACGAATACAGGCAGGATGTTTTCCACATGACCGGACAGTCCATTGCCGACGTCAATCCCACTCCGGGCAACAAGGCCCACGGAATCACAACCCTTTGCGAAAAGGCCATTGGAAACCTGAAGCTATCCGGCAGCCGGACAAAGGTTCAGGGCGTCCTCCAAGTGGGCGAGGACATTCCAGGCCCCGGCCAGTGGTTCCTGGATAACCGCCAGGGGGGGAACGACGTTTACGCCTGTACAGCCCTGGCCATGTCCGGCGCACACCTCTGCCTGTTCACCACCGGGCGGGGTACTCCCCTGGGCAACGCAGCTTCCGTCACTGTAAAAATCACAGGAAACCCAGATACCTATGCCCGCCTGGGGGAGGAAATGATAGACTTTGACGCCTCCGGCGTCATTGTCCAAAACCAGGACTTTCGACTTTTGGCAAAGGATCTCTACCGGCTTGTGCTGGAAATCGCAGGGGGCATCCCCTCCAAGTCGGAGCGGATGGAGGATTTCAGCTGGGTAACGCCGCCAAGCGGAAAGATTTAAGGAGGAACGGAATGCGTACAAACCAGGAAATGCTCCAGGCCCTGGAAGGGCTGCTGGCAATCTCCAGCGTGGCCGGGGAGGACGTGACGCCGGAGGCCCCTTATGGGACAGGCGTTGCAAAGGCTCTTGCGTACACCCTGCGCCTTTGCGGGGAGCTGGGCATGCGGACCGTGAACCGCGATGGGCAGACCGCATGGGCGGAGATTGGAGAGGGAGATGAGCTGGTTGCCGTCATTCCCCACGTAGACGTTGTACCCGCCGGGGACGGGTGGACCATGGAACCCTTTGCCTGTACGAAACGGGATGGCCGTCTCTATGGCCGGGGCTCCTCCGACAACAAGGGGCCCGCCATTGCCTGCGTCTTTGCCGCCGCCGATCTGCTGGCGGAGCAGCTTCCCCTGTCCCGCCGGATTCGCCTGATTTTCGGTCAATGCGAAGAAACCGGCCAGTGGAGTGACATGGCCTATTACCGCCGCCACGAGGAGCAGCCCTGTGCCGGCTTCACTCCTGACGCTGAGTTTCCGGCTCTTTGCGGTGAGAAGGGAATGCTTTGGCTGGAGCTGTCCATGCCCCTGGAGCACAGCGGGCTCTCTCTTTTAGAGGGCGGCAGTGCCTGTAACATGGTGGCCTCCTGGTGCCGCGCCCGGTTTCGGGACGGATCTGGCGGGGATCGCCTTGTGGAGACCCAAGGTCTCGCCGCCCACGCTACAGTGCCGGAACAAGGAGACAGTGCCATCCGCAAAATGGTGGAGGAGCTGTCCCGGGCAGGGCTTCAAAATCCCCTAATCTCCTTTTATAATAAGTACATCGGGGAGAGCTGCCACGGAGAAAAACTGGGCTGCTGCTTCCAGGACGATGCCAGTGGAACTACTACTCTTTGTTCCGGCATGGTACGGACAGACGGCGGCGCAATCCGCATGACACTGGATATCCGCTATCCTGTTACCGCCGACGGCGGCCTGATTCTGGAAACGGTAACGGCCGCAGCCCAGGCTGAGGGACTGACCCTTGACGTTTTAAAACACGATAAGCCCTTGTACCGGGCGCCGTCGGACCCAGTTCTCCAGCAGCTCCTGGCGGCCTATCGGGAGGAGACCGGTGATTTTTCCGATCCCCTGGTCATCGGCGGCGGGACCTATGCCCGCGCGCTGGACAACATCGTAGGCTTCGGCGCTGCCTTTCCCGGGCGGCGGCACACGGAGCATCAAAAGGACGAATATATCCTGGAAGAGGACTTTTACAAGCTGCGCAGCATCTACCGCACCGCCCTAAAAAAACTGCTTGTCATGGACCTTTCCATATAATAAAAGGAAGCGGCTTCTTTCATTTCAAGCCGTCTAAAATCCCCCGGCTGCGCATCACCCATGGGGCCATCGCCAACCACCTGGAAACCCATCGGGAGGTGGTCGTCCGGATGCTCCGCTACCTTCGGAATAAGGGCCTGGTAAGGCTCTCCCGGAGGTGCGGCGGAGCTTACCGATTTCAAAAAGCTGGCGTCTCTGGGAAACACATAATAAAAAGAACAGCGCGCCTCACTTTTCATGAGGCACGCTGTTTTTCACTCTTGATCCATGCCGCAGGCCATGGCCTCCTTCACCAGGCGGCGGTCATTGGTCACCGCGTCGTAAAACCGGAAGCCGCCGGAGAAGTTATATGCCTCATAACCGTATCCCGCCATATTTACCGGATCCTTGGCCGAGGAATAGGGCGGCGCATAGGCCCCTGTTTGTTGGCGGGGCCCGCCAGGGAGAGCAGGGTATTCTGACCGGTGACGAAGTGCCGGGCCTGCACGCCGCCTCCCATCAGCACGGCGGACTTGGGATGATTTTGCCGGATGTAACCCTTGATGCGGAAGGTGTCCTCCACCGTCCGCAGGGTAAAAAGTTTTTCCAGGCCCACGCCGGGGAGGCGGGGCTGGGTGGGCTTGGCGCCCGGCGAAAGGATCAGCTTGTCATAGGATTCCTCAAGCTCTCCCCGGTTTCCAGCTTCTTCACGGAGACGGCTCTGCGCCCCGGGTGAATGGCGGTGACCTCGTGGCGGATCCGCATATCCACCCGGAAGCGGAAGAAAAAGCGCTCCGCCTGTTCGTCCAGGGCCGCCGCCGTGACGCCGCCCGCCACGCCTCCGATGATGACTACCTTTACCTCAGCGTTCCATCTTTCCTCGATAGGCGGCCATGCCGCCGATATTTTTCGCGTGGACATAACCCATCCGGGCCAGCAGTCCCACCGCCTGACTGCTCCGCGCGCCGCTGTGGCAGTAGACAAACAGCGGCGCGTCCTTCCCTGCGGGGACCGCGCCCCCCGCACTCAGGGACTGGAGCGGCACATTCCTGCTGCCGGGAATGTGGCCCTCCCGGAATTCCTGGGGCGTGCGGACATCCAGAAGCACCGCGCCCGGGGTCTCGCCGTATTCCCGCACACCCTGCTGGATGTCGGGGGCCTTCAAAAAATCAAACAATCCCATCGTTTCGCCTCCTTACAGCAGCGCCAGGATCTGCCCCTTGGGCCGCATCCCCACCGCCTGATTTACAATTTTTCCGTTTCGCATCACCACCAAAGCGGGAATGCTCATCACACCGAAGCGGCCCGCCAGCTCCGGCTATTCATCTGCATTGATCTTGCCTACCTTTGTTATGGCCCTATGATACCCGGGACGGCGCTTCGCTTCCGTGATGATGTCACATAAGACTCTGCGGAGCACGGCATTCAAATCGAGTCCCGTCTCACCATCCCCGACACGCTACCGGCGGATGCCAAACGGAGCCGTCTGCTGTGTTCGCCAGCGCCTTGGAAAACGCCATTCTGGCCTGTGAGAAACTGCCCCGAAGGAGCACCGCATCGGCGCGCACTCCATTGCGGCCTTCACCGAGAAGACCCACACGCTTTGCCGCTTTCAGGCGGAAAACGGCTGGTTCAAGCTGCAAATGGTCCTTTGACCGTTCTCCGATGTCCCACTTGAGGGGCGGCTGTCAGCTGCCTCTTCAATTTTCCCGCAGTTTCGTAAAGAAAAATGTTGCATTTTGCTTTACAAATGCTATAATAGAGATGTGCTGAAGGGAGTGACTTTCATGGCACAGGTTATGGTAAACTTTCGCATGGACGAAAACGTGAAGAAATGCATGGAACAGGCTTGCAGGGAAATGGGGCTTAGCATGACCACCGCCTTTACCATTTTTGCCACCAAAGTCGGCAGAGAAAAGCGCATCCCCTTTGAAATTACGGCGGAGCCTTACGGCTCCCAGTCCCGCCGGGGGCGGCCCCGCGAGGAGGAAGCCCTTGAGGAAGGGCCCTCCCCCCTCACGGAAAAGCGGGAACGGCTGGAGGCCCTGTGCGCCGAAATCCGGCAGTCCCTGACCGCCGTCCACACCGCCGTTCCCTCCTCCATTACGGGGCTTTCCATGGAGCGCATCCGGCTTTTGTGCGGCGACGAGCTCAAGGACAAGGCCGCCGGGATTACCGGCTCCGCCAGGACCCTGTTCTCCGCCAGGAACGCTGAAATCCTGGAAACAAAGGACCTGAGCGTCCTGGACGAGTACCTGGAC
>CAJTCG010000035.1 GCA_910574635.1 Oscillospiraceae bacterium | reverse complement strand
GGGGGTCATACGCCCATGGAGGTCTACACTCAATGCAGGGCTGCCTGACAAAATTGCGCATTTTATTTCACTGTCTACTTGACGGGGGGCAGTCCAAAACGTTTCTTTATACTGTATATTTGGATATACAAAAGGGACAATTTGGTCAAGTACTCCTTGCCGGTCAGCTTCTAAAAGAAGTGTTTCTGAGTCAATACCACGATCTGTCAATAGCAAATATCCAACGTATTCGCAACTAAAACCTACGTCCTTATATTTGGCCAACTTCAAAACAAGAGCAGTTGACGAAAAGTCAGTAATTGATGCATATACTATCCTTGCCACAACACCCCAACGATTCTGCATCATTTCAGATGTGCCATCATCCAACGTATTTAGCACGTCCTCCAATTCCATATTAGCTAGTTCTGGTCTATCAAACAGTATTTCTGCTCCACGTTGTAATACGTACTCTATTTCTTCCCGGCTGTTTTTAGGCATATACTTACCCCCGCAGAATTGTTTCACGAATCTGTGTTAAATAGCTTTATATTTCTATGTTGTAAATCGGAACCATCTTGTTATTGTTAAAGCAGATCAGATAAATCTCTGTGCTGATTTTATGGCTTCCATCTAGTACTTCACCAAGATAGAAAATAGAAGTAGTGGAGAAGTGAGAAATGTGGTAAAATACTCTCGGGTGATGAGGAATGAACCACAAATACATTGTAACATTAACGGATGAAGAACGGGAGATGCTACAGGAACTAATTGCAAAAGGGCGAACCCAGGGATATCGAATCAAGCATGCCCAGATACTGTTGAAATTGGATGAAATACCAGAAAACCGGGAGTGGACATACGATAAAATAAGAGAAGCGTATCATGCCACGCCACACACGATCTGTCAGATAGCAAAACGATTTGTAACTGACGGCGTAGAAGCGGCTCTGGGGCGGAAGGAGCAAGTGAACCGGCACAAGAAGGTAGACGGGCGAGTGGAGGCGCATATCATAGCCATCGCCTGCTCGGAAGCGCCGGAGGGACGGGAACGGTGGACATTGCAGCTGATTGCGGATGAGCTGGTACGTCTGGGGGTCGTGGAGAGTATTTCCGACACAGCCGTGATGGACACACTGAAAAAAACGAACTTAAGCCTTGGCAAAAGAAGGAATGGTGTATCCCCAAGCCGGGGGCGGAATTTG
Organism: Oscillospiraceae bacterium; assembly: GCA_910574635.1. Taxonomy (GTDB): domain Bacteria; phylum Bacillota; class Clostridia; order Oscillospirales; family Oscillospiraceae; genus Oscillibacter. The sequence goes on along the minus strand of CAJTCG010000035.1, from coordinate 29,510 downwards.
TAGCGCGGATGGAGGATGTTCTGGATGTATACCAGCAGCCTTACGACCCTTTGCGCCCGGTAGTCTGCCTGGATGAAACAAACCAGCAGCTGGTTGAGAAACAGCGCATCCCAGCAAAACCAGGAAGTGTGGAACGGGAAGATTACGAGTACCGCCGCTGTGGCGTGGTGGATTTGTTTGTTGCCTTTGAACCGCTGGCCTGCAAAAGGGTTGTGAAACTTACACACACTAGAACTGCAGTAGATTTTGCCCATTTTCCCACTGGAACTGGTGGATGTCCATTACAGCCATTGTGAAAAAATTGTGCTGGTCATGGACAATTTGAACATTCACTCGATTGCGTCCTTGTATAAAGCTTTTGATCCTGCTCAGGCCAGACGGATCATACGGCGGTTGGAAATTCACTACACTCCCATTCACGCCTCCTGGCTGAATATGGCAGAGATTGAAATTGGTATCCTTTCCAGACAGTGCCTGTCTCAAGCCTTATCTTCTTTCGAGACTATGCAGCGCCAGGTCAACGCATGGGCGATGTACAGAAACTCCGTTTGCTCTACTGTCCGTTGGAGATTTTCCTCTGATGACGCCAGGTGCAAACTCAGAAAACTATACCCTATCATCTTCTAATTCCTAACTTGGTATTGAGGCAAAATCATCAGGCCAATAAACCGAAGATTGTCAAACTGTTATTTTTCCGGCAAAACCTCTGACACATTGACAGTAATATCTCTGAAAAAGGATTGATTTCTTCATGGTATTATCCATTTCTCCACAAATTTGCAGTTGCTCTGCCTTTTCGTCAATGAACCTGCTGATTATGCCCGGATGTCCACTCCGCCGCCAATGGAAGAGAGGAAGTCCTGCCAGCTGTTGACGTACTTCTGGTAGGTGGAGGTCCTGGGCTTTGGATTCGTCAGATACTTGATCTGCAAACCCAAGAGCGTGACCTCCTGCTCCTCCGGGTTCTTGTAGAACTCCTGCAAATAGTGTTTCATGCTGATGCCCCAGCGGGCGGCCTTTGGAGCCCTGGCGGCGGCCTGGGCGGTCAGCTTCTCCCCGGCGGAGGCACCTGCCTGGATGGCCTTGGCGGCGTCGCCGCCGTTCTGCCGGTAGGCGCTCATGACGGCATCGTAGATCCCCCGGAATACCGCGCTGTCCACCGGGGCGTAGGTCCCTTTTGGTTCGCCCGTAGCCCGGTGACTCTCCCGCTGGGCAAGGGCACGATTCAGAACGGCAAGGGCGTTCTCATGTCCCTGGGCGCGGCTGTCCCGGAGCAGGGCGGCCATGCTGTCGCTCACCAGCCCTTTGGAAATCATAGTCTCCGCCTTCATGTCCGCCATGGCAAGGTTAAGGCCCAGCGTCACCTCGTTCCGTCCGCAGGAGGATGCGCCGTCAATCTCTGCCCGGTAATCCTGGGCGATCTGCCCAGCGGCAGTGAGATCCTGCACCGAGTACCGGGCTGTACTCTCGCCAGCTTTGCACGCCGCCCGGAGCTGGGAGGCGATATAGGCGTCGTGGTTCTTCAGCCACACGCTGTCCGGGCCGGTCTGCTCCACGGCCTCATTCACCTGTTTCAGCGCGCCCCGGTAGGCGTCCTCTTTCTCCGTAAGAATGGAGGAAAAACTGTCCCGGACTGCCTGGGCGTCACTGTTGGAAATACCCAGATTGTCCTGCAAAAGGCGGGTGTAGCCGTCGATCATCCCGGACTTCCCGGCCTGATAGACCTCCTCCAGCTTGGCACGCTGGGCAGTCAGTTCCTCGCCGCTGTAATTGCGCTCCAGCTTATCCAGTGCCGCCACATAGCGGGAAGCCATATAGTTCAGCCCGTCCTCCAGTTCCTCCGGGGAGGTGGCCTGGAATGACTTCAACTCATGGGCCAGACCGTCCCAGTCCACAGCGCCGTCCAGGCCGTTCTGCCGAAGGGTATCTATGTAGGCGGAGATCACCTCGTCCTTTGCGGGGCCGCCCTGAATCCCCAAATCCCACCGGGCCTGCAGCCGCCAATTTTCCAGAAACTCCTTCGATTTTTCCGGGTCGTCCAGGTCTTTCAGATTGAAGGTCTGCGTTTCCTTCCGCCACAGGCTCTCCGCTGCATCCCGGATGGAGAAGTCCTCCCGGTAGCCTTGCCGGGCAGCTTCATCAATGCTTTTCAAAGTCCCGATGCCGCTGATGTCCGTACCGGGGACCACACTCTTGCCGGCAGAGCGCACCGCGGCGCTGGGGTCACAGCGGAAGCCCGCCTGGGGCGCGCCGGTGGTGATCTGGTTGGTGATGTTGGGGACGTTTCCTAAACTAGAGATGTTCATGGTGGTTCCTCCTAAAAATAGATTCATAGAGATTGCAGAATTACCTGCATTTATTTTTCATCCGACCGATAAACTGGAATTTCAGATTTTGTCATTCAGCCTAATCGGTAAACAAAAATATAACAATCGTACTAATCACTTGAAGATTGCTTTAATTCATTTTTTCCACCCTATCTTTGCAAGAATCAGAGCGATTACGCCGGATATGACCGCCATGCCGGTCAATACATAGCGGACGATATTACTCAGGTCCAGAAAGCCGCCGCCAGTCACCGTTACGGCGCACCAAATCAAAAAGGCTGTGCCCGCAAGCATGATGAGGCTCAAAATCCTGCATATCGTTTTTTCACAACGTACCTCTGGCGTTATACCTGCATATCCACGCCCTGCTGATAGCCCTCCAAAATGCTGGTGTCAAAGGGCTTTCCCCAATCCCAGCCAGGAACGCGCTGGTGGACGTACTCGCCCAGCCGGGTGGCCTCACTGTGGAAAATCTCATTCAGCGTCCAGGACGCGCTGAGCCGCTGCTCCGGCGCCAGGGACATCGTATAATCCCGGATGGCCTTGCTGATGTCCTCACCGTCGCTGACTCCATAGCCTTTTTTCATGTGATCCAACGCAATTTGCTTGATCTGCCGCACCACGCCTTCGTCCACAGGGACCATTTTTCGGTAGTCTCCGGCGTCGTTCAGGCTCATGCCGGGGGTGCCGTAAGGGTTGACATGGGTCTTCCCCTGCTGCCGCTGGTTCAGTTCTCCAATTCGCTGCTGCTGTTGATTCTTCACCATCTCCGTGATTGTCATGATAAAATCCTCCTATCAAAAATTGTTCATCAGCTTACGCGGCTCAGTCCCAAGTCAGCTTCGGCCACTCCACCCCCTGCGCGTTCGGAGAAAGCCTATCTTGTTCAACTGTCCATTCCTCCAAGAAAAACTCATATCCAACGCCGGACTCGTCCCGGCAGAAGAAGGTCCAGGTCAGCACATCCCCCTTTTGGCATTCCGTCGTGAGTTCTCCATTGCCAAAATAGTCACCCTGCGGCCACTCCGGCCTCGCGGCCGGCTCCGCCGAGAGTTCCCCGTCAGTATAATTGCTCTCCTCACCTCCCGGATTTGCGGCCAGCTCCGCCACAAGCTCCCCGTTGCGCAGGAGGCGGAACGTGTTGTCCGTCGTCTTGGGGACCTTCTCGAAATAGCCGTACACGCCGGTATGCAAATTTGAAATCGTAACCACCCCGCCGCCGTCTTTGCTTTGCTCATACTCCGGTCCGCTGACACCATAAAGGTCGCATTGGACCGGCAGCAGCATGGCAGTGTCCCTCAGGTCCCCCAGGCTCTCCTGACGCCGGGTCTCGCCGTTTTGGATGGCGGCGTCTAGGCTGACGATCCTGGAGCCGTTTAAGGGAATCTCCACCTTCCCGGTAAAGCTCCCTGTGCCGTCGTAAACCATCGGCGCCCTGCCCGTGCTGTTCGTGCTTCCCATAGAGGTCCAAAGCAGTTCCAGATCGGTGTCCTCCGTCCACTCCTTCAGCTTGACGGTCACTTCCACGTCCAAGCCCCGCCTTTCCCGGTTCAGCGCAGGCGTGTAGCTCCAATCCAGGACCAGATTATCCGCATTTTCCAAATCAGAGCGCAGGGAAGCGACCTGCGCTTCCAAGCCGCTCACATTGTCCATGATACTGTTCTGGGCATTCCATACGTCCTGTTCCAAATCGGAAATCCGCCGACGCTGCCCAAAGCTCAATATCAGCAGGACCACACAGAGCGCCAGCGTCAGGCCCCGCGTCCAGTCTTGTTTCCTTTCCAATTTTCTCTCTCCTGTCTCCATGTTCTCACCGCGAATGGATGATGCCGTAGCAATAGGCCCGGCGGACGATCCGCCCGTCGTCCGTGCGATAGCCGTGATTCGGGTAGTCGTCCTTTCCAACAGACGCCTCATACAGCTCCAGCACCTGATTGAACTCCGCTTTTTTCAGCTCGTAGGGCAGATCAAAGCTCCGGGTGGGCAGGTTCCCCGCCGCCACGTCGCCGCTGAGGACCTGGGAATACAGCAGGTCAAACAGTGCCTTCTGTTCCCGGCTCAGGGCGTCGTAGCCCTCCACTTCATCGCAGATAGGCACCGCCAAATCTCCGTACAGCCAGCACCCCACCGGCGTGGGAAGCGCCATCTCCTCCCCGCCGGTGCGCAGACGTCCGGCCATGTCGGTGATGGACAGAATCGTCCCTGTCTCCGGCAGATACTCCACCCGGTAGGACGGCTGCATCAGCTGCTTCTCCGCGATCAGCGTCACGGCGCACTGGAGGTCCCCCTCCGTGGCGGAACGGTAGTACACGTATCGTTCGTCCGGGATCTGCTTGGCCCCGTCCCGCACGGGCCGGTCCACCAGCAGCAGGGGGCCCACGTAGAGGGCGGGGGTCCCGGCCCGGTACAGCTCCAAGTCCCGCCCGGTCTTCTCGATCTTCCCGCTCAGGCGGATTCCCAGGACACCGAAGCCAAACACCAGCACCCCCAGGCCGCACAGGGCGGCATAGGCGATCCACGGCGTTTTGGGCGGCTCCCGGCGCTCTTCCTCCAGCTGCCGGAGGTAGAAGGCCCGCCGCTCCTCCGCCGTGGCGAACTCCGGGGGCTTGACGCTCTCCCGCCGCCGCCGGGCCCGGCTCAGGGCCGCCCGCTCCAGCAGGAAGCAGGCCAGGGGCGTAAAGGGCATCGCCGTCAGCAGGATGCCGCAGATGATTCTGCCCCAATGCTCGCCCCGGAGGACCGACACCGCCGGGTCTGAACCGAACCGCCACCAAAGCGCCTCCAGCAGCTCCGGCGCGCACAGGGCGGCGGCGGGCAGGGTGAAGGTCAGCAGAAAGGCCAGGAGCAGCCATTTTCGTTTCATCGCAGTCTCTCCTCCCCGCAGGAAATCCACAGCACCAGTCGGCTGTTGGGCAGATAGTCGATGCGCACCGGGTAGGCGTACATCTCATAGTCCGTCAAATCAAACTGGAGCTGGCCCATGCGGCAGTCCACGCCGTCTACGTGGATGTTCAGCACCCAGCGGTTGTAAATCCCCGGCATGATGGGCATCAGCAGCCTGGACCAGCGGGGATTGGAGTACCAGGGAATGGGGTCGTAGCCCTCCCGGGTCTCCCGGCCCAGCTGGGCCATGGCGTTGTTCCAGGCGGTGTCCTCCTCCATCTCCAGGGTGACAATGCCGGTGCTCCATTTCCCCTCCAGAACCAGCGGCAGGTCCCGGGCATAAGGGACCAGGGAACACGCCGACCAGAGGGCCAGCGCCAGAGCCAAAGCCCAGGCGCCCCAGGCCCGCGCCCAAGGCGGACGGCGGCCGAACAGGCGATAGGTCAGCACCAGCCGCTCATAGCACTGGACGGCCAGCAGCGCGTCCAGCGCCAGATTGAACAGCAGGGGAACCACGGAGGCAATGTACATATAGGGCCGGAAGGACCGCCCCAGGAAGGAGAACAGGTCCTGGAGCTGGTTTTCAAAGATGCCGCCCGCCGCCATCTGAAACAGCAGCGTCACCGCCGCCAGCAGAGCCGGGGCCCGCCAGAGCCGGGAGGCCGACAGCCGGGCCGCCAGGGCTTCCCGGACCAGCCGCCGCTCCCGGCGGGAAAACCGCTCCTGATGCTCCCGGAACCAGACGTAGGCGTCGTCCCACTGCCCCTGGTCCGCCAGCTCCGCCAGGGGTCTGAAAAACTCATTTCTATCCATGGCCGTCACACGTTGTTCCGGGCGACGGCGTTTTTCAGGACGTCCTCCTCGGTGAAGGAGAAGGTATAGGACACCTGCCCCTTGGTATAGGAGATAGCGTTGACATCCTCATTTTCGCTGAACTGATAGCCTTTCAACGCCCTGTCCATATAGTCTTTTATCTCTTCCTTGCTCTGCCGGTTCAGCTCCAGCCCGGCGATGGAGACCGGAAGCCCGCATTCCTGCATCTGCGCCGCCTTGCAGGAGATGGCGCAGATCTTCCCCTCCCGAATCTCCACCTGCTCGGAGGTGGGATTGTAGAGCCAGCAGGAGAGTGGCGCACCCGCGCCGTCCTTGGGCTTGAAAGGCACCGCCGTATTGTAATAGGTCTTGGCCTCCATCACCGCACCGCTGTAGTTATATGTATAGAGGGACTTTCCCTCCGCGGACATGGTAGCGAGGATATAACCGTCCTCCATGAATTCCCGCACGGTCATGGTCCGCATCTCATAGATTTTTTCGCCAATGGTGATCTCCGCCTTGGCTCCTCCGGCCCGAAATGTAAAGATTCCGCCGCAGATCAGAATTGCCAGACAAATGACTCCCAGAATCGGATGCTTCTTTTTCATACCAGTCGTTCCTCCTGTTATTTAGTGCTTGGTTCTGCGCTCCCCCCGTATAGGCATTATTGCCTATAACGGTTTTCTCTCATTATAGGCAATAATGAAGATAATTGCAAGAGGGGAGTGGAGAGAATGATTTCCTACGCGCCGCTGTGGGCCACCATGGAAAAAAAGCACGCCACCACCTACACGCTCCAGTTCAAGGGCGAGATCAGCAGTTCCACCATCCGGCGGCTGAAGGCCGGGGAATCCGTGTCCACCAACACGCTGAACGCCCTGTGCCGGATTCTCCGGTGCGATCTTCCCGATATTGTGGAATACATCGACGACGGCCAGGGGCAAGCCCCTTAAAACCAGCTCTCCCATGGCGCCGTCCCGGAAGGGGCGGCGCTTTTCTCATTTTTCGGCCTTGTAGACCGGCGTGACGGAGCTGGTCATGCCCGATTCTTCAAACTCGCTGATGGTAGCCGAGAGGCTGAGTTTACCGTCGGCCATGTTGCCCTGATAGCTGCCGCTGACCATGCCGGAGTTTACCAGGGCGTTTTGGTCCGCCGTCTGGAAGTCGATGCCCATATGGGTGACCACCCGGTCTCCGTCCTTGGTAACGCCCATATACATGCCGGGCGTCTGCTGTGCCGCCTGGGCATAGAACTCATTCAGCCCGGCTATCGTTTCGTCGTCCAGTTCTCCGTTATTGGCCTCCGACACTTCCTCAACGCAGGCGATCATCTCATCGCCTAACGCGGCAAAGTAGTAGGTATGCTCCACATTGTCTATGGTATTGGTGCAGACCGCCATCTGGAAATCCGCGTAGTCATAGAAGCCGCCGGTGAAGAGGTTCATAAAGTCGTGGTCCGTGTACCCCCGGTGGTCGATGATATAGCCGCCGTTTTTATCCGTCGCCATGGCCCGGACGGTCTCCTCCCCGCCCATGGCCGCGTTGGCAATGCCCTGGCTCATCCATCCGGCGTAGTCCGCGAAGGCGGTTCCGCCCTCCCGGCATTGGGTCTCCATGGCCGCCAGCATCGCCTCGTTGATGGCGGAGCGGAAATCATACTGGGCGGCGGTGATGTACACCATGCTGTTTCCCACGGCTCCCTCGTCCCCCACGCGGAAGGTCAGGCCGGTCATCTTCTCCCGGAACTGCCGGTACACGGCGTCCAGCTCCGGGGCGGCTTCGCCCTCGGCCACGGGGAAAACGGTCAGCAGGGGGTTTTCTTCCTCCAGGTAGGTCCTCGCCTGCTCGAACTCCCCGTTCTGCAGGTTTGTGAGAAAATGGACGGTGGCCTCCTCCGCCGAATCCGCCGCCTCCTGCTTAGGTCCACCGCCGCCGCAGGCGGTGAGCGTCAGGCACAGGGCTAAAACGAAAAGGACCTTGATTTTGTGTAAGCGTTTCATGCTGCGTTCCTCCTTGTGTTCATCTTACTTTCATTATTTAAGAGACTGGCAAAGATGGATCTGTATTGTCATTCAGCTCCACCAGCCAGGACTCCGCCAAAAAATATTCAACTGGCATTACGGCAATCCGATCCTGCTCATAAAGGCCGCAAGTCTCCTTCAAGGCTTGCCGGCAGCCCTCCAGCTCACCCTTTTCATACCTCTTCACCGCTATCAGAAACTTTGCCGGAACCAGTGCCCGCAGGTAGAGCTTTGGGTTGGTTTCCTCCGCTGTCTCCGACAACAGCTGTGCCTCGCCGATTTTGTCCCGGAGGAACCGGACCGGCGCAAAGGCCGGTTCCATGCCCGCCTTTGTCCGAAGCCGCGCGTTGAGTACCTTTATGCTCTCCCGCTTGAGGTTTTCGTCCTCCATGACAACGGCCATATAGTACATCAGGCATGGAGCCTGGATGCGGTTCGGCTGGTAATTCGTATGCGGCGCCTCCCGGATGGTCTGGGCCGCCTCCGCATAGCACCCCTGCTTCATACATGCGATGGCAAGATCAATCAGCCATATGGAAGAACGGGCGTCATAGCCCCTTCGGGCCGACTCCTCCGCCTCCTGACGCATCATCTCCCGGCAGACCCGAGCGGCCTCCGCATACTCTCCAAGAGCCAGCAGCGCCCGTACCTGACTGCCCGGCTGTAAGTCTCCATACTCTCCCGGGTCCGTTTTGCACAGATGCCCCTTTTCCCGGTATACATCGCAAAATTCCTGATAACGCTTTTCCAGGATTAACGAGTAATGACCCAAACAGATTCCCCCCAATTATATTCCAAAAAAAGGAAGGCGTTATGTACTGTGACCTTGCTGTACAGTACATAACGCCTCTTATACTACCCTATCATCAAAAATCCAACTCCGCAGGAACAGCGGCTGTAAAAGGCGTTAAATCATTGAATGATTGATTTTAGAATTTCGTTTGAACGCTGCCAGCAGAGCAGGCAATCTCTCTACCTTACGGTGGATAGAACACACTTTCAGCGATCTGAATCAGTGTTCCGGCGTCCAGCGCTGCGGAAAGCCAGAAAACCTCCCCCGGTTCCTGGCCGTCCCAGACCAGATAGAGAACGCCATCGGCCGCGGAGTACAGTTCCGCCGCCTGTCCGTTCACCAGGACGCTTTGAGACTCCAGGCCCTTCACGGCCTCCTGGAGTTTTTCTTTCTCCTCCGCCTCTGGAGGACCCAGGAACGCAAATTGGATTTCATCGCCGTTTTCGTCTTCATACTGGTGTTCCTTGGAGCTGGAACCGGCAGAGCCTCCCGTACAGCGATACCCCATAGGAAGCCAGTTGGGCTGCCGGACTTTTGGAGAAGGTGCTGCCCCCTCGATGCTCTCCGCCATTTTGAGAATGTCCTCCTCCGGCAAAAACGCGCTGATGTAAAAGAGTGCCCCTGCCTCCGGGTCCTGCCAAACCAGCTCGCTATTTGCGCCTCCTGTGTCCACCAAATACATATCGCCCGGATTCCTGCCTACAAGCACCTGTTTTTCCTCAGCGTTTTCGTTGGGGAAAAGATACGACCTGGCCCCCTCACGGTCCAGCTGAACCATGAAATGCAGCAATCGGCCCTCCGGGTTTTTGTAGAGGAACGAGAACGAATTACCGAAGGTATCATTCTGCATATACAGCTCATAGCCCTCCGGCACCCAGGTGAGCCTGTATTCCACCGGCAGAACCTCCACGCTCTCCGCCATGGCGGTCAGCTCCTCCTGGGAACAGGGGGCGATCATCCAGAACAGCAGCCCGTCCCGGGCCCAAACCAGAGCGTTCCCTGCCTCCTGCGTTTCCTCCAGATAGAGGTCCGCAGCAGCGCCGTCCACTGTGACGGGCCGGGCCTCCATCGCCCCGCCCAGAGTGGAGGAGATCTGTAGGCTGGCGGTTTCTGAGCCCCGCCGGTAGGCCAGGGTAATCTGACGGCCCTTTTCATCCCGGTAAAGCACATGGCCTCGATTTTCCCGCAGGGAGCGTTCTGCCTCCTGATACCCGTAAGGCGTCCAGGTCAGCCAGTACTCCTCCAAGGGCGGCGGCTCCTCTCGTTTCTCCATGCTCTCCGCAACCCGAACCAGTTCCTCCCCGGTAAGAGGGCCGGAAATCCAGTAAAGAATCCCCGTGTCCCGCTCCACCCAAACCAAGTTGTTGGCATTGCCCGGTACCCGATCCAGGTACAGATCCGCCGGATTCTCTCCGACAAATACGGAAACGATCTCCGCTTCCCCAACCAGCATCAGCGTTCCGGGATCAAAATCTTCGGGATGGAGAATGGTCAGAAGTCCTCCCTTTCCGTCCTCATAGCGGAGGATACTTTGTCTCCGCAAATCATCGGTAGTGGTCTCATAGTATCCCTCCGGCAGCCAGGATGGGTAGAACATCACTTCTTGAGGCGCGGTGCGCATACCATCCCCAATCCGAATCAGTTCTTCTCCGGTAAAGGGGCCGGAAATCCAGAAGAATACACCGCTCTCTCCGTCCACCCAGACCAGATGGTGGTCCTCCTGACCCAGGAACAAAAACGCCTGGTCTCCTCCAACCAGCACGGAAACCGCGTCCGCCTCGCATTTGTCCGGGCGCAGGCCGGTTATATCAAATTCCCGGGCATAGGTGATGGTCAAACGTCCGCCCTTCCCGTCCTCATAGGTCAGGACGCTCTTTCCGGCGTCCAGGCCCTTGGGGACGTTATCCCCCTTCGCCGGGTAGTCCTGGGCGGAGGTCTCATCGTACCCCTCCGGCAGCCAGGACGGACGAAAGCGCACATTCCGGGGGACGGCTTCCACGCTCTCCGCCATGCAAACCAGCTCTTCCCCGCTTATGACGCCGCCAATTCGAAACGCAGCCCCATTCCTCTCGTCCACCCATACGATAGCGTTGGCTTCTCCCTCTTCCGAATCCAGATACAGATCGGCGGGGAGCCCGTTGACCTGGACCTTTTGATAGATGATCTCATTCTCTCCCGCAATCTGGAGGACCGGCGACGACATGTCCGAAAAATAGGTGAACACTGCGATATTGCCGGTTTGGTCGTCTATATAACTGACAGACACAATACCGGCAGAAAACACAAACCGGTGCTCGATCCGATACCCGGCCGGCACATAGGTGGGCTGATAGAGAACCTCCTCCTTTGAAACAGCTTCTCTTTCCTCGTTCCCAAAAAACTTGTAGAGGAAATAGTTGTCATGAATTTCCCGCACCCAGCCCGCAAAGACCTCCCGGGCCTCCGGGCTGACCGCCAGCACCGCGCACCCGCTGAGCAGCAGCGCCAGCAGAAGGCACGCCGCCGCATGGAGGGACTTATACCAGACCGGATGCCTGCCCCGGCGCAGCAGCTTTTTCATCCTCCGCTCAAAGGCAGGGGAGAAGGTATGCTCCGGCGCTTCTTCCAACAGCACTCCGTATTCCAGCCGGGCTGTGTCCAGTATGACTCCATGAATCAGCCGATCCAACGCCTGCTCTGTCATAACAGCTTTCTCCTCCTCTCCCGTTGGGACCGCTTCTTACTGCGCTTTTCCAATGCTCTCCGCGACTTTCATCAGTTCCTGTTCCGTAAGCGTGCCGCACAGGTTGAACGTCAACTGTTCTTTATTATCCATCCAAATCAGGACAGATATATGTCCCTCCGCGCCCAGGTACATGTCCGCCGGCTTTCCCATAACCGAGGCCGGCTGGTAACTGTCTCCCTTCTCCAGCTCGATCTCCATTTCGGTGCTCTTCGCATTCTCCATCACCAGGAGAGTGAAGTAGTTTCCGTCCTGGCCCTGATAATTCAGTATTACCGGCAGCCTGGCGCCGCCGGAGAGCAGCGTATAGCCCTCCGGCACCCAAGCGGGGCAGTAGGCAAGGGGCAAAGTCTCCACACTCTCGGCCATCTTGACTAATTCCTCGCCAGAGAACGGCGCGGAGATCCAGAGGAAGAAGCCCGTATCTTCGTCTGTCCAAACAAGCACATTCCGGTTACCCTCCTGGCCGTCCAGATACAGGTCCGCTCTGCGTCCGTGGACCTGCGCCTCATGCGCCTCAGCGTTTTCCGTGTATACCGTCATGGAAAGCTCTGGCGCGTACCCGAAAACCGCGGTCTCTTTGCCGTCTGCTTCATAGGAAATATTCACCATTCCATACAGCTGTGGCCGCTCCGCTTCCTGGTAGCCCTCTGGGAGCCATGTTGGAAGAAATGCAATCTTTGTCAAGTCCTCTTGAACGTCCTGATCCGGTCCGACATACTGATAACTAAAATAGGTATCATGGACTTCCCGCACCCATCCGGCGAAGGCCTCCCGGGCCGCCGGACTGACCGCCAGCACCGCGCACCCGCTGAGCAGCAGCGCCAGCAGAAGGCACGCCGCCGCATGGAGGGCCTTATACCAGACCGGATGCCTGCCCCGGCGAAGAAGCCTTTTCATCTTCCGCTCAAAGGAGGGGGAGAAGCTATGCTCCGGCGCTTCTTTCAACAGCGCTCCGTATTCCAGCCGGGCCGTGTCCAGTATGACCCGCCGGGCCAGCTGGTCCAGCGCTTGCCCTGTCATGTCTGTTCCCTCCTGCACTTCCAGTCACTTGTCCTTTATGGGTGCTTTCTTGTTCGCCGCCTTGTGGAGCGAAATCTGAAACACAATCCCCAGAATCGTGCCCAAGTATATAGCGTAAGCCGGCATGATCGCGCTGATAAGAAGAACCCCCACCAGAAAATAGATTCCCCTCTTTTTGCTCTTTTGCGCTGCACGGTACACAAGCACCCCCAGCAGAACCGGGATGCCCAAAAAGAAGATAACCATCACGATCACTGCCGCAACCATCCGTTCATCCACGGTTATTCCTCCTAAATCTATGGATAATCTATGGATTTCCCCAGCGGAGTCCGCCGCTCCGGCGCGTCAATTGTCTGTTTATACGTGACAGCTATGACAATCAGCAACAGGGCAATACATAAACAGCGCATGTTTTTCCGTTTCAAGCAGATTTGTCACGGAGTACCAGTATCCCTCTATCAGCAAATAGCAATCATCCGGTCCACAAATCACATACGAAAAGCCCGGGTAATACCCTTCGGTCAGCACAACCTCATAGACCTCGCCGCCGTCACGGTTTCCCGGATTCTCCTCCGAATCCAGAAGCTCGTATTTCAGCCCGGAAACCCAATCTCTCAGCGCGTCAAGTTCGTCGCCCTCCGCCGTCCACTCCGTCACCGTTCCCCCGGCCCGGTGTGTGATCTCCGCTTTCGTTACATCATCTGCGATGTAAGCCGCTATGGGACGGCCCGGACCGCTCGCCCCAGGAGCAGGCACACAGCCCGTCAGGCCAAACACGCAGATCAGAGCCGAGACCAGTATGGTTATCGTTTTCATTTGCATTTCTCCCCTTCCATGATGAGCGGACAGGGCTTCCATCGCAGTTCGCATTCCCCGGTGGCATTTATAAACTGCCAGCGCAGATAATACCTGCTGTCCGCATACAATTCCACCCTGCTGGAAGGACAGCGGCGGTTCAGCTTTAATAAGGGCCGCTTCTTTCTGTCAAGCAAGGAAAACTCCGCCTCCCCCTTTGACAATTGCGTATTCAGTATCAGCTCATATGTGCTGCTCTCATGAAATCTGCCCACACGCTGAACCCAGCCGGTGCAGGAATCCAGGTCTACCTTGTCAGCGCTTTTCCCGGGACGGGACATGAACAGAACCGCCCGGATATTCTTTGATACGGCAATCCCCCGGCCGTATAGGAAATACATCACGGCACAAAGGAAAATCGCAAGCATTGCAAAGCAGGCCCATATATTCAATATTTGTCCCTCCCAACCACTCGTTTCGTCTGTCCAGGCAACAGAAAATCCGCTCCCTCACTATGTTAACGCAGCGAGGAAGCGGATTCTCACATGATTTTCTAAAAAACCTGAAAAAACTTTTTCAGAGCCATAATGGAAGGTCGTTACGCATCCATCAAAAAGCCTTCCTGCTCCACGATATTCCGCAGGAACCGGCGGCCCCGGCTGATCCGGGTGCTGACCGCCGTTTTCGTCAAACACAGCTTGGAGGCGATTTCCCCATCGGAGTAGCCCGCCATCTTCATCTCCAGGGCCGCACGGTACGACAGGGGCAGACGGGCAAAGGTCTCCACCAGGGTGTGATAATCGCTGACGGACTCCGCCGTTTCCGCAAAGCCGTCCCAATCCTCCAGCGGAGCGGCGTCCTTCTTCTTGCGCTGGAGAGAAATCGCCTCGTTCCTGGCAATCACAATGACCTGCGGAGCCAAATCCTTGGCCGGTATGTTCTGAAACCTGGAAAACTTCTTGATGATCCGCAGGAAGGCATTGTGAACTGCGTCCTCCGCGTCCTGGTCGTTGTGCAGGATGCCGTCCGCCGCGCGGAACATGGCGTCTCGGTATTTCAGGTAGATTTCCTCAAACCGGACCTTTTCCTCCGGTGTATCCAGCATTTGCAGATAGAGCATCAGCATAGGCGCTACCTCCTGACAGGCGTTTGGAGCCCGAAAACATACCTTCCTACTTGCATTTCGGCAAATTCCATTAAAAAACAAGGTTTTGGGCAAATATCCCCAAAAAGCAGGGACTTTAAGGGCCTTTTGAGCTTCATCCTTCTCACTGCCGGACGAAACCAAGCAGAATGATATGCCGGAATGCTGTCTCTATCATATCGGTAATTGGTCAAAAAGTCAAGGTTTGTAAAAAGCGGCGGCGAATCGTTCCTACGATACAGCGGGTTCGTCCAGGTCGAAGCCTGAGACAATGAATGATAGTGTCGGGGTATTCGGAGAGGGTGCTGCCCTTGTCAGGAAGTTCCTACGCCATACTCCATGAGGAAAGTTGCCGCGCCGGCTTTACCATATCCTCAAATTCAAAGATTGCAATCATGTCCCGTCTAGTGAGGTAACGTATCACATAATCCCCTCCGTCGATCGTCATCATTCTGCCTTTGAAAGCGTGACCGCCATTGCTGTTATCTTCTGACACTATCATACTAACGGACCGGAGCATGGTCAAGCCCCGCTCCTTTAAGCAAAGACCGGCTGAAAAGGACGGAGGCCCTGTATCTCAGGGCCTCCGTCCTTCTCTTACGCCTTTACAGCTCTTTTAGAAGTTCCTCCGCAGATACGCCATACAGCTTTGCCAGGGCGATCAGATTCGCCGTTGAGGGATCGGACGTGCCGTTTTCCCATTTGCTGACCGCCTGCCGGCTGACGCCCACCGCCTCCGCCACGAACTCCTGGGACATCTTGCAGCGGGCCCGGTTCTCCCGGAGCCTCTCCCCAAGGGTCCCCCGGACTTCCTTGGCCTCCGCTCTCGCCGGGCCGCCCTTGATATACTTGTGCAGTGCCCTCACCACAAGAAAAATCAGGTACACGAAGAGAGCGGCCAGGGGAATCAAAATCAGCAGCAAAATAGAATAACCTTGAATCCTGCGGCCATGAAGCCACCTCCTTTTCGCTTCGATTTTATCCCGACAAGGGCGGTTGTGGCTGCCAACTATTCCGCAACTTTGGGTTGCCGGGAGAATGGAACAGCGCCTGTCGTCCGGCGGGCCGCCTATTCCAGCGTATCCCCCACCAGCTCCGCCCACAGCGTTTCATAGGGCCGGGGCTTCACCGGGTTTTCCCTGGCGTACTCGCCCATGGGGCTGGTGACCCGCTCGGGACGGTCCAGGTTGGCAAGCAGCAAATCCAGAGCGTTCCGCAGGGCGGGCAGGTCGTGGATGAGGTAGGCGGGAGTGACCTTGCCCAGGAAGGTGTCCTTGGGGTATTTCTTCCCCTCCACGTCCATATAGGTCCACTTGTCCGCCGCGTGGAACTCCGCCGTCTTCTTGTCCTCCCGGACCCAGGCCAGGAGGAAGCACCCGCTGTCCTGCCGGAGGACGATGTGCCGCCGCTCTCCCGCCGTCTTCCCCCAGGTGAGCCGGAGCTTTTGGCCGCCGCCCAGGAGGAAGTCTGCCAGGAGCTGCTGGACCTTGGGGCGGTTCCCCTCCGTCACCGCCAGGGTCTCCACGCTCCCCCCGTCATCTACCCGGGCGGCGGAGCTGGGATGCTCATAGAAGTAGAAGAGCGCGTCGGGCCGATTGTGGGCCCGCTCCATGGGGAAGCCGCCCAGGAGCTGCTTGTCCAGATTGTACTTCACCCGCCCATGATCCACGTTGACGGCATAGCTCCAGATGCGGCCCGCCATGGGCTTGACGTTGTTGGGCCAGCTGACCTGAGAGAAGATCTCCTCCAGATGCCGCCGGATGGTGAAGAAGCTCCGGTGGAGTACGTTCGGGAACAACCGGCTCTGCCGGAAGGGGACGGCCTGGGGGACGTGCTTGTCCTGCCCGTAGATCTCCGGCTTTTCCAGGAGGGCGTAGCTCTCGGCACAGAAGTCGTCGAAGTAAAGACAGATGTACCGACCGCCGCTTTTCATCAGCACCAGGGACCGCCGGGGCTCATAGTCCATGGGCGGCTCATCCACCGGGAAGGCGCACGTCCAGGACCACTCCAGCCGCTCCACCCGGCCCGTTGAGAAAAGCGTCAGCAGCTCCTCCAGCTTCTCCGCCGTGACCGCCTCCCCGTGGAGCTCCACCGGGGTACTCCAAAGGGGCGGGAGGTCCTTGTCCTTACTGCGGACGGCATAGTCCCACTGGGCGTAGACCGCCTCCGGCAGGACCTTCAGCGCCTCCATGGGGAAGCCCTTGGGGTGGAGCTGGCCGTCCAGGAGCTGCTTTGCCAGGGCCTCGGCGGCCTGGGCGTCCCGGACGTCCTCGAATTGCTCCATCAGCTTCTGTCCGAAGGGCGTCTGCTGGAACAGGGCCAGCACCCGGTCCCGCTGGAACCAGATGCAGACGTACAGCACCTCCGTGTTCTCGGCAAAAATCTGATAGGGCAGGAAACTGACCGGAGGCAGGGACCGGGCCCACTCCGGTTCCTCCGCGTCCTCCATGCCCACCGCGTCGGGGATGGGAAGCCCGCAGACCTGATCGGCAAGGCAGGCGGCGATGAAGGCCCGCCCCTCCTCCGGGGCGGCGGTGTCCTCCAGGCGGCGGAGGAGTTCCTCCCGCACCGCGCCGTACTGATTGTAGTCGGCGGCGGTGATGGGCAGAAGCCGCAGGAACGTATCGGTGTTCGGGGCCCGCTCCATCAGCTGGTCCCAGATGAGGCAGGGGCGGCGCACCGGATCTCCGTTTCGCAGGAAGCTCATGTACCGAAGGTGGAATTGGACGGTGAACATGTCCTTCCCGAGTTTCAGTGTCACGGAAACAGGCTCCGGGGTCTCCTCCCCCTCCACGCCCAGGAATTTCCGGCTCCACTCCGGCAGATAGGGAAACTCCTGGTTCAGATACCCCAGCAGGGGCTGTTTCGTCTCCCGCTCCATGGAGTGGTAAAAGGCGGTGTTCAGCCAGTGGCGGAAGAAGGGCCGGCAGGCAAGGGTCAAGGTCTCCGGTATCTCCGCCTCGTTGTCCTCGCGGTTTTGCAGGTCGATTCTCCGGCGGCGGCGGGAGTCCCCGATTAGCTGCGTCAGCTGGGCGGCGCAGGGGGCGTCCGGGTTTTGCGCGTAGTAGTTCAGGACCTCCTGGGCAAAGTGTTCCCCGCTCCACTGGACATGGTATTTCATATGCTCTTCCGCAAACTTGCGGTTTCGCAAAGCCTTCTGAAAGTCCGGGCGGCTGAAAAAAGCCCTGACCTCCGCCCCGGCCTGTTCCCAGTCCTCCGGCTTGCCGGTTTCCTTCAAGGCTCGCGCCCTCTGGCGGAAGGCCTCAAATTCCCTGTTCAGCGTTCGGATGTCCAGCTCTCCCTCCGCGATGTCGGGAAATTGCTCCAGCACCCGGGCCCGAAGGTCCCCATAGAGCAGCTTGGCCCGGCCCATGAGGGCGGTTTTCAGCTCCAGCTTCTGCCAGGCCATTTGATAAAGCTCCTTGGGCAGCTTCTCCCGCCGGAAGAAGTGGTTGATGAGCCGCATCCCCGCCGGGTGGCGCTCCGACGGCGTGGGGTTTCTGTCCTCGAAGTTCCCGAGCATGTAGCCGTCCAGGATTTTACTCGCCTTCCTCAGCTTCCCATCTGTCCAGCGGCCTTTTTCCGCCAGCCGGAGAAGGGCCCGGTAGTCCGCGAAACTCCGGGAGATCGCCTTCTCCGTCCCTTTGAGGGGCTTTATCGCAGGACCGCGGGCGGCCAGCTGGAACAAGAACTCCTGTCCCTCGAATTGGGCGTCCTGTTCGATTCGGAAACTGAACTCCGTCCGCTCACTGCCATCCGGGTTCCGGTACACCGCCCGGTCCACGGCAAACTGGTAGACGGCGCACAGCCAGGTCAAAAACTCCTTATGGATGGGATACTCCTCCTCCAGCCGGACGGCCTGCTCCAGCAAAAGGCCCGCAAACCGGCGCTCCCAGCAAACGTCCAGGAAGTCCCCGGAGGTGAAGTAGTCCATCCACGCCTGGGGGTCCTTCCGCCGCTTCCCGGTGTAGAGGTCCAGGAAGGCCTTCGCCGCCGGGTGGTCCGCGAAGGGGTTGGGGCCCTCGTCAATGACAGCGGGGCGGTCTGTCAGGGTCCAGCCTTCATCTTCCGGTTCCGCCGCCTCCGGTACGGTGGGCGGGGACGCAGCTTCTTCCCTGCCCTCGGCGTAAGCCAGCGCCGCCTGATAGGCCTGCCGCAGCTTCATGAACCCTTCCGGGTCCTCCTCCGGGTGGCAGGTCTTGGCCTTTTCCGCGTAGGCCCGCTTGATGGCGGAAACGTCTTTCGTGGCCTCCAGGCCCAATGTGGTCCAAAGCTCATCCATACGGTCCAGCCTCCTTAAGTCTTGTGTACCAGCGCCGCCCGCAGCTCCTCATAGGGCACGCGCACCTCCGCGAACTGGCCCGGCTGGCCCAAAACGGGACCTGTGTTGTCGATGTCGTCCAGCAGCAGGTCGACGCCGTTCCGCAGCCGCTTGAGGTCCTCATGGACCAAACAGGCCGGAAGGGCGCGGCCCATAAACCGCCGGGGTTCGTCCGAAGCGTAGGCCAGGGCCCGGCGGGCGCCGTCCTCCAGCCAGAGCATCATGTAGTTTCCTTTGTCCTGTAAAAGTACCAGATGCCGAAGCTCTGTTTCCCCTTCCGCCGGGCGGAAGGGCCAGCTGACACGGACGCCCGCCAGCCTGCCCATCATGAAGTGGACCAGCCCCTCCGCCGCAAGGCCGTAGTTGCCGCTTCTCAGCGCCGTGACCGTCCGCTCTCCGCTGGGGTCCACAGTCTCCAGCTCCGAGGCGGGACGGCTGAGGACGAATTTTGCCAGGTTGTAGTTCCTCCCCCGCGCTGCCGGGACGCCGCCCAGCTTCTGCTGGGCCATGAGGACCTTGTGCTTGGGGTCGTGGCGGCTCACGTCGCAGCTCCAGAGCCAGCCCCCCGGTCCTCCGGCCTGGAGCTGTCCCCAGCCCATCTGGCCCAGGACCAGATCCATGTCCCGGAGAAGGTCATGGGCGCTGTGGAAGATGGAGTATTCCGCCAGCTTCCCCATGCCGAAGGGCACGTAGGCGATGTCTCCGCAGTCCACAGTCTTGTAGGTTTCCGCTTCGGCCAGCAGGGCATACCAGTTCTCCCCCCCGCCAAAGCTGTTCTCGAAATAGAGGCAGGCGTATTTGCCGCCGTCCTGGCGGAGTACCAGGCGGCCCTCCATCCACTCCATCTCCAGCCGTTCCAGTTCGTCCTGAGAGAAACGGCACAGCAGGGCGGAAAGTGCCTCCCCGGTCACTAAGATTTCCGGCGGAATCGGTTCTTCCTCCTTCGGCTGCTCCTCCACGGCCCGCCGCACCTTGGCGATGATGGGCTCCATGTCCGGGGGAATCTCCCCGGTCTCTTCCCACTCCGCCAGAAACGCCTCGGCGTTGACCTTGGGCGGCTCCCGGAGGATGTCAATGTGGGACAGGCGCTCCTCCACGCCGCCGACAGGTGTATAGAAGATTTTCCAGGGCAGTTCCCGGAGGCGGGAGAGGTCGAAAAACCGGGGGTCCGTCAGCTCCGCCAGCCGCCGCCGCGCCGCCTCAAAGCCGCTGTCCGCAGTGAAGCGGATAGGGGGAAAGTCCTTTTCATGGTCCGGCGTCCTCTTCACAGAGCCGGGCGCCGCTGTCCAGGTCCCGTCGACGTCCGGCAGCAGCTGTTCCTGCACCCGCCGCCCGGAGAAGGTCTGCCTGTAGATAGTTGCAGCCGCCTCATCCTCCGTCCATTCGGCGGTGTAGAGCTTCCCGCCGCCCTCCATGGACATCTCCAGGTGAAATGCCTCATCCAGCGGCATTGGCTCTCCGGTCTCCTGGTCCAGGGGCAGACGGCACACATGGTCCGCAAGGCACCAGACAATGAAGGCCCGGTCCTCCTCCGGCACAGGCAGGTAATCCAGGCGGCTGAAAATCTCTTCCGCCACCCGGTCAAAGTCCTTGTAGGGCGCCGCCGTGATGGGCAGGAGCAGGGCAAACCAATCGCCGCTCTCCTGGGCCGTCTGTTCCCAGGTGAGGC
This sequence comes from Oscillospiraceae bacterium, assembly GCA_910574635.1. GTDB lineage: Bacteria > Bacillota > Clostridia > Oscillospirales > Oscillospiraceae > Oscillibacter. The sequence goes on along the minus strand of CAJTCG010000035.1, from coordinate 8,999 downwards.
AGGGACGGTATACCGGTTTCCCGTTTACCCGGTACTCCAGATGCAGGGGATAGCAGTCGATCTCCACCATACCCATAGCGGCCGCAATGGTCCTGGGCGTTCCGTCCGCCCGCACCGTAAAGCGGCGGCTCCATCCCTCCTGATAGGGCAGGTACTTCTCCAGGTATTTCAGCAGGGGCGCCCCAGAATCCGGGTCCCTGGCGGTGTAAAAGGCGGTGTTCAGCCACCAGCGGAAGAAGGGCCGGTGGCGAAGCGTCAGCCGCTCGTAGTAAGGAATCCCCTCCGGGTCCGCCGCGCCGTCCTCCCGGCTCCAGCGTTTGGCCTCGCAGAGCCGGAGGTCCTCTTTCAGCCCGGAGATCACCTTCTCCGCCCGGGGAATATCGGCGTGTTCCTGATAGTATTCCAGCATCCGGCGGACCAAGGTCTCCCCCATGCCCTCCCGCCGCCAGGGGGAGTAGGTCAAAAGCTGCTCCTCCAGGAATCGGGGCACAGGCAGGGCCCTCTGCATCCCCTGCGTCTGGAAAAACGCCTCGGACTCCGACGGTTCTGTCTCCGGGGCCATTCGGATGCGTTTCTGGTAGGCGTCCAGGTTCCGGTTCAGCTGGAGGAAGTTCACCGGAACCTCTCCGCCGATTCCCGGCACCCGCTGGACCGCCAGCTCCCGGATGGGCCCGTAGAGAACCTTGGCCCGGCCCAGCACGGCGCTCTTGAGGTCCAGCCTCTGCCACGCGGAACGGTAGACCTCCTCCGGCAGGTCCTCCCGCTTCAAAAAGTGGATGAAGACCCGAAGCCCGGCGGGGTGACGCTCACAGTCCGGGGTCACCCGCTGCTCACAGCGCTCCCGGATATAGGCGGGGGCGTAGCTGTTCAGCACCTGCCGGAACGCCTCGATGGCCTCCTGGTCCCAGCGCCCCGCCGCGGCCAGGCCGTTCAAACGCCGGTAGTCCAGGAAACTCTGGAGGATGGCGAACTCGTTCCCCTTGGGCTGCTTTGGCGCGGGCCCCAGGGCGGCGATCTGGAGGATGTCCTTCATGCCGTCAAAGCTCCGGGCCTCCCCGCCGGAGAATTGGTAGGCAACGTTCAGCCAGGTCAAAAATTCCTTGTTGGGGGGAAAGTCCCCTCGAAGCTCCCGGACCTTTTGCAGAAGCAAAGACGTAAACCGGGGGTCCCAGGCGGCGTCCAGAAAGGCGGCGGAGGTAACATAGTCCATCCACATGGCAGGGTTCTTCCTCTGCTTCCCGGTGTAGAGCTCCAGGAACTTCGTGATGGCCTCGCCGCCCTCAAAGGGGTTGGGGCTCTCATCCTCCTGCTCCTGTAGATACCAGCCCGGGTCCTCCGTTACTTTCCCGTTCTCCGGGAGCGGAATTTCGTCCGGTCCCGGCCCAGCCAGGGAAAACCCCGGTTCCTCCCGCATCCCTTCGGCATAGTCCAAGGCCGCCTGATACGCCTGCCGCAGCTTCATGAAGCCCTCCAGGTCCTCCTCCGGGTGGCAGGTCTTGGCCTTCTCCGCGTAGGCCCGCTTGATAGCGGAAACGTCTTTTGTAGGCTCTATTCCCAGAGTGGTCCAAATGGTATCCATCCCTCACTCCTCCAAATCTCCGTCAAAATACTGGCCGAAATCCTCTTCCTCCGATTCCCCGAACCAGATGCCGCCCTCCAGGGGATCCGCCTCCACAGCGGCCTCCAGCATGTCCAGTTGTTCCTTGATCCGGTCGTAGTCCCGCCGCCGCTGGATACGGTCGCCGCGGTCCATCAGGTTCTTCCAATAGCCAATCAGACTGGCGGCCATCTCCCGCCCCTGTCCGATGGTCTGGGTGTAGAGCCGCAGGGCCCGCTCCAGCAGAAGCTGGTCCCGCTGGTCCCCTTGGGCCGCCAGCTGAATTTGGCGGATGCGCTCCATGGCCCGCTCCCTGCCCTCCTCCGTCAGGTGCAGGTTGGGGTTCAGAATCAGCCGTTCCCGGAAGTCCCCGCCGCTGCTCTGGGCGCTGACGTGGAGGATGCCGTCGATGTCGTATGTAAAGGTCACCACGGCGGACTGTTCCCCCGCCGGTCCCGGGGGCACTTGGACCTCCACCTCTCCCAGCTTCAAATTCTCCGAGGCGAAGTAGCCCTCCCCCTGGTAGATTTCAAAGCGCAGTCCTGTCTGGTTGTCGTTCAGCGTATAGAACCGCTCCTGGTGGCTGGCGGGAAGCATACTGCTCCTTGGAATCAGCACCGCCATGTGAGGCGTCTTATCGTCCCGGCGGCTGTAGGTGGAGACCCCCAGGGAGAAGGGGCACACGTCCGTCATCACCAGGTCCTGCAAATCCTCCGCCCGCTCCTTGATGCCCGCGCAGAGGCCAACGCCCAGGGCCACGATTTCATCCGGCGACGCGGCCACATGGGGCCTCCGTCCGAAAAGCTCTTCGAGAAAGTCCCCGAACACCGTCAGCTGGGCAGAGCCGCCTACCAGAATCACGTCATTGAGCCTGCCGCCCCGGCCGCGGTCCTTCATGGCCCGGGTGATGACCGCCCGGACCTTCTGGAACACCGGGCCGCAGAGCTGGCGCAGGAGATCGTTGGTCAGGAGAAGGCTGTACCGTGTCTCCCCCTGCTGGAGGGAGATGGACGCCGCCGGGGCGCTGGAGAGGGCGATCTTCGCTGTCTCCGCCTGCCGGTAGAGGGAGGCCCGGAGGGAAGGGGACAGGCGCTCCTCCGTCAGGCCGTTCTCCTGGCAGAAGTGGGCGGCGATGGCCCGGTCGATGTCGTCCCCGCCCAGGCGGTTGTCTCCTGCAATGGCCGTGATTTCTATGATGTTCTCGAAGCACTCCACAACGCTCACATCCAACGTCCCGCCGCCGAAGTCCACAATCATCAGCTGGCAGTCCCCGGTCTGGGCGGAATAGCGGTGGTACAGCGCGGCGGCGGAGGGCTCGTTGATGAGCCGCTTCACGTTCAGCCCCGCCAGCTGGGCCGCCAGCTTGGTGGCGCATCGCTGGTCGTCGTTGAAGTAGGCCGGGACGCTGATGACGGCCTCCTCCACCGGCTCGCCCAGGTAACGCTTTGCGTCCTCCAGGAGCTGACGGAGAACCAGGGCGGAAAGCTCCTCCGGCTTGAATCTCCGGCCCGCCAGGGTCAGGGGCTTCTCCGTGCCCATCCAGATTTTGAAGGAGGCGGCGGTGGCCTCCGGGTGCGTCACCAGCCGCTCCTTGGCCGCCGCGCCCACCAGGACGGTGCCGTCCTCCAGGACGCTGACGGCGCTGGAGGTCTTGTGGTCTCCCAGCTCGTTGGGGATCAGCTCCGCCCTGCCGCTACGGTAGACACAGGCCAGGGAGTTGGTTGTGCCTAAGTCGATGCCGATGATTGCCATATGAATCCTCCTGTCTGCGAAGGCAATCGCCTCCGGTAAAAAGCTAACTTTATTATAGTCTGTCATCTGGCTTTCGACAATCACGTTTTTTAAGGAAGGGCTGATTAAATCGGCAAGAACGATTTACGAGAGAATTTTTATCACAGCGAGGCGGGATTTCGCAGGAATAATTGTGTTTATTTCAAGAAATCGCAACAAAGCTGTGGCAAAAAATCCGCAAAGCGCCGCAGACGCATTTAATCAGCGCTTCCTTAACATCCGGAGAACTGCCACCAGACATAGCGGAAGAACCTCCGGCCGGTTGATTTGGTCAGGTCGTTGTGCTATACTTCTTTGCAAAAAGACCGGGTACAAATTTCTGATAGAACGGAGCGGCTTGACGATGGGAACCTTCAAGATCGATGCAGACCAATTTCAATGGATCAACGGGCCGGAAGATGACCCAAATGACCTCTGTCTGCACGGCCATGTAATGGTGCAGGTTGGCACAAATTCTTTTGATGACGTTGGAACAGTCAGCGCAACAGCGTTGTACCTCTTGAAGTCACTGAAAGAAGATAAAATAATGAACCGCTGCGACATTCAGATGATACCATGCTGCGGCCATTTTCTGATAGCGAATGCGGATCGATCCGAGGTAACGATCAGCGGCTGCGATACCGGGACGGACTGGTCTGTCATTCATAGCGATGGAGGAATTAAAATCATTCTGCCATCTGGTGTGGAAGAACAGGTGGATTTTGCTGATTATAAGGCGGAGGTATTCTGCTTTGCGGATAAAGTGGAGGCATATTACAAGTCCTGTCAGCCCAAGGTTCTCCCAGAAAACGAGTTTTCCAAGAATGGTTATATAGCGTTTTGGAACGAATGGCATAGACGCAGAAACGAGTGAAAGAAAATGATTCCCGCCATTATCATCAACGGAAAGAGCTTCGGTGAATTGGTGGAAGAATACTGCCGGAGGGTGTGATGGATCTGTTTCAGAGTTTTCAAAGAGAGTGTCCGGCTCCAGCCGCGCTGTGCGAGAAATATGCCTCCGCCCTCCCGCCGGAACTGCTGAACGTCTGGCGGGACTATGGCTTCGGCACCCTGCTGGACGGCTGTCTAAAAATCATCAACCCGGACGAGTATCAGGACCTGCTCCGGGATACCTATGCCCTCGGTGATTCCGCCATCCCCGTGTTCGCCACCGCCTTTGCCGGGCTCCTGACCTGGGAGAAGGGCCGCTACCTCCGCTTTGTCAACTACCAAAGCGGCACCTTTGAGGGCGTCTGCGCCGGGCTGAAATTCTTCTGGGGCGATCTGGCGGACGGCGTTTTCAACGACAGATTCCTGGAGCTGGCGCAGTATCGGGAGGCTGTCCAGACTTTAGGCCCACTTGGCTTTGATGAATGCTTCGGTTACGCGCCCTTGCCGGCCCTGGGCGGAAGCAGAGAGGTCCGACACCTGCGGAAATACAAGCTCCGAGAGCATATCGCCTTTATCGCCCAGACGGCGGGAAGGGTGTCCAAACCGAACTCCGGCTCCGGCATTGTCTGAATCAGGGAGGGCTTGCTATGGACGTCTACTACAACGCCGATTTTGGCTGCATCGTCTGTCCGCAGACCACGGTAGGGAACACGCCCATGCGGGTGGTCATTGAGCCGGTCGCCGTGTTGAGGAAGGGTTTCACCGAGACTGCTCTGGGTGAGGCCATATTAGCCGCCCTGGAGCGCTCCAGAACCGCCCCGCCTGTTCCCAAGGTGGATAAGGGCGCGGGCCGCTTCTGGCAGGTCACCGGCATCCGTGGCTTCGGCGCTTTCAGCCGGAAGTTCCAATGCGTCGATCTCCAAGAGAGAGGCCCCTTTCTGGAGGCCTTCAAATTGATTCGGGAGTCGGACGGCGGGTATGTCTGGCCCGAGAACCAGCCTCCTCTGGAGATTCCCGCAGATACTCCTGCGGCTCAGATGGGGGCGGAAATCTTGTCCCTGTTCTCCCCCGGCCTGGAGATCCCCGACAATGAAACTCTATCTTTTGAGACTATTCATGGCGGCATAATCTCTTATCGAAGGCCTTCGGACGCCTTCGCAGACTGCGGCGACGGCCACACGGACGCCTATCAGGTTTTTGCTTTGGAGGACGCTCCCAGAAGCCACATCGCATTCCTGATCGACAGCGGTTATCAGGAACTGAGTAAGGCGGCGGTTCTGGAGAAATGGCAGGAGCAGTACGGGCCGCTCTCCGAGTTCCGTTTCCAGCGCCGCAGGAAGCGACCGCTGCTGGCGTCCATGCAGGGAAAGACTGCGAAGGCCGAGATCGCGTCCCAAATCTACCGGGATGGGGAGGGGACCATGGAGGTCCTATGCCTCATAGAGCAAGCCCTTTCGCCGGAGGCCCGGGAGGCCATGCGGGCGGAATATCAGGCCGTCATTCGCTCAATTGCCGTTAAGGAGCGGCGGGAGGGCGATTCGGAAGGGCTGGTGGTCAAATGATCCAGCCAGAGGAATTGGTCGGCAAGAGCGTCTGCAAGATCGGCCGGGCCACCGCCATGTGCTGGATTCACTTTGGGCGGCCGGTGGAGATAGAGCTGCTGGGCCGGAAACGCATACTGGGCGAGTTTGCTTTGGACCTGGACTGCCCGTGGAGAATCAGAAACAGCAGCGGCGGCATAGATCTGGGGTCGGCGGATATGTTTGTTCCAGCCAGCAGGCATGTCTTAGATGTAGATTTTAATTGGGATGTTCAAGGGAACAACCTGTTTGACGAGAAGGCAAAACTTTTATTCCCAGAAGGTTCACAAATCACAGTCACCGCTGCCGGGCTGAGCGGCAACTGCGATTTGACCATCACATTTTCCAACGGGTTGTGCTTGGAGAGCTTTGTCAACGCTTCCTCCCAGGAAGAGTGCTGGCGCTTGTTTATCCCAGGCCTGGAGCATGGGGATCTGGTTGTGACCGGCGTTGGGATAGAGTAGCTGACTATTTTATCACCAGTGACGGCCGGATTCTCATAGATGTGCTGCATCTTGCCTTTCGCGATGCCGAAGAGCTGCGGCATTGCATCGAAATCGTGAGGAGGACTTCATTTGAAAAACAAACACGTAAAATTGTTTTTCTTAGTTGTTGGCGTACTAATTCTTATAGTCGTATGGTTAAGCACATATGGAATTAACAAAACAATTGATAGGACTATAAATGCGGACGTCTATGAAGATGATAACTGGTCCAGCATAGCATCTTCTATTGAAATTTCAGGCAACCTCAAAAAAACATTATTTTCTACAAGTTTCGTTGGAACTTTTGCAATAGAATATTACGAACCATCATGTAGAAATGGGGTGCAGGCAAAAATCAATTGGCAAAATGGCTATCAAAACATATTCTTCTATTATGCAGGTAATTTTTCCAGACTTGATGTAAAAATGATCGATATAAATGAAGATATGGACCATTTGATGATTATATTGGAAGATGGGACTATTATTACATCGCTGGATTATTACATACCCACACAAATTCGAAAAGAGTATAAGGAATAATTTCAAAACTTCCAATTTATCGGGCGGCCACAGTCCAAAAGTAACCACCCGCTTTTGATGCTTTGACGAATCCTTTTGTGAAATAGCTGTCAGCAACACATATCTTGAGCAGGGAGAAATAAAGTCCACAGGTGGCTATAAAAACGAAACGGTAGGGCCTCAAAGCCCTGCCGCTCATTTATTTCCATCATTTCAATCCCGCCAGCTGCTTGAAGGCGGCTCCCGCCATGGACACGAACCGGGCTGGAAGTTCTTCCGGCGAAACGACGGCCCGCTGAGGGAGGTAGTCCCCAAAGGGCATCCCCTCCAGCCGGTAGAAGGCCGCGCCGTGGACCATCACGTCGTCTTTGTTGTACTCCGAGCCGTTTCTGACGCCATCGAAGAGTATCCGCGCCCCGTAGCCGTGGATGGAGTGCCTTCGTCAGGGCCAGCCGCCGGGCCTTTGCCAGCTTGGGACTGCTCCAGTCCGGGGCGTTTCGGATGTCAGAAGGCCGGTCTTTCGCAGCTCCTTCTCCAGCTCCAGGCGGGCCCAATCCGGCGTGCGGCAGCGCTCCAGGGTCGCTTGGTAGTGGGCGTTCATCCTTTTCAGCCGGTGTCCCTTTTCCAGCGGCGCGAAGTCCGTCCAGCCGCAGTAGCAGTAGAGGAAGGTGGTCCACGCCTGGGCCATCACGGAGTCGTAGGAGAAATGGAACTGGTCGGTGAAATAGGCCCGAGTGGTCCGGGTCCAGGATCCACACCGCCGTTTCCGGGTCCTCTCTGGCGGCCTCGGCGGCGCAGGCCGGGTCGATTGACTCTCCAAAGGTGGTATAGTTTCCGATGAGCCAGGCCAGCATAACGTCCAGCGGCTTCCAGCCCAGCTGATAGAAGAGCCGGGCCGTTTCTTCATGGGACTTTTGCAGCCAGCACTCCCTCAGCACCATTGCCGCTGCCAGTTGGTCGCACTTGGTTTTCTGGAAACGATACTGTGGGTACTGATCTGTCCAGATCTGCCGGGCCACGGCGCTGACCTCCAGCAAAAGCGCGGAACTAAGGGAATATGAGTGTTCCATGACCAGCTGATACGGTCCCCTGGAACTCCGCATTTCCTTCACCTCTACGCGGGCCAGCTTGGGGGGCATACTACGACGCCCAGCCCCTGGGAGAGCGCCACGGCGCTCCACTGGGCGGATTCGGGATAGGCGAGCTTGGCAAGGGTTCTGGTGAACTGTTTGGGATGTACTTGAATCAGCCGCCGGAGGAAATGAGGCACGTCCAGCACCCGGTCACAGTAGTGATCCTCACGGAAGCCGTAGGTCCACCGATCTATGTACTTCCCCCGTGTTTTTGCCAGCCGCAGCAGCTCCTCGTTGGTCATAGCGTCAATTTCCGTATTGGTGATAGCGGTCTTTCTGTCCTTTTCCATCGTAACTTCTCCTGTCAAATAGGCCTTTCCTCACGCATCCAAGACCAGCGCACCGCTACAGATCATCTCCAGGAACCGTCCAAACGATGGCGCAGCCTCCCGCGTTTCCTCGAACTCCGGCTCTGTGCCGTGAACAACCGCACCGTCTGAGAGCCGGATCGCGTAATACCCGTATCCGCCCTTCACAGAGAGGCAGACCGGCAGGTGATCGTCCCAGAACGCCTTGATGGAGTTCTGCCACTCCGCGTCCTGATCGTCTATGGCCGCCTGCAAACTCAAAAGCTCCCACTCGTTCCACCGGAAGGAATCCTTATCCTGCCGCTCAAAATCGTCCCGGCACAAGAACCAGGTGGTTTCCTCCGCACTCATGCAGCTGCGGACACAGCTTAGGGAAGCACTGATTAAAGCAGGTAAAAGCCAGGCAAACAGACAAAGGTAAAGGAAACGTCCAATAAAGGACCATATTGAGGGATAAATTCCTCGCTTTTCCAATCCCAGTCCGGTCGAAGGGCGCAAAAACCTTAGGCGGGGCGTAGGGAACCGCCCGCCCTGGCAAGCATGTACAGATTTGCGCTGGCGAAGAGAACGTGTAATCGGTTAAGATTTTTTCTCAGACCCCGGTAAACGATCTTTCGAAAACCGAAAATGTTCTTCACAATCCTGTAGGGATGCTCCACCTTGCAGCGTACGGCAGATTTTCGGTTTTCAATATACCGCTCCCAGTCAATGGC
>CAJTCG010000034.1 GCA_910574635.1 Oscillospiraceae bacterium | reverse complement strand
TCATTTAGCTGTACAATCTTCTCGGACATAGTTTGCAGTCTCCTTTCAGAATGGTGTGTCGCAACTTCATTCTACCAGAGCTCTGCAAACTATGTCTCTTTTTCTTTTTGCGAAACTTATTCTACCTTATCCTCTCCTTTCTTCCAGCGTTCCAAATCTGCTGCCATAATATCCATCTTGTCCGGATACAGGTGAGAGTAGGTTGACATGGCCACTTCCACCGTATCTCCCAGGCGCTCGGCCACGGCCACAATGGTATAACCCAGTTCCACCAGCAGGGCGGCATGGCTGTGCCGAAGGTCATGTATCCTGATCCGCTGGATGCCTGCCGCCGCTGCCGCACGATCCAGTTCCTTGTTCAGCGTACCGCGGGTGAAATAGAAAATGCGGTCCCCCGGCTCAATCTCATAAAGGGCGCTAATGTACTGCTGCACCTCGTCGTAGAGGAACGGCGGCATGGATACATCCCGAACGCTGTTCTCCGTCTTAGGCGGGCCTGCAGTATCCTCGCCCCCCACCCGGTGGTGCGTTTTATTGATGCGAGCTGCACGAGAGGGCAATATGTCCGCTGGCGTCAGAGCCAAGCATTCCCCCACTCGGAGTCCAAGCCAATACATCAGCTCAAAGGCGACACGATATCCCCATTTTGAAACCTGCTCCATCACGGTTTCAAATTCGGCGGTTGTCCAGAATTTCATTTTCCTGCCCCGCTTTTTTCCCATGAACCCAGCTGGTAAGCATGGGTTCTGCTGGAGGCCGTAGTACATCACCGCATAGTTGAATATGGCAGACAGGCGGCTGTTGACGGTGCGGAGGTAGGAGGGCGCATATTTCTGCCCATTGTGCGGATTGATTGCGGACATCATTTTTCTTTGCACGCCGTTTTCCAGTCCAGTCGGTGTAACAGAGATAGGCGTACCATTTAGTCTTGCCGTCTTTGGTCTTATACGATTTTACTGACATAGAAACACCCACCTCCCCGCCCCGGCCACCAGCCGGGGCGCTTTTTTATTCCTCGGACGGCTCCTGACGCTCGGCCTTGGCCTGCTCATCGGCCAGCTTCAGCAGGTCCACATACTCCACCACCCGGCGCTTTGATTTCTTGGACAGGCGTTGGAACCGGCCGGCCAGCGCCAGAATCTCGGGGTCCTTGATACAGTCCAGGAGCAGGGTGCGGTTTTCCTCCGAAAGTGTGTCGGCTTCTTCCACCAGGGCAACGGCATCCCAGACGATTTGCGGTGTGGCGCGGGATGTGCCGCGCTTCCGGTCACCAGACAGCCCCAAAATAAAATCTGCAAAAGAATTTTTTGAGAAAGGGGGGTCAAGGATGGCAAACAGGATGCGGGAGTTACGACTGGAGCGCCATGAAACGCAGCGGGACCTGGCGGAGCTCTTGGGGCTTAAATCCGCAGTCCTTTACTGCAAGCGGTAGATCGGCTATCATCCCGTAACGCTGGAGGAAGCCTTCAAGCTATCCCTTCACTGGGGGCTTACCATTGAGGAGATTTTTTTGCGGATGAAGTTTCTTTAAGAGAGAGCTCCGCCTAATCTGAAAAAAGTTTACCGCAAGGAAGGAGGATAATAAATGCCCAGAAATGCCACGAAAGCGGCTGACAACGTGTTTTATCTCGCACGAAAAGCGGCGGAAAAGTGCAACGACCATCTGGGAAGCCGTGAGGGCGCGGCGAAGGAAACCGGCATTGACCGTACCCGCCTGGCCTGCATTGAGGCCGGGGTCCTCGTTCCCTACCCCGAGGAAGTCCTGATGATGGCCCACACCTACCAGGCCCCCAGCTCTGCAATTATTACTGCGCCAGCCTCTATCCGCTGGGCAAAAAGACGATCCCGCCCTGCGAGCTGCTCCAGATTGACCGCCTGGCACTCAAGGTCATGTCGGCCATGCAGGGGGCCAGCTGCGTACAGCAGATTATTCTGGAGATTGCCGGTGACGGCCAGATTACCCAGGACGAGGTCCTCCAGCTGGAACAGGTGATGAAGAACCTGGAGACCATGGAACGCGCCTCGATGGAGCTCCGCCTTTGGATGCAGAAGTACGTCGGACAATAGGGAGGGCCCACGCCATGGCAGATATCGAACGGAAGGAGCAGGAAGTCCCCAAGTACGTCAAGGTCCGGGAGGTCATGCAGTTGTGCGAGGTCAGCGAGAGCCGGGCCTACCGTATCATGCAGCAGTTCAACAAGGAGCTGGAAGCCCAGGGCTTTGTTACCACCTCGGGCCGGGTGTCCCGGAAATACCTCATGGAGAGGCTTTACATTTAGCAGAAAGGAGTTGAATGCGGTGAAAGTGAACGAGCGGCTGATCTTCGCAGTACGGGAGCTGATTATTATCCTCTGCCTGACGGGCATTACCTTCGAGCTTGGCCGCGCTTTTGCGCTGCGGAGAGGGGATATAAAGCCTGCGGCGGTGAGTACCTCCTCCTGACAATCCTGGCCCTCTACTATGCCGGGAAGAGGACTGTGAAGGATTGGCTGGCGGACCTCAGCAATACCATATGGAAGCTCTGATTTTCAGCTTGCGAAGAATCGCCTTGATTTTAGACCACATATTTTCAATTGGATTCAAATCGGGGCTGTACGCTAGCAAGTACCATAATTTCATGCCAGCCTCCTGCAAAAGCGTCTGAATCTCCTTGACATGATGCGTGCGCATATTATCCATGATAACAATATCCCCTTCGTGCAGCATGGGAATGAGCGTGTTCTTGAGATAGTCCAGAAATTTTTCGCGGGTCGTTCCGCCGCTGTAAATCGTATAGGCCGTCTCACCATTAAGTCTTACGGAGGAAAGAATCGTGGTATTCGCAGGTGTATTCAAAGGAGTCTTGTCTACGGACCGCTTCCCACCAATGGCCCTCCCATAGCGGTGGCTCAAGTCTGTGTTTACGCCGCTTTCATCCAGAAATACCAGTTTGTCCGCTTCGCATTGCGTGATCATTTCACTCCAGGCTTCTCTCGCCGCCGCTACATCGAACACGCTCCGTTGACTGGTTTGAAGCTTTACACTGCCAGTTTTCTTCATTTGCACGCTCAAACGATACACTGTACTGGTACTTACCCGGAAACACTTTGCCACTGTCTGTGCATCGCGGGTCTGTTCATATGCCTCTACCAGTAGTTTTCGCGCCTCGTTGTGTAATATTGCTATCACCTTCTGATAACATTCCACACCTTTAGTCAATATACTGCTATTTTACTGGACTGCTATAAAGGGGCGGGGCTTTTCTGGCAAAGCGGGAGTTTCCGCCGGGGGGCGGCGGGGATGGGAAAAAACGGCGGCGGATAGAAAATTGTATAAATTTTAACGAGTATTTTGTACGAATCGTAAAAAAGAAAAAAAGAGGGGGGCGGCGGTAAAATTGTACTTGATAATTTGGCGCGGGGACCCTATAATGAAGATTGTGAGCAAATTAGCAAAGTCGGGATTTGCTCTCTTTGTCCAAACTTAAACGAGATAACAGAACCCACAATTTTACAAAATAACAGGAGGAACAATCATGAAGGTAGCGATTTTTGGCGCGGGCACGATGGGCAGCGGCATCGCTCAGGTCTTCGCGGCGAAGGGCCACACCGCCCTGATGTACGCCAGCTCCGTGGCGTCCGCCCAGAAGCACAAGGACAAGCTGGCCGCCTCTCTCCAGAAGCGGGTGGACAAGGGCCGGATGGAACAGGCCGCCGCCGACGCCATCATGGCCAACGTGCTGGTGGAGGAAAAGTCCGCCTGCGCCGACGCGGATCTCGTCATTGAGTGCGTCAAGGAAGACATGGGCACCAAGAAGGCCCTGCTCAGCGAGCTGGACGCCATGTGCAAGCCCGAGGCCATTTTTGCCTCCAACACCTCCTCCCTGTCCATCACCGAGATGGCCAACGGCCTGAACCATCCCGTGATCGGCATGCACTTCTTCAACCCCGTCCCCAGCATGAAGCTGGTGGAGATCATCCGGGGCGCCAACACCACCCAGGAGACCTTCGACTTCATCTACAAGCTGTCCCAGGAGATCGGCAAGGACCCGGTGGAAGTGGCCGAGGCTCCCGGCTTTGTGGTCAACAAGATCCTGATTCCCATGATCAACGAGGCGGCGGGCCTGGTGGAGACCGGCGTTGCCTCCGTGGAGGACATCGACAAGGCCATGCGCCTGGGCGCGAACCATCCCATGGGCCCCCTGGCTCTGGGCGACTTCATCGGCCTGGACGTGTGCCTGGCCATCATGGAGACCCTCTTCAACGAGAGCGGCGATCCCAAGTACCGTCCCGCCCTGCTGCTGAAGAAGATGGTCCGCGGCGGATTGCTGGGCAAGAAGACCGGCAAGGGCTTCTACGACTATTCCAAGTAAAACCGGAGTAAAGGAGTATATAAGGTATGGATTTTCATCTTTCCAATGAGCAGCTGATGCTCCGTAAGATGTACCGCGAGTTCGCCGAGAACGAGGTCAAACCCCTGGCCGAGGAGATCGACGAGGAAGAGCGCTTCCCCATGGAGACCGTGGAGAAGATGGCAAAGCTGGGCATGATGGGCATTTACTTCCCCAAGGAGTACGGCGGCGCCGGCGGCGACGTTCTCTCCTATGCCATGTGCGTGGAAGAGCTGGCCAAGGTCTGCGGCACCACCGCCGTCATCGTCTCCGCCCACACCTCCTTGTGCTGCGCCCCCATCTTTGAGCACGGCACCGAGGAGCAGAAGAAAAAGTATCTCCCCGACCTGCTGAGCGGCAAGAAGATCGGCGCCTTCGGCCTCACGGAGCCCGGTGCCGGCACCGACGCCTCCGGCCAGCAGACCACCGCCGTCCTGGAGGGCGACCACTATGTCCTCAACGGCTCCAAGTGCTTCATCACCAACGGAAACGTGGCGGACACCTTTGTGGTCATGGCCATGACCGACAAGTCCAAGGGAAACCACGGCATCTCCGCCTTCATCGTGGAAAAGGGCTTCCCCGGCTTCTCCACCGGCAAGCACGAGAAGAAAATGGGCATCCGGGGCTCCTCTACCTGCGATTTGATCTTTGAGGACTGCATCGTTCCCAAGGAGAACCTGCTGGGCAAAGAGGGCAAGGGCTTCAAGATCGCCATGATGACCCTGGACGGCGGCCGTATCGGCATCGCGGCCCAGGCCCTGGGCCTGGGCGAGGGCGCGGTGAACGAGGCCGTGAAGTACACCCAGGAGCGCGTCCAGTTCGGCCGCCGCCTGAGCCAGTTCCAGAACACCCAGTTCCAGCTGGCCGACATGCACTGCCGCATGCAGGCCGCTCAGTACCTGGTGTACGCCGCCGCCTGCAAGAAGCAGCTGCACGAGGACTATTCCATGGACGCCTCCATGGCGAAGCTCTTCGCCGCCGAGGCCGCGTCCGACGTGACCCGCCGGGCCGTCCAGCTCTTCGGCGGCTACGGCTACACCCGCGAGTATCCCGTGGAGCGCATGATGCGCGACGCCAAGATCACCGAGATTTACGAGGGTACATCCGAAGTCCAGCGCATGGTCATTTCCAGCCGCCTGGGCGTGAAATAAGATAGGAGGTAAACGGTCATGAAAATCATTGTTTCCATCAAGCAGGTTCCCGATACCTCCGGTAAGGTCGCAGTCAATCCCGACGGTACCCTGAACCGCGCTTCCATGCAGACCATCACGAACCCCGATGATATGAACGCCCTGGAGGCCGCCCTGAAAATGAAGGACGCCACGGGCTGCAAGGTTGTCGTGGTCACCATGGGTCCCCCGCCGGCGGCGGGCATGCTCCGGGAAGCCTTGGCTATGGGCGCGGACGAGGCCATCCTGGTTTCCGCCCGGGAGTTCGGCGGCTCCGATACTTACGCCACCTCCCAGATTCTCGCCGCGGCGGTGAACCGCATCGGCGTGGATGCCGACGACATTGTGATGTGCGGCCGTCAGGCCATCGACGGCGACACGGCCCAGGTGGGTCCCCAGATGGCGGAGAAGCTGCATCTGCCCCAGATTACCTACGCCGCGGACATCACCAAAGAAGGCAATACCGTCACCGTCAAGCGGATGCTGGAAGACGGCTATATGACCATCAAGACCCAGACCCCCTGCCTGATTACCTGCATCAAGGAGCTGAACGAGCCCCGCTACATGAGCGTGGGCGGCGTGTTCGAGGCTTACGGAAAGCCCCTGACCACCTATGGCTATGACGATTTGAAGGACGATCCCCTGATCGACGCCACCACCATCGGCCTGAAAGGCTCCCCCACCAACATCTTCAAGAGCTTCACCCCGCCCCAGAAGGGCGCCGGCATGATGCTGGAGGGCGCGGACAAGGCCACCTGCGAGAAGCTGGCGGGCATCCTGGCCGCCAAGCACATCATCTGAGAAGGGGGATAAAACGAATATGTCTAATTTCAACAGTGCGGATATCGCTGCCTTCAAGGACGTTTGGGTCTTCTGCGAGCAGCGCGAGGGCAAGCTGATGCCCACCGACTTCGAGCTGATTTCCAAGGGCCGGGACCTGGCCAACGAGCTGGGCGTGAACCTCTGCGGCCTCCTCCTGGGCGGCGAGGGCATCGAGGCCGCGGCCAAGGAGCTGGGCGGCTACGGCGCGGACAAGGTCTATGTCTGCGAGAGTCCGATGCTGTCCGTCTACAACACGGACGCCTATGCCAAGGTCATCTGCGACGTCATTGAGGAGCTGAAGCCCGAGGCGTTCCTGATCGGCGCGACGAACATCGGCCGTGACTTGGCGCCCCGCTGCGCGGCCCGGCTGCACACCGGATTGTGCGCTGACTGCACCCACCTGGACATCGACGTGGCTAATTACATCCAGTTCCTGCGGGAGGCTTCCACCCTGGACGTGGACGGCCAGAAGTGGGACATGGAGGACCGGAACCTGAAGATGACCCGTCCGGCCTTCGGCGGCCACCTGATGGCCACCATCATCTGCCCCCGCTTCCGTCCCTGCATGGCGACGGTGCGCCCGGGCGTCATGAAGAAGAACCCCTTCGATCAGGCCAAGGCCGACGCCTGCGTCATCGAGAAGCCCAGCTTCTCCCTGAGCGAGGCGGATGTGAAGACCGAGGTCACGGAAGTGGTCAAGGCGGCGAAGAAGCTGGTGGACCTCATCGGCGCGGACTTCATCGTGTCCGTGGGCCGCGGTATCTCTAAGGACGTTGAAGGCGGCATCAAGCTGGCGGAAGAGCTGGCGGCGGAGCTGGGCGGCGTAGTCGGCGGCTCCCGTGCCACCATCGACAGCGGCTGGCTGAGCGCGGACCATCAGGTGGGTCAGACGGGCAAGACGGTGCACCCGAAGGTGTACGTGGCCCTGGGCATCTCCGGCGCGATTCAGCACAAGGCGGGCATGCAGGACTCCGAGTGCATCATTGCGGTGAACAAAAACGACACGGCCCCCATCTTCGAGATTGCGGACTACGGCATCTGCGGCGACCTCTTCAAGGTGACCCCGCTGCTGACCGAAGCCATCCGGGCCGCCAAGGCCGCGAAGTGATACTTTCTTGAAAGAAAGTATCCAAAGAACTTTCGCGCGCTCTGGTTGTCTGGTGATGAACCGGGCCGGAGCGACGGCAACCAAGTCTCAGCGCACCAAAACGACCGAAGGGCGCAAGCCCTTCGGTCGTTCTTTTGTTTGCTTCACGGTTTTTTGCGTCAGTTCTCCAGGAATTTTTCCTTGTCACGGTCGATCTGCTTCTGGTAACGGTCCTGCTCCGAGAAGACGCAGCCGCAGTATTTCTGCATATAAAAACCCAGCTCCCTGGCCCGGCGGTTGCCCTCCCGGAAATTGGGCCGGAAGTCCCGGTAGAAAAATTCCACGCCGTACTGCGCCGCGTACTGCTCCGCAGCCTGGACGATGCCCTCGTGATCCTGGTAGAGGCTGGCCAGCAGGGTGGTGGTGAAGGAGGAAAAGCCGTGCTCCGCGGCGTACTTCGCCGTTCCCTCGATCCGGTGCTCGTAGCAGTAGGTACAGCGGTGGTCAATGTCCCCCGCCACCTGGCGGCAGAACTCCTTTAAGCCATAGTCCTCCCGCACCCGCACCTCCATGCCGATGGCGGGGGCGTACTCCAGCAGGCAGTCCCGCCGGGCCTGGTACTCCTTCCAGGGGTGGATATTGGGGTTGTACCAGAAAGCCACGGGCTCAACGCCCTCGGAGCGGAGGGGGTCGATGCAGCTCAACGAGCAGGGGGCGCAGCAGCAGTGGAGGAGTACGGTTTTCATGGTCATGCCTCGCTTTCGTCGTGAATAAGATGAGTATAGCACGTCCCCGGAGAATCCGCAAGCCCGGTCGGACAGGCCATTTTTAACAGGTTCTTTACAGTTTTGAAAGGGATTTCCGATTGAAAAAGTCGTCGAAAGCGTGTATGATACCAAGGATATGATACTTTGCGGTTCCTGCCGGATGGACGGCGGGTAATCGTTTGCCTAAAGGAGGAGCGCGGCTTGAAGATTGGCCTTGACGTGGGGTCCACCACCATCAAATGCGTGGTGCTGGACGGCGCGGACAACATCGTATACAGCACCTACGAGCGGCACTTCAGCCATATTTTGGAGAAGTCCGAGGAGCTGCTGCGCCGGGTGGCCGGGCAGTATGTCCCGTCCGGAAGGGCGGAGCTGGCCATTTCCGGCTCCGCTGGAATGGGCATGGCGGAGAGCGTGGGCGTGCCTTTTGTTCAGGAGGTCTTCGCCACCCGGGTGGCCGCGGGGCGGCTGGTCCCGGGCACCGATGTGGTAATAGAGCTGGGGGGCGAGGACGCGAAGATCCTCTTCCTCACCGGCGGCATGGAGGTCCGCATGAACGGCTCCTGCGCCGGGGGCACCGGGGCGTTCATCGACCAGATGGCGACCCTGCTGAAAATGACCGCCGACGAGATGGATCTGGCCGCACAGACGGCGGAAAAGACCTACACCATTGCCTCCCGCTGCGGCGTCTTCGCCAAAAGCGACGTGCAGCCCCTCATCAACCAGGGGGCGCGGGCCACGGACATCGCCGCCAGCATCTATCAGGCGGTGGTGAACCAGACCATCGCGGGCCTGGCCCAGGGGCGGCCCATCAAGGGAAACGTCCTGTATCTCGGCGGGCCGTTGACCTTTTCCAAGTGCCTCCGGGAGAGCTTTGACAAAACCTTAGGCGTCGCCGGGACCTGCCCGGAGAACAGCCTTCTGTTTGTGGCCCTGGGCGCGGCGTTCTATGCCGACCAAAGCTTCGATTTAAGCGCGCTGGCAGACCGCCTCCGGGAGCGGGGGGCCTCCGAGACTTACCGGAGCCAGCCGCCGCTGTTTGAGACCCGGGAGGAATACGCGGCCTTCCAGGCCCGCCACGCCAGGGCGAAGGTTGCCCGGGCCCCCTTCGGCCCGGACTACGCCGCCCCGGTCCACATCGGCATCGACTCCGGGTCCACCACCGTCAAGGTGGCGGTCATCGACCAGGAGGCCCGGCTGCTGTTTACGGACTACCGGCCTAATCTTGGCAATCCCGTGCCCCTGATCCGGGGCGTGCTCCAGCAGCTTTACGACGAGCATCCGGCCTTGCAGGTGGCCTCCGTTACCACCACCGGCTACGGCGAGGAACTGGCGAAAAACGCCTTCCACGGCGACTACGGCGTGGTGGAAACCGTGGCCCATTTCACCGCCGCAAGGCATTTCCTGCCCAATGTGGATTTTATCATCGACATCGGCGGGCAGGATATGAAGTGCTTTAAAATCGAGGACGGGGCCATCAGCAACATCTTTTTAAATGAAGCCTGTTCCTCCGGCTGCGGCAGCTTCCTCCAGACCTTCGCCCAGGCCCTGGGCCACGACGTGAAGGACTTTGCCCAACTGGGCCTCTTCGCGGACCGGCCTGTGGACCTGGGAAGCCGCTGCACCGTCTTCATGAACTCCAGCGTGAAGCAGGCCCAGAAGGACGGGGCCAGCGTGGAGAACATCTCGGCGGGCCTCTCCATCTCCGTGGTGAAAAACGCCATTTATAAGGTCATCCGGGCCGCCAGCCCCGAGGAGCTGGGCAGGAACGTGGTGGTTCAGGGGGGCACCTTCTACAACGAGGCGGTGCTCCGGGCCTTTGAAAAGGAGATGGGGGTGGAGGTTATCCGCCCGGATATCGCCGGGCTCATGGGGGCCTTCGGCGCGGCCCTTTACGGCCGGAGCAAGGCCGTTCCGGGGAAGGTGAGCGCCCTTTTGAGCCGGGAGGCCCTGGCGAACTTCACCCAGGAGACGGAGAGCCGGGTGTGCGGCCTCTGCGGCAACAACTGCCAGCTCACCGTTAACACCTTCGCGGGGGGAGAGACTTTCATCAGCGGCAACCGCTGCGACCGCCCCGTCACCGGAAAGGCTGACAGCGGAGAGCGGAACCTGTACGCTTACAAACGGAAGCTGATCCTGGGCTACAAGCCCGTTCCCGGAAAGCGGGGGAAGATCGGGATTCCCCTGTGCCTCAATATGTGGGAACTGCTGCCCTTCTGGCACACCTTCTTCACCAAGCTGGGCTTTGCCGTGTACCACAGCCCCCTTTCCAGCCGGGATCTTTACCTCAAGGGCCAGGCCACCATTCCCAGCGACACCGCCTGCTTCCCGGCCAAGCTGGCCCACGGGCACATCCAGTTCCTCTCCAAGCTGGGCCTGGACGCCGTTTTTTATCCCTGCATGACCTACAACCTGGACGAGGGCCTGGGGGACAACCACTACAACTGCCCCGTGGTGGCCTACTACCCGGAGGTCATTGCCGGGAACTGCCCGGAAATCAAGGACACGAAATTTATCTATGACTACGTGGGCCTCCACCGGCCCAAGGACTTCGCCAAAAAAATCTACAACATCCTCCAGCGGTATTTCCCCGGCATTTCGAGGTCCGAGATCCGGGAGGCCGGGGACGCGGCTTACGCCGAGTACGCCCACCACATGGCGGAGATCCGCAGGGAAGGGGCCCGGATTATGAATCAGGCCCGGGCGGAGGGACGGCGCGTCATCGTCCTGGCGGGACGGCCCTACCATGTGGACCCGGAGGTCAACCACGGCATCGACACCCTGATTACCCGCTTCGGCGCGGCGGTGGTGACGGAGGATTCCGTTTCCGGCCTGGTGGACAAATTCCCCACCACGGTTTTGAACCAGTGGACCTACCACTCCCGGCTCTACGCCGCCGCCCGGTACTGCTGCGAACACCAAGACTGCGATTTGGTGCAGCTGGTCAGCTTCGGCTGCGGCGTGGACGCCATCACCACCGACGAGACCCAGGCCATTTTACAGGCCGGGGGAAAGCTGTACACGGAATTGAAGATTGACGAGATCACCAACCTGGGCGCGGTGCGCATCCGCCTGCGGAGCCTCTTCGCCGCTTTGGATGAAAAGGAGTGAGAGCACGATGGAAGCCTTGAACTATCCCAAATTTACACCGGAGATGAAGAAGACCCACAAGATTCTCATCCCCAACATGGCCCCGGTGCAGTTCCGCATCCTGGCGGCCGTCATGGAGCAGGCGGGCTACACCTGCGAGCTGCTGGAGAACTGCGGCAGTCAGGTCAGCGAGCTGGGGCTTAAGTACGTACATAACGACACCTGCTACCCGGCCCTGCTGGTGATCGGCCAGTTCCTGGACGCCCTGGCCTCCGGGCGGTACGACCTGGATCATACCGCCCTCATCATCACCCAGACCGGCGGAGGCTGCCGGGCCTCCAACTACATCCACCTGCTGAGAAAAGCCCTGGTGAAGGCGGGCTATCCCCAGGTGCCGGTGGTGAGCCTGAACTTCTCCGGCCTGGAGAAGGACTCCGGCTTCCCCATGACCCTGGATCTTCTGCGCAAGCTGCTGGCGGTGATCTACTACGGCGATCTGCTGGTGGCCCTCCGGGCCCAGACGGAGCCCTACGAGGTCCGAAAAGGGGACGCGGAGCGGCTGCAGGAGAAGTGGCTGGATACCATCTGCGGCTGGATTCATGAGAACAAGGGCTGGACCAACCGGGAGATGAAGGGGGCCATGCCCGTCATTGCCCGGGAATTTGCCGCCATCTCCGTCCGCCGGGTCCCCAAGGTGAAGGTGGGCGTGGTCGGTGAGATCTACGTCAAATACTCCCCCCTGGGGAATAACGACCTGGAGCGGTTCCTGGCCTCCCAGGACTGCGAGGTGAACCTGCCGGGGCTGATGGGCTTTGTGCAGTACTGTGCCTACAACCCCTCGGAGACCGCCCGGCTCTACGGCGGGACCTTCCTGGAAAAGCACGTATCCGATTTTGTGCTTAAGTACATCGAGGGAATGGAGAGCGTGGTTATCAAGGTTTTGAAGGACAACGGCTACCACGCGCCCCTGCCGTTCCGGGAGCTCATCAAGCTCACCGACGGGGTGATCAGCACCGGGGACAAGATGGGGGAGGGCTGGCTCCTCACGGCGGAGATGATCGAGCTGGTCCGGGCGGGGTATGAAAACATCGTCTGCGCCCAGCCCTTCGGGTGCCTGCCCAACCATATCTGCGGCAAGGGCATGATCAACAAAATCCGGGAGCTCTATCCCCAGGCCAACATCACCCCCATTGACTACGACCCCAGCGCCACCCGGGTGAACCAGGAAAACCGCATCAAGCTGATGCTGGCGGTGGCCCGGGAGCGCCTGGCGGAGCGGGCGGCGGAGACAGAGGAAGCGCCCCGCCGGGCCGCGGCGGAGCGTCCCGTCCCGGAGCGGCTGGGAAGACGGGCCAAGGCTGTGGTGTGACGGCGGCCCCGGCGTTTTAAGACGGAAAAAAGGCAGAGACGAATCGTCTCTGCCTTTTTGACGTGCGTGGAGCCCCTTCAGTCCTTCTTCATGGCGGCGGCGATGGCCTCCTCCTCCAGGCTGTGGGTCCGCAGATAGTTCAGCCAGACCTTGCACCCGGCGGGGTTCAAGTGGATGCCGTCGAAGTTTAAGTCCTTGGGCAAAAGGCCGTCCCCGCCGGTGAGGCAGGCCGCCACATCCAGGAAATAGCATTCCTTTTCCTCCGCCAGGGCTTGGATGACCCCGTTGTATTCGGCAATGCGGGCGTTGTTGACGTAGGTTTTTTTGGCCTCCTGCTTGGCGCTGACGGGGGGAATGGACTGGAGGACGATTTTCGCCTCCGGGTGGTCCGCCCGGACCCGGTCGACAAGCTTGGCATACTGGTCGTGGAAGGTTTTGACCTTGCTCCAGCCCAGCTCGTTGATGCCCAGCATGATGTAGATCTTGTCACAGTCCTGCTCCGCCACCGCGTCCAGCAGGGGGACCTTTTCCCCGCCCTCTGTCTCAAAATTCTTCTTCGAGAAGACGGACTCCACCGTAGCCCCCACGGCGGTGTAGAAATACCCGGTCTTCAAGCCGCTGTAGAGGGACAATCCTTCCGTCCGGGAGTCCCCCAGGAAGACGGCGCCGTCAAAATATGTATCCTCCACCGCCTCCGTTTCCGGCAGGGGGCAGGGCAGGGACTCTGTCTCCTCCGGCAGGGCCTTGGCCCTGGCCTCCGTTCCCGTTCCGATTTTCCCGGCGGCGGGGGCCGCCTTGTATGGCACCGGCTCCGCCGCCTCCGCCAGCGGGGAGCTCACCGCCGTGCCGCCGGACGCGCCGGTGGTCAGCAGCAGCGTGGCCGCCGCCAGGGCGGCCATGACGCCGGGCAGGCGGCGCCTGCGGACCCGTTCCCGTTTTCCCTCCATAAACGTATCCCTTCCTCATCTATCGTCATCCCGCCGTGGTGCGGGAAAGCCTCTCTTTTATTATACGCGAAAACCATCGAAAAAAGTCGAAACAATTTGTTAAAATTTTGGTGACAAAATGTCTCCGTCTTTCCAATCCTATCCAGTATACACGGGGCCGCCGCCGAATATGCCGCGGTCAGTCCCGAAGGCTCCGCGGGTATTCCCCGCTCTCGTGGAGCCGCAGCAGGGCCTGGGCCACGGCCTCCCGGTCCTCCCGGTAGGTCATGCCGAACCACTGCCCGGCGGAGGAGAGGAGGGAGACCTCCAACGCTCCCCGGCGGAGCTGCTCGTCCACCATCTCGGGCAAAAGCCGCTCGGCCCGGAGATCGTCTCCGGCGGCGCGGAGGAAGTCCTCGAAGTCCCGCCGGAGGACGGAGAAGATGGAGGGCATGAACCCCCAGAAATTCATGGACACCACCGCGTCCGGGTCCAGGTCCCGGCCCGTCCCCAGGTCCCGGAGGGAGCCGTCCGGGTAGAGCTGGATGTTCCGGGTTTCCCGGACGCTTTCCAGAATGCCCTCCCGCCCGGCGCACAGCCCGCGGGTGACGGTGCCGTGAAGGCTGGCGGTGTTTTTCAAAAGATAGCCCACCATGGCGGCGCGGCCCTCCTCCGGCAGGCGGCGCAGGGCCTGCGCCATCTGGCGGTAAGCGTCGAAGCCGTAGAAGTCGTCGGCGTTGATGACGCAGCAGGGTTCCCGCACCGTGCCCTCCGCGCAGAGCAGGGCGTGGACCGTGCCGAAGGGCCGGGTTCTCTCCGCCGGGATGGGGTAAAACGCGGGAATGGAGGAGAAGTCCTGAAAGACGTATTCCACCTCCACGGGGCTGCCGTCCGGTGTGGTCCGGCGGCGGAGATAGCCGCAGCGCGCCTCCATCATCTCCCGCATCTCCGGCTTGATGATGAACACCACCTTGCCGAAGCCCGCCCGGAGGGCGTCGTGGATGGAGTATTCCATGAGAATTTCCCCGTGGGGACCGATGCCGTCCACCTGCTTGCTGCCGCCGTAGCGGGAGCCCAAGCCCGCCGCCATAATTACCAGAGAGAGTTTCATGGTTGTGTTCTCCTGTCCTTCGGGCGCGCCGCCCGGTAATATCCGTCTCTATGTTACCCCGGTTTGCCGGATTTTGCAAGAGTCCTTCTCAATCCTTTCCGCAGCGAAAACGCCGGGCCTCGCCGGTCCAGTCCCAAAGGGACGGGGGGAAAGCCTCCGGAGCCTCCGGGAGAATCAGATGGTTGGTGAACCGCCCGGGATACGCCTCCACCGCCATAAGGAGGAGGTCCGTCTCCAGAGGCCGGGGGAGGAACAGGGACAGCAGGGCCCCGGGGGCGGGCCTGCCCTTGACGCGCTTCCCCGGGGCCGTCAGGGCGCAGTAGGGCCGGGGGTCCCGGAGGCCCACCTGGGATTTCTGGGTGACGATCTCTGTCTCCGGCCAGCGCTCCAGGGCCCCCAGGAGGAAGGAACGGACAGAGGGCAGGGCCTGGGGCTTTTGGGCGAAGAAGGCCTCCGCCAGGCGCAGGGCTTCCAGGTCCATCACCCCACCGCCTTTTGTTCCAGGCTGTAGAGCCCCGCGCCGATGGCCGTTGCGAAGGTGGCCCGCTCCGGGATGACGTAGCGGATGCCGTAGAGCCGCTGGAAGTTCTCGAAGTTGGGCTGGGCCTGGGACAGCGTGGTGACGGAGCCGGTGAGGACCACCGTGTCCGCCCCGCAGCACCGGCAGGCCAGCACCGTCATGGTGCCGATGGCCTGGAGCACCAGGTTCACCGCTCCGGCGGCCAGGTCGGCGGGGGTGGCGTCCTCGGAGAGGTTGCCGAAGTTGGCGGCGGTGAGGGTGGGGTCCAGGGTGGCGGCGGGGTCCGGCGTGATGTCCCGGATGGTCAGGTCCACCTTGCCCAGATCCCCCTGCTCCGCCAGCTTCTTGATCTGGCCGAAGCGCTCCATGTCCACCAGCTTCCGGCAAAGGCCCCCCAGGGTGCCGCCGCCGATGCCGCTGCCGCAGAGATGCCGGACGCCCCGGCCCTTTTCCGCGAAGAGAAAGGCGGTGCCGGTGCCCATGGTGGCGACGACGGCCTTGTCCTGCCCGCTCATGGCCAGGGCGCCGGTGCCGCTGGCGGAAAACTCGTCCACCACGCAGGTGGGCAGGCCGTAGATGTCCCCCTGCACGTAGGAGGCCCCCACGCCGGTGAGGACCACCCGCTCCACATCCGCCAGGGTGAGCCCGTTTCCGGAGAGATAGCTTCCGAAAGCGCCGTAGAGACTGGTCAGTGGATCTCCCGCCTGAACCCGGAGGGTGGAGAGGAGGGTTCCGGCATAGTCAAGGCCCACGATTTTCGTCGTGGTACCGCCGATGTCGATGCCGAGGATGGTTTTCATAAGCACGTCCTCCCATGTTAATCTTCTGCCATTATGGGACATCCGGGAAGAAATGTCAACAGGACTTTGGAAGGGCCCGGAAAGAGGGAAAAAAGGGCGGCTTTCCTTGACAAATCTTCCCAAAAATGGTATGGTCAACATAGCTGTTTTCAGAAAACGGCGGGGGCTTCCAGCGGCTTTGCCGGCGGGGGCCCCAAACTAAGAAAGGGAAGGAAAAGAAAGGAGGAGAAACGTGAATCAAACCGATCAGCGCTATCACCATTTTGTGCAGATCCTGCGGGAGGAGCTGGTGCCCGCCATGGGCTGTACCGAGCCCATTGCAATCGCCTACGGCGCGGCCAAGGCACGGGAGGTTCTGGGCCGCCTGCCGGAGAAGATCCTGGTGGAGGCCAGCGGAAACATCATCAAAAACGTCAAAAGCGTGGTGGTGCCCAACACCGGAGGGCTGAAGGGCATCGAGGCGTCCGCCGCCGCCGGCGCGGTGGCGGGAGACGCGGGAAAGATCCTGGAGGTTATCTCCCAGGTGACGGACGCACAGAAAGAAGCGATCAAGGCCTATCTGGCGAGCCATGAGGTCCGGGTGGCCCCCGCGCCGGGGGACGTGGTGTTTGACATCATCGTCACTCTCACCGCCGGGGAGGACACGGTACGCCTGCGCATCGCGGACTACCACACCAACATCGTCCTGATTGAAAAGAACGGCGAGACCCTGCTGGAGGCGGGAGCCGTGGTGTCCCAGGACGCGGCCGGGGGCCTGACGGACCGCAGCTGCATGTCTGTGGAGGCCATTGTGGACTTTGCGGACACCTGCGATATCGAGGACGTGCGGGAAATCGTCCAGCGGCAGATCGACTACAACTACGCCATCGCCCAGGAGGGTATGAAAAACCCCTGGGGGGCCAACATCGGCAAGGTCCTCCGGGAGCACTACGGCGACGACATCAAGATTCGCGCCCGGGCCATGGCCGCCGCCGGGTCCGACGCCCGGATGAGCGGCTGCGAGATGCCGGTTATCATCGTCTCCGGCAGCGGAAACCAGGGCATCACCGCCTCGGTTCCCGTCATCGAGTACGCGAAGCACCTGGGGGCGGACGAGGAGAAAACCCTCCGGGCCGTCACCCTCAGCGACCTTCTGACCATTCACATGAAGACCGGCATCGGGCGGCTCAGCGCCTACTGCGGGGCCGTCAGCGCCGGGTGCGCCTCCGGCGCCGCCATCGCCTGGCTGAACGGCGGGGGCTATGAGGAGATCGCCCACACCCTGGTCAACGCCCTGGCGACGATTTCCGGCATGATCTGCGACGGGGCCAAGCCCTCCTGCGCCGCCAAAATCGCCGCCGCCGTGGACGCGGGCCTCCTGGGGTACAACATGTACCGCAGCGAGCAGCAGTTCCGGGGCGGGGAGGGCATCGTCTCCAAGGGCGTGGAAAACACCATCGCCAACATCGGCCGCCTGGGCCGCCTGGGCATGCGGGAGACGGACCGGGAGATCATCCGCATCATGACCGGCCAGCCCCCCAAGGCGTAAGGACTTCGCTTCCACCCGGCGTGCGCATGCGCAGGCTCCGCCGCGCGTATGCTGGAAGAAGACCGCGGAGCGGAATTTAAATGTGTTTCAACACAAGAAAGAGAGGAATCCTTATGGCCGCTGAGAAAAAGGGCATGAGCCTCCCCCTGAAGCTGCTGATCGGCATCGCCGTCGGCATCGTCTGCGGACTGTTCCTGCCCGAGAGCGTCATGACCATCGTGGTTACCCTGAAGTATGTCCTGAACCAGCTCATCATGTTCTGCGTGCCCCTGATCGTCATCGGCTTCATCGCCCCGTCCATCACCAAGATGGGCTCCAACGCCACCCGGATGCTGATGGTGGCCATCATTGTGGCCTACGCCAGCACCGTCCTGGCTACCCTGATGTCCATGATCGCGGGCTATGTCCTGGTGCCCTTCCTGCCCATCGCCTCCAGCATGGAGGGATTGAAGGAGCTGCCGGGCGTGGCCTTCCAGCTGGACATTCCCCAGATCATGCCCGTCATGAGCGCCCTGGTGTTCTCCGTCCTGATCGGCCTTGCCGCCGTGTGGACCAAGGCCAGGACCATCACCGCCGTTCTCCAGGAGTTCCAGAACATCGTCCTGAGCGTTGTGAAGAAGGTCGTCATCCCTGTTCTGCCCTTCTTCATCGCCCTGACCTTCTGCGGCCTCAGCTATGACGGCACCATCACCAAGCAGTTCCCCGCCTTCCTGCTGGCCATCGTCATCGTCATGGCGGGCCACTACATCTGGATGGCCGCGCTGTACGGCTTTGCCGGTGTGTACTCCGGCCGCAGCTCCATTGAGGTGGTGAAGCACTACGGCCCCGCCTACCTCACCGCCGTGGGCACCATGTCCTCCGCCGCCACCCTGGCCGTGGCCCTGGACTGCGCCCGGAAGAGCAAGAGCCTCCGCTCCGACATGGTGGAGTTCGGCATTCCCCTGTTCGCCAACATCCACCTCTGCGGCTCCGCCCTCACGGAGACCTTCTTCATCATGATCGTCTCCAAGGTCCTCTACGGCGAGCTCCCCAGCGTGGGCAACATGATCCTCTTCATCCTCCTGCTGGGCATCTTCGCCATCGGCGCCCCCGGCGTCCCCGGCGGCACGGTTATGGCCTCCCTGGGCCTCATCACCGGCGTCCTGGGCTTCGACGGCGACGGCACCGCCCTGATGCTGGCCATCTTCGCCCTCCAGGACAGCTTCGGCACCGCCTGCAACGTCACCGGCGACGGCGCCCTGACCCTGATCCTCACGGGCTACGCCGAAAAGCACGGCATCAAGGAGCAGGCCATCAAGTCCGTGGACCTCTGATCCCCCTCCAAAGCGCAAAACCATATTGAGAGCCGAGGCCCCCGGAGTACCCGGGGGCCCGGTTTTTTCCCGCCCGGAGCCGGCGGGAGCTGCCCCTCTTATTAATTTTGGGCAGATTGTTTCAAATGTCCGGTGATTTCTTATGCTATTTATGTATTGCTTTCCAGAAAATGAACGATTATAATGGTAAGGCATTTAGGCAAACGTTTGCCAAGCGGACGGCGGGCACCGCCGCCCAGCGAACGCTAAAAATAACGGAGGAATGAAAATGAGCAAAAAGTACTGCTACCTGTTCACCGAAGGCAACGCCAACATGCGGGAGCTGCTGGGCGGCAAGGGCGCGAACCTGGCCGAGATGACCAACATCGGCCTGCCTGTCCCCCAGGGCTTCACCATCACCACCGAGGCCTGCACCCAGTATTACGAGGACGGCCAGAAAATCAACGACTCCATTATGGCCGAAATCATGGAGTATATCACCAAGATGGAGGAAATCACCGGGAAGAAGTTCGGCGACCTGGAGAACCCCCTGCTGGTCTCCGTCCGCTCCGGCGCCCGGGCCTCCATGCCCGGCATGATGGATACCATCCTGAACTTAGGCCTCAACGAGGACGTGGTTCAGGTGCTGATCCGCAAGTCCGGCAACCCCCGCTGGGCCTGGGACTGCTATCGCCGCTTTATCCAGATGTACTCCGACGTCGTTATGGAAGTGGGCAAGAAGTACTTCGAGCAGCTCATTGACGAAATGAAGGAAAAGAAGGGCGTCACCCAGGATGTGGACCTGACCGCCGAGGATCTCCAGGAGCTGGCGGGCCAGTTCAAGGCCGAGTATAAGGCCAAGCTGGGCGTGGACTTCCCCTCCGACCCCAAGGAGCAGCTGATGGGCGCCATCAAGGCCGTGTTCCGCTCCTGGGACAACCCCCGTGCAAACGTTTACCGCCGGGACAACGACATTCCCTACTCCTGGGGCACCGCCGTCAACGTCCAGTCCATGGCCTTCGGCAACATGGGCGACGACTGCGGCACCGGCGTTGCCTTCACCCGGAACCCCGCCACCGGCGAGAAGAAGCTCTTCGGCGAATTTTTGACCAACGCCCAGGGCGAGGACGTGGTGGCCGGCGTCCGGACTCCCATGCCCATCAGCCAGATGGCGGAGAAGTTCCCCGAGGCCTTCGGCCAGTTCGAGAACGTCTGCAAGATCCTGGAGGACCACTACCGGGATATGCAGGACATGGAGTTCACCGTGGAGGCCGGGAAGCTGTACATGCTCCAGACCCGCAACGGCAAGCGCACCCCCGCCGCCGCCTTGAAAATCGCCTGCGACCTGGTGGACGAGGGCATGATTGACGAAAAGAAGGCCGTGGCCATGATCGAGCCCCGGTCCCTGGACACCCTGCTGCATCCCCAGTTTGACGGCGAGGCCCTGAAGGCCGCCCCCGTGGTGGGCCACGCCCTGGGCGCTTCTCCGGGAGCCGCCAGCGGCAAGATCGTCTTCACCGCCGAAGAGGCCAAGGAGTGGGCCGCCCGGGGCGAGAAGGTGGTCCTGGTCCGCCTGGAGACCTCTCCCGAGGACATCGAGGGCATGAAGGCCGCCCAGGGCATCCTGACCGTTCGCGGCGGCATGACCTCCCACGCCGCCGTGGTGGCCCGGGGTATGGGCAAGTGCTGCGTCTCCGGCTGCGGCGAGATCAAGATGGACGAGGAAAACAAGAAGTTTGAGCTGGCCGGAAAGACCTATCACGAGGGCGACTGGCTGAGCCTGGACGGCTCCACCGGCAAGATTTACGACGGAGCCATCCCCACTGTGGACGCCGTCATCGGCGGCGAGTTCGGCCGGGTCATGGGCTGGGCGGACAAGTACCGCCGCCTCCAGGTCCGCACCAACGCCGACACGCCCCACGACGCCGCCCAGGCCCGGAAGTTCGGCGCCCAGGGCATCGGCCTGTGCCGCACCGAGCACATGTTCTTCAATGAGGACCGCATCCCCGCCATCCGGGAGATGATCTGCTCCGACACCCTGGAGCAGCGGGAGAAGGCCCTGGCCCGCCTAGAGCCCATGCAGCAGAGCGACTTCGAGGGCATCTACGAGGCCATGGAGGGCTGCCCCGTCACCATCCGCTTCCTGGATCCCCCCCTGCATGAGTTCGTCCCCACTGAGGAGGCCGACATCGCCAAGCTGGCCCAGGATATGGGCAAGACCGTGGAGGATATCAAGGCCATCATCGCCGGGCTCCATGAGTTCAACCCCATGATGGGCCACCGCGGCTGCCGCCTGGCGGTTACCTATCCCGAGATCGCCGCCATGCAGACCCGGGCCGTTATCAAGGCCGCCCTCAAGGTCCAGGCCGCGCATCCCGACTGGAAGATGGTCCCCGAGATCATGATTCCCCTGGTGGGCGAGGTCAAGGAGCTGAAATATGTCAAGGGCGTGGTGGTAGAGACCGCCGACGCCATCATCAAGGAAGCCGGGTCCGACATGAAGTACCTGGTGGGCACCATGATCGAAATCCCCCGCGCGGCCATCACCGCCGACGAGATTGCCAAGGAGGCCGGATTCTTCTCCTTCGGCACCAACGACCTGACCCAGATGACCTTCGGCTTCTCCCGCGACGACGCCGGGAAGTTCCTGGACGCCTACTATGACCGGAAGATCTATGAGAACGACCCGTTTGCCAAGCTGGACCAGACCGGCGTGGGCCGTCTGGTGGAGATGGCGGCGAAGCTGGGCCGGGGCGCGAATCCCGATTTGCACCTGGGCATCTGCGGCGAGCACGGCGGCGATCCCTCCAGCGTGGAGTTCTGCCACCGCACCGGGCTGGACTATGTGTCCTGCTCCCCCTTCCGCGTGCCCATCGCCCGTCTGGCGGCTGCCCAGGCGGCGATTAAGGAAACCTGAGCAAAGCCTTAGAGCCGCGTGAATCGAATAAAGGCGCGCCTCCCTGAGAGCTCCGGGAGGCGCGCCCTTTCGTTTCCGCGGGCCGGGGAAGGAAAGACCTTGACATTCCGGGGAAAGGACGATATCATATTTATAAGAGAGAAAGCTCGAAAAGCCCGCAGCGGCGTTCGCCTGGCGCGGGGTTTGCGGAGGATACGGGAGGGATTGCGTATGGAGGCGCTGCTGATCAAGTTCAGCATATTGGCCGGGGTGTTCGGCATCATCGGCCTGATTGGACTGGCGGCGCTCTTGGCGTCCGTGATTTGGCTGGTTATCCGGGTGGCTAATTTTGATTCCCTGCTCCCGGCGCTCCTCTGCGTCCTGGTCTCGATTGCCCTGGTGGTGGGGGGAATGTTTTTGAGCCCCGCGCCGGAAGGCCGCGCGGCGCCGTACCTGAAAGCGTCCTGGGAGGTACCGCTGGAGGCGATCAAGGGCCAAATCGGCAAACTCGAGGAGCTCAAGGACAATGGGCCCTGGGCGCGGTTCTTCAAGGATGGGGACGGGGAAATGGAGACAATGGAGGTAGTCCGAACAAGCGCCCCGGACAGGGTCCTCGTGGACGAGACGATAGACGGCTGGCGCGTGCGGCTGACCCTCCCGAAAGAGTGGAAGGATGCGTGCGTGGTCGAAAACGACGGGACGAGCCTGTCCTTTTATCAGAAGGCTTCCAAGCAGGACTATGGCGGTCTGGTGTTCTTCCTGGTTACCGCGGAAAGCCCGGCCGACCTTGATTCGCCGGAATTTGGGTATATGGACGGCCCGAGCGTGGTGGTGGAGAAGGAAGGGGCGGCCCTTATTTCCGCAGGTCCCACGGACGTGCAGTACAATTCTGAAATAACGGAGCTTTCGGACGAATATGACCGGATGCGGGCGGAAATCCCCGGCATCCTGGAGACCGTAGAATTTGATCCTACATAAAAGCACAGCGCGTGACCGGACCGGCCACGCGCTGTGTTTGCTTTTATGGGCTATTTACAGGTCCACCACGGTGACCGTGTGCCCCGTGTGAGGGAGGAGCTTTTCCAGCACCTCCGCCGTCTTCAGCTTCAGGCTGCTGGTGCAGATGCAGGGGTGGCAGCTCAGGTACTCCGCCTCATGGACCTCCCGCTCCATGAGGAGACGGACCCGGTGCTCCGTATCGTTCATCAGACCCAGCACCGTGGCGGAGCCGGGAGTGCAGTGGAGCAGCTCCCAAAGGCTCTCCTCCGGCGCGAAGGACAGCCGGGCGGAGCCGATCTGATGGGACAGGTCCTTGGTGTGAAAGGGCTTATCCGGCCCCATGAGCAGCAGGTAAAACTGCGTCTTTTGCCGGTTGCAGAGAAAGAGATTCTTGCAGATGGGCACGCCCAGGACCTCGCTGACGGCGGCGCACTTCTCCATGGTGTCGGCGGGTTCGCCGGACACCCGGACGTAGTCCACGCCCAGCTCCTCCAGCAGGGCGAAGGCCGCCGCCTCCTGGGGCAGCAGCTCCCCCTCCGGCCGGGCGTTGTGATATAAGGGTGAAAGTTCCATCGTTTATCAGTCCTTTGCCAAGAGCTTTTCTCCGGCCCGGTAAATATCCCCCGCGCCGACGGTCAGAATCAAATCCCCGGGCCCGGCCAGCCGCCGGACGGCCTCCGCCGTCTTGTCCAGGGTAGAGCAGTAGACGGAGCCGGGAATTTCACGGGCCAGGTCCGCCGAGGAGATGCCCAGGATGTTCTGCTCCCGGGCGGCGTAGATCTCCGCCAGCACCACCACGTCCGCCAGCTTCAGCTCCTCCACAAAGCGGTCGAAAAGCTTGGCGGTCCGGGAGTAGGTGTGGGGCTGGAAGGCCACGATGAGCCGCCGGTAGCCCAGGCCCTTGGCGGTGGTCAGCAGGGCGTGGAGCTCGTCGGGGTGGTGGGCGTAGTCGTCGTAAATCTCCGCGCCCTGGAAGGTCCCCTTGTACTCAAAGCGCCGCCCCGCGCCGGTGAAGGACGCCAGGCCCTGTTCCACCGCCCGGCCGGGGAGGCCCAGCACGTAGGCCGCGGAGGCCGCCGCCAGGGCGTTGGACACGTTGTGCCGCCCATAGACCCGCAGCTCCGCGTGGGCGTAAAACTTCCCGTGAACGTGGATGTCGAAGACCGGGCGGCCCTTGTCCTCCCGGAGGTTCACGGCGGTGCACTCCGCCCCCGGCTCCAGGCCGAAGGTAAAGGCCTCCAGGCCCTGGGCCACGTCCCGCGCCCCGGCGTTGTCCGCGTTGACAATCACATGGCCCCCGGCGGGCACCAGCTCCGCGAAGCGGCGGAAGGAGCGCTTGATGTCCTCCAGGTCCTTGAAGAAGTCCAGGTGGTCCGCCTCTACGTTCAAAATCACCGCCACGGTGGGGTAGAAGCTGAGGAAGCTGTTGCAGTACTCGCAGGACTCCAGAATGATGGTGTCCCCCTGGCCCACCCGGTAGCCGGAGCGGAGCAGGGGCAGGGTGCCGCCGATCATCACCGTGGGGTCCGCCTCCGCCGCCATGAAGACGTGGGTGCACATGGAGGTGGTGGTGGTCTTCCCGTGGGTCCCGGCCACGCAGAGGGCGTTGGGATAGTGCCGCATGATGGCCCCCCAGGCCTGGGCCCGCTCATAGACAGGGATGCCCCGGGCGACGGCCCCGGCGATTTCCGGGTTGCCGTCGTGGACGGCGGCGGTGCGGATCACCAGGTCGCAGTCCCCCAGGTTGTCGGCGTTGTGCCCCACGGCCACGGGGATGCCCAGGGACCGCAGGTGCTGCACGGTATCGCTCTCCGACATGTCGGAGCCCTGAATGACAAGCCCCTTGTCCCGCAGGACCTCCGCCAGGGGGCACATGGACACGCCCCCGATGCCCACCAGATGGGCCCGGGTGCCGGGGACAAAGAAGTCGCTGATGGGTTTTTCGTTATGCATCATGGAACTCAGCTTCCTTTCCAGAAAACGGAACTTAAAAAAGATTGTATCCTCACAATTTGTTTATTATAATATAAGAAGCAAAGAAATGCAACGGCGAAAGGGGGCAAAACCTGTGGATATCCCGGAGAATGTACAGGCGGTCCTGAAAACGTTGGAAGCGGCGGGCCACGAGGCCTGGTGCGTAGGCGGCTGCGTCCGGGACGCCCTCTCGGGCCGGAGACCGGAGGACTGGGACGTGGCCGCCTCCGCCCGGCCGGAGGAAACCCTGGCGGTGTTCGGTTCCCGGGCGGAGCCCACGGGGCTGAAGCACGGCACCGTCACCGTGAAAACGCCCGGCGGCCCGGTGGAGGTCACCACCTACCGGGTGGACGGCGTGTACCGGGACCACCGCCGCCCGGAGTCCGTGACCTTTACGCGTTCCATCGGGGAAGACCTGGCCCGGCGGGATTTCACGGTCAACGCCATGGCCCGGAACCTCCGGGGCGAGCTCCGGGACCCCTTCGGCGGAAGGGAGGATCTGCGCCGGGGAATTCTCCGCTGCGTGGGGGACCCGGACCGCCGGTTCCAAGAGGACGCCCTGCGGATTCTCCGGGGCCTCCGGTTTGCGGCGGCGCTGGGGCTGGAAATCGAGCCTGGGACGGCGGCGGCTGTCCGCCGGAACCGGGAGGGGCTGCGGGACATCGCGGCGGAGCGGATTCAGGTGGAATTCTTTAAGCTTCTGCCGGGAGAGGGGGCGGCGGCGGTGCTGCGGGGATACCCGGAGGTTTTCGGCGTCTTCTGGCCGGAGCTCCTCCCCATGGTGGGCTTCGGCCAGCGGAACCGCCACCACTGCTACGACGTGTGGGAGCACACCCTCCACGCCCTGGACGCCGTGCCGGGTGACGTGGTCCTCCGCTGTGCCATGCTCCTCCACGACGTGGGGAAGCCCGCCTGCTTTACCCTGGATGAAAAGGGCGTGGGCCATTTCTACGGCCACCCCGCCGTCAGCCGTGATTTGGGGGATAAGATGCTCCGGCGGCTGAAATGCGGCACGGCTTTCCGGGAGACCGTGGTCCGGCTGGTGGAGTGGCACGACAAGGACATCCCCCGGACGGACAAGTCCATCCGGCGGGCCCTGCGGATTCTGGGGGAGGCGGACCTGCGCCGCCTGATTCTGGTAAAGCGGGCGGATAATCTGGGACAGGCCCCGGCGTACTGGGACCGGCAGCAGGAGCTGGATAAGGCGGAGGAAATCTTGGACCGCCTCCTGGCCGGGGACGCCTGTTTCTCCCTAAAGCAGCTGGCGGTCAACGGGCGGGACCTGCTGGCCCTGGGCCTTTCCGGCCCGGCGGTGGGAAAGGCGCTGGAGGATCTCCTGGAAAAGGCCGTCGACGGCGTGCTGCCCAACGACCGGGAGGCGCTGTTGGAGCATGTCCGAAAAAACCGTGAGTCCGGCGGAGAGGGGGACGGATATGAAAGGCCTTGAGGGAGTTCCCCCGCGGAGCGTATGGGGGGATTGATGAACGCGATTCCTTCATTCCCCGCCAAAATTAACAGCCGGACCTGGGAAAAGCCGAAAAACCGAAACACGGCGCCGGAAAATTCCGGCGCCGTTTGTTCATACGATGTTCAAAAGCTCCCGCAGATCGGAAATCTCATAGTCAACCCGAAGCCCCGCCCGCCGGGGCTTTTTTGCCGGGTTGAACCAGCAGCAAGGCAGTCCGGCGTTGTTGGCCCCCTGAATGTCTGTAGACAAAGAGTCCCCGATGACCAGGGCGTTTTCCTCCGTCAGCCCCGGAAGCCGGCGGCGCACATAGTCGAAATAGGCCCGGCTGGGCTTGGCGGCCCCGGCTTCCTCGGAGATAAAGGCGGCCTCGAAAAGCTCCGCGAAGGCGCTGCCTTGGAGGCGGCTGCGCTGGACGGAGGCCACGGCGTTGGTGACGATATACATCCGGTGGCCCTGGGCCTTTAACTCCCGGCAGACCGCCTCGGCGTGGGGGAGGGGGTAAACGCCCTCCCCCAGGGCGGCCAGATAGTCCCGGTTGCAGGCCGCCGGGTCCCGTTCCAGATCCAGGGCCTTCAAAAAGCGGACGTAGCGCTCCAGGGTGATGAACTCCTTGGTCAGCTCTCCCCGGTCGAAGGCGGCCCAGAGCTCCAGGTTGATTTCATGGTAGAGCCGGTAAATCTCCGGCGTGTAGGGGATGCCGTGGGCCCGGCACATGTTCTCAAAGGCCCGGGAGGAGGCCTTGGGGAAGTCGAACAGGGTGTCGTCGGCGTCGAAAAGCAGGTACTTGTATCTCATCATCGTCCAGTCCTTTCGGCAGGTTTCACGGCTTTTATTGTAGCACGTCCGCCGGAAAAAGACAATCACCCATTTCTTCTCCCGGCCATACCATGGAGCGAGGGGGAGTGTTGAGATGAAGAAAACCTTTGGCGTCATCGGCGGGGACCGCCGCCAGGCGGAGCTTGGGCGGCTGCTGGCCGGAGACGGCCATTTTGTCCGTACTTACGGTCTGGAGCGCTGGAAGCCCGTGGGAGCGGGTACGCTGGAGCGTGCCGCCGCCTCCGACGTGGTGATTCTGCCCCTGCCGCTGTGCAGGGGGGATGGTGTCTTGAACTGCGAGGAGGGGGCGGTGCCCACGGCGGACCTGTTCCGCCGCCTCCAGCCCGGACAGCGGATTCTGGCGGGCCAGGTGCGGCCCCAGCAGCGCCGGGAGGCGGAGGCCCTGGGCCTGACGGTGGAGGACTACTTTCTCCGGGAGGAGCTGGCGGTGGCCAATGCCGCCGCCACGGCGGAGGGGGCCGTCCAAACCGCCATGGAGCGGCTGGACCGGACGCTTTTGGGGCTGGACTGCCTGGTGCTGGGCTTCGGCCGCATCGGGAAGCTCTTGAGCTGCCGCCTTCACGGCCTGGGGGCCAGGGTCACGGCTACGGCTAGACGGCCGGAGGACCTGGCCTGGATTCGGGCCTACGGCTACCGGGCCTTGGAGACCGGGAAGCTGGACGGCTGTTTAGGCGCTTTCGGCGCGGTGTTCAACACGGTCCCCTTTCCCGTCCTGGGCGGGCCGCTTCTGGCCCAGCTGCCGCCGGACTGCCTTTTGATGGACCTGGCTTCCGTCCGGGGCATCGAGGCGGCGGAGGACGGCCCGGAGGTTCTCTGGGCCCGTTCTCTGCCGGGGCGGCTCAGCCCGCGGTCCGCGGCGGCGGCTGTTCGGGACGCGGTGTATTACATCCTATTGGAAGAATGAGGTGACCTGTATGCGCAAGGAACGGGTCGGTTTCGCGGTCTGCGGGTCCTTCTGCACCCACGAGAAGGTGCTGAAGGCCCTGGAGGCGCTGACGGAGATCTATGAAACGGTGATTCCCATCGTCTCGGAGATTTCCGCCTTTACGGACACCCGCTTCGGCCGGTCCGAGGACCTGCTGGAGCGGCTGGAGGACCTGACGGGGAACGACGTGCTGCTGGATATTCCGTCGGTGGAGCCCATCGGGCCCAAGGGGCTGCTGGATGTACTGGTGATTGCCCCGGCCACGGGGAACACGATTGCCAAGCTGGCGGCGGGCATCGCGGACACATCGGTGACCATGGCGGCCAAGTCCCATCTGCGGAACGGCCGTCCGGTGGTACTGGCGGTGTCCAGCAACGACGGGCTGGCGGCGGGAGCGCGGAACATCGGCGAGCTGCTGGTCCGGCGGAATTATTATTTTGTGCCCTTCGGCCAGGACAACGCCGAAAAGAAGCCCAGTTCTCTGGTAGCGGATTTCGCGAAGCTGCCGGAGACGGTGGACGCGGCGCTCCGGGGGGAACAGTACCAGCCGATTTTGCTGCGGTGAGAGGATGAGAGAAACAGGGGGAGAGGCGGCTGCCTCTCCCCCTTTCGTTCCAGCGGGAAGTTACAGGGACTTCTCGTAGGACTCGATCATCTTCTTGACCATCTGGCCGCCGACGGAGCCGGCCTCGCGGCTGGTCAGGTCGCCGTTGTAGCCTTCCTTCAGGTTGACGCCCACTTCCCTTGGTGTGCCTCCTCCATCTTAAGCAGGTTTCTCAGCGGAATCTTTTTCCTTGCTTTCTGCCAATTCTCCGATGAATTTGTAGAAAATATGCACACTCTGCCGATAGGGTTGATTGGCCCGAGAGGGAATCTTGTGAGAGCCGTTTTCGTAGATTTTAGGACCAATCTCGATGCGGTCCACAAAGGTGACCAGCGTGTCCCGGTCCAGTTCGTCCAAATGGGTGTAGGATCGGGCCAGCTCAAAGAATTGCGTGTAGCGGTCCGACATCTGCTGGGCAGGGCTGGGGACATTCAGTTCTTCCAGCATCGCTTTCAGCCCGGCGGATTCCTTTTCCAAGTCGGCCACCATACGGCTCAGACGGTCGTTGTCCAGCTTACCCATCGCGTTGTCGGTGTACAGCTTGGTGACGATCTTGTCGATGGTGGTGAGCCGCGCCTCTGCCCGCTCCTTTTTCAGATGCTGGGTCTTGAGGTTTTCCTCGCTGCCCATCCGCCTGGCTGCCTCCTGGACCAGCGCCTCCACTTCCCCGTCGCTGAGGGCCAGCAGGCTGTTTAGGTCCTGCCGCACCAACTCCACCAAGTCAGCGTAGCGAATGCGCACCCCCTCGCAGGGGGCGGCGATGTCCTGGCGCTGATGGGTGCAGGAGAGATACCAGTATTTTTCCCGCTCCCCCTTGTACACCGTGCCGCAGGAGCACAGGGCGTGTCCGCATTTGGCGCACACCGCCACGCCGCCGAAGATGCTCTTGCGCACCTGGTCATAGGCCCGGTAGTCCCGGCTGCCCCGACCCAGATTTTCCTGTGCCCGCTGGAACAGGGCCTTGTCCACCAGCGGCGGGTGGGTGTTCTCGGTCACCGCCCAGCTATCCCGGGGGACGACCACCTTCTTCTTGGACTTGACGCTGACCTTTTTGCTCCTGCCCAGCAGGGTGTGGCCCAGGTACACCGGGTTTTTCAGAATGCGCTTCACCGTGGTGTAGTTCCACACATCGGAGGCCCGGGCGGCCCCCTCCTCGCTGAACTCGTCCCGGTACAGCACCCGGTATTTCAGCGGCGGAATCACCCCATCGGCGTTCAAATCCAGGGCAATCTTCCGGGAGGAGTCTCCCGCCGCCGCCCGCCGGAAGATGCGCTCCACCACCGGGGCGGTAGCCTCATCCGGAGCTAGGCGGTGCCGGTTTTCCTGGTCCTTGCGGTAGCCGTAGGGTGGGCAGGCGCAGTATTGGCCGCTCTCCCTCTTGCTTCTCAGCACGTCCTTGACCTTGCGGGAGCCGTCCCGGAGATAGACCTCATTCATGGCAAAGAGGAACGGTGCCATGATGTTGTCGTGCTCCGTGTCGAAGTTGTCCGCGATGGCGATATACTGGATACCGTGTTCGGGGAAAAATTGCTCGGCGTAGTAGCTCGCCTCCCGCATATCACGGCCCAGCCGGGACAGGTCTTTCGTGATAACCAAATTAGCCTTACCCTGCTCCAGCTGCTTCAGCATCTCCTTGAATCCGGGGCGGTTAAAATTGCCGCCGGAGTAGCCGTCGTCCACAAATTCTCGGACGAGAGTGATGTTGTTCTGCTTGCAGTAGTTCTGCACGATCATGCGCTGATTGGTGATACTGGACGATTCCCCGCCCTGAGCCTCCTCGTTGGACAGCCGCAGGTAGGCAAAAGCCAGTGTGAATCTGCCGGTTTTCATGCTCGCCTCCTCCGGTAAACCGGCCCACTGGTCTGATTATACTCCATGGCCGCTGCCTTCGTCAACGGACTGGACAGTTGGAATATTTTGGGTTAATCGTTCCGCCATTAACTCTGAAAGGGAACGTGTACCCTGAAAGACCCGCCACAATTCATAAGTGACCTGTCCCATGGTGATGATCTGCTGTTCCATTGCATCGCCTCCGGGGTTATTCTGCGCCGGAACAGGGCGGTTTATCCCACTATTTCCCATCCGCACCGTCCTTTACAGATGCCAGATAGCCCCGGGTGACATCAGGCCGCTCATGGCCCAGAAGCTGAGAAACACGCAAACTGGCGTTGAGAGGGCTCATGCCGCTGTCGATCGCCTCCTGATACATCCGGGCGGCGAAGCTATGACGCAGACCGTGGTTGGTCATGGGGCGAGTGGAGTCCTCATCCTGAATTTGGGGCCGCACCTGATAGATATACTGCTGGAGGCGAGCGATGGCAATGGCGTTTTCCCGAAGGGCCTGCTCCGCAGTGGCTGTGTCAATGCGGAAGCACTCGTGGATGCGCAGTCCGGCGTACCAGGTCAGGCGGGCAATGGTAGCAAAGTCTTCATGGCCGTCCGCCAGGCAGGTTGCCAGAAAGCGGTGAAACTCTCGGGCGCTCCAGGTACGATCCACCCCACCGAACCGTTGGCGCTCCAGTTCCACCGCCAGCTCATCGTTGGAGGGCAGGCGGCATTTTGACCGCTCCATCTTGTCGTGGAAGAAGCGGATAGCCGCCAAGTCAGTCTTGATGGTGGAGGCGGATTTCCCCTGCTCCTGCATATAGAGGACATAGGGTGACTGCACCCTGCCCTTGTTGGGCTGCTGTTGACACAAACCGCGCAACTCGGCTGCGACATAAGCCGCATGTGTCCTGTGATCCCTCCGGCTGGGATCGTGGGATGTGCTACTCTCAAGCTGTCAGAGTGACGCAGCGTCGGAAATCGTGAGAGGTGAGGCCGCTGCCAACGGCCTTCGAGGTTATCCACCCCGCGCCCCCTTTCCCTTATTTTATCACATCTTTTATCATTTCGGGGAATTAAATCAGCGTTTCCTTAACCGATTACACGTTCTCTTCGCCAGCGCAAATCTGTACATGCATGCCAGGGCGGGCGGTTCCCTATGCCCCGCCTAAGGTTTTTGCGCCCTTCGACCGGGCTGAGACTGGAAAAGCGAGGAATTTATCCCCCAATATGGTCCTTTATTGGACGTTTCCTTTACCTTTGTCTGTTTGCCTGGCTTTTACCTGCTTTAATCAGTGCTTCCTTAGGGAAACGCTGATTTAATCCCCCCAAATGATAAAAGATGTGATAAAATAAGGAAAAGGGGGCGCGGGGTATGAAACAGGAAAGTTTTAGCGATATGGAATACAGATGCCGGAAAAAGAAAACAAAACGGGAAGAATTTCTGGAAATCATGGACGAGATCATCCC
>CAJTCG010000033.1 GCA_910574635.1 Oscillospiraceae bacterium | reverse complement strand
TCCTTTAGCTCACCCTTGATTACTTCCTCATTTAGCTGTACAATCTTCTCGGACATAGTTTGCAGTCTCCTTTCAGAATGGTGTGTCGCTACTTCATTCTAACAGAGCTCTGCAAACTATGTCTCTTTTTCTTTTTGCGAAACTTATTCTACCTTATCCTTTCCTCAGATGCTCATCTGGGTCGCCATTGAGAATTAGATCAGCATACCCAACTGGGTCATTGTAGACCCAATAATCTAACTCTGACCGCTGGTACATATTCTTGGCAACCTCGTCCTCGACAGCGGTACAATTAATAGAAATCATGCTACCATCAGAAAATTTCAACTCTACGCAGGCGGTGTCAATGTTGAACTCACAGTAAAGTAATGGTGCCATAAACAGGAACCTCCTCCTAAATCATCTTGAGCAAATTCTTAGCCGTATGCACTACGGGCTGCCAGCTGATGATGTTAAGTTGGGATTAGTTCCTTATCACTATCAAGCCAAGGCTAAGCGAGGTTTCACCAGTATAGTGGACAAGTATATGAATAACATCAAAATAAGATATGGATTGCATATAAGTTAGAAATTTTGATTGCTTTTTCTCTATAATGCGTCTACAATGTGAGCTGGGTAAATGATTGGTCGTATCCGCATGAAGGATCCACGTTGGGGGCAAAGCTATGATTGGCGTATATTTAAGTGGAACAGGGAACACAAAACACTG
Organism: Oscillospiraceae bacterium; assembly: GCA_910574635.1. GTDB lineage: Bacteria > Bacillota > Clostridia > Oscillospirales > Oscillospiraceae > Oscillibacter. Next base: position 31,297 of record CAJTCG010000033.1, on the reverse strand, counting down.
TATCGAAAAGCTGATTTATTTATTGGATGAAAATGCGCAGGCAGTTCCCATTGAGGGAAAAGAAACTGTGCATTTATTATCACAGCACGAGTTTATTGTATTGGCGTACCCCGTTCAATTCTCCAATGCGCCAGTTATGGTACGAAACTTTATCAAAGACCATTCGGAATTTTGGAAAAACAAAAGAGTGCTTTGTGTTGCCACAATGGGATTGTTCAGCGGGGATGGAGCAGGATGTTCTGCACGGCTATTGAAAAAGTGTGGCGCGAGTATCGTTGGCGGCCTGCATATCTGTATGCCTGATTCGATTTGCGATGTGAAGCTGCTGAAAAGATCTGTTGAAAAAAATCGGGAGATCATAAAAGCGGCGGACAGAAAGATTGAAAAATGTGCGCAGGAGATCAAGCAAGGCAAATACCCAAGGGATGGCTTAAACTTTTATAACAGAGCAGCAGGCCTCTTGGGTCAGCGCCTATGGTATTATGGCAAGACGAAAGACTGCTCTGATAAGCTGAAAATCAGTGAAGCCTGTGTGGGCTGCGGACTATGTGCCCAGATATGCCCAATGGGAAACATCACCCTAAAGAATCACAAAGCAGCAGCGGGAGATCGCTGCACAATGTGTTATCGCTGCATCAGCTTATGCCCTGTACAGGCGATTACACTTTTGGGGAACACTGTATTTGAGCAGTGCCGCTATGACAAGTATAGTAAGGAATAACGAGTTTTTGAGCTGTAGGTTGCCTTTTTCAATGGGGCGGCTATCATACATGAGCGGCTTTTTATACAGAAGGAGAATGTTAATGAACAAAAATGAACTGATTACTGCGATGGCTGAGGCCAGCGGCCTGCCCAAAAAGGACTGTGAAATTGCGCTGAACGCATTTACTGGAGTTGTGGAGAATGCGCTCAAGGCGGAGGATAAAGTTCAACTGGTCGGGTTTGGCTCTTTTGAAGTCAAGGCCCGTGGGGCCCGCACCGGCCGGAACCCGCGGACAAAGGAACCTGTCGAGATTGCTGCGTCTAAAGCTCCAGTGTTCAAAGCTGGCAAAGCTCTGAAGGACGCGATCCAGTAAAAAGATTTGGTGGGGTGGGGAAATGCGGCGAGAACTAGGTGTTGCACGATGTGGCCTTGCGTGCTGTTTGTGCTCTGGGAACGTGAGATGTGATGGCTGCGGGTCGGATGGATGTCCCGATGTGGAAAAGTTGATTGAATTCATTAAGACCGGTATGCGTTAAATCATATATTTCATAAGCAAACAGGCGTGTTAAGATCGAGAATCTTGACACGTCTGCTTGTCTAGCTGTCAAATAGAAACCAGTATTTTTGCGACATAGCCTTCATCTGACTAAAACCCCCACCAGATAAGCGGTGATAGCACAATGGCCACAAATTGCGGCAGGACGCCCGCGAACATTTTCCATGCCTTTTTAAGGATAACAGCGTTTTATGTCTGTCCTTGATAAAAGTAGCCATCACTGAAACTGCTGCTAAACCATAGAACGAGCAGGTAAAAACTATATATCAATCCACAAAAAGAATTGGTAGTAGCAGTTTCTGGCTATTTCAAGCCAACAGTGTTTGTCCGAATTGATTTTATCAAAAAAATAGAGGCAAAATTGAAACATTAGAAAGCTAAAAGAGCAAAATAGAACAAACAATCTTTCGCACGACGGCAAAAGAAAAAATCCGTCGTACAGCGGAGGTGTTTTCGCACATAGATTCATAAACGGCGACTTTTGAAAAATCAAAGCCGCATAACCTGATTTTAGTCAAGCTCCTTGTTTGTCTCCAGGATTTGGCCGCAGATATAGTCTCTTGCCTTTTTAACGGATACCCAATATAATCTATACTGAACTAAAGACTTTGAGATCCACAGGAGGCACTATGGCAAATATCCTGATTGTCGAAGATGAAACAGCCATGCGGGACATTATCGCGGACTATATGCGAAAGGGCGGGCATACCTGCTTTACCGCCGACGACGGCATAGATGCCCTTGTCACGCTGAAAAATCATCCTATGGATTTGATGATCCTGGATGTGATGATGCCCCATTTGGACGGTTTCTCCGTCTGCAAGATGGCGCGGGAAATGAGCGATATGCCCATTATCATGCTCACCGCCAAAAGTGAGGAGGACGACAAGCTGCGAGGCTACGAATACGGCGCAGACGACTACATGACAAAGCCGTTCAGTCCCAAGGTGCTGCTGGCAAAGGTGAACGTCCTCCTGCGCCACACCTCTCCTGTATCCGCCGGAGCGGTTACTGCTGGGAAGATCCTGCTACAGCCGGGCGCCCACAAGGTCTATCTGGACGGGCAGGAGATCACCTTGACCCATAAGGAGTATGAGCTGCTCGCCTTTCTGATGGCAAACCCTGGGCAGATATTCAATCGGGAGCAGCTCCTGAACCGTGTCTGGGGCTATGATTTCGAGGGAACGACCCGAACCGTGGACACCCACATTAAGACCCTGCGGCAAAAGCTGGGGGACGAGGGCAGGCATATTGTCACTCTGATACGCTCCGGCTATAAATTTGAGGTGGCGGTATGAAAGAGCTGTTTTCCCTCCGTACTGTTCGGAAAAAGATTTTGATGCTCTCCAAGCTGGCGGGGGCTGCGCTGATTTTTTCCTACATCCTCTCCACCGGCTTGCCGGTCAGTGAAGATGCTTCTTTTCTAATCTGGCTGGGATTTGTTTTTCTTCTAATCATTGGTATCGACCTTTTTATGGGCCGCTTTATCACAAAACCGATTGACAAACTAAACGCCTCCGCAAAGCGTATGGCTGGGCTGGATTTTTCTGCCCCCTGCAATTTTATTTCGGCAGATGAATTTGGGGAACTGTCTGCAAGCCTGAACACAATGGCTGAAAATCTGCAACAGGCCCTTGTCCGTCTGGAGAACGCAAACATACAGCTTGAAAAGGACGTGGAAAAGGAGCGGCTTCTTCTGGCCGAGCGCAAGGAGCTGGTGGACAGCCTGTCCCATGAAATGAAAACTCCGCTGGGCATTATCCGAGCCTATGCCGAGGGCTTACAGGACGAAACGGACGAGGCCAAAAAGCAGAAATACGCCCAGGTGATCATCTCCGAAGTGGAGCGCATGAATGGCCTGATCGTGACCCTGCTGGACTTGTCGGCATTGGAGAGCGGGGCCGCAAGTCTGAACATTTCCCGGTTTGACTTTGTAGAGCTGGCGGAAACAGTAGCCGGGCGGCTTTTGATCGACGCCCCGGACACCGACTTTGAACTGCAATATGAGCTGCCGGAGCAAAAGGCTTTTGTGTGGACAGACCGGCGGCGCATGGAGCAGGTTTTGGAGAATTTCATGGTCAATGCCAGGAAAAATGTATCCCCCGGCGGCGTTCTGCGGTTGCAGCTGACAGTGGATGATGGGGCATTGCATTTTTCCATTTTCAACCAAGGCAGGACGATCCCGGAAAACGACCTGCCTAAAATCTGGACAAAATTCTACCGGGACAGCGGTGCGCAGTACAGCGGCTCCGGGCTGGGGCTGTCCATCGTGGCGCAAATCCTGTCCATGCAAAATCTGCCCTACGGCGCAGAAAACCAGGCAGGCGGTGTGCGGTTTTGGTTTTCCATCCCCATTGCATGATTATCTCGCTTTTGCTCCCGCTTTGTTGCCGTGCGGGGAGCTTGCGCGACCACCGGACTTCAGAGCGAATGAAAGCTCTTTTTAGCTCCTTTTTCAACTTTGAAAAAGGAACATTTCACACGGATTTCACAGAGGCCTCACACCAGCTTCACACCGCAACCCTAAACTCTCCTTATCACAAATGAGGAGGGTTTTTTATGTTCTTTGGGTTAGCGTGGTACTGGTGGTTGGCGATTGTAGCGGTGCTGGTTATCTCTATCCCCTTCAAGATCAAGTTCATGAAGGGGTGGACCAAGCGCCAGCAGAGAAAAGATCAGCGTGGAAAGTGGGGTGACGACGAGTGATCGAGGTCAAAAACCTGACGTTCTCCTACGGCAAAGACAAGCAGGCCCTCCATGGCCTGGACTTCACCGTAGAGGACGGAGAAATCTTCGGTTTCCTGGGGCCCAACGGCTCCGGGAAGTCCACAACGCAAAAGATACTCACCGGGATATTAAAAGGCCACGGTGGTAAGGTTTCCCTGTTCGGGCAGGACATTTCCAACCTCCACGGCCAGGAATTTTTTCAGAAGATCGGCGTCCTGTTTGAGTTTCCCTACCTGTACGCCAATTTGAGCGCCGTGGATAATTTGAACTACTTCGCCTCTTTCTACCCCAGGGAGCAGCGGCGGGATGTGAGGGAGCTGCTGGATGCGCTGGAATTTAAGCCAGATTTTTTGAAAAAGCCGGTGTCCTCCTACTCCAAGGGGATGCGCCAGCGGGTGAGCATGGCCCGGGCGCTGGTGAGCAACCCCCGGCTGCTGTTTCTGGACGAACCCACCAGCGGCCTTGACCCCTCCGGCGCGGTGCTGTTTCGGAAGATCATCGAACAGGAGCGCAAAAAAGGGACGACGGTGTTCGTCACCACCCATAACATGGTGGACGCCGATTTGCTGTGTGACCGGGTGGCGTTCATCTCCAACGGAAATTTGGTGGCCCTGGACACGCCCAAGCGTCTGAAAGAGAAAAACAGCAATCATCGGGTCGTGATCGACTATTGGTATCAAGGACGGCGGGAGACGAAAACCGTAGAGGCCCCGGAACTGGAAGCAGGTATTCCCTTTGCCCACGACGAGATCGTCAGCATCCACTCCCAGGAGCCGACCCTGGAGGATATGTTCATCCAGTACACGGGGAGGGGGCTGTCCTGATGGGAAAAGGATTTTTCGCCCTGTTCAAAAAGGACTGCCGGATGCTGGCGTCGGGGAAGTTTTTCCTGATGGCGATAGGGTTCCTTGTCCTTTATACAGCCTATGTGAACCTGGGCTATATCCGCTTCATGCAGATGCCGCCCTACAATGTGTATCTGTACGACCCCATCGGGACACATACGGAAAAATCGTCCCTGGTGCAGATCGTTTCCTCTATGGAAGATATGGACGCCGCCTTGCTCTCCGACGCCAACGGCGTGGGGCTGGACGCCAGCGCCGGGGAGGTGCGGGTGGTACTCTATAAGGGTGCGGAACACGTTGACCGCCACCGGGCCGACTATGCCCTGTCCCTGCTGGAACCCTCGGCCAGCCCTGCCCCGGAGGTGCTTGGCACAAACACGCCGGAACAAAAGGCGAGGAAAGAGATCACCTGTGAACTGCTGTTTTTTGAGCTGGCCGCTGTGGGATTTTTGGGCATCGCCGCCGTACTGTTCAAGGAAAAGGGGATGGGGGTCATTCGTGTCCACGCCATTCTCCCGGTGCAAAAAGACTTGTTCCTCCTGTCCAAGCTGGCGGTGTTCCTGCTCTCCGATCTGGCCTTTGCGGTGCTGCTTACCCTGCTGAATGTAGGGCTAAACGATGGAGCGGCGGTGCTGCCTGCGGTCCTGCTCCAGACGGCCATCCTGTCGCTGATGATGGCTTTGGTGGGACTGCTCTGCGCCCTGCTGCTGAAAGACTTCCGGCAATTTACGCTGGCCTATCTGGTGATCGCCATTTTCGCCGCGACCCCCGTATTTTTATCCGCCAATACGTCAATCAAATTTGACTGGATCAGCTATCATCCGTTCTACCACGTCTATATGGGCCTGAAAAACGCCTATTTCGGAACGGACATTTCCCCTGCCTATTATGCCGGCGCTGCCGGTATGATCGTGTTGCTGTTCCTGGTGGTGCGGCTTGCGTTCCATCGGGAAATCGGAAAGGAGGGGTGAGGGGTGAAAGGCTTGAAATATCAGCTAAAAAGTGTCCTGCGGGATAAATTCTGCTTGATGACATTCCTGCTGCCCATCCTGGTCGCCGTGGCGCTGAATTTCATGGGCTCCATTGATATGTCCAGCCTGGGAGAACTGCACTTCGGCGTACTGGAAAATGATCTGTCCCCGCAGACAATTACATGGCTGGAGCGGTATGGCCCGGTGACGGCCTACAGGACCCAGGAGGAGCTGACCGCCGCCATCAACGAACCGTCTACCAATGTGATTGGCGTAAAAGCAGACGGAGACAGCCTCAAAACCGCAATCAGCGGGGACGAGCTGGAGATTTTCCGGCAGGCGGCGGCTACCCTGCCCACCCTCTATGAGCGGCAAGAAAACGCTGAACAAACAGAAGTCCAGGTGTTGGATCGGCCTGATATTTTGGAAAACTTTCAAGACATTTTCATCCCCGCCGTGCTGATCGTGGCTATGTTTATGGGCTGTACGTTCAACGCCATGAACATCATTTCCGAAAAAGAGGACGGCGTGGCGTTTGTCAACGAGATACTGCCTATGACGCCCTGCCAGTACATTTTACAGAAAGTTGTAGTGGGATTTCTCTTTGGAAGTCTTTCGTCTATCATAACGGCGTGTATTTGCTTTCAACTGTCCTGGAACCATTGGGGACTAATGCTGGCCCTGATTCTTCTGTCGTCCTTTGTGGCGGCGCTGATCGGACTGTTTACCGGCAAGCTCTCCGAGGACCTGATGATCGGTGTGGTCTATATCAAGATCATCATGCTGGTATTTATCGCGGTGCCCATTGTATGCGCTCTGATTGGGGTCAGCGGGCTGTCGGCGGTCCTCTGCAATCTCGTCCCATCCCAGCCCGCCTTCGACGGCATTATGGCCCTGTCCGCCGGAAACACAGGCGCAGCAATCAAAGATGCCGGCATACTGTCTATTCATTGTGTGGTATGGCCTGCGCAGTACGTTTTGCTTTTTACACAGCGGAAAAAGCAAGGGGGATATTCAATCTAAATACCTTTTAGTGGAAAACCTGCTTTGGCTATGATTGGATGTATGGAACGATAGTGATCCGTTTTTACTTGCAGCCAAGAAAAATATAATTGACACTGGAAAAGAATTGCATTACAATGTGGAAAACAACATAACAGGGGAGCTTGTGTGACAGGCTGAGAGGAAGGTAGACCTTCGACCCTTGAACCTGATGCGGATAATGCCGCCGGAGGAAGTCGTAGGAAACGCTACTTTTTTCAGGGGGCATCGTATTCAGATGCCCCCTGTTTTTTGTTGCCAATCAGAGAAAGGGAGTAAAAAACCATGTTTGAACCGATTTTTGAGAATGTCCGCCAGAAATCCCCCCTGGTCCACAACATCACCAACTATGTCACCGTGAACGACTGCGCCAATATGCTGCTGGCCTGCGGCGGCTCGCCCATTATGGCGGACGACCCGGAGGATGCCGTGGAGATCACCGCCATCTGCGGTGGACTGAACATCAACATTGGAACCCTGAACCAGCGCACCATCCCGGCCATGCTCGCCGCCGGAAAGCGGGCCAATGAACTGGGCCATCCTGTGGTGCTGGACCCGGTGGGGGCAGGGGCCTCCACCCTGCGGACGGATACCGCCCTTCGGCTGCTGAACGAGGTGAAGTTCGCGGTGATTCGGGGCAATATTTCCGAAATCAAGACCCTGGCCCTGGGCAGCGGCACCACTAAGGGGGTGGACGCCGATGTGGCGGACCAGGTGACGGAGGAGAACCTGGACGGGGCAGTGGCTTTTGCCAAAGATTTTGCCCGGCGGATCGGAGCGGTCGTTGCCGTCACTGGGGCCATTGACCTTGTAACGGACGGGGAGCGGGCCTTCTGCATCCGCAACGGCCGTCCGGAGATGGCCTCCATCACCGGCACCGGCTGCCAGCTCTCCGCCCTGACGGCGGCCTTTGTCACCGCCAACCCGGATTGTCCCCTGGAGGCCACGGCTGCCGCCGTGTGCGCCATGGGCCTGTGCGGGGAGATCGCCCACCGGCGGCTGACCGAGTTGGACGGCAATTCCTCCTATCGGAACTACATCATCGACGCCATGTACCGCCTCACCCCGGCGGAGCTGGAGAAGGGAGCCAAGTATGAAGTGCGATAAGCGGCATATGCTGCTCTACGCCGTCACCGACCGGGCCTGGACCGGGAAACAGACCTTGTATGAGCAGGTGGAGGCGGCGCTGAAGGGCGGCGTGACCTGTGTGCAGCTGCGGGAGAAGGAACTGGACGAAACGACCTTCCTCCAGGAGGCGAAGGAGCTGCGCGCCCTGTGCCGCCGGTATGGCGTCCCCTTCCTTGTAAATGACAACGTGGAAATCGCCATCGCCTGCGGGGCGGACGGCATCCATGTGGGCCAGGAGGACCTGGCGGCAGGCGAGGTCCGCCGCAGGGTAGGGGAGAACATGATCCTGGGTGTCTCCGTCCACACGGTGGAGGAGGCCTACCAGGCTGTCCGGGACGGCGCAGACTATCTGGGCCTGGGGGCGGTGTTCCCCACCAGCACCAAGACCGACGTGGAGCAGATGCCCAACGAAACCTTGCGGGCGATCTGCGACGCAGTAGATGTGCCCATTGTGGCCATCGGCGGCATCAACCGGGGCAACATCCTCAAGCTGGCCGGCAGCGGTGTGGACGGCGTGGCTCTGGTGTCGGCCATCTTCTCGGCGGAGGACATTGAGGGGGCCTGCCGGGAGCTGCGGGCGATGTCAAAGGAAATGGTGGGCCTATGAGGATTCGCGGCGCGATTTTTGATGTGGACGGCACGCTGTTGGACTCCATGTTCATCTGGGACACCATTGGAGAGGCGTATCTTCGCTCCATTGGGTATCAGCCGAAAGAGAATTTGAACGAGACGTTCAAGAATATGAGTCTGCACCAGGCGGCCCGCTACTACCAGACCGAGTATGGCGTAACACGGAGCATCGACGAGATCATGGACGGGGTCAACGCTATGCTGGAGCGGTATTACCGCTTTGAGGTCCCGCTGAAACCAGGTGTGGCAGAACTCTTGGAGTGGCTTCGGCAGGGCGGCGTCAGGCTGTGTATTGCCACCGCTACCGACCGGCATCTGGTGGAGGCCGCGCTGGACAGGTGCGGGGTGCTGTCCTGTTTCGGTGAGATCTTCACCTGCAATGAGGTAGGGCATGGCAAGGACGAGCCGGACATTTTTGAGGCAGCTCTCCGCTTCTTGGGAACCAGGAGGGAGGAAACCCTCGTGGTTGACGATGCTCTCTATGCCGTCCGGACGGCGAAAGAGGCCGGATTCCCGGTAGCGGCGGTATATGACAGCCATGAAAAAGAACAGGACAAAGTCCGCTTACTGGCGGATATCTATTTGAAGCTGGAGGAGATGGAATGATGAAAACAGCATTATCAATCGCTGGGACCGATCCCAGCGGAGGCGCCGGGATTCAGGCCGATCTGAAAACGATGACCATGAACGGTGTTTTCGCCATGAGCGCCATCACCGCGCTGGTGGCACAGAACACCACCGGCGTGCGGGAGATTGTAGAGACGACGCCTGAATTTCTCGGGCAGCAGATCGACGCGGTATTTGAGGACATACCGCCCGATGCGGTGAAGACTGGTATGGTGGCATCCTGCGGATTGATTGAGACCATCGCGGAGCGGCTGCGCTTCTACCGGGCGAAGAACATCGTGGTAGACCCGGTAATGGCCGCCACCAGCGGCGGCCGGCTGATCTCAGAGGAGGCGGTAGAGACATTGAAAACCCACCTGCTTCCCATAGCGGCCGTGGCCACCCCGAACATCCCGGAGGCAGAAATCCTGTCCGGTATGACGATCCACAGCCAATCGGACATCGAAGCTGCCGCCAAGTGGATCAGTGACACCTACGGCTGTGCAGTCCTGCTGAAAGGCGGGCACAACATCAGCGACGCAAACGACTTTCTCTATGCGGACCGTGCAGGAACATGGTTCTATGGGGCGCACATAGACAATCCCAATACCCACGGCACTGGCTGTACCCTGTCCAGCGCCATCGCCGCTAATCTGGCCAAGGGCTTTGACCTGCCCACATCGATCCGGCGTGCCAAGGACTATCTCTCCGGCGCATTGGGCGCCATGCTGGATCTGGGCCGTGACCGGGGACCCATGCAGCACAATTTCAATCTGACCGGTGAGTTTGCCCGGGAAGCATAAGGAGAAAGGAAACCATAGATATGAGAAATTACGCAACACAAATGGACGCCGCTCGGCGAGGGATTATCACGCCTGAGATGGAGGCAGTGGCGGAAAAGGAATACCGTACACCGGAGGAGATTCGGGACCTGGTTGCCAGGGGGCAGGTGGCCATATGCGCCAACCGGCTGCACACCTGCCTGCAGCCCAACGGCGTGGGCTCTATGCTGAGGACTAAAATCAATGTAAACTTCTCTATGAAACATCGGGTTTATCTTCCAGGCGTTCAACCTGATCCCGGAGCTGTCGGTGGAGCAGAATATGATCTTCCCCCTGCTGCTGGACCGTCAGCGGCCCAACGGAAGGTATCTGGACGAGCTGCTGAGCGTCCTGGGGCTGGAACAGCGGCGGGGGCATCTGCCCAGCCAGCTCTCCGGCGGACAGCAGCAGCGGGTGGCCATCGGGCGGGCGCTGATGACCCGGCCCTCTCTGGTCTTAGCCGACGAGCCCACAGGAAACCTGGACTCCCAGAACAGCAGCGAGGTCCTGGCCCTGCTGAAGGAAACCGCCCGGAAGTATGAACAGACCGTCATCATGATTACCCATAACCCCGCCATCGCCCACACGGCGGATCGGGTCTTTCAGGTATCGGACGGTGTGCTGACAGACCTCGGGGGGTGCCGGGCATGAGAAGCTATCTCAGTTTAATCCCCATCTCCGCCAAGGTACGGCGGCGGCAGAACCGTATGACCCTTCTGTGCATCATCTTCGCCGTATTTCTGGTGACGGGTATTTTTAGTATGGCGGATATTTTCATTCAGTCTGAGACCGCCAATGTCAAAGAAGCGGGCGGAAACTGGCACATCAACCTGGAAAATATATCGGAGGAAGATGCGGCGTCCATTGCCCAGCGGCCCGATGTGTCCGCCTCCTCCTGGTTTGATATGGTGAATTTCGACCGGGACCGCAGCTATACCATTGGCGGTATTCAAACGGTGCTGAGCGGCGTGGAGGAATCTTTCCGGACAGACATCATGACCTATTTTCCGGAGGGCGCCAGCTTGGATGAGGGCGAAGTCATTCTCACGCCCAACGCCAAGACGATGCTGGGCGTTGATGTGGGAGACCGTGTGTCTCTGGATACTCCCGCCGGAAGCTATGACCTCCTGATTACCGGCTTTCGCAGCGGGAACAGCCGCTATGCTACAGACAGCGGTGTTGGCGAAAGCACCGCGCTGCCGGTGAAGGGGGAACAGGTGGGCGCATTTCTTCAGATTGAGACCTTCCGGGAAATCCTCGCCGCCAATGAAGATGCGGGAACCCCCGCCTACTATATACAGTTCAGCGAAAGGGCCAACGCGAGACGCACCCTATCCGAAATCAAAGAGCAGTTCCCGGAGGCCAAGGTCAATGAACACATGATTCTTCTGGCGGCTGTGGGGGCCAGTGAAAACCGTATGGCAAAAAATGTATACCCGCTGGTGATTGTGTTTTGCCTGTTGGTCCTGCTGGCGGGAGTGCTGATGATCTCCGGCAGTCTGAACAGCGCGATTGCCCAACGGACGCAGTTTTTCGGTATGATGCGTTGTATTGGCATGAGCAAAAAGCAGGTGATCCATTTTGTGGAACTGGAGGCGCTGAACTGGTGCAAAACCGCGATCCCGGCCGGAATCATTCTGGGGACAGCGGCGACCTGGCTTGTGCTCGCGTTCATGCACCGCTTTGTAGGCGGTGAATTTGCGAGAATGGCAGTTTTCGGCATAAGCCCGATTGGAATGGTCAGTGGGGCTGTGGTGGGAATTCTGACGGTGCTCCTCGCGGCCCGGGCCCCGGCAAAAAAGGCCGCGAGGGTCTCCCCTGTGGCGGCGGTGTCCGGCAATGCAGATGCAGGAATGCAGAGACCGCAGCGGGCCAACACCCGTCTGCTGAAGATTGAAACCGCACTGGGCGTTTCCCATGTGGCGTCATCGAAAAAGAGCCTGCTCCTGATGGCGGGGTCCTTCGCCCTGAGCATTATTCTGTTTCTCAGTTTCTCCGTTCTGGTGGATTTACTGGGTATTATGCTGCCCACAAAGTCTTACGGTTCGGATATTGACATTAACCTCTTGGAAAACGGGGAACTGATTGATCCTGACTTGATGCAGCAGATGCGGGAAATGCCCGGCGTCAAAAATGTTTTCGGGCGGCGGCTTGCGGCCGCTATCCCGGCGGAGTTCAGCGTGGAAGTGGACCGGGACGTTGTGGACATTCTCTCCTATGATGACATCCAGCTGGACTGGGTGCCGGGAGACGGGGACCTCCGCAGCGGCGGTGACCTGAAGAAGGTCTACGGAGATCAGGGCTATGTCCTGTGCATCTGGGACAAGGACGTTCCGCTGGATGTGGGAGATACGGTGGCGATGGGCGGCAGTACAGTGGAGATTGCCGGAATGATGACCTACAGTCCTTTCTCCAACAGCGGGCGAACAGATGGCGATGTAATCCTGATTTGCTCCAACGAAACCTTCATCCGGCTTACCGGCGAGGAACGCTACAGCATTGCCAGTATCCAGATGGTATCGAACGCAACGGATGAAGACGCGGAGGCTATCCATGATCTGGTGCGGGGACGGTATGAGTTTCTGGACCGTCGGGAGGAGGCGGACCGGAGCACATTTTTTGCGTTCAGCCTGTTCATCTATGGCTTCCTGGCAATCATTGCCTTGATTACGGTGCTGAACATCATCAACAGCATTTCCGTGAGCGTATCTGCCAGAACCAGGCAGTACGGGGCTATGCGGGCTGTTGGAATGGACGGCGGGCAGCTTACCAGGATGATTGCCGCCGAGGCGGCCACCTACGCCTTAGCCGGATGTGCCATAGGCTGTGGAGCGGGGCTGCCGCTGAGCAGGCTGCTGTATGGCAAGCTGGTGACCGCCCACTTCCCCTATTATACCTGGACGCTGCCTGTATCATCTATTCTGATTATTTTGCTGTTTGTACTCCTGGCCACTCTGGCCGCAGTCCACGCCCCGTCCAAGCGGATGCGGAATATGGCGGTGACGGAGACCATAAACGAACTATAACCGTAAATTTGAAAAAATACCGGCTGTGCGGCGGTGTAAGAAAGCCGCCGTACAGCACGGTTTTGCTGTCCCGTGGGCCGCGCTGAAAGCTGCGCAGGGCCAGAGATGTGACAAAAGGAGGAAGAACGCCGCTATGCTGCAAATCACATTTTTTCTGCTGAGCATTTCAATCTGCGTTTTTGCCTGGATTATGATACATGACCCAAGGACATTGTGGAGCGGCATTTCACTGCTGGGGATGCTGCTCTGTTCGGCAGTTACGATGTTTTTTCTCCTGTCGGAGTACGCAAACTGGTTGGCGGAACACGAACTTCTGATGAATATTCTGGTGGCCCTGCTGTTACTGACGGCGGGCTGTGTTCTCATGTTTCCGGTCATTTTGATTGTTACACTTTTTGTTGAGGGAATCAAGGTAATCCGGCATGAGGGCCTGAGGCCGTCCAATTTGCTGACTATGCTGTTTTCTGTTTTGCTGTACCTCTATCTGGCCGTCTGGCCTGTGGCCGGCGGTCTGGAGAAGGGACGGCTTGGCACCAGGCTCTATCTGTTCATCAGTCTCTTCGCCGCTTATATGCTGTCCCTGATGGCCATCTATTTGCTCTCCGCGGCATTAAATCTGCTCCATTGGAAAAAGCGTCGGGGAGCGGACTATATTGTCGTCTTGGGAGCCGGAGTGATCGGCACCAGGGTCACGCCGCTGCTTGCCGCCCGGATTGAAAGAGGAATTGAATTGCTGCACAGCAATCCTGGCGCGGTACTGATTATGTCCGGCGGACAAGGCCCGGGCGAGGACGTTGCCGAGGGTGAGGCTATGGCGAGGTATGCGGAAGAAAAGGGAGTGGGTATAGAGAAGATCATCATCGAAAACAGATCAAAATCAACCGAGGAAAATTTGCTGTTTTCGAGCAGGCTAATGGAAAAAGACCGGCCCAAGGTCGTAGTCGTAACGACATCGTACCATGTGTTTCGGGCGCTGCTCCTGGCAAAACAGCAGGGACTGAAATGCGTGGGGTTTGGTGCAAAGACAAAATGGTACTTCACATTGAACGCTTTGATACGTGAATTTGCAGGATATCTGCGTTTGACGTGGAAACGGCATATTTTTGTGGCCGCAGTGGACATCGTGATAGCCGCAATAGCGGCATGAAATCGGGATTGAAAGAAAGAACCTTAAATTATTTGAAACAGTCTCATTGCGTCAATTAGGAGGGCCTGATATACTTGACCCGGAGGTGACAGCTATGGCAAACGAGAGCAAAAAGGATTTCAACGCTATGCTGCATGACAGCAAGGATATGCCGAAAATCCAGACGGTTACAGACACCAAGACGATTGAAAAATACGGCGGCACACGAATGTATTTTGCGCCGCCGATTGACTATGATAAAATCATGCGGCGGGTTCCGTATGGTAAAGTGGTCACGGTAGGCGGCATCCGCGAGCACTTTGCGAAACGCAGCGGCGCGGATTTTACAGAGCCGATTACCGCGGGGATTTTTGTGTCCATTTCGGCATGGGCCAGTTACCAGCGGGATCACGATCCAACACCCTATTGGCGGACGCTGAAGGCGAACGGCGAACTGAACGCGAAATTTCCGGGCGGCATTGAGGCGCAGAAAAGGCTGCTGGAGGAGGAAGGCCATACCGTCATACAGAAGGGAAGAACCAAGATCAGATACTTTGTGAAGGACTATGAGCAGGCGCTCTTTGTGTTGGAATAGAAAAGAAAGGGGGAACTGCCTGTTGCGTGAAAAATTGCTGATCGTGGACGATGAACCGGGGATTGTAGAAATGATGGCCAGCTATTTCGCACCGCAATACCAGGTCCTGACCGCCCGCAGCGGTGCGGAAGCCCTGGAAAAAGCCGGGGAAGGGCCGGATCTGATCCTGCTGGACATCAATATGCCGGGCATGGACGGCCTGACCGTCTGCCAGACCATACGGGATCACATCGCCTGCCCCATCCTCTTCCTGACCGCCCGCGTGGAATCTGCGGACAAAATCGCCGGGTTCCAGGCGGGGGCGGACGACTACATTGTCAAGCCCTTTGACCTGGACGAGCTGGGAGCCCGGGTGGCGGCCCATCTGCGCCGGGAGCAGCGGCGGCAGAGCGGGGGCGCGGTGCGCTTTTTCGGAGAGCTGGCGGTGGATTATGCAGCCAGGACGGTCACGGCTGGCGGCCAGCCTGTCGTTTTGGCCCGGAAGGAATTTGACATTCTGGAACTGCTGTCCCTCAATCCGGGCCAGGTTTTTGACCGGGAGCGTATCTATGAGACGGTTTGGGGACTCGACGGGGAAGGCAGCAGCGATACCGTGATGGAGCATATCCGGAAAATCCGGGCCAAGCTGGCGGCTCATACGCTCCACAGCTATATTGAGACCGTTTGGGGGTGCGGCTATAAGTGGAACGGCTGAAGCATATGGGCCTGAAACGCTCCTTTGTCCTGCTGGCCGTGCTGTGCCTGCTGGCGGCGCTGCTGCTGACGGCTGGCGTTTGCGCGGTATGCAGCTGCATTGCCGGCGGCTATCCCCGGGGCGGTATTTCAATCGCGCCGGACGGGACGATTACAGAACTGGAGCAGCCCTCAGCGGAGCAGGAACGTATCCTGCGTTTGCTCGGTGGAATTCAAATAGCTTCCATAGCTGTGCTGCCCGTTGCAGGGCTGGGCCTGGCCGGGGTTTTGTTTTACCAGCTGAAGCTGAAAGGCCCCATTTCCGTACTCCAGATGGGAACGGAGCGCATCCGGGTCCACGACCTGGATTTTACCATCCCGGAGGTGTCCGGGGACGAGCTGGGGCAGGTCTGCGCCGCCTTTGAAACCATGCGGGCAGAGCTGCTGCGGAGCAATCAGGAGCTGTGGCGGCAGGCGGAGGAGCGAAAGCGGCTCAACGCCGCCTTTGCCCACGACCTGCGCAACCCAATCACTGTACTCAAGGGGACGGTGAAGCTGCTGCGGCGGGGCGCTGGGGATGAACAGGCATTGGACCGGCTGGAGGTCTACACCCGGCGCATCGAGCAATATGTAGAGGCCATGAGCGGGGTCCAGCGTCTGGAGCAGCTGCCGGTGGAGCCCAGGCCGGTTTCTCTGTCCCAGCTGGGAAACGAGCTGAAGGAGACTGCCGAACTGCTGGCGCCCGCTCTGAGCCTGTCCTGTAGGTTTCCGGAGGAGGGGTGGGTGAACCTGGACCACGGCTTGTTCCTGACCGTGGCAGAAAATCTGATTGCCAACGCCGCCCGGTTCGCTTGTTCCAGGATGGAATTGTCCTTGAAAACAGACAACGGCTTTCTGGTGCTGACCGCCGCAGACGACGGCCCGGGTTTCCCCCAGGAACTGATCCAGAACGGCCCGAAACCCTTCGGAAAGCGGGACGGGGATGCCGCCCATTTCGGTATGGGGCTGTATACCTGCAAGCTGCTGTGCCAGAAGCACGGCGGGGACCTCCGGCTTCAAAACGGCCCGGGGGCGGTTGTTTTAGCTTCCTTCAAATTCCAGGGGCAGACTTGAGGATTTCTTGAGATTTATCCTTTACACTCTCCTTATCCCAAACATAAGGAGAGTGTTTTTATGCTCATACAGGCAAAAGGCTTATCAAAAATTTATGGCAGCGGCGAAAATCAGGTGGTCGCCTTGGACAAGGCCAACCTGACGATTGCCCCCGGGGATTTCATCTCCATAATTGGCCCATCCGGCAGCGGCAAGAGCACCCTGCTCCATCTGCTGTCCGGGCTGGACCACCCGACCTCGGGGAGCCTGACCTATGACGGACAGGAAATCTATACGCTTCCAGACAAGGAGCTGTCCGCCTTCCGGCGCCGGCAGATGGGCTTTATTTTCCAGCAATTCAACCTTCTGCCGGTGCTGACAGCCCGGGAAAACATCCTGATGCCGCTGCTTCTGGACAAAAAGCAGCCGGACGAAGGGTATCTGGATCAGCTGGCGGAGCTGCTGGGCCTCCGGGACCGGCTGGACCACCTGCCTCACGAGCTGTCCGGCGGCCAGCAGCAGCGGGTGGCCATCGCCCGTGCCCTGATTGCACAGCCTGAGGTCATTTTTGCCGACGAGCCCACCGGAAACCTGGACTCCAAGAGCGGCGGCGAGGTGATGGAGCTGCTGAAGGGCATCCGGGATCGGATGGGCAAGACGCTGGTGATCATCACCCACGACAACCGGATCGCCGCCGCGGCGGACCGGCAGCTGACCATTATGGATGGAGTCCTGTCGGAGGTGGAGGCGGGATGAAACGCTATCATACCCTGGCGCTGCGGGAGCTCTTTGCCCAGAAAATGACCTCTTTTCTGATCCTCATCGCCATTGTCCTGTCCACCATGATGACCGCTGCCGTGGGGCAGTCCGCCGGCGTGCTGGCCGCCATGCGGGAGCAGCAGGCCATCGCCATCGGCGGCGACCGGTATGCTACCTTCGTGCAGCTCACTGAGGAGCAGGCCCAGGTTTTGGAGCAGGATCCCCGGCTGTCTTACGCAGGGCGGTTTGTTCCCCTGGGCAATATGGAACTGAACGATCAACTCTCTCTGGATCTGGCAGAGTATTGGGGAGATGGGCTGAAAACCCGGCCTACCTACACCCGTCTTGTGGAGGGCCGTCTGCCGGAGGCGCCCATGGAGCTGGCCTTGCCGGAGGACGCGCTGCAATTTCTTGGATTTTCCGGAGAAATCGGTGATGCAATCCGTCTCTCCTGCTCCAAGGCCCTGCGCCACGGAATTGTGCTGAACGCCTATGACTATACCGCGGAATTTACCCTGGTGGGGGTAACGGAGAGCAATTTCCTGGGCTATACCGGCGGCTATATTTTGGGCCTGGCCGGAGAAGGGACGGCGGCGGAGCTTCTGCCGGATGACTACCTCTATTACAGCGTGGACATCCGCACAACTGATAAAAAGGGCTTTCAGACGGTGATGGATGACCTCTGCGCCCAGATGAAGATCCACGAGTTGGATACCCTCTATAATATCCCGCTTTTGAACGCGCTGGGTATCCGGTATGATACAGAAGCCGCCGATTCGGAGTTGGCAATGATGGATGACATCGGGTTCTCCTGGCTGCTGGCAGTCGGTATACTGGTAGTAGCCCTGATCCTGCTGGCGGCGGGGCTGGTGATCTACAACATTCTGAAGATTGCTGTTTCCCAGCGGGTCCGACAATACGGCGCATTGCGAGCCATCGGCGCAGAGAAGGGGCAGCTTTACACGGTAGTCTCCGTGGAGATCCTGCTGCTGTGTGTGGTTGGCATTCCGCTGGGACTGCTGCTGGGCTGGCTGTCCGCCAAGGGCATCCTGAGCGCCGCGCTGAGCCAGCTGTCGCCAGAGATGTTCCTGGCGCAGGATACCGAGCAGCTGCAGGGCCTGATTGCCGCCAACAGCGAAGGGCAGTGGGCCTATCTGCTGCTCAGCGCCGCGGTTACGCTGGCATTCGCCTTTTTGGCTGCGGCCCCTGCGGCCCGATTTGCGGCGAAAGTCTCTCCGGTTGCGGCTATGTCCGGAACAAACGTCAAGGCGAAGCGGGGCCGGGGCAGGGCCAGAAAGATCCGCAGCTTTGAGCGGTATTATGCCTGGCTGAACCTGCGCCGCAGCCGGGGCCGCACAGCCATCACCATCCTGTCCCTGGTCATGAGCATCACCGTTTTTATTGCCCTGCAAGGGTTCCTGTCCCTGCTCAGCGTTGCGGGGTCCGTATCGGAGCACTTGGGAGACTACTCCATTGTCAACCAGGTGACCGGGATATCCCCGGAGGAGCTGGCCGCGATGGAAGCGGAGGAAGGCATGGCGTTTGTAGCGGCGCAGCAGTTTTCCCTCTATCAGCTGGACGATCAAAACCGCCCGGTGGGAATCGAGACAGACGTTGCTCTTGGTCCCGGCGAGACATTTCAGATTTTTGGACTGAATGACCGCTGGGTGGAGTACGCATTTGCCGGACGGCTTCCCGCCGAACAGCTGGCGGCGCTGAAAGCCGGGGAGGCCTGCGTGGTTCGAAACCCGCTTCCGATAACAGTTGAGGGGGTGACCTTTGGTACGACCCATGTGGAGGAAGGCAGCGTCATCACGGTTGCGGGAAAGGAGCTGCCTGTGCTGCTCTCCCTGAGCGGGTATGACGGCTACTTCAGTGTGGGGAACAGCGGCTTTGTCAACGGCGTCCAGGTATTGGCCAGCGACCGGCTCTATCCGCAGCTGACCGGTACAGACACCTATGCGGAGTTGCGGCCGGCGCTGGATGCAAACGCGGACCGGGAGGCTTTTGACGCGGCGCTGGAGCAATTCTGCCGGCGGGTGCCGGGAACCTCGACGGTTTCCTATGAGCAGACAGACCGTCAGATGGCGGAGAGCGCGGCCCAAATCAATATGCTGGCCTGGGGGCTGATTTTGTTTATCGGCCTGATTGGGATTTTGAACATCGTCAACACGGTCTATACCAATATCCATACCCGCATTGCGGAGATCGGCACCCAGCGGGCCGTGGGCATGAGCGCCCGGAGCCTGTACCGGACCTTTTTGTGGGAAGGCGCTTATTATGGCATGATTGCGGCCGTGATTGGCTGCGTTGCGGGCTATGGATGTGCGATACTGGTGGAAGCCGCGGCGACGGATGAACTGTCGCTGGTTTTCCCGCCGCTGATTCCTATGGCGGAGGCGGTTGTGTTGTCCATTGCGGCCTGCCTGCTGGCCACGGCTGTCCCCCTTCGGAAGATTGCGAAGCTCAGTATTGTAGACTCCATTGAGGCGGTCGAGTAGAAGCGAATTGCATAATAAAAGCCCCGGCGTTCAAAGAATGGAACGCCGGGGCTTGCTTTTACAGCGCCTGGAGCATGACCGGGCCGCGCTTGGAGAGGATGGCGGCACACACCGCCGTCAGCAGGGCGAACAGCAGGATCGGGAGGGCCAACGCGGCCCAGCCCGTCATCTGACTGCCCAGCCAGTACAGCCCGCCCGCCGCAGCCAGCGCCGCCATGGGGACAAACATGGCCAAGGTAGTGGCCAGGGACTGCTTGATGACCACGGTTTCATTGACTGCGTCCAGCTTGGGGAACGCCAGTCCCATCAGCATCCCAAACATGGCGTGGCCCACCGCAAAGAGCAGGGCCGAGATCAGAAGCGCTGCCCCCTGCCACAGATGGAATCCAAGCGCAATGGAGATGCACGCCCCGGCAATTACGGTACAGGGGAGGGTGAGCAGCAGCTGGAACCCTACCTTAACCCACAGCAGCGTACTGCCCGGCATGGGAGCTTCCCGCAGAATCCAGAGGTACTTCCCCTCCAGGCTGACAGAGGGGGCCGCAATCGGGCAGGTACACAGGCAGAAGCAGATCACAGCCGCCGCCATAGGTAGCAGGGGGAAACCTTCCATACCAACAAAGGCAAGCAGCTTCTCCCGCATCACCAGGGATGCCGCTCCGGCGGCCAGCAGCATAATCAGGCCAAGGCCGGCATTCCAGAAGTACATGGGCGTGCCAAAGAACCGCTGGGCCTCCTTCCGCAAAAGGGCCTTCTTTTGACTGGAGGCGGATTGGGCGGAGAGCTTATAGTTGCTCTGGGCAGATCGGGCGGCGAAGGCCGTAACTGCCTGCCAGTAGACCCGGCCTAAGCCGAACACCACCAGGGCAAAGGGAATGACACAGCAGGCGGCGAAGGCCAGCAGCAGCCCCCAGTCCCCCAGGATGCCCTCGCCCATCCACAGCAGGGGCGCGGCCCAGTTAAGGGAGTCCTTTATACCAGCGGCATTGACGGCAAGGCCGCTAATCATTCTGTTAAGGTTAAAGGAAAAATAGAACACCACAACCAGAAACAGGCCCGTTACGATGTTCTGTCCCAGCGCTCCCTTGGATACCCTGGCGGACAGAAAGGCCACCAGTGCTCCCAGCAGGACCGACAGCGCCGTATCCAGCAGGGGCAAGGTCAGGGCCGCGATGACAAGCCGCACCCAAAAGAGAAGGCTGTGCCCCACGCCGCTCTGGGTCAGCATCGTGCAGACCACCCCGGCGGGGAGCAGCACAAAGGCAGAGAACAGCAGGTTTTCCAGGTAGATGGCCGTCACCCGGCTGGCCATCAGCAGGGTGGAGGACACCGGCATACTCAGCAGCAGGTCGTTGTCCTTCCCGCCAAACACCACGCCCTTGACGGCGAAGGTGGTGAACAGCAGCCCGCCCACCAGGGCGGCCATGCCCATAAAGATGAACACCAATATCTCCATGTGCGAGGGGGCCAGCGCCTGCATCAGCATGTAGCTGTAAAAACCGGAGAGGTAGAGGCCCAGGCCAGCAATGACAACGACAGCGCCCAGGCCGGTGGCCGCCTTTTTCCGGCTGCGGCCCCGGGAATTGGTGGAGGAGAGCAGCATAGACTGGATGCTCACCTTCAGCAAAGCGAGAAATTTTTTCATTTCTCTCCCTCCAGCTCCAGGAACACGTCCTCCAGGGAGGAATCGCCCACCAGCTCCGCCGTAGGGCCGGATCTTACCAGCCGCCCGTGTTTGATGATGGCGATTTTGTGGCACAGCTTCTCCGCCACCTCCAGTACATGGGTGGAGAAAAACACCGCTGAGCCTCCCTGGCACAGCTCCGCCAGATAGCCTTTCATCAGATGGGCGGCGGCGGGGTCCAGGCCCACAAAGGGTTCGTCCAGGATCAGCAGCCTGGGACGGCGGATGAAGGCTGAGATCAGGGCCAGCTTCTGCCGCATTCCGTGAGAGTAGCTGCCGATAGGAGAGCCTAAATTTCCTGTCAGCTCAAAGGCATCAGCGTACTTGCCGATGTCGGCGGTCCGCTGGTCTGCTGGGATGTCGTACAGGTCGGCGATGAAGTTGAGGTAGTCAATACCCTTCATAAATTCATAGAGGTCCGGGTTGTCCGGCAAAAAGGCGGTGACGCGCTTGGCGCCCACCGGGTCTTTTTTGATATCATGGCCGTCGATGGTAATGGTCCCTTCGGTGAAGTCCATCACCCCCGCCACCGCCCGCAGGGTGGTGGTCTTGCCAGCCCCGTTGTGGCCAATGAAGCCGTAGATTTCCCCCGGTTGGACATGAAGGGTAAGATTGTCCACCGCTTTTTTACCGCCTGGGTAAGTTTTGGAATAGTGTTCGATGTAAAGCATGAATAGTCTCCTTTCGGCTGAAGCTTTGTGTAGGGTCAGAGATTGAAAACAAAGGTGACGACCAGGATGACAACGACCAGGGCAAGGATGATAAAGCCCCGCGGCCTTCTTTCCTCCCTCTCACTGGAGGCATATGCAGCGCCTATCATACCGGCGGCCATGGGAATGAGCAGCCCAAGGACTTTGGGCATAGATTTGCTTGGCGGTCCGCTCATACTGACCTGCATGACCAGCGTATCCGGAAGCAGGAACCAGCCTGCGATGACAGCGATGGTCAAGGGAATGAGAAGAAGGAAAGGCCAAAAGCGTTTCTTATTCATAATAGGTTACCTCCATATGTGAATCGTACACCTTCCGGTTTGTGGAAGGTCAAGAGTTTTTTGATTTTATCCTTGAAAATTGTCTTTCAGCTGCTCCATTGCCGCGCATAACCTTGGATCGCTGAGGAGTTCGTTGTTCTGACGCGCTTGTTGGATTGCCAGATAAATAATTTGACGCAGTTGCCTATTGGTTTCCTGATGCGCGGTTTGTGCGGATGTTGATGGAAATAGTATCTCGTTGGGCGGCGGTGAAGACTCATTGAGTCCATCCAGATAGTCGCAGAGACTTTCGATCATCTGCCGTGTCTGCCCATAACGGCGGAATAATTCAACCTGCATGATGCCGCTCAGTTGGGTACGGTGAAAGAACAGGGACTCAAACTGCTGGATCACCCTGTTGATCTCCATGGATGTCTCAAGCGGGAACCCCAGTTTCTCGTCCAAGAGGCAGACCATGCAGGTCTGCATTTGCTGGGTTAGATGCAGCAGCCGCTTTTGAAGCGCTGTGACCGCCTGATCCCGCTCACCGCGGCGCAGGTGTAATTCCATCCAGATGATTGTTGGATCACCTGACAGCCTGGGCAGCTCCAACAGGAGCTTTTCAGCCTTGTCCAAATCGTCCTCCGTAAGCGCCATGACAGCCAAAGCTATCGCGGCAGACTGCCAAAATTCCGAGGAACCGCTGGCGTGGACAGCTTGGAGCAATTCTTTCCGCCGCTGATTCCAGGTGCCCCGTTCCTCCATACTGGCGTCAGGGCAGACAGCCTGAAAGGCAGCATAAACTCCAGCGCCATGGTATTTTAACGGAATACTGGCAGGGTACTGATGCAGCAGGTTTTGCAGTATGGACTCTGCTGTTTGCCAGTCCTTAGTGCGGGCAAGCGTTAGGATATCGTTGATCTTCTGATCCACTTCACTGTCTGACAGTGTTTTCTCATAGTTCAGCAACATATCCACGTTGGTATCCAGCGCCCGTGCCAAAGGGCAGAGTAGCGTGATGTCAGGGTAAGAAGCGTTTGTCTCCCACTTGCTGACCGCCGGCGGCGAGATGCCGAGAGCCGCTGCAAGCTGTTCCTGGGTCATGCCTTTTGCTTTCCGAAGCGCCGCGATATTGGCGCCGAGTTTTAATTCCATGACAGTCTCCTCCCGGACAGAGGATCAACTGCTGCCCTACGATATCATCGAGGCGGCCACCCGCGGGGACATTACCGCCATCATTTCAGTGCTGGCGCATTTCGAGGGGTACATAGCGGCATTGGCTACGCGCACGCTCTATGACGAGCATGGCTGCCCGTGCCAGTACCTCGACCCGGAACTGAAGCGGCGGTTGGAGACGAAACTGATCGTCCGCGTCCTCAAGTTCAAGCTCGTATAATCAATAGGCGGCCGGTGTGTACCCCTTTCCACACCGGCCGCCTTCTTGCTCTTTGTGAGTTGTGGCAAGAACTATTGCTGTATCTATAATACAATTGGGCATTGAAAAGATATGGCGCTGAAGAGTGCTTGAATTGCTAATGAAGTTGAATATAATATACCATTTCCGAGTTCGATTTTCCCTGTTTTTCCACATTATTTAATACGACCAAAACACCGCTTTTATCAGCAAGTAGGCAACGAATTACGCCATTTTTATCTAGTTCAAGTGTAGTAGTGGCCGGAAAGCGGTTCTATTGAGGCGGCATAAACAACAGCACTGCAGAGAAAAACCGCAATAGCGGCCACAGCAATCAGCCGGCGTTTCATCTCATATCCTCCTCGATTTGTTTGTGGTCATACCGTATAAACTGCATCAGAATAAAGTAAGAATTTTACTTCCAATATCGTACAGTTCCGTAATAGGGACAATCATTCAACCTGTGGATATATACACCCATGGCGCCCCATTTGGATATACAAGTTACTGAACTTCCAGAAACAGATTGCACGATAGCAGAATGCACAGTTCCTGACCAATTTGCTTTGTAGCCAACTCCCGCAGATGTTTGACGTGTATAGCTACCGTCGCCCATGTATATATCAGGATCAGGAATCCAATATTTATTGTTCGGTGATGAGCTGTGCCATGCGTATGAATGGCAATTATACGCAGGTGTATGATCAGAAATTTTACTCATACTGGGGTAAATTGCAAGGTCTTCTTCTTTTGTTTCACAATCTTCGTAAGATAAGAATTTAATTGCATCAAGCATATGGGAAAAAGAGGTAAGAAAAGGCGGGTCATCCCTCTTGAGATGATCCGCCTCTCTGTTATTATTGGGCGCTGATTGTGTCCACGATGGACATGTTGTGGATTCGCTTAATCGGCTCATGTACGGCCAAAGTGATAGAAAGCAGAATAATCAGGAGGATGACCCCCAACTCCGACCAGGGGATGCTCCAGGCCTCGCCCCATTTCTGACCGATCAGCATACCAAAGAGCAGACGATTGGAGAGCATACCCAATACGGTCCCTGCCACGATACCGGAAGCGGCATAGGAACACGCCTCCGCAACAACCATTTTGGAGAGCTGCCGTGTACTCAGGCCAATGGCCCGGAACGCTCCATATTGTTTTGTCCGGGAGGCAACGCTCATGGCGATACTGTTGACCACATTGAAAATTGTGATCAGCGCAATCAGGACCAGGAAACCGTAGACAAACAGATTGAAGCAGTAATAGATGCCCCGTGTGCTGCTGTTTCCCAGCCGTTCATCCGAGAAGGTATACTGAGTGCCCACCATCTGATGGATCGCGTTGACCTCGCTATCAGAGACGCCCCGGACCAACTGTATATCAATCACGGTGAAATCAGTCAGCCCAGTCATCTGCCGGAAACTGTCCTCAGAGCAGATGATGAGCCCGACACCGGCGGCGTTGCTGAATGGGCAGTCGGAGAGTATCCCCACAATTTCGATTTCCTGAAGTGTCCCGCCGGCCTGAATGGTTATCGTGTCCCCGACCTTTATGGTGCTGTCTGACTCCTTCACCACCAGACCGGTACCGGCTGCCTGCTGGGCAGCCTCCAGAGAACCTTCCAGCAGATAGTCCTCTGCCCAGCCAAACTGGTTTGCATCGTAGGAGATCAGATCGGCTGTCTGGACTGCGTCACTTCCCGAAATAGGCACACCGTAGGCAAACATCCGGCCATAGGCCGATTTGACTGCCGGTATTTCATTGAGATGCTCCAGCAGAGCGCTGTCCACGGAACAGGTGCGGTCCGGGCTGACGATGGATAAATCCGGCGTCCAGGGCTGCAGGGGCGTCAAGGCGTGGCGCATGAAGTCAACGGTCACGGAGAAGGAGAGGAAGAGGACAATGCTCAAGGCGAAGGAGCCGGTCATAAGCAGATAGTTTTTCCGGCTGGAGACGGCGTGGTGGATGCCCAGGGCAGTATCGACCCGTGTCAGTCTGGTGTTGGCCGCAGACCGGACAGGCCGCGTATCCCCGGCGCTTCCAGACACGGCTGCCAGCGGCGAGGCCTTGGAGGCGCGCTTGGCCGGGGAGCGAGCCGCAAACAGTACTGTCAGCAGTCCCACCAGGATTCCGGCCGCCACGCTTGGTATGCTCAGGCCGAAGGCGGGCATTGCCGAGAAGTAGCCGGGGCTCAGATACCGCAGGATTGCGCACAAAACCCAGATGACAACGATCCCGGCGGCCACACCGGCAGGAATTGCGGACCTGCACCAGGTAAGGGCCTCTTTCCGAACCAGGCGCATGACCTGTTTGGGCGTAGCGCCGATGCAGCGCATCAGGCCAAAGAACTCTGTGCGCTGTGCCACATTGCTGTTCAGGCTGCTGGCGATCATCAGAATGCCGGCGCTCATGACCAACACGAACAGAATGCCTGCGGCGGCGTAAATAAACATCATGAAGCTGTCCCTGCTCTGCCCCAGCAGGCCCAGCAGCTTTGTGTTTTCCGCGACCTGGCCGTCTGACAGCTGGAAGGCCGACTTGAGATTTTTGATGTTTCCTTGGATATCCCGGGTATGGGAGAATTGGACATAGAACGTGATGTCAAAATCGGAGGGTTCCCCCTCTGTGATGCCGGGGTAGACCGCACAATAATCTTCCATACACAAGAAAAGCCCATAGGCGTCGCTGCGCATCAAGCCAGAGGAGTTCCCTACAAATCCAGTGATCTGAAAGTGGAGTGAAGTCCCATCCGGGGTGTTCAATGTTACCTCGTCCCCAATGTGGAGGCCCATCATCTCCCTGGCGTTTTCTGTGACCAGCGCGCCGCCCTCTGCCTGTGGGTAAGCGCCCTCCGTCAGCATATCAAGAAAAATTTTTGTGACAAGGGCTTCCTCGCTGCCGAAGATCACCGTCTCTTTTCCTCCCATGGTATAGCCCAGATTGGCGCCAAAATTCAAAGTACCATAGGGGGAAATCACCGCAATGTCGGGCCGGGCCGCCATCAACGCCGCGTTTTCAGCGCTGATGTTTCTCAGGCCGATATGCCAGCTGCCATCGTCCCGCTGGGCCTGTAAGATCTGGCTGCGGATAAACATATCCGCCATGCCGAAAATAGTGGTTACCAGGAATACGGACAGGATAATGCAGAGGATGGACATCCGGTTCTGTTTCCGGTGTACCTTTGCTGAGATGGGGATCAGGTCAAGAAAGTGTTTCATCCGCTTCCCCTCCCAAGTCCGTCAGCACGCCGTCCGCCACCTGGAAAACACGATCCACGGAAGCGGTCAGGTTTCGGTTGTGGGTGATCATCAGAATGGTCTGCTGGTAGTGCCGGGACGCCTGGGTCAGCAGCTCCATGACATCGCGGCTGTTCTTGCTGTCCAGATTCCCTGTAGGCTCGTCGGCCAGGATCAATTTGGGTTTTGTAATCAGCGCCCGGCCGATGGCCACCCGCTGCTGCTGGCCGCCGGAGAGCTGGTTGGGCAGGTGATTCCGGCGTGAGTCCAGACCCAACAGCTCCAGAATCTCCTGGACAGCGGCGGGGTTCGGTTTCTTATAGTCCAAGAGCAGGGGAAAGATGATGTTCTGCTCCACATTCAGCTCGGAGACAAGCTGAAAGGACTGGAAAATGAAGCCGATATTCCGCCGCCGGAAGATGGTGCGTTTTTCTTCCCCCATGGAGAACAGGTTCTGTCCGTCCATCCGGACTTCGCCGGAAGTGGGGGTGTCCAGAGCGCCGATACAGTTGAGCAGGGTGCTCTTGCCGGAGCCGGATTCGCCGACCACTGCGGCAAATTCGCCCTTTTCCAGGGAGAAGGACACGTTTTTCAAAGCGTCGACCTTTGTCTCGCCCTTGCCATAGGTCTTACACAAATTCTGCACGGTCAAAATTTTCATAGCGCAAATGCCTCCTTGAACTTGAGTATAGCAGAGGCAGCTTACAATCAGGTGAATTTCAGCTTACAGTTCTGTAAGGAAGGAGAGGGTGAAGGTTGTGCCGGTTCCCGGATCGCTCTGCACGGCGATAATTCCGCCCTGCCCCTCTATAATCGACTTCGCCAGGGGGAGTCCCAGCCCGATTCCCTGGGTGTCCAGAGAGCGCTTGCTGCGGTAAAACCGCTTGAAAATGTGGTGGATATCCTCCGGGGCAATGCCGCTGCCGTTATCTGTAATGAAAATACGCAGCATGGCAGGGGTATGCTCCCAATGGATGCGCACAGTTCCGCCTGGACCGGTGTGGTCCAGAGCGTTTTTCACAATATTGCCGATGGCCTCGCAGGTCCAGTCCCTGTCACATACCAGCTGCTGTCCGGCATCTCCGTCAACGAGAATCTGCTTGTGCTCGTGCTCGGCCCGTGTCGTCAGTTCACGGATGGATTGGGATACTAGCGCGGCGACATTGAGGCAGTCCTTCTCAAACACGATATTCCCCGTATCCAGCCGGGTGATTTTCAGCATGGCTTGAATCAGATATTCCATACGCTTCAGCGAAACGGACATTTTGGCGGAAAACTCCCGCACCGTATCGGGATTCTCCGGTTCATCCGCAATGATTTCCTGATACATGGTAAGGGCAGCCAAGGGCGTCTTGAGCTGGTGGGAGATGTCCGATATGGATTTTTTGAGGAATTCCTTCGCCTGATGCTCGGTTTCTGTTTTGGCTTGGAGCATGGTTGCCAGCTGTTCCACCTGGGCAAATATCTGATAAATTGCGCCCTCGCTGCTTCGGGGCAAGTGCTGGGAGAAATCCCCGCAAAGGTAGCCGCTGACGGCTTGGTCTGCCTGGCAGTACAAGCGTTTCCGCGCCGAAAAGAACACCCAAGTTCCGGCAAAGAGGGCAATAACCAGCAGGATGGCCATGCCGGCGGCGGCAGTGAAGCTGGAGCGTTTGAGCTGCGCGTAGAAGGGGAGCAGGCTGCTTTCGGCTGTGGCATCCACCCCCACCATGGCGAGCAGAGCCGTCTCTTCCTCGCTGATTTCTGTACTTGTGAGCGCGGCAGCAATGACAGTGTGGGGGACTTCCTGCGCTAAAAGGGAGGCCGCTATGGCCTCGCTGCGGGATAGATAGATATCCTTTGCCAAATTCATTTGTATCGAACTCAGCAGCAGCCCCATACCGACAATACACACAGAGATGCACGCCAGAAAGAGTCCATAGGCTCTAATCTGCCTGTCTTGATAAAAGCTCATGGCGAAGCCTCTTTCCACTGATAGCCAAAGCCCCGGACCGTAAGCAGATGCAGAGGGTGGGAGGGGTCAGCCTCCACCTTCTCCCGCAGGCGGCGCACATAAACAGACAGGGTGTTGCCGTCCACATAATTTCCGGCGTCGTCCCACAGCTCGCTGAGGATGGTGTCCCGCGTAACAACGCGGCCGGCGTTGCGTACCAGCAGGCAGAGCAGGCGGTATTCCGCGCCGGTCAAAT
The DNA here is from genome assembly GCA_910574635.1 of Oscillospiraceae bacterium. Classification (GTDB taxonomy): domain Bacteria; phylum Bacillota; class Clostridia; order Oscillospirales; family Oscillospiraceae; genus Oscillibacter. The sequence continues at coordinate 2,005 of CAJTCG010000033.1, read as the reverse complement.
CCAAGGGCCTGCCGTCCAGGTAGGCCCGGCTTCCCAGAAGGTCGATTTGGGTGTCACCGCATTGGATTATCTCCGATGACGCCGGCTTGGTCACACCGGCCCGGCGCAGCAGCGCCCGGATGCGGGAACACAGCTCGCCCAGCTTGAACGGCTTGGTCATGTAGTCGTCACCGCCGCTGTCCAGACCGCGGATGATGCTGACTTCCTCGTCGGATGCGGTCAGAAAAATAATGGGGATCCGCTGATTTTGTGCCCTGACCCGTTCGCAGACTTCAAACCCCGTTCCGTCCGGCAGAGTGACATCCAGGAGCAGCAGAACATACTGGCTGAGGTTGGTCAGAAGCGCAAGCGCCTCAGCGACCGTCCGGAGAACGTCTATTTCGTAACCCTGCCGCTGCAGGGAATAGGTCAGTCCATCAATCAGACTCACATCGTCTTCCAGCAATAGAATTTTATCCATACTTGTGTCTCCTGAGTTTGGTAGCGTTAGTCCAAATTATATAGGAAAGTCAGAGGACAATACAAGGCAGAAATTGTAAACTGCATGAGAGATTGCATTAAAAATTGAAACTTGAAGAAATAGCTTATTTTATTATCGGAGGTGTAGTTTTGCTCATGCGCTTTTTTATATATAGGCCCGTCTGTGAGACATCAGGCAAAACAAATCGTGCAGAAATGGAGTGAACACAAAATGAACGAAAAGCAAAATAGCAGTCCCTATTTCCCGCCGCTATCTGGCAAAGTTGAGTGCAGCCAATGCAAGGACACCGAGTGTCGATATCTGGGCAAACACCAAAGAAGCCGCCGAGATTTCACGTATACCTCCGACCGCTGTCCCAGGTCCCCTGATCAGCGGAGCTTTGTGGGTGAAAAGGGGCAAAACTGTACGCTGAGCCCTTTCCCATCGTTTGTACGAAGCAAAGCGGCGGCGTACTTTTAGCCCCTGCGGTATGACTGGATCAAAACATTCAAAGGATGTGCTTAACAGTGAGCAAGGCGATGATACCCAAGCCGCGCCGATGCAAAATATTTAATTGTGACCGGCGGCGAGGCAGTTTCTGCTGCGCTGACTGCGGTTACAAGCGGAGCGGCAACTGTAAAAATCCCTGTCTAAACGGCCCCATGCGGTGCGGGCAGGTCGTGTCAGAGGAGGATCGGATGGATGATACCTAACATTACACAAGAAGGCCCCAATATCGTAGAACAGTATTGGTGTGGGAATTGTGGCGCTGGACTTCCACCCCCATATCAGCTCAGGGATGGCGAGCATGAACCGACCTGGAAGTTCTGCCCCATCTGTGGTGAGGCTATTGAGTACGAAAGAGCCAAGCCAGTCCAGTGGGCAGAACTGAACTGCGAGCGGTGCGGCGTTAATTTGATTATGGAGATTCAAGGCGAACCGAAGCCCCGATATATTGCCAGCAGAGACTATATAGGCGGCTCTATCTGTCGATGCTGTATGGAAGAACACCGTGCGCAGACCAACTGCCTCCAGTGTGAGGTTGGGAAACAACCGGGCTATCCATACACCAGGCTCAAGAAAAAAGCCTTGGACCTCAGTGTCAACATGGAATGATTTGGAGGAATTTCAGATGAATGAGCAGAAAAAAGTACATATCACCATTTTTCAGGCCCCGTTTGCGTCCCTGATAGATCTCGGCCTCTACATGAAGATGCACGATCCCAAGCAGCCCTTCCAGGCTACGGTGCCTGCGGAATACTACCTGGCCGTTTTTGACGGCGAGATCGAGAGTCCGAAATCTTTGCCATCGGACAAGGGGCGGCGGACATATGCGATTTTGGAGCAGGTGCTTTCCATCTTCAATAATGCCCTGCCCACCGGGTACTGCAGCCGCAGCCTGTCGGTGGGCGATATCGTCCAACTGGAAGGTTTGCACTATCTATGTGGGGGGTGCGGACATTTACTTGGACCTAAAAGCCTAAGCAATGCCATCTCAAATCAAAGGAAATCTTTGAACTTGCCCGCTTCCACGTCAATTTTCAA
>CAJTCG010000032.1 GCA_910574635.1 Oscillospiraceae bacterium | reverse complement strand
CTGGGACTGGAAAAGCGAGGAATTTATCCCCCAATATGGTCCTTTATTGGACGTTTCCTTTACCTTTGTCTGTTTGCCTGGCTTTTACCTGCTTTAATCAGTGCTTCCTTAGAAATTGCACCTCCTGCTCCAGATATTTCAGCCGGTGCTGCATCTGCCGCAGCTGAGCCTGGGTGGTTGTGTCGCCGCCTCCGGCAGACCCCTCTCCGCGCATGCGCTGCGGCCGCTCATGGAACCCTTTCGCTGAAACTGCCTGCTTGCACACTACGTTCTGGATGCCGCTGAGGCGGTTCCTCCCAAGCACCTCCGGATCATAGCCCAAATCGTACATAATCGTTCTGGACGTATCCCCTTCTTGGTATCTTCGCCAAAATTCTTCCTTGAATACGTTTGTAAATGTGATCTGCGTGGTGGACACATGTAGCGTGTATGGATTTTCTGCCATAACTCGCACCTGCTCCTGGGTAAACATTTTTCGTGCCATGTGTGATGCCCCTTTCTACTGGCTTCATTTTATCACACAGCCCTGCCCTCAGAACATACCCTTGTCCTAATGTAACGAGACACGCAAAACGCAAGTGAGCACGGGAAAAGGCGGTACGGGGCGGGATTTCATGGGATATCGAAGGAAACTATGGAACTTCAACGGGAAATCGCCGCATTTTGATGGGAAAAGTATATTGTTTCTTTAATTTGCCTATCAACTCGAACCATTCGGGGGCGTCGCTCTTGCCCAGGAATAGATAAATAAATATGCATTTCTGAAAAGGGGGCCTTATTTTGGGGCCCCCTTACGATGCACCTCAATCGAGGGGGGCGTATTTCACGACTCCCTCACATTAGAGGGGGCGATATGTTGCAGACTCCCTCTTGTACCAGCGTTTGCAGAAAAGCAAAGAGCAAACACGGCGCTATTAAAGTATAGGGCTGTTGCAAAGGGGTGGCCGTCATGTGCATCCCTGCTATCAGGTACTATCAACCAGCTTTTCGCAGAGACGCCGGATATAGCCCCTAGTAAGGCCGTATTTTTGAGCTAGAGCGTCGTAGTTGTAGCCGGTAAACTCCTTCTGAATGAGTTTGTTGCGGGCGGGGACAAGAATGCGGTCCGGCTTCGGGACATACACGCTATCCCCATTCAAAATGAAAAGCAGCTTCACGGTATTTACGGCGCCAATTTCCTGAGCGACCGTCTTCCAGATTCCATTAGGCATCATATCTACCGTTAGTTCCTGTGCAATCTCTTCTATTAGCCGGTCCATCTTTTACCTCCCCGTTTTTATCAGTAGGTTCAGCACTGGACCCGTCACACTTTGGAATATCCACAGCGGACGGGCCCAGCAGCTTCCTTATTTGGCAGCAGGCGCAGAACCGGCGGTTTTTGCGGCGGGCATATCCGCTTCGCCCGTAGACCCGAAGGCAAGCTGCCAAAGGCCATACCCGGCGTTGCAACGGGAATCCACGCCATAAACATACTCCTTCTTGAAGAAGACGTTATCGTCGCCGGACTTATCCTTGGAAATGAGCTGCGGCTTGCGGCGGTTCTGGAAAATGAAAGGCTTTACCGGACGATTGGTAGAAAGCAGGAACCACTGCTCCGGGTTCTTTGCCAGTTCCGGAACCACCAGCAGCTCGGCGGTGTCTTTGTAGATGTTGACTTCCTGGTGGATCTCATTCGCCATGAGGATGGTTCGGCCCATGGCTTCCTTCTGCGGAGACACGACCAGCAAGTCCGGGACAATAAACATAACCTCGCCCTGGTCATCCACAAGGCACATCATCTGCGAACGAGCAGCGCCGTAGCTTTCCGGCGTCAGCTTATAAGTACCCTTGTTGCTCTGAGGCTTGGCGTTCTTCCCCTCAATGGAGGGGGTGTGGCTCTCACAGAAGAACGGCTTGCCGTCAAAGCATTTCTCCGTGAAGCCCCGAGGAAACAGGCCGAACACCAGCTTGTCCGAATGCCGCCGGGCGTTGTGGGCCAGGTCTTGGAACATGGGCTTATAGACGCCGATACAGTCGTCCTCCAGGTCATTCCGGGGAACAGCGACCGTCAGTTCAAAGTCCTTGTTCTTAATGGTGTAGCCGTAGGCGGAGAGGTTCTTAGCCTCACGCTCGCCAATCCACTCCCGCATGGAGGGAACAGCGCCCAGCCACGCATAGGTCTCATCCCTTGTGCCGCTGGGGACCTCCATAGCGACGCGGGGATACTGGTTTTCCGTCTCCTGGAACGCCTTATTGAAGACGGTGTTGAAGGCTACGAAAGCCCCCCTCATAGTGTTGTCGTTGAGAATCATTTTGTTTTCCTCCGTTCTTAATTTTGTTGTGCTTTATCAGCCGCATCCAGGGTTATGATGTTATAAACCATGCGCGGCGTGATTCCGTATTTTTTTGCCAGCTCTTTGCCGTTGTATCCGTTGTACTCCTCTACGATCTTCTTGTTGCGCAAGGGCCGAAGGAGCCTATCCTCGATGGGTACATAGAAGGAACTTCCTCCCACAAGCCTTGATAATTTCAAAAGATTAGCAGGGCCTATTTCCTCGGCAATCGTACAGTATAGGGTATCCCCAAACATATCGGGAGCAAGTTCGCTTTTCCAGGAATCGTCCATAGCAGGTATCACCGCCTTATGACTGTACTGTTTGCTGACGGGCTCGTAACCAGAGTGTCATTACTCTAAAGAAATTTACATAAGATTTTTTCTTAGAAAAATACACTTGTCTTTTTACCTCCGCGCTTGCTACTGTTCACATAGGGGTCGATAATCATTTTTGTTCCTCCACAAAGCAAACGCCTTCCATGATGCTGTCTATACGGCTTTGCGGGAGGCGTTTGCGTATCCGGCATTTTAAGGCCTCTTCCAGCGATTTTATAAGAATAGGCGGGGATTAACCCCTGTATGCTCTTCTACCCCCGTTATCACGCGTGATAACGGGGGTAGAAGCAAGATTATTCTTCAAGGTCCCCGAACACCTTTAAGACCTGTTCCGGGAATTTCAAATCAGAGATATTCCGCTCCATGTCGGCCCCGGTTCGGAGGCCGATATAGAAGCCCAGCAGAGAAGAAGAGGTAACAATACCCGTGATAGCGTCCGCCACGTCAGTCTCCAGCCGCCGGTCGTTGGGGGCCATGCTGCCGATCAGCGCGAAGGCGTCGGCTTTCATGCGCTGTATGTAGCCGTCCCGCTCGCTCAATTCCCCGAAGTCCTCATGGAACTGCTCCCGCAAAGCGTCCAATACTCGTTTACTCATCATTTCGCGATCCTCCTTACTTCATGCTCTCCAGTGCCAGCCGCATAGCGGTCTTGAAACCGCAGACAAAGCGCCGCTGCTCCGCCAGCCACAATTCGTCTGTAACCATCTTCTGATACTCTTCAAACCATTTCTTTTGCTTGGGGTTGAAGCTGTCCACCAGAGCGTCAACGCTTTCGCGGTACTTTTCGGCGATAGCTAGGTCTTCTTTACAGTGAACGGAAGTGAAGTGCCAAAGGACCTCGCCCAGCTCCGCGATGGTTTCATTGCTTGCCCTGGTAATGTCAAGGTTTTCAAAACTGAATTGCTCCATTAAAAACACTCCTTTTCNTTTTCTATCTTGAAACCCTAATCACTTTTCCGTAACCCGGCATAAGTTGGCAAAAAGCCGCAAAACTATGCCTTGCAAGGGGTTTAGCGAAATAAGTGATTAGGGTTTCTTGGCAAAACTACGCAATACGTGGCATAACTTGGCCTTCAAAAGTAGTAAGTTGAGTAGTAAATTCGGGTTCCTGCACCTGCTTCATAGCTTCCATGGCTGCAACAGGGTCCGTGTGGGCATAGTAGCCCATAGTCAATTTTATATCAGCATGACCCATGACATATTGCAGGGCTTTCGGGTTCATGCCTTTGTTAGCCATCTTGGTACAGAAGGTATGCCTTAAAGCGTGCGGCGTTAAGTTCTCAGGTAATACAGGGCCATGGAGCTTTGCGTGTTTCGCCCGAATACGCCGGATGATGTTCTCATAGTCGGCGGCGGTTCTGGGATTTCCGGTCCTGGTGCGGAACAGAAAATTACTGTAACCGCTAATCTCAACGGATTTGCCTTTCTGAGGCCGGGATAATACATGCTGGAACGCCTCCCGGACTTCCGGTCCCATGCGTACCTGCCGGATGCCGGACTTAGATTTAGGGTCTCCAATGTATTTACCGATAGAACTATCGCTTTGCAGCTGGTGGTCGATATTGATGATGCTGGTCTCCAGGTCAATGTCATGTTCCGTAAGTCCGCAGAACTCGGAGATACGCAATCCAGTGCCCAGGAGTATCACAATCTCATCATAATACTTGCGATATACACGGTCTGTTTGAAGAAATTCAAGCAGACTTTTTTCCTGTTCAGAGGTCAGCGGCGTCTTGGCCTCCGTATCGTTCACAATAACATCGGTTAGCCTGAAATCAAAGGGATTCTTACGGATGCAATCATCTGAAATGGCGGTATAAAATGCGGCTTTAAGGGCGCGTTTGTCAGTCCTGATTGTATGGTAAGCCGCGCCCTTGGACTGCTGCCGCAAAGCCCATTCCTTGGCGTCAGAGAGCTTAACACTGCCAATTCGCATGAAGCCCAGGGGGTCATTTTCAAGCATTTTCCTGCGGCGCTCCCGGCCCTGGACAGTGCTGGGCTTGACCTGGGCATTCAGCTGGATATGCTTTTGATACAGGTCCAGAACGGTCATATTTGCGCCCGTATGGTCGATGCCGTCCAACTGGTCTTTCTGGATTTCTTTTTCTTTCTCTCGGAGGGCGGGGCCGTCTCTTTTGCCTTTAGGCAATCGGTCAGTGGGTTCTAATTTCCATGAATACACGAACTGCTGCTTGCCTTTGGCGTCGATGTACTTATAGCAATACCTGCCGTCCGGCCTCTGGCTTTCGCCAGTTCTCAGGATACGGCCTTTAGAATCTTTGCGCTTTACAGACATGCGCCGTCTCCTTTCTTATAGTGGAGGGGAAACCGGGCTGCCAATACGCTATCGGTAGTATAGCATACTGACAGCCGGATTTCCAGACTGATTTTATAAACTCAAATCGAATGCAGGTCATCAATGACCTGTTCGAGAATCTTCCGCTTAATCTGCAAGTGAGAACCATTGTATAGCGCCCATTGCGGGGCGGGGTTTTCCTCAGCCATCCGCCGCAATTTCTTCTCGCCAATGCGGAAATATTTAGCGGCTTCTTCGATACTCAACGTGTACTTTTCCCAAATCGGGACATACAAGGGATTTTTAGATTCCATTTTTCTCCTGCGCCTGGGAGGACGCATTAGGTCATTTGCAGGGCGATTGCTGCCCTGCCGTTGTTTGTACGGCCAGAATCTTGGAGCCGGAAGGTGGTTACGTACTCGGCCAAGATATTCTTAAAACAGGCCCCCTTTCTTTAATAGAATCTTGCTCTCAGGTCGTCTTTATTTGCCTCCCGCATGGCTGTAACCATGCGGGAGGCTTCATTTTATTATTACCTCTCGTCAGGCCGGGGACCATTCTCTTCCCAATACTCGTCATCCCAGGGCCCATGCCAGCCCCAGCCGTAGCCGGGATAGCTTTCCGGGTCTGGTACAACATACTCAGGCTCCGGTTCATGCTTCGGGGTCAGTTCATGTTCTTCTGTGCCCTGGACTCTTTTTTTATCATAGGTCATGGCAATATCCTCCTGTTTAGGTATAATTTCGTTATCATTATCGCCTGCCGGTGATTCTCCGGCATCTGTCATAGGCTCCCGCCGGTAAGCAGGAATACAGCTTAAATCTTTAGCAAGTTCAATCACTCGCCGCTGTCCTTCCAAGTTGAGTGTTGCAAAAATTCGATTGAGCCTGTTTATGCGTTTTCTGATTTTTCGCTGTTCCGGTGTTTCCGGTTCAGGCTCGGGTTCCGGTTCAGGCTCGGGTTCCGGTTCGGGCTCGGGTTCCGGTTCGGGCTCTGGCTCCGGTTCGGGCTCCGGTTCATCTGTCTGGGATTTAGGTCCATCTGAGATTGCCGCCGCCGCCAGTTCTCGGCTAATCAAATGCTGCAAGAAAATGACCGCAGAATCAAGCCACTGGTCGGCCTCTCCTATATACTGGCCTTCTAAGTCGCGCTCCTGGATACCTGATAGAATCTGCATTGCCTGTTCCAACTCAGTACGCTTTTCCGGTTCAAGCTCTAATAGTTCCAGCACAGGTATATCCAGGATTTCAGCCAGGGCCATAAGCTGGTCAAGGCGAAGATGGCGCTGTCCAAGCTCATAACGGCTGATTGCAGGTTTGCTCACGCCAAGAGCCGCCGCCAACTCTCTTTGACTCATGCCCTTCTTTTGCCGCGCTTCCCTAATTTTGTCGCCCTGGTGCATCTCGCTTGCCTCCTTTCCTTGGTAGTAATTGTATTATATAGTATAGGCTCCGGGTCGTCAACCCCATTCTGCGGATTTTTTGAAAAATTATTTTCTAAAAAATTTCAGAAAATTTCAGGATAGACGTTGACAACAAGGAGACAATCTGCTAGACTAAGCTCACGGGAAATTCTGCCGCCGCGCAGATGGACCCGCAGGGACCGCCATCAGGCCCCTGCGGCGGTTCACCGCCGCAAAAATCTTATAACTCTATAAGGAGGAAAAGTAAATTTGAACGACGAGTATACCCCGAGGAATCCAGCCCCGCAAGAGCCGCAGGATGCTCAGCCCCAGCAAGCCGCTCAGTCGGCTGCTCCGCAGAGCATCGGCAGCCCCGTAGCCGTACTTGCGCCCGCACCTGCTAATGTGACAAGTGACAATCTCATTTTGACCGCCAACGGCTACAAACCACTTATTACGTGTATTTCTGAGCGGTACACGGGGCCGCAGAGGTTCCTGTATCCAATCAATGAAATCGGTATAAGCCGCCTCTACGCAGATATCTTCGCATACCGGCTCCGCTATGTGACCGAGCGGAAGAAGTGGTATATCTTTAATGGCAGATACTGGGAAGAATCGTGCGGCCAGGAAATGGAGCTCTGCAAGCTCCTGGTAAAGAACTATCGTGACTATTGGAAAGCGTATTCAAAGGCTCCCACCAAGAAGCAGCGAAGCTTTTTGGAAAATCTTACTTCCCGTCATGTCCGGGAGAACCTTCTAAAAGACGCAGCCAGCGTAAACCCGATTAGAATGTCGGATTTCGACAAGAACCCTATGCTGTTTAACTGTGAGAACGGCACGATTGATTTGAATACATGTACTCTTTATTCGCACAATCCAGATGATTTAATCACCAAAATTGCGCATGTTACTTATGACCCCAATACCCGTTGTGCCCGCTGGGAGCAGCATATTCTTCAAATCATGGAGGACGATACCGCAAAGGCCGAGTATTTGCAAAAGGCTTTTGGCATGTGCCTCACGGGCGAGAACCGATATGAATGCTTCTTTATTTTGTATGGTCCGACCAGCCGCAACGGCAAGGGAACGACGATGGAAACCATCATGACCATGATGGGTGATTACGGCAAAGCGGCCCGTCCGGACACAATCACGCAGCGGCAGTCTCCCAATGGAAGCGGCCCCAGTGAAGACATTGCCCGGTTGGCCGGTGCCCGTATCGTTAATGTCTCTGAGCCGGATAAGAAAATGACGTTGTCTTCCGCTCTGGTTAAAACCCTGACCGGCAACGATACGGTGACTGCCAGATATTTACATGAAAACTCCTTTGAATTTAAGCCTGGATTCAAGTTTTTAATCAATACAAATTACCTTCCCCAAATTCCTGACCCGTCTGTGTTTACCTCTGGCCGTGTTAAAGTGATTCCTTTCATGCGCCACTTTGACGGTAACCAACAGGATAAGAACTTGAAGCATACTCTCGCTCAGCCGCAGAATCTGTCCGGTATCCTCAATTGGTGCCTGGACGGGTGGAAGCTCTTGCAGACCCAAGGATTTGAAGAACCTGACTCTGTTATCGCCGCCACGGCTCAGTATCAGCAGGACAGTGATAAGGTGGCTCTTTTCCTGGAAGAACGCCTTACTCCAAGCCCCGGCATTAACATGAAGCTGGAAGATGTCTATGCCGACTACAAGTCCTGGTGCGAGACCAACGGCCTCCGACCAGAGGGAAAGCCCCGTTTCAAGCAGACTCTGGGAGCTCACGTCAAGATTGACCGCTCCCGGTCCGTTGGCGCTGACAGACTTAAAAATGCTGTTGTGTGCGTTTGCGATTACAGCTTCCAGGTACAGTTCAGTGATATATGCGCTCCCTTGACCAACGAAGAACTCAATGCGGCTCTTGCTCCGTATGGTATAAAATTTTACTCAGGCCCTAGTATCAACACCCGTATAGATGCTTCATCGTACGGCGAAGTCGTTATGAGCAGCCCCGACAATCGCAATTCTTGACTGCTGATACCCGCTTCTGATTGCTGCTGCCGTCAGGAGCGGGTACGGCCTTATCTGTGAGTTCTGGGCGGGAGCAAATACACGATAGTCTTCTTTTTACCCGGCCCCTTCGGGGCCGGAAATACAGACAGGGGCTTGTGTCAGTTGTGTCAGCCGTTTCCGTTATAGCTTACAAAAAGATTTCCTGTAGATGCTAATAGAATCAGCTGACACAGCTGACACAAAGCCGGAGGGAGCCGCCCTGCTTGCGCCAGCCAGAATCCAGAGGCAAGCCCCTGACTGCATCTGCTCCCGTCGCCTGGGGCCGGGGCCGTAAAGAAGCGGCCCGCAGGGCCGCTCCAGGCCCCAGGCGGGAGGAGCGGAGCCCGCAGCCCACCCAGGCGGCCAACCGACCGAGGGACGAGGGAGGGCAGGGCGCGGGCGGGGCCGTCCTGGGGGGACCCACTGCGACGGGGCGCAGAAGGGCCGGAGGCGAACCCGCAGCGGCGCGGAGGGCGGGCCGCAGGCCCACACGGAGCAGCCCAAGGGTGAGCCGTAGGACCAAGTGACCCGGAGGAACCGGAGCCGGGGCGCAGCCCCGTGCGCAGGCGGTGGGGGGCCGGGACGGCGGCGGAGCGACGGGCGGGCACAGGCGGCGTTAGCCCGAGCCAGGCGGGCAGAGACGGGAACCGGCGCTGTCCGCTGGTGACGCCGCAGGCGGCAGGCGAAGCCCCGGAGCAGAGGCGGTCCGTAGCCAGCGGCCCCCCTTCGCGGGGGCCAGTGGCGGAGGGCGGAAGCCGCTGCGCAGGGGGCCGATGGGTGCCCGCATACCTTTGGTGTTCCGGCGCAGCGCCCCGGATGGGGCCGAGCACGGAACAGGGGACCCAGCGATGGGGCTTGGCGGGCACTGCCCGTCAAGCTCCCTGAGCGGTCCCCCGCCATGCGAACAAGGGCGTCTGCCGACGGTCTCCGTCGGCGGTTCAGAAAAAAGAATGGCCCCGGAACAGCCATTGGCCGTCCCAGGACGTGTATGGCAGGCGAGAGGCCCAAGGGCCTCCCACCTGCCATACAAATACAGTCTGGAAATGTGCCGCCTGTGTCAGATGTGTCAGTAAATTCTATTAGCTCTATAAAAAATTTTTTCTGGCAACAGTAATAAAAATAGCTGACACAGCTGACACAAAGCCCCCTGCGCTGTATTATTTATGGTCCGGCCCCGGAGGGGACGGACCATAAAAGACTATATTCGTTCCCTGGCGCGTTTTCGTCATGATAATAGTCTCGCAGTACGAAATGGGTGCCGTCCATTGCTGTATGTGGCATAATATGGGCATGCGAGGGGCTGATAGAAAAATATGGCCTCTGTCATAAATGACAGAGGCCATACGTTGGAAAATTAGTCTGGATAGGCGGTGTAGCAATCGAGGCTGCCATTGGAGAAGCTTGTTACAGTTCTGTTCCAACCAATGACATAGCCGTTGTTTCCGGAGTTTGCGTCTGTACTGTACACACGTACGTTTGTCGCATATCCATCAACAGGTCCAACGCAGATTGATACATGTGTTAGATAGCCATTGTTATCAATGTGAATCATCAGGTCGCCAGGACGAAGATTGCTTGTAGTCGTCTTTTTCCAGGTGACGCCGGTCTGACCGAAGATTTCGTCAGCGACGAACGCGGCCCAGCCACCGCAGCCGATGGTTGTGCTGACACGCTTGTCTGTGTCAGGCGGACTGCACCAATACTGATTGGTAATCTGCTTGATGCAGTTGGCATTGGGGTTTCTGCCAGAGTTTAGTCCGGCATATCCGTTGACAAAGCTTGTGGGCGTCGGATACCGGGACTTCAACTGGTTCAGAATCTCGGTGACGTTGGCTTCTGTGATGGGCTTGCCGTTGGTCAGAGTACCAGCAGCAGGAGTGCTGGGAGTCTCGGGCTTCTCAGGTTCTACGGGAGTCGTGTTTCCGGTTTGAGCCGTGTGGCAAATCTCGCAGAGCTTGCCATGGACCGTCACGCAGGCGCAGACAACTTCACCGGTGCTGGGGTCTACGGGAGTCTCAGGGTCAGGATTGGTGATATCACCGCCGGAGTTTCCGGTGTACTGCATCATGCGGTAGATTACAACAGCGGCCTGTCCGCGGTTCATGACGCCATCGCCGTTGAACGAACCGTCGGCGTAACCGCCGATGACGCCGAGGGCATACACGTTGGCGACCGCATCACGGTATTGGCTGGGGATGCTGGAATAATCTGTGATTTTGGCAATAGCCGCGTTTTTGTCGTTGGCGCTGGCAGAGAAGCCCTGCTTGGTCATGATGTTGGTCATGAGCTGGGCCATGTCATACCGGGAGATGCCACGGTTCATCTCCTGGCTGTTCTTGAAGATGGTCTCGAAGCTGGTGTTTCGAAGAATACCGTTCACAAACAGAGCCATGCTGTTAGGAACAAAGGCTCCATACTTGAGATAGGTTTCCGTGTTGTACTCGGCAACGGTATCGGCGTAGAACGCTCTGGAGAGCATGACGACGAAGTTATTGCGGGTGACTGTGTTGGCGGGCTTGAACGTGCCGTCTGTATAGCCGCCGACGATGCTCTGGTTCGCGCACCAGATAATCGCATCATGGAACGTGTGCGTGCTGGATACGTCGCTGAAACTCAGGACCGCCGCGAGAGCGTCAGAAATTGCGTTGAGCTTGGAATCCTGCGTGCCGCCGGGATTGCAAACCGGACAGTTGGGGTCGATGTGCGTGTCATACTCGACGGCGAAGGCCGAGACGGACAGGGACAGTGCCATAATAATCGCAAGAGCTGCCGCAATAAGACGGCGGATGTGGTTATGGGTGCGCATATTCGGTTGTTTCATGTTTGCGTCCTTTCTCAAATCAGTTTTTCTCACGGCAAGGTATCAGGCAGGGTCAGGGGGACGGTCAACCGTCCCCCTTCCTGCTTTGCTGGGGGAAGAATCTGGGGATACGCTGGGAACTTGCCGTGAGGAAAACAAAAATCGTGCCGTGCGGACGCAATAATCCCAACACGACACGATGTTATAATAGCAACACAGCGGTTTCCCCTCTTGCCAAAGATTACAGCAGAGGGTATAATAATCCCGTGGTGCGAATTTCATCGTTGTGTGGACAAGCGCGATTTGTCCGCATAGGGCATGGGGAGCGCCAACTCCCTATGCCCACCGCACTAATTAAGTTTTCCTCACCGCCTATTTTACGCTTATGACTTTGAAATAGCAAGCCCCTTTTATAAGATTTGTAAAAGCAAGCCGTCTCTCCTGAATTGCTCCAGGCGGAGGCGGCTTTTCTTCTGCCTATCTTTAACTGAATATAGTCTTTTCTTCCCCCGTCCCCTGCGGGGCCGGAAATACACTCCGGGGGTCCGCATGAAGCCGGACAGATACAGCAAAGGCCAAAGCGAAACCATAAGGCCAAAGTGAAACCATAAGGCCAAAGTGAAACCGGAAAGCATGTGAAAGCGCACGGAGGGCTGTCTGCGTCACATCCCCTTATGCCCTTCCGTGGATTTTGGGTGTTTTAGTGGTAAGTAAACAATTTGCGTTGAAAACGCCTGATATATCAGTCGAAAAAGGTGTTCAACTTTTTTTGCAGAATGCGAAAAAAGAGTACAACACTCTTGAACTTTGTTGAACAATGGTTTCAATTGTTCGCATTTTTCAACAGATTGAATTCCCAAAAAGTTGTACAATTTTGACCCTCCGGTGACGTCGTGTTGAACTTGAGAATAAGTCGCTGTTTGTAAACCCAAAATGGAACCATTGGACAAAACAAAACCCCAAAGGAACCATTCTGACCGGGCGGCAGCTGATGCCCGGCTAGAATGGAAGCTCACAGAAAGCCGCCTTATCTTCAATCAGTTCCCGGTTACGTTTGGAGGCGTGTTTTTGCATCTGGTGATACAGGGAATGCTCTTTCAGATTGTATTTCTGAACCTGCCGGGGCGCTTCGCCCCTGGTAAAAAGCCACGCGTCATCCAGAGGCATGTTCAGAACCGTATTGACGGACTTGTTGGCCTTGGTTGCGATATATCGGGCGGTCTCCACGTCCTGGCCTCCAAGATACAGGAGATGGTCGCAGTTATTGACAATCGTCATGGCCTTGTTATGGCCGTAGCTGGCCTCCAGCTGGCTCAGGCTTTGAAGAATCACGCTGACGGAGATTTCACGGGACCGGATGACCGATATAATCTTGTCAAAATCCGGGATGCAGCTATCAGCCCCAGCGGCAAAGTCATCCAGAATCAGCCGGACCGGGACTTTCAGGCGATTGTTCTTTCGTTTGTCTGCGGAGCCGCAAAGAACATGCAAAGCCTGGGTATAGAACAGAGTTGCCAGCCGGTCCATAGAGCGGTCTGTATCAGAGATATGCAGGAAAACCGCTGTCTTACGTTCGCCGATGCGGGAGAGAGAAATCTTCTGCGGATGGTTCATCAGGGCCAGCACTCCCGAGAACGAGAACGGAGACAGCTTTTCGGCCAATATCCCCTGGACGCTGGCATACATCTTTTCGGCCTTTTGGGTCATGAGGAACATCTGGTATTGCACCGCCGCAAGGCACTCTGGGTCTATTTCGGAAACTTCACTCATGAGCTGGTCGAACCGGCCTGTGCCCATTTCCCGGAACAGCCGGGTAACGCTGCTCATGGTGCGCTCCCCGTATGGCAATCGCTCCATGACATACGCAATGATACCGGTCAGCATGGACCGGGCGGCAAGCTCCCAGTAGGGGTCGCGCTGGTTTTCAAGAGGCACCAGTGCCGCAGCAGCAGTCATTACGTCCTGTTCGTGGCATCGGCCATTGATTACCCGTATGTAGTCCAAAGGATTGTACCCATACGGTGAAGAAACACAGTCCGCCAGATTGATTTCCAGGACTGTATATCCCCGCCCCTCAAGGACTGGGCCGATCTGCGCGCAAAGGTTGCCCTTGGTGTCTGTGATTACAAGGCTTTCGCCGGACTGCAAGAGATTGGGCAGCACATAGCCCCTGGTCTTGCCAGAACCGGACGGGCCTATAATCAGGTCATTGTTGTTCAAGCCCGTGGTCCAGGTGTCGTTGCTCACAGTCTGGTCACGGGCCAGGATACGGCAGGATTTATTTTTCATCTGTTCACCTCTTGTCAGAAATGATTGGTAACGTGGTCCGCCAGCCCCCAGGCGACGGCCTCCGTGGCATTGAAATAGGAATCCGTCGCGGTTTTGCTCAGGACTTCCTCCAGACTGTGGCCCGTATGTTTCGCAAGAATCTTACCCATGGTATCACGGGTCTGCATCAGGTCTTTCGCAACGCTGTCGATTCGCAAGGCGCTGCCGCCGATACTGCCGGAGATAAGCGGGTCATGTATCAAAATACGGGCATGGGGCAGGATTTCCCGCTTGGTCCCGGCGGTGAACAGAACAGCCGCCATACTCGCCGCCATTCCGACACAGACGGTCTTGACCGGACATGAGACAGCCTGCATGGCGTCATACGCGGCAAGTCCGTTGCAGATCTCTCCGCCAGGACTGTTGATGTAGATTGTAATTTCCTTGCCGGGGTCTTCCAGAGCCAGGTAGTGCAGCTGGACGATGATACTATTGGCGGACTCGGTGTCAATCTCGCCGGTGCAGTAGATTTCCCGGCGGCGAAAGAGCGCGTCTTGAATGGGGATACAGGCGGTCCCCTCGCAGGTCTCTTTAGTGATATTGGGTGTAATCATATTCCCTCGCTTTCTACATCCGGCAGGGCCGCGAACGGCTCCACCAGAATTTTATACAGCAGGTCCGTCCGCTCGTCCGAGGAATCCAAGACGGTAATCTCATGTATTGTCTGCCGGAACAGGTCCCGGTTCTCGGATACATAGAGACTGATAGAGTCATAGAATACGCTCAGATAACGCCAGTTCCCCGTGAGCCTTGATACAGCCCGGAAAAATCTGTCGATAGGCATACGGTGAAGATGATACGGAGGCCCTGCCAGCATACAGGCCCTGTCCAGCCGGGAGGCGAGAGATTCTTGTGCCTTGGTACTGCGTTCCTGCTTGCGGTGCGGGAGCAGCGCGAAATCTTTACGGTGATACGCTTCGTCTATTCTCGCCACGGGCGCGGCCAGGATGTTGACGGCTTCTGTCAATTTCTCCGGTGTAAGCACCTTGCGCCGCACCTGGTCGGCAATTTCACACGCCGTTACCTGATAGGACAGGTCCTCGCGGATTCCCATAATCATTTGGAAGTCACAAAACGTATAATAGTCCCCCAGGTATCTTGCGATAGGCATACGGGCCATGGAGCGTATCACAGCGGTGTCGAACTCCGGGTGCGCAGCTTGGTTGCGCTGCAAATTGTTCAGGAGCTCAGACAGGGGAATTTGCTTAATCTCCATGCTTGTCCTCCTTTTATCGGCAATACAGGGTTGTGTCAGCTGTGTCAGCAAATTCTATTAGCTCTACAAAAAATTTTCTTAGCAACAGTAATAAAAATAGCTGACACAGCCGACACAGGGGCAAACCCTCTCAGGGTGTATTACGTCTCACGGCGGACATAGGGCGGTTCGATGCCGCGCTCCACGTTCTCCCCCTGGAAGCAATGACCGCAGTATTGCCAGATGCCGTCCCGGCCATAGGTCACGCGCTTAAAAGTCGCGAACGTATCCCGGTGTCTGCCCGTGTCAGGGTCCACACGGACGCTGTACGGCTCTCCCATTTGGGCACACTCGGAGGTCATACAGGCCGGGGGCAGACAGTCCATGGCGTCGTCTACGACTTCCTCGGTGACGTAATCGCCTACCCGGACTTTGCTATAGTTGAACGTGTCCGGGGTGTATACCTGCTTGCCGTTATAGGTCATGTTTTTATCCTCTCTTTCAGATAAACTTAGGGGAGGCTATCCGCCTCCCCGTGTATCGTGGTGTTAAGCCGCCTTGCGCTTGCGGCCCTTGGCAGCGGGTCCGGCTTCCTCGGGGGTATAAGAGGTGTTCTCAGCAGGGGCCTCGGCGGGCTTGGAATCCGCGAAGTAGGCGCTCTCCGCGACGATTTCCACGGATACGCGCTTGTTGCCCTCCCGGTCGGTCCAACTGCGGGTCTGGAGCCGTCCGTCCAGGACTACCCTGCGGCCTTTTCCGAAGTAGCCGCAAAGAAACTCAGCCGTTCCGCGCCATGCGACAATGTCAAAAAAGTCTGTCTCTCGCTCTCCGCAGGGGTCAACATAGTCCCGTTCGACAGCGATACGGGCGTTGCAGACGGCAATCCCTTTCTGGGTGCGGCGAAGCTCGGGGGCAGCGCACAGACGGCCCATGATAGTCACTTTGTTCAGCATAGATTTTACCTCGCATTCACATAAATTTTAGAGCGTATTACTCTGTCAGCACGACACCTAGACCGGCTTTGCCGGTCTAACCCTGTCGTTCATCCTGTCGTCTGACGCCCGCTGCGCGGGCGTGGTTAGTCTACTCCCACAGGCCAAATACAGCGTTGTGTCAGGTGTGTCAGCTGATTTCATTAGCATCTACAGGAAAAATTTTTTGTAGGCACTAATAGATTTACTTGACACATCTGACACAGCCCCTTTTCTGTATTTCCCGGCCCGAAGGGCCGGGGCTGAGAAAAGACAAAATAGACCCTCTGGAGAGGTTTGCCCGCGCAGCGGGTGAACCTCTCCAGAGGGTGCCACGCGAGGGCGCAGCCCTCGCGTGCAAACGGTAGACGCTCCCGGCCTCCTGTTCCGCTGGGCAGACCACGCTAGGCGCTTTGCAGAATCGCCTTGCAGGCTTTTTCCAGGCCATGCAAAAGCCGCTGGTCTGCGTTGATTTCCTCTGCCGTATAGCCAAGAGCGTCCAGGGTGTCGGACGGGTCCATGGTATAGCTGTACTCATGGTTGTCCAGTTCATAGCGGAACATATCACAGATGAACCCGTCGCCGGTCTGGTCTGCTGCAATGGCGGCGGCAAGTTCTTCCTCATGCCGTGCCGTGGTGGTATGCAATAACTCGGCGTCTTTCTTCTGGATGAAGCCGCCGTAGCCGATGGAGAAGATTTTGTCCGTGTCCTTCTCCGGGTCCAGGCCCCACGCCTGCATTACCTCGCGGAACTGCTTATCGCTGAACGCAAAGCCCAGGGGCAGAGCGTTAAACTCCTGCTGCTGCCGGTCCCGCAGTTTCTGGTATTGGTTCATTTTGCAGTCCTCCTTTCATCCCACGTTATGGACGATGCCGTATACATCATCCACAAAAAACGCTCCGGCGAACGGATTGAAGATGGCGGTACAGCGAACACCGTTATACTCGGCCAGATACAGGTTATCCTTGATACGATTGACAATCTCGGCTTCTCCCAGCATATGGCGGTCATGCTCATGGTCTTTCAAGCTGTGGATATACGCTTTTACTGTCATGCAAGACGCCTCCTTATGAAAATCATAGCAGGAATACCCCTGACGTCCTGAAAAGGACGTTAAAAAGCCTAGTACGCGCAAATTCTGGAAACGCTCCTGAATTGTTCCATAAAACTTGAAAAAACCGCTTAAATATGGTATAATAAGTAATAGAAAGAAGCTGCTTTTCTGAGCAATTAAAACTTTCTTTTTTCGCTTCCCAGTATTTATTGAAAGCAGGTACATAGCCATGGAACTACCAATCAGTATCAATCATGTAACCTTCAATACAGGGAGAAATGAACAAATCTCCATCAGGAATTTCAAATTCCCTCCCTATGACCGTATCGCATTGCATCACATCATCAACCAGGCCACAAGTCTTGAAGGCGTTGACATTGATGATAACATTATCCTTAAAATCAACGCCGATACATGCAGATACACAGCCACGTTTGCCTATGGTTCCTACGCCGCCAACGAGACTTTCTTGATTTCCGCCGGTGCGAAGACTAGGGACGCAATGAATGGGCTTTGGGACCGGCTCCGTGAATCCTATGCTCCAAAGTACCAAGTATCGACCCCACTCAAACGCAAGCCAACTGGACCTATGGTGGTCGACATTCTGCTCCCGTGCTCCAGGCCGGAGGTGTTAGCCTATCTGCGCAGCTCCGATTGTTATAACCTTTGCTTACGCCTTGGCTGGGCGATGCTCTACCCGGAATGTATTAGAGTGTAGATACAGTACCCCCCGCTGGCTCAATCACAGGCCAGCGGGGGGTATATTAAACTTGTTTAATTGGCTATTGCGTAGTGCAGCTAATTTCTCCAAAAGTAGTAAATTAGTAGTAAATTCGTCGCTTCTGTCGCTGGAAGCCTTACGGCGCAAGCACTTTCGGGGCTTTATAGTGTTTTCAACAACGAAAATCCGAAAAACTGATGTTATACTATAGGGGACTTCTGGTAGGAAGTTTCCCCAGCGTCGGGACGGCTGTTATTTGCGGTAGCAGCCGCCCTTTTCTCATTTTTCTTGTCCGCCGTTACACATCGCTTCATGCTATGACCTCCCCTAAAAGCTGGCGCTGTGTGCTCCGAAGGTGCTTTACCGTGAGGCCGGTCCCTTGCGCTGCGGCAAAATCCATCGATACTTCATAGAGCTTCTTTGCCGTACGCAGACTTTCGGTGTTCGCCAGTTTCAGCAGATAGCCGATGCAATCTTGACCGAGGCCGGGAAAAATGGCGGTCATTTCCTCAATAGTGTAATCGTTGACCACTTTCTTTCTCACAACAATTCGCGTGCGGAGCTGGTCAAACTCATAGCTCCGGCGTCCCGCCAGCATTTGGCGGTAAATCTTATCGTTGCCGGAGAGGACGATACCGACTCCCGCCAGATCGTTGATGTTCCGCACGGCCTGGAGCGCGTCCAGCGATAAGTGGTCCGCCTCGTCAATGATAATCAGACGGTTAGAGCCTTTAAGCTGCTCCACCAGGATGTTCATAAGCATCGCTTTCCGGCCCGGAACCCGCTGCCCCAATTCTTTGCAAATCAGGCCAAGAACGGCGGTAGCCGAAGTTGTGCAGGCATTGGCGGTTACAAAGATAACCCCCGTGTTTGTATCTGCATAGTGGTGCAGGGTCGTTGTTTTCCCCGCTCCCGCGTCTCCGGTCACTAAGGCCATTTCATTGTGCCGATGGGAGTAGAGGCACGCAAAGAGGACGTCCTTTGTATTACGAAGTTCGGGATAAAACTGTGTGGCTGAAATAGTGTTTAAACGCTGTTTGCTGATAGTTAGATATTGGCTAATGGTCCTAGCAACTTCCGCATTGTCTCCCGCATAAGAACCGTTTAGAAACTGGGAGATAACGGATGTAGAAAGGCCTGTTTCTTTGGATATCTGCCGTTGGGACTTGCCGCTCTGCTTTATGAAATCCGCTAGGGCGGTTCTGGCTTCTGCAAGCATGGTATCCCTCCTTTAGGCTTGCTTTTGGTAAAATTCCAACAATGTGGCGCTGACGTCATCCTCCTTTCCAATGCGCCGGGGACTCTCGCTGTAGTCGGTAGCTTTCAAAGTGGCGGCGTTTTCCGCTGCCAGTGGCAGCACACGTTCCGCAATGCCAGCTTCACCATCTTCGCGGAACACCTTTTCGGTAAGCTGGTTTCGGGCAATGATTTCATGGATATCGGCGTCACGGGTGGGCTTGTACTCTCGAACAATGGCCCGGGCCTTCTTCTTTTCCTTGGCGGCCTTGATATAATCTTCTTCGGTGGTGTTGCGGAAGGGCGTGCGGATTTTTGCCTCCGCCATGCAGATAGCGCGGTTATTCATATCGAAAATAGCCATTTTATCAATGTTGTCCGGGTCATAGACCACTATGACGCGCTCACCCTGATGGTACAGCAGCTTCTCATGGAAATAGTTGTTGTTCTTGATGGATACCCCGTTTTTATGGACGGTCCGTTCCTCGGAATTGCCGCAGAGAAGGCGGAGCGCGTCCAGATCGCTGACAACCTGCTTCACGCCAAGGTTTTCAAAATACACTTCATCCGGGCTTCTTCCGTTCATGTCAATGCCGCTGTTCGGGGTCCGGTTATACCCCGCTATGTAGGCAGACAGCAGCTTGACAAACTCGCCCATTGCCGGAGCCTGTGCCACAATCTCTTTGTCAGAGATTTGCATACACTCCGGCCTGATTTTGGCGTTACAGCCCGTGTAGGTTTTGAACCGGCGGCTGAAACGGTTGGTAAATGTACCAAAGAACCGCTCCACGGTCTTGGCTTGGCCATGATAAGGCGTTGCGTATATGCGGCCAATGCCAAGCTGATTTACCAGGGACATGGGATAGTCCTTGCTGAAGCTCTTGGAACGGTAGTCCTTGCCGTTATCAAAATAGACCTCGTTGGGGATGCCGTTCTGCTCCATGCCCAGGCGAAGGCATTTCTTGACAGCGGTCGCATTTGGGTCGGCATTGCGAACCAGGAACGACACGACACGGTTGGACCGGGCGTCAAAGAATACCGTCAGCCAAGGCCGGACCGCTCTGGTTCCCTCCGCATTCTTGACAAATACGTCGATAAGATGATGGTCGGAGAACCAGACGTCATTCGAGGCGATATCAAGTTTGCTCCGCTGCATGTAGGGAAGGGCATCATTGAAAGCCTTTGGTCCTTCCCGGTAGTAAAGGGTAGCGTAGTAGGGAATTGTCTTGACTTTGCGCTCAAAAGCCTTGCATGAGGGGATTTGAGGATATTCAAGCCTAGTAACGTCGTAGCAGAGCCGGACACCGCGCTTTTGCTGGGTCATATAGAGGGAATAGAACAGCTCCCAGGCTTCTGGCGGGATAGTGTCCTTTCCCCGGTTGTGCCCGCCGCGTTGGTCAATCAGGGCGGTAACGTCCTTTTCCTGGTACTTCCTCTGCCAGCGGAACAGCTTGCTTTCGCTGATGGCATCCTCTGGCGGGTTGCTGGCATTGAACCAGGAAACAAACCCGACAGGGGATAGGCCGGACTGGTGGTATTGCTCCACGACCCAGGCTTTCGCGTCAGCTTCCTCCCGCTGCTTGCCTGTGTACTGCAAAATGTCTTCGTGCGGAAGCTCTTCACCGCGATATCGGGCTTGCGCTTTCTCTGGAAGTGATTCTAAGGCGATTCGGAGCTGCTTGCCGCCCCGGCCCTTGCCCTTGACATAGCGGGACTGGTATCTATTCTGTTGTGCGGCTTTTTTGATGGCGCTGTCCGTAACGCTGCATAAGGAAGCCGCTTCCTTCACTGTGAGCCATGTCAAAGGGTATCACCTCCTGTCAATCTGATTTTTTGATATGCAAAGGGCAAACTACCTATCAGCCGACGTTGGAAAGGTCAGAATTTTTTACCAAAGAGAGCCGCAACAAGGTCAAAGGGGTCCATACCCAAGGGCTTTGCAATTTGTTTGAGTGTTGCCAGCGTCGGGATAGCGCGGCCATTCATAATAGAGCAAAGGTATACTTTCGATATCCGAGCCTCTTGTGCCAGCCATTTTTGCTGTTTGTCCATTTCTTTCAGTCGCTTTCCTATCAAGGTTCCCAGCGGCGGCTTGTTGGTAAGGTTTGTGGTTCTCGGCATTTCGTCACCCCCTTGAGTTATTCGAAGATGGTTGCTATAATAAAACGGCTAAAAACAGTATATATCTATCTTTCGATTTTGTCAATCTAAAGATAGATATATAGAAAAATTTTGCAAGGAGGACGCAAATGTGTCGTATCTTAGCCAGAAGCTTAAATCTCTTAGGTTTCATTACAATTACACTCAAAAGGAGGTGGCGGAGAGTATCGGTGTTTCACAAGGAACGTATAGTAGCCTTGAAAGTGGAAAGACTAACCCTTCCTTGGATACTCTCATAAAATTGGCCCATTTCTATAATGAGTATATTGAGACTCTAGTGGGAACACTTCGAGTTGTTGACGATTATGAATTGACGGAGCAAGAAAAGATATTGATGAGAAAGTTTAGGAGACTTTCTCCTAGAGAACAGTGCGAAATTGAAGTTCTCATAGACTTTAAAATTGACAAAGCTAGGGAAGCCCTGGAATCAGAAGAGGAGTAAAATTTGCTTCGTAAAGTCTGGATAATTATTTAAATTTAGCGAATATTTATCAATTGCGTTTTGCGTGTCGTTTTTCCCTTAGTCAATTCCCTTTATCAATATATAAAGAAGCCCGCAAACCCTGTAATACCAGGTGTTTGCGGGCTTTTCCTTCTGCCTTTCTGAAATTCCCTTAGTCAAGTATTCACTTACGTTTTGCATGTCGTTTTTCCCTTAATTAAAATAGGCTGTATTCCTACGGCCTCAATGGTTTAACGCCCGTTTTGCGACTAAGGGAAAAATAGCGTTTTGCGTGTCCGGCTACAGTGACGCGCTCATGAAAAAATTTTCGTATTCCATTGTACGCCGGATTTGAAGCGGTGTCAAAAAGCGCCTCCCCGTGCCCGAAAGCACGGGGAGGCGCGATGGAACGGCCGGCGTTTATTCCTTTTCCTGGGCGTGGATGGGATAGTCCTCCAGCACGTCCAGCAGACGGGAATAGTCCTGGGACGCCAGGTGGGTATACCGGGCCCAGCGGTTGCGGCACTGGTTCCGGGCCTCCACCAGCAGGGCCTCCGCCGCCTCGGGGAAGGTCCGCTGGAGGGAGTTGAACCGGACCTCGCCCATGAAGAACTCCCGGAGATCATACCGGGGCTCCTGGAAGTCCAGCATGAAGGGGTTCTTGCCCTCCAGCTTCCGCTTGGGGTCGTAGCGGTAGAGGACCCAGTAGCCGCTGCGGACGGCCAGCCTGGCCTCCTCCTGGGCCCAGGCCATGCCCTTGACAATGCCGTGGTTAATGCAGGGAGCGTAGGCCACGATGAGGGACGGCCCGTCGTGGGCCTCCGCCTCCCGGAGGGCCTTGATGTACTGGGCGGGGTCCGCCCCCAGGGCGACGGACGCAACATACACGTTCTGGTACTGGGTGGCCAGCATCCCCAGGTCCTTTTTCTCCGTCCGCTTGCCCGCGGCGGCGAACTGGGCCACCGCGCCGAAGGGCGTGGCCTTGGAGGACTGGCCGCCGGTGTTGGAGTAGACCTCCGTGTCCACCACCAGGATGTTCACGTCCTCCCCGGAGGCCAGTACGTGGTCCAATCCGCCGTAGCCGATGTCATAGGCCCAGCCGTCGCCGCCGTACATCCACATGCTCTTTTTAACCAGCTGGTCCTGGGCCTTGCGGACGGCCTCGACGCGCTCCCCGGTCTCGGCGGTGCTTTGCAGGGCGTCCATCACCGCGTCGCTGAGGGCGATGGTCCGCTCTTTGTCCTCGAAGCCCTCCAGCCAGGCGGAGAGGGCCGCTTTCAGGCTTTCGTCCTTCGTCTCCTCCAGCAGCTCCCGGACCTCCTGCTGGAGGCGGAGCCGCTGCTGGCGGACGCTGAGGACCATGCCCAGGGAGTACTCGGCGTTGTTTTCAAAGAGGGAGTTGGAGAGGGCCGGGCCCCGTCCGTTGGGCTTGGTGGTATAGGGATAGCTGGGGACGCTGAAGCCCCAGGCCTGGGTACAGCCCGTGGCGTTGGCGACCACCATGCGCTCGCCGAAGAGCTGGGTGAGGAGCTTCATGTAAGGCGTCTCGCCGCAGCCCGCGCAGGCCCCGGAGAACTCCAGCAGGGGCTGCTCGTACTGACTGCCCTTGACGGTGAACTTGTTCATGGGGTTTTCCTTGGGGGACAGGGCGAGGCTGTAATCCCAGTTGGGCTGTTCCGGCATCTGGCTTTCGATGGGCTCCATGACGATGGCCTTTTCCTTGGCGATGCAGGCGGCGGCGCAGGTGCCGCAGCCGGTGCAGTCCAGGGGGTCCACCTGGATGCGGAAGCGCAGGCCCTCGAAGCCCTTGCCCCTGGCCTCCTTGGTCACGTAGCCCGCCGGGGCCTTTTGGACCTCCTCCTCATTTAACAGGAAGGGCCGGATGGCGGCGTGGGGGCACATGAGGGAGCACAGGTTGCAGCCGATGCAGTTTTCGGGAAGCCAGCATGCCACATGGGAGGCAAAGCCCCGTTTCTCGTATTTGGAGGTGGACATGGGGACGCTTCCGTCCGCCGCGTCCCGGAAGGCGCTGACGGGGAGCTGGTCGCCCTTCTGGGCGTTGACGGCCCGCATGACGGTGCGGACGTACCAGGGGGACGTGGTGTCCTTCTCCTCCGGCTCGCCGGCGAGGGCTGCCCAGGCGGCGGGGACCGGGATTTCATGAAGGCCCGCCAGCCCCGCGTCCACGGCGGCGCAGTTCATCTGGACCACCTTGTCGCCCTTGCGGCCATAGGTTTTCTGGATGGCGGCCTTCATGTAGTCCACCGCCTGGTCCACCGGGAGCACGCCGGAGAGCTTGAAGAAGGCGGCCTGGAGGACGCTGTTGGTCCGGTTCCCCAGGCCGATGGCCTGGGCGGCGGCGCCCGCGTCGATGGTATAGAACTTCGCCTTCCGCTCCGCCAGGAGGCGCTTGACCTTGTTGGGGAGATGTGCTTCCAGGTCCGCGTCGGACCAGTTGCAGTTGAGGAGGAAGATTCCGCCCTCCTTGAGCTCGTTTACGATGTCGTACTTGGCGATGTAGCTTTGATTGTGGCAGGCGATGAAGTCCGCCATGGTGACGTAGTAGGTGGAGAGAATCGGGGTGTGGCCGAAGCGGAGGTGGCTTTTCGTCACGCCGCCGGATTTCTTGGTGTCGTATTCAAAGTACGCCTGGACGTACTGGTCCGTGTTGTCCCCAATGATTTTAATGGAGTTTTTGTTGGCCCCCACCGTGCCGTCGGAGCCCAGGCCCCAGAACTTGCAGCTGATGGTCCGGGAATCCGCCGTGACCACGTTCTCTCCCACGGGCAGGGAATGGTGGGTCACATCGTCGGTGATGCCCACGGTGAAATGGTCTTTTTGCTCCCCGGCCATGTTGTCGTAGACGGCGATCATCTGGGCGGGGGTGGTGTCCTTGCTGGAGAGGCCGTACCGGCCCCCCAGGACCTGGACCCGGCGGTTCCCCTGCTGGAGGACGGAACAGACGTCCTTATAGAGGGGCTCGCCGCTTGCGCCGGGCTCCTTGGTCCGGTCCAGCACGGTTAACCGCCGGCAGCTCTCCGGCAGGGCCGCCAGGAAATGGGCGGCGCTGAAGGGCCGGTAGAGCCGGACCTGGAGGAAGCCCGCCTTGCGGCCCTGGGCGTTGAGATACCGGACCACCTCCTGGAGGCAGCCGGAGACGCTGCCCATGGCGATGACGATTTGCTCCGCCTCCGGGTCGCCGTAGTAGTTGAAGAGCTTATAGTCCCGCCCCGTCAGGGCGGACATCCGGGCCATATAGTCCTCCACGATGCCGGGGACGGCGTCGTAGTAGGGGTTCACCGCCTCCCGGAGCTGGAAGGCCGTGTCCGGGTTGATGACGGTGGAGCGCATCAGGGGATGCTCGCTGTTTAAAGCGTTGGCCCGGAAGCGGTCCAGGGCCTCCCGGTCCACCATTTTGGCAAGGTCCCCGTAGTCCAGCACGTCGATCTTCTGAATCTCATGGCTGGTGCGGAAGCCGTCGAAGAAGTGCATAAAGGGCACCCGGCTTTTGATGGCGGAGAGGTGGGCCACGGCGGCTAAATCCATGCACTCCTGCACGCAGGAGCTGGCCAGCTGGGCAAAGCCCGTCTGGCGGCAGGCCATCACGTCGGAGTGGTCCCCGAAGATGGAGAAGGCGCTGGTGCCCACGGTCCGGGCGGCCACATGAATGACGCCGGGGAGGAGCTGGCCGGAAATCCGGTACAGCGGCGGCACCATCAGCATCAGGCCCTGGCTGGCGGTGTAGCTGGTGGTGAGGGCCCCCGCCTCCAGTGAGCCGTGCATGGCGCCGCAGGCCCCGGCCTCGCTCTGCATTTCCATGAGGCGCACGCTCTGGCCGAAGATGTTTTTCATCCCATTGGCGGCCCAGGTGTCCACATGCTCCGCCATGGGGCTGGAGGGCGTGATGGGGTAGATGGTCGCGACCTCGGTAAAGGCATAGCTTGCGTAGGCGGCGGCCTCGTTGCCGTCCATGGTCTTGCGTTTCATAAAATCCCCCTTCTCTCATCTGCCCGGTCCGCTGGATACCAGGCTGTAAAATTCATATGTCTATTATCGCACGCAGACATCAGACTGTCAAGGAGAGAGTTTGCCAATTCCTTCCGTTTAGAGGGTTCCGGAAAAAAAACGGGAACCCTCAAAGGAGGGTTCCCAAAAGATTCCGGGACAGCTCCGCCCGGAAGTCCGGATGGGCGATGGCGATGAGGGCCCGGGCCCGTTCCAGAACGCTTTTGTATTTCAGGTCCGCCACGCCGTATTCCGTGACCACGTACTGGACGCAGGTGCGGGGGGTGGTGACGGTGCTTCCCGGCGGGAGCTGGGGGACAATCTTGGAGCGGAGGGCTCCCGCCTTGTCACGGTAGCTGGAGCGGAGGGCAATGATGCTCTTCCCGTCCTTGGACCACTGGGAGCCCAGCACCCATTCCAGCTGGCCCCCGGTGCCGGAGTACTGCCGGGGCCCTACGCTCTCGGCGTTGACCTGTCCGGTGAGGTCAATTTCCATGGCGTTGTTGATGGAGATCACCCGGTCGTTCTGAGCGATGCGGCGGGGATCGTTGGTCCAGTGGATGTCCTTCTGGCAAAAGGCCGGGTTGTCCCGGGCGAAGTCCCACAGGCGCTTGTCCCCGATGAAGTAAGCGCCCACGGACTGGCCCGGACAGGTCTGCTTGCGGCTGTTGTTCAGGACGCCCTTTTTCATCAGCTCCATGACGCAGTTTCCGATAACCTCCGTCTGGAGCCCCAGATCCCGCTTTCCCGCGTCCACCAGGCACTCGCCCACGGCGTTGGCCAGGCCCCCCAGGCCGAATTGGACGCAGGCCCCGTCGGGGATCAGCTCCGCGATGTACGCCGCGATGCGGCGGTCCGTCTCTCCCGCCGGGACGGGCGGGTGCTCCGCCGGGGGACGGCTGTCCTCTACAATGGCGTCCGCCTCCGAGACGTGGAACAGCATGTGTCCCTCCCCGCCGCTGGAAAAGGAGGGGAGTCCGCTGTTCACAACAACCACGACGGTCTCCGCCTGTTCCAGCACCGCCCGGGGGACGCTGGCCCCCCAGAGGGAGCGGCACATCCACCCGTTTTCATCCGGAGGGGAGCAGGCAATCACCGCCGCCCGGGGCTGCCGGGCGCACATCCAGTCCCCGGTGGCGCTGAGGTGGGCGGGGACGTACCAGACGTTTCCCTGTTTGGCCAGCAGCCGCTCGCCGGAGAAGAAATTGGCCTGATAGGAAACCAAGTCCGCGTTCTCCGGGGCCAGCAGCGCGGTGTCCAGCGGGGCGTAGAGGGACAGCAGCTCGATCCGTCCCGCCAGGGACCGCAGCCGCTCCGCCAGGGCTCCGTCCACGGCATAGGGCCAGTTGGCCGAGCCGCTGACCGCCACCGCGTCCCCGGGACGGATCCATTCCGCAGCCTGTACGGCGGTCGTCCGCAGCGCTTCGTATTGCCGCCGCCAGCCGCTAAGGCCGGAAGCGCGCCCCTTTCGGACCGGCGTTGGTAAAGTCATTGCAATCTCCCCCGTTTCTCAAGGCTCTTTCATGTCTGAGAGCAGCTTGCGTTTATCAAAAATTTTGAAGTTCATTTTCCGCTGAGGCCGGGCGGAGCTTTAAACCTCATACCACCGGATTTCGCCCCCGGCCAGCTCCAGCGGGAACCCGGACCCGTTCCCCCGGAAAACGGTGGTGCTTTGGGGCTCGCAGGTGTTGTTCACCACGCAGAAGCGTCCGCTCTCCACATAGGCGTGGACCTCTACGCGGCAGTTGGAGGAGAACCACTTTTCCAGGCAGTCCTCCCCATGGGCGGCCCAGAGAATTGCCCGGTGGAGCAGGCGGCAGTTTTCAAAGGAATAGGGCAGGCCGGAGATATACACCCCCCGGCCGGAGCCAAAGGCGTTTACCGCCAGCTGGACCTCCCGGTCCCGCTGGACCAGCACCTTCGCCCCCTCCAGGGCGTAGACGCTCCGCTGTCCCTCTCCGAAGTCCACGGGGCCCTCCGCGTCCGCCAGGATGAAGTGGAAGCGGTGCTCCTCCCAGTTGTACTTGTCGTAGCCCAGTGTAAAGCCCGTCTCCTTTTCAACTCCCAGCACCGGGGCCATCTGGAAATAGCGCCCCTGGTACTGGTGGCCGGAGGGCTCGCCCACGCCGATGAAGCCGCCGCCGTTCCAGACGAAGCGCTTCACCGCGGCGGATACCTCCGGCTCCTCCCAGACGGCCCCGCCGGTGTGGGCGGTGTCCCCGCCGCCGATGTTCAAGATAACATCCACCCCGTCCAGGGCGTGGGGATCGCTCTTCAAATCATCGAAGCTCAAAAACCGCACGTCGAAGGGTGCGCCGGACAGGGCTTCGATGACCCCGGCGTAGGAGTAGTTCTGCTTCTGGTACAGGGCGTGGTGGACCATGTGACAGCCCCAGGACCGGGCCCTTCCCCAGCAGTTCAGCACCGCCACGGTCTTGGCGCAGTAAGGCTTGGCCCCGTTGATGTGGACATAAAGCTCCCGGAACTCCTTGCAGACGGACTCCACATAATCGATGAACTCCGGGAATTCACAGGCCAGCTTCAAGTACCCGCCGTAGCCGATGCGGTCGATGGGCTTGCGGAGAATAGCCCGCCGGGCGGTAACCCAGTTCTCCCGGGCCTCTCTCACCGGGTCCCCTCCCTCGTGGAAGGTGTCCGGGAAGAAGTAGGGCAGGAAGCGCCCCTCCGTGTACTTCACGCCGGGAATGTCGGAGATGAGGCGCAGGGTGGACCCGTTGCCCACGCTGCCCACCACGGCGTCCAGGCCGATGGACTTGAACTCCTCCAAATAGGGCTCCGTGCCGATCCAGTGGTCCCCCAGGAACATCATGGCCTCCTTGCCCAGTTCGTGGGTGAGGTCCACCATTTCCTTTGCCAGGGCCGCTACCTCCCGCCGCTGGAACGCCATGAAATCCTGGAACTCCTTGGAGGGAATCCGATACTGATTGTTATAATACCCCTGGTCGATGATAAATTCCGGCCGGAATTTGTAGCCGGCCTCCTTCTCAAACCGCTCCAGGATATAGGGGGACACGGAGGCGGAGTAGCCGTACCAGTCCACGTACTTCTCCCGTTTCAGCTCGTCGAAAATCAGGGTGAACTGGTGGAAGAAGGTGGTGTAGCGGATGACGTCCACATAGGGGTGGTCCTTTATAAACTTCCGCAGCCGCTCCATAGTAAACTTCCGGGTCTTGGGCTGGCGGACATCGAAGGTGATCTGGTGCTCGAAGTCCTTCCAGTCGTTGGTGACGGCGTTGTACATGTGGACCGGGTCCCAGATGAGATAGGCCAGGAAGCTGACCGTGTAGTCGTGGAACGCCTCCGGGGCGGGAATCACCACCGCGCCGCTTTCGGCGTCGTAGTCCCACTTCTCCGGAGCCAGGGGCGCTCCCGCGGTGCGGTCCATGACCTCCCACCAGCGCTTGATGCCGTCCCGGTCGTTGACCTTCAGCAGTTCCTCACTGACGCCCTTCAAAAGGGGGATGGACAGCGGCCCGCCGGAGGCGGTGTGAAACGCGGTCATAATGTAGCACTGCTGCACCTCGTCGGGGTTGGCTTTCGCCCAGGCGTTGTCCTTCCGGGTGGTGTAGTAGGTGGCGTAGACCTTGGCCCCCACGGATTTCAATTCCTCCGGGTAGTCCGTGCCGTCGCAGTCCCGGATGGCGTCGGCCCCCCAGCGCTCCAGCAGGGCCAGGGTCTCGGGAACCACGTCCACGTCCGTGGGGATGGTCACCCGGCCCTTGTTCTGTAAATTACTCATGCGTTATACTCCTTAGAGGCCAGGGCCTTTGTCGCCCTCAAAGGGCTTGTTGTACACCAGCAGCGCCGCCAGCAGCAGAATCACGCCCAGGATCATCAGCCCCAGGCCCTTCATCTGCCCCGTCAGGGTCCAGCCGAAGACGACCAGGGCCAGCCCCGCGAAAAAGAAACCCGCGATGAACAGCGCCCGGAGGCCCATGTGCTCTTTCCAAAATTTCATGCCGTCACCTCATCCTTTCAGGCCGCCCACGGTCATGCCCTGGGTCAGCTTTCTCTGCACGCACATGTAGAGAATCAGCGTGGGCAGCATCACCAGCACAAGGCCCGCGTAGAGAATGCCGTATTCCGCCGAGGACTGCTGGGCCTGCATCAGGTTCAAAAGGCCCACAGGCAGGGTCTTTTGTCCCTGGGCGCTGCTCATCAGCGTCATGGAGATGATGTACTCGTTCCAGAAGGAGAGGAAGTTGAAGAGGATGATGGTGATGATGGAGGGCTGGGCCATGGGGAAGATAATGCGGATCATGGCCTGTCCATAGCCCGCGCCGTCAATGTAGGCGGCTTCCTCAAAGTCGTGGGGCAGGGTGGCGAAGTAGCCGGAGAGCAGATAGATGGTGAAGGGCAGGGCCGTGGAGGCGTACACCACCGCCAGCACCACCAGGTTGTTCAGCAAAAAGCCGTTCCCCACCAGGTTTTTCAGCCACGCGTCCCCGTCCCGGAGCATCAGGAAGATGGGCACCACGATGTAGTTCACGTTGATAAACAGCCCCGCCATGAAGCAGGTGTTCAAAAACCGGCTCCCCCGGAAACGGAACCGGGCCAGGCAGTAGGCCGCGGGCAGGGCAATCACCAGCAGCAGCACCAGGGACAGGGCCGTCACCAGGACGGAGTTGAGCATATAGCTGCCCATGCTGGCGGCGTTCCACGCCTCCACGAAGTTCTGCCAGTAAAAGCCCGCGGGCAGGGCCCAGGGGTTGCCGTAGAACTCGCTGTTCTGCTTGATGGAGGCCAGGAACACCCAGGCCACCGGCACGATGATAACCACGGCCAGGGTAATCAATACCACATAGATGAAGATTTTATACAGCGTCTCGCCGGACATGCCTTTCTTTTCCTTCGTCATATCCTCGCCCCCTTACATTTCCAGCACTTCCCGCTTCGTCACCCAGTTCACCAGGGCGGACAGCAGGAAGGAGAACAGGAAAATCACCACGCCCGCCGCCATGGAATAGCCGTAGAGCCCGGCGTCCTTCTGGGCGTACATGAAGCTCAATCCCACGTCGGCCATGCCCTTAGCCACCATGGCCTTGACAAACAGGAACGCCATGTTGATGGTGGAGATGATGAAGAAGGTGAGCGTGGTACGGATGTTGGTCCAGATCAAAGGCAGGGTCAGCTGGAAGAACTGGGTTACCCGCCCCGCGCCGTCCAGCCCGGCGCTCTCGTAGAGGCTCTCGGGCACGGCGGACATGGAGGCCATGTACATGACCATATAATAACCGATGGCCTGCCAGACCATGGCGATGATGACGCTGACGATGACCATGGGCTGGTCCTTCCAGAGGACCATGACGGTCTCCCCTCGGAAGAAAGACAAAATGCTGTTCAGCATGCCGTTTTCCGGCTTGTAGATGGCGGAGAAGATGCCGGCGATGACCACCACGGAGAGAATGTTCGGAATGTAGAACACGATGCGGAAGAAGTTCTGCCCCTTTATTTTCTCCCGGGTCAGAATCGCCGCGAATACGATGGCGAAGAAAAAGGTGATAAGCGTCACGGTGACGATCAGCAGAATCGTGTTCTGCATAGCCGTGATGAATTTCACGTCCTTCGCCAGAGCCTGGAAGTTCGCCATGCCCACGAAGGTCTCCGTGGGCGAGTAGGCCCCCCGCTCAAACAGGGACATGCGGAACACATTCAGGGTGGGCAGAATCATGAATACGAAGTACAGGATCACCGCCGGGGCGACGCACAGGGTCAGGAACCGCCCCCGGCTCTTGCTGCTGCGCATAGGAAATCCACTCCTTTCGGGTCATATCGCGGAAGTAAAACAGGCGGCGGCGAGCAGAAACACTCGCCGCCGCCCACGGATTACGGACTATGCGGTTTTTGACGCGGGGCTCAGCCCATGATGTTGGCCCGCATCTGGTCGCTGGCGGCCTTGATGTCGCTGACCCACTGGTCCACGGTCACACTGCCGTTCACCAGGCCGTTGACGGGGTCCAGGAAGACCTCGCGGACGGTGCCAAGGCCCGCCACGGCGTTGTAGGCCGCGAAGTTGCCCATGGCCGCGTCGGCTCCGTTGTCATAGATGGAATAGAACATCTTGTTGTCGCCTTCCAGGTTGTCGGTCAGGCCGGGCACGGGCTGCACCGCGCCGCCCTTGGCGAAGATGGCGCAGGCCGCGTCGCTGTACAGGAAGGCCACGAACTGCTTGGCGGCGTCCAGGTTGGGAGCGGCGGCGGGAATCCACGCCTGCTCCAGCCAGCAGTAGCTGGCGCCGTTTCCGCCGGCCTTGGCGGCGGGCAGGGCGGTCATGCCCCACTGGAAGCCCTCGGCCCGGGGAGCCTCGGCCATCTCGCCGACGATCCAGGTGCCGTTGGGCATGAACAGGGCCTTATTGTCCAGCACCAGCTGCTGGTTCTGGGTGAAGTCCTGGTCATTGGCCTGGGCGGGGGTGACGGGGTTCGTGTAAGAAGCCAGCTTGGCGATGATGTCGAAGCACTGCTGGGCCTCGGGGGTGTCCCAGATGCCCTCGGCGTAGGTGGTGGCCTTGTTGAAGAAGTCGGGGCCGCCCACGGAGTACATCAGGGCGTACAGGAAAGCGTCAAAGTAGCCGGTGGTGGGATAGGTGAAGAGGTAGCTGCCCTCGGCCTGGGCCTTCTCGGCCAGCTCCCACATTTCGTCCCAGGTGGCGGGGACGGTCCAGCCCTTTTCCTCGAAGAGGCCCGCGTTGTAGAACAGGCCGCAGGGAGAGTAGAACATGGGGGCCAGGTAGGTCACGCCGTCGCCATAGGGGTTCGTCACGGAGGTGTCGGTGAAGCCGCCGACAATTTTGTCGGAGACCTTGGTGCTTTCGCCGGGGATGGTCATGGACAGCACGTCGGTGAGCTCGGCGATGTTGCGGTCCTTGATGAACTGCTCGGTGAGGCCCTTCTCACGGCCGGTGGCCAGGTGGATGACGTCGGGGAAGTCGCCGCCCTGCATAGAGGGCCCGATGACGTCTTCCAGGTTCTTGTCGCAGATCAGGTTGACCTTCACGCCGGTCTCGGCGGTGAAAAGGAGTGTTTTTAATGGAGCAATTCAGTTTTGAAAACCTTGACATTACCAGGGCAAGCAATGAAACCATCGCGGAGCTGGGCGAGGTCCTTTGGCAC
>CAJTCG010000031.1 GCA_910574635.1 Oscillospiraceae bacterium | reverse complement strand
CCATTCTTCCCATGGGATGATCTCGTCCATGATTTCCAGAAATTCTTCCCGTTTTGTTTTCTTTTTCCGGCATCTGTATTCCATATCGCTAAAACTTTCCTGTTTCATACCCAGCGCCCCCTTTCCCTTATTTTATCACATCTTTTATCATTTGGGGGAATTAAATCAGCGTTTCCTTAAAGTAGTAATCTTGAATTACATAGCTGTTGTGAGGGCGGTGAATCTGGCGATAGCAGTCTGAGCAATACGGAGCGTCGGTATCGTCGTCCTCATAAGAGGCATCATCCATATGCAGGAGCGTTCCGCAGCGGGAGCAATGGACATAGTAGCCCTGATAACAGTTTTCGCACAGGGGAGTCGTGTCATTGCCGGAGTTGTCGTCCCTCCAGATGCGTTCGCCACAATGGGCGCAGATGATGGTTTCATCCTCCAGACAGCGGGGGCAGAGGTCCTGACCGTCAAAGCTGGTTCGCTGTGTGGTCGGATGCCGCTTGCCGCAGATTTCGCAGACAAAGATTTTTGCGGTCATGTTTACTTCCTCCTTGACTTTTTCTAAGTTCCTATGATCCTGAGTGCAACAGGGAATGTCGGGATCATACTTCAAGGAGATAATATGTAACCAGGTTTTGAGTAATTAACAAAAATTATTGCCTAAAGGAAAGAGTTTTTCGGCAATTCGGCACAAATTGATTGCTTTTTTGTTGTTTGTCATTTATGCTAATACTGGAGGTAGATAAATATATGAAAACAAAAATACCTGTGATTGTGAAAGTAACCAACGACAAAAATTACTTGTCATTTGCACAAATGATAAAACCGAGTTCTTGCAGGAGCTTGGTCGTTTAAGAATCGATAGGGGAACTAAGGTTAATCTTTATATTCAAAAGATAACACGAAAGGTTAATGCAGACCGTAAACGTATGTATGAAACTTTTTCAAATCTCTTTTCTGCCTCTTAAGTTTGAAAAATGCCATAATTTTTTGATGGGAAGCGTTTCACAGATTTGCGCTGGCAAAGAGAACGTGTAATCGGTTAAGATTTTTTCTCAGACCCCGGTAAACGGTCTTCCGAAAACCGAAAATGTTCTTCACGATCCTGTAGGGATGCTCCACCTTGCAGCGTACGGCAGATTTTCGGTTTTCAATATACCGCTCCCAGTCAATGGCGTTGTCTGAAACCCTGGGGAACCGGCCCGGCCTGCGGTTGATGCGGTATTCAATGGCACAAAGCTGCGGATTGCTTTTGATTTCTGTGGCGTCCACGATGCTGCCGCCCCGCATCATCCGTCCAGCCCGTTCCAGGCAGCGGTTGACTGCGTCAAAAAACAGCTTGCCGACGCCCTTCTCCTCCAACAGATGCCGAAAGTGCAGCAGGTTCGTGGCGTCCAGAGCATCCTGCTCGAAAAAGTTGATCCCCATAAATTTGCGCATGGCATAGCTGTCATAAATTGCGTCCTCTACTCCTTCATCGGATAAACTGAACCAGCATTGCAGCAGATACATCCGCAGCATGGTTTCTATCTCAATAAAACAAGTTCCAATTTATCTCTTGACAAAAGTCTCCATCTGTGCTAACGTTTGCTTTGCGGTTAGTTGTATCTAACAAAAGCGGCGCATGAGCTCACTGCCCCCCAAGGCCTTCTCCCCTTGGGGCTTCTCTGGCCGCAAAAGTTAGCTACAACTAACTGCAACCAAAAATATTTTGTGAAGGAGTGTTCAGCTATGAACAAGATCGCAATCGTATTCTGGAGCGGGACCGGCAACACGGAGGCTATGGCGGGCTTTATTGCCGAGGGTGTCCGGGCCGCCGGCGGCGAGGCGGAGCTGCTGGGGCCTGGGGATTTCTCTGCCGGTCAATTCTCCGCTTACAGCGCCGTGGCCTTTGGCTGTCCCGCCATGGGCAGCGAGGTGCTGGAGGAAGCGGAGTTCGAGCCGATGTTTTCCGCTCTGGAAGGTTCTCTCGGCGGCAAGCGGATCGCGCTGTTTGGTTCCTATGGCTGGGGAGACGGCCAGTGGATGCGGGACTGGTGCAAACGCTGTGACGATGCCGGGGCCGATCTCCTGGATGAGAACGGCCTGACGGTCAACGAGGCCCCGGACGCAGAGGGCGAGGAAGCCTGCAAGGAGCTGGGCCGGAAGCTGGCGGCGTGGTGAGCGTGGACATTTCCCGGACGTTTGAGGCCGCGCTGGTCCGTCAGTGCGCCCCCACGCTGGCAGGGATGAAACCGGGAAGCATTTTCTGTTTCAAGCATTTCTCATCGGAAACCCTTCGCCAGAAAACCAGCCAGTGGAATGAGCAGCTGGCCCCATTTGGTCTTTCGGTTCGGATACTTCTGGAGCGCCCGGATTCAGGCTCGGCCATCGTCTATGTGTACCGGCCAAGTCATTTGAAACGAATTCTGTCCGGCAATGCGTACCGGAGATTTTTATCGGAGGCTGGATACGAGGACGCTGACCTGGACGGTCTCCTGGAACAGCTTGCCTATCGCCTGCGGACACAGGCGGAGTTCCCCCATGAGATCGGCGTATTCCTGGGCTATCCCCTCCGGGATGTGATCGGCTTTATTGAAAACCGGGGCCGGAACTTTACCTGCTGCGGCTTCTGGAAATCCTACGGCGACCCGGCGGAGACGCAGGCATACTTTGCCCGCTGCCGCAGATGCATCCAGACTTATGTAGCCATGTTTGAGCAGGGAATCCCCATTGAGCGGTTGGCAGTCCCGGCATAAGGGGGGATCGAAATGGAATTACGGGCTTCCGGGGAGGATTATCTGGAGGCGGTTTTGATCTTAGGCCAGCGTATGGATCAAGTGAGAGGCCATTGACATTGCCCAATACCTGGGCTATGCCAAGGCCAGCGTCAGCCATGGACTGCGCCTTTTGTGCCAGGGCGGGTTCCTCACCAAAGACGCGGACGGCTATCTGTACTTGACCGGGGCCGGCCGGGAAACGGCGGAGAGCCGC
This sequence comes from Oscillospiraceae bacterium, assembly GCA_910574635.1. Classification (GTDB taxonomy): domain Bacteria; phylum Bacillota; class Clostridia; order Oscillospirales; family Oscillospiraceae; genus Oscillibacter. Next base: position 30,004 of record CAJTCG010000031.1, on the reverse strand, counting down.
GCGGCAAATCTGGCGGCCCAGCCGGATACGGTGGTCTTTGACAAAACCGGCACCCTGACCTATGCCTGCCTGGTAGCTGCGGAGATCATTCCCTTCGGCGGGCGGAACGAAGCGGATATGCTGCGACTGGCCGCTTGCCTGAGGAGCATTTCCCCCATTCCATGACCAACGCAGTTGTCCAGGCCGCGCGGGAGCGGAGGCTGGACCATGAGGAAATGCACTTTCAAGTGGAGTACATCGTGGCCCACGGCATCGTCAGCGAGGTCAACGGCAGGAGGGTCATCATCGGAAGCGCCCACTTTGTCTTTGAGGACGAACACTGTGCCGTTCCAGAGGGGGAACAGCAACGTTACGATTCCCTGCCGGATCAGTATTCCCATCTGTATCTGGCTGTTGGCGGCGTGCTGTCCGCCGTGGTCTGTATCTCCGCTCCCCTGCGGCCAGAGGCAGAAGCCGTGATTCGGCAGCTTCGCGGCTCACGCTATTTCTTCCGCCTGTGGAATGAAGCCTTGATTTTCTCAAAGGTTTCATCGCTCAGATCGTGCTCTACCTTACAGGCGTCCGCCGCCGCTGTCTCCGGGGAAACGCCCAGCTGAATAAAAACCTGTGTCAGCAGCTTGTGCCTGTCATAGATACGCTGGGCAATTCCCTCACCGGGAGGCATAAGCGTAATATACCCATCATCGTCCATCTGAATATAGCCGTTCTCCCGCAGGTTCCGCATCGCTATGCTGACACTCGGCTTGGAAAAGCCCAAATCATGGACAATATCAATGGAGCGCACCATTCCGCGATCTTCCCGGAGTTTTAAGATGGCCTCTAAATAGTCCTCGGCAGATTGGTGGATATTCATAAAAATTCCTCCTCCCACGGAAATCCCTGTGCATAGGTTAGCACATTCTAACTAAAAAAGCAAGTTTTTCTGAAAAAGGCCTTGACAACGGCGGTTAGCGGTAGTAAACTAAGGCCGATTTCAGGGTTAGAGTTTACTAACCACACCCCGGAGGGAGGCGAGGAAATGATGCCGCTGACAATGGCAAAGGCCGGAGAGACGGTCACGGTCCGCAAAATCTCCGGCAGGGACGATGTGCGCCAGCATCTGGCGGAGCTGGGCTTTGTGGTGGACAGCGATGTGACGGTAGTCAGCGAGATTGGAGGAAATCTGATCGTGCAGGTGAAGGACAGCCGCATCGCTCTGGACAAGACGATGGCAAACCGCATTATGGTTTAAGAAACAAAAAGGAGGAGAGCAGCATGAAAACATTAAAAGATGTGAAGGTGGGCGAAACCGTGACTGTGGCGAAGCTGCACGGCGAAGGCCCGGTGAAGCGCCGGATCATGGACATGGGCATCACCAAGGGCGTGGAGATTTTTGTCCGCAAGGTGGCTCCCCTGGGCGACCCCATGGAGCTGAATGTTCGGGGCTACGAATTGTCCGTCCGCAAGGGCGACGCGGAGATGATTGAGGTTCAGTAAACAGACGCGGCGGGAGGCCGCTATTCTTTGCGCCACAAGTTAGCTTTAGCTAACAATCAAAAGGAGAGAATGACTATGGACATCAAGATTGCCCTGGCGGGCAACCCCAACTGCGGCAAGACCACGCTGTTCAACGCCCTCACCGGCTCCAGCCAGTATGTGGGCAACTGGCCCGGAGTTACGGTGGAGAAGAAGGAGGGCAGGCTGAAAGGCCATAAGGATGTGGTGATCCAGGACCTGCCCGGTATCTATTCCCTGTCCCCCTACACTCTGGAGGAAGTGGTGGCCCGGAGCTATCTGGTGAACGAGAAACCGGACGCCATCCTCAACATCGTGGACGGCACCAATATCGAGCGGAACCTCTACCTCACCACCCAGCTCATCGAGCTGGGGCTGCCCGTGGTGGTGGCGGTGAATATGATCGACTTGGTGCGGAAAAACGGCGACACCATCAATCTTGATAAGCTGGGCGAGGCCCTGGGCTGTGAAGTGGTGGAGATGAGCGCTCTCAAGGGCGAGGGCGGCATGGCGGCGGCGGAAAAAGCCGTAGCCCTGGCGCAGAGGAAGCATACCGGGGAACTGCCCCATGTGTTCACCGGCAGTGTGGAACACGCCCTGGCCCACATTGAGGAATCCATCCAGGGCAGGGTGTCGGAAGGCTACCTGCGCTGGTACGCCATCAAGATTTTTGAGCGGGATGAAAAGGTTCTGGAGGAACTGAACCTCTCCGCTGATTTGAAAGCCCATCTGGAGCAGCACATTACCGACTGTGAGGCAGAGCTGGACGATGACGCCGAAAGCGTCATCACCAATCAGCGGTATTCCTACATCAGCGGCGTGGTGTCCAAAGCGGTGCGGAAAAAGGCAGCGAAGCATAGCCTGTCCGTCTCCGACAAGATTGACCAGATCGTCACCAACCGAATTCTGGCCCTGCCCATATTCGCCGTGGTCATGTTCTGCATCTATGCCATTGCCATGGGCGGCTGGGCCATTTCCATCGGCACCATGGGAACCGATTGGGCCAACGATGTTCTCTTTGGCGAGTGGGTTCCCGGCCTGTTTGACGCCATCCTGGGCGCTTTGGGCGTGGCCGAGGGCGGCTGGCTCTACGGGCTGATTCAGGACGGCATCGTGGCCGGCGTGGGCGCGGTGCTGGGCTTTGTGCCTCAGATGCTGGTGCTGTTCTTCCTGCTGGCCATTCTGGAGGACGTGGGCTACATGGCCCGGGTGGCGTTCATCATGGACCGGCTCTTCCGCCGTTTCGGCCTCTCCGGCAAAAGCTTCATCCCCATGCTGGTGGCCACCGGCTGCGGCGTCCCCGGCATCATGGCCTCCCGGACCATCGAGCAGGACCGGGACCGGAAAATGACCATCATGACCACCGGCTTCATCCCCTGCGGAGCCAAAATGCCCATCATCGGCCTGTTCGCCGGGGCTGTGTTCGGCGGGTCCGCTTTTGTGGCGGTGTCGGCCTTCTTCATCGGTATTGCGGCCGTGGTGATCTCCGGTATCATGCTGAAGAAGTTCAAAGCCTTTGCCGGGGAACTCGCCCCCTTCGTCATGGAGCTGCCCGCCTACCACGCCCCCTCTGCCTCCAACGTCCTCCGGGCCACCTGGGAGCGGGGCTGGTCCTTCATCAAGCGGGCGGGAACCATCATCCTGCTCAGTTCCATCGTTCTCTGGTTCCTCCAGGGCTATGGCTTTGAGAACGGCGTATTCCAAGCCGTGGAGGACAACAACAGCTCCCTTCTGGCCTCCATCGGCAGCGGCGTTGCCATCATCTTCGCACCCCTGGGTTGGGTGGGCGATATGGCCTGGAAAGCCACCGTGGCCACGGTCACCGGCCTCATTGCCAAGGAGGAAGTGGTCAACACCTTTGGTGTACTCTATCAGTACGCCGGTGAAGCGGACTTGATGGAGGACGCCAGCGGCATCTACGCCGCCATCGGGGCGGACTTCGGGGCCATGGCCGCGTACAGCTTTATGATCTTCAACCTGCTCTGCGCCCCCTGCTTCGCCGCAATGGGCGCCATCAAGCGGGAAATGAACAACGTAAAATGGACCCTGGGCGCCATCGGCTATATGTGCGGTTTCGCCTATGTGGTGAGCCTGATTGTCTTCCAGTTGGGCGGACTTGTTACCGGAGAAGCGGCATTTGGCCTTGGAACGGTTGTGGCTCTGGTATTGCTGGCGGGAATCCTCTTTCTGTTGTTCCGCAAGGGTTATCAGGGCGAGGAAAGTACCCGGCGGCTGACCTCTGTGGCTGCCGCACAGTGAGGGGTAACGAAACATGACTCTTGGAGAAATTGTCGTTCTGCTGGTACTGGCAGGCGTTGTGGCACTGGCTGTCCGGTCCCTGCGGAAATCTCACAAGTCCGGCGGAGGCTGTAACGGCGACTGCGGGAACTGTCGCGGCTGTCACTGAAAACTTCAAATCTTGCAAGACATGGTGAGGAGGCATGGGCAGTGGAATCTGCTCATGCCTTCTCCCATTGGGGAGGAACCATTCTATGGCGGAATTACGGGAAGCTCAACTGCGCTATTTGCTGGCAATATATGAGCTGGGCCGGAATAAACCGGATGTAGGTACACAGGACATTGCAAAAGCCATGAACTGCTCCAAAGCCTCTGTCACTAAAATGATGGGCTTGCTTATGGATATGAATCTGCTGGTGCGGGAACGATATGGAAAAATCTATTTGACGGATACCGGCTTTCTGCTGGCAAAGGATCTGCTGCGTTGCGTTGAGCTGATCCGAGAACGGTTTCCAGCGATAGGACTTGATCTCACATCAGAAGAAACAGAGGAGTATATTCGTATGATGGCAATGAATCTGCCGGAGCATTGCTGGAAGCGGTTGGCTGGCAGAATATAATGGCATGGAAACCTTGTGCCGCTGCATCCATTGGGAGGCAAACGTGAAGAAATGACAAGAAATGCAATCCTTGAACTGCTCCTCCCCTTTCTGGGGACTTCATTGGGCGCAGGGTGCGTGTTCTTCTTAAAAGGAAGAATGAATCTGATGCTCCAACGGGCTTTGACCGGCTTTGCGGCGGGCGTCATGGTGGCGGCGTCTGTCTGGAGCCTGCTGGTTCCCGCCATGGAACAGGCGGAGGATATGGGCCGGTGGGCGTTTCTCCCTGCGGTGATCGGGTTTTGGCTGGGCGTCCTGTTCCTGCTGGTTTTGGACAGGACGATCCCCCATCTGCACCAGAACAGCAGTCAGCCGGAAGGCCCCCATACCCGGCTGAAACGGACCACCATGCTGGTGCTGGCCGTCACCCTCCACAATATACCGGAGGGGATGGCGGTAGGCGTGGTGCTGGCGGGCTGGATGGCCGGAAACAGCGGCATCACCGCCGCCGGTACGCTGGCCCTTTCCCTCGGCATCGCCCTTCAGAACTTCCCGGAGGGGGCGATCATCTCCATGCCGTTACGGGGGGAGGGCGTGGGAAAAGGACGCGCTTTCCTATATGGCGTCCTCTCCGGCATCGTGGAGCCTCTGGCGGCAATCCTGACCATGCTGGCGGCAGGACTGATTTTGCCCGCTCTGCCCTATCTGCTCAGTTTTGCGGCTGGAGCGATGATCTATGTGGTTGTGGAGGAGCTGATCCCGGAATCGTCTGCCGGGGAACACTCCAACCTGGGGACGCTGTTTTTCGCGGCAGGATTTACCATCATGCTGGCGTTGGATGTGGCGCTGGGCTAAAAAAGAAGGGGGCTATTCCACAAATAGCGCAGTCCCGCCCACCGCTTGGCACAAGGGCAGGCAGAGGAAAAATGTTGAGATGGGTCTTGACAAAGTTTCCTCTGTCTGCTATTCTGTAACAGTGATATATAACACTGTTATTATTGAGGTGTATCATGGATGGACAGCGCGAAACCTTAGCCCGCATCCATCAAGCGGCTATGGATGAGTTTCTGGAAAAGGGCTTTGCGGATTCCTCCCTGCGGCAGATTGTCAAGAACGCCGGAGTGACGACCGGGGCCTTTTATGGATACTACTCCAGCAAGGAGGCCCTGTTCACCGCTTTAGTGGAGCCTCACGCGGCGGCAGTGATGGGAATGTTCATGCGGGCACAGACGGCGTTCTCCGAGCTGCCGGAGGCGGAACAGCCCAGCCATGTAGGGGTAGAATCCAGTGATTGCGTAAAGGAAATGCTGGAGTATGTATACCAGCATCTTGAACCGTTCAGACTGTTGATCTGTAAGGCACAGGGCACCAGCTACGAAAACTTTATCCACAACATGGTAGAGATCGAAGTGGACGCCACCCAGCGTTTCATGGAAGTCCTGCGCAGGCAGGGCCGGGACATCCCAGACCTGGATGAACAGCTCTGCCACATCATTGCCAGCGGGATGTTCCACGGGATATTCGAGGTCGTGGTCCACGATATGCCCTATGACCGGGCAAAGCAGTATGTCCGGCAGCTCCAGGATTTTTTCCTTGCCGGCTGGCATAGCATGATGGGGGTCTAAGACCCCTTTCATTCGGACCGATAGTTAGTTGACGCTAACTTATTAGGCGGATATAAGAGAGCGGCCGCGGCGCTTTCTGTATCATATATCATCTGTTCGCAAGGAGGTATTCACTTGAAGAAAAACAGTAATCTCCGGGAACTGATGGGCTACGCTGGGAGATACAGGTATTTGACCTATCTGTCCCTGCTGCTGTCCGCCATCAGTGCGATCCTGGCCCTTTTTCCTTTTGTTTTCCTGTTCCGTATCATCCAGGAGGTCATTGCGGTGGCCCCCAACTACGCCCAGGCCACGCACATCGTCCGCAACGGCTGGATGGCGGCGGGCTTCGCGGTGCTGTCCATCGTGATTTATGTCTGCGCCCTGATGAGTTCCCACCTGTCGGCCTTCCGCATTGCCGGGAACATCCGCAAGGCGTTGATGGCCCACACCGCGGAGCTTCCCTTGGGCTTTATCGGTGAGATGGGCAGCGGAAAGATCCGCCGCATCGTCAGCGACAGCAGCGCGGCCACGGAAACTTATCTGGCCCACCAGCTCCCCGATATGTCGGCGGCGATCACCACACCGGTTTGCATGATTATCATGCTGTTCCTGTTCGACTGGCGGTTTGGCCTTGTCAGCCTCCTGCCGGTGATCCTGGGCTTTGCGGCTATGTTCAAGATGGCCGGTCCCTCCATGGCGGAGGACATGAAGCTCTACCAAAACGCCCTGGCGGATATGAACAACGAGGCGGTGGAGTATGTGCGGGGCGTTCCTGTGGTCAAAACATTTGGTCAGACCGTTCACTCCTTCAAACGGTTTAAGGGGACCATCGACAGTTACTACGGTTTTGTCATGTCCTATTGCAAAAAGTGCCGCCCGTCCATGCTGTCCTACACGGTTCTGGTCAACAGCGCCTTTGCGTTCCTGATCGTGCTGGCGCTGGTCCTCACGGGAGGCGGGCCGGTGGCCCAGCCGGTGCTGCTGAACTTCATCTTTTATGTGATCTTCACCCCCATCATCGCCACCGCCATGACCAAGGTGATGTTTATGAGCGAAAACGGCATGATTGTGGCGGACGCCATGAGCCGTATCCACTCCATTCTGGATGCGGAGCCTCTGCCCGAACCCCACAGCGGCAAGGTTCCCACAGACAACGACATTACCCTGGAAAACGTGACCTTCCGCTACACGGGCGGGACAGCGGACGCGCTCCATGACGTGACCATCCGGGTGGGCGCCGGGGAAACTGTGGCTCTGGTAGGACCCTCCGGCGGCGGCAAGACCACTGTAGCAGGGCTGATCTCCCGGTTTTGGGATGTAGCTGGCGGTTCCATCCAGATCGGCGGTGTCAATGTGAAGGACATTTCCAAGGAGACGCTGATGGACACCGTGGCCTATGTGTTCCAGGACAGCCGCTTGCTGAAAGCCTCTATCCTGGAAAATGTCCGCCTTGCCAAGCCAAACGCCTCCCGGCAGGAGGTGGAGCGGGTACTCCATGAGGCCCAATGCGACGACATCATCGCCAAGCTGCCCCAGGGCATCGACACGGTGATCGGGACCAAGGGCGTGTACCTTTCCGGCGGCGAACAGCAGCGGATCGCCATTGCCCGCGTCATGCTGAAAAACGCGCCCATCCTCATTCTGGACGAGGCCACCGCCTTTGCGGACCCGGAGAACGAGGCGCTGGTGCAGCGGGCCTTTGAAAAACTCTCTAAGGGCAAAACCGTCATTATGATCGCTCACCGGCTGACCACAATCCAGAACGCCGACCGCATTTTCGTGCTGCGGGAGGGTCATGTGGAGGAGAGCGGGACCCACGATACCCTTGTAGCCGGGGGCGGCCTCTACGCAAAGATGTGGCAGGATTATCAGACCTCTGTGAGCTGGAAGGTAGGTGCCGCGAAATGACTGAACGACTGATGAAACGCTTTGCCCTCTCCGAAGAAGGGTCGAAAGGGCTTGTACGGGCCGTTGCCGCCTGTACCGTGGCCGATTTGATGCTGATGCTTCCGGTGGGGCTTCTCTATCTGCTGGCAAGCGATCTTTTGAGCGGCAGCGTCCCGGAGGGGCACTGCCCCCTCTACGGCCTGGGCATTGCCGCGGCGCTGCTTTTGGTACTGCTCTCCGAGTTCTGGAAGTACAACGCCACCTACTTCTCCACTTACCTGGAATCCGGGGCCTGCCGTATCCGGCTGGCGGAGAAGCTGCGGCGGCTCCCCCTGTCCTTCTTCGGAAAAAAGGACTTGGCCGACCTGACCAATACCATCATGGGGGATGTGCAGGTAACAGAGCAGATGTTCTCCCACTATGTCCCTCAATTTTACGGCGCTATCTTCTCCACCTGTCTGGTGGCGGTCAACCTGCTGTGCTACGACTGGCAGATGGCCCTCGCCGCCCTGTGGGTACTGCCCATCACCCTGGTAATCGTTGGCTTTTCCAAGAAAGCGCAGAATTATTTTACCCGCAGGCAGAACGCCGCCCTGATCAACATGGCGGACGGTGTGCAGGAGTGCCTGGAAACCATCCGTGACTTGAAAAGCAATAAGGCGGAGAAGGTATATCTGGACGGACTGTACCGCAAAATCGACACCTTTGAGAACCGGCAGTTCAAAAGCGAATTGGGTTCGGCCATGTTTGTAGTCCCGGCGCAAATGCTCTTAAAGCTGGGGATTGTCTCTGTGGCCTTGGTGGGAAGTATGCGCCTGATGAGCGGGGAGCTTTCCCTTGTGACCTTCTTCCTGTTCCTGCTGGTTGTCTCCCGGATTTATGAGCCAATGAACTTTGCCCTGCAAAACCTGGCGGCGATGAATTCCCTGCAAATCAATATTGACCGCATGAATGAGATTAACGAAACCCCGTCCCAGGAGGGAAAACCTGCCTTTTCGCCAAAAAGCTACGACATTACCTTTGACCATGTGGGCTTTGCCTATAACAGCGGCGAGACGGTACTGAAGGATGTCTCCTTTACTGCCAAGCAGGGCGAGGTTACAGCCCTGATCGGCCCCTCCGGTGGCGGCAAATCTACCGCCGCCAAGCTGGCGGCACGGTTTTGGGATATTGACCGGGGCCGGATCACAGTCGGCGGGGTCGATGTTGCCACGGTAGACCCGGAAAAGCTCCTGACCGCCTACTCCATCGTGTTCCAGGATGTGATGCTGTTCAACAACACAGTCATGGAAAATATCCGCATTGGCCGAAAGGACGCCACAGACGCGGAGGTCATACAGGCGGCAAAGGAGGCCATGTGCGATGAGTTTATCGCAAAGCTCCCCCAGGGGTATCAGACCATGATCGGTGAGAACGGCTCAACTCTCTCCGGCGGGGAACGACAGCGCATCTCCATTGCCCGCGCACTCTTGAAGGACGCGCCCATTATTCTGCTGGACGAGGCCACCGCCTCCCTGGACGCGGAGAATGAGACGGAGATTCAGCAGGCCATCTCCCGGCTGGTAGAGCGTAAGACGGTGTTAATCATCGCCCACCGCATGAGGACGGTAGAGAACGCCAACAAGATTGTGGTGCTGTCCGGTGGCACGGTGGCCGAGACGGGGACCCCGGCGGAGCTGATGAAACGGGACGGGGCCTTTGCCCGGATGGTCAAGCTGCAAACCGAGAGCCAGAATTGGGCGCTGACATAAATTGGAGGAATCATCATGGCACAAAAGCAAGATACCCGCACACAGCTGCTGACGGCTTTGCCGTTTCAGCTCATGCTCTCTTTGAGCATTCCCGCCATCATCGGAATGGTGGTCGTTGGACTGTATAACTTCGTGGACCGGGTTTTTGTCAGGCAGCTTATCAACGAGGTTGCAATGGGGGCGGTTTCCGTTTCCTATCCCTTCACCCTGATTAACACCGGCGTGTCCACGCTGATCGGCGTTGGCTCGGCCTCTGTCCTGTCCCGCGCCATTGGAAAAAAGACCAGGATACCGTTGACAAGATCATGGGCAATCTGATTTCCATGAATCTGCTCCTGGGAGCGGTCATCACGATTCTCGGCATGATCTTTACCCGCCAGCTTTTGTCACTGAGCGGGGCGGAGGGTGAGATTCTGAACTATGCGGAACGGTATCTGCATATCATCTTCGCCGGTTCCCTGTTTGTCAACTTCGCGCAGTCTGCAAACATGATTATGCGTGGCGTTGAGCACCCAGTCCTTTACGATAATTCCTCAGTGGGGAGCCGGTCAGGGCTTCCAGCCAGCCGCTGGAACGAATTACGGCGCAAAGTACCTTGTCGGAATCCTCAATCCGGGCCGTCAGGCTTTGATAGCCTTTTCCGGCAAAGAAACTGGCAAGCATAGAGACAATATCCAGTTCATCGTCCTCGATCAATATTTTGTAGTCCATCACGGCACCTCCCTTTGGGCCAGTTTAGCAGGAAAATTTCAGGGAAGCGCTGATTAAATGCGTCTGCGGCGCTTTGCGGATTTTTTGCCACAGCTTTGTTGCGATTTCTTGAAATAAACACAATTATTCCTGCGAAATCCCGCCTCGCTGTGATAAAAATTCTCTCGCAAATCGTTCTTGCCGATTTAATCAGCCCTTCCTCAGCTTTTTTATCTACCAGCTACAGTTCGTTGATGGTGTCTGTCACCGCCATGTCCCGTATCCGCTTGGCAGGGGCATGAATTGCGGCAAGCGTTGCAGCGGTCACAAACAGCACAACGATCAGCAGTCGGGAGACTGGCAGGGAGACTGCTGCCACTGGATGCGGATACGATCCCCCTGTTCCATAAAAAGCCGCAGGAGCTTGTACTCCGCCGCTGTCAAATCTATCGGTGTACCGTTCTTGTAGGCCCGGCCCTCCAGCAGTTGAAGGACAATTCCGTCGGAGCACGGTTCCCCGGAGGACTTCTGAAAATGCCGGCTTCTGCAGAGCAGAGCATTGATTCGGGACATGGGGACCGCCAGCTTGAAGGGCTTTGTGATGTAGTCGTCGCCACCCATATCCAAGCCCATGATGATACTGGTTTCTGCATCCGAGGCGGTGAGGAACATGATGGGAATCTGTGAGATTAGCCGAACCTTTTTGCAGAACTCAAACCCGGAACCGTCCGGGAGGGAAACATCCAAGACCAGAAGATCATATTTCCCTTCCTGCCAGAGGGTTTCGGCCTCCTGGAGTGTGCGGGCAATGTCCAGGTCATGGTCCGCCTTTTGAAAGGCAAAGGAAAGCCCGTTGAGCAGGCACAGATCATCTTCCAACAAGAATAATTTACTCATGCTGCCCCCTTCTTTCCAATCGGAATATGATAGACGCGCCAGCCATAGTATAATTCGGAGAACCTTCTATTACAAGCTCCGATGATAAGTGTAATGTTCGGCTGACCGTCTATCCCCTTCGCAATTTTTTCTGAATCTTCCAGTGTCAGCACTCGCTTACGTCCCCGTTTACTTACGCGCAGATCGACACTTCCGGTTTTGACTTTTTGCTCTGCAGCCGGTATACCGTTGGCACACATATGCCATAGGCCAGTGCAACGGCTTTTGCATCATGCGTTTTCTCATATGCTTCTACCAGCAAATTCCTCGCTTCGTTATGCAGCATTTTCCTCACCCCGCTGCTATCTTACCATATCTCTTCTCTTTTTGCTATTTCAGAGAACTGTTCTAGTTACTATGGTTTGGAGCGGTTTTATGACGGTACCGGGGTCCCAATCCTGAACCGCAATATCATTCATAAAGAGAACATCATAGAAGTGCCAATTCCCCGGCAAACCGCATTCTCTTCTTTTGCTCAACAGGCTGAACAGCTGAGGCTAACCGTCCAGCAGAGCCTGAGCAAGCTGGAAGCGCTGAAAAGGCCCGGCTGCAGGAATATTTCGGCTGATCCCGGTCAAGAAAAAATTACCGTCAAAAAATCGGCATATTCCCCCCTTTTCGAGTCAAACTATGCTCGCGATACCCAGTGACCCAAACAAAAACGCATGATTTGATGAAAAGGAGAGATTCAATTATGTCTAGCAAGAACACCAACAAGCTCAATGTCCCCGAGGCCCGCAGCGCCATGGATAAGTTCAAGATGGAGGCCGCCTCCGACCTTGATGTAGTTGCACCATCTTAAAACAGCGAAAGTGAATCACAGCGAACTATGACAAAATATTACTTAAATTGGTGAATCGGCCCGCTGAAATTGAGAAAATCCCGCCGCAATGTGTGAAACGCACCTGCGGTGGGATTTGCGTTTTGACGGATGAAATCTGCATGAGTACAGCGGCAGAGAGCGCCATATGCTGCATCGAATAGGTTCGAAGCGATTCTAACCGATTCGATTCTTTTTTCTTTACATTTGTGGTTAGAACCCATATAATGATGGTATCATCTATATGAGGTGAGCTGCTACGACAGAAGGAATTACCACAGAGTTTAAACGGGAGTACACGGAGGGCATTAAGAAAACGGTCATCGCTTTTGCCAACACCAGGGGCGGCGAGATTCTGATCGGCGTGGAGGATGATGGTACCGTCATCGGTGTCCCGGAAGTGGATGAGACCATGTTCAAGGCGAGCAACGCCCTGCGGGATTCCATCAAACCGGATATCACCATGTTTCTGCTGTGCGAGAAGCGAGAGATGGATGGCAAGGACATTGTTGCAGTCAGCGTCCAGAAGGGTACCTCCTGCCCCTACTATCTTGCGGCCTTGCGGCCAAGGGACTTCGCCCGGAGGGAGTTTTTGTCCGGCAGGGGGCTTCCACCGTCCCGGCCACCGGGAGCGCCATTTTGAAAATGATCAAGGAGACGGACGGCGATGACTACGAGGCAGTCCGCTCCCTGAATCAGGAATTGACCTTCCAGGACACAGAGCACTTTTTTGCGGAAGAACATATCCCGCTGGGGCAGGAGCAAAAGCGCACGTTAGGGCTTGTCAGCGAGGATGGAGTCTTTACCAACCTGGGCCTGCTCCTCTCCGACCAGTGCATACACACCGCAAAGCTGGCGGTTTTTCAGGGCTCCAGCAAGACGGTTTTCAAGGATCGGGCAGAGTTCTCCGGCTCCCTGTTCCGGCAGATGGAGGAGATTTATGCCTATATTGACCGGTTCAACCGGACCCGTGCGGAGTTTCCCGGCCTGAAACGGGTGGATACGCGGGACTATCCGCCAGAGGCTGTGCGAGAAGCAATGCTCAACGCTATCGTCCATCGGGACTATTCCTACAGCGCCTCCACCCTTATCAGCATCTTCGATGACCGGATCGAATTTGTGACCTTGGGTGGGCTGCCTAAGGGGATTGCCATGAGCGACGTAATGATGGGAGTTTCCGTCCCCCGCAACCGCCGTCTGGCCAATATTTTTTACCGCCTGCATCTCATCGAGGCCTTCGGCACCGGAATGCTGAAAATCAAGGAGTGTTATGCCGGCTGTTCCTGCCAGCCGAGTGTGGAAACCTCTGAAAACGCGTTCAAGATCACGCTGCCCAATGTGAACTACGAGGCAGAGACGACAAGCCAGAAGGCCCCATTGTTCAAGAGGGAGCAACGGATATTGGAATTTATTTCTGCCAAGCAGCCTGTTTCAAGAGCCGAGATCGAGACGGCAACGGGGCTATCTCAAAGCGTAACGGTTCGGACGCTGAAGAAGCTGCTGGAGTTGAGATTGATTCAGAAAAGCGGAGGTGGAAAAAACACGGTGTATTTTCAGGAAAAAGAATCAGATGATGACGAAGAGCATAAAAACTGAACTGGATGGGATTGAGGAAATTGACCCTGCATGGACGAACAGTCTTGGCTATATCCAGACGGAGAGTATGCTCTAGGGGATTCATTGAAAATCTTTCAGATACCGTTTCAGCAGAAACGCGCAAAAATATGGGAACATGTAAATATTGTCGCTATACCCGATATTCCCTCCAGTCAGCTTAATCCCGCGGGAGATATCGCTGTATTTCTCGCTGCCGATCAACGTCCGCAGGGACTTTGCCCGCCCGTTGGTGGCCTTGACCTCCACCGGAATCAGCTCCGAGGCCGTGCGGACGAAAAAATCCTCCTCCAGCGAGTAGTACAGCCCGCAACCGCTTTTCACCAGTGCCTCTCCCACTATGTTCTCATAGAGCGCGCCCTTATACACGCCCAGGTTTTTGTTAGCCCGCAGGTCCTCCTGGGCCTCCTCATCCAGCATGGCCACCAGCAGGCCACTGTCGGCAAAGTACAGCTTATACTTGGTCTCCTTGTAGTTGCCCTTCAAAGGAAGCTCCGGGAAATTCAGACAGTAGCAGACATTCACCATCTCTGCGTCGCTGAGCCACTCGATACACCCTCGGTAATCCTTGAACCTGGCCCCCGAAGCCACCTTGGAGATCTGGAACTTTTTGTTCTCCTTGGCCAGTTGAGGCGGGATCTGGTTGAACACGTTGAGGATACGCCCCTGATCCATTCCCTCGGCGTATTTTCGGATATCCTCCTTGTAGTCGGCGATGAGCTGCTGTTGAATTTCCAGCGAACCCTCAAAGGTGCCCCGCTCCACATATTCCCGCACTACGGCCGGCATCCCACCCAGGATGCAGAAATCCAGAAACAGAGAGTTGCAGACGGAAAGCTCCACCTCGTTGAAGGGTGTCAGCGTCCGCATATGATCCAGTAAGTCGGCAATAAATCCGTCATCATAGCCCTTTGCCCACAAAAACTCCTCAAAATCCATGGAATACATCTCATAGTCCGTCTTATAGCCTACGCTGTTGCTCTCGATTTTCCGATAATTGATCCCCAGCGTGGACCCGCTGCAAATTACGTCAAAGCGGCCGTCGATGGAGAAAAATTTCAGCGCGGTGGCGATGTCCGGGAACTCCTGGAGCTCGTCAAAGAAAAACAGCGTCTTACCAGGTGGGAACCGCTTGCCTGGGTCCAGGCGGGAAATGTTTTTGACGATATCATCGGTTTTGTACCCGTCAGCGGTGATGAGCTTGTACTTCGGTTCCTCCACAAAGTTGATTAGATCACATTTTCATAGCTGCGTTCTGCAAAGCGCCGGACAGACTCCGTTTTGCCCACCTGCTGGGGTCCCTTTATGATCAGGGGCTTGTGCTGGGGCGTGGCCTTCCATTCCACTAAAAAACGATCTATTTTGCGATCTAAATAGCGCATATTCATTTTCCTCCATCGGTATTGTTATCTATAGTATACTCCAGCAGCGGGCGAAGCGATAAAGTAGGCGGAGGTTTTTACATGCCAGAGAAAATCACGTTCCCCCTGGAGCTTGTCCTGACGCCAGACGGCTTTGTCCCGGAACTGCCGGGCAGCCGGCACACAGAGGAGGGCGAAGCCCTGCTGGCCCGGTGGAAGGAAAACCGCTGCAAGGAGCTGTACCATCTGGGGCAGCGGGAACGTCCCGAAGGGCTGTCCCCATCGGTGCTGTACTTATATACTGTGGCGGAGTCCTTCTTCCGCGCCCTGACCTCCCTGCCCGAGCTGGAGCTCTTGCGGGAGAGGGCGCGGGCATTGCTCTCCGAGGAGGAGACAGCCAGACTGCTCCAGACGGTCCCCTTTGTCATCGGCGCAGAGCATGTAAACCGCGCTTGGCTGGAAGGGCTTTTTCTGCGCTTGAACGAGGTATTTTCCGAAGAAATCGGGGCCTATTCCGGAACTGTTGCCTTCTATCTGGCTGAGCAGAGCCAGCGGCTGCGGGTTCCGGAACGGGTCTTTTTCCACATCGTGGAGAGCAGCGACGAGGCATTTCCCTTCGCCTTTCTGGCCACCTAC
Organism: Oscillospiraceae bacterium; assembly: GCA_910574635.1. GTDB lineage: Bacteria > Bacillota > Clostridia > Oscillospirales > Oscillospiraceae > Oscillibacter. The sequence continues at coordinate 14,371 of CAJTCG010000031.1, read as the reverse complement.
GCCACAGAGGGGAAGAACGGGCAAATTTCCCATGTACCCCTGCAATATGCCCTGACCGAGTACAAAAATGAGCGGGAAAAGCTGTTGGAGCTGTTGGCCTGCCTGAACCGGGCGGCGGAGGTCTCGCCTCTGATCGGGGCGTTCATGGAGAGCGGCGAGCTGTTCCATCCTCTGAAGCTGAAGGCGGAGGAGACCTTTCAGCTTTTGAAGCGCACCGAGGAATTTGAACAGGCGGGCATTCTGTGCCGGGTCCCCAACTGGTGGCGCAAGCGCAATGCCGCGGTCAGTCTGTCCATCAGCCTGGGCGGGAAGAAGCCGTCTATGGTGGGCTTCAGCGCCCTGGTCTCGGTTCAGCCCGAGCTGGCGGTGGACGGTATCCCCCTGACCCGAGAGGAGATCCAGGATCTGTTGGCCCAAACCGAGGGACTTGCCCTGCTCAAAGGCCGGTGGGTGGAGGTGGACCACCGCCGGCTGCGGACGCTGCTGGAACAGATGGACTCCGTACCCGGTGAGATCACTCTGTTAGACGCTCTGCGCGCAGAGTTGGACAAGCCCCGTGCCGATGTGGGGGTCACCATAACCAACGGCGCGTGGCTGGGGGAACTGCTCTCCCGCCTGCGGGAGCCGGAGGCCATTCCCACCCCTGAGCTGCCAAAAAGCTTTTACGCCGCCCTGCGCCCCTACCAGCGGACCGGGTTTACCTGGCTGCACTATATGGGTTCCCTGGGCTTTGGCGCCTGCCTTGCGGACGACATGGGCCTTGGCAAGACCGTGCAGGTGCTGGGATACCTGGAACGCCTGCGTGTGGACAAGCCATCAGCCCGGGTGCTGCTGGTGGTCCCCGCGTCCCTGCTGAGCAACTGGACCAGGGAGGCTGCACACTTTGCCCCGGAGCTGGAGCCGCTGATCCTCCACGGCAAGTCCTCCGCCGCGCTGGAAGAGCTGCTGGAGAAGCATCCGGCGTTTTTGACCGTGACCACCTACGGTATGGCGGCGCGGATCACGGGGCTGCAGAACATCGTTTGGGAATGCGTCATTCTGGATGAGGCCCAGGCCATTAAGAACCCCCTGACCAAACAGACGCAGGCGCTGAAAAAGCTGTCCGCCCATATGCGCGTGGCTATGACCGGCACGCCGGTGGAGAACAATTTGACCAACCTCTGGTCTCTGTTCGACTTTTTGAACAAGGGACTTCTGGGTTCCTCTCAAGCCTTCAAAACGTTCTGCAAGGGTCTGGACGAATGGCCGGAGGGCTACGCCCGGCTGCGGGCCATGGTGGCTCCCTTTCTACTCCGGCGGCTGAAAACGGACAAGCGGATTATTGCCGACTTGCCGGAGAAGCTGGAGATGGTGGAGCATATCTCTCTGTCCAAAAAGCAGGCAGTCCTCTACCGCAAGGCGGTGGCGGATATGGAACGCAGGCTGGAGGACGCAGAGGGCATCGGCCGAAAGGGGTTGGTGCTGGCCACAATCCTAAAGCTCAAGCAGATCTGCAACCATCCCGACCAGTACCTGGGTCAGCAGGGGTTTGAGGAAAAGGACAGCGGCAAGCTGGCCGTTCTGAGGGAGCTGTGCGAAACCATCCGGGATAAGCGGGAGCGGGTGCTGGTGTTTACCCAGTTCCGGGAGTTGAACAGGCCGCTGTCAGAATTTCTGACGGATATTTTTCAGGTTCCGGGCCGGGTTCTCCACGGCGGGACACCGGTGAAAAAGCGGGGCGAGATTGTGGACGCCTTTCAGGGGGAGGACTATGTGCCCTTTATCGTGCTCTCCCTGAAGGCTGGAGGGACGGGACTGAACCTGACAAAGGCCAGCCATGTGATCCACTTCGACCGGTGGTGGAATCCGGCGGTGGAGAATCAGGCCACTGACCGGGCCTACCGCATCGGGCAGACCCGGAATGTTATGGTACATAAGCTGGTCTGCGACGGGACCATTGAGGAAAAGATCGACGCCATGATCCAGGCCAAGAAGGAGCTGGCGGAGAATGTACTGGGCGGGAGCGGCGAGAAGTGGCTGACCGAGCTGAGCAACGATGAGCTGCTGTCTGTACTGCGGCTGGATAGATGAGAGGAGAACGTGATGAGCCGTTATTGGGAGGATGGATGTTACAGCCAGCCCACCACCTCGGAGCTGAAGCGGAAATCAGAGGCCAGCCGGGTGAGCGCGGAAAAGAAGGGCAAACGCCTGGAGCCGGTGGTCATTCAGGGCCGCAATATTGCCAAAAGCTGGTGGGGGAGGGCATGGTGCGATAACCTGGAGCGGTACGCCGACTATGAAAGCCGGCTGGAGCGGGGCAAGCGGTATGTCAAAACCGGCGCGGTCATTGACCTGAGCATCACAAAGGGCAGGATTCAGGCCAAGGTGCAGGGGTCCCGGAAAACGCCCTACAAGGTGGAGATCCGCATCAGTCCCCTGTCCGGGGAGCGGTGTCAGGAGATTCTCCAGACATGCGGAAAGCGGGTGGAAACACTGGAAAATCTTCTGGCCGGAGATTTTCCCGAGGAACTCAAGGAGCTGTTCACCCAGCGGGGCGGACTGTTCCCCTCCTCCAGGGAGATCAGCTTTTCGTGCAGCTGCCCCGACTGGGCGCTGATGTGCAAGCATGTGGCGGCGGTCCTCTACGGAATCGGGGCGCGGCTGGACGAAAATCCCTCCTTGTTTTTTGAACTGCGAGGAATCGAAATGGGCCGCTTTATTGATGTGGCCATTGCCAGCCGGGTGGAGCGAATGCTGAAAAATGCCGGACAGACCAGCGGCCGGACCATCGACGAGAGGGATATCCGTGGACTGTTCGGGATATAAGAATCCTTATATCCGACCCTGAGCGAATATTTTGGCTTATCTGAACGCGGAATGATGAGATTCCCTGGTGTATCACTACAAGCCGACAGGGAGCGCATAAAATGGATCGAATTTGCACTATCATCCAAAAAAAGAAAGTGGAGTGTGTTTCAGATGAAATACTCGCCTCTCTTGATAAACTTGGAAAAGGGAGGCTTCGGCAGGGGAAACATCTACATACAGCAAGCAGGAAATTATAGACATCATATCAGTATTGCTCGATCCGTCCAAGTCAAGTACAGCGGGAAAATGTTGGGATTTCAGCCAGGAAAGGACAAATCCGGTTTTTATTGCGGATAGAACAGTCCTGCTGCGCTCGCTCACCGCCAAGGACGAGGAGTTCTACGCGGCGGTTCGGGAGCAGTATTCCATTTTTCACAAAGGTCTTACTATGGCGCAATTAACTGACAATTAGAGTCCAGAGGTCAAGAAGACTTCTGCGTTTTACTGTGTAATAGAGGCGGAGGATAGCAGCTAGAAAATAGGCTATATTGCAGTAAAGGATACCTCCAAAGAACTTTGGGAAATCGCTATCGAGTTGGACAAAGCCCATTGTGGTCAAGGCTGAGGTCTGAAAGCAATCACACTATTTTTGAAGCGGTTGAATGAAATCACCACAAAAAGCAGTTTCAATTTCTGGTGGAAGTGGATAATATTCCCTGCCAGAACTGCATGAAAAAAGCCGGCGCTGAATTGCTCGGATTGCATAATTTTGCCTTTGACAGCGAAGAGGATGCGGAATAATTTGAGGCAACCCACTTGGACCCCATAACAGAACATATGCGCACGCTTGCGGCAAAGTTGGGCGTGGAGCTGCGAAAGCTGCTCAGCCATATACTGGATTACCGGATCAACATTTGATGAGACCCCCAAGGGCATCCTGATTTCCATTAGAGATTGATTAGGAAAAAGGAGTATTTGGCGCTATAATAATTTCGATAGGAGGTGTTCCATACGAACTGCCACAATATAGGTTATGGTTTTTTGATCTGGATCAACAGCCCTGTAAGCACTCCAATAGTGTCGGTAGCTGACACGATCATCAGGATAGTTACCATTCCCGTTGAATATTATTTCCGAGCTTAAAGCTCGGAAATAATAAATTTGATTCAAGCCGTTTTGCTCGCCGCTGTAAACAGCGGCAACCGCAAAACACGGCACATATTACTTCCGGCCTTTCAGTTCGGAAGTAATATCTTCTTCCTTGACCTGATATTGGGACAGGAAGTCCTCCAGGTCGCTGCTGTTTCGGATCAGCATTAGGTCGTCAAATTTTCCGCTGACCGGGTCCTTGAAGCCTGCTATCTGTTCTCCGGTGCAGATGCTGGAGCGAATTGCGGGATTTTTTCCTCCTTATTGTAAGGCGATACAGTTGATTTTTTTCGTCTGCCAAACATAGGCATTCCTCCCAATCAAGTTTATGCTAACTTCAATAAAATACCATTTATGCGTTCCTATTCCAGCCCCCTCTGTTGATTCAAGCCAGGGAAAAGGCGGATTTGCTGCTTGTTTAGCTGGAAGGACTATTTGGGGCTGTGCTTTTAGGGGGCTGTTTTGAGGAATACCTTATGATCCTCTGTTGACAGGGAAGGCTGGAACTGGTAATCCAACTGGTCGAACGCCTGAACAGTAGCGACATCTGTGATATTACGTTCCGCCAGCCAACGTACTATCTCGCCCCGGGCCATCTTGCACTGGGTCCCCTTCTCAATGACCTTGCCGTTCTTCCACTCTCCAAACGTGCAGGTGATAAACCGGACAGATTTGGGCAGATGGGGTTCCACCGCCTTGCTGTACTCCTTGGAGGCCAGATTCAACACCAGGTCTGATTCCGAGGCCAACTGTCGGGTCATACGGTCACCCCAGAACTGGTACAGGTCCCGGCAGCCGTCCACCGACAGCCTGGCCTGCATCTCCAGCCGGTAGGGGGTCACGCCGTCAAAAGGCCGCAGCAGACCGTAAAAGCCGGAGAGGATACGCAAATGTTCCCGGAGGTAGTCCAGATGGGATGTCTCCATCACGCCAGGGGCCATATAGCAGTACTGGATGCCTTCGTAGGCCATAACCGCCGGGGTGAGATTGCGCCGCAGATCCATCCGTCTCAGCCGTTCTATGTTCAGGCTGGCGATGGCGTCGTTGCACTTCCAGAGGGCTTGCAAATCCTTGGGGGACATGCCCTGGAGGGTAACTTTCAGCTGTTCCGTCTGTTCCAGAAACTGGGGGAGGCTGTCCACGGCAAAGCTGTCCGTATCGGTTATCATTTTCTTCGCTGGAGCGATAATGATGCGCATGAATTGCTCCTCCTAATGTTCCGGTTCGTTAATTTTTTCCAGCGCCGCCCAGATGCGGGGGATCAGCCCAGGCTTTGCTTCCGCGGTTTCAGGAAGTACCACAACACATTGGGCGGGCAGTAATGGATTTTACATCGGTCACATGGGACAGAAATTCATCCCGTAGGGCGTCGAAGTCCATATCAGATCAGCTCCCCCTCACAGTGGTCGATCTCGTGCTGGATGATCTGAGCTGTCCAGCCGGTGAAGGTCTTAAAGCGGATTTGGAATTGCTCGTTCTGGTACTGCACTTTGATGGATTTCCAGCGTTTTGCCTTTCGGGTACCGGTGAGGGAGAGGCAACCTTCCTCCGCCTCGTAAGGCCCGGATTTCTTGATGATCTCAGGGTTAAACATCACCATATATTTGCCCTTGTTGTCAAAGATAATAATCCGTTTGTTGACGCCGATCATGTTGGCTGCCATGCCCACACAGCCGGTTTTGTGGGCGGATATGGTGTCCAGCAGGTCCTGGACAACTGGTAAGTCCTCCAGACTGGCTGGTTCAGCTTTTTGAGAGAGGAATGCTTCATCCCGCATAATTTCTTGTACCATACTATCATGCCTCCAGTGTACCCTTCCCACAGCGGGAAAGTTCCTTCTGTAGATAAAAGAGGTGCAACGAGGAGTCTTCGTTACCTGCTAGTTCTGCGTTTTAGCACGTTCTTGTGTCTTTAACTGCTCATCGTACTGTTTTATCTTACGAATCACTTCAAACAGCTTTTCAAATGCTTTTTCCGTGTCCCTACTGATTTGCAGTTCGTTATTACAGACATGCTCGACAAACAATGCTTTACTTAGCGCATAGTTTGTGCCATCGTTCTTTGTAAGTGATATGACGCGCTCCTTTTTCCCGGATCCGCTGATAATTCGTATGCTATCGCTTCCACATGCCTCACAGTTGACACAAAACCGATCAAGGTTGATTGCCCTTCCGTATTGGTCAAATTCATTCCCCATATATAATCTGCGCTTGATTCCGTCTGCGCACATAAATTCCGTTTTTATCTCCACATCGGAGTAGTAATGTTCAATGCAGATACTCGGGGTCGATATTCTGCGCTTTGGAACCGGCAGCACGATTGAATATACATGATTTCCCCAGGCACGAAAAGGCTGGTCACCATCCTTGGGCGACAACTTTTTTATCACATCGCTCCTGTCTCGATCCGCAATAAAAATGTAAATTTCATCATTTTTCCTTTTTGAAAACGAAAAGCACATATCACACAGTAAATTACCTCCCATATCCATCTTTTGCTCCGCGTCCACTGGGCTACTGGCCGACTCATATTCATGCAAGCGGATATTCAGGCCCTGGGTGAAGTGCTTTCCCAAGCGATTGAGATGGAAGTTTAAATGCTCCCAGTCGGTAGGCCCTTCCGTAAGTATACAGATACCTGAACCATGCCCAAGGCGCTCTTGATATTCCTTGAAATAGAGCTCCCGCAGCACCGAATCCGCATAGGGCAAAAAGGAGCGTATCTGTTCTATCATCCGCCCTTGCTCATAGCGCATGGGATAGTGGTCCGGCAAGCATCTGCTGTAGGAACTGATCCATATAAAATAGTGGCTGATCCCAATCAGGTAACTGTCGGTTAAAAACTAATCTACGTCTGCATAGTATTCACAGCATTTTACCAGGCCCAAAAACATTTGGAGATCAGCAGCCGATGCCCAGATGACTTGCTCCCTCTCTGAAAAAAGAACGTACTCTTGTCCTATGTAGAGGCTTTGCAGCAAAAAGGCTTCGTCCACCTTAAGGCTGCTCTCACGGTACAGCTCAATCCTGCCCGTCTCCAGCTCCACTGGCAGTCTGCCAGGGCAGCCCTGGCGTTTTATATAATCGGCGGCCAGTCGGTTTCGGATGGTAAGCCCATTTGCACTTTCGGCCAGTCGGCCAAATTCCTCGCACAGGTTCAAAAACTCCTCCTACAATATAGTTACGGTATAAGGTACGGCAGCCAGCCGTGTCTTTTGTCGTCTCAAAGCTGAAGCTGTAGAATGGGGGAGCAAATGGCCTGACACAAAAAATCCTGGGCTAACACGCCCGTAGTGGAGTCAGTCAGCCGTCTCTCTCATTCGCAGCATTCGATTTGCGCAGGTAGAACCATCATTCGGTGCGCTCGCATCAACCAGGAGATTGAACAAGCGGCGAGAAACAGGGGCGGACGCCATATTACTTTCGAGAGAAAAGCTAGGAAAGCGGGTGCAGGTGAGGTAAAATGGAGTGTATGGAATACATCGACTTGAGGAGAGTAGGGAGCGAGGGACTCAAGGAGATACGCAGACAGGTCGTACGGCTCAAGGAATTGGGGAAAACGAGAAAAGAAATTGAGGGATTAACCGGCGTACGCCAGAATCGCGCGAGCGAAATACGGACAGCGTATCAACGAAAAGGATTGGCCTCCCTGGAACGGAAAAAATACGGGTGAAAGCCCGGGAGCCATGTGGTTCTAACCCCGGAAGAGCAAGAGAATATCCGGAAGACAATTGTGGAGAAAGTGCCGGAAGAATTCGGAATCACCGGCAGGCTGTGGACATTGGGACGGACGCGGGAATATATCCAGAAGGAATTCCACAAAACGATTAACGAGCGGACGCTGTCGGATTACATGAAGCGCTGGGGCATGAGCTGCCAGCGCCCGGTGAAGCGTGCGCGGAGACAGAAGCCTCCGGGCATCTAAAGGTGGAAAAACGAGGAATATCCCGCTGTTTTGAAGCGTGCGAAAGCGGAAAACGCCATCATCTATTGGGCAGATGAGACTGGGGTAAGCAACTGCGACATAGTAGAACGCAGCTTCTCCCCTAAGGGTCGTCCTCCCGTGCTGCCAGTGGAGACGAACCGGCAGAGGGTCAATATGATCTCTGCCATCAGCAGCCAGGGCAGCGTCCGGTTCATGGTTTATCAGGACACCATGAACCAACAGCGGCTGATCCGTTTCATGGAGCGGCTGATGCGCACATCGGAGCAGAACGTGTTCTTGATTTTGGATATTATTTCCGAGCGTAAAGCTCGGAAATAATAAATTTGATTCAAGCCGTTTTGCTCGCCGCTGTAAACAGCGGCAACCGCAAAACATGGCACATATTACTTCCGGCCTTTCAGTTCGGAAGTAATAATCTGAAGGTGCATCACGGGAAGCTTGCTGCGGCCTGGGTGGAGAAGAACAAGGAGAAGATGGAGGTGTTCTTCCTGCCTCCCTACGCACCGGAATACAACCCTGGTGAATATTTGAATCACGCTTTGAAAATTTCCGTTCACTCGGGACAGCTGCCCTATACCTCAGAAGATATTTCCCACAAAATCCAGTCATTTGTGCGCAGATTACAACATCATCCCTCTGCTGTTTCCAGTTTCTTCCTTCATCCTTCGCTTTCCTATATTTGTCCGCAGAAGTAATAAAATATTGTTATGTAAAACTTGAAAGAGACTATGATATTACATTGACACAAAAACTAGTCTTATCTATTGATACTCAGTCTGCAGAACAACATGCATTAATCTCGCAGTTTATAAGCAGGTGTGTGGATTTAGGCTGGTCTGTAAAAGCGCTGTTCTGGAAGATTGATACCCTCAAATATGAAGATTCTAAAAATAGCAGCGCAAAAGGTTTTTTGTCCAAAGTAATAAAGGCAAAAAGCAAGAATATGCTATTTTTCTTCCCATCAGATTAAAAATTGCTCCTAAAGATGGAAAAACAAGAGAGGAAACTCGAAATACAGTAGTGACACAGTTAAGTTCTTTCGAAATAGATGAGAAAAATGGGGAACAAATTATTTAGATTTTTCCAGATATCGACAAAACCCTGTTTAAAGAAACTCAAGATTACATAATTGAAAAAACTGAAGCCCATGATATATATAGTGCGGCTCATTTTGCGATTATAACTCTGTCATCGTTTAGCTACGCAAATTTAAGCCGATTATCTATGGCATTGGAAGAAAATACATGAATATATGGATAGCGCTTGAATCCTTATGCCGGATTGATACCTATGAAAATATTGTCAACAGTATTATCACTTTAGTTCCAAATGCAATCTGCCTGAGATATCCTTATCGATTAGTAAGAAATTTTCTTGAAGACTGTATTCGTTGCGATCTCAAATTCGATTTTTCAACGAAAACAATTGATTTAAAGTCAGATAATAAAGAAAAATTGATAACTGAAACGATTGATGTGTTTCGTGATCCTACATTGTATGCAGAATCAGAAACAAAGTGCCAAGTTAACGCATTGTTATACCAAAGATATGGAGAGATGCTCAGGTTCTTAACGGACGCTCAAGTTTTTGTTAATAATAATTTATTCGTTTTTGTCAAGGTGCCGAATCAAACGGGACGCTGACAAAATGTTTCCTTCGGAGCCATCATTTGTATCAGATTCCCAGGTCGCTCCGCCGCATAAACAGCCGCCGGTATGGGAAAGACCGGCTTTTACCGCGTATCCGTGTAGCCCAGCAGGCGGGAGACGGCGGCCGCTGCCTTCCGGACCTCCCGGATCATTAGCTCCTGCTCCGCCCGCATCCGGTACTCCGGCCCGGACACGCTGACCGCCGCAACAACCTTTTGGTTCATGTCGTAGACCGGAGCGCCGTAACAGATCAGCCCCGTCTCTATCTCTCCGTCGTCCATGGCATAGCCCTTGATCCTGGCCTCCGCCAGCTCCTTCCGCATCCGCGCCGAGTTCGTGATGGTGCGTTCCGTCAGCGGCTGAGCCTCTCGCTCCATCCACAGGCAGAAGCTGTCGATTTCCTCTTCGCTGCGGCTCGCCATAATCGCTTTGCCGCAGCTGGTGGCATAAGCGGGGGCGCGGCTGCCAATCCGGGTATTGCAGACGATGGAGCGGCGCGTTTCCACCTTGTCCAAATAGAAGATATCCCGCTCCAACAGGACACTGAGGTTGATCGTCTCCTGAACGATGTCGCTGAGGTGTTCCAGCTCCGGCCGGGCCAAGCGGCGCAGATCCGACTGGCTCAGAATGGAAGTAGCCAGCAGCATCAGCCGGGGGCCAACCTGATAGCTTTTTCGCACGGGGTCCTGAATCAGGTACTGCTGGGCAGTCAGAGTAGACACCTGCCGGAACACCGTGGTGGTCGGCATGTCCAGTTGCTTTACCAGTGCTTTCAGCGTCCATTCTGTTTTGTTGTCGGTAAAGCACTCCAAAATCTGCAGCGCCCGAAGGATGCTGGAAATCTGCTCTCTCGCCATAACAACCTTTACTCCTTCCCCCATGTATCGCGGCGGCATTCCAAAGACCGGAACGCCGGACAGGACCTGGCCGTCTCGGGATTGCACCTAGGGTTTTTCGCTGGAAAACCGTCTGGCCTCCATGCCCGCCGGGCATCTTATAAACCGCCATAAAAGTCTGTTTGTGGTGTTTATTAAAAAATTGAGCACTTTTTCGTGCAAAACGCTTTTTTGGAATATGTAGCTCTCTAAACCTTGACAACCCCATTTAAAATGCTTATGATAAAAAGTGTAACACAAAGTCGGCGTTTTGTGTACTATTTTATTTTCTCTTTTCGGAATCGCTTTCCGCAAAACGGAATTGCCCTTTGTCAAAGGTACTCCCTGTTCTGCCCGCATGAACGCGCGGGACATCACAGTCAGAAAGGAAAGTCAGTCATGAAGAAACAATACGTCGTCATGGACGGCAACACAGCCGCCGCCCATGTGGCCTACGCCTTCACGGAGGTAGCGGCCATCTATCCCATCACGCCGTCGTCTCCCATGGCGGAGAAGGTGGACGAGTGGTCCGCCAAGGGGCGGAAGAACCTGTTCGGGTCCACGGTGGACGTGATCCAGATGCAGTCCGAGGCGGGGGCGGCTGGCACCTGCCACGGCGCGGCCCAGGCGGGCGCGCTGACCACCACCTTCACCTCCTCCCAGGGCCTGATGCTGATGATCCCCGCCATGTACGCCATGGGGGGCCAGTTCCTGCCCAACGTCATGCACATCGCCTCCCGGGTGGTGACTTCTAACCACCACTCCATCTTCGGCGACCACACGGACTTCATGACCTGCCGCACCACCGGCTACGCCATGCTCATGTCCGCCTCTCCCCAGGAGGCCATGGACCTGGGGGCGGTGGCGCATCTGTCCGCCATCCATTCCCGCTACGCCTTCATGCACTGCTTCGACGGCTTCCGCACCTCCCACGAGATGCAGCGCATCGAGGCCCTGGACTACGAGGACCTGCGGGGCCTGGTGGACTGGGAGGCCCTCCAGGCGTTCCGCCGCCAGTGCCTGAACCCGGAGCACCCCACCAACCGGGGCAACAATGTAAACCCGGACATCTACTTCCAGTGCAAGGAGGGCGTGAACGAAACCACCGCCGCCCTGCCGGATACCGTCCAGCATTACATGGACGAAATCAACCAGCTGACGGGCCGGAATTACCAGCTCTTCAACTACTACGGCGCGGAGGACGCGGAGGAAGTCATCGTGGTCATGTGCTCCGCCTCCGAGGCGGTGAAGGAGACGGTGGACTACCTCAACCAGCAGGGCCGGAAGGTGGGCCTGCTGCAAGTCCACCTGTACCGCCCCTTCTCCGTGAAGCACTTCGCCGCCGCTTTGCCCGCCACGGTGAAGAAAATCGCGGTGCTGGACCGCTCCAAGGAGCCCGGCAGCGTGGGCGAGCCGCTGTATCTGGACGTGGTGACCGCCCTGGCCCAGGCGGGCCGGGGGAACATCCAGGTGGTGGGGGGCCGCTACGGCCTTTCCTCCAAGGACACCACCCCGGGCCAGTTCATCGCCGTCTATGACAACCTCCGGCAGGACGCGCCGAAAAACAGCTTTACCATCGGCATCATCGACGACGTGACCCACACCTCCCTGGACTACCAGGAAATCGAGCTGCCCCATCCGGGACAGGTGTCCTGCAAGCTCTGGGGCCTGGGGGGCGACGGCACCGTGGGAGCCAACAAAAACGCCATTTCCACCATCGGCCTCATCGCGGGCAAGTACGCCCAGGCCTATTTCTCCTACGACACCATGAAGTCCGGCGGCCTGACCCAGAGCCACCTGCGCTTTGGCGATGAGCCCATCCGGTCTACCTACCTGGTGAGCTCCGCGGACTTCGTGGCGGTCCACGCCCCCACGTACATCCAAAAATACGACACCACCGAGGACTTGAAGGAAGGCGGCATCTACCTCCTGAACTGCCCCTGGAGCGCGGAAGAGCTGGAAGAGCGTCTGCCCGGGAAGATGAAGCGGGACCTGGCGAAGAAGCACGCCCAATTCTACATCATCGACGCCGCCAAGCTGGCCGTCCAGGTGGGCCTGGGGGCCAACCGGACCAACAGCATCCTGCAATCGGCCTTCTTCGCCCTGACCAAGGTCATCCCCTTGGATATGGCCGTGGAGGACATGAAGAAAAACAACTACAATTCCTATTTCAAAAAGGCCGGGCAGAAAATCGTGGACATGAACAACGCCGCTGTAGACGTGGGCGTCAGCGCGGCGGTGAAGGTGGAAATCCCCGAGAGCTGGGCCTCCGCCCCCGATGCGCCCGCCCCGGAAATTCAGGCCAGCGATTTCGTCAAGGAGATCGTGCTGCCCATGGACCGCCAGCAGGGCGACAAGCTGCCGGTGTCCGTGTTCAAAAAGCACGGCGTGCTCTCCGGCACCTGGGAGAACGGCACCTCCGCGTACTCCAAGCGGGGCGTTGCGATTACGGTGCCCAAGTGGAACGCCGAGAGCTGCATCCAGTGCAACCGCTGCGCCATGAGCTGCCCCCACGCCGCCATCCGCCCGGTGCTGCTGACCGAGGCTGAAAAAGCCGAGGTTCCCGCCGCCTTTGCCACGGCGCCCGCCAAGGGCCTGGGGAAGGACGCCCCGGCGTATTCCTTCCGCATGCAGGTCAGCCCCTATGACTGCCTGGGCTGCGGCGTGTGCCTGACGGCCTGCCCCGCCAACCAGAGCGAGAAGTCCGCCGACGCCCTGGTCATGACTCCCTTCGAGGAGATGAAGCCGGAACAGACGCTCTTCGACCAGGTGGCTATGAACGAGAAATACTTAAAGCCGGAAGTTATCAGCAGCAAGAGCGTGAAAAACATCCAGTTCGCCAAGCCCTACTTCCAGTTCTCCTCCGCCTGCGCGGGCTGCGCGGAGACGACGTATATCAAGCTCCTCAGCCAGATGGTGGGCGAGCGGATGTACGCGGGCAACGCGGCGGGCTGCTCCTCCGCCATCAGCGGCGGCGCGCCCATCCTGCCCTACTGCCGGGACGACCAGGGGCGGGGCCCCGCCTGGGAGCACTCGCTGTTTGAGGACAACGCCGAGTTTGCCTACGGCTTCTTCCACGCCCAGGACGCCATCCGCAAGGAGCTGCTGATCCGCCTGGAGGCCCTGAAGGAGGCGGGCGTGGCTGTGGAAGCCGTGAGCGCGTATCTCGAGGGCTGGGAGGATTCCCAGAAATCCCGGGTCCTCACCGACGCGCTGATTGCCGCTCTGGAGGCCGTTGAGCAGACGCCGGAGGTCCGGTATATCCTGGAGAACAAGGAGTTCCTGGCGAAGAAGTCCGTGTGGGCCATCGGCGGCGACGGCTGGGCCTATGACATCGGCTTCGGCGGCATCGACCATGTCTGTGCCCAGAACCGGAACGTGAATCTGCTGGTGCTGGACACCGAGGTCTATTCCAACACCGGCGGCCAGTCCTCCAAGGCCACGCCCACCTCGGCGGTGGCGAAGTTCGCCGCGGGCGGCAAGCAGATTGCCAAGAAGGACCTGGGGGCCATCCTGATGAACTACGGCTATGTGTACGTGGCCCAGGTGGCCATGGGCGCGGACCAGGCCCAGACCCTCAAGGCCCTGCGGGAGGCGGAGGAGTACGACGGCCCGTCCATCGTCATCTGCTACTGCCCCTGCCTGGAGCAGCATATCAAGAGGGGCATGGGCTGCTCTCAGGACGAGATGAAGAAGGCCGTGGAGTGCGGCTATTGGCAGCTCTACCGCTACGATCCCCGCCGGAAGGCGGAGGGCAAGAACCCCTTCCAGCTGGATTCCGCGGAGCCGGACACTTCGATGCTGCTGCCCTTCCTGATGGGGGAGAACCGCTTTGCCTCCTTGAAGAACAACTTCCCCGGCAAGGCCGACGCCCTCTATGAGAAGGCTGTGGAGGACGTCAAGGCCCGCTGCGCTCGGTACAAGAGGATGGCGGAAGGGGACTGAACCCCTGCCGTCTAAGGATCA
>CAJTCG010000030.1 GCA_910574635.1 Oscillospiraceae bacterium | reverse complement strand
ATCTCGTCCATGATTTCCAGAAATTCTTCCCGTTTTGTTTTCTTTTTCCGGCATCTGTATTCCATATCGCTAAAACTTTCCTGTTTCATACTCCGCGCCCCCTTTTCCTTATTTTATCACATCTTTTATCATTTGGGGGGATTAAATCAGCGTTTCCCAAGAAATATTTCTATAAAATTGCGGGAAACCGAAGGTGGAAAGAAAGGAGTTCCACCTTCGGTTTTTTCGCTTTACAGAATCATCACCCGCACGTGGCTCTCATCCAGACGGGCCATAACCCGGTACCTTGTCCGCTCTGTGCTGGCGGTGGCGATGCCGCCCTCTCCAACAGTAGCCCAGCCGTTGGGCTGGCACGTTCCATCGTCCAGAACTACCAGCTTACCCAAAAGGCCCACGGCAGCCCACTCAGAGCGCTGGGTTCTGGGTATGTAGGTCTGGGCAGGGTCATAATCCGGGTTCAGTTTTTGAACCCATTCCCGGCGAGCGGGTATGCTTTCAACGGTCTTCATTTCGCCGTTTTCGTCTGGAAGTTCCATAGTCTCAGCGGGAAAATCCCTCCACTCATAAACAGGGCGGCCAAATATGTCCAAAACGAACATCCCCGCCCACTGGTCGTCGTAGACATCGCCGACCACGGAAGGATTACCGGAGACAATGCCCAAGATATAATCATCACCGGGAGCAGCAAGACGAATTCGGTCGCCGTCCAAAGTGACAAACCGGCCCACACGGTCTTCTTTGCCCGGGTTGCCGTCCAGCCACTCGAAAAGCTCAGCGTAGTCTGCGCCACTGGAGTTCCATGCTCCGGCTCCATAGCAAGCGCCGCTTATTTCAACACGAAACGCATTTTTTTTGGCCGACCCAACTCCACCACCCACAATGAAGCGGCTTCCAGAGGTCAAGGAACTGGGTTTATCTACATTCCAGGAGCCTACAGTAGTTTGATAATCATTCGCAATTGTACCAAATCCGCTTGCTCTGCTGTATATACCTTTTGCTTCTGTATAAAATCCCTCTGCGTGGGCATTTTCTCCACTTGCAATAGTTTCGGAACCTTCTGCATGGGCATAGGCTCCACTTGCGACAGTTCTTCTCCCCTCTGCGTGAGCACCAGTTCCACTTGCCGTTGTTTCAAATCCCTCTGCGTGAGCATCAACTCCACTTGCCGTTGTAAGGTTGTTTTCTGCGCGAGCATAATGTCCAATTGCTGTTGTTCTAAATCCATCAGCACAGGAAAAAAGCCCACTTGCTACATTGCCTTGCTTGACTTCACCAGAATCATGATATATTCGCTCTCGATAATCATTAAAAATTTCCGCGCCGGTGTTTGCCACCGCAGTCGTACCGGAAGAGGGTTTAACTGTCTTACCAGCCATAGACCGCCCCACGCCTGGCTGCGGCTCTGGTTTGCCGTCTTTATTAAAGCCTACCACCTGTCCCGGCTCTCCCACCAAACTGCTCTGCATTCCCTTAATCATCTGGCTAATCTTTAGGGATGACCACAAGGCCCCGGGAGACTGTGCGTTGTCGTCAATGTCCTCCACCGTCAGATACAGCGGATTTCCCGACGCGGTGAAGGTAACGTTCGGCGTATTCTCCAGCCGCACGATCATCTTCAGCCGCTCCACGACCTTGACGTTCTCCGAGGCGGCGGGTATGTACTCGCCATCCTGCCCGGCGTTGTCGTACAGGTACAGCTGCTCTTCCCCGGAATCTGGGTCCAGGGCAAAGATGCCGAGCTCCCGGAAGTAGAACCCCGCCTCCAGCTCATCATTCCGCATAGTAGTCAGAATCTCTGCTGCCGAGTTGGAGGCGGCGATATGGACATAGTCGATCAGGAAAGAAGCCCGCTCACGTTTCAGACCGGGACGGTTCACCATAGAATCTCCGTCAGAAAGAAGTCCGTCGCCTACGGCCACACGGGAAAGGTGGAGCAGCTTCCCCTGTTGGGCCTTGGCGTAAAGAATCATGCCACTAGTGGTCAGCATCAAATTTCTAAAAGCCATACTATCCCTGCCTTATCGTAATTTGTTTTCCGATGATATAAACGCTCCCTACATAAAGTCCAGAGTGATAGCGCTGCTCCTTTCGCAGAGAGAGGAGTGTCCTCGCCGGTTTAATCTTGTTGAGTTCCTGGAGCAGCAGTTCCCTGTCGTCAATGACAATATTGCCGCCGACGAAATACACCGACGCCTCGGCCCAATGGCCCGGAACGGGGGAGGGCTCAATCTCTACGTTCTCATATCCAAACGCCTTCGCCAGATAGCGGATGCCCTCGTTGATCCCAGCCATCTCCGCGATAATGCCCTTCATGGAGAGGCGGACACGGTAATTCTCCAGCGTTTCGCCAGCCAACCGGGCCATATCCCGATCCTGTCCATGAACCGGCAGCATCACGTCGCTGCATGTGAGCACCGAGCTCTCCTCCCGGAGCCGGAAGAGGTCCGCCTTGCATTGGTCGAACAGCTTACCGACCACCTTGAAGAAGATATAAAACTGATTGACGGTCTTTTTTACCCTCTTCAGAGGAGCATACAGGAGGAAGAACATATACTCGCCGAATTTCTCAAACATGTTGTCTATACCCCTTCAACCGTTACCGTAATCTCACCTGGCAGAATGACCTTTCCTTTATCCAGAAACAAGTCCTTCTCCGGCGCGGTCACAGTGACATTGCGGATATCGGGCAGCTCGGTTTTGACCTTATGAATGATGTCCGCATGGGTCAGCTCGTGGAGCTCCCGGCGCTGGCGGATTTTCAGGAGGTCGATAATTGCGGCCTCGACACGGACCGCCAGCCCCTCTTGGTTCAGCGCGGAGGAAATGGTAACCGTGAGGGAAACAGGCTGAATCACAGGCTCCGCGCTCTTGACCAGAACGTCGTCGTCCGGGGCTCGGATGGTCTCACACGCCGCCCGGACTGCCTCCAGCAGCGCCTCGGAGGCGGCCCCCGCCTCCGAGGTCACCACCACGTCGATGGTACCCTGTCCACGGGGATGCTGGTCATCCACGGTCACATAAAGGACCCCGTTGACCTCCTCGCAGACGTTGACATAGGTGTCATGGATCGCCCGCTGGGCCAGCTCCGACCAGGAGCGCAGTCCCCGGGCCCGGAAGCTCTCGTCAGTCTCCGTATCGCTGCCTTCTCGGAAAATCCAATTCTGCTGGTTGGTGATTGCGTCGATTCCATCCAAGAAAATGAGGCTCCGGGTGATCTGTCCCTGGGGAACATTGTACCGGGAACCCTCCAGCTCCGCCTCCACCAGGATATCCGTAGAGAGTACGCCACGCTGGAGCACTGTGTCCTCCATGGCGAAAAAGCGGAGCTCGTCGCCGTTGACGTCTTTTTCCGTTTTGAACACGTGGCCCTTGGCGACGCGGACGGCCTCGCCTTTCGCGTCCGTCCGGGAGATGGTGACATAGCCCTGGGTCTTTTGGGCCTGTTTTCGCTTTTTGGAGAAGTCCACCGCCTTGATGTCCAGCCACGCGCCGTTGGCGTGGGAAAGGAACATATTATTCAGCACGGTCCGCAGAAGCTCCACAAACTCAATTCTCACCCGGAGGACAATCATGAGCATGGTGTGGAAGACTCCGCCCGAGTGAAAATTCGTGATTGTAAAGCCCTCGTCCTTCAGCTCTTGAATCGTGCTGTCTCGCAGCTCGTCCAGGTCGGGAATCGGCAGGACGGCGTCTAAAATTTTAGGGTCAATCATGCTGCTATCACCTCCACGCTGACCGGATTAATGATAACGGTGAGGTTCCGGTCCGTGTCCTCTTCCGCAAAGCGGAACCCGCAGCGGAGCCGGAAAGTGTCCTCCGTATAATCAATTTGAACGCTGACGCTTCCAGGAAGGATTACCTCCCGCTTTTCCAGCTTGCCTTTCACCCGCTGCACGATTTCCAGGCGGACCAGTTCGCTGTCCTCCGATTGCAGGAAGTCATAGAGCCCCCAACCGAATTCCTCGTCATAGAATAGGTCGCCGGGCTGTGTCAGCGCCTCCAGAGTGATGTTTTGATACAGGCAGTCCAGATCGGAGCACAGCGGCGCGTCCCCGTCTGCGGCCTGGGTGAGCTGCCAGTCTGTGTTGAGCCGGATATCGGTATCGTTCAGGCCGGTCACAACTCCACCTCCCCAATCAGAACCGGGACCAGTTCTCCGTAAAGAAGCGCGACGGACACAATGGCCCCCTCCCGAAATTGCTTCCTGGATTTGATTTCAGGAAGCGCGGGGAACGCCTCGTCCGGATTGCCGAAGCGGTCCAGAATGGTGAGCTTGTACTCATACCAGGAAGCCTCCATATGTCCCTGACAGCTCTTGCCCTCATCGTCGTTGTAGAAGGTGAGGTTTTCGATCTCGTAAGAGTCAAGCTCCCGCGCCGAGTCGATTTTAGCCAGGGCAACAGCAGGGAGCCTCACATGGGGATAATCCGTGGCAAGAGTCTTTTTTATGACGGCCTTAACCATCTCCGCCAGCATGGGTGCGCCTCCTCTCCGGATTAGAAATAAATATAGGTCCTGATGAAGCCGGAGTCGTTGGTCGTGGAGATAACCTTCAAGACCTCCTGTTCCCCGCTGATTTGGGGATGGATGACATTGATTTTATGGGAGTGTCGGACAAAGGGCACGGAAACGGTCTCCAGCTCCCACACGCCGCCCCTGCGGCCCAGGCTGATGATGTTGACGCCATACTCAAAGGTATAGACCGTGCTCTGCTCCGGCTTTTCTCCCCAATAGAAGGTCCCTCCAGAAAAGAAGAAGGGGAGCTTGAGGCCCCAGGCGGCGTTGACCGTGTGAATTGCCTGGACGACGTTTTGCTTTCGGATGGGCAGTATTTTGCGGACCGGATAGCTGACGGAAGAGAGTTTCTTTTGGGAGACGCCCGCTTGGGAAAGGAAGAAGGAAATCATCTCCTGCGGCGTGGTATTGAGGAAAGTGCCGTCCACCACGGTTTCTTCCAGAAGCAGAGCCTCGTCTTTCAAGTCAACCTCATTCACATAGGTTCCGCCGTCGTATTCGCGGCTTACATAGCCGGAGAACACCTTGTCCAGCGCTCCATCGTAGCCCATGGAAATTGCCGCCGGGTCTTTCCTGGAGAGGCTGATTTTGGGGCGGTACTCTCCGGTAAACCTGATTTTTGCCCAGTCGAAATAAGATTCCTTGGCGGAATAAATCTCGATCTCTATGCCATGTTCAAAGGTATAGCTCCCAGCCTGGGCCGCAATCTGCGGGTAATAAAGCTCCGCCGTTTCCATAGCGTCCTCCTTCTTACTTAATAAGGCAGCGCGGCAATCTTCCCCAGCGCGGCGTCTGCCTTGGCGTTGTCGACCGCAGGGGACTTGTTCCGCTTGGACTCCATCCGCTTCCGCTTCTTGAGATCGGCTGCGGATGCCGAGCCCCGGTCCGAGCTTAGATATTCCTGGTATTCGCCGCCGAGCCCGCTGGAGACCTCCGAGGCCTTTGCGCCGCTGGCGGAGGAGCTTTGGGCATTGCCGGAGCCTTGGACGCCGCCGGAACTCTTTGCGGCGGTGATGGTTTGCGGAATGTACTCCCAAAGCTCCAGGCTGGCGACGAGCTGGGATTTCTTATTCTCCCCCTTGTGCGTGAGTCTTTTGAAGATGACCTTCTCCACGCCGTGGGCGGCGGCGTCCTCGCAGACAATGGGGATGGGCTGCGGAACGCTCTGCCCCGGCTTTCGGAAGATCTCGCGCAGAACGGCATACCGTTCATATTTCGTCTGGCTCTCGGTATCGTCGATAACAAGCTCAATATTGACTTTGGCGTCTTCATAGCCGGTAGCCTGTTTAGGCTTTGTCGCGCTGCCCTCAACCTCCTGCTCATCTACCTTTGCGGTCTCTGTGACTTCTATGCTTTTGATAAGGCCGGGGAGGACGACCCCATTCAACTTGACACGCTCGTCCTCAATGAAAATCATGGCCGTCCTCCTTCCTTACACTGTGCTGGGTATCATCTCCGGATCGGCGTCACCGTTTCCATTGCTGTAATCTTCGATTTCCCTCAGCACGGAAAGCAGCATCTGCAGATCTTTAATCTTCTTCAGGTCAGCTTGCATGATGAGTTTCTGGATAATGACCTGCCGGTTTCCGTTCCCGGACTCACTCCTTTCGTCGCTGCTATCTTCCCGGCTGCCGGAATTGCCAAAACCGACTTTCTTAACCGGCTCATGTTCCAGGGCGGCATTGGCTCTTTGGAGTCCCTGCTCCATCGCGGCGGCGGGCGCGTTCTGCGCCAAAACCAGCCCGTGGGCATATGTGGTCATCGTCCGCTGGCCCGAAAGGGTCAGGGTAGAGAGCGGGCCCTCCTTTGCGTCTGAGAACGGGAGAAGGTTGCGTATCTTCTGCAGCCCGCCTCTGACCGCATCCACCGCGCCGGAGAAAGCCGAGCGGATACCGTTGGCGAAGGTGCTGACGATTTTCTTACCGGAGTCGAAGAACCAGGTCACAGTGCCTGTTACCGTGTTCTTGATGCCATTCAAGCCGTTTGAAAAAGCCGCCTGGGCCTCCAACAACTTCTCTCTTGCGCTCCGGGGAAAGCCACCCATGGCTACGGTAAATTTGTCCTTAATTGAGGTCAGCTTTCCTCCGGTGAGTTGGTCCAGGAATGTGATGCCCGCTGTGTAATAGCCCTTGACCCCCTCGATAGCGGCGGCGGTGATTCCTTGGATTCCGCCTCCGTGCTCTTCGTAGGCTGCCCGCATGTTCCCCAGCTTTTCGCTGGCCGTGGCTCCCGCCGCGTCCAGGATGCTGCCGACCACGCCGGTGACGGGAGATAATTTCTCGGAAAATTTGTCCTTGATTGAGGTCAGCTTTCCTCCAGTGAGGCTGTCCAGGAAGTTAAAACCAGCGCCGAAGACGCCCTTGACCCCCTCCACTGTGGCCGCCGCCGCACCTTGAATGCCTCCGCCATGTTCTTCGTAGGCAGCCCTCAAGCCGCTCAGCTTCCCACCCGTCAGATTGTCCAGAAGGTTAAATCCAGCACCGAAGATGCCGGTTACGCTCTCCATGGTTACGGCGGCAATTCCGCGAATGCCGCCTCCGTGCTCCTCGTAGGTGCGCTTCATGCTATTCAGCTTTTCCCGTGCGGCGGCGTTTGCCGACTCCAGGCCGCTGCCAATCAAGCTGCCGATTGCGCCGAGGATATTTCCTGCCAATTCCAGGCCAGCCCGGAGGCTGTTGCCGAAGAAGCTCAAAATAGCACCAACGCCGTCCCGGAACCACTCACACTTGTTGTAGAGCAGTACCAAGGCCGCAATGAGGGCCACGATGCCAAGGACCACCCAGGTGACGGGGTTCGCCAGCAAAGCGGCTGTGAAGCTCCAGACGGAGCCGGTCAGCGGGCCAAGGGCACCTTTTACCAAGAAGAAGCCGCTCCTCAGCATTTTAAATGTGGATACGGTTTTCGTAACCGCAAGCCCAACGCCGGAGATAACCGTAATTATGGTGCCTCCTATTGCAAGGAAACCGCCGACCGCCAGCACGGTGAGCATAATAACCCGTACCAGCTCCTGGTTTCCCTCTATCCAGGCGGCAGCCTTGGTAAGTACCTGTTCCCCTTTCCCCATAAGGTCGTTGACCGTGGGGAGTAGGCTGCTGCCTATAGATTCCGCTACATTGTGGATACGCTGCTGCAGCCGGGCAAAGCGTTCCGGGTCGGTTTCCTGGATTGCGGAGGCCATATCCTGGGCGACTCCGGTGCCTTGCCCCATCGCGTCGTAAAGATTAAGGATGTTGTCCTGCAAATCCCCGGTCTTGGAGTAGAGCAAGTCGATGAGGGCAACGGCTTCTGTGTCCCCGAAAGCCTTTTGCAGCTCCATCTTCTCAGCGGCGTCCATGGTCTCACCGAACTTGCCCCGGAGCTGGCCGAGGATTTCCGGCATAGACAGGAGCTGATTATTGGCGTCAAGGAAGGAGAGGCCCAATGCCTCGCCGCCCTTCGCCGCCGAGCGGAGGAAGGCTTTGTACTTTGTACCGGCTTCCGCCCCTCCCATGGTCGCTTGCAGCATACCGAGAATCGCCAGCTGTTCCTCCAGCGGAACATTTGCCGTAGTGGCCGACGCGCCCAAGCTCTGAATGCCCTGGGCCATGCCGGAGCCGGAGGTCTTGAATGCCCGGACGCTCTCCGCGATTCCAGCCGAGAACATTTCTCCGAACTGGATGTCGGTGAGGTCGTCATAGTAGCCCTTATAGATGCCGTAGCCGGAGGCGAACAGGGAGGTCATTTCCGCCGCCGTAGCCTTGGTGGCTTTGGCGGTGAGGGCCGCAAGGCCCGTGAACTCGGCGACGCCTTCATCCGACAGGGTGGAGATGCCGCTCTTGATGTCATAGGCAGCGCTGATGAAGTCGGCCTTCGTCGTCCCCGACCATTGGTCAGAGAACTTCCGCGCCGCGCCCTCCAGCGCGTCCAGATCCTTCACGCCCAGGGAGGACAATTCGCCCAACGCCCGCTGGGTCTCAAAGGTGGCCTCTACCGGCGCGAGCACCGCGCTGGTAATTTGGGAGCCCGCCTCCTGCATCACCGCCCCCGCCTTTGCGAAATTGCCGAAGGTCTGACTCAGCGCATCCAGCCTGGACACGTCCGCGCCCACTTTGGAGGCAACGCCAGCCATGGGGCCGGAGAGGCGGTCCACCAGATTCATAACCAGAGACAGCTTGAAAATAGATTCCAGGCTCACACTTTTCTCACCTCCTTCATGGCGAGAATACTTCGCTGATTGCTCTGGCGAGGATGTTTTTCTCCATCTCCTGAACGATACGGGCCTTTGCCACATAGTCCAGAAACTCGCCCATGTCGCGGAGTTCTTCCGGGTCAAAACTCTCTAAGAGAGGCGGGGGGAGAAAACGGTAGATCTCCAGGAGTCCTGTTTCAATCGCGTTTCCTCGTATCCCCGCGACCTTCTCTCTTAGAGCTTCTTCAAATTTACCGCGTTCGTCAGCCCGAGGATATCCGTGAGCTTACTGCCAATCGCAATCGCCATGCCGGGATACAGCTCCACGTCAGCAGTCAGCTTCTCCACTTCTTCATCTACTACCGCGTCCAGCATAAAGCGTTTGCTGGCTTTGGAAGCCCCAATCTGGGAGAGCGTTTTTACATAGCGGTCATAGCTGGCGACGCTGGGCCTCTTGAAGTGGTAGCTCAGCTCCACTTCCGTCTCGTCGTCTTCGGAGATTGTCATGCCCAGGCTGTAGACCTTGCCGTACTTCGCCCGCAGCGCCTCGACGCTGTCCGCCTTGGCGGCGGTGCCGGTGTTCTTCAAATCTTCCATGGTGTCATCCTCCAATTTCTCATTTTTGTTGTCCGCTTCAAATTAAACCGGCTCCACGCCGTCCGTAACAATGCCGCCGACGATCATCATGTCGATGTCCACCTTCAGGCTCTTGTCTCCCTGAGCGGCTTTGTGAGCGCGTTTGACGAGCTTGACCGTTTTCAGCTCATCTATATGGGTCTTTTCCCCCTCGTTTGCGTAGGAGACGACGATGGAGGGGATTGTCAGCTCATAGAAGGGCGTGCCCTGGGACCTGCACCAACTCAGAAACTCCTCATAGTCATCCCGGAGCAGCGAGAGCTTTCCAGACGCCTTATAGTTGCCGGTGCCGTAGCCCCGGGGGCGGTGTCCGTAGCCATAGGACTCCTCCATATCCTGCTCGTCGTCATAACTTACTTCCTGCACGACAAGGTCCAGACCGGGGAGCTTGACGTCTACGTCGCCCCAATCGTAGTTTTTGCCGTTTACCTTGAGGCTCATAGCCTATTCTCCTTCCATTACAAACTAACAGGGGCGCGGCCCAGGTCGACCATAATTTCCCGAATGTAGCCTCGGGAGAGATACCGGATTTTAACCCGCATAGTCTCATCCTCCGGGAAGGTCTCCTCGTGGCCGTCCAGGACGATGATGTCATAGGAGCCGATCTCCTTGCTGCTCACCATGCGGTCCAGGGGCGCGGCAATAAACTTCGCCCGGGCCTCCAGCTCGCCCTGGATGTTTGCAAGGTCAATATCGTCGTTTTTGAACAGCAGACCCTGCTTCCGGATCTCCCGGACGATCTTGTTCCTGACGCGCACGTCCTCGGCATAGCGGTAATCACTGCCGTCCGGGCTCATCATTTTTGTATGGTAAATGTAGAAACCATCCAGGCCGTCATACTTCCGGAAGGTCAAATATCCGGCTGTGTCCAGCAGCTCAATTACCGTGTTGTCATAACCAGCCGGGAGCAGCTCCTGCAGTTGCTTCTCGGGAAAGCCGTAGCCCAGTTCAGGCCGGGTCTTGCCGACGGATTCTTGCACGGGAGCCTTGGCGTAGCGCCCCGATACCAGCCCGGCGAGGTTGACAATCTGGGTAGAGCCGTCCAGCCGGACCAGCCGTCCCCAGGCCGCACAGACCTGGATGTCCGTATTTTTGATTTTCTTCCTATCCGCTTCCATCTGGAAGGCCCATTCGTGCAGATCGCCGTCTTCCTCGGGAAGGGCAGCCTCCAGCAGAATGAAGGCGGGCTTTTGGTGGCTGCCCGCCAGCTCCTTCTGAGCTTCACTTACAGCTTGCCAGAGGGGAGAGGTGCTGCCGCCGACAATATGGATAAACTCAAATTCCTGGGAGAGCACCTTCAGCTTATCCATTGCGGACAAGACGTCGCCGTTGGTCATGGCCGGAGCCGTGGAGCCGAAGCGGAATGTGTCATCCACCAGGAAGGAACTGGCCTGTTCCTCCGTGTCCACCGCTTCAGCGAAATGAAGGGTCAGCCCCGTACCATCCAGAACATGGGAGCCGGTGGCGGGAACGGTAACTTCATCGGAAAAGCTGTAACCCCCATTGACGGAAGCCTTGAAGGCCGCTGTGTTCAGCCCGCCCTGAGCGGTGATCTGGATGACCACCTGGAATGCGTTGGTGGGGGAGCCGTCCACGGTCAGGCTGCCGCCGCCCTTTCCCTCCTTCGTCACAGGGGTCAGAGTGCCCGCCGTGGCTGCGGCAACAGGGATGCAGAAGATGCGGCCCGCGCCGCTCTGCACGGCGTCCATGGCGGCGTCAGCCAGAGGAGAGAGGCCCAGCCGCTCCCGAATCTCCCCTGCGTCCATGTCTCCAGTGATAATAACCGGCGCGTTGGAAACGATGGGGGAAGCCCCGATCTTAACGCTCAGGCCGTCGCCTGTAGCGGTCGCAAAGCCTAACAGGCCGTCGGATACGGTTGTTTTGACATCTCTAAGCATCGCTTCTCACACTCGCTTTCTCCGGGGCCCGTCCATGGGCGCTCCGGTAAAATCGGAAATGGCCCGGAGAAACGCCTCCTCGGTCACAGCCTTGCCGGGCCTCCAATTGTTTGCGGCGCACACGCCAGCAAATACGGACCACGGGGTCTTATGCTTCTCCCGGAGCGCATTAATTTCCAGCAGCTGCTCCGGCTGGCGAATTTCTCCTGCGGCGCTCTCCGGCCTTGTGGTTTTATTTGCCATCTGTATCTCCTTCCTTTTTTTCAATCCCGGTCACCTCCACGCGGCGCAGCCGCCCAAAGCCTGTGTCTCTATAGACACCACCGTGGAAAACAACGGTTAACTGAACGGCAACCTGAGCTTTCAGCAAACGGTCCTCCGTATCGAACCAGACCGCCCCTTCCGGCTCTATGGGGACAAAGTTGCCATCCACATAGATACCGTCGTCAAGACTGCTTAGGAACGCCTCCAGAATCCCCTCTACCTCTTCGTCGGTGTAGCCGCCGATTGTGACGGCATAGCCTAGGTCCCGGTCGAAAACCCTGCGCCGTTTGTGCTTCGCTCCCTCTTCACTTTTAAAATACTTTTTGGAGCCGTTTCGGGCGTAGGCTTCCCGGTCAAACAGAACCGCGCCGATATGGGATTCCTGGCTTTTGTCAAAGCTCTTCTGCGTGGTGTAGATATTGGTTTTGACGCCCGCAGCCTTGAGCTTGGCGACAAGATACCGTTTGCTGTCCGTATAGAGCATGGTCAATCGTCCCTTCCAACAAAGTCCTCCACCGTCTCCTGCAGCTCCCGCATATCCTCCTCAGACAGGCCCAGGAAGGGGCGGGCGGGGATGGTAACGCGGACCTGCTTCTTGGATACCCAGCGGCCTCCCACCTGGAAGCGCAGGGCCTTCTTCTTCCGGGCCCGGATTGTACGGCCCGGATCTCCGAATTGGTGGGTGGCGGCGTGCTTGACGTTGGTACCCACGGCAAAGCCGGTGGCGTCTGACTTGGCGTGGATGGAGTTGCGGAGCTGGGCGGTTTTAATCAAGGTCTTGCCGCCCTCCAGAAGCGCCCGCTGGGAGGGGGCCCATCTCCGGCCATCCGGGGCCCTGCCCTGACGGAAGCGCTCCAGGGTGGATTCCCGGACAGCCTCCGCCAGGGCGGCGCTGAGGCCGCTCTTGTCAATCTCCGCAATGCTCTGCATTTTTCGGAGCAGGGCTTCAGCATCGCCCTCCAGGCGGATGTCGTACATAGGTCACATCCCTCTCATCTGGTCCCGGCTGAATAGCCGGGGGTTTGACTTGACGGTAAAGCCGATCGCGGCGGCGCTGGCGGGGTCTCCGTCAGCATCGGCTCCAATAGAGACTTTGCCCTCCGCCACCAGGGTGAGGAACTTGACCGCCGAGTTGTAGCGGTTGAGATAGGTCTTCTGGTCTGTCCCCTCGTCGATGCCGATGCGGGAGAACAGGTTATAGACTGCGATGTCCTTTGAAAATTTGTTGATGACCTTGGAGACAGGGGCGAGGGGGACGGCGTATCTCTTGGCAAGGTAGCCGTCGATCTCGCCGTCCGCGTCGGCGATCGCCGCGTCGATGATAGGGGCAACCAGCTCCTCCCGCTTTGCGGGCTCCTCAATAAAGGTGTCTCCGATGATCGCGTTGAGGGCGTCGTCCTTAATCATCTCCCGGACTTCCGCCCTGGTGCTGTAGCTCATGCCGCCCCCCTGCGTCAGTTGGCCGCTCCGGTGCCATCGGAGCCGAAGGCCATCTGCCAGAAGCCGAAGCCCGCGTTGCCCCGGCTGTCCGCGCCGTAAAGGAACTGCTTCTTCATAAACACGTTCTCGTCGGTCTCCTGGGTCTTGGAGACGAACTTGGCCTTTTTCCGCTGCTGGTAGATCAGCGGCTTCACGGGCCGATTGGTACAGAGCAGGAACCAGGAGGAGTCGTGACCGGCGAGCTGGGGAACGACCACGGGCTTCGCGGTGCCCTGCATGGTGTTCTTGGTGCCGTTCACGAAGTCGGCGACCAGGATGTCCCGGGCGTCCTTCTCCAGCGCAGGCGGGACGACCAGCTTCTCCGGGACAAGGTTCAGGGCCCGGCCCTTGCTGTTGGTGAGGGACATCATCGCTGCCCGGGCCTTGATGTAGGCGTCCAGGGTCAGCTTATCGTGGCTCATGTTGGAGACGGTCTTCTCGCCGATCTTGTGGGTGGCGGAGAAGAACGGCTGGCCGTCGAAGCACTTCTCCGTGAAGCCGGAGGCCAGCAGCTTGAAGATCAGCTCGTCCGGGTGCGCCGCAGCCGACTGCGCCAGCATCTGGATGGAGACGTTATAGAGACCGAGCTTATCGTCCTCGACCGCATTGCGGTCGACGCCCACAGTCAGCTCGAAGTCCTTGTTGCGGATGACATAGCCACTGGCGGTGAGGTTCTGCACCTCGCGGTCGCCGATCCACTCCCTCATGCCGGGGATGTCGCCCAGCCAGGCGTAGGTCTCTGACTCGGTGGTGGAGGGGATGACAGAGGCGATCTCCGTATACAACGGCTGCACTTCCGTCAGAGCCTTGTTGAAGATGGTGTTAAACGCAACGTAGATACCGCGCAGGGTTTGGGGGTTGATAACCATAACGCATGTTCCTCCTTTTGTTCGTTAGGTACTGGCGGCGGGGGCCGTCAGGCCGGTGCCGATCTCCACAGCAACTCCGTTCTCATCCACCCGGACCACCAGTCCGGCGACCGAGGCTCCGGTGGCCAGGGCAGTCACGGTCTGGTCGTCCTGGATGTAACAGGGCTTAAGGACATGGGCCGCCGTCACCTTATTGGCGGCGGCACTGGCGTTAGCGTAGATAAACACGCCTCGGGCGACCCGGATGACCAGTTCGCCGTCGCCACCCGTGTTCTCCAAGGTCTCCTCGGCCCGGCCCGCTGCCGTCAGGCCCGCCGCCTTCTTTCCGGGGATCGCATAGCCGTCCGCGTCCAGGGCAACCAGGGCCCCCTGGTAGATGGTGGTCTTGCCTTTCACGGGCAGAACGAGCTGCTTGCCGCCGTTCATGACTTCGGCGGTATCCCTCGCATTAGTCAAAGCTCCCATAGTGCCTTATTCCTCCTCCCTGTACTTGTCCAGGTCTTCCTGGCTGACGCCCAGCTGCTTGCAGACCAGCGTGGTCGCCTCGTCCGGCTTGTCGGACTTGAGGGCCACGCTGCCCCCCAGATCGATCTCGCCCATGGGGACGACCTGGGGGGCCTTCTCCACAAACGCGCCAAAGCCCTTGGGGTCGGTCAGTGCGTAGCTCTGCGCCCACTCTTTCTGCGCCGGGGTAATCTTGCCCGCCTTCAGCGCCAGGGTGACGGCCTCGTCCGCATCCCGCTGGGCGTTCTGCTGCTTCAGGACCTTTAGCTCCTCCAGCACGTTGACGCCGTCGATGGTGCCGCCCTTGAGCTCCATGATTTTCGCGGTCACATCCTCGGCAGGGGCCCCGGCCTTCAGGCCCAGCAACTCGCAGACCGCTTTGTTGGCGACGGTGGCCTCGTCCCCGGGCTGCTTGCCTTCCTTGAGGCTCTTGTTCTCGGCGGCCATCGCCTGGAGAGCCTCCATGATCTGCTCCTCGGTGGCGTCCGGGCCGAGCCCCAGCGCCGCCGCCAGTCTCTGCATATCCATCTTTTGTCCTCCTTCAAAATTGTCCGAGTTGACGATCGGGGTCATATTCTCAATTGCGGGGGTGTTGGTCAGGGCCAGGGAGTGCAGCCCTATGGCCTTGTTGTCCGTCTTGCGGACATTGACCACGGGGGAGAGGTAGCGGTACTCCTTGTTCTTCAGATACTCCGCTCCCCGGGGCGTCCACTCGACCACAGCCACGATGCTGCCGTCCCCCAGCTTCAGCTCCTTTACCCAGCCAGCAGCGGGGGCCTCAACCCCCTTGAGGGTCTGGTGTTCATAATCCACCACCAGGTCCACGCCCTTCCGGGCGATCTGGGCCTTCATCTCCCGGAGGCTGTCTTCGTCCACGTTGAACTCGCCCTTGGAGCTGACCACGCGGCCCAGGGGAAGAACCGTGATGGTCTCCGGGACCCCCGAAACCTCCACGCTGCCGCCCTTCAAAATCAGGATATCTTTCAAGAAACCGCGTCTCCTTTCCGGCGTCTCGCCGTCAATAGCGTTATAACGCGTTATCACGCCCTGTCCCGGCCTCGCACGGCCTTTCGGGCCCCCGTGTACCCTTCCGGGGGAGCGAGGCCGCTATGGGGCCTTTACGGGGCTTTCGGCGGGCCCGCTTTCTCCCGGGCCCGATACGCCTTCGCCAGCGGCTCCGGGTAGCCTTTCAGGTCCGGCTGAAACCGGACCTTCGCCGGATTTGTTCCAAAATGCGGGTCCGGCTCCACCGCTGGAAACTCCCGCTCCACCGTCAGGCCCCGCCGCTCCACTTGACGCCGCGAAAGCGTCTTCACCGTGCAGCGGCATTTAAAGCCGTTGGGCGGAAACCACACGTCCCAGACGGGGGAGTCCGCCGGGAAGACCCTCCCGTCCATAGCCAGGTGGCTGGGGCGGGTGCTGGCGTCGTTCACCGCGTCGTACTGCCAATAGGGGCGCAGCTCCATGACGGCGGGGTTGGTCATCTGCTGGTAATGGCCCACATTGTAAGCTGTCTGGATATTGGTGCGGAAGATGAGCTCCGCCTGTTGGGGGGCTAGGCCTTCATAGCCCTCCAATTCCAGGAAGTCCCGCATGTGTGACTGAAATTCCTGGAGGGTGCGGCCCTCCTCCAGCGCGGAGAGCAGCTCATCATAGAACTTCTTCAGGATTTGGGCCTTGGTGTAGCCGCTGACGGTGAAAGCCAGGCTGCGGTACTCCTCGGCAATTGCGTAGAAAATGTCCGCTGAAACCGGGATACGCTCCTTGAAGTAATCTGCAGCCTCTTCAAAGGTCATGTCCTTCCGGCTGAGGACAACATCAATGCCGGTCATTTTCCAGCGTCCTCCCCTCCAAGTCCGCGTACAGCATCACCTTCTGGAGCAGCTCCTCCGCCTGGGTGACGTCCATCGCCTTGTAGAGCCCGGCGACGGCTTTCTCGTCCTCCATCATGTCCCGGAGCGCCTCCAGACTCTCCGCCTTCTCAATTATTTTGAGAATTGGTGCGAAGGCTTTCTTAAAGCAGCCGCCCCCGCGCCTGACGGCGGCGTCCGCCAGCCGGTCGATATGCGCCTGGGTACCGGGCCCTGCGGCGGCCCCGGCCTTCAGCGCAATGGCCGGCGCGGGCGCTTCCTGCTTGAAGGGGAGGGCGCCCGGCTCCGTTGCGGCTCGGGGAGCGGCAATCTCCTCGTCGGCCTCCGGCTCCGGGATGCTGAACTTCTTATAGATGTAGCTGGTGGGTACCTGCAACCCGATTTTTCCGATAAGCACGTCCAGGATATTGGCAAGCCGTTCCAGGTCTTCCCCTTCCTCACAGTCAAACTGTATCTTGGGGATGCGCTTATCCTCTCCGAAGTTGAAGATGCACAGAGGGCGAATCAAGTCGCGCCGGAGGGTGGAGGCCAGGGCCTTGCAGTCGGCCACGGTCAGGTCGTGCCGGACGTCGTTGTGGGTCTTGCTCTGAGCGTAGCTGCCGCCGCCGGAGTCCGAGGTGAGGGTCTGGCCCAGGACGGCCTTACTAATCTGTTCGTCACAATAGCGGGCCAGCTGCTCATAGAGGTTCGTGGAGCCGATCTTTTCCGTGGTGATGAAGTCGATGGTTGCGCCATCTGGGATGATGCCCGCCGCGTCCGCCCCGATCTGAATCAGGGCCTCCATGAGAGCCCGTTTATCCTCATCACTGGCTCCAGGCGCATACTTGCCCAGCCGGAGCGGGAGGCCATACACCTCGGCAAAGCTCACCCAGTCCTTCAAGTCGTAGTTCTTGAAGAGAAACATCCAGGCTACGACCCGGAGGATGCCCGCCCGGGAGGTGTGGCCGCTGCGGGCCTTGTATCTATGGACGATGAACTTGTTCGCCGGGAGCAGCAGTCCCTCCGGCGTCTCCTGGGTGCGGACCTTGAACGAGTCGTCCAGGCTGTCCCAGAAGAACCGCTTCTGATGCCGGGATATGATCTGGGTGACAACAACGTGCCCCTCGTCATAGCCCCACATGATTTCCGAGACGGCGAAGCCCTTGCCGATCGCGTCCAGCAGGTCGTTCTCCACGTCCTCGAAGCCCTCCATGCCGCTGAGCTGCTCCTCAATGAAGGCAGCAATCTCCTTGTCCCGAGGGTCATCGCTGAACGGGATAATCTCGAAGTCCAGGCCAGTGACGGCGTTCTTCCGGGTCTGGAGCTGGCTGAACAGGTGCGGGTCCTTCTCCTCCATCTCCTCAAACAGCTCCATCTGCCGCAGCACGTCGCCCGCGTCGGCTTCCTTGAGTATCTCCGCCAGCTCGACAGGGGTAAGGCCGTTGCTGGGATATTCGCTGTATTTGTCCGTCACGTGGGCGACGGCGATCTCCCGGATGTCAGGACGGCGCAGGGGTGCGGGCGGAGCTTGGGCGTTCTGCCGCCGCTGCTTTCTTCTGCTCATTCCACAGCCTCCTCAACACGCCGCTGCGCGATCTGATAGAAGTCGTCGTCCAGCTCCACGCCGATAAACCGCCGTCCAGCCTTCTTAGCGGCGACCAGAGTAGAGCCGCTTCCGGCAAAGGGGTCAAGGATGAGGTCGCCGGGTTTAGTGACACTGGTGATGAGGTTTGCCAGGAGGCCCACGGGCTTCTCGGTCGGGTGTACCATCTGGGAGCTGTTGATTTTCTGGAAGGTGATGAGGTCTCTCGGGCGGTGCCCGGGGAAGCTGAATTTTCCTTTGACCGCAAAGATGATATTCTCGTGGGAGGGTGCAAACGCCGCCTTGGTGTCGCCCATGCCGTGGAATACCTTGTCCCAGATCACCTCGCTCTTGACTTGGAAGCCCGCCAGCTTCATTGCGTCGATGAAGGTCTGCTGCACGTCCCAGCGGGTAAAACAGACCAGAGAGCCCCGGCCCGACTCCCCGGATTTGAGGACCCGGAAGGCGTCATAGAGGAACCAGATAAAGGGCGATTTGTCGTTCTTGATTTTGGCCCCGGTCTGGGAAACATAATTGATGCCGTAGGGCGGGTCGGTGATGATCGCGTCCACGCTCCCCGTCTCCATTTCCCGGAGCACCGTGAGGCTGTCGCCGTGGATGATGGTGTTCTCTTGGATAATAGCTCTCGCCTCCTTAGTAAGCTCCGCGCCGGAAGTCCAAGGCGCGGGCGATGACGCTCTTGTATTCGACCCTCCGCCCGGCCTTGACGTCCAGGGCCAGCTTCACGGCCATCTGGAGCCCGTCCGGGGCATCGTCGTTCTTGCCCATGGGGTACTCGGTCATTTGCTTTAGGAGGGTCTTGTGCTTCTTGCTGAATTTGATGTAGCCATTTTTCACGAAGGGCTGCAGCGACTGAATGCGGGCGTCTTTATTTTGGATGCTGTTGATCTCCTCAATGGGAAGGTACTCGCCAGCCTCCGCCGCCCGCTGCCGCATGATCTCCGCGAAGTAATACTGGAACTGCACCGTCTCCACGCCGAACTTGTAGTAGGGCCGCTTGAAGTCCCGCTTCAGGCGTCGGCTCGCCTCCAGCGCGTCCTCAATGATCTGGTCGGGCTTTCGCTTGGCGACGTCCGCGATCACGACGTAGAGGTAGCCGGTGATGGTGTCCTTGGCCAGCGCGAAAATGGAGCTGGTGTCCGACTTCTTGTTCTTGCCCAGGGAGGGGTCGTTGGCCCCGATGAACAGGAAGCGGGTGTCAGAGAAGTCCGGCTGCTGCTTCCCGTCGTCGTCCCAGAAGTCAAACCACTCCTCCTGGAAGGTGCAGTTTTCCGGGTCGATGGGGTCGTTCTGGATTTCGCTGTTAAAGCTGGCCTCGCCCTCGGAAATGCGGATGACCATGAGGTCGTAATAGGACAGCTTTTCCTCCCAGAGGACGGCGGTGCCCTCCAGCATTGCCTCCCGGTTTGCTTCGTAGAAGGCCCGGGCTTCATCCTGCCGGTTCTCGTTGGCGAGGTCGGTAAAGATGCTCTCCCAGGCGTCCCAGAGCTCGCTGTTGGAGGCGAAGCTGATAACGCCCCGGTACTTGACCGCCTTGTAGCTGGGGTTTTTGGCGACGTTGGCCAGCAGCGCGTCGAAGTGCAGCAGTGTCCCGATGTAGACGATGTCCGTGTAGGTGTCGCCAGCCTTGGAGACCGCCTTATAAAACCAGTCCCGAAGCTTCTTGCGCTGCTCCGGCGTGTTGACGTTCTCGTCGTTCTCCAGGTCGTCGCAGACGATGAGGTCGGGCCTCCACTGTTTGTGGCGGCGTCCACGGATTTTCTTGCCGGAACCGATTGCCTCGATCTTGACTCCGTTGGCGGTCAGAATAACCGACGATTTCCAGACCTTCCCCTCCAGCTCCCCGAAGTCCTCCCGGAGGGCGGCGTTCTCCTCCAGCTCCGTCTTGATGTCCGCCAGGAAGCCCTCGGCCTGTTCAGAGCTGTCCGAGAGGATGATCTCGTAGTGCTTGTAGGCGTAGACCGCCGCGTGGATGGAGTCCTTGAACGTAAAGGTCGTGCTCTTGGCGTGGCCACGGGGAGCTTCAATCGCCCTCCTGCAGCCGTCTGCCCGGCTGATCTCCTTTGCGGCGACGGTGGGGTCGAGCCCTTTCAAGACACCCTCCCGCCAGATGCGGTCGAGCTCGCCGTGGAATGCGGGAGACTTTCGGACGAAGTAGTGAGCAAGATAGGCCCGTCCAAAATACTCCAGGTCAATCGCCCCAAGCTTACGGCGCAGTCCCTTCGGCCCGGTCAGCTCCTTCCCGGCCTTGAAGTCCCGAAGGAGCTCCGCCCGACGCTCGGGGAAGTTACTGTCGCGGACAACATATTCAAGAAAAAGTTCCTGCTGGTAGTCGCGGTTGGCGACCGCTTCCCGGTCTTCCAGTTCTTCCAGACGATCCAGATATTCACTCAGTTTAATCTTCGCCATCGGTCAATACCTTCTCCCGGGCCCGGGCCAGAACGTCGTGCAGCTCGCCCACCAGCTCCGGGTGCTGCTTAATCGCCGTCATGAGCTCCGACTCCATCTGGTCAAAGGCCAGCTCCGCCTTTTTCTTCAGCTCCGCCCGAACGCGCTTCTCGTAGGTGGCGTTCCGGGCCAGGGACGCAATCAGCCGCCCGGCCTTGTCCAGAGGCATTTCGTCAAATTCTTCCTCGGCGGTGCTCACCCGCTGCATGAGGCCGTCCATGAGCACCAGCTCCGCCGCCTTCGTATAGTCCAGGTCAGGGTGCGCTTCCACAGCCTGAGCAATTGCCTGGGTGCGCTGAAGGGTTTCAGCCACGCGCTGCGCGGCTTCCCGCGTCCGTACTGCGTACCGGCCAATCGCCGACTTGCTGATGGAGTAGCCTTCGCCCTTCAGCCATTCAGAGAGCTCGTTGTAGGTGTTCGCCGGATTTGCCAGCTTTACCTCGAACTGTGACTTGAGGGGCTCCGGGAGGTCGTCTACAGTGGAGTGTATCCGGCCTCTCCGACGTTTCTTCTCAGACATTGACTCCACCGTCCTGGATGGTATCCTCCACCAAGTCAATGCCCTTCTTGGTGAGCTGCACCACAGCGTCCTTCCGGTAGGCGTTATAGGCATTGACGGAGCGGTTGGTGAACTCAACGTAGCCGCCGTCCTCCAGGTACTTGAGATACTTGCCGATGTCCGGGGTCATGATGAGGTTGTCCGCCATGAGTGCATTGACGATCTGGCGAACCAGCAGGGCCCCATTGTTACCCCGGGCCAGAGCCCGCACGATATAGCCCCGGATTGCTTTGTTCTTCTCCACCTCCAGCTCGGTGGTCTCGTCCAAAAAGGTCATAATTTAACCCTCCTTTCCAAAGGATGTCATAAGCCGGAGAACTTGATCGAGCTTCTGGTCGAGCCCGCTGATATTATGGTCGACGCTGTTCATGCTGCGGATGAAGTCCTCCCGCAAGGTGTAGACCAGAGGCAGATCGCTCTTCAGGTCATTGAACTGGGTGGTGAGCTCCTTCAGCCCTTGCTCCCGCTTCTGCGCCTCCACCTGAATGTCAGCGGCGTTTTTCTTGTCTGCGTCCTCCAGAGAGGTCAGCGTCTTTTTGAAGAAGTAGGTCAGGGCTCCGACAACCAGGGTGCAGAGCAGCGACGCCGCTGCGCCGATGATAGCAGTGATCTGGGTGATGTCCATGGGGCCCTCCTTACTCGGCGGCAGTTCCGGGGACGCCCTCCTTCAGCTCGGCCTCGCCAACGCCGTCCACCAGAGCCCCAGGGAGTGTAATATAGGGGTCGGCCTGTTTGATCTTGAGGACGGCGTTCTCGATGCACTGCTCCAGGTAGTGGTCGAAGCTGCCCAGGTGCTTCACGATGATCTCCTGCGTCTCCGGCCCAATCTCACACTTGACCTCGTTGAAGACATCCCGGCCCAGAGCCAGGAGCTTTTCCCGGTCGCCCGTCCCGGCCTTGACCGCTTCCCGGAGGGCTTTCGCCACGGTCTGTTCCGTGTAGCCGACCGCCTTGGTCGCCAGCCGCTCCACGTCGTCCAGGGCGTCCTCCAGAAGTGCCCGGGCACTCTCGTCCTCGATCTTCTTCGTCTGCGCCTTCACCTGGGCCCCGGCCAGCCGGATGTAGTAGACCGCATAGGCCCCGGCCAGGGCGATGACGGCCAGGACGATGTTGGCGAGTGCGGTGCTCGCCGCGCTGGTGATAATCTCCATGTTCATGTCTTCTGCCTCCTCAAATGTAAAAAATAAGACTACAGGCTTTGCCTGTAGTCTTAGGGTACTACGCTTTTTTTGAAATGTCCGCATGAAGCATTTCAGAGAATTTTTTCTAAGACGCGTCGGTCTGCTCACTGAACAGATCGATCTGCCCTTCTACATTGCCGGGGCCGCAGACACTCCGGACCAGCCGCTCTGTAATGCTGTACTTTCGTGCCAATTCAAGGTAATTCCATCCGTTGAACTCAGCCTTGATATGTGCGTCGCGGACAGGGCGCAGAAGGCTTTCCAATTGCGGAACGTAAAGTGTTGCCCCGCCAGCGATATTCAACATCTTGCAAAAGTTTTCAAGCCCGATCTCCTCCGCCACATGCCGCCATGTATTGTCCGGAAGCATCTCGAAGGTTAGCTCTTTCCAGAGGTCGTCCAAGCCTGTGCGCCCCCTTCCGTTAATCGGCGGGGCTCTCTGCCCTTGCCAGCAGCTTGCCAAGGATACCAAACATCTGCCCCACCGTCACCGTGTCCCCGAAGCGGGCCTTCCATACCTCCGGGGAGTCGATGATCCCGGCTTCCGTCAACCGCTCCAGGCCCTCCGTCTGGTACGCCGGATACTTGGGTTTGTCTTTCTCCTCAGCGGGCGGCTCCGGGACCTCCTGGGCCATGACCTCTGCCAGAATATCCAGCACACGGGCTCCGTAGCCCTTGCCGGGGACCGCCCAGCCGGTCCCGCCTGGATTGTCCGCCGATCCCAGCCACTCTACATACGGCGCGGAGCCCCGGGCTACCAGAGAGAAGCGCGGGTCCACGCAAGCCTTTGCCAGCGGTTCCGTGGAGGCATACGCCTTCAGGTGCTGGATTTGCGCCCGGACGCCGGTGCGCGGGTCCGGGAAAGAC
Organism: Oscillospiraceae bacterium; assembly: GCA_910574635.1. Taxonomy (GTDB): domain Bacteria; phylum Bacillota; class Clostridia; order Oscillospirales; family Oscillospiraceae; genus Oscillibacter. Next base: position 10,725 of record CAJTCG010000030.1, on the reverse strand, counting down.
GCCGCCTGGCCCTTGCCGTTCCCGTTCAGGGCCCCGATGCCCGCAAAGTTGTTCTGCCCCGGCTGTACAATGCCGCCGAATTTAAAGAAGCCCGTCTCATGGAGGCTCTGCGCCCAGGCAATATCACCCCGGACGCCCTCAGCCGCGCCCTCCTCCAGGAACATCCCCGCCAGTTCCTCCACCGAGCAGCTGCTCAGCTTCGGCGCGGCGTTTCGTCTCCGGCAGTACAGTGCCATCTGCTGAGCGGTAGCCTGGGCCGCGCCCATGATTGCCGTCCTCTCCTCCTCTGGGACGGGGGCGGCGGTCTGCTTGAAATACGCCGCCAGGGTGTCCGCCTCCGCTTCCGCCAGCAGCTCCAGGTTCCGGTCTTCCAGCAGCCACTTCGCTGCGGCGGTGTTGGTGTGGAAGCTGTGCTCCACCAGAAGATACAGGGGGACGCCGACAGCCCGGGCCCCGCGCATAACGCCGTAGTACTCGCCTCCGGTGCTGTTCTTCCGGAGCGCGCTGCGCCCGGTCTGTTTCGTACCCATGCGCTCCCCGATCATCCGGGCAAAACCCGCCGCCAGGGTATCCGCGCCATTCCGGTTGTCATGGGCCCGGTAAACCACGGGGTAGTCCACGCTCTCCGTTCCGCACGCGTTGGAGTGCAGGGAAAGGAACAGGTCGCAGCCCTTCGCCAGCTTGCCCCGGGCGTACACGTCCACCTCAGCGTCGATGGTGGGCCGGGTGGTGATTACCTCGAACCCCCGGGCTTCCAGCTTTTCCTCCAGCTTTAGGTGCAGTGCCCAGACCATGGCGCTTTCGTAGTAGCTCTTGACCACGGGGCTTTGGTTGTATTTGCTGCCACTGTGCCCGGCGTCCAGGCAGATCTTAATCTTGCTCATCGCCCCTGCCCTCCTCTTCGTCGGCGTGGAAGATGGGCTCCCCATCCGCCTCGTTGATCTCAGACTCCACCGCCAGGGGGGGCTTAGGGTCTTCTTTCGTTTTTGCCATGTTGTACCTCCTATAAATTGGTAATGGGGAGGATGACTTTGTCAATGAGCTCCCCGTAGTTGTATGTTGTGCGGCCTTCCGTCTCGAGCTTTTTAAGAAAAGCGTCGTATTCGACCGCCAGCTTAAGCAGCTTGAAGACACCGACCTCCTCGGGCGTGACCTTCTTCATGTCCGGGCCTACCATGAAGCCGATCGCCTTAATGAGCGAGAGCTCCGCCCGGATGGGCTCGGAGGTGTAGAACGCCTCAAACGCCTCCCAGGTCTCCCGGGCAAACTTTCCCCGGTTGAGCCGTGGCTTGTCGGGCGGGAGAATTCCATCCGCTTGGAGCTGCTTTTTAATGGCCGCTCTCTCGGCCCTCTCGCGCTGCGTGAGCCGCTTCTGCTTCTTTGCCATATCCAACCTCCTAACACTTCGGCGGGCCCTGTGCGGCCCCATAGCCTGTGATGTGGAGCTGTTCCGGCGTGTCCTCGGTGATGGACACCACGCGCACATCGCCCAAGGGCTCCAGCCGCATAGCGATGTCCTCCTTGACGCCGATCGCCTGACCGGGTGGGGCTCCCACCTGGAGGGTGATGGTCAGCATGACCGCCTCCTCCTCTCCGGGGGCTTGCTCTGCAATCCGCACCGACTCGGGTCGTTCTGACAGGCCCGGCGGCATTTCCGGGCTTTGCGCCGCCAGCAGTCCGCACAGCATCGCCGCTCACGAACCTTGTCGCAGTAGAAGCGGTCACAATACCGGCCCTTATATACTCCAGCCATGTGCGCCCCCTCTCAGCCGTGGGTGGCGTTGAAGTTTTCAATCACCCACCTGTTGCCTGTGGCGTACACAGCCCTCCGGGTGCGCTCGGCGGGCCCCTCCCGCCTTCGGGGGATGGAGGCCAGGGCCTCCATCATCCCGCAGTCCGGGCAAATGTCCGTGGTGTTGTCCGCCCGGGAGAGGGCGGGCCGCTCTGTGTACCTCCTGCCGCAGATCGGGCACACACGCCCGGCCTGTTCACTGTTACTCACTGCTGCTGCCTCCTTCCGTCTGCTCTGGTCTGCCGTCCGCCCCCAGGAGGCCGAGGCCCAGCTTCTTGCGGTAGATGTTCGCCGCCCGAATGACCTGGGCGAAGGCTGCGTCGCTGGCGATGCTGGCGGCAACCCCCTGCCTCTCCTTCTCGGTGCCCTGAAAGGACGTAGCATCTGGAATTCGCGCCAGAGCGTCCGGGCAGAGCTCCGTCAGGCGGCGGGCAACGGACTCCGGCAGCTCTTGGTAGTAGTAGCTGAGGAATACAAGCCCTGTCGCAACGCACGGGTCCGGGCCATGCCGGATTGTGCGCTGCATCTCTACGATACGATCCAGCGTCGCCAGGATTTTCATGGCGGCCGCCTTTTCAGCCCTCATCCCTCCGCCGCCTTTCTCTCCACCATCGCCTTCAACGCCTCCACCAGCTTCATGCACTGCCGCTTGTCCAGCCACTCCTGCCGCTCCACCTGAAACATCCGCTTGGCGAGGCCGTCCACTTGGGCAGGGCTCCAGCCCAGCTCCTTCATCAGCATAAACATCTTCCGCCGGAGCGCCGCCGTCTCAGGGTTGCCATCTTCATCCGTCCGCTTGGCGCGGCTGCTCTGAGCGGCGCTGTCCTTCATGTTCTGGAGAACGCGGGCCACTTCACTGATCTGCCCTTGGGTCAGTGCCCGCATAGATTCCTTCCCGGTCTCGCGGTAGACCAGCGCGTGGAGGTCTTCATCCGTCATGTGCAGCTCCGGCGACTTGGCAATCGCCCAGAGGGTGCGGATGGAGGGCTGCTTGCGCCCTGTTCGTGCTGCTGCCATTCCTCGGGCCTCCTTTCTCAGCCGCCCGCCTTGATCTGCTCCAGCTTGGCGATATCCACATCATAGTTAAATCCGTTCTTCCGCCGCCAGACAGCCCCCACGGCGTTGACCGTGTCCTCGCCATACTTCTTCAAGACCTCTTTGCTCACCGCTTCTTTTACTATGATGCAGTCCAGCATGCCCCTGGACTTCAGCCGTCGAATGATTTCAGCCAGAGCATCCTTGTCCTTGGGGAGTGAAATGGAGGTGGAGGCGTGGAAGCCTACCACGCCGAAGGGCAACGTCCTGCTCTTTTCATCACCCAGCTCATCCCTGTGCGCTGTGGTATATACCCGGATATCGCGTTCCAGCTGGGCGATCTCGTCCATGAAGGGACGGGCCATCTCCTGCGCGGCGTCCTTTGCCTTGAGGATTTCCTTCTGCATTTCGCCCTCGATCTCGCCAAGGCTGATTTTCGCCTCCGCGATCTGCCGGAGGGCGTCGTTCACGTCCTCCCAGGATTTGAGGGTAGGCTCCTCGACGACTCGTTTTCTTGCCATATCTAAGCTCCTTTCGCTTATTTGCCCACGCCTGTCGGCGTCAGGGGCACAAAATGTAGTGCTTCGTGAAAATCAGGTAGAGCCCCAGAGGGAGGAGCAGTACTACGGCGGTGGCGTCCTGGTCGATGGGGTTCGCCCTGGTCGCGGCCAGAAGCAGGATAAGCCAGGAGAGAACCACCAGGGCCGCGCCCATGTGCCGCTGCTTTCTCATTTTCATTGTCTCAGCCCCCAGTCGTTAGAGCATCATCATGGAGGACGCTTGCTCAATGATCTTCACGGTGACCGTCCCCTCACCCCGCTCGGCCAGGATGCGCCCTACGTTGGAGAGGGTGCGGTCTAGGAGGCGGAAACAGCCTGTCCGCATATTACACGCCCGCTCCTTCAGCTCAAGCAGGGCGTCCGGGGTGATGATGAAGTCCTCCAGGTAGCCTTCCACCTCGGAGGGAGCCAGCCCTCGAAGCGAGGCGTAGAAGTCCACGCGGTTCGCCATCCGTGCCAGATAGGTCTTGATCTGGGCCTCCAACTTCGGCTCGCCCGCGATCACCAACCCTACGTCGCTCTGGTCAAAAATCGCCCGGAGAATCTCCATCTTCTTCTGTGTGTACTTGCTCACCAGCTTGTCGGCCTCGTCAATAATGAGGAGGTAGCCCCGGTTGGTGTTGAAGAACTCCCGGATGCCGTTGACCCTGCGCCAGATCGTGCCGTAGCCGTTGGGGAGGCCGATGCTCCGCTCGACCGCCTCCACCAAGTCTCGGCTGCTCATAGTGTCATCGCACTCAATGTACGCCACCCGGGGGAGCTTGGCGTACTCCCGGAGTGCGTAGGTCTTGCCGTAGCCGCTGCGGGCCACCACAATGCCCAGGCCCATATACTCCTGGCTGCTCTGGCATACGCCCAGGACGGCCTTAGCATCCCGGCTCTCATAGAAGCGGGGCTTCTGTCCGCCCTTCTGCCCTGGTTCCAGGGGTAGCGGGAGCTCCACCTCCTCCCCGGTCTGGCCCGCCAGAAACGCGGCGAGCTTGTCCTCGATGCCGGTGGGATCGCTGTCATACTTGCCCGCCAGATACCGGGAAACGGTGACCCGGCTATAGCCGATTTCCTTGGCGATTGCGGCGATGCTGGTGCGCTGGGCTACGATGTAGCCGTTAATCTTCGCGGCGAGGCTCTGGGCCCCGGTATAGGTGGTGGTGCGCTCTGCTGCTGTAACTTCCATGATGTTCCTCCTATTCGTTGATAGCCCGCAGTCTGTCCAGGACGCTCTCGCCCTTTGCCGCCAGGAACTCGTCCCCGGCTTTACTGCGCTTCTTCCTGCCTCGAGCGGCGACTTCACCGCGATATTCCTTGTCTGTCGGGAGAGTAATCACCTTGCTGGCGGGCGCGTGGCCGATCATGAGGTCAAGCTTGCCCACAGCATCGGAGGGACGGCCCTGTTCAAGCCGCGCCTCGTAAGGGGTAGTGAAGTCCTCCAGCGCGTCCCTGGTTTCGTGATATTGCCGGTTCTTGTTCCGCATGAGCTTTTGCAGCACCTCCTGCGAGCATTTCTCTCCGTAGCCCAGCACCTCGGCAGAGACCGCCTCGCATATCTTACGGCCTTCCAGGTCGTAGACGTAGAGCTTGGAAACGTCATCGATGTCCCACTTGATTTTGACCTTCTTGTCCTTCCAGAAGCAGAGCTCGTAGTCGGTGTAGAGGACTCCGAACTTAGTGATGCCCTGGCTGGTCACGCGGGCCGTGTCCGCCTTCATGAGCAGCATCGCCGCATACTCCCTGGGCGGTGCCGCCTTTTCATAGCGGGGGCCGTGGGCAAACAGGTCGCCCGGGGTGACCCACTTCTCTTTGGCGGCCGTCAGGCCCCGGTGCTTTCGGGTACGGTAGTGCAGCTCCTTCCATTCCGTCCATTTCTCGTAGAACTCCTCCATGGTCAGCAGTTCCCCGCGCTCCAGCATGCCCTCGATATCCTTGTGCCGCTTGGCGTAGGTCTTGGAGCCGGTCAGGGTGCCGGTGTATGATGCGAACCACTTGGAGAACTGGGAGCAGACCCTGCCGAACAACCGCTCCACCGCCTTGACCCACGCCTGATAGGGGAGGGCTCGATCGACGCCCTGGATGCCGATGCTCTGATAGAAGCCCATGGTTTCGGCGTCGAAGTCGAAGTCGATGCGCCGGTTCTTCCGATTCTGGCCGGTGAGCTCCTGCTTAGTGTAGTCCTTGCCGTTGTCGATGAGCAGCCGCTTCGGGACGCCCGCCGTGTAAATCGTTTTCACCAGGGACTCCTTCAGGGTGTCGCCGTTGGCCTTTACGCAGATCACATCGCCCAGGATGTCCCGGCTCCGCATATCCATCCATGCCACCAATACCGGGCGGACGGCCTTGACCTTGCCGTTGGGGGCGGTGTACTGTACCCAGAGGTCGAAGGTGTGCTCGTCGCCCACCAGGAGCTCCATGACCTCCAGGGTACTGGCATCCCGTTTACCTTTGAGCTGCATCTTGTTCCGCCATTCCCGTTCTCCGTTAGCGGCAAGATACTGGGTGGAGGCCGCGCCCCTGGTGCTCATGAGGTAGTTGATATACCGGCCCACCGTCTTGTTGGAAGGGTAGTCCTCCCAGCCGCGCTCCCGGGCGATCTCCTCGAATTTCACATACAGCATCTCCCGGGTGCCCAGGTTGGCGGCGAACTGATTGTCGAACCAGATGTTCTCAATGAGCGCCCGCTGCTCCGGGGTCAGGCTTGGGAAGGTGTCCGCCGCCTTCGGCTTCCGGCAGAGGGCCAGGGCCCGGAAGTAATCCCGGCTCTGCCCGTCCTCCCGCTCCAGCTTTAGGGCCCAGGCGTTGGCCTCCAGCACCTGTGTCTGGTAGCGGTAGAAGCTCTGTGGGCTGACCCCCAGCCCCACGGCGAGCCGGGCGGCGAGGTCGGTGCGCTTCTCCGGCCCGGCGTAGTCGATGAATTCCTGCACCACGCGGGCCGCTTCGACGGCCTCGTAATATGCCTTCTTGTGACCGTCTATGTAATGATTGAGGTCGGCGGTCACATACCAGGGAGCCGCCTCCGTTGCTCTGCGGTCTATGATGACATCCCTCCCGTCTACTTTCTGGGTGGCCCGCCACGCCTTCCGCGCCTTAGCCGTCAGGGAGGCGACGGAGATCAATACCTGATCTTTGCCGCCGCCCTCGCGGGCCTGGGTCTTGGTGTCGTACTGCTTGGGGTTGCGGGCAATCCTTGAGGTCAGCCCCTTGTAGGTGATGCCCTCAAAGGCTGCGGCCTCCTCCAGCGTGATATATGCGTCCTGCACTGCCGTCCCTCCCTTCCGCTGTTATGCGGCCCTCGCCTTCTCCACCTTCCGGGGGTCGAGGGCGAGGGCGGCGACGATCGCCGGGATGTGCTTTCCCCCGGGGCGCGTCCCGTGTAGAATGCGGCTCAGGTGCTGCGGTGAGGTGCCGACCTGACCGGCCAGCTCCGTCTTGGTCATGTCCTGGTCAACCAGGGCCTTGACCACCAGCTTGCCGAAGGGGGTGAGGGTGTTGCTGCTCTTCATCGCCGTCCTCCTTTCTGCGATGTGGGTCTTAGAACTACTTCCAGGCGATTTTGAGTGCCCAGCCCAGCGAGAGGCTGGTGCCGATGACCGCCGACGCCTGGGTGATGGGGTCTGGGGCTCCGACCGTGATAAACACGGCGGCGACGCCCAGCGTGGCCAGCGACGCCCGCCCGAAGCCCCGGGCCACATCCCAGAGCCGGAGGGCCTTGTGCTTCACCGCCTCCCCCCGGGCCCTGGTGATCTCCCGCTCCAGGGCCTTGAGGATGACGCCCATGCTCTGGGAGAGCTCGGTGGCAGCTTCAAACTCCGCCTCACGACCCGGGAGGGCCCGGAGAGGGTTGCGCGGATCGCCGTACTCCTCCCGCTTCTGGCGGAGGGCTTCAAGCCGGGCGTTCCGCGCCCACCACCATGCCGCCTCAAGTTTCTGGGTCTTTTCCATGCTGCGCTCCTTTCCTTTTCCTCCCCGGGCTGGTACAATAGAGCTGGGCTCCTGCCCGGGGAGGGGGTGAGTGTTAAAATGGGAAATAAGGGAAAATCTCAGCGCGACAAGTTTGTGGAGGAAATTGCGAAGACGCCATTTGTCGAGGGGTTGACAATGTCTATATTCTCCCACGAATTTGGGGCGCGTGTGATTCTCAAGCTTCTAATGGACAAGGGTATCGTTACACAGGCAGAGTGGATTTCAGCCTGTCAGGAAGTAAATAAATGGTTTGTAAATCTTCATACGAAAAATTATGATGAAGAATTTGAACCAACTGTTGTTGATTTCACTCCTGACATTGATACTGAGTGAGCTCACCAAGGTCTCTCCCTTGGCTTGTTTTGGCGACAACAGTTTCAGGTACATATTTAATAAGAATGATGTCGCCGATGTAGGCCATAAGCTCACGGCTGCTATATCGCTTTCCATTTACTCTGATGCCACCAGGGGTAACATACCGTTGTTCCCACTCAAGGGGTACCTGCTTCTCAGGTGCCCCTTCTCCTTTGGGGAGCAAAACGCTTGCGCTACGAGGCGTTTCGGATTCGCCGGTGGCCAGCCATGCCAACCAGCACTCCCGGCAGGAGAGCTTGTCGCAGTGTTCGGGGGTGACGGGTGGGCAGTGCTCCGCAATGATGTCCGCGATCTGCTCCACCGTGGTGCCGGTGGATCTGAGAAATTCAAAACCTGTCATTTCTTCATCCCCTCCTTATACTGCTGGACAACGTGGTTTTCATGGTACATCCGCCGGAGCTCTCTGAGATGTTGCCGGAGGTCGCTCCGCAGCACCTGGGCGGGATAGCTGGAGGCGTTGAACCCGTCAAGGGCGGTATCAAGTGACTTCGCCATGCGGAAGATATTAAGGTAAATGCGGCAGTCGTTTTCCGGGCAATCGTTCTCCAGTAATTTTCCTAAAGCGTAAACCTTCCTCGTCATAGGCTTACTCTTCGTGCTCGGGTCGAGATTCATGAAGGTATCTCGCTCGGCCCTCAACCCTTCTGTAGGCGGAGTGTTCTCCTTACCGTTGACGCAGTCTCTCACCACCTCCTGCTGGTCGGGCGACGGGGCCATCGCACCGAAGGTATCCCGCTCCACCAGGAACCGCTCGTCGTGGCCGTCGACCATGCCCAGGTCTTCCAGGGCCTTGGCGTAGCCGTGGAGCTCATGGGCGGCGGTGAGGGGGTCAAGGTCGAGGTGCGGCCCATGCTTGAGCTGAGCCTCCAGCGTGGCCTGGTGCCCTTTGAACAGGCTCTCTGGCTCCACGTCCTCCTCGCTGACCTCGGTCTCGCCCTCGATGATGACCGTGATCTTCACCTCTGGCTCCACCACGTCCAGCTCGGACTCCAGGCCCCGGGCCTGTTCCAGCGCGATCTCCAGGGTCTCGGCGTCGTCGTACTCCATGACGCTCCGGTCGACGTCCAGGATGCCGGTGTAGAGCTCGGCGTCGATCACGCCGAAGTTGCCCAGGCCGGTGCCCTCATACTCGCGCTTCTCCCGGTCGTTGAACCGGACGACCAGATAGCCGTTGATTTTCTTCAGTTTTCTCATTCTGCATATCCTTCCTTTCTGTGTGCCCTGCCATCGTCAGGCCGGGTAGGGCTCCCCCCGGCGACGCCCTCCCGGGCGTTTCGGCTTATTTGATTAGTCCCAAAATTCGGTCCTGTACCTTCACCTCAATCGTGGCGAGGTTTTGGCGGGCTTCCTCGAGCTGTTTCAATATCGGAGGTAGGACGGTGAGGTAATACTCCGCGCTCCCGTCGGTCTTTACGCTTGCCTGGATGTGCTTGACGAGATCGCGCATCCGTTGTTCAGCCGCCAGCCGCTCGGGGTCTGACATGAACTTCACGTTTTGCTCGTTATCCATTTTTGTGATTTTCATCTGTTGCTCCTTTCCTGTTGTGCGCCTCGGGTTTTTGTGTTATGCTTGTTTGTGGATAAGTTTTTGACTTACAGCGTTAATTATAATCGCTAACTACCTAATTGTCAATAGGTAAATAGCGATTTTTAAGGAGGAATCGCTTTATGTCTATTGTTGAGCGTTTACAGGCAATCGTAAAGGAAAGAGGTACAAACTTTAAGCAGTTGGAGGCAGATTGCGGCCTCGGAAACGGGGTTATCCGGCGATGGGATGCCCAGAGCCCACGGCTGGACAAGTTGGTTAAAGTCGCTAATTACCTAAATGTCTCTCTGGACTATCTGGTTTACGGTAGAGGCGTTTCGGATTCAAGCGAAAATAGCGAGCCTGTTCTTGGCTCCAGGGCCGCACAAGAAGCGCAAAGTCTTATGTGCGATGGAAGTCCTCTGGAGGATGAGGAGGCTGACCTTGTGGCGATGTATCGTCTGTTGCCATCTCATGTCCAGGAGGATATGTTTGACCAGATATTCTGCCTATATCGGAAATACGCTGAACGCAAGAGGGAGTCTATCTACTGGACATACAAAGCAGACAAGCTCAAACGAAAAGCCACCGACGCCGATTCAGATTTAAGTGGTAGCGGTCAGGGCGGGATTGCTTAAATTTTTTTGGCCTGTTTTGGTTAAATAATTATCCGTTTTCGTGCAGAATTGAAAACGGCGGTTTTTCGCCGCCGCCATGCCCCGCCAGCCGTTGAAAATAGGGCAATTCTGCATTTCTTCAGCGGTTTTGTGGTTTTGCAGAATTGAAACGACCCCCACGGCCCGCCGATGCCGTCACCAGCCACCTCGGGGAGTAACGGTCAAGTAACGCCGCCAGCGGCCCGATCTGCGCCGGTTCGCCCGATTTTGGCCTAAATTCTAACGCTCTAACGGTGCGTTATTACGCTGGGCCCCCTTGCATTTCCCTTGCCGCCCTGCTATACTATCCTCAAGGGCCGTGAAGCCCCGCCTTCTTGGTCTGCTGCTGTGACTTCCGGGGCGTGGCCGAGTGGCCCCCATAATGTCCTGCCCGTCCCCGCCATCGAGAAAAGCCCCCGGATTGCCGTTTTTAAGCGGTTTTCCGGGGGTTTTCCTGTTCAGCCGGGCCGGTGCCCGCCGCGCCGCGCCGCCGCCGACGTGCGGCCTCCAGCGGCCCCTGGGCATAAAAAAAGACGCCGACCGTCGTCGACGCCGTTTCCGCCCAGAATAACTGAGAATGAATTTCTAAAATCGCACTTTCCCGCCCTAGTTACGGCGGTTTCCCGTCTCTCTTCGCGGGGTTTCCTCCACTTCCCCCGTCAGTCCCGTTGTATCCCGGATTTCTCAAATACGTTGTCTCCTTACAGTGGCGTCTACGATGCTGCCGCCCCGCATCATCCGTCCAGCCCGCTCCAGGCAGCGGTTGATTGCGTCAAAAAACAGCTTGCCGATGCCCTTCTCCTCCAACAGATGCCGAAAGTGCAGCAG
>CAJTCG010000029.1 GCA_910574635.1 Oscillospiraceae bacterium | reverse complement strand
GGATGCCGGGAGCGGCTTTGTCCACACAGTGGAGGCCACCGCCGCCAATGTCCACGATGTCACTGTAGCGGCAAGGCTTCTGCGGGAAGATGATAAGGTGGTCTACGGGGACAGCGCCTACCTTGGGATAGAGAAACGGGAAGAAATCAAAAGCAATCCGCAGCTTTCTGCCATTGAATACCGCATCAACCGCAGGCCGGGCCGGTTCCCCAGGGTTTCAGACAATGCCATTGACTGGGAGCGGTATATTGAAAACCGAAAATCTGCCGTACGCTGCAAGGTGGAGCATCCCTACAGGATTGTGAAGAACATTTTCGGTTTTCGGAAGACCGTTTACCGGGGTCTGAGAAAAAATCTTAACCGATTACACGTTCTCTTCGCCAGCGCGAATTTGTACATGCTTGCCAGGGCGGGCGGTTCCCTATGCCCCGCCTAAGGTTTTTGCGCCCTTCGACCGGGCTGGGACTGGAAAAATGAGGAATGTATCCCCCAATATGGTCCTTTATTGGTAGTTTCCATTACCTTTGCCTGTTTGCCTGGCTTTTACTTGCTTTAATCAGTGCTTCCCTAAAAAACATCTGCCCAGCGGCAGAAAAGAAAAAAACCGCTGCTGGGCAGTCTCTTTTTCATGCACAAAATTATTTCCTGCGGCGGTTTTAAGAAATTAAAGCCGCCGTTCTTTTATCCTCCAAAAGGAGCGACGCGGTAATGCTGACAAGTACGGCGGCTGACAGGAGGCAGCCGCTATGAAGTACACAGCCATTCGACACAATCTGACAGCCCTTGATTTGTCAAAAAAGCCCGGCCCCCGCCTGGGGGAACTGCGGCCACGAAGTTATACTATACAATGCAAATAAAGTAAATTATACTGTGCAACTCGCCCGGTGGGTCTGTAATCTGCCGGGCAATTTTTGTCGTTCCCTACGGCCCGGAAATTTTTCTTTGCTTTTTTCTCTGCGGAAAGCGGTTTTGTGCGCAAAACCTGTGCCGCCGAACGCTCTGTTAGCGGAGAGGGAAAGTACCACCACCATCCCCCAGCGAAAGGGGGTGAGAAGATGGAACCCAACCCCCGCGACTATGGCGAACGGTGCAGGTTTGACGCCTTTTGCAAGACCGTATTGAAGCATGAGGCAATCGACTACATCCGGGAAATGAAGCGGCGTGCCAGCCAGGAAACGTCCTTGGAGCGGTTACCTCAAACAGCGATGAACAAGCTGTGTTCGGCGAACGATTACCCCAGTGACAGCTATGTGTTTTCGTACTGCGGGTACGGCCTGCCGATTAGAAGCCAACAAGTGGCTGACGCCTTTGCCGGTCTGCCGGAAGCTGGATTTGACGGACAGCGAGATCGGTGAGGCCTTGGGATTGTCCCGGAGTGCTGTCCAGCGGCGCAGAACAAAATCGCTGAATGTCCTGCGGACGAAACTGACAGCGAGGAAAGGAGGTTAGTGCCATGAAGCGCCGGTACTACAAGGGCTACATAAACAAGCTGTGTACCCAAACGGTCTATGACGAAAGCGGCTGTCCCCACGCCTGTTTGGACGAGTACATGAAAAGCCGTCTGGAAAACAAACTGATCCGCGCCATTCTCGGCGTGAACTGATAACTGGCCCCGGCTGGGGGAACAGCTTACTCTTTCCTTGTTCCTCCTGTCTGCGGGCCTGGGCACTTCAAAGAAAGGCTGGTGAACCATGGCCGAGGAAATCGGCATTTCGGTAAAGGACAAATTCTGCCTCACTATTGAGGAAGCCTCCCGCTATTTCGGGATCGGCGAAAAGAAACTGCGCAGGCTGGTAAACAGCAACCTGGACGCTGGCTTTGTCATTCAGAACGGCGTAAAAATCCTAATCAAACGTCAGCGGTTTGAGCAGTTTTTGGATAAGCTGTCGCCAACTTAAGCGCCGCACTTTGCGAAAAGTTTCAAGAAAGCGGTCAGATTGATATGGAAAATGAGCCTCAGCTATGGTATAATATGATTATATCGTGCCGAGGCTCTTTTCACAGAAAGGAGCATAGACGTGAGCGAAAAGCGACGTGACAGCAAGAACCGCATTCTTCGCAGCGGAGAGAGCCAACGCAAAGACGGACGATATGCGTACAAATACATCGACACCACCGGCAAGCCACAGTTTGTTTACAGTTGGAAGCTGGAAGCCACGGACAGCACGCCCCAGGGCAAACGAGACGGGCTTTCCCTGCGGGAAAAGGAGAAGCAAATCCGGCGGGACATTGAGGACGCCATTATTCCCCGCGGCGGAGAAATGACAGTTCTGGATTTGGTGAAAAAATACCTCTCACAGAAAACCGGCGTCCGGCACAACACCGAGGCCAACCATAACTTTGTCCTCAACATCATTAAGAAAGGAGACTTTGGCAGACAGCGCATTGACCGGGTGAAGCTGCCCGATGCCAAGTGCTGGCTTATCAAGTTACCGTAGGACGGCAGGGGGTACAGCTCCATCTACTCCATTTGGGGCGTTGTCCGGCCCTCGTTTCAAATGGCTGTGGATGATGATTTGATACGCAAAAATCCGTTTGAGTTTCAGCTTGCCACCGTCGTTGTCAACGACAGTGTGACAAGGGAAGCAATCACAAGGAAACAGGAGCGGGCATTTCTGGAATTTGTAAAGGGTGACAAGCACTTTTCCCGGTACTATGATGGCATTTATATCCTGTTCGAGACGGGGCTTTGTATCTCGGAGTTTGTAGGGCTGACCCTGGCTGACCTGGACATGAAGAACCGCAAAATCAGCGTCAACCACCAGCTTCAGCGAAAGCGGAATATGGAGTACATCATTGAGGGCACGAAAACTGCCAGCGGGACGCGGGAAATCCCTATGACGGACGATGTGTACCAGTGCTTCCAGCGCATCATTGCCAACAGGCCAAAGCCCAAGACCGAGACCGAGCCGATAATCGGCGGCAGGTGCGGCTTTCTGTATTTGGATAAGGATGGCAAGCCGATGGTGGCACTTCACTGGGAGCATTACTTCAAGCACATCTGCCAGAAATACAACAGCATCTACAAGGTGCAGATGCCCAAAGTCACCCCGCACGTTTGCAGGCACACATTCTGTTCCAACATGGCAAAGAGCGGCATGAACCCCAAGACGCTGCAATACCTCATGGGACACTCGGATATTGGCGTTACGCTGAACACCTACACCCACCTGGGCTTCGAGGACGCACAGGCGGAGCTGAAACGGGTCGCCAGCGGCGGGTAGTAAAACGGGATAAGCACTCTTGATTTACTACCTTTCCTACTACTTTTGGGGTCAAAGCTATGCTATTTTATGCCGGGATATGCCAAGAGAATGTATGGAAGACAATGCCGCAAAACACCTGCGAAGCCCGGAATATCAACACTTTCAAGAGGTTTCAGGTTATGACAAAAATCTTATTCATCTGCCACGGGAATATATGTCGCAGTCCGATGGGCGAATTTGTAATGAAAGATCTGGTGAAAAAAGCAGGGCTGGAGGACCAATTTCAAATCGCCTCCGCCGCCACCAGTACCGAGGAGATCGGCTGCCCCGTCTATCCCCCTGCCCGCCGGAAGCTGGCGGAGCACGGAATCAACTGTGCAGGGAAAACGGCCCGCCAGCTCACAAAGGCCGACTATGCCCGATACGACCTCCTGGTTGGCATGGACCGGGCCAATATCCGCAACATGAACCGCATCTGCGGCGGCGACCCAGAGGGGAAAATCAAGCTGCTGCTGGACTACACGGACCGCCCCGGCGATGTAGCCGATCCCTGGTACACAGGCGACTTCAACGCCACCTGGCGGGATGTGCTGGAAGGCTGCCAGGGATTTCTGCGATCTATCACTGAGAAGTGACTGCAATGTTCGGTAGACGAAAAAAGCAGACCACGCCGCCCTATGACAAGGCCGGAAAAGTCCCGGTCATTCGTTCCAGCATCTGCACCGGTGAGCAGGTGGCCGGGTTCAAGGACCCCAGCGGAAAATTTGAGGAACTGATGCTGATTCGGGACGGCCGTGATTTCCAGGAATTCCTGCGGCAGTATCAGGTAGAGGAAAGCGAAATCAAACGGGAATGGTAAAAGGGAGTGCGCTGTATGGGAAAAAAGAAAACCGAAGCCACGATTCGTTCCAGTGCCGCTGAGTATCTCACCTTCGTAGCCTCCACAGGCGACAGCGCAGAGAGTTTTGAGATGCGATATGAAGATGAAAATATTTGGCTGACCCAGAAGATGATGGCGGCACTGTACGATGTGTCAAAGCAGACCATTTCCCAGCATATCCAGCGCATATATGAGGACGGCAAACTGCTTCCGGAAGCAACTGTCAAGAAATACTTGACAGTTCAAGCCGAGGGGGCCGTCAGGTTTCCCGCGAACTGGATCATTACAGTCTCCAAATGATCATCGCGGTCGGTTTTAAAGTGAATAACCAGCGTGCCGTGCAGTTCCGCAAGTGGGCAGGGCAGATTGTAAAAGACTATACGATCCAAGGCTGGACGATGGATAAGGAACGTCTGAAAAAGGGCCATATGTTCACGGATGAATACTTCGAGCGCCAGCTGCAGTATATCCGTGAGATTCGCCTGTCTAAGCGCAAGTTTTATCAGAAGGTCACGGATCTCTACGCGACAGCCTTTGACTACGACAAAAACGCGATAACCACAAGGCTGTTTTTCCAGACGGTACAGAACAAGCTGCATTATGCGGTCCATCGTCACACGGCGGCTGAACTGGTCGTAGAGCGGGCAGATGCCGCGAAAGAACACATGGGGCTGACCACCTGGGAGAGCGCTCCAGATGGAAAAATTGTAAAGGCAGATGTGACTGTTGCCAAAAACTATCTCAGCGAGGAAGAGATGTCCTATCTGGAGCGGATCGTGACACTCTATCTGGACTACGCGGAACTCCAGGCAGAGCGGAAAATTCCCATGAGCATGGAAGATTGGGCGAAGCGCCTGGATGGATTCCTGGAGTTCAATGACAGCGAACTGCTGATTGGACCGGGTAAAATCAGTGCGGAACAGGCAAAGCTGCACGCAGAAACTGAGTTTGAAAAATATAGAATCATTCAGGATCAACTATATGAAAGTGATTTTGACCGTTTTCTTGCGGCGGAGCAAAGTGTGGCTTCCGCTGAGGATGGGCCATCTCATCAAGGAATGATCCCATTTTGAAAGATGCGTTCAGGTTTTTTGACTGCTTTTGGAGAGGGCCGAAAATATCCGGATTGTCCGAGGATTCCACACCCACCCCTTAGAGCTGCAAGGCTTTGAGGGGTGTTTTCCTTGCTTTGGGAGAGGCGGTTTCCCTTGTTTTTTCCCTTATTGGAATTTACAGGCCGGAAACCGCCTGAATCTTCTTTTCCATCCGGTCAGCGCTGGCCTGTTTCATCTGGGCGGTGACATGTCCGTAAACGTCCAGCGTTAAGGCGGCGGTAGCGTGTCCCAGGTTTTCCTGCACCGTCTTAATGTCATCCCCGGATTGAATCGCCATAACCGCATATGTATGCCCTTATGGCATAATAAGGACAAATCGGAAAACCCTTGCGGTTCAAGGGTAAAAGGTGATAGGGAACTATTTCCGCAGAGGGCGGCGTGATCGCACGATCACGCCGTTTTTCTGCGTCCATAGGTAGTTTCGCTGATAACAGGTTCACCAATTTCCGGCATATCCAGATCATCCAGGAAATTGAAGATAATCCTGACCTTCTGAATCCGCGTGGCCCCTTGCTTCTCTGGCGCATAGACGATGATCTTTTTGATAAACTCGTTTACAATGGTCGGTGTCAGCTCCGGGATGTCCACATATTTCTCGACCAAAGCGGCGAACTGGTCAAAGCCGTTGTCCATTTCCTCGCGGGTGGCTACCCAGTCCTCAAGGCCGATAATCTCATTGTTAAGATTGGCCTGCTCCGCTTCATAGCCTTCAGCCATTTTCTGGTAGCGTTCCTGGCTCAAATTACCCAGCACCATGTCTTCGTAGATACGGGTCATAAGCACATCAATATCCGCTAGACGCTTCTTGGCCTGGGCCAGACGCCGCTTGTCCTCCCGGATAGACTTTTCCTGCTCCTCTCTGCGGCAGTGCAGCCAATCCTCTTGAAAGCCCTCTACGTCAGAACGGATCATCTCCGTTACAGCCCGGATACGCTTCAGCACCACATCCCGCAGCACTTCCTCTCGGATAATATGCCCCGAACAAGTCCCACGCCCGCTTCTGTATTTGGCGCAGACGTAGCGATCCTGCCTGCCCTCAAACCTTTTACAAGTGGCGAAGTTGAGCTTACTTCCGCAGTCGGCACAGAATAGAAGTCCGGAAAACAGTCCTTGCCGCTCACCCTTGGTGACGCGGCGCTTGTTCTTCCGCAGCTCCTGTACCCGGTCCCACTGTTCCTGCGGAACAATGGCCTCCTGTGTACCGGGCAGGATGAACATATCCTCTTTGGCGTTGGGAATGCGCTTTTTGAGCTTATAGGACTTGGAATAGGTCTTGAAGTTGCAGACACAACCAGTGTACTCCATCCGTTCCAGGATGCCAACCACAGATTGCTCATGCCAGTGACAGGGGCGCTCCGGCGCGGGCTTACCTTTACGCATAGCATAGAGGGTCTTGACCGTTGGCACTTGGTCAGTTTCAAGGATTCGAGCAATCCGGCACGGGCCGATTCCAGCAATCGTCAGGTCAAAGATGCGCTTGACCACTGGGGCGGCATCCTCGTCCAAAATCCAGTGATCCTTATCCTGCGGATCAGAGCGGTAGCCATAGGGCGGTTTGCCCATATGTTTGCCGCTGGTGCCGCGGGCTTTCATCACGGAACGGACCTTTTTACTGGTGTCCTTGGCATAAAAATCGTTAAAAAGATTACGAAACGGGGTGAAATCGTTGTCTCCACGTTCACTATCCACTCCATCATTGACGGCAATGAATCGCACATCATAGCTGGGAAAAACGATTTCCGTATAACGACCGACCTGCAAGTAGTCCCGTCCAAAACGGCTCATGTCCTTGACGATCCAAGTGCCTACTAAGCCCTGCTCCACCAGAGAAAGTCCTTCCTGGACCCCAGGCCGGTTGAAGTTCGTCCCGGTATAGCCGTCATCAACCAACACGCGGATGTTAGTAAAGCCTCGTTCTGCTGCATATTTGGTTAAAATGGACCTTTGATTTGCAATCGAATTTGACTCGCCGTCAAGGGCATCCTCATTACTTAAACGACAGTACAAAATAGTGATTTTCTGCTGATCCACGTCATTTTCTCCTTTCTTATGTGGGTCAGCTGACAGTACCGTAGTGCATGGATCGATATTAACATAACTTTTTGCATTTGTCATTAGGAAATCGACCCGTTCTCTGAAAAAATGAGGCGCTTGACCTTGTTGGCCAGCGTCTCATTTCCATCACACTCTGTTTTGACGATGTACCAAGTATTTCCGATTTTCCGTTCAACAATGTCACAGAATGGATTCTGGGGCTCGTCCCAAAGACCAGCAGGAGGGAAAACCATAGGCTCATAGCAGGCACAAAGGTCAATAGGTTCATACACATAGCTCTTGAAATATTCGTCAAAATCAATTATCATTCAATTACCTCTCAAATTGTTTTGTATGATGCTCGCTTTGGTACGCTTGTAGGATTTCCGGTGGGATATGATCCACTGTCCGGCGCAGTTCCTCCAGTTCTTGAAGCTGCTGCGACACCTCCAACTGGCGTTTGATGCTCTCCTTGCTGGAATTGACTTGCTTTTTCAATCCAGTGTTCTCAGCCTGGAGCGCTTTATAGGCGGCATCATACTTCCGCATCTGCGTCTGCATCCGCTCTACGCCGGGGATGTACTGCTCCAGCAGGGCCTCAATCTCAGCACTTTTCTTCTTGGCGTTGAGAGGATTGACCTCCCCCAGCAACTTCATCAGCATATCCCGCTGGCGGTTGAGATGTGCCGCCTCCTTGAACAGACGGGGCGGAATGTGTGTCCTGCCAGTTTCGCTGGCACTTTCGCCCCGCTCCAGATCAGGATACTTCCTGACCATGTGTTTCCAAAAACTATCCTGCCACCATGTCAGTTTCTTCTTGTTTCCGACAATATCCTTGGCACTCAACCGCTTGTCCGGTGTCAGCGGGACAAAGGATAGGTGCATATGAGGCGTTTTCTCGTCCATATGAACCACGGCGGAGATAATCGTACTTTTATCCTGATGTTTCGTAATAAAACGAACCGCTTCTTCAAAGAATGTCCGAATTTCAGCCCTTTTCTTCCCTTTGAAAAACTCTGGGCTGGCCGTCACCAGGGCCTCGACCACCCGAACGCTGTCCTTTCGAGTACGGCATCCGGCCTCGGCAATCTGTTTCTCAGCCTCGGCACGGTATTTCCGCTCTGGCTGGACAAGATGGTAATTGAGATGACTGCGACTAACATCCACATCGGGATTACTGGCGTATTTCTCCTTTTTTCGCTCGTTATGGGCCTCAATTTGCCCGATTTCCGGTCCCTTGTACTTGGCAAAGCGGAGAATGGCATACTGCGGCTTCTGCATCGCACTCACTGCCTACCCTCAAGCTGTGCCGTAAGCCTATCCGCCGCTTCACGCAGCTTATTGGCTTGAATCCGGGCAGTTTCCGTCTGTTCGTCAGTAAAGTCAGGACTGGCCGCTAAAAGCGAGGAAAGCCGCTCAAATTCATTAAGAATCAGACTTGAACTTTCCATAAAGCTGTCAAAGGATGAGGGAGTATCAGCCCCGGCGGTTTCCGGTTCTCCCTGCTTCAAATATGTGTTCACCGATTTGATCTCGCTGGACAGGAACTGCGCGGCGCACTCAGCCTGACGGTCCGGCTCCAAGCGGGCCAGCTTCATCAGCTCACTCCGGGGAGGCTGCTTATCCATTTTTTTGAGAATCTCACTGGCTTTCGGTGTCAGATGTTCGGCCAGATACAGGTGACGCTCAACAGTCCTGGTCGAAACACCCAGCTTTTCAGCGGTATCTTCCACAAAAGATTTCGCTTTGGGTTCGCACGACACATTGTCGCGCGAACTTTGGTGATTGCTCACATGGCCAGGGCGGTTCCGGGCAATCGTCTCTGGATGCAGAGTTTCATAGAGTTTCTTCCGGCGGGCAAGCAGACTGCTCACTTCTGTGTTGGTCAGACTTCTGCGGATCACATTCTCGTCGATCTCCGCCAGTTCCGCCCGGATGCTGTCAATACTGCATACAGTACATTCGATTTCAGCCCAATCCAGCAGCTTCGCCGCTTCCAGCCGGTGTAGCCCGGCAATCAGGGTGTGGTTGCTGTCAACTGTGATTGGATTGAGCAGGCCCACGTCGGCTATGCTTTTAGACAGTTCGTCGACATGGGTTGGGTCGGCCTTCCGCCGTCCGGGGTTGATTTTGATTTCACTGATTGGAATACGCAATGATTTGATACCTCCTAAATTGATTTGGCAAATGTTATTTGCGTATTTCAATATACCGGAAAATCGTCTATAGCCTTTAATTCCTGCATAAATGCCCGAAAAAACAAATCAGCCAGGAAATCCTGCAAAAATGCAGTTTCCTGGCTGACCCCAAATTATGATGTTATTTTACAATATTCGACATTCAATCGAGCAAATATATGGTAAGATAAGCAGAAAGGGGTGGATATATGGCAAATATGTTATCGGATACCATGGGACGCCGCATTACCGGGCTTCGTGAACGTGAGGATATGACCCTGGATGAGTTAGCGGCTAAAATCGGCATCAACGCCACTACACTGGGCCGCATAGAGAAGGGCCAGACGCAGAAGATCAACAGTGATGTGCTGGTGGCGCTGGCACGAGAGTTCAGCGTCTCCACTGACTTTCTGCTGGGTCTGACCAGTATCCCCGAGCGCAAAAACTATGACGTAAGTGAGTTGGGCCTCTCAGCACAGTCGGTACGGAACCTTTACACGCAGAGGGTCGATACGGATGTGGTCAACCGCTTGCTGGAGCATCCACGATTCGCCACGCTGACTGCTATGATTGCACAGTATCTGGACGATACTTTTGCTGCTGGGGTGGCTGTGCAGAACCAGATTTTTGCGTCCATGAGCGAACTGCTGGTAGGAGCAGGACAGCGAGAAGCAGCCCAAGCTGTCAACCTCTCTAAAGTCCCGCCTCATCAAGTAGAACTGACAAAGATCCAGAACACGTTTACGGCCATGCTGCGAGAAATGAAGCGTGAGATTGGCTCAGATTTAGAACCCGCAAAGGCAGTAACAAAAGAAGTTGTTGAGCGTATGATGACAGAATTGTCAAAGGACCAAACGGCACCTCTAGTCTCCATCTCGCCCGAACAAATCACGGATGCCATTTTACATACAGTGGACGATGGAACTGACCCGGAGAAGTTGGCAGAGTTCCGGCGCGGGCTGGTTTCGCTTTTTGAAAATCTGCCCAAGGCGAATGATACAAGCGGCCAGTAAGTGGCTTTACATTCGCGCCCAGACGGGTGGCTCGCAGGCCCGATTATCGGCCCGCTGGCGATGTCGCTGCGGCGGGACGGGGGACGAGGGACGGGGGCTGTATATACCTTTTGTCCCTCCCAAAATCAGGCAGTGGGATGATTGCTGCCGCTCCATCCCACTGCCTGATTTCCTGGTGCGGGAAAGTGACTGCGCCAGACCGCGCCGCCCCTTTCCCGCACCAGCCGGGACAAAAGGTATAACACACTATACTTTCTCCGAAAGTCGTGTGCCAAGAGGGGAGGTCTCCCCCCTTGGATTCCCCCTCCATTTTCGGGGCGTTGGGTACCCATGCTGCCAGATCGCAGCCTGGATACCCCGCCCCGAAAATGCTAACAACTCCACGGTTCTGCATCCGCAGAGCCGTGGAGTTGTTACTGCTCGTCTGGAATATATTCAGCAATATCTTCCAGACGGCAATCACCTTCCATGACCCCAGCCTGGTGGATCGCCTGTGGGAGAGCGGCTGCGTGTTCGACAAGGTGAGGCCAAAGGAGATGAACCCCATCCTCAGCTTCTTCCCGACCTTCAGGGCCGCGAGGCCATCCTAAAGGTTCACGCCGCCAAGGTGAAGCTGGCGGAGAATGTGGACTTTAACACCATCGCCTGTGTCGCCTCCGGGGCCTCCGGTGCGAAGTTGGCCAACATGGTCAACGAGGCCGCCCTGCGGGCCGTACGCCAGGGACGGAGGCTCGCCACCCGGGAGGACCTCCAAGAGAGCATCGAGGTGGTCATTGCCGGGTATCAGAAGAAGAACAAAATCCTCTCCGACCACGAGCGGATGATTGTCTCTTACCACGAAATCGGCCGCGCCTTGGTGGCGGCGCTCCAGACCCACTCCGCCCCGGTGGCGAAGATCACCATCATCCCCCGCTCCCTTTTCAGTCACCTTTGAGCGTAAGGTTGTCCGCACGGGCCGCAAACCAACCCCCCAAAGAAAGCATCACTTTTTCTGCCTTTCCTTCAACCGCTGTAACTCTATATACTCCACAACAGCTTCTCTTCCATGTTCGCTTAAAGAAAGTATATCCTGCACCAGCTTCTCACAAGTACAATCACGAGTGACATATACCATCTCCAAAGGCTTCTTTTCATCATAGGAACACCGCCCGATTAGATAATCAGCAGACACACTATAGTATTTTGCCAGCGTGATAAAATGCCGCAGCGGAAATTCATATTCTCCCGTCTCATACTTGGAATAATGCTGCTGAGAAATTCCCAAAACGGCTGCTATATCACTTTGAGAGTAATCGTGATCTTCCCGCAGTTCCCGAAACAATTCCATCACGCTTTTCAATGTCAGTCCCACCTTTTTCAAGGAACGTATCATACATATATTTCTATGTATTGGTTTACTTATTCAATCATGTATAATACATATAATTCAATGTAAAAAGGGGACGATGGAAGTGACAACATTATCTTTCTGTTGACCACTTGCATTTCCAAGAAAAACAGAGTACCATTGTCTATCATAGAGTTTGAAAGGAGCGTTCAGGTTGAGCAGGCACACAGTAGAAGTTTCGGAAAAGCAAAGCCCGATGGAACGGATTGCGGCTTTTATTGTGGACAAACGCAAAGCCTTTTACCTGTTGTACATCGGAGCAGCTATTTTCTGCGTCTTTTCCAGCGGCTGGGTGGCGGTGAACGACGATCTGACCAGCTACTTGTCTGACACCACCGAGACCCGGCAAGGGTTGACCGTGATGGAGGCGGAGTTTGTCACCTTTGGCACCAGCCGCATTATGGTGGACAATATCTCCTACCGTCAGGCGGAGAGCTTGGCGGAGCAGATAGAGATGATGGAAGGTGTAAAATCGGTGGAGTTCAACGGTTCCAGGGACCACTACACCAACGGCTCCGCCCTGTTTTCCATCACCTACGACGGGACCGCCACTGACCCGGTGAGTCTGGAGGGATTGGATGGTGTCAAAGCCCTTCTGGACGGGTATGACGTCTATATCACCGGCGACACCGGCGACTCCGCCTCTGAAAGTCTGAACGCCGAGATGCAGGTGGTCATGGTGATTGCCGTGGTCATCATCCTGGTGGTGCTGCTGTTCACCTCCCACACCTATATGGAGATCCCGGTGCTACTTATGACCTTTGGCATGGCGGCACTGATGAACAAGGGCACCAACTTTATCTTTGGCGAAATATCCTTTGTCTCCAACTCGGTGGCGGTGGTCCTCCAGCTGGCCCTGGCCATTGACTACGCCATCATCCTCTGCCACCGGTACACCGAGGAGAGGGAGCAGCTGGAGGCCCGGGAGGCGGTGGTGGCCGCCCTGAGCAAGGCCATTCCGGAGATTGCCGGCTCCTCCATGACCACCCTGTCCGGCCTGGGGGCCATGTGCTTCATGCAGTTCGGGATTGGTCAGGATTTGGGCCTGGTGCTGATGAAGTCCATTGTGCTCAGCCTGCTGGCCGTGTTTACCCTGATGCCCGGGCTGCTGCTCAGCTTCAGCAGTTTGATCGACCGCACCCACCACCGGAATTTTGTGCCCAAAATCACCGCCTGGGGCCGGCTGGCGGTGAAAACCCGTTTTGTCATGCCGCCCCTGTTTGTGGTGCTTCTGATTGGCGGTTTTGTGTTCGCCAACCGCTGCCCCTACGCCTACGGGCAGACCGAGCTGACCACCTTCCGCCAGAGCGACGCCCAGATTGCCCAGCAGCGGGTGAACGAAACCTTTGGCCGGGTGAACACCTTGGCGGTTATCGTGCCCAAGGGGGACTATGAGCAGGAGGGCCGGCTGCTCCGGGAACTGGATCGTATGCCCGAGACGGACACGGTGCTGGGCCTGGCCAATGTGGATGCCATGGACGGCTATGTCCTCACAGACCGGCTGACACCCCGGCAGTTTGCCGAGCTGACCGATCTGGATATTGAGGTGGCCCGGCTGCTCTACTCCGCCTACGCCGTGGACCAGGAGGACTACGGACAGGTAGTTTCCGGCCTGGACAGCTACGGCGTACCCTTGATTGATATGTTCCTGTATGTCTATGACATGATGGACGAGGGCTACATCTCTCTGGACGCGGACATGACTGAGACCATTGAGGACCTCCACGTCCAGCTGACCGACGCCCAGCTGCAATTGAAGGGGGAGAACTACAGCCGTCTGGTCTTACAGCTCAACCTGCCCGAGGAGGGGGAGGAGACCTTCACTTTTCTGGACACTCTGCATGAAATTGTGGGCCGTTACTACCCGGAAAATTCCCTCCTGGTGGGCAACTCCACCAGCGATTTTGACCTGTCCGCCTCCTTCGGCAACGACAACATGCTCATCAGCATTTTGACCATCGTATTCGTCATTCTGGTGCTGGTGTTTACCTTCAAATCCGCCGGGCTTCCGGTGCTGTTGATCCTGGTCATCCAGGGCAGTGTCTGGATCAACTTCTCCTTCCCTTACTTACAGAAGGAACCCCTGTTCTTCCTCAGCTATCTGGTGGTCAGCTCCATCCAGATGGGCGCAAATATTGACTACGCCATTGTCATCGCCAACCGCTATGTGGAGCTGAAACAGACCATGTCCCTCAAGGATGCGGTTATCGAGTCGCTGAATGAGGCTTTCCCCACCATTATTACCTCAGGCACTATTTTGGCCTCCGCCGGCGTGGCCATCGGCCTGCTGTCCACCACAGCCTCCATCGCCTCCATCGGCGTGTGTCTGGGCCGGGGCACGTTAATCTCCATCTTCCTGGTGATGGGTATCCTTCCCCAGATTCTGCTGCTGGGCGACACCATCATTGAAAAGACTGCCTTTACCCTGAAGACCCGGCATCCCGTCCAGACCCACACCGGCAGTCTGCTGGTGGACGGCCACGTCCGGGGATACATCTCCGGCATGGTGGACGCCGATTTCAGCGGCATCCTCCATGGCAGCATCAATGCGGCGGTGGCAACGGGGGCTGTCCGGCCGGAGGAGCCGCCCCAACCAGCGGCAATCCCTGCGGGAAAGGGGGCGGATTCTCATGCGTAAACGTGTCGACCGGCTGTTCCCCATCCTTCTGGCGGTCTGGATTCTGACCTCGCTGGTCCTGCCCGCCTGGGCCACGGAGGAAAGCACTGTCACCATCTCCAACGTAGCGGACCTCCAGCGTTTCGGGAAAAACTGCGCTCTGGACACCTGGTCCCAGGGCAAGACTGTTACCCTCACCGCCGACCTGGACCTGAGCGGGGTGGATTTCACCCCCATTCCCACCTTCGGCGGCACCTTTTTAGGCCAGGGACACACCATCTCCGGGCTGTGTCTCACCTCCGCCGGTTCCACCCAGGGGTTGTTCCGCTATATCCAGCCCGGCGGGCTGGTACGGGACTTGACCGTCAAGGGTACGGTGGCCCCCGGGGGTACCCGCTCCACCGTGGGAGGCATCGTGGGCAACAACGCAGGAACCCTGCAAAGCTGTGCCTTTCACGGCGTGGTTCAGGGGGATGCCACCGTGGGCGGCATCGCCGGATACAACAGCATCACCGGTGAGATTACCGGTTGTTCCGTCTCCGGTTCTGTCAGCGGCAAGAATATCACCGGCGGCATTGCGGGCCGGAATTTGGGGTTGCTGCTCAAATGTGAAAGCAGCGCCGGAGTGAATCTGACCCGGAAGGAAACCAATGTGGACCTGATGGACGCGGATACGGCTGCCATCCTGAAGGAGCGGGCCGCGGCGGACGACGAAACCTACCACCTGCTGGACGGCTGCTTTGATACCGGTGGCATCGTGGGCTATTCCAGCGGCGTGGTGCAGAGCTGCGTCAATCGCGGCACGGTGGGCTACCCCCATGTGGGGTACAACACCGGCGGCATCGCCGGGCGGCAGGACGGCTATCTGTCCGGCTGTACCAACAGCGGCACCGTCTACGGACGGAAGGACGTGGGCGGCATTGCGGGCCAGGCGGAGCCCTATGTGCTTGTGGACCCTGGCCGGGACACGCTGGAGCAGCTGCGCCAGGAGCTGAACACCCTGGAAAACCTGATTAACCGCGCGCTGGACGACGCGGAGCGCACCGGAGACAGCGTCTCCGCCCAGCTCAGCGCCATGGGAGACTACGCCGGCAGCGCCAAGGACAGCACCAAGGAGCTGCTGGACCGGGTTTCCGATTTTACCGACGAGAACATCGGCATCATCAACACCCTGACCGCCGACATCACCGGCGCGCTGGACAAAATTTCTCCCGCCCTGGACGATCTGTCCGACGTGGGCGGGCGGCTGGAGCGCCTGTCCCGCCAGCTGGGGGACGCTTTGGATTCTCTGGGCGGCGCGGTGGACACCGGCGATCGGGCCGCGCGGGACCTGCGTCTCGCGGTGGAGAAGCTGCGGCAGTCCGCCTCCGGGCTGACCACGGCGGTAAGCCGGCTGGAACGCGCGCTGGACGCCTTTCAAGGCTTTCTGGATTTGGGAAGCGGCTCCATCTCCGTCAGCTCTCTTCTGGCGGCGCGGGAGGAGCTGCGTCAGGCATTCCGCGCCCTGCGGGGAGCGGGGGATGATCTGGATGATGCCCTGTCTCAGCTCCAGCAGGCCCTGAGCCGCTCCGGCGCTCTGTCCAGCCAGCTGGGAGACGCCCTGGATACACTGGAGGAGGCCTCTGACACCTCCGCCGTCATCGGGCGGCTGCTGCGCCGGGCGCTGGATACCATTGGCGATGCGGTGGATACGCTCACCGAGGACGGTCCTGCGGAGTTCACCCCCCTGGGGGAGGACTTCCGGCAGGCCGGCGACAGCCTTTATGATGCCATGAGCGGCCTGCTGGAGGAGATGGACGGGCTGAACAGCGCCCTTCAGACCGGGAACGGCACCCTGACCGCCGACCTGCGGGCCATCAACCGGCAGTTTAACGCGGTATTCACCCTTCTGCTGGACGCAATGGATGACGCCAGGGACACCGCTGAAGGCGGCCTGGAGGGCATCATTCAGGACACCTCCGATGAGGACATCTCCGCCACCCGAGAGGGCAAGGTGGCGGACTGCTCCAACCTGGGAACCGTGGAGGGAGACCGCAACGTGGGCGGCATTGCCGGTGCCGTGGCCATTGAATTCGACCTGGACCCGGAGGACGACACGACCGGCCGGTTCTCCTTTGGCAGCAGCTACGAGACCAAGGCGGTGCTGATGAACTGCGTCAATCGTGGGGCCGTCACCGGCAAGAAGGACTGCGTGGGCGGTCTGGCGGGGCGCATGGACCTGGGTACTGCCTTGGAGTGCCAGAATTACGGCCCGGTAGCCAGCACCGGCGGGAACTATGTAGGGGGTGTGGCCGGCTATGCGGACGCCTCCATCCGCAGCTGCCATGTCAAGAGCACCCTGTCCGGAGAGAATTACGTCGGCGGCATTGCCGGCTGGGCCAGCCGTCTGCGGGACTGCCGTGCCATCGTCACAATCGAGGAAGGCACGGAGTATCTGGGAGCCATTGCCGGCGGCATAGAGACGGATGGGGCGCTGTCCGGCAATCTCTTTGTAGACACCGGCACCGCCGGGGTGGACGGCGTCAGCTACGCGGGGCGGGCCGAGCCCATCCCCTTTAACGCGCTGAGCCAGCTGCCCGATATTCCGCCAGAGTTCACCGCCTTTACGCTGACTCTGGTGGCGGAGGAAAAAACGGTGGCGCAGATTCCCTTCCTCTACGGGGAGGACCTGTCCAGGCTCGACCTGCCCCCTGTGCCAGAGCTGGAGGGCAATTACGGCGTCTGGCCGGAGTTTGATGTCTCCGGCCTGCGCTCCGACCTGACCGTGAACGCGGTCTATACCCCTTGGGTTACTGTGGTGGCCAGCCGGGAGCTGTCCGGAAAGCTGGCCCTGGCCCTGGCGGAGGGACAGTTTACCGGGGACGCCGTTCTCCATGTGACAGACAGCGTCCAGGTTCCGCCCCAGGAGGCGGGGGAGCAGGCCGTCGTGTGGGACGTCGTTCTCGCTGGAGCGGAGCCAGAGGATTCCGTTCCTTTGCGGCTGTTAAGCCCTGACAGCGGTACCCATGTCTGGCAGTATCAGAACGGCCAGTGGCAACAGGTGGAAGCCGTCCAAAACGGACAGTATCTATTGCTGAACATGACCGGAACCCAGGGCACTTTCTGTATCCAATCTACTCGGAGCGCCCTGTGGCTGATCCCCGCTGTCGTGGGCGGTTTGGCTGCCTTGGCAGCACTCGTGCTGATTGCCGGCAAACACAAGAGAACGGCCGCCAAGGCTCAGAAAGGAAAAGAGGAGCCAGCATCGA
Organism: Oscillospiraceae bacterium; assembly: GCA_910574635.1. GTDB lineage: Bacteria > Bacillota > Clostridia > Oscillospirales > Oscillospiraceae > Oscillibacter. Next base: position 18,082 of record CAJTCG010000029.1, on the reverse strand, counting down.
AATAAAATGCCCCGCTCGCTGGATAGACTTATTTCATCCGGCAAATCGAATCCCGGCAAAAAGAGCAGGGGCGCAGTACCGGCCTGGACCATATTCTGCCGCTATAGACTCAAAGCCGCCGTATCACGGAGAAACGTGATACGGCGGCTATTCGTACTCTGAATCCACTATATTCCAGCCACCGCGCGGCGCAGAGAGCCAGGCAGACGGGACCGATGGCACACACTTGCTTGGTAAACTTCTAATAAGCACAAAGATGGGCTGTGGATAATTTATAAATCCATAACCCATCTTGCGCTTTTGCACTACGAATTGTCAGCCAACAGTCTCCTTGCGTGAGTTCCTTACCACTATTAACGCAACTGGTGACTGGTTTGTCCTTATTCTTTTTCCACTAAAAACGGCCCCTGAACGGAGTCTACGGGAGGGGGCGAAAAAGCAAGGCTGCACTTAAAGGACAAATTTTTCGGACCGAGAAAGAGGTTAAATATGGGAGCTTGGGGTATTACCATGAGGGAAAGCGACTACGGCCTGGACCTGCTGGGGACAGTCGTGAAAGCACAACTAAAGCAGACGGACTTCTCCGTCTTTCATGTAACTGAGGCCATTGAGCTGCTGCGGCAGGATATTCTGGAGGAAATCAAGCGGGCAAACCGAGGCTGTCCCCCGGAGAAGCTGGACTACTACATCAATGCCAATTTTCCGCGAGACTTCACCCATGCAGCGCTCCTGATCGCGGAGTGTCTGGCGGATTACTACCGCACGGGAGATCTGATTGTCACCGAATACGTTGGTGAGAGCTATACCCCGGTGGAACACCACATCAAAAATTTTGTTGTTTCAGAGGGTGATCTGAAAACGCTGCCGGACGAACTGCGGAAGGTCCAAGACCCGGAGCATGAACTATATCAATCGTGGTTCAAGGAGGAAACCCGGCAGGAATCCCGGTCCGTGTTGATTTCCTTCAAGGACAGCGTGCCGATGATCTCCCGCATATTGCCCTGGAGGGAGTCCTGGAGGTCCCGGGTGATCTCCTCCGGGCGCTTGTTCAGAAAGTTCTTGGCCGCCAGCTTGATGCCCTCCGCGTGGGGGGAGATGCGGACCTTTGCCACGGCATCCACATTGACGTTGATAAAGTCGCTGGTGGGGACGGACTGCTCGGTTTTGATGTCCACCGTCATCTGCCCCAGGTACAGCCGGTCCATGCGCTCGAAGAAGGGAACCCGGATTCCGGCCCGGCCGATGAGGACCTTGCTCTCCTTTTTCAGGCCGGAGATGATGTACGCCTGATCGGGCGGGGCCTTGACGTAGCCGGTCAGGATGATGGCCACCACCACTACCACGGCCAGGATGATGGGAAGCAGGGACAGGATGTTGTCAAGCATTTAGAACTCCTCCTTTCAAAATAGACACAATCGGTTTTCTATATAAAACAAGCCGGAACGAAGGGACGGTGTTCCCGGCGACTTGGAATTTTCTCAGGCCTCCGGCCCCGCGCCTCCCGGGACGTCCCCCCGCAGGGCGGCCAGGCGTTCCAGGGCGGTTACCTCCGCCTCCAGGTTCCGCTGGGTTTGCTCCCGCCGGGCCCGCCCGCCGCCGGAGAGGACCTGGGACACGACGCCCACGGCCCGGAGGCACAGCGCGGCCTTCCCGGCGGGGTCCTCGCCGCCTTGCTCCGCCCGGCCCAGCTCCTCCAGGGTCAGCTCCAGGGTTTGGAGGTAGTGGGCCTCCACCCGGGCCTTCGTCGGGCCGTCCAGCGCGTCATAGTGCCGGGCGATCAGGGACTCCAGGCCTTCCAGGGCCGTGAGGACGTAAGGCGTTTCCACCGGCGCCGCGGCCCGCCGTATCCGCGCCTGTACGGTGCGGGCGCTCCCGGGAATCTGGGCGGAGGAAGCCCAGAAACGCTGCATCACGGGGGGGAGTCCGTCGAACTTCCGGGAGACAGCGGCAAGCCTTTGCGCATAGGGGGCGAACGCTGCGGCGTCTCCTCCGGTCCAGGATTTCATAGCGGGAATCAGGGCGCTTCGAAGGTCCCGAAGGTCCTCCGCGATATCCGCGAGACCGTCCAGGTACTCGTCCAGGACGCTCAGGTCCTTTGTTTCCAGGATTTCAGCGTTCCTGGCGGAGAACAGGGTCCTGGCGGAGCCGGTAATCCCGGCGGCCTTGTCCTTTGTAAAGCAAAATGCAATATATTTCTTTACAATGGACGGAAAATTTTTGGAGACACGGAGATTCCGCCGGGCCGCGTCCCTGGCATTCCGTCCGGCTCCCGGCGCCGCGGGGGAAAAGGGGGAACGGACGTTTTCCGGGATATTGCAATCCCACGGCGCGGCATATATAATGGAAAGAAGTTCAAGCCGGTCTGAGGAAACCGATTTTGCGGGACAGGCGTTGCGCCTGAGAGGGAGGCTGTACGGAATGAGTCAAAAGAAATCCGGGCCGCGGAGTCAGTATGACGCGGTTTCAAAGCTGCTTTTGTTTTGCGTTCCTTTGGCGCTGGGCATGGCGGGCTTTCAGTGCGCCGGAGGCGTGCGGATGGCGGACGCCCTGTATTCCTGCGTGTGTATGTACGTGCTGGGATACCAGACCACGCCGCCGAACCTCTGGGTGGAGCTGGCCAGGTGGACCGCGCCTCTGGCCACCGCCGGAGCCGCTGTGCTGCTTCTCACCACGCTGCAGGTGCGGATTCGGAACCTGTGGTGCTACCTGCGGGGAGGCAGCGTGGCGGTGTACGGCCCGGAGGAGGAGCGGGAGGACCTGCTGGAGGAGCTGGGCCGGTCCGGCATAGAGGGCCGGGACCGCTTTGTCGGAGCCCATAATTATATCCTCTTAAACAGCGAAGAGGAGAACTTCCAGTTTTATGTTTCCAACAGGCGGAAGCTGCAAAAAAGGCGGGTCTACTTGAAATGCCGGTCTCTTCCGGCGGAGTTCGCCGCCAGTGAAAACCTGTATCTCTTCTGCCCGGAGGAGGCCGCGGCCCGGCTGTTCTGGAAAGAGAAGGGGCTGTACGGCGTGTCCAAGCGCTGCGGCCACCGGCTGCGGATTGTGCTTCTGGGGTTTGGAAGCCTGGGCGAGGAGGTCCTGCGCTACGGACTGCTGGACAACATTTTCGCCCCGGAGCAGCGCATCGAATACCATATTTTCGGGGACGGCGCCGCGTTCGCCGCCACCCATACGCAGTTGCCCTCCATAGAGGACCCCGTGATTTTCCACGCGGAACCCTGGTATGAGAGCGTGGATCTGCTGGAGGGGGCGGCGGCGCTGCTCGTCCTGACACAAGAGAATCCGCTCAGGCTGGTACGGGATCTCCTGCTGGCCACCCGCTTGCCGGAGATCGACGTATTTGCCGCCGACGACGCGGAGGCGGAGCTGCTGGCCGGACACAAGCGGCTGAACGTGTTCCCCTGGCGGCGGAAGGCGCAGAGGGCGGAGAATATTCTGCGGGACAAGCTCTTCGGCCGGGCGAAGCAGCTTCACATGTATTACGTCCGCAAGTACGGCGGAGGCCAGGCCGCCGGAGCGGACCAGGAGTGGCGGAAGCTGGACGCGTTCACCCGCTATTCCAACGTCAGCGCGGTGGATTACCATGACATCCGCCTCCAGATGCTGGCCGCCCAGGGAATTTCTCCGGATGGGGCCGGGATTCCGCCGGATGTTCTGGAGAAGCTGGCCGAGCTGGAGCATATCCGCTGGTGCCGCTACCACTATCTGCACAACTGGAGATACGGCGTTCCGGATAACGGCCAGAGGAAGGACCCGATCCGGCGGCTGCATATTGCCTTATGTCCCTATGAGGAGCTGACGGAAACGGATAGGGAGAAGGACCGGGAAGGCGTGCGGGCGCTTTTTGAGCTGGACCTGAACGGCTGGAAATAAGAGGAGAGGCGGAGGATGCGCGTGGGAAAACGGGGCGAAGACACGGGGAAGCGGCGGTACGACGCGTTTATCTCGTACTGCCACGGCGGGAAGGATTCAAAGCTGGCGGAGCGCCTTCAGGTCCTGCTGGAAAGTTACCGCCTGCCGAAGAGCGAAAAGCGCCTTCGGGTGTTTCGGGACAATACGGAGCTGACGGCCGGCAGCGATTTGGGCGGCGAGCTCCGGGAGGCGCTGGAACGGTCCCGCTATTTGATTTCCGTCTGTTCGGAGAAAACCAGGGACTCCCAATGGTGCATGGAGGAGATCCGGCAGTTTAAGGAGCTCCACCGGGGAAGCACGGAAAACATCCTGATTCTCCTCACCTCGGGGACGCCGGAGACGGCTATCCCGGAGCCCCTGCGGACCAACGGGAAGGGAGGAAAGCTGGAGCCGCTGTATGTGGACGTCCGGGGCGGGACCCTGCGGGAGAGCCTGCGGACGCTTAAGTCGGAGTATTACAAGCTGGCCGCCGCGCTTTTGGAGTGCGGCCTGGACGACCTGCTCCAGAGGAACCGGAGGCGGCGGCGCAGGCGGACCGCCGCTGCGGCCGCGGGAGCATTTGCGCTGCTGAGCGCGGTGCTGGCGGTGGTGTCCGTATTCGCCTACCGCACCTGGATTTCTGAAAATCAATACCGGCTGATGCTGGCGGGCAATTTTGCCCAGGAGGGCGCCCGCCGGAACGAGGCGGGAGAGCCCCAGGAGGCGCTGGCGAATTACAGCCGGGCGCTGTCCCTGGACGCGGATCAGTCCACCGCCAAATCGGGAGCCGCCCTTCTGCTGCAGGACCGCCTTTGGCCCGTGCTGGAGGAGAAGCTGTCCGGCCGGGTGTGGGACGGGCGCTTCCTGCCCCTTCCCCAGGCGGCGGCGGGGGACCCGGAGAGCGGATATTATTTCACCCGGAGCCGGGAACAGAGCTTTGTAATCGACGGGGCCGGGAAGAAGGTGGAGGAGCTGGGCCCGGATTTTCAGAACCTCCAGGGGATTTCCGGCGGGTGGTGGACCTTCCTGGGAGAGGACACCCTGCGTTTTTACCACCCGGAGACGGGACAGAGGAGGGTCCTGCCGTATCCCACGGAGTCCAGCGCCGGGTGCGGAATGGAATACGCGGACTTCCTGGGAAAGGGCCCCAGGGCCCGGACGCTGCCGGACGGGCGGGCCGTCGCGGCCTATCTGGGAATGGTGTACCTCTACGGCTTCGACCAGCAGGGCCGCGCGGCGGAGCTCGGGCGGGCGGACCTGGCGGACGCGTTCCCCGTGGACGCGGGCTATCAGGGCATTTCCGATTCCAGTGAAATCTGGCTGTCGGAGGACGGCGGCCTGGCGCTGGTTTCCAGCTACGCCAGCGCTGCGGTGTACGACACCGCCCGGCTGGAACTGAAAGCCTCCGTGAGCAAGTACCGCTATGGACTGATGGGGGCGGACATCGTCCGGGGCGGCCGGTGCTTCGCGCTGGCCTACGGAAATCCTTACCGCATCGACCGGATGAATCCCGGAGGCATGTTTGAGGTCTGGTCCACAGACGGGACCTGCCTGTTTTCTTCTCCCGCCTATGAAAAGGAGGCCTTCCTGGGGACGGCGTTCCATCCTGAGGATGAGGACATTCTGCTGGTCTGGAGCGCCGGAGCGGTCCATATCTGGAACTGGAGAGAGGGGAGGGAAATCGCGGCCCCCATACGCAGAAGCGCCGTGAGCGGCGCCTGTTTCGGAGAGGACGGCGCTGTTGTGGTGGAAGACGGAGAAGGGACCGCCGCCTATGCGCTGATCGGGCCGGTGGGGGAGGACGCCGTGTCATTGCCGGAGGAATGCGCCCTCCCCATGATATTAAAGCAGCACTACCTGGAGGCGGAGGGGCCGGAGGGCATGACGGCGGCCATCCGAAGCGGGAAATTGGTCCTCCTGGCCGCGGGGGGAGAGGAGCTGGCGGCGGCGAAGCTGCCCGCCATGGCTGAGCGCACCGCCCTTTCCCCGGATTTTCAGTCGGTCTATCTTTACAGCCATTATGCCCCGGTCCTCATAAAGGCGGCGGCGGACTTTCAGGCGGGAACGCTGGGGGAACTCCGGCAGCTGGACGCGGGAGGGGAAACCATCCTCGGCCTTTGGTGCGGGAACGACTGGGCGGCGGTGGAAACCGGGTCCAGAGCGGTGCTGCTGTTTGACGGGGCGGGGGAGCAGATTGGCCGGATTGTGCCGGAGCGCCAGGGAAATATTGCCGCCGTGCGGGTGGACGGGGAAAAGGAGCATATGGTTCTTATACAGGAGACCGCCGGAGGGGCGGCGGACAGCTTTCATGTGGAAAAAGGCGGGGCGGTGGAAATCTGGGACGTGCCGTCGGGAAAGCTGCTGGACGCATTTACGGCGGACGGCGGGGGAATCGACGCCGCGGGAATTCTGGAGGACGGCTCCCTTGCCTGGAGCGCCGGAGGGGAAACCCTTGTCCGGCGGCTGAGGGTTCCACCGCCGGACGAAACGGCCCTGGCCTTCCTGGAGAACCTGGGCTGCCTGACCCTGGACGGGCGGCAGGAGCTTGTCCCTAAGGTCCCCGGCGGTTCCGGCTTCCAGGTAGGAAACTGGTCGGTTCTGGGAGACTGGGAAAAGGCGCGGTATTTCCAGGAGGAGCCGCCTCTGGAGGATTCCGGCCTGGCGGCGCTGGCCTCCGCCGGGGATTTGGGGAGCGAAGAGTGGTTCGGCCGCTGCGACGATCTCTGGCGGCGGCTTTTGGCGGGAGAGGAAGCGTTCGGCCCTGTAGAATTGGACGGCCTATACAGCGTCTGCGAAAAGGCGGCGGAAAACAGCGGAAGGCTGGATTGCCTGAAACCGGGTCTGGAAGCGTATATCGAGCTGACTCTGCGGCTGATTCAGGGAGCCGGCGATTCGGAGGTTGTGTCCGCGTTCGACATCAAAATGCTGGAGACGCTGGCGGCCACGACGGCCTATGATGGGACGATTGCCCAGGCCTGCCGGGATATAGCAAGCCTGTCGGGCGGCGGGACGGCGGACAACGGAATCGAGGGCTATGCGGATATGATGGCCTACAGTGCGGGGTATTTTGACCTGCTGGCGGATGCGCTTACCGGGAATGGCTATGAGGCGGCGCGCGCTTTGGCGGAGTTTTGTTCCAGCCGCCCGGCGCTGGAGCTCTATCAGGTCACGCCGCTGACGCTGGTCCGCTTGTACGAGGGGGATTCCCAGGCCGCCGCCGGAACAGTCTCCGCCTGGCTGGAGGACTGCGACGCCCGGATGCCGGGAAACCGGGACGTGTGGCTGGACCAGATTCAATGCGGCCATCTTTTTTACGGTGCCCTGGTCCAGCGGGGAGAGATTGACGCGGCTGTTTGGGAGGATTACCTCCTCCGGCTTGACGTCTCGTGAGGGAAGCCTCCGAATTGGTATTGAGAAACGGGGATTCCTGTGCTATAATAAGCCGCAAGAGGCCGTAAAACGGCGGCGAAAAATACGGACAGGGCGGGGGGCAATCCCCCGGAACCCTTGAAAATAAAGGAGTTGTGAGGATATATGAAATTAGGCATCGTGGGGCTTCCCAACGTTGGAAAGTCCACTCTGTTCAACGCCATCACCAACGCCGGCGCGGAAAGCGCCAATTATCCCTTCTGCACCATCGACCCCAACGTGGGCATGGTGGCCGTCCCCGACGAGCGGCTGGACAAGCTGGCGGAGATGTACGAACCGGACAAGAAGACCCCGGCGGTCATTGAATTCGTGGACATCGCGGGATTGGTGAAGGGCGCCAGCAAGGGCGAGGGCCTGGGGAACAAGTTTCTGGCCAATATCCGGGAGACCGACGCGGTGGTCCATGTGGTCCGCTGTTTTGATGACGAAAACGTCATTCACGTAGAGGGCTCCACGGACCCCAGGCGGGACATCGACATCATCAACATGGAGCTGGTGATGGCGGACCTGGAGATGGTTCAGCGCCGGGTGGAGAAGGCAACAAAGGCCCTGAAGGGGGACAAGAAATTTGCCCATGAGGTGGAGCTGTTCACCGCCCTCCAGAAGCACCTGGACGAGGGGAAGCTTGCCCGGACCTTCGACTGCGACGCGGACGACGCCGCGCTGCTCCGGACCAGCGAACTGCTGACCCTCAAGCCCGTGATCTACGCCGCCAACACCGATGAGGACGGCTTTTCCCGCCTGGAGCAGAACCAGTATTATCAGCAGGTTTGTGAGATTGCCGCCGCCGAGGGCAGCCAGGTCCTGCCCATCTGCGCCAAGCTGGAGCAGGACGTGGCGGAGCTGGAGGGCGAGGAGAGGCAGATGTTCCTGGCGGAGATCGGCGTGGAGGAGTCCGGCCTGGATCGGCTGATCAAATGCTCCTATACGCTGCTGGGCCTCATCTCCTTCCTGACCTACGGGAAGGACGAGTGCCGGGCCTGGACCATCAAAAAGGGCACCAAGGCCCCTCAGGCCGCGGGGAAGATCCACTCCGACATCGAGCGGGGCTTCATCCGGGCGGAGGTTATCGCCTACAGCGACATGGAGGCCTGCGGCAGCGTGGCCGCCGCCAGGGAAAAGGGCCTGCTCCGCAGCGAGGGCAAGGAGTACGTGGTTCAGGACGGCGATATGATTTACTTCCGGTTCAACGTGTAACGCCTTTTTCGTCCATCAAACCCTTGGAAATACTGGGAGCCGCCGCTTTTATGCGGTGGCTCCTTTTGGCGTTTTACCCTTACCTTACCCTTACCGGGACTTTTCTGCTCAGTAGTTCACCACGTCCGCCAGCAGTTCCATTTGGCTCCGTCCTGTGTCGGGGAGGGTGTGGGTTGTTTACTGTCTCTTGGATGTTGGCGTGTCCCAGGAAACGCTGCATGACCCGGACATCCACCTTTGCGTCAACCCCTCTGGTGGCGAATGTGTGACGCAGACAGTGAGGGGTGAATCCGCCGATACCCGCCTTGTCGCAAATCCGGTAGAAGATACGGCGCATATTGATGGGGTCTTGCGGCCTACCTAACTTGGTACAAAAGACAAGGTCGTTGTCCTCATAGGCGGCCCCAGCGTGGGCCTTGTTTATCTCCTGCTGTTCAAAAATGTCTGCCAGCAGTCTTATCGCTGTCTGGTGGAGCGGGATAGTCCTTTCACTGGCCGGGGTCTTGGGTGGGCCAAGCTCTAACCGCCATTTGGAGTTCGGGGAATCCGGGTCATGTACCTCGCCGATGGTTCGCTCGACATGAAGCTGGTTCTCGTCAAAATCAATGTCTCACCATTTCAGCCCCAACAGCTCCCCCAGCCTCATACCGGTGCAGAGGTCAAAGATGAACATATCGCCCATCTCTGTAAAGTGTATATCCCACCTGCTTCATTAAGAGCTCAGTCTATCCTTCCAGCTTTAACAATTCCACATATTACTTCCGAACTGAAAGGTCGGAAGTAATACCTGGAAACACTTTGCTGCTGTTTGCGCATCGTGGGTCTGCTCATATACCTGTATCAGTAGTCTTCGCGCCTCATTGTGTAACATTGCTATCACCTTCTGATAACATTCTACACCTTTAGTCAATTCACTGCTATTTTATTGGTTTGCTATAGGTCATTAAGAAGTAGGTTGATACAAGGCCCTGGCATTGGGTTCTATCCGCGCCACATGCCGGATGGGGATGGCGAACACGTTGCTGCTGTGATGGACCTGAAATATCACGCCAGGGATGGGTTCTTCCGTGTTTGTCATGAGCCAGTCCCTGCGCCGGCGGCGGCAAGAATCAGCTCCACGCAGCGGTCGATTCCCAGCTTGCTGCTGTTCAGGCAGAGGTCATAGTTGGAGGACATTCCCCAGACCTTGTCTGTGATGTGCTTATAATAGGCGGCGCGTTTTTTGTCCCGATCCTTGACATGTCCCTCCGCGGCCTTAGCGTCGATTCCATGCTCCGCAACGACCCGCTCTGCCCGGTCTCCCAGAGCGCCGAAGACGAAGACGTGGAAGCAGTCCTCCCGGTCCCGCAGAACAGAGTCGGCGCAGCGCCCCACGATGACACAGGGCTCCTTTTCCGCCAGCTCCTTGATAAGCTCCGTCTGGTAGGCGTTGATCTGGTCCGGCAGGCGCATGGCCTGCCGGTTCTCGGCGCTGTACTGGTGGGAGGCGTAGGCGGAATAGCCGCCGGTGGCGATGTTGTAGAGAAGGCTGGGAGTATGATACTCCCCCTGCTTCTCCACGGTTTCCGGAGAAAGCCCGCTGCGCTCCGCCACGATCTGCACCAGCTTTTTGTCGTAGAAGGGAATGCCCAGGCGCTCCGCCACAGTTTTTCCAATGGTATGGCCGCCGCTGCCGCATTGACGGCTGATGGTAATGACACATCTTTTCATTATTCCGCCACCTCTTTATTGAAAATCTTTTTCCAGGAAGCTCCTAAAGTCATCAGGGAAATCACGCCGGACAGTCCGTCTCCAACAGGACCGGCCCACAGGATGCCCTCCACGCCCCACAGGTATCCAAAGAGCAGCATGGCGGGAATCAGGAAAATGATCTGCCGGGACAGGGAGAGCAGCGCGGCGGGGATGGGCTTGCCGATGGCCTGGAAAAAGGTGCCGGTGACGGCTCCCGCGCCGATCATGAAGCAGGCCAGCAGATACACCCGGAAGCACTTCACGGCAAATTCCATGTACAGATCCGACTCCTGCCCAAACAGATTGATGATATACTCCGGGCAGAATTGGAAGACGAAGAAGGCCGCCACCAAAATCAAGGTGCAGCTCGTCAGGGCCAGCTTGTAGGTTTTCTTCACACGGTCGTACTGGCCGCTGCCGTAGTTGAAGCCGAAAATGGGCTGAATGCCGGTGGCGATGCCCAGGGCAATGCCGGTGATCAGCTGGCTCACTTTCATCGTGATGCCAAGCGCCGCCAGAGGAATGTCGGCTCCGTACTTGGACATGGCCCCATACTTCACAAGGGAATTGTTCATGACCGCAATCACAAATACAGAGGCGACCTGAGAAATAAAGCTGGATGTGCCGAGGGTCAAAATCCGTTTGATGACGTTCCACTTCGGGATCATGTGCTGCTTTTTTATCTCAATGGTTTTAAAGCGCAGCATACACGCAGCAAAGTGGACGGCGTTTAGAATCTGGCCGATGATGGTGGCCCAGGCCGCGCCTTTTACGCCCCAATGGCACACGAAGATGAAGATGGGGTCCAGAATGATGTTGGTGATACAGCCGATCAGCAGGCCGATCATGCTCACTTTTGGCCGTCCATCCGCCCGGATGATGCTGCCGAACGCGGCGTCAATCATGGCAAAGGGGAAACCAAACACAATGATGCTTCCGTATTCCAGGGCGTAGGGCAGATTCCCCTCCGTGGCTCCGAACAGATGGCACAGCGGCTCCAAAAACAGCTCAAAAAGAACCAGCAGGACCACACTGACGCCAACCGTCAAAGCGACGGCGTTTCCCACACCCTGGGCCGCGTCTTCCGTCCGGCCCTTCCCGAGACTCAGGCTCATATAGGACGCGGCTCCATCGCCGATCATCATGCCCAGGGCCAACAGAATCGAAGTGAGGGGCAGGATGATATTGGTGGCGGCGTTGCCCAGGTAGCCGACGCCCTGCCCAATGAAAATCTGGTCCACCATGTTATAGAGCGAGTTGACTACAATGGAAACAATGCTGGGAATGGCGTAGCGGATCATCAATTTCCCAACCCGCTCGGTTCCCAGCGGATTGGTGACAACTTGTTCGTTCATTTCAAATTCCTCCTCTTGAATATAAATTGTTCAGGCAATGGCGCTGCCTGTGTAAAGCCGGTAATACCGGCCCTGTTCTTGTTTTCGTAGCCCTCCCGGACAAAGGCTTTCACCACACGGATGGCCGATGTGTTTTCCTGTACGCTGGCGTTCAGGCCGTCGTACCGGTGGAATACCTTGCTGAAAATTTTTATGGCCCTGCTCATAATGAGAGCCAGCGCGGCGGCCAGCACCACAATGGCGGCCAGGAAGATCATGCTCAGCCTTGCGTTGATGAGCAGACACATCACCATGCTGCAAATCAGCATCAACGGCGCTCTCAGAGCGATGCGCAGACACATCTGGAAGGCCATCTGCAAATTGGTGACGTCCGTTGTCATACGGGTGACAAGGCCCGCGGTGCTGAATTTGTCAATGTTGGAAAAGGAAAACGTCTGGATGTTTTCAAACATGCTTTGCCGCAGGTTGCAGGCAAAGCCGGAGGAGGCCGAGGCCGCGAACCGTCCGGCCAGGATGCCGAAGGCCAGACCGAAAAAGGCCAGCACAATCATCAGTGCGCCGTAAAGGTAGACGTTCCGCAGATTCCCCGCCTCGATGCCTTTATCGATCAGGCTGGCAATCACAAAGGGGACCAGAAGCTCCGCTACCACCTCCAGCACCGTAAAAACGGGCGTGATGATAGTATCTCGCTTGTATTCCCCGATCTGCTTCAAAAGTATCTTGATCAAAAACGGTTCCTCCCCTCAGATACCACTTTCCTGGATGAAGCGGCGCAGCTCTCGGAAATCCTCGGCGTCAGGGTGATTTTTCGCATGCTGAAACGCTTCCAGCATGGCTTGCGCCTGCTTGTTTTCCGGGTTTTCGTCCAGCGCCTCCTGAATCGTGTCCATCACGCTGGAGGGGATTTGGCCGGGACAGAAGAACAGTCCGCGGTAGTCGCACTCATCCGGCAGGAAGGGAAGCAGATTGTGCTCCACATCCTCTTTCTCTTCAAAAAGCGCCATGCAGCAGGCAACAAAGCAGAGGCTGGTTTTCCCCTCCAGGTTCTCCAAAATGTCCATGATTTTCAGCGGGATTGCGTTCTGCGTGATCTCAAATACCAGCAGATAGCTGTTGGCGTCATCGGAAATTTCCTGTTTGGACAGATTCACCAGCTCCGCGCCGTGCAGAATGCCGCTGATCTCCTCAGCCAGTATCCCGGCGTTTCCATAGATGTCTAAGTACGCGATCTGATATTCCATTTACGTTGGCCTCCTTAGTGTTTCCTGCTGTATGTTGTCAAGAATGGTTTGCAGGGTGCTCTCAATCCCCTCCAGGCTGCCTTTCGGAATTTCCCGGACAAGACAACGGTTCAGGTTCTCCATGTATTTCTGAACGCTCCCTCTGGCCGCGTAGGCTTTCGGCGTGAGAAACACACGCTTTTTGCGGTTGTCGGCCTGATCCATCCGCATCCGGACATATCCGTTTTTCCGCAGCTCCTTCAACGTTCTGGAGATGGAAGACCGGGCAAATCCGACCCGCTCGCACAGTTCCGTGGAGCAGACGCAGGGCGTATCCATGGAGAAGATCTCGTTCAGCAGGAACACCTGGGCAAACGTCATCCCGGAGTCTGACAGCTGTTCATTTCCGTACAGCCCCAGGCAGATGTTGATCTGCCGAAGGGTCAAGAGAAGGCTCCCGCCCGACATATCCCGCCCTCCTTTCCCTTACAGAGTGTCGTTGCCCTTCCGACTGTTCGGCGGACAAGGTTTTTTCGGAGATATTTGCTATTATACTCATTTTCTCTTGATTGTTAATTCAAAAAATGTTATAAGGTATTAAAGACTTTTATCAATCTCCGGAGGAGCCAGTATGAATACCTTTCAACTCACCTGTTTTTTGACGGTTGCGGAGACGCTCAGCTTTGTAAAAGCCGCCAAGCAGCTCAATGTAACACAGCCGGCCGTCACCCATCAGATCCGCGCTTTGGAAGAGGAGCTGAACGCGCAGCTGTTCAGGCGCACCACGCGGGCGGTGGAGATCACCCAGGAGGGCCTGTTCTTTTTGAATGACGCCAGGAATGTGCTGAATATCATCACCCTGGCAAAGAAGCGGTTTGAAGAGCCGGTGAGCGATGAGCGGCAGTTCTTTTCCATTGGCAGCCACAGCCACAACGAACTATGGCTGCTGCCCGATGTACTGCGGCGAATGTCGGAGTCCTGTCCCACACTGTACCCTCTCTTTCAAGTAGTGCCATTCCAGCACCTCTATCAGCTCCTGGAGGAGGAAGCCGTGGACGTGGTCACGGCGTTCCAGGAAAAAGGGCCGAAGAAAGAGACCGGCATATACAAGGAGCTGACGCAGGTCCGCGTCACGGCTGTTCTCCCTGCTGGCCATCCGCTGGCAGAAAAAGAACTGCTGGACGGCGAGGATCTCCGAACACAACGGCTGCTCCTGCTGGACCCGCAGAGATGCCCCGACAGTCTGAACGCTGTCCAGCATGAATTGACAACCGGGCGGAGCGTTTCTGATCTATTCATGTGCAGCTCCGCCGACGCCTGCATCACGCTGGCCAGGGCCGGTTTTGGGATTGCCGTCCAGCCTGACTTCCCCTCCCTGCGTGACCCCGCCCTGGCCTATATTCCAATCGAAGGCGTGGAACCGCTGTCCTATGGGGCGTACTACAAAAGTGTAACAGGAAAACCCCTGCTGAAGTTGTTTCTGCAATTGTGCCGGGACAATTTTCCAGTTCAGCCGAAGTGCTAAAACGATGCTTGACTTTAAAAATCTTCTGTGCTACAATGGCCTCGCTTGTCAGAGGACTTGCGATCAAAAATCGTTGAAGTGGGATAAGCCCGTACAGGGTTTATCCCACTTCTCATTTTATTTGGAGGTGTTTTTTTGAACGTAAGCCGGAAAAATCTATGCCGGTACATCTTCCCGGCTATGGGCGGGCTGTTTGTGACCTATCTCTACAATGTGGTGGACGGAATCTTTGTGGGCCAAGGGGTTGGTTCGGCGGCATTGGGGGCGGTGAATATCGGCGTTCCCTTCATTACCTTTGCCGTGGCCATAGCGGCGATGTTCCCTATGGGCGGCGGGACGGTGATAGCCATCCGCATGGGACGTGCGGATAAGGAGGGGGCGAATCACGCCTTTATGACCGCGTTCCTTCTGACCATGCTTGCGTCTTTGCTGCTTACCCTCATTGGGATGGCATTTTCCCGGCAGATCGTGGACCTTAGTGGCGGGCAGACCCTCAGCCATACCATGCGGGACATGGCAGCGGATTACCTGTTTTATTACTGTGCTTTTTCTGTTCCCATGCTGATGAGTACCTGTTTGTCCGTTTTTGTGCGGAACGACGGCTCTCCAACGTTATCTTTTGTGGGGATGTGTGTGGGGGCTGGGGCGAATATTTTTCTGGACTGGCTGTTCATCTTCCCTATGAAAATGGGGGTGATCGGTGCGGCCATCGCCTCCGGGCTGGGGCAGGTATTTTCTGTGGCTGTCCTGCTGTCCCATTTTGTGAGGAAACGGGGAAGCCTGCGCTTCCAGCGGTTCCCTGTCAGTGGCGCATTAGTCGGTAAGATCTGCAAACGAGGTGTGCCGGAAGCAGCCTCCCAACTGACCACGCCGGTAACGGCTCTCTGTTATAACCTTATGTTGGCAAAGCTGGTGGGCGATATCGGTGTGTCCACCTTCAGCGTCCTGAGTTTCATCTACTCGCTGGTCAACGCCATCCTCTCCGGGACAGCCCAGGGCCTGCAGCCTCTTTGGGGTCTCTGCTATGGGGAGCGGGATACAGACGGAATGAATCTATATTTTCGCTGGGGAATTCGCATCAATGCCATATTGTCTGTGGTCATTTATGGGCTTCTGTTTCTCTTTGCCGAACCCGTGATCCAAATTTTCAACTGGGACCCGGAGCTTGTCCAAAACGCCTCCGCCGCCCTGCCGCTGTTTGGTCTGTCCTTTATCCCCATGGCGCTGAACTTGATTTATACAGCCTTTCTGTACTCCACCAAGAGGACCTTGCAGGCCGATGCCATCTCCCTGAGCCGGGGCGTTGTTCTGAAAGCGGCGGCGATTTTCTGTATACCGGTTCTTTTGGGCATTGACGTTATTTGGCTTGCACCTTTCGCCGCGGAGCTTCTGACGCTGGTCCTGGCTTTGGAGCTGTCCAGAGCCTGCAAACTGGTTGAATGCTGAGATTGATAAATTATTTTTATATCTCTAAATGAGCAAATCTGAAAAATAAACAAAGCAGTGTACTGCAGAAGAGACTTGCGGAGATCATATGCGGCCTGGCTATGAAGGGAGACCAAAGCAAAACAACAGATTTTGTAGAACTAAACCAGGGTTTTCTGTCCAAAGGCAAATGGGACGAGCAAAAGGTGTCCCAACAGCAGCAGACAGAAGCGCTGCGGAAGGCAGATGAACTGGCTCTGGCAAAGGGTGCCCCCATCTATCTAAGCATAGATGATACGGTCATCGAGAAGAAAAGCCATCCTCGCGAGCCACACGGGCCATGGAAGGAACAGGTTGGCACTATTCTCATCTGAAGGACAAACAGGACTTCGGTTATCAGGTATTCGGCGCCAATATCAGTACAGGTGATTTTTCCCTGTGCTATTGTCTGCGCCGCTGCAGCGCCCAGGATTACGCTGCCATGCTCCCAAACGGCCCACACAGGCTTGATCGGAATAGCGGAAAATATTTATATCCTATAAATCTGGTGTTTTACCAAGTTAGGAAATAGAAGTAGCAAAGGAGTGGGAAATGTGGTAAAATATCCTTAGGAGATGAAGTATGAACCACAAATACATTGTGATATTAACGAATGAAGAACGGAATATGCTGAGGGAGATAATAGCAAAAGGACGGACCCAGGGATACCGGATCAAACATGCCCAGATACTGTTGAAATTGGATGAAATACCAGAAAACCGGGAGTGGACATACGCCAAAATAAAAGAAGCGTATCATGCCACATCCAACACGATCTGCCAGATAGCAAAACGATTTGTAACTGAGGGCGTGGAAGCGGCACTGGGGCGGAAGAGCAAGTCAACCGGCATAAAAAAGTAGATGGGCGGGTAGAGGCACATATCATAGCCATCGCCTGCTTGAAGGCGCCGGAGGGACGGGAACAGTGGACATTACAGCTGATTGCGGATGAACTGGTGCGTTTGGGACTGGTGGAGAGTATTTCTGACACAGCGGGAATGGAAACACTGAAAAAAATGAACTTAAGCCCTGGCAAAAGAAGGAATGGTGCATCCCCAAGCCAAGAGCGGAATTTGTAGCTCGGATGGAGGATGTTCTGGATGTATACCAGCAGCCTTACGACCCTCTGCGCTCGGTAGTCTGCCTGGATGAAACGAACCGGCAGTTGATTGAGAAACGAAGGATCCCAGCAAAGCCTAGGAGCGTGGAACGGGAGGACTATGAGTACCGCCGCTGTGGCGTAGTGGACTTGTTTGTTGCCTTTGAACCGCTGGCCTGCAAAAGGGTTGTGAAACTTACACACACCAGAACTGCGGTAGATTTTGCTCATTTTCTGCGTGAACTGGTGGATATCCACTACAGCCACTGTGAAAAAAACGTGCTGGTCATGGACAATTTGAACATTCACTCAATTGCGTCTTTGTATAAGGCTTTCGAGCCTGCTCAGGCCAAGCGGATCATACAGCAGTTGGAGATCCACTACACTCCCATCCATGCTTCTTGGTTGAATATGGTAGAGATTGAAATCGGCATCCTTTCCAGACAGTGCCTGTCCCAATCCTTGGCCTCTTTTGAGGAGATGCACTGCCAGGTCAACGCATGGACTCTGTACAGAAATACCTTTTGTTCCACTGTCCATTGGAGATTTTCCTTGGATAATGCCAGATGCAAACTCAGGAAGCTTTACCCTGTTATCTTCTAATTCCTGGCTTGGTGAAACACTAGAGTCTGCTTTAAAACTGGCGGAATGCCGGATTGGAGCGGATTTTTTCGTCAGACAAGGTGATTGGACGCGGGAATCCTGACGGATTTCAAGTCCAATCAACGCAGTCCTGCCGGAAAAAGATACCCCAAGACGGCGTTTTGATGGGTTCAAAACAGACTCTAGTCAAATAAGAAAAAGGCTCCTACAATTCTGAGGGAGCCTTTGAGAGACGATTTACTTGACTGCAATTGCTTCGATTTCGCAAAGCACGCCTTTTGGCAGTGTCCGTACCGCTACGCAACTCCGGGCGGGTTTGGATGTGAAATACTTTGCATAGACTTCATTAAATGAGGTGAAGTCAGCCATATCCGCCAAAAAGCAAGTTGTTTTGACAACCTTGCTAAAGGAAACGCTGATTTAATCCCCCCAAATGATAGAAGATGTGATAAAATAAGGAAAAGGGGGCGCGGGGTATGAGACAGGAAAGTTTTAGCGATATGGAATACAGATGCCGGAAAAAGAAAACAAAACGGGAAGAATTTCTGGAAATCATGGACGAGAT
>CAJTCG010000028.1 GCA_910574635.1 Oscillospiraceae bacterium | reverse complement strand
GTGAAGAACATTTTCGGTTTTCGGAAGACCGTTTACCGGGGTCTGAGAAAAAATCTTAACCGATTACACGGTCTCTTTGCCAGCGCAAATTTGTACATGCTTGCCAGGGCGGGCGGTTCCCTATGCCCCGCCTAAGGTTTTTGCGTCCTTCGACCGGGCTGGGACTGGAAAAGCGAGGAATTTATCCCCGAATATGGTCCTTTATTGGACGTTTCCATTACCTTCGCCTGTTTGCCTGGCTTTTATTTGCTTTAATCAGTGCTTCCTATAATTGCAATATGTCATTGAGTTTTAGGAAACGCTGATTTAATCCCCCCAAATGATAAAAGATGTGATAAAATAAGGAAAAGGGGGCGCGGAGTATGAAACAGGAAAGTTTTAGCGATATGGAATACAGATGCCGGAAAAAGAAAACAAAACGGGAAGAATTTCTGGAAATCATGGACGAGATTATCCCATGGGAAGAATGGATATCGCTGGTCGTCCCCCACTATCCAACCGGGAAACGCGGGCGTCCGCCGATTGAGATAGAAACCATGCTGCGGATGTATCTGCTGCAATGCTGGTTCAGCTTATCCGATGAAGGAGTAGAGGACGCAATTTATGACAGCTATGCCATGCGCAAATTTATGGGGATCAACTTTTTCGAGCAGGATGTCCCGGACGCCACGACCCTGCTGCACTTTCGGCATCTGTTGTTTGATGCAATCAACCGCTGCCTGGAAGGGGCTGGACGGATGATGCGGGGCGGCAGCATCGTAGACGCCACACTGATCAGCGCACCCGGCTCTACAAAAAACACGGAGAAAAAACGGGATCCGGAGATGCACTCGGTGAAGAAGGAAACCAGTGGCATTTTGGTATGAAGTGCCACACCGGCGTGGATGCCGGGAGCGGCTTTGTCCACACAGTGGAGGCCACCGCCGCCAATGTCCACGATGTCACTGTAGCGGCAAGGCTTCTGCGGGAAGATGATAAGGCGGTCTACGGGGACAGTGCCTACCTTGGGATAGAGAAACGGGAAGAAATCAAAAGTAATCCGCAGCTTTCTGCCATTGAATACCGCATCAACCGCAGGCCGGGCCGGTTCCCCAGGGTTTCAGACAATGCCATTGACTGGGAGCGGTATATTGAAAACCGAAAATCTGCCGTACGCTGCAAGGTGGAGCATCCCTACAGGATTGTGAAGAACATTTTCGGTTTTCGAAAAACCGTTTACCGGGGTCTGAGAAAAAATCTTAACCGATTACACGTTCTCTTTGCCAGCGCAAATTTGTACATGCTTGCCAGGGCGGGCGGTTCCCTATGCCCCGCCTAAGGTTTTTGCGCCCTTCGACCGGGCTGGGACTGGAAAAATGAGGAATTTATCCCCCAATATGGTCCTTTATTGGTCGTTTCCATTACCTTCGTCTGTTTGCCTGGCTTTTATTTGCTTTAATCAGTGCTTTCTATAATTGCAATATGTCATTGAGCTTTATTCTTGACCAAATTTTGACTTTCTCCCTATATGATAAAAAAGACTGGAGGTGTTCGCATGGCATACAGAATTTTGATCGTGGATGATGAACCTATTCTGACCGAATTGCTTTCCACCCATTTGCAGGATCACGGCTATACGGTTTCCGCAGCCAACAGCAGCGCTGAAGCCCTGGCGAAGCTGACTGCAAAACCAAATCTCATTCTGCTGGACATCAATATGCCGGGGATGGATGGGCTGGAGCTGTGCAAGGTCATTCGGAACCATATCGTCTGCCCGATCCTGTTCCTGACGGCGCGGATCACAGAGCAGGATAAGGTCAACGGCCTGCGGGCCGGAGGGGACGACTATATCACCAAGCCGTTCGGCTTGCAGGAATTGCTTGCCCGCATTGAGGCCCATCTGCGCCGGGACGAGCGGAACAACCGCCCGCCGGAGGTCGTGACCTCTCAGGGGCTGATTATCAATCTCTCTGATAGAAAAGTATTTTGGAATGAGCAGGAGCTTTCTTTTTCCAAGAGGGAATTTGACATCATCGAATTTCTGTCCTCTAACCCCAATCAGGTCTTTGACAAAGAACGCATCTATGAGGCGGTATGGGGCTATGACGCGGAGGGCGACAGCAGCGTGATTAAAGAGCATATCCGCAAAATCCGCGCGAAGCTCATGCAGGCCAGCGGAAGTGAGTACATCGAAACAGTTTGGGGGATGGGCTACCGATGGAAAAAATAAAAAGGCAGTCATTGAAACGCTCTTTTATGAAGGCTGTGGCGGTCACAATGCTGATTGTGTTCCTGTGCAGCGGCCTTGCGATTTTCGGCTGTTATCGTTTCCAAAACCATATTCTCCCCGATTCCAACGAGGTCTGGCTGACGCAGCAGACAACCGCCCCGGATGGTACGGTCACAGAGGCAAAGATGAGGTATGTCCTTGACGGCTCACCAGAGCCATTCGGCCAACTGGTAGCGGACAGCCAGGAACACAACGAGAATCAGGGACAGACGAGCTACAGGATAGAGCGTATTGAATCCAGCTACTCCATGCTTTCCCCGAAAGCGAGAACGGCCTACCGTACTTCGCAGATTTGTATGGTGCTGCTGCCGTTCCTGTTTGCTGTGATTGGAATTGCTTTGTGCGCATGGTGGTTTTATCACAAGGTGCTGGAGCCGCCGATCACTGTCCTGATGGACGCCACCGCCCATATTCAAAACCGGGATTTGAACTTTCAGATTACCTTTGATGAGCGGGATGAATTGGGCCAGCTCTGTACTGCCTTTGAGAAAATGCGGCAGACCCTATATGAGAATAACCGTCAGATGTGGAGTATGCTGGAGGAACGCCGGGCGTTGCAGGCATCCGTGGCCCACGATCTGCGTAACCCTATCGCCATTATGACCGGCTATGTGGAATATTTGCAGGAGAACAGCCGGGGCGGGACCTTGACGGAGGAAAAACTGGAAAAGGCGCTCTCCAATCTCGGTATCACCGCGGAGCGCATGGGCCGCTATACCGATACCATGCGCGACCTGGGGGCTATCGAAGAAACCGGAGTCCGCCTCAGAGAGGTGGAGCTTCCTGATTTTTTACAGCACATGGCGGATTCTCTATCCATCCTGTTTCAAAATACCCAGGTGCGTTTTTCCTGTGACCTTCATGTGCCGAAGGGGAGGGCCGTCCTTGACGGGGAGCTGTTGTACCGTGTTCTGGAAAATCTGATCTCCAATGCCCTCCGTTTTGCGGAGCGGGAAATCGGGCTGGCTTTTTGTCTGGAGCATGGAATCCTGTCGGCCACCGTGACCGACGACGGGCCGGGCTTTTCGGACAAGCTGCTGCAAAAGAAAACCGCCCTGTTCTACTCCGAGGATACCTCCGGCAAGCACCTTGGCCTGGGTCTGGCGGTGAGCCGGGTGCTGTGCCAGAAGCATGGGGGAACCATAGAACTGTCAAATAAGTCACCAGATGGGGCCTGCGTGAAAGCCTCCATTAAATTGCAAGAAATATTGTACGGCACAGCCTTAATAACAGGAGGAGAAAATGGAAATATATGAAGTGATGCTTGACAGCAAACAATATGCCCAGTTAAAGAGTATGCTGATTGAAGATAGGAAGGGGGACTTAATAAGAAAAATACCAATCAACGGAAACGATTTGTTTTGTGATATGATTCATGAAATATATTCGCCTGTAATAGATGGATGGAGTACACTTGAAATTGTATTGAAAGAATCTGCCAAAGCACTGGATCTGTTAAGATTTATGACAAAACAGATATTTCCAGAGGACGAAAATTATTTTGTGAGACAGATTGGGAGAAATTGGGCAAATATTCGTTTGGAAAAGGATTGCGCATTTAGAATATATAAGATCAAGGAAGAAGGCTTAAAATAAATTTTTTCTGTAAAATTTCTTATTTATCGGGCAGTTATCAATAGGCCTTGTTTGAAAATTGGCGGAATGCCGGATTGGGGCAGATTTTTTTGCCAGGCAAGGCGATTTGACGCGGGAATCCTGACGGATTTCAAGCCAAATCAACGCAGTCCTGGCGGAAAAAGATGCCCAAAGACGGCGTTTTGCCATTTTTCAAACAAGGCCTAATAGGCAACTGCCCATTCAGCCGTTTTGATAATGTGGAAATTTGATAGGCGTTTACAACGAAATGCCGCCCAAAAAATTGGGCGGCATTTCGCTTTTCTTGACCGAATTTTGACCTTTGCCCGTTATACTCGACCTACCAAAGCAAAGGAGGCCATATATGCGAAAACGATTGATTGCCGTTCCCCTGCTGTGCGGCGCTCTTTTTTCCCTCGCTGCCTGCGGGAACTATGCCATTCCAGACAGTACGCCCCCGCCGTCACAGGCTGTCGCCGCAAATCCGTTTGAGGAGGCGGAGGAGGATGCCGGATTTTTGGCAATGCTCACCCACGAAGCCGCTTCGGCTGATTTCTCCGAGAGCGGGGAGCGTCTGCCCTTTCCCTATGACGGCGGCGAGTTTCGGCTGGACTACCGATTCTCCCTCACCGGCAGGATGGATACGGTTGGATTTCTCCTGTTTCTGGACGGCCAGCCCCAGCCCTACAAGGTGAACGATACCACAGCGGAGTATGAGTATTGCCATAGCTTCCCCGCAAAGGAGGATCAGAGCTTTTCCTTTCTCTTTGAGCCTGTGACCGGCAGCGCCGGCGATACGCTGGCCCTGACCGTGGTGAGCATCACGAACCCGGACTTCCAGCCGGATATGGAATCCACCTCCAGCTATGGCTGGTATCATAAGACGCTGGAATCCTGTGTTGAATTGCAGTTCAACGCGGACGCGCCCGCCGCCCATTCAAACCTTCCGCCCGTCCAGAAAATCTTTTCACAAAGCGAATTGCGGGAGGAAAAGGTCACAGCGCAGTATGTGGAAAACGAGCTTCCCAAATACGGCTGGGGCGGTGTGAGCATGGATACGCTGGACAGCGGAATCTATTATACGTTCTCCTGTGACGGCGGCCTCATTTATGACAACCTGCGGGTCTCCGCTCCCGTCACCCTGCGCTTTACCATGTGCGGCACAGCCGGAACAAGTTACAGCATCGCTTTTTTCCTGGATCACCGGCCGGTGAAACTTGACGAAAGCACCTCCTGCTCCATTACATTGAGCAAAGGCGGCGTCATGGAGCTTGAGGCCGTGATTGACCCGGATATGCTGGGGGATTTTAACACCCTTTACTGCGTCGCTGTGCCGCGGGGCGAAGGCTTCGCCCCGTTCTTTAAGAGCAATTCCATTCTATTATATAAGGATGTATCGACTTAAGCTGCAAGGAGAAATGAAAATGAAAAAAACATTCTGCGTCACATTTGTGCTGATTTTTACCCTGGCGTTGTCCGCCTGCGGCAAAACGGATGCCCCTGCCCCTGCGGTTTCGGGAAGCGATCCATCCGACACTCCCGTGGTTTCTGTTCCGCCCCCTGACGGACAGCCGGGGCAGTCCCCTTCTTCCTGCACCTTCGACCCCGCCCTGTTTGGCGGCAAGCTCCAGATCTGCGCCTATGCCGGGAACGGAACACTTTTCGTGCTGGCGGACAAGCTGTATCTCTACGACACAGGGACTTCCTCGGTGCTGGCCACCGCAGAAGCGCCCCTGCGCGACTTTGAAGCCCAGGCCATTGACGGGGGTTACGTCCTGTCCGGCATGGGCGACAGCGGCATGATGGCGTACATCTACGACAGCTCGCTCTCTCTGAAGAAGGAGATCGCGGTGAATGAGCTTTTGCAGGGAGATTTTGTTGTCAGCGAAACCGGGGGCGTAGCGGCCTCCACGGACGGGAAAAAGCTGGCCTTCGCCGCCTTGGGCGGACTGTATCTGTATGACCTGGAAAGCGGGAGCCTGACTACCCTCCTGGACGTGGCCCAAAACGCCGGAACAGCCAGCATCAGTATTTCCATGCTGAACGGCGCTGCCTTTGCCCAGGACAACAGCCAGATCGTGTTCTTTGGCAGCGGCAGCTCAATTCCCGCAGCAGATGGCGAGGAAGACTTTTCCATCTACGGGAGCGTTGCCGTGGATGGCAGCAGTCTGAAGCTCACAAAACCGTCCGGCTATGAAATGGAAGAAATGCAGAGCAGCGTCAGCCGGTTGTTTTTCCCCCAGGCCTTTACCCGGGCCGACGGAACGCTGCTTTGGGTGGACCGGGCAACAGGCAGCGCCAATACGCTTTCCTTCTCCGCCAGCGGTGAGGGCAAAGACGGCGTATACGGCTCGGAGCAGGGGAACTATGTGGCGACCGCCGTTTTGGACGGCAGCCTGACCGTTCGCGTCTATGACGTGGCCTCCGGCGAATTGGCTGCCACCGAAGTGATTGAGAACTCCGACCCCGCATATTTCTACCGCATCCCCAGGATTTACCTATTGGACGGAGCCAAGACCGCCGTAGTTGTTCTCGGAGGCAGTATCGACGAACTTGATACGCTGGTATCTGTATTTGAATTTTAAGCCAGCATAATTTTAATGGATAAAGGAGAATCCAAACATGAAAAAGACGATTTGCTTGCTTTTAACCGCGCTCCTTACAGTGGCGTCGCTGTCTTTCGGACAAGCCAGCGCTCTGGCGGCGCCAGCCGGCCCCGTAAAGTGTGTGTTTAATTCCTCCCAGTTTGACGGAAAAATCCGGGAGTGCGCCTATGCCGGGGATGGAAAGCTTTTCGTAGCGGCGGATAAGCTGTACCTCTATGATACCGCCGCAGGCTCGGTGCTGGCCAAAACGGAAACACCCCTGCGCTCCTTTGAGGTCCAGACCATTGACAAGGGCTATGTTCTCTCCGGCATGGGCGATGACGGCATGATGGCGTATATCTATGACAGCGCCCTTACGCTGACCAAGAAAATTGCGGTCAATCACCTTTTGACGGAGGACTTCGTGGTCAGCGAAACCGGTGTAGCGGCCTCCACGGACGGAAAGAAGCTGGCAATCGCCACCCTGAAAGGGCTGTATCTGTATGATCTGGAAAAAGAAAAGCGCACCACTCTGCTTGATTTGACGAAAAAGGCCGGCACATCCAAGATTCAAATTTCCGTTGTGGATGGCGTTGCGTTTTCCCAGGACAACAGCCAGATCATGTTCTATGGCGGAGGTCAGTCCATTCCCGCCAAAAAGGGTGAGAACAGTTTTTCCATCTATGGGAGCCTTGCCTTGGACGGCAGCAATTTGAAGCTCACCAAGCCGTCCTCTTACAGCATTGAGGAAATCCAACGCAGAACCGACCGCCTGTTTTTCCCCCAGACCTTTACCCGCAATGACAGGACGCTGCTCTGGCTTGACCGGAAAACCGGAGACAAAAGCACGCTCTCCTTCGCAACTAAGAACGAGGGCCGTAACGGTGTGTACAGCTCGGAGCGGGGGAACTATGCCGCCACCGCCGTTTTGGACGGCAGCCTGACCGTTCGTGTCTATGAAGCGGCTTCCGGCAAGCTGCTTGCCACCAAAGTCATTCAAGATTCCAATAAAACATACTTCTACCGCATCCCCAGCATTTACCTTCTGGACGAGGCCAAGACCGCCATGGTGCTTCTCGGAGGCAGCATCGGTGAAGTGGATACGCTGGTGTCTACATTTACCTTTGGTGAATAACATGGAGATTACATTTGAAAGCGTATCGAAGCAATACAAGAAAAAATATGCGCTGAAAAACTTTACCGCCACATTGAACGAGGGCGTGTACGGCCTGCTGGGCGAAAACGGAGCCGGAAAAACCACGCTTATCAATATCTTTGTGGGCATCCTGCGCGGGGACAGCGGCACGATCCGGGTGGGGGGCCGGGATGTGCGGACGCTGGGCAAAGCGTTCCTGTCCCAAATCGGCTATATGCCGCAGTATCCTATCTTCTACCGGGATTTTACCGTCAAGGATTTCCTGCTCTATATGTGTGCGCTGAAAGACATTCCCACCCATGAAGCGGAGGCCCGAGTTTCGGAGCTGCTTGCCACGGTGAACCTGACGGACGCGCGGGGCAAGAAAATCGGCGCGCTCTCCGGCGGTATGCGCCAGCGCGTCGGCATTGTGCAGGCCATGCTGTCCGACCCGAAGATTTTGATTCTGGATGAGCCTACCGCCGGTCTTGACCCCAGCGAGAGGATACGGTTTCGGAACCTGATCTCCCGGTTTGCCCAGGGCCGGACGATCCTGCTGGCAACCCACATCGTTTCCGATGTTGAGTGCATCGCGCGGGAAATCCTGCTGCTGAAACAGGGGACGCTGCTCATGCAGGGAACGCCCGCCGCGCTGGAACGGAACATTGCGGGCAAGGTGTGGAATATAACCGCCGGGGCCGAGGACGCCGCACTGCTGACCGATATGTACTGCGTCAGCAACATGAAACAGGAGGACGGACGGTTTACCCTTCGCATGGTTGAGGACGGATGCCCGTTCAAGACCGCACAGCCTGTCCGGCCCAACCTGGAGGATGTGTTCTTGTACTATTGCAGGGGGGAGCGCCATGGTACGCCTGATACGGTATGAATTTATCAAGCAGTTCTGCAAGCGCTCCATTCTGGCGCTCTTTGTGGTGTTCAGCCTCGCCAACCTGTTCAAAATCTATGGCGAATACAAATCCTATTCCTATCTGACGGACGGGAACGGAGAGCGGAGCTGGCACACGCTTCATTGGCAGCTCTATGAGGAATACCGGGGGGAAATCACCCCGGAGAAGATCGAACGCCTGCTTGCGGTTTATCAGCCTCTTGTGGAGGCCACGTCAGATATGACCGCAAGCACAGCCACCGATGACCCCAGCACGATGACCGGGAACCTGTATAGCGACAGGAACCTGCTGGACAAGTATTTTGTGCAGCCTATGCAGTATTCCTATGAGTACAGCCGCCGGTCGGAGCAAGCGGCAAATAGAGCGCGGCAAAGCGCCGCGCTCTATGGGGAACGGGGAGCGGTCTACCAGCAAAGGGAGAGCGGCGCGATCTATAACCTATATGCTGGCCGTACCATCCCCGCCTTTGCCTACCGGGAAATGTGCAATTACTATCTGAACTATGATTTTTCCATTGTCCTGACCCTCCTGCTCTGCCTCTATGGGATCATCGGAACCTTTGTGAGCGAACGGGAGACGCAGATGGATATGCTGCTGCTGGCAAGTCCCAACGGCGGCAGAAAAACAGTCCTGGCGAAAATCCTTGCGGCCACCCTGTTTCTGCTTTTGACCTCGCTGTGGTTTTCTTTCCTCGACCTGATTGGCTTTGCGGCCTCCTTTCAGACCTTGGAAGGGCTGGCCCTGCCGGTGTTCGCGATCCCGAACTTTGCGGAAGTCTCTGTCAATCTCAGCATTTTTCAGTATGTCCTCCTGTCTGCTGCCCTCAAATGCGCCGGCGCATGGGTGATGGGGATGCTCTGGCTGTTGGTTTCGATGTTCTGGAAAAATGCCCTGCTCCCCTTTGTCATTGACTTAGCGCTCTGTATGGCGCTGACCGTCAGCGGAGCCGCCTGCGCCTACTCCAATTTCTTCTGGACAAAGGTGCTGAACCCTTATTCTCTGCTGGCAAACCGTGTTCTCCTGGGCAAAACAGAGTTTGTAAACCTGGGCGGATTCCCCGTCCTGACCTGGCAGGCCGCAGCATGGTTTGCCCTGATCGCGGGCCTTGCGGCTGCTGCTATGATTTATTTTCTGTCAGCGGAAAACGGTCACCGCTGTGTTCGGAGGGCAAAATGAGTGTTTTCTCTTATGAATGGAAAAAACTGATGGTTATGCAGCGGGGCCTGCTCTATATCCTGGCCGCGCTCCTGGCCGGCACGGTTTGGCTGGCCGCGGCCGACAGGCCGCAGAACAGCGCGATGGAAGAATACCGCGAGGAATACGAGTGGTATCTGGAACGGCTGGACGGGGCCTGCACAGAGGAAAAAGCCGCTTGGCTGGAGCAGGAGGCCCAGGCTATCACGGAGGCCCGCAGTACCCGATCTCAATCCCAGGAAAACTATTACAGCGGCCAGATCACAGAGGAACAGTATGAGCGGCAGATCGCGGAGATCAACACGGTATTGGCCCATGAGCATGGGTTTGAAGCCGCGTACCGGCAATATTTATATATCTGCGAGGACACCGGCAATCGTTACTTTCTGAAAACAAACGGCTGGGCGGGGCTGTTTTCCGCCCAAACGCTGGACTTCCCGCTGTTCCTTGTCATTTTGATTTTGGCATCTGCGGTTTTTTGCTCGGAGTATAGCTGCCAGATGGACGCGCTTTTGCGGACGGCGGCCCAGAGCCGCAAGAGCGCCGGAAGCAAAGCCGTCATGACCCTCTGCGCCGTGTTCGCTCTCTGCGGAGGGCTGGCCCTGATTCGCTTTGCTTTCTTCGGATTAAAATACGGCCTGCCCCACGGGGAGTACCCTGTTCAAAGTATCGCCAGTTTCGGGAGCAGTACAAAAAATATCTCCCTGCTGGCCGCGTATCTGATTTTGACCGTCCTGCGCTGCTTTGGCTCGGTGTATCTCGCCGCCCTGCTGCTCTTTACCTCCGTTTTGGTGAAGAAATATGCTTTGACGGTGGTGATCGGGGTGGCATCCACCTTGATACCGTACATCGGCTTGCCCAGACAGATTTGCTATCGCTTGCCGCTGCCCCTGCCGTTCCTGCTGGCAACCGGATTCCTGGAAGGGACTTCCTCTGTGGAGGATTCGCTGACAGGTGAACCCATCGTGACTTTTTCGGAGCGTTCCCCCCAGGAGCTGCTGGCCCTGCTGGGCCTGTCCGCTGTGTGCTGCGCCCTCATGGTATGGTGGGTCCTGCGGCAAAACACAAACTGCTGGCAGTTTGGAAGAAAATTCGTCAGAGGCCGCGGGGCTGCCGCGCTCTGCCTGCTGGTGCTGCTCTCGCTGTCCGGCTGCTCTGCCGCAGAATCCGCAAACGGGATATTCAATTCATCCTCGCAAAGTGTGTCGGAAACTTACAGTGTGATCTTCGACGATCAGACGCGGAGATACACTCTTGAAAACCGGGCAGCCGGCGCTTTGACGGATTTGCCCCTCTCTCCGCTGTTCGGGGCCTTTTCGGATGGGGAATTTGTCAAAGCCGTCTATATGGATGTCCCGTACATTTATTATATGGCCTCCCGCACAGAGCAGTATGTGGATCGGGTCGGCAGCTACAACAGTACCGCTACCCAGGTGTCCATCGTCCGGCTTGATACAGAAACTTTTGAGGAACAGGTTATTTTCGAGAAAATAACGGACAGCGGGCGATCTCTGCTGGGAATTGACTATACCGTGGGGGATACCTGGATGTTTCTGCAATACTGCTACGGCTTTTTCCTAAACAGCGACAGCCTCTTTTTCATTACAAATGAAGGGATTACGGAGGTGAGCAGGACGATCCAGCGAACGCAGGTGCTGGACATCCCCACCGGAGGGAATATAGCGTTTGATGGGCGGACGATCTACTTCATCAACGAAAATTCTCTGCTGACAGCGTATGACACCAAGACCCACAAGGCAAGACCGTTTCGGAATGCTGTTGCTTACGACTTCTGCCTGACCGATCAGGGGCTGTACTTTATCAACCGCATGGATTCCGAATGCGTTTATCTATGCGGTAAAGACGGCGTTGGCAGTCTGAAGATTTCAAATGACCCGGCTCTGTCTGTTGGTTATGACGGTAAGAAAGTTACCATAATTCTAAAATCAGACGAGAAAGAGTTGGTTTTGAACCGTGGCGGTACGGGAGCGCCAGGCCTCCGTCAGAGCAAGGCGAAAAAAGCGCGGTAGAAGGCTGATGATCGCCTATGCTTCGCGTGGTGTAATCTTCCTTCTGCTGGCTCTGATCATGGTCGGATCATTCTCTTTTCGTGCATTGTATTTCCAATTATTAGTGTATTTTAATATATATAAAATAGGGATTTTGATTCATTCAAATACGGTCAAATATTATTTCCGAGCTTAAGCTCGGAAATAATATATTTGATTCAAGCCGTTTTGCTCACCGCTGTAAACAGCGGTGAGCAAAACATGACACATATTACTTCCGGCCTTTCAGTTCGGAAGTAATATATTATAGAATGAACTATAACTAATATTTGAGGTGAATCTTAAGGAAACGCTGATTTAATTCCCCGAAATGATAGAAGATGTGATAAAATAAGGGAAAGGGGGCGCGGGATATGAAACAGGAAAGTTTTAGCGATATGGAATACAGGAGCCGGAAAAAGAAAACAAAACGGGAAGAATTTCTGGAAATCATGGACGAGATCATCCCATGGGAGGAATGGGTATCGCTGGTCGTCCCCCACTATCCAACCGGGAAACGCGGGCGTCCGCCGATTGAGATAGAAACCATGCTGCGGATGTATCTGCTGCAATGCTGGTTCAGCTTATCCGATGAAGGAGTAAATGTCCACGATGTCACTGTAGCGGCAAGGCTTCTGCGGGAAGATGATAAGGTGGTCTACCGGGACAGTGCCTACCTTGGGATAGAGAAACGGGAAGAAATCAAAAGCAATCCGCAGCTTTCTGCCATTGAATACCGCATCAACCGCAGGCCGGGCCGGTTCCCCAGGGTTTCAGACAATGCCATTAACTGGGAGCGGCATATTGAAAACCGAAAATCTGCCGTACGCTGCAAGGTGGAGCATCCCTAAGTCCGCCTCTGCTTCGCCCAACCGCCTTATCCGCCCTTTTCCCCCCTCCGTTGGCACTTTCGTGAACCTTGATACAGGTAGAGTCCAGGCTCAGGTTTCCATATCTGCATCTGCGGACAATGCGCGAAATATGGCTTCCAATGTACCATCGTCCCGCCATTTAGCAAATCGGGCATACACGGACTGCCAGGGGCCATACGCCTCCGACAATTCCCGCCACCGTGCTCTGCTGCGGCGATCCAGAGCATCCCATTGAGCATTCTCCGCTCATCTTTCCGGGGACGGCCTCGCTTCCCTGTTCTTTCCAGCGGCAGCACTGCTTTTACCTGTTCCCAGTGTTCTTTTGTTAATTCATACCGTTTCATGCCCCTATTTTACTCTTATTCATTATTTGCGCAATATCTTTTTTCAAACAGGGCCTAATCTCGTCAAGGCTGATTCTTTCCTTTGTATTCTCGTTGATAGCGGCTATGGCGGTATCCAGCTGACCGAAGCTGGAGCGCATGGCCTCAATGCACAACCGGTACTCCTCCGGCGTTTCCGCTGGGATGGTGGTGGTATCGTAAAAGCACAGCTCCACAGTGATAATATTGTGCTCGGTGGCGCCGGAGCCCAGAGCGCATAAAAAGGCGATGAGCAGGATGAGGGGGGAGAGGATCGCCACCAGCACCCAGCCCACCGCTTTTCAGGTCTTCTCGTTGGAGAGGACGGTGGTGGCGTCTGACACCGCCGAGGCGGGCTGACCCGCCAAAGCATAAAATCCATTTGGCAGTGTGTTTTCCTATTTCACCAACAGAGCGGGGTTAGCCAAGTGTCATTCCTCCGTTCTCCTGGGTGGGCGCTACCTGTTCTGACTATTGCACATCAGGTGCAAAAGCGTATACACGGAAAGCTATCAAGTCAGGATTTATCTGGAAGTGCAGTATTATAA
This sequence comes from Oscillospiraceae bacterium, assembly GCA_910574635.1. Lineage (GTDB taxonomy): Bacteria > Bacillota > Clostridia > Oscillospirales > Oscillospiraceae > Oscillibacter. Next base: position 22,501 of record CAJTCG010000028.1, on the reverse strand, counting down.
CCTTTTACCATAAAAAACTACCAGTCTGTTACATATACCGGACAACAGTCCACAATCAAAAAATTTTGCACTGACGGCAAAAGTCATCACTCCTCGTTTTTGACCTTATCTGAGCAGCCCTCTCAAATATGAAGCACTCTTTATTCACAGCAAAGCCGGCGGATAGAGTCGTCCTGTTCCGTCAACAGTAAACCGCACCGCTGTTCGGGACGGAACATCTTCCGAATAAGGCAGCATCACGGCGTCTGTAAAAAGCAACGCCCTTCCTTCTAACATCCGAGGGAGATCGGCACAGGGACAGTCATCTGTCCGCTCATTGGATACGGACACCACCACATATTTCGGGTCTGTCTTTTGAAACAATTCCGCGCTGAAGGCGTCCCGGTGGCCGTGGTGCGGCAATTTGACGATATCACAGTTCTCCGGAAGCGGATGGTCATTCCAAAAGCTGAGGCCTGCGTCTCCCGGCAAGAGGACCCGTTTCCCCTTATAGCGCAGCAAAGATACAATGCTGAGGCAATTAATGCAGCAGTCAAGCCAGTTTATATCGCTTTCCGCCGGGGGAATATCATCCTGATACAACGCATCCAGAATACGCCCCTGCCGGTCACTAAAGTCCTTCCAGCCCTGAACGCAGTCCAGAGAAAGCGAATCCGTCAGCCGTAATGTCTCGGAGGAATTTTGCAGAAGCTGCTGCCGGGTCCCAAATCGCTCCATGACTCGAAGCGCATCCAGATAAATCCCCGCCGCTTCTGCCAGCGCTTGGGCTCCCGCCTGATATCCTTCCGCTCTTTTGCGCAGGGATTTCGCGTTTCTAGGGGGATAATAGCTGCTCACAATACGCTGAATTGGACAGACTTCCGCGATCCGCAGGAGGCCTCCCAAGTGATCTTTGTGCAGATGTGTAATCAGCAGGGTGTCAATCCGCCGGACTCCTGCTTTTTTCAAATAGTCACAGGTACGGATACGCTGCCGCTCATAACCGGCCGCCTCCTCGGTATCGCCGCAGTCCACCAACAGGGTATAGACCGTTTCTCCCCCCTGAATTTCCTGAACCAGAATGCTGTCTCCATAGCCTACATTGATAAAGTCCAGCAATAACATATCTCTCCCCCTTTGCTGCTTCTCTTCTCTATAAACGCACAGTCCAATTTATGGATTGTACCCCTTCTCCCGAAGATAAAGGTTCATATCCAGTGCCCAGTCCGTTTGCAGAGCGTTAAATCCACGCTCCACTAGCCAGCCCCAGCCCAAATCCGGATCACGAAGAAGCGAGGTGTCATCGTCGTGACCACCAGAAAGGAGAATATTTCCATTCAGCACAGCCCCTTTCATCCGCGAATTTCCCCATTTTCTAAATTCTGCCTCCACATCGGCCAGCGGATTCGCCAGGGTCAGTGTACTGATCAGACGCATTAGTCCCTTCTGCCGCAGGCTCTCCAGAAATGCGGCCTCCATGATGGGCGCGTCCTCCCGATAGCCGATCACTTCCACTGCCACCATGTTCAGATCATAGCGCTCCGCCGCAGCCACTTCTTCCGGATACCAAACTACCGGCATATACATGAAAGGCTCTTTCTGTTCCGACATCTGGCGGAGATATTTTTCCTCCGGAGGGCTTTTAAACAGAATCTGATCTGCCATATTGTGCCGCAGTACCGCCCTGAAAACCGACTCCCAACAGACCCAGCCTCGATCCACATTAATCAGGCAGCGCCCTTTTAGGTGCTCCAGGACCTCGTCAAAGGTATTGATCGGATGATCAATGCGGGTGTTATTTTTATTACGATAGCGAAGCTTTTGCACCTCTGCGGTGTGCATGTGGATGATGCTCTCCTGTTGGCCCAGCACCATGGGCTCCATGCCGTCATGCAGGACAAAGAGGTCCCCCTCCAGTGTGGAGCATACGTCTACCTCCACGATATCTGCCCCATGTCGAATCGCAACATCGTAACTCTCAATGGTGTTGTCCACAATATTTGCCCCTGAGACACCCCGATGGGCCATTACCAACACTTTTTTCGCTTCCAGAGCTCCCCTGAGCCGCTCATTATACTGATTGCCTCTCATAAAATTCTCCGCCTTCCTGTGCTCAGCCTTTAACCGAGCCGGAGGTCAAACCTCCAATAATATGTTTTTGCGCCGCGACAAAATAAATGACAGTCGGGATCAGAATCATTACGAGTCCCGCTAAGGCCACATCCCACATGGTGAAATATTCCATAAACATGGAGCGCATGTTCAGCTGAAGGGTATAGAGCGTCCGGTTCCGCCCCAGCATCAGCTGCGGCATCAGGTAGTCATTCCAAAACCAGAAGGTATTCATAATGGTGAATGTGACCACAATGGGCCTGAGCAGGGGAAACACAATCTGCCAGAAGAGCCGCAGACGCCCACAGCCATCGATTCTGGCGGATTCCTCCAGCTCATGGGGAATGTTTAGAACCGCGCCGTAGGTCAAAAACACCACCGTAGACGCACCCAGCCCCCAATAGCAAATACCCATGCCTGTCAGGCTTCCGTTCAGATGGAAGAGGTTTGTCACTCGCATGACCGGAATCATACAGGCCTCAAAGGGAATGGCCATGGCCACCAGAAACAGAAGGTACAACGCCCGGTTCAGCCGGTTCCGGTGCCGCGCCAGCCAATATCCCGTCATCGTTCCGAAGATAATCAGGCCAGCGTTGCCCAGGAGCGTAACAACCAGCGTATTGAAAAATGAGTGGGGATACTCCAGAATATCCCACGCCCGGAGGTAATTGTCAACGCCCCACTGGTCCGGCAGACCAAGAATGTTCTGCGCAATCTCCAACAGGGATTTAAAGGAATTGAGCAGAATAATTCCAAAAGGAAGCAGCACCGCCGATAACAGCAATAGAAATATTACTGTGAGTATATTTGCCTTCCGTCTTTCCTGTCTGGTTCCCATTATGCTTCAACCTCCTCTCGTCCAGTCAAAAAGAGCTGTAATCCGGTAAATGCTACAACAAACAGAGTGAATACCAGAGACTTCGCTGAACCGTAGCCCATGCGGTTTTCCGTAAACGCCGTCTTGTAAATATTCATGGCAATCCCCTCGGAGGAGCCCCAGGGGCCTCCTTCTGTCAGAGCCAGGTTCACCGTATAAATCTTAAAGCTGTTCACAATACTTAAAAACAAACAGCGTGTAAAGGTGGGCCGCATCAGCGGAAGGATAATGGAAATCAGGGTCTGAACCGGACCGGCTCCATCTACCCGTGCCGACTCCAGGCACTCATTCGGAAGCGCTGCAAAGCCGGCAATATACAGCAGCATGAAATAGCCGATGGTGGACCATGCCTGCACAATGCAGAGGCCCCAGAACGCCGTGGCAGGAGTGCCTAGCCACAGAAGATTGAACAGGTGAATTCCCGTGAGCTGCCCAAGGGCGGGGAAAACCTTCAAAAAGATAAACTGCCAGATATAGCCCAGAACCAGCCCGCCGATGACATTGGGCAGATAAAAGCCCGCACGCATCAGCCCCCGCGCCTTCAGCGGCTTTACCAGAAAGTAGGCCAGTGCAAAACCAATCAGGTTCGTCGAGATCACCGCCACCAAACACTGCCCGATGGTAAATTTCAGAGAATACCAGAACTGGCTGTCCCGCGCCAGCCTGCTGAAGTTCTCCAGACCGTTGGCGTTTACCGTGCCGGACACGCCGTTCCAATCTGTAAAGGCGTACCCAATGCTCAGGAAAAACGGGATGATTTTCATCAGCAGAAACATCATAACCAGAATGCCGCAGAAAATCAGCTCGTATCCCCAAAAGCTCCACTGCCGCCGCGACAGTGATCGTTTCCTGTGTTCCATAAAACGTTTCCTCCATTAAAGTCCATCCTGCCGCAAAGAGGGCTTATTCTTTCGGAACCTGCCGCCCCCTACTCCAACCTCCGGCGGCGGAAATGGCCGGGAATTTCCGCCGCCGGACAGCTGTCATCCGTTCTGGATATGGATCTCCATCTCCCGGAAGAAGGCCTCACGGTCGGCAACTCCGGCGATATATTTCTGTATACTGTCGGCGCAGTTAAGAATCACCGCATCGGAGATATAGCGGAAATTATTGGCTCCCCGACCAGCCTCGCTCAATTCCCGGCCCTGAACGGCCAGCGCGCCGACATCTGCGGCATCCATCTCGTAATCTGTGCGCAGGATGACGGTGTTGCATTCTTTGACCAGAATGTCACAGCCCTCGTCAGACCCCAGCAGCCAGTCCACGAAGACCTTCGCAGCCTCTACGTTTTCCGTGTTCATGATGCTCAGACTCTGGGTGCTGACGCCGATCTTATTCTCGGACGCATCGTTAGAATAGGGATACACACCCAGTTGGAGATTCTCCTCCATATCAGGATTCGTAGCCCGGAGGGCGGGCGTAACCCAGGAGCCGTCATGAGCGTACCATGCATATTCGCCCACATACATGGCATTTCTCTCTGTGGTATTGTCGGTGTTCAGTGCGTCGCTGTTGCCATACTCTCGAACAGCATCCATATAATCCAGGAACATGTTCCAGTCCCGGTCTCCTGCCAGCTCCCGGGTGCCGGACTCAATTTCCCGGTAATAAGACAGGCTGTCACTCTGAGCACCGAAAACAGGGGCACTCATATGGGCGATGATGGAAGATGCACCTTTCCATGGCGCGATACCTGTGGGTTCTCCGGCGGCAGCCAGGGCCTCATTCATGGCTTTGAACTCATCCAGAGTATCCGGGACCTTGGTGATTCCTGCCGCCTTCAGTCGGGCCATGTTATAGATGACACCGTGATATTCCGCGAACAGCGGAACGCCGTAATATGCGCCGTCCATCAGGTATTCAGCAGAAATCTCCGGTGCCATCTTTCCAAAGGCTTCCAGGTCTCCGATATCCACCAGGTATTCCTTCCAGAGTTCAATGGTGGAGCCGGGAATGGTCTGGATGACATCAGGCAAGTCTCCGGTAGTGACATACGTCTTCAGAAGGTTGTAATAATCTGTTGCCTCTGTGATTTCAACATTGAGGGTATATCCCTCGTGGGATGCCTCAAAGGCTTCTTTAATGCGGTCCCAGTTCCATTCGCGCTTTTTGGTAAAGACGTTCACCGTCTTGCCCCGGTCTGCTCCTCCGGCGTCCTGCTGCTCGGTTGGTCCGCTCTGTCCGGACGGAGCGCTTTGACTGGACTGTCCACAGGCGGTCAGACCCGCCAGCAGGATCAGCGTCAGCATTACAGCAAAAAATCTTTTCATCGTGAAGTCTCCTTTCTTCCTCTTCAAACTGTTTTGCAGGTTTTCCTGGCAGTGCACAGGGCCCAAGATCCCCCCTGTACACCGCCCAAAACTTGCACACGTTTGCAAGTTTTGGACAAAAATAAATTTGTTTAAACCATTCAAATCACCTCACTTTCTCCCAGCTCAAGATGTATGCCCCTCTCTGAGCCCATTTGAAAATGTCATCCTGTTGCGCGTTTTACCATTTTTGAGGAAACGATTACAGCTTTCCGCTCCGCCTCAGGCTCCTTTTGCCGTCGAAGAATCAAATCCACCGCCACCCGTCCCAGCTCTTCTTTCGAGGGAGTGATCGTTGTCAGACTGATCTGAGGGAGGGCGGAAATCTGTAAATCATCAAAGCTGACCACCAAAACATCCCTGCCCACCGCATAACCGCAGGAAATAATTCCTGCCATCACGCTGAAAGCCAACTGATCATTGAAGACAATCAGCCCATCCGGCCGGGGAACCTGCGTCAGCAGGCGCTTCGTCTCCGCATAGCCCCCCGGAAATTCCAGGCTGTCGGCACTGGCCACAATGGCTTCCCTGCTTAATCCGTGTTCCTTCATCGCTCGCAGGAAACCTTCCATCCGGTCCCGTGAGGAGTAGTTGGATATCTTCCGGCCAATGTATGCAAGTGTTCGACATCCCCGGCCAATCAGATATTCCGTAGCATCCATTGTGGCCTGAATATTGTCCATTACTACATAGTCAATATGCTTTTCTTCTGTTCTGGTCCCCAAAAATACAAGAGGGACATCCAGAGAGCGAAAGATCAGATGACTTCGGTCGCAGACCGGCATCACGATAATTCCAGCTACATTCTTTGTCAACAGAGAGTCCCGTGCCGTGGACTCTTTCACCAAGTCCCAATCTGTATTTGAAATCAGCACCTGATACCCGAGCCAGTTTGCATAATCCTGAACGCTTTTCGTAATTTCGGAATAATGAGAGTTGGAAACGTCCGGAATAATCATACCTATGGTGTCGCTTTCCTTGGTCACCAGCTGCCGCGCAATATTGTGGGGCTTGTACCCAAGAGCCTTTGCTGTGGCCAGTATCCAGTCGTTTTTGGCATTCTGCCGGACATTTTTCCCATTCAGGACCCGTGAAACAGTAGAATACGAAACGTCGCAGACCTTCGCAATGTCCTTGATCGTAACTGACATAAGAGCTCCTTTCGACAGGGAGAATTTCCATATCGATATTTTCATTATACTCTAAATTCCGGCGAAAACAACCGGACTTCGCTGTTTTTTTCGCCTCCGTCGCTTTCTTGGCAAATTATCCAGAAGGAAAGAAGTACTTTGTGCAAAAAGTCTGATATTCCGCGGCTAAATTTGCAAACGTTTGCAAATTTAGCCGTGGAAATCCACAACATTCCGTCCACCTCTGGGATAGCAAAGGGCAACCTCATTCTGTCCAAAACAGTAGAAAAGGCCCCGTATCCTTCTGGATACAGAGGGCCTCCCATATTTCGATTTCAACCCCCGCGGCTCACTCCACGGAGGCGAGCCCGCTTTGCTCCTCCAGTACTTCTACGGCGGTGACGATCATAATATCGCAGTGGGCCTTCAGCCCCATCCAGAGGGCGGCGGGCGTCCCCTCCCCGGCACCGGGACGGGCCCGGAGCAGATTGCTGTAGCGGGTATGCCCGAAGGCCCTCCCGAACCGCTCCCGGAATTCCTTCGCCATCTGATGGATTGCCCGTTTGCCCTCCCGGTTCGTCCCCTTTGTATGGGGGTACAGCAGACCCAGCACCAGAAGGCCGCCGCTGACAGCTCCACAGAGCTCCTCGTGAGAACCGCCCACGCCCCCGCCGAAGCCTCCTTCAGCGGCGAACAGCTCCTCCGGTTCCAGAAGTGTCCAGTCCGAGAAGGCTTCGGCTACAGACTGGGCGCAGCTGTAGCCCTCCTGATGGTACTGGCATGCCAGCGCACAGCAATCCATCCCTCAGTCCTCCTTGGTCTCCGGCAAAACCAGGGGGGTCTCCTGACCGTCCAGTGCGCCCTGCTGCATGGTGGTGAACGCATCGCCCCAGGCCATGGGAGCGGTGTCCGCGCCCAGAGCCTGCCACTGCGCAACATAATTTAAGGAAACGCTGATTTAGGGAAACGCTGATTTAATTTCCCGAAATGATAGAAGATTTGATAAAATAAAGGAAAGGGGGCGCAGGGTATGAAACAGGAAAGTTTTAGCGATATGGAATACAGGTGCCGGAAAAAGAAAACAAAACGGGAAGAATTTCTGGAAATCATGGACGAGATCATCCCATGGGAAGAATGGGTATCGCTGGTCGTCCCCCACTATCCAACTGGGAAACGCGGGCGTCCGCCGATTGAGATAGAAACCATGCTGCGGATGTATCTGCTGCAATGCTGGTTCAGCTTATCCGATGAAGGAGTAGAGGACGCAATTTATGACAGCTATGCCATGCGCAAATTTATGGGGATCAACTTTTTCGAGCAGGATGTCCCGGACGCCACGACCCTGCTGCACTTTCGGCATCTGTTGGAGGAGAAGGGCATCGGCAAGCTGTCGTCAGACCAGTAAGAAGGTAAAGGCCGCCCTGCATACCCGCCGCACGAACGGCACTCATTAGGAGCCGCACATGCCGTTGGGATCGTTCAGCCAGCCCACCGGCGGGGCCAGGTGAATTTTTGGCCTCCAGGGGTCCGTGGGGCGGAAAGCCGCTTCAGCAGCGGCGGCCATTCTCTGCAGATCATTTCGTAATACGTTCATCGGTCCCTCCCGATCACTTACAAGACATCCCCGCGCCAGGAGAGGCGCGGGGATGTCCGGCAATTATTTGACTTCAATTACCTTATCCAAAGCCTTGCATTCGCCGGGATGGATGGTCAGGTTCTCGTAGTCGTCGGAGTTCGTCACCAGCACTACGACCACATCGGGATGCTGGGCGGCGGCGATCTTCGCCCGGTCAAAGGTCAGGAGGGTTTCCCCCGCTTTGACCTTCTGCCCCTCCTGAACCAGAGCGGCAAACCCGTCGCCGTTCATGGCCACCGTATCCACCCCGACGTGAATGAGAATTTCCATGCCGTCGGGGGAGGAGATGCCCACCGCGTGTCTGGTATCCGCCACGGTGGATATCTCGCCGTCAAAGGGGGCCGCCACAACGCCCTCGCTGGGTTGGATGCCCACGCCCCGGCCCAAAACACCGGTGGCAAACGTCTCGTCGGGAACCTGCTCGGAGGGAATAACCGTACCGGAAACCGGAGCGTAGACCGTACCGGGGGCGCACTTGACCGCGGACGGCGCGGAAGGGGCCGGGGATTCGGAGCCGCCGGAAGCTGGGGCCGTCTCCACTTCTTCCTTATAGCCGATGGTGTAGGTCAGCGCGAACGCAACCGCCATTGCAACCACGTTGGTCAGGATGTAAAAGGGAAGCTGATTGTTGAGATACAGCAGCGTACCGGGAATGCCGGTGAGGGCCATGCCGGTGGCTTTCAGGCCCAGGATGGAGGCCAGGAAGCCGCCCACGCCGCCGCCAATCATGGACATGATGAAAGGCTTGCCCAGCCGCAGAGTCACGCCGAAAACGGCAGGTTCGGTAATGCCCAGGGTAGCGGAAAACGCGGAGGGATAGGCAATCTGCTTCATCTTGGCGTTCCGGCTCTTAATGGCCACGGCCAGAACCGCGCCTGCCTGAGCCATATTGCCGCAGGTGCCGATGGGATTGAACATGTTCCAGCCTGTTGTGGAGAGCATGCTGATCTCCAAAAAGTTCAGGATATGGTGGACGCCGAAGATGCCAAGCAGTTGTCCAAAGCAGCCATAGACCAGGCCGCCCAGGCCCACGGGGAGATTCAGCAGCCACTCCACCACGGCCAGAACGACCAGCTCCACCTGATGGAAAACGGGGCCGATGATGAACAGGGCCAGGAGGATTCCAGAGAGCATGGTGAGGAACGGCGTGAAGATAAGGTCAACGGAATCGGGGATTTTCTTCTTCAGGAATTTTTCGATTTGGCTTCCCACAATACCGGTGATGAAGGCCGGGAGGACGGAGCCCTGATAGCCCACCACGGGGATGAAGCCGAAGAAGTACAACGGCGAGGCCGTCTGCTGACCCACCTCATAGGCGTTGGGCAGGGCGGGGTTCACCAGCATCAGGCCGATGACGATGCCAATGACCGGATTTCCGCCGAAAATGCGGAAGGTGGACCAGCACACCAGGGCGGGGAGGAAGGCAAAGGCCGTGTCCGTCAGCACCTGGGTGAAGAGGATGAAGTTGGCGGGAATGCTGTCCGGCGTCATGCCGAAAAGGGCGAGGAACGCCTCCTGGGTCAGAAGCCCCCGCAGGCCCATGAAGAGGCCCGTGGCTACCAGGACCGGGATAATGGGCACAAATACGCCGCCGAAGACCCGGACCGCCCGCTGGAAGCTGTTGCCCTCCTTCTTGACCGGGGCGCTGGAAGCCGTCCCGCCGCTGGCGCCCAGGATGGACTACACCTCGTCGTAGATCTTGTTCACAAGGCCGGTGCCGAAGATGATTTGATACTGCCCGGAGTTGAAGAAGCTGCCCTTTACTTTGTCCAGATCTTCCACGGCCTTCATGTCGATCTGTTCCTTGTCCACCGTGATGATGCGCAGCCGGGTGGCGCAGTGGGCTACGGACTGAATGTTCCCCCTGCCGCCCACCAACTCAATGAGCCGTTCCGCGATTTGACGGTTTTCCATACGTTCGCTCCCTTTCCTTATAGTGTGTAATATTCCAGTCGTTCTCCCTGAACCAGACCGGCGTAGTCGATGCGGAGGTTCTCGCTGCCGGTGAAATAGCGCATGGAGAAGACGGCTGCTCCGTCGTTTACAAAGATTTCCGCAGAGGACGCGTCGCTGAAAATATCCAGCTGGGTCAGCTCCGGAAGCGGAATCTCCCGGCTCTGGATACCGCCGCCCACCCAATTCTGACGGGTCACCCGCATAATATGCGTTTCCGGCCAATAAGCAATGTCTACCGTATGGTCCCGCAGGGAGAGAGACAGCGGCGCGTCGGGGTTCGTCCGTTTCAGCAGCAGCTCGAAATGTCCATTCTCCGCCTGAAAGCTGTCCGCCGTCCTTCCGTAAATCCGGCCATTCCGGCGCAGAGAGTAGGCTTCCTGCACAGGGCGCTGATAGAGCGTATCATGTTCCCAGGTGAGGACCCGGGGCAGGGTCAGACAGTGGATATAGCCATACGCTTTGGTAGGACAGGCCGCTTCCTGCTCATCGTCCATCCGGGACATCCAGCCCGTCATGATGCGGCGTCCGTTCTGGTCCAGAAACGTCTGGGGCGAGTAAAAGTCGAAGCCGCAGTCAAAGCGCTGCCGGGGCCCGCCGGGCTGGAAGATGCCGAGATCTTCGTCAAAGGCGCCGGGTATGTAAGAGGCGTAGCTGTCCACGATCTCGCCCCTGCCGTCCGGGGCGGGTTTACGGGTCTGGGGACAGCACACCAGAATTTCCGTTCCCTCCAGGGAAAAGAGGTCCGGACACTCGCAGACTTGATCTAAGTCATGGTCGTAGAGAACCCGCTCATAGGTCCAGTGAGTCAGGTCCTGGGAGGAATAGAGGGCAACCGCTCCGGTCAGGTCCTCCTTCTGGGCCCCCACCAGCATCCACCAGCAATCCCGCCCCCGGAAGACTTTTGGGTCCCGGTGGTGCTGGGTGAAGCCGGGAGGCGTTTCCACACATTCCGGCAGCTTGAGAAAGCTCCGCCCGTTTTCCGAAACCGCGGCGCACTGGCGGCTGGTTCGGACGCCGTCACGCTTGTTGCTGCCGGTATAGAAAAGGTACAGCTTTCCATCCTGGACCACCGCGCTGCCGGAGTGAACCCCATGTTCGTCCTCTTCCCGGTCGGGGAGAATGGCGCTGCCCTGACTCTGCCAGCGGACCAGGTCCGGGGAGGTAAACAGGCCCCATTCTTTATAGGAGTGGTCCAGTCCAAAACGGTTCCACTGATGGAAAAAGTAATAAGTCCCGTTGAACTGAACCAGGCCGTTGGGGTCGTTCAAAAGGCCCTGGGGCGGCTCGATATGATATGACATTTTGTAAGGATTTTCCATTGCGTCCTCCACACTTACTATACGGAAAAAAAGGAGCGATTGCGGCCAACGCACCATAAAACACCGCTGTTTTGTGAGAATTTCCGAAAGCGGTTTCCTCTTTACGCTTGCATTTTAGCACTTCGCCGGAGCCCGTAACATAGAAATTTCAAAGGAGTACATGGCATTTTCTAAGATTGTTTTGCAAAATAAAAGGGCTTGTGCTATGATGCGCTCATGAGAGAATATACCGACAAGCTGACCGACCGCACCAAGAAGAGCATTTCCGATTTCGTGTTCTACAACTGCGGAATTGAACAGTGCAAGCCCGGTCAATTCTACGGACCCAAGCGCCGCGACTACCATTTCATTCACTTTGTTGTTAGAGGGGAGGGAACCTTAGAGATCCAGAACCGGACCTATCCGATCCGGCAGAATCAGCTTTTCATTGTGCCCGCCGGGGAGGTATCTCTCTACCGGGCCAGCGAGACGGACCCTTGGAAATACTGCTGGATCGGGTTTCTCGGCATCCAGTCCGCCCGGTTTCTCAATACCCTGATGCACTGCGGGCCCAAGCAGCATGTGCAGGACTGTCAGGACGCCTCGTATTATGAGAGGCAAATCGAGTCTATTTTAAATCTCTCCGGCAAGCAGGTTTCCACCCATCTCCGCTCCAACGGCATGATGTACAGCCTGATCGGCACGCTGCTGGAGGAGTTGGGAGCGGACGATCCCAAGGACCCCGGCCTGTCTGTCCCCTATCAGGCCCGGCAGTATATGGAGCTTCATTACCATGACAATCTGCAAATTTCGGATGTCGCCGCCGCCGTGGGCGTCCACGCCAATTACCTTTCCAATGTGTTTCAGGAGCAGTACCATATGTCCCCAAAACAGTATCTTACCAAGCTGAAAATCAAAAAGGCCCGTGAGCTGCTGCTCCACACGGACCATCCCATTTATATCGTGGCAAATTCCGTGGGCTTCACGGACCCGCTGGCGTTCTCAAAATTTTTCCGCCGGGAAATGGGGATTTCCCCCTCAGACTACCGGACCCAGAGGAGGCAGAAAGATGAATTCCTTTGACATACAGTTTCACAACGGCCAGTTTCATCTGTTCAGCAGCAAGATCAGTTATATCTGTGAGCTTCACAAAGACGCCTGGCTGCTGCACCGCTATTGGGGCCCCCGGCTGACTGCTTACCATGGCGCCAACTGTCCGGAGCCCGTGAAGCGGACCTTTGCCGCCGCCGCCGATCCGGAGGAGCCCGCCTTTTCCCTGGAGATGGAGCCCCAGGAGTTTTCCTGCCCCCATCAGGGGGATTACCGGGAGAGCTCCCTTGCCCTCCGGCGGCAGGACGGCTGGCCCGCCGGACGCTTCCGCTATCAGGGCTATGAGATCACGGAGGGCCTGTACGCGCCGGAGGACCTGCCCCACATCCGCCCTCTGGATGGAAAAGGGACCAAAACCCTGTCCATTCGACTCCGGGACGAGGCGTCCGGTGCGATGCTGACGCTCCGCTATTCTGTCCTGGAGGACAGCGCCGCCATTGTCCGCTCCGCTGAGATCACCAATGAGGGAACGGGCCCCATCTGGGTGGAACGGGCCTTCAGCGCTCTGCTGGATATGCCCTATGACGGCGAAGAGCTGGTGACCTTCCACGGCACCCACCAGAAGGAATTTCAAATGGACCGGCGGCTGATCGGGCATGGTACGATTTCCTTCGGCAGCACCCGTGGAGCCAGCGGCCCGCAGTATCCGCCCTTCGCCGCCCTCTGCGCGCCGGAGGCCGCGGAGCACAGCGGCGAGGTCCGGGCCCTTCAACTGATTTATAGCGGCAATCACTGCGTTCGGGTGGAGCGGGACCAGTACGATCATCTGCGGCTCACAACCGGCATTCACCCGGATGGCTTTTCCTGGAAGCTGGAACCGGGCGAACGCTTCCAGACACCGGAGGCGGTACTGGTCTACAGCGGCCAGGGCTTTAATGGAATGTCCCAGGTGTTCCACCAGCTGTATACAGAGCGGCTGTTCCCCCGGCAGTGGGCAGGGCGGACCCGGCCCATTCTGCTGAACAGCTGGGAAATGTGCTATTTTGACGTTTCAGAGGAAAATCTGCTTCCTGTGATTAGGGAGGCGGCGGCGCTGGGCTTTGAGCTGGTGGTGCTGGACGACGGCTGGTTTGGTCACCGGAACAACAGCAAGAGCTCTCTGGGGGACTGGACGGTAAACCGGGAGAAATTCCCAAATGGCCTGACGCCCCTGCTGGACTGCGCCCGGGAAAACGGCATCCAACTGGGCATCTGGTTTGAGTCGGAGATGATCTCCCCGGACAGCGATCTGATGCGGGCACACCCCGATTGGGCGGCCCGGTTCCCTGACGATGCGCCTTTGCTGGGGCGAAACCAGCTGGTCCTGGATTTGACCCGTCGGGAGGTGCAGGACTATGTGCTGGATACGCTGAGCGGATTTCTTCGAACTTATCCGGTGTCCTATGTGAAGTGGGACATGAACCGCCATATGACAGACCCCGGTTCCGCCTCCCTGCCGCCGGATCGGACGGGGGAGTTCTTCCACCGTTATATGCTGGGACTCTATCGTATCCTGCGTGAGCTGACAGCCCGCTTCCCGGAGATCCTCTTTGAAAACTGTTCCAGCGGCGGCGGACGGTTTGATCCCGGCATGAGCTTCTATATGCCTCAGACCTGGTGCAGTGACAATACCGACGCCCTGGACCGGCAGTCTATCCAATACGGCGCGTCTTATATGTTCCCGCCTTCCGCCATTGCCGCCCATGTGTCCGCCGTTCCCAACCATCAAACCGGAAGGATGATACCCTTTGAGACCCGAGCCGCGCTGGCATCCTCGGCCAATATGGGCTATGAGCTGAATATTCTCGACTTGTCCCAAGAAGAGCGGGAGCAAGTCCGGGAGCATCTGGCGCTGTATAAAGAGGAGCGGGACCTGATTTTGGGCGGCACGTTTTACCGGCTTCGTTCGCCCTTTGACGGGAATCTCTGTGCCTGGATGCTGGTGGACCGGAAACGGGAGAAAGCCATCCTTTATGCCTTTGCCGCATCGTATGACGTTTCCTGTCTGTCCGCGGTTCTGAAAATCCCATATCTGGATCAGAAGAAGCTCTATGTGGAGCGGAATACAGGCCGCCGGTTCAGCGGGGAAGAGCTGCGTTACGCCGGACTTGCCGTCCGATTTCCGCAGGGGGACTTTCCGGCTATAAAAATCGTACTGCAAGCAGAGACTATGCCATAAAACAAGCCCAGGTACTCCGGCAGCATGACAGGAGTATCTGGGCTTCTGTAATTTACAGCAACCCTCGGAAATAATGACAACAAGGGAAGGGGATACAGGCAGTACAGCACAAGGATGACAACGCAGACGGGCCGATGCCCGTCAAGGAGGAAGTCACCGTAATGTGCCGCCCGTATTCGCCGAACTGCTGTTAGTATTTTTGAGGATTGATATAGTGGTAAATTTTACGCTTTCCTTTGATAGCCTTGGAGGAATTGAAGGTCCGCTGCCGGAGATCCCGAAGCCCACGCCCGGTATGAGCGTTTCCTTCGTTCCAGCAAATCCATATTTCTGACGTTTGCCCCCTGGGACTTTCAGCGCCGCCACAGCCTGTTCAATTGTCAGGCCCATCGTTTCCATAAGGTTTTTGATAGAGGCCAAAATACCTTTTGCAACGCCCGTTTGACCGCCCCACTTTCATCTGCGGCCTGCTGGGCGCACAGTACCGATAAACCAAAAGCCCGCCCCGGAAGTCAGGCGCATGAGCGAGAGAGCCTTTTCTTTTGATGGAAAACAAAGTTCAAATTAAGGTAATTGACCAAAAAGGATGGTTAATTTTGGTATATCCCCCAAAAATTTGTCGGGGCGGCAAGTTGCTATTGACTTTTTTCCAAAAGATAGAGTATCCTTGTATCAAGATCAAATGGGAACGTTCCCAACGGGAGGCCATATGGGGTCCACCATCATTGACGTAGCGAAGAAATGCGGCTATTCGAAGACCACCGTTTCCCGCGCCTATGCCGAGCCGGACAGCGTGAGTGAGAAAGCTAAACTCAAAATATACGCCGCGGCAAAAAGCCTGAATTATACCCCCAACGCCATCGCCAGGGCCATGGTCCGGCAGCAGACGGAGAACATCGCTTTCATTATCAACGAAAAGCAGTCTCCGGCTGTGCTGAATCCGTTCTATTCCCCCATTCTGGAGGCAGTCATGCGGGAGAGCGCCCGCCGGAATTACAGCGTATTCGTGGTGACCAATCAGGACGTGCTGCTTCCCAATGGTGAGGTATATATCAAAAAACAGATGGACGGCGTCATCTTCGTGGGCGAGGCCGGCGAGACGATTATCGACAGGCTCCGTGAGCAGAACATCCCCGTGGTGCTGCTGAACAACGTCCTGGATATGGAGGACCTCCTGTGCATCACCACCAGCCATTACGAAGGTGCGATGAGCGCCGTAGACCACCTGTATGAGCAGAAACACCGGAAAATCGGCCTCTTGGCCGGGCGGTTTTCTCCCCAGGTCAACGAGGCCCGTTATAAAGGCTATGTGGATGCCCTGGTACGGCGAGGCCTGGAGATAAATCCCCAGTACATTCTGGAAATTGACCCTACGCTGGAGGCGGGGGAGCAGGCCATGGCCCATCTGCTACAGCTGGAAAACCGGCCTACCGCTGCTTTTTGTACCAACGACACCGTGGCGGCTGGGGCCATGAAAGCCGTGATCCGGGCAGGACTTCGTATTCCGGAAGACGTGGCCATCGTCGGCTTCGATGACAGCTCCGTTAGTCGGATCGTGGAGCCGGAACTGACCACGGTCCGCATCGACATGGACCGGATGGGGCAGTTAGCCGCCGAAAAGCTGTTTGACCTTATTGAGGGCAAACCATCCGGCGAAACACGCATTGTAATTCCCACGGAATTGATCGTGCGAAGCTCCAGTTCGCGCACGCAAGTCCATTTGGAATAATTCTTAACGGAAAAGAGGTGAAGCGATGCAGATCACCATCATCAACGTGGGCTATGGCGACGCCATCCTGTTTCAAAGCTCCGGCGGCTTTACCGCTCTGCTGGACGGCGGGAGCGCCTTAGAGTCGGAGTTCAGCGGGGACCCGTACCGCATCCGGGCGGCGGACTACATGCGTCGAGAAAATGTCACGAAATTGGACGCCGTGCTGATTTCCCACATCCACGAGGACCACGTCTGCGGCTTGGAGCCCATATTCGAGAGGTGCTCCGTAAAACAACTGTACGTCCCTTACCCCGTGGAGCCGTTTTTGCAGGGCTGCGAGCTCCGGCCGGCACCGGACGCCTTTCGAAGCGTTCCCCTGTACACCAACGCACTAAACGCATACCGCCGGATTCTCCTGCGGGCTATGAAAGCCGGAACTGCCGTCACTGTAGTCGGACCGGGAGATACGCTCCGCTTGGGTCCGGAGCTCAACGCGAAGGTCTTGGCCCCCAAAGCCCGGAACATCCGGGAGTACATGGAACTGGTAGAACAAGCCTACGCCTCGGCCGGCCAGGAGAGTGCCGTCACGGAGCTTTTGACAAAGTTGGATGCCATGTCCAATCGAACCAGCACGCTGCTCCGGTTCGAGACGGCGAAGATCGTATTCTTGTCGGCCGCAGACAGCTGCCCCCGGGAGTGGGATGAGCTGCCTTCTTCTTTGCTCAAAGATGGGAACGTTCTCAAATTGCCGCATCACGGGCAAATTGACTCAATTTCAGAACAATTTATGAAGGATATGCCGTTGGAGTATGTCATCACCACCGCCAGCTCCGACCGCCGCTACAACAGCGCCAACGCGGAGGTTTACAAGCGCCTGACCCAGTGGCGGGCCCCTCATCCGCCCAAGTTCCTCTTTTCCGATGAGCGGAGCTATCCCCCTTATTTCTCACAGCCTGACGGGTTCCAGGCAATCACCCTTGAAATAGATTCCGGCGTCATTACGCCGAAATTTATTAAAACAAATGAAAAGGAGAATGAACGATGAAGAAATTGATGTCTCTCGCCCTGGCTCTTCTGATGGTCCTGAGCCTTGCGGCCTGCGGAGGTTCCGGCGGGGCTAAAGACTCCGACAGCGGCAGCCAGCCCGCCCAGAGCAGCCAGCCCAGCGGCGGATCCTCCTCCAGCGACGCCAAGTGGCCCGAGAAGGAGATCAAGATCATCCAGCCCTGGAGCCTGGGCGGCGGCCCGGACGTTATCACCCGGCAGATCGCCTCTTACAGCGACAAGTTCCTGGGCGTGCCCATGATCGTGGAAAACCACACCGGAGGCTCCGGCACCATCGGCATGAACGACTTCCTGGAGGCGGCGGACGACGGCTACACCCTCTTCTGCTGCAACGGCCCCCTGTTCTCCCTGACCCCCAGCTTCATCAGCGTGGACTACACCATTGAGGATATCACCCCTCTGGTGGGCATCCGCATCACGGAGTTCGTCATCCTGACCCAGGCTTCCAGCGGCATCACGGATATCCAGGGCCTGATCGACTACGCCAACTCCGGACACACGGTGAAGTACGCCACCACCGGCGGCCCCGGAAACGACAGCTTCACCATGATTTCCGCCCTCTTCGCCACCCTGGGCATCGCCTCCGAGGCGGTCCCCTATGACGGCGGACAGGAGGCCATCAACGCCCTGGTGGGCGGACATGTGGACGTGGCCATCGGCTCTCCCCCGACCTATCGGGACTATGTCATCAACGGCGAGCTGAACTGCCTTGGCACCTTCATCCCCGAGGGGCTGGACGTGGAAGGCATCGGCCACATCCCCTCCTTCAAGGACCAGGGCATCGACATCGAGTTCACCGGCATGGACTACTTTGCCGTCCGCTCCACCGTGGACGCGGAGAAGCAGGAGATCCTCCGGGACTTCGTGCTGAAGGTCTACGCCGAGCCCGACTTCCAGAAGTTCATGGCCGACATGGGCATGGCCGCCTGGGAGGCCGACTCCTCCGAGATCCTGGGCATGGTGGCCTCTCAGACTGAGGCCATGGCCAAGTACATCCCTCTGGTCCAGTGATTTCACGGCGCCCCATGTCCCGGCAAGGATGTGGGGCGTCCACTCTCAAAATGAGGTGAACGCGATGAAACTCAGATACAACACGGAAATCATCTCCGGCGCGGTGTTTGCCGTCGTGGGCGCGGTGCTGTGGCTGCTGATTCCCTCCCAGATCCAGACCATGGAAAAAGGAGCGGTCAACGCCCAGACCCTGCCCCGAATCGCCATCGGCGGCATGTTCATCTTCGCCATCGGCCTGCTTCTGGAGGGCCTGTTCGCCAGGGAGAAGAAGGAACTGGTGATTACCGCGGACTCCTTCCGCTCCGGCGCTTTTAAAAAGGAGCTGCGCTCCATCGTCTACTGCCTCTTCCTGGTGGCCTACTGCCTCATCATCCAGCCCCTGGGCTTCGTGGTTTCCACGGTGCTGCTGGTCCTGGCGGTGATGCTTTACTACGGCGCCCGGAAGTGGTATTATTACGCCATCCCCCTGGCCATGGTGGGCATCGTGTACTACGTGTTCAAGGTGCTGCTCCATGTCTCTCTGCCCTGACAAGAAAGGAGAACGCTTATGGAACAATTTTTAGGCGGACTGAGCATCCTGATGCAGTGGCAGAACCTGCTGGTCATTCCCCTGGGCCTTGCCATCGGCATCGTGGTGGGGGCCATCCCCGGCCTGACCTCGGACCTTGGCATCATCCTCTGCATCCCCCTGACCTACGGCATGGACCCCACCATGGCGATTCTGATGCTGCTGGCCATTTACTGCGGCGGCACCTATGGCGGGTCCATCACGGCCATCCTCATCAACACACCCGGAACCTCCGCCAACGCGGCGACGCTCTTTGACGGCTATCCCATGACGGTGAAGGGCCAGGCGTTCAAGGCCCTGCAAATGGCGCTGTTCGCCTCCACCATCGGCGGGCTCATCAGCGCCTTCGCCCTGCTGTTCCTGGCCCCGCTGATTGCCAAGATCACCCTGCTCTTCGGCCCGGCGGAGTATTTCGCCCTGGCGGTCTTCGGCCTGTCCGTCATCGCGGGCGTCTCCAACAACAGCATTTTCAAGGGGCTCATCGGGGCCTGCATCGGCCTGTTTATGGCCACAGTGGGCGTGGACAACATCAGCGGCACCGCCCGGTTCATCTTCGGGCAGCGGAAGCTCATGGCGGGCATCGACCTCATCATCGCCCTCATCGGCATGTTCGCCATTTCCGAAATCCTGATGAAGTCCAAATACAACCCGAAAACGGACCATAAATCCATCAGCGCCAGCGCTATCACCAAGGACAAAATCACGAAAGACGAATACCGCCGCTGCTGGAAGCCCATTGGACTGGGCTCCCTCATCGGCGTCATCATCGGCGCGACGCCGGGCACCGGCGGGGGGCTGGCGGCTTTCATCTCCTATAATCAGACCAAGCAGTCCTCCAAGCACCCGGAGACCTTCGGCCACGGCGAGATCGAGGGTGTGGCGGCCTCCGAGTCCGCCAATAACGGCGCCTGCGGAGCCACCATGATTCCCATGCTGACCCTGGGCGTCCCCGGCGACGGGGCCACGGCCATCCTCATGGGCGCGTTCATGCTCCACGGCATGGTGCCGGGACCCACGCTCTTCGCCGAGCAGGGGAATATCCTCTACGCCATCATGCTGGGCCTGATTGTGGTGAACGTCTTCATGTACATCATCGGCAGCGGCTTCACCCGGTTCTACGCCCACATCACCCGGCTCCCTTACGAGATTTTGGCCCCCATCGTTATGACCTTCTGCATCGCCGGGGCCTACTCCACCAACAACCGGGTCTATGATATCTTCATCATTCTGATTTTCGGTATTGTAGCCTACTTCCTGCGGCGCATGGACTTCCAGCTGGTGCCCATCCTGCTGGGCATCGTTCTGGGCCCCCTGGCGGAGAAGAACTTCCGCCGGGCCATGGTCATCTCCGAGGGCAGCTTCAAGATTTTCTTCACCCGGCCCATCAGCTGCGCCTTCATTCTCATCGCGGTGGGTTCCGTGCTGCTGTTCGCCTGGAAAAACTACAAGTCCAGGAGTGCTAAAGCAAAATAATTACAGGAGGAATGCTGTTCTGTGAAACAATGTGGTAAGAAGCTGCTATGTCTGGTATTTTGTCATGGCCTTGGATGATGACGGCCAACGCCGAAGATGCCTCTACGTACATGACATACCGGCAAAACGCGGTGGAACTTACTACAGCTAAAGGGCTGGCAATTACCAGCGGTTCCTTTCTTGTGAATGGGTTCAGCATTACCGGCGGGCAAGATCCTGACGGCAGAAATCAGAGCGGCCAGGTGCATATGTTAATATGTCAGAGGACGGAGCGTTTACCTTTGTAGTTGGCCCTGTACAATAACAAAAACAACTTCCCCTGTAAACTGACGCTCTCAGCAAACTTCCACTGTGCATCGGTAAGGGGGGGCGCGGTTCAAAATACCGCTCCCCCTTAATTGTTCTGACAATAAAATATGGTTGGAAAGAGTGACAAAATGAAAAAGCAATACGACACCTTGATCATTGGGCCTGTGTCCCTGGACCACAACATCGACTACCAGGGAAACGAGCGGAAGGAAGTGGGCGGAGCCGTAGTAGCCTCCGGATTCGCGGCGGCGAAAAGCGGGAATAAAACCGCACTGTTCACAAAGCTGAACCCTGCGGATGCCGACGTGGAGGAGCGCTTCCGGGACTCCGGCGCGGACCTCTATTGGAAGCCCTCCGCCGCCACCTGCTCCATCCGGAACCAGTATTTCACCGCCGACAAGGAGAAGCGCTCCTGCACCTCCATGGGCGTGTGCGATCCCTTCCGCTTTGAGGAGCTTCCGGACATTGAGGCGAAAATTTACCACTTCGCCGGCCTGGTCTACGGCGACTTTGACGGGCCTCTCTTTGCCGAGGCGGCGAAGCATGGCAAGGTGGCCGTGGACGTGCAGTGCCTTCTGCGGCATGTGGAGCCGGACAAGACCATGGCCTTCCACGACTGGGCGGAGAAGCGGGAGTACCTGCCCTGCATCGACTATCTGAAGACCGACGCCGCCGAGGCGGAGATTCTGACAGGCCTGACGGACCGGGCAGAAGCGGCGAAGCTGCTCCACAGCTGGGGCGCGAAGGAGGTCCTCATCACCCACAACACGGAGGTGCTGGCCTACGACGGGGAGCGGGTTTACACCTGCCCCATCAAGGCCCGGAACCTCTCCGGCCGGACGGGCCGGGGGGACACCACCTTCGCCGGGTATATCACCGAGCGCCAGCGGGCGGGCGTCGAGGAGGCCCTGCTGTACTGTACCGCTCTGGTTTCCCTGAAAATGGAGACCCCCGGCCCCTTCCAGGGAAGCCGGGAAGATGTAGAAAATTATATTTCGGAATTTTATTGAGTTCTGGATACGGGATGCTTTCTTGATCGTGGGTTGACCACCTTTGGAAGATGGCAGGAGAAACCGGATGAGGTTGCTGCGGTGCGGCAATTTTGTCCGGTTCTTTTTTTCCGGGCTCCTCCCAACAAGGCTTTAGGCAAGTCGTAAACGTAACCCCTCCCAACGTCTTGCGTTAGGGAAAGCAGAGTGTAAATTATCACAACCATCTGGCGGAGTGGAGCAGGCGAGTGGAAGCGTGCCGGAAGAGCGGGCAGCGGGTAAGCGAATGGTACGCGGAACAAGGCCTCCCGGTATCCACATACTATTTTGGGCAAGGCGCTGCACTATTTCAAGGAGCAGCCGCCTTATCTGATTCGCTATTTGGAGGACGGGCGGTTGGAGCTGATCAACAACCGGGTCGAGCGCAGCATCAAGCCCTTCGTGATCGGCCGCAGGAATTTCCTCTTTGCTAATACCCCGCTGAGCGCCCAGGCCAGCGCGGTAATCTACAGCCCGATCGAAATGGCCAAGGAAACGGGGCTGGATCCCTTTTGCTATCTGATGAACCGTAGCGCCGATTCCCCTCAGCGCTGCGGATCTCTTTTGAGCTGGCTGATTTTACGCTTACGTTAAAAAGTTTGTAACGCTTGAAACACAAGGGATACAGGCAAAAAAGCCCAGCCCGGAGGACATCCTCCGGGCTGGGCTTTTTTGATCCTTAGACGGCAGGGGTTCAGTCCCCTTCCGCCATCCTCTTGTACCGAGCGCAGCGGGCCTTGACGTCCTCCACAGCCTTCTCATAGAGGGCGT
>CAJTCG010000027.1 GCA_910574635.1 Oscillospiraceae bacterium | reverse complement strand
GCAATCAACCGCTGCCTGGAACGGGCTGGACGGATGATGCGGGGCGGCAGCATCGTAGACGCCACGCTGATCAGTGCACCCAGCTCTACAAAAAACGCGGAAAAAAACGGGATCCGGAGATGCACTCGGTGAAGAAGGGAACCCAGTGGCATTTTGGTATGAAGTGCCACACCGGCGTGGATGCCGGGAGCGGCTTTGTCCACACAGTGGAGGCCACTTACCGGGGTCTGAGAAAAAATCTTAACCGATTACACGTTCTCTTTGCCAGCGCAAAAGGGCGGGCGGTTCCCTATGCCCCGCCTAAGGTTTTTGCGCCCTTCGACCGGGCTGGGACTGGAAAAATGAGGAATTTATCCCCGAATATGGTCCTTTATTGGTCGTTTCCATTACCTTCGCCTGTTTGCCTGGCTTTTACCTGCTTTAATCAGTGCTTCCATAAAAAGATGTGCGGAGGCATTGATTAAGATGCTCAATCATTAATATAATTATATTTTAAATAGCCAAACTTTGTCAATAGCTTTTTCTATATTTAATTAACTTTATTATTATGCACAATGATTGATTAGTTTATTTATTATAAACCACAAAAAAGCATCTGACTGTATCACAGTCAGATGCTTTTTTCGATTATTGAGATTGTTCACGGCTTTGCCGTACATCCTCCCGATAGGCCGCGTTCAATTGCTTTTGAACCGCCAAATGGATGGACAGCTCTTCTTCGGAAAAAGTATTTAGTAAATGAAATGTACGCTCTTGACATCCCTGCTCAAACCGTGAATGGGCTTCATACACTTTCTGCCCTTTTTCTGTCAGCAGGAGGTTATATAGACGGTTGTTCTCCTCATTGCGAACCTGCTTTACCCAGCCCTTTGCCCGAAGTTTCCGAATCATCTGGGAACAGGCGGAAACCGTCTTATTTAAAATCCCTGCCAGGTCCGTCGCTGTGATTCCAGGCTGCGCAGCAATCAAGTCGATCATGTGACCCTCTGTCTGATACAATAAGTCCTCGCCATAACGGTGGGGCAGGGAGTCATATTCGCTCATTAAATCAAACGCCTCATCCTGAGCCGCCCAAAGCTGTTGGAGAACATCGTCTCTCACATTACTCACCTACTTTATATTCTATTACTTTGATTATAGCCTTTTACAGCTGCTTTAGCAAGAAGTTTTTTAACAGTTAAACATGAAATTTGAGATGTATCTCAATTTCGGCCTGTTGACAAAGTAGCTGAAATATAGAGACAAGAGAGGATTCAGGTAAGAAAAAGGACGCCGCACAAAGTCAATGACCGCATTTGTGAAAATCACTGCTGACCAGAGCGGCATAATACTGACCCATCGTCGCCGGAGCGTTGTACAGCGCCGCCAGGGTATAAGCCTTGATATTCCCGATAGCGGCGGTGGCATGGCAGAGACAGTCCTGGACGTATTCGACGTGCTCCCGCCCCAGCTTCAGGAAGCGGGAACGAACCAGGGCTGTCGGAATATCCTGCCCGCAGATACGGACCGTTTCCTTCGTGGAGCAGGCAGCTTCCGTCATCAGCTCCACATAACCGTCAAAGATGTCGGCGTCACAGGGATGGTCCCAGACCAGTCCCTCATAGTCAATGTTCTCCCGGATTTCTTCCCGGACCCATCACATCTCATTCATCAGATTCCAGCTATACCGTGGACGACTTCCAGAGAAGCGAGGGGGTTGGGGGAGGATATGATAGGTTTCAGTAAACTCCTTTTCTTTCTTCTCGGTCTCATTAGGCGCCTGATCCGGGCAGTCCAGACTGCCTCCTGCGGGTACTCTGGACTGCCCGGCCTGGGCGGTCTTGACTGCCTCCATCGGAGCAGAAAAAAGAGCCTTATTGGCGGAGACCTTTTCCTCATTCCGAGACGGCTCCACAGCCTCATTGGCTTCGTTTTGCGGAGCCGCATCGTTCCCGCAGCCGGAAAAATTCTTGACATAGATCATGGCAGGCTTTCCCAGGCCCTGGCGCTTGCGCTCGATGAGGCCGAAGCACTCCAGCTCCCGCATGAAGGCGGTGGCCCGGTTGTGCCCGCAGCGGAGGAGCTTCTGCACATCTTTCTGGACGAAATAAATGAACACCCGGCCCAGGCTGTCCGTCCAGCCGTTTTTGGCAGACAGGCCCACCCGGTCCAGCATCAGGCTATAGAGCGTCGTGGCCTCCAGGGAAAGGTCGCCGTCAAAGAGGACCTTGGGCATGCGGTAAAAGCGGAACTGGCCGCCTCGTTTCCGTAAAAGTAATCCAGATTGAACTGCATAACATTAACCTCCAAAATGTAAAAAGGCCCCGGCGACCAATGGGGCAGGGCGTCTATTCACAGCGCCTGAAATATGGCCCGCTCAGGCCCGCTTTGTCTGGGAGAGCTGAACGGAGGGCGTGGTGTTCGCCAGAATATCCACCACATAGTTCGGAGCGGCAATGAGATAATGTATGTCTCCCTTGCGGCCGCGCTGGTCCTCAAGGGGACAGCCGCGGAGCTTGAAAAACGTGTTGCCCCGCATGTAGACTTCGTAATTTTCCGCCAGACAGGCCAGGCGTTCCGCCTCCCGGGCAGTTTCCGCCACTTGGCAGGTGCCGACGCCTCCGGGAAAGCGGA
Organism: Oscillospiraceae bacterium; assembly: GCA_910574635.1. Classification (GTDB taxonomy): domain Bacteria; phylum Bacillota; class Clostridia; order Oscillospirales; family Oscillospiraceae; genus Oscillibacter. The sequence goes on along the minus strand of CAJTCG010000027.1, from coordinate 34,103 downwards.
TAATGAACTGAAACACCTCATTGGACACCACCGCCTCCAGCGTATCTCCGGTGGTTGACAAGGAGTCCAGTGAAAATCTGCCGAACATCTCCTTCTCCGGCAACCAGCAATCTAAAGTGATCATTGATAAATCCTCCAATTTTCTTTGTGATTTCCAGGCCAGGGAACGCCGCCGTACGGGTAGGTTATTTTATACTGTTTATTATACGCCAGGGCCTTTGTGCTTTCTTTGTATTTACTTCAAGTTTTATAAATAGCTTTGCATCCTGCTCTTCTCCGTTTCATGTTCATGTTTAGATTTGGGAAAAGGCTTGTAAAAAGAGCCGGGTTTTCTGTACAATGCAAATGTGTACCGTAACTTCTTTTTGCCGGAACAGCAGCATGACAAAAATACGATTACATGCAGGCATTACAAGCCCGCTTCTCGCCAGAAACCCTCTGCGTTGAACAACAGTCCGAAGTGATGCGGCTGCACCGACGACTGAGGAAGAAGCTGAATTGCAAACAGCAACGGCAATTGCTGGAAGTGGCAGACGCAGAAGCGAGGCTGCGGACGGATGTATCCTTGGAGAGCTTCATCGCTGGCTTCCGCCTGGACTGCGGGATAGCTTACGAGTTAGGAGCAGAGCCACCCTACTCCTTCCGCCAGGAAGAGGAGCGGCGGATCAGCGGGGCATGGGGGAGAACCACCCTTGAATAGACAAGAGCCATGGAGCTTTGCTCCATGGCTCTGTTGTCCGCATATGGTTTTTCCTGTTGGAAATTGCTTAGGTATAGTTGTTCAGCATTTTTAATGAAAAGGGTTGACAAAAAAAGTCGATTGTGATACTATTCCATCAATAAAACAAATGACGTCATACGTTATTCGTCACATGTAAAAAATGAGCGCCAGTATTTTGGGAGGAAGATAGTCCCATGGGGGCAAAATCATTTTTTGAACAAGGCGCGCCGCCTTGGCAATAATACATCTTAGGAGGAAACACAATGAAAAGGACGAAGCTTGTATCTCTGCTGCTGGCCGCAATTATGCTACTGTCTTTGCTGACTGCATGCGGCTCACAACCCCAAACGCCGACATCTCAGGAACCTGTCCAGTCCTCTGGAGACACTGGAAATTCCGGGGATACTGCTTCCAGCAACAGTGGAAGCGAAACGAAACCGGAAAAGGTGTTTAGTCTCAGCTGGGCACCCGCCTATGACGAAGAGCATGGCCTCACCCAGGCCGGCCTATGGGCAGATGAAAAGATCCGGGAACTCTCTGGAGGCAAAATTGGATTCGACTTCTTTCCCGGCGGCCAGCTCGGCAACGAGCGCGAGGTGTTTGAGTCGATTCAGCTCGGCACTATCGACGCCGCCTTTATGTCCAGTCCCGTGATTTCCGGCTTCTCGGATGTTCTGGACGGCTTCGATATGCCATACCTCTGTGACAATGACATGGATCTCTATCAGGAGATCGTAAACTCCGGTATCGGTGCACAGATGTTTGAAAAGCTGGAAGCGGAAACCGGCGTGGTTGGCATCTCCTACCTCATCAACCCCGGAAGAGACTTCTACTTTAACAAGGACTTTAACTCCCTTGCCGATGCTCCAGGCATTAAGCTCCGCTCGATGGAGTCTCCTATTCACCTTGCAACTTACAAGGCGCTGGGCTTTAACCCAACTCCCATGGCATACAGCGAAATCTACCAGGCTATGAAGAATGGCACAATTGATGGCTTTGAGGATGTCAGCGTGTCGGTACGGGCGGTGAAGAATTATGAGGTTGCTAAGAGCGTGGCTGTCTCTGGTCATTTGACGGCGGCTCCTGTGTTCATCATGAGCAAAAAGGCGTGGAACAGCCTTAGTGAAGAAGAGCAAGGCTGGGTGCTGGAAGCGGGCATTGCCGCCCAGGAGGCCACCAAGGTCACCTATCAGGAGCAGACACCGTTGGCGCTTGAATTTATGGAGGAGCAAGGGCTCAAGGTGGTCTATATCGATGTTCAGGAGGCCAAGGAAAAAGTGCAGCCTGTCATTGAGGAATTCTGTGCCCAGAGTGAAAACATCAAAACCATTGTCGATTACTTCAACAATTACCGGGCGGAGCATAATAAATAAAATTCTTTTGTTTCTTTCTGCTTTTGCTACGCTTGATTTCCCTGTTCCCTTCACTGCTTTCTATCATTGATTCACACTAAAAAGGCAAAGGCAACTGTGTATGTAGGGGTAAAATGGGAGTTCATTTTACCCCTGCATCAAAAATCGAGGTAATGATATGCAAAAGATTCTCCATGGGCTGGACTGTTTCAATGGAACCATTGTCAGGATCGTAAAGTTTATTGTCTCCGTTTGCATCGCGGTGCAGATACTGATTATTTTCGCGGGTGTCATCTGGAGGTATTTTCTCAATGCGCCCCTGAGCTGGGTTGATGAGGTCGCCGCTTTGCTGCTTGTTATGATTGCGTTCATGGGCTGCTATGTGGCGCTGGCTAGCCGAAAACTCGCCAGAATTGAGCTGTTTATCGGCGTTTTTAAGGGAAACGTCAAAAAGGCATTGTATATTTTTTCAGAGGCGTTATCTCTTCTTATGCTGATCTTTGTGGTCGTATACGGCGTAAAGCTCTTCCTTCTCCCTACGTCCCTGAATCAAAAAACGCCGGGACTTTATATTCCGCTCTCCATTTTTTATGGTTTGATTCCGGTGATGTTTAGCTTGTGCTGTATATCAACGGTTACAAAAATTCTGCATTACTTTTTTGATAAGGAGGATGGTACGGAATGTTAATGGTCTTCGTTTTCCTGGCGACGCTGCTTCTGGGTGTTCCAATTGCGTTTGCGCTAGGACTCACCGCAGTTACAGGACTGTTTACCACGGACCCGTCTTTCCTGATTGCAATTCCGCAGAAGCTCTTCGCTACATCAAATATGTACAGCCTCATCGCAATACCTCTGTTTATCATGGCTGGAGAGCTGATGGGACTGTCCGGTGATGTGAACCGCTTGATGGACCTGGCCCGGGCGGCGGTCGGGCGGGTGCGCGGCGGCCTGGCTTATGTCAGCATTATCTTAGGTATGCTGCTGGGAGGTCTGCTGGGCATGGCAAACGCGGCAGCTGCATTGCTGAGTACCGTTATCTATCCGGAAATGGTGCGGGATGGATACGAGGATGACTTTTCTGCCTCGTTTCTGGCGTCTGTTTCTATCATAGCGCCCATGATTCCGCCTGGAATGCTTTTTGTCATCTACGGTGTCGCCAGCAACACCTCTATCGCGGATTTATTTATGGCGGGCGCGCCGGCCGGCGTCATGATTGCGATTGTGCTTTCCGGCATCATTTACTTCAAGGGAAGGAAGTCCCAATGGCCGGTTTCGGAGCATAGAACCACTCGAAAGGAGCTTCTGCAAAAGCTTCGTTCAGCGGCGTTCTCCGTATTGGCTCCATTTGTCACATTTGCTTCCATCGCAATGGGAATTGCCACGCCTACAGAGGCAGCCGCCGTCGTATGTGTGCTGGTTTATGTTGTGGGAGCCTTTGTGTACAAAAAAATCAAACCAAAGGACCTGCTAACGGTCCTCACCCGCACGGCCATCTCCAGCGGCGCCATCCTTATTATCAGCGCAATGGGCGGGGTTTTGGGCTGGTATCTTTCCATTGCGCAGGTTCCTCAAGCAATCGCGAGAGGCATTTCTGCCATCAGTGACAACAGGTATGTCATTATGCTGATTATCCAGGCCTTCCTGTTCTTCGTGGGGATGATTATGGACTCTGCGCCCGCCGTTATGATATTGGTGCCGGTGTTTATGCCCATTATCAATCAGTTTGGCTTCGATCCCGTTCATTTTGGCCTGTTGATGTGCCTGAATCTGTCTATCGGTCTGCTTACCCCGCCTGTGGGAACCGTGTTGTATACGACATCCACCGCAACTGGCGTGCCTACGGATCGTATGATCCGTTCCATATGGCCATGGGTGATTTGCCTTACAGCCGTGTTGATGATTATCGCGTATATCCCGGATTCCGTCATGTGGCTGCCAAGGCTGCTGGCAAAATAAGGACTGCTATGGTTCTTGAAAATACGAAATAGAACAAAGGAGAAACCGCTTTATGAGTACGATTAAAAACATTCCGTCTGTCAAGGACCCGCTGATCAAAAAGCTCCACGCGGCCAACGAGAACCGTGGACTATGGTTTTACTATCTGCTGAAAAACGCCCATGACAAAGGCTATGACATCGAGGAAATCGCCCGCAGGGGCATTCGGGAGGTGGGCCACACGAACCGGGCGAGCCACCCGGATACCACGGATTTAAAGACCATGGTGGATTCTTTCATGGGCGACAGTGTGAACCGGAAGCTGTTTGATATGGAAATCGTCAGCGAAACCGAGGATGAAGTTCACATCGAGTTCCACTACTGCCCCATGTGCGGCCAGTGGATCAAAACCAGCGATGACCAGGCGTTTATCGAAAAAATCTGCGATATCGCCATGGACGTGGACAGAGGCCTGTTCGACACTTACGATTGCTTTGAGTTCGAGCTGGGCAAGACCATCTGCCAGGGCAATGACACCTGCCAAATCTGTATCCGCAAGGTAAAGTGAGCGGAAAACAGAAGGCAAGATATCTGAATAAAAAGGAGATAGGAACGATGATCGAAAATACTGCCAAAAACTATAACGACGATTTCGAGGCGCAGCAGCTTCGTTTGTCCTCTGTGAACCGCGGGAAATGGGTTTATCAGCTTGTGACATCCTTTTTGAACGCGGGCATGACATGGGACGAAATCCGCGAAGGCATCCGGGAGGCCGGACGCTACAAAGGTTACCACGATTTCCCCAGGACCAGCGACATCCGGGAGTTTGCGAAGAAGTTCGCAACAGAAGATCTGGTGAAGGTCAACGACGGGAGAATCGCTGCCCTTACGGATGATGAGTTCGTCTGGGAAGTAAACTATTGCCCCATGGTAGACGGCTGGCTCCAGAGTACGGATGATCAGGAGTTCCTGTCGAAGCTCTGCGACATCTGCATGGATATTGACCGGGGTGCAATGGATACATACGGCTGGGAGCTGGAGTTGAAGGGAACGATTGCAAGCGGCAACGGGAAATGCACCATCTGCATGAGGAAGGGAGGAACAGACTGCGCCTGCAGCAGCAAGTAAGTATGAAGAAAATCATCAATGACCCCAATCAGGTTGTTTCGGAGATGCTGGAAGGCATCGCGGCCGTAAATCCGGATGTCGTGTATCATCCCGGTTTTGAGGTAATCAGCCGCCGGAAAAAGGCAGATAAAGTCGGACTGGTTTCCGGCGGCGGCAGCGGCCATGAGCCGTCCTTCGCAGGCTATGTCGGGCCGGGGATGCTGGACGCCGCAGTATCTGGAAACGTGTTTGCCTCCCCTTCCCCGGAGCGTATTCTGACGGCGATCAAAGAAAGCGACTGCGGCAAGGGCGTCTTGTTGCTGCTTATGAACTATTCCGGGGATGTTATGAATTTTGAAATGGCCCGTGATTTGGCAGAATGCGAGGGGATTTCTGTGGAGATGGCGGTTGTAAAAGACGACGTTTCCACGGAGGATGATGACTATTCCGCCGGTCGTCGCGGTATTGCCGGGACGGTGCTGGTCCATAAGGTAGTAGGTGCAAAGGCCGAGCAGGGCGCCAGTTTATCCGAGTTGGTGGAGACCGCCCAAAAGGCAATCAAAAATGTGCGCACAATGGGAATGGCCATGTCCTCTTGCACTTTGCCTGCGGTTGGGAAACCCGGATTCTTTCTTGGCGAGACGGAAATTGAAATTGGCATGGGCATCCACGGAGAACCCGGTATCCTGCGCACAGAAGTGATGACCGCTAATGCTCTTGCCCATACTCTGCTGGAAAAAATCTTTGCGGACCAGACCTATGACGGCCAGGAGGTCGCCGTCATGGTCAATGGTCTGGGCGCAACTCCCCTGATGGAGCTGTATATTCTGGCTCGAGAGGTAAACGCGATTCTGCTAAAAAAAGGAATTCGGGTACACCGGTATTTTGTTGGGGAGTACATGACGTCCCTGGAAATGGCGGGTGCGTCCGTGTCTTTGATGGCCCTGGACGAAGAGCTGAAAACACTGATTGATGTGCCTTGTCATACCATGGCGCTGAAAGTTGGAGGATAATGCTGTGGGAAAGATGGGTGTTGACGCATATATTGAATATTTGGAAGAGGCGCATTGCCTCATTTATGAAAACCGGGATTATGTAACGCGCCTGGACGCAGAGACAGGAGACGGTGACCACTGGGCCAACATGAATATGGGCTTTGAAAAGCTCCTGGCCAAAAAGGAGAGCCTTGTCTCCATGGAATTGCCGGAACTGTTTCGCGAATGCGGCATGACAATGATGTCCGGGGTGGGCGGCTCCGCCGGTGTTTTGTACGGCAGCGCCTATCTTGCCTTAGCCAAGGCATTTGCCGGTCGGGAGTTCATTGATGATGCGGGAATCGCGCTTTATTTGAACGCACAGGCCGAGGCCATTATGAAGCGCGGCAAGGTGAAGCCGGGCAATAAAACCATGCTGGACCCGCTCTATGAGGCAAAGCTGGCAGTAGATAGGGCAATGGAGCAGGGTTTTCACGGAGCATCGCTGCTAAGCGCCCTGAGGGACGGCGCGGATAAGGGCATGCGGGCCACCGCAGATATGCCTGCATGTAAAGGCAGGGCTTGCTACCGCCCGGATAAGGGCGTTGGGCACCTGGACCCGGGAGCAGTGACCATGGAATACCAACTCCGCACGTTTGCGGACAAGTTGCTGGAGGAGGAATCGGAATGAGCAAACGTGTTTTTACCGAACTGCTTCTCTCCGATATGGCGCCGTCTTTTGGCGTAACCGAGCCGGGAGCCATCGCATTGGCGGTCTCCCGGGCCCGGTCCTTCACAGAGGGGAAAATCAAATCCATAGACCTGTCTGTAAACTCCGGGATTTACAAGAATTCCTTCACCTGCGGAGTTCCCGGCACGGATGAGATGGGCATTCCTTTTGCGGCAGCGCTGGGCGCAGCCGCCGGGGATTGGACAAAGGGATTGGAAGCGCTGGGTGCGGTCAACCAACAGGATATTGCCAGGGCACAGGTCTTCTTAGACGAGGGCAGGGTGCATGTTCACCTCCACGAAATCAGCTCTGCCCTGTATATCAGGGCCTGTGTCTCGACAGATTCCCACACAGCTGAAGTAACGATCACTGGCGTACATACAAATATCACGTCCATTGTTGTCAACGGAGAATGCGTGCTTCATCAGGAACCCGTTTCCCGCGGGGACCAGGAAGCAGAAGTGCACAGCATAACAAACTATAGATTTTCCGATCTGTGGGAATACGCGTCGAACGTTCCCTTAGAAGAGATTTCGTTTATTGCGGACGCGTATAAACTGAATTTAGCTCTCGCGGAGGAGGGCCAGTCCAGCGAAAAATGTACAGTCTGCAAAAAGCTGATTGCAGAAAACGGCGGCCTGTATTCTTCGGATCCTTTAAAGACTGCACACGCGCTCACCGCTGCCGCAATTGAAGCCCGCGTCAGAGGGCTCCCCCGTCCAGCCATGAGCATTACCGGAAGCGGCAATCACGGAATTATCGCGACGCTTCCCCTATACGCCTGTTATACTGTAAAAAAATTGGAGCGGGAGACGCTGCTCCGCGCTACGGCGCTCAGTTATCTAGTGACACAGTACATCAAGGAATACTCCGGAAAGTTGTCCGCTTTTTGTGGATGCGCGGTGGCGGCGGGTACCGGTTTTGCGGTTGGACTTTGCTATATGCGGGGTGGCAGCAGGCTTGCAGCGGAGGCTGTCATACGAAACATGGCTTCTGGCATTACTGGTATCATCTGCACAGGCGGAAATCCGGCCTGTGTCATGAAGGCGGCCATTGCCATCGACATTGGCTGGAAATCCGTAGACCTTAGTCTAGCCGGCGTGTCCATAGAGGCGGTGCATGGAATCAACGGGCTCAGCGTTGAAACCACCATGCGAAACATTGGGCGAATTGCCAGCCCAGGGATGGAAAAGACAGAAGAGACCATTCTCTCGCTAATGATGGAAAAAACCGGGGAAATGTCACAATAAAGAGGGAGGCTGCCATGAAAAAACTAATGAACCGTCCGGAAGACTATGTTGACGATATGCTCAAGGGCATTTATGCTGCTCATAAAGACGATGTAACCTATGCAGCCGGAGACCGGCGATGTTATATCAGCGCCCGCAAACACGCCGGAAAGGTTGCGATTGTCACAGGCGGCGGCACTGGGCACCTGCCGCTGTTCTTGGGATATGTGGGTGAGGGGATGCTGGACGGCTGCGGCGTTGGCGGCGTATTCCAATCTCCGTCCCCGGAACAGATTTATGAGATTTCCAAAGCCGTTGACAGCGGGAGCGGTGTACTGTATCTGTACGGAAACTATACCGGAGATATCATGACGTTTGATATGGCTGCGGAAATGTGCGGGATGGACGGAATCGAGACCAAATCCATTGTGGGTGCCGACGACGTGAATTCTGGGGAGCCGGAGGTGCGGCGCGGAGTTGCGGGTATTTTCTTTATGTATAAGGCCGCGGGGGCAAGGGCCGCCCAGATGGGTGGATTAGACGAGGTCCTGGCCGCAGCCCAAAAGGCGAAGGAGCATACCCGTACCGTGGGGTTCGCACTGACGCCCTGCATCATTCCGGAGGTGGGGCATGCAAACTTTACGCTTCAGGAAAATGAAATGGCTATGGGCATGGGAATTCACGGTGAGCCCGGCATTTGGAACGGTCCGTTGAAGAGCTCCCGGGCCATCGTGGAGGAATCTCTGAAAACGCTTTTGAAAGATATGCCGCTTTCCGAAGGGGATGAGGTGTGCCTGCTAGTAAACGGGTTGGGCGCGACCAGTATTGAGGAACTTTACATTTTGTTCGGTGATGCAGAGGAGCTTCTTGCCAGCTGGGGAATTCGTGTGTACCGCAGCTTTGTAGGGGAATTTGCCACCTCCATGGAAATGGCTGGCGCATCGATTTCAATTTGCCGCGTCGATGCGGAGATGAAGGAATGGATCGATTATCCGGTCAGCACCCCCTTTTATTGTCAGAGGTGAAGTATGGAAAAACTTACAAGAGCGGAACTTCCGGGGTTGTTTGCCAGTGCGGCGAAAATGATGGCAGAAAAGGCAGAGGAGTTGGGCAAAATGGATGCCCTGCTGGGAGACGGAGACTTGGGCCTGACTATGAAGAAGGGTTTTGAAGCACTTCCGGCCCTGCTCCAGAACCTTCCAGAGGCAGATGTGGGGTTGGCAATTGCCAAGGCGGGAATGACACTGTCGTCCACTATTCCCTCCACCATGGGATTCCTGATGGGCTCCGGACTTATGTCTGGAGGCAAGGCGGTCTCTGGAGCTGGGGAGATCGGAGCAGTGGAATATGCAGCCTTTTGGCGGGGCTTTGCAGAAGGCATCATAAAACGCGGAAAATGCGCTCCCGGTGATTGCACCGTGCTGGATGCCATAGACGCCGCTGCCGTGGGGGCAGAGGAGTATCTGCACAAATCGCCCGATGCTTCTCTCGCCGGCGCAGCAGCTGCTGCCAGGGATGGGGCTCTTGCGGGTGTGGAGTCTACACGGCAGATGATACCCAAATTCGGTAAGGCGGCAGTACATCAGGCCACGTCCGCTGGAGTTATAGATCAAGGCGCATATGCCGGTTATTGTCTGGCAGCAGCCTTTTGCCGGTACGTGGAAAGTTAGCGCACCGAATACAGCGCCGCAACAGGGAATGCGTTCGTATTTTTCTTTCCGCCGATAACTTGCGAAACCATAAAATATATGGTAATATAGCATAAATTAGGAGATAAACTGCATGCTGGATGGCGATACCATCTGAAATTGATTCTCCTGCAGTTAAGGAAGGAAAAGTATGGAAGAGCATAACAACGTGCGTACATTGTCTGAAAAGGTATCGAACAAAATCCGGAAGCGGATCTTGGACGGAGAATGGCGCGTGGGGGACAAGATACCCAACGAGCAAATTCTTGCGAAAGAAATGAATGTCAGCCGAACTACGATCCGAGAGGCAATCAAGCTGTTGATATCGTCTCACATTCTGCGAATCGAGCGCGGGGTCGGAACTTTTGTTGTGGACGTGCCAGACTCGTTTTTGGAAAGCAGCAGTGATTCTCGTTGCGGCACAAGTACAATGCTGCAGGATATTTGCGAGTACCGTTTTTTGCTGGAGCCAATTGCCTGCGCCCTTGCCGCGGAAAGAGCTAGCGAAGAAGATCTGAACAAAATGGGGGAAATTATTTCCGAGTTTGAGATGGTTTCCACTAAAATGCGAGTTAACTCCAACCATGGGCTGCTGATTGACCGGCTGGCTGCCATGGAGGTACGGTTTCACACGCTGGTGTATAAAATGACAAACAATATTCTGTTCCAGCAGGTAGGACAGACGATGAACAGCACCGTGTTTGAAACCTATATGGTGGATCACTACCGCCATAGTATCTCGACCTCACAGCTTAAGTTTGTTGACAGGCACATAGAGATCTATGAGGGAATTCGGAACCGTAATCCGGAGCAGGCACTCATTGCCGGGAAAAAGCATATGCAGATTACCTATCAGGAACTGATGGGCTCAGATCCTCCCGAAAATGTAATTTATACTTGAACCAAGGGACCTCCAGCTAGAAACTGGAGGTCTTTTTATTCATTGGAAAGGAGAGAAGAGAATTGTTTGTTTGGTTGCCGGAAAAAATAAAAACCCTTTGATTTGAAAAAGTACTCCGTAACAAGGCCAGAATAGGTAGATGATAGAAAGTCCTGTTGATACCGTTGTTGATGGCGATAAAGCGGATGCTCTTATCTCTAAACGTGGCATCACCCCTTTTTCTCTCTATACTATGCTCTGGCGAAGAGCGCTCAATGCTACGACCTGTACGCCGCCGTGCGCAAAGGGACGCTCGTACCTGTGGAGCGATAAAGCCCCTGGATCACTGGGGAAGGCAGAGAGGCAATGACAAAGGGCAACGCCATCAAGGTACTCAAGGGTATGGACCCAAAAGACGAATACATCTTCCCTTCACCATTTGGAGGCCCCATGTCACCGGATAGCGTACTGCATATGCTCCAGCGGGTGATGAAACGTGCTGGGCTGGAGTGAATACGTTTCCACGACTTGAGACACACATTTTCAGTTCTGGCGTTACAGAACGGCATAGATGTAAAAACTCTCTCCGCTATGCTGGGCCACTACAGCGCAGGATTCACGTTGGATACCTATGCCCACGTTACCACCTCCATGCAGAAGCAGGCTGCAAACGCGGTAGGGAATTCCCTCTCCGGTACTCTCCAGTGATTTCCGCTCCGAGCTCTGGTATGGGTCAAGGCTTGGGTCAACCGCTCGCCGCAAAATTAAACCGCCCGAAAAAGTGCAGAATGCAAAAGCAAAGCCATGGAAATCCAATGGATTTCCGTGGCTTTGTCTATTCTTGACAAAAAAGATGCGCTTGAAAAGCCTTGTGGCGCAACGGTTTGGATTGTTTTTATAATAGCACAGAACAACCGTAATGTGTAGACTAAGAGCCTATCCATAAATTATATGAGTAGTGATATAATGTTCAGGGGTGTGATAAGATGGAAAAGAAAAAAGGGACACAATCCTGGACAATATCAGACGAACTCTGGGAAGAAATCAAAGAGTATATTCCGAAAAAGTAGCGAGAGCCGAACAAGCATTACCAGAAAGCACCGGGACAGGGACGGCCAAGCCTGCCTGCCCGACAGGTGCTGGAAGGAATCTTCTATGTTCTGCGAACCGGGTGTCAGTGGAAAGCTGCTCCGCGAGAATATGGGTGTGGCAGCAGTATTCACCGGTATTTTCAAGAATGGCAGGCAGCGGGTTTCTTTGAAAACATATGGGTATTGGGCTTGGAGAAATATGACGAATTAGAAGGGATTGGCTGGAAATGGCAGAGCGTTGATGGCTGTATGATAAAAGCGCCTCTGGCCCGAGAGTCGGTGGGACATAACCCAACCGACCGTGGAAAAATGGGGACAAAACGCAGTATCTTAACTGATGAAAAAGGGCTTCCACTGTCCGTTGTCCTCTCGGGTGCAAACACGCATGACATCAAGCTCTTGGAAGAAACGCTGGACAGCATCATCATTTCCCGTCCAGCCGTCACACAGAATCTTTGCCTGGATGCTGGCTATACTGGCAGCACCCAATCCGTTGAGAAGCGTCAGTACACTGCCCATATCCGTCCCAGAGGTGAAGAGCGCAAAGAAATAGAGCGCAATCCTGACTTCAAGGCCAGACGCTGGGTGGTCGAAGTCACTCATTCCTTTTTCAACCGCTTCCGCAAGTTACTCGTTCGATTTGAAAAGAAGGCTCAAAACTATCTCGCTCTAATTCATTTTGCTTGCTCCATTATTGTCTGGCGCAAGCTGCTCCAGGTTCATCGCTAATTTAGGGATAAGCTCTAAGCAGGGCGCTCCTTGAAGCGCCCTGCTGATTTGCGTGGCCTTGCGTTGGCTTAATGTTCATTTTGCCGCTCCCGTTCTTGAGCCTTCCACCGCTTTGCGTTCTCGGCGGTCCGCTCCGCTCCCTCCGGCCGAAAGCCTGCTGTCCATCGTCTGTTTGGTACGTTTTTTGCTTTAATAATCTGCCAAACGCCGCACACAATCCATTCTGAGAAAGGAAGCGAACGTATGCGATATGATTTTGACCAAGTAGTGGACCGGTCCGGAAATCTCTCCGCCAAGTACGACGAGCGGGTCAAGAAGTTTGGAACGGACGATATAATCCCCCTGTGGATCGCGGATATGGACTTCAAGACCGCTCAGCCCATCATCGACGCGCTGAAAGCCCGGGCGGAGGAGGGTATCTGGGGCTATACCGCCCGGCCCGCCAGCTATTTCGAGGCTATCCGGAACTGGTAGAGCCGCCGGAACGGCTGGGTGCCGGACACGGAGCTCATGAGCTTCTGCCTGGGAGTGGTCCAGACACTCAGCGCTTGTGTGCAGCTCTACCCCCCCCCCCAGGGCGGCAGCGTCCTGATTCAGACGCCGGTATACGGCGAGTTCTATGACATGGCGGAGTTTGCCAGGCGGCGGGTCATAGAAAACCGGATGGCAGAGCGAGAGCGGGACGGAAAGTGGACGGTGGACTGGGCGGACTTCGAGGAGAAACTCCAGTCCGAGGACCTGTTCCTGCTGTGCAGCCTTTTGAAAAGAGAGCCCGCTTCCAGCTATTTTCCCAATTTGCAGTTACTTGTCTTGTTCATGGTGAGCGTGAATTCGGCGATAGCGGAATGGATTAACGTCGGTGCATTTTTTAAAAACTTTGGTAAAATAAGCCTGATTGCTGAATCCGCTCTGTTCCGCAACTGCCAAAATAGGCAAATTTGTAGAAGCCAAAAGGCGTTTTGCGTTTTCAATGCGCACACGCTCCAGATAGTCGCCAAAGGTTAATCCGATCTCCTTTTTAAATAGCTGGCAGAAATACGAACGGTTTATAAACACATGTCCAACAATGCTGTCCAAGGAGATTTTCTCCGCGTAATGCTGGTCCACATAGTCCAGCGCCTCCCGGATAGCGGGGGACAGGCCCAGCTTCACCTGATTCAAAAGCAACAGAAATGTTGTCAAAAAATTCCCAATGCAGGTTTCCATTGCTTCCTGGGTTTCTGCGTGGGTGACATCTGTCAACAAGGTATGCAGGCTCTCCTGCTCCGCGGCAAGCCCCTGCTCCTTTACATGAACACGAACCGCCAAAAACAAGTTCAACAGCACAAGCAGATTGGCCTGCAGCGTCTCCGGCACAACATGAAGCCGGTGTGCCTCGTTCATGCAGTCCCGCAGCTGAGAAGCCGCCTGCTGAAAACAGTTCGTTTCCAGGGAACGCCGGATGCGCGTCTTCCAGCCGGAGAAATCCGACAGCGTGTCGGTGCACTTTACCTCGGCTCCATAGTACTGCTGACAGGCCGCAGATTTGTAGACCTCATTCAAAAGAGAGCGCAGATTCATACCATGCCGGCAAAGCCGGTAAAGGCTGAATGTAACCGGAAGATTCAGATATTTTTGAAAGTTATTCTCAAGCAGGCTGATCAGCTTGATGGCTTCCATCTGCTGGAATTCCGGCACTGAGTCCGTGCAACCGTACAGCAGCATGCAATTCTCCCCTCGATAGGGGACGGCGGCCCCGTAGAGACTTTCGGAAAACAGGGTTTTCTCACAGATATCTGCGGCTTCAAATATGGGAATATCCACATCCGGCCGGTCCTGAAGGTGGAGGAATAAAATCGCCAGCCCTGGTGCGCCGTCTGGAAGGGAAAGCTCTTCCCGCAGCTGGTCTTCCGTCTTTTCAGAGGAAAGAAAGTCCGCAATGGCCTTTTGAGCATTGAGAACCGAACGATAATCAGGGAAAATCCCCTTGGCCAGAATGTGCTCAATCTGGAAGTCATTTTGTACCTTATCCAGCAACTGAGACAAGTCCTTAACTGTCATTTCGGCCTTCAGAATATAGTCCAGTGCGCCATACTGCAAAGCGGCTTTCACAAAGGAGAAATCGTCGAAGGAACTGAGCACGGCGGTACGAATCTCCGGGAAGTCCTTTTTCAGGCACTGAATCAGCTGAAGTCCGTCCATGCGGGGCATTTTGATATCCGTAATCACCAGCTCTACCGGCATCCGGCGGCAGATTTCCAAGGCATCCAGCCCATCCTGCGCCTCATGTATCCGCAATTGATAATCCGACAGGCTGGAAAGGAGCATGGATAGCCAGCTGCGAAGCATGGTGTCGTCTTCAACAATTAAAACGTTCATAAGGCTTGCAGTCCTCCTCCTGCCTCAATTTCGGAAGGTGAATTCGAATTTCAGTTCCTCTCCCTGGGGTGCTGGACACTCGGGCGCCGTAGTGATTGCCGAAATGAAGATGAATTCGGTCAATGACATTTTGCAGTCCAATGCCGTGAGACATGGGGGACTGGGCCCGTATGCCCTGCACCGCGTCAAAACCCACCCCGTTGTCCTGAATCACAAGCTCAATGCCGTCCTTCACGCTTCTGCCAAAAATCCGGAGCAGGCCCCCGCCGCCGGTTTTGGGTTTCAGACCGTGGAAGATGGCGTTTTCCACAATGGGCTGGAGCAGGAGCTTAATCGTATAGCAATCCCGAACCTCTGGCTCCACGTCAATCTCTACCTGAAAGGGATGGGCAAAGGTGTATTGTTGTATGCGGATATAATCGTCCAGCAGGTGCAGTTCCATATCGATGGTGACAAAGAGCTGGGCGTTGGAGAGGGCATTTTTCATTAAATGAATCAGGGAAACCACAATGGCGTCGGCGCTTTCCGTCTCCCCGGAAAAAATCATGAAGCGGACTGAGGCCAGGGTGTTATAGAGAAAATGGGGATTGATCTGGCTCTGAAGAGCTTGAATCTCCGCGCTGCGCTTTGCTTCGCTCTCTTCAATGAGCCGCTGCATCAGCAAGTGTATGCTGTCCTGCATCCGGTTAAAGTGGGCAGTCAACTGGCCGATTTCATTGTTTGCGATAACAGGCAGGTGCGAATTCAGATTTCCCTTCTGTACCTCGTCCATCTGTTCCCTTAAAATTTTGATAGGAGAAATATAATGATGAACCACCAGTGTGGATAATAAGACACTGATAATCAGACACACCGTTATCAAGCGCAGATACTGTGAGCGGTTCTGCTCAAATGGGTGCATTGCGCTGTCCGTATTGTGGCAGTATACCAATTTCCACTGTGAAGATACAATGGTGTAATAACTCACCAGACTCACCGGTCCTGCGTCAGCTGGACTGAATGTGCCGGAGTAGTTCAATATCCGGGACTGAATCTCTTCAGAGAGCGCGTAGATATTGAGGTTATCTACACTGGAGATGGTCCCCATGGACTGATCCAGCAGAAACAGGCTTTGCTGTTTGCCGACATAACTGCTGTAAATCCGTTCGATCTCCAGTTCTGAGATGATCAGCACCAGCGTGCCCACACAAGTCCAGTTCTGCCGGTTGTGAAGCTTTCGAACCAGATAGATATTATCATAGCCATTGTTGGAGAAGAAATGGTCCAGATATGCGTCCTTAATCCATAGCTGCCTCGTCTGGGTGGCAAAGAGCTCCTGATACCAATCCCGCTCCATGAGCGGAAGGACAAAAGGCTCTTTGGTAATCAGGGCGTTCCCAAAAGTAGTTCCATCCTCCGCCACCGTCAGAACCGAGAATCCCAGTCCACCGGACGTGGCCGCATTATACCGGCTGGAAACCCGCCGGATAAGCTGCTGACCCTCTTGTATGGTGAGGCGGCCTTCCTGATAGTCCAGCAGGGCCTGATTCAGAGCATCATCCAGATAGAACAGGTTCGAAACAGAGGTATAACTTTTCAAATCGGAGTTAATCTGGTTGGCGATCTGGACGGAAGACTCAAAGGCATTCTGCACCAGACGCTGCTGGGTCAGGGTGTTTTGCTGCTGGAAGTAAAATGACGTAAATATCAGCGTGGGAGCGGAAATCAACAGGATCATGACAAGCACCAGCTGCACCATCAGACTGGATGTATAATACCGCGCACACCGAGGCAGGCAGCGGAGTTTTTCCCGGAAATTCATGCGGCACCTCCTTACATCAGACAGTTTACAGGAAGCGGAATATCCGCCGGAAATTTTGAAACTATAGAAAAGCGGGCTTCGGAGTCTTTTATCCGCGTTGTCATTTCTCTGCGCTGATAGGACCGGGCCTATTTTATTATATTATAACGAATATTCCCACTTTTGAAATAGCTGTGTGAAAATGTGCCCGTGAAAAGATACGTATTTTATAAAAAGCGGACGAAAATATAAAAACGAAAGTACAGATTCTTCATGAAAAACCGACAAATTGCAGAAAAATGAGACAAGAGACTCTATAAGTATTTAACAGGAATTGATAAAATATTAACACCAGCAACGAGCAGCAGCCCTCAATAAACATGAAGATGAAAAGGAGAAAAGCGGCATGAAGAAGTGGTTATCTCTTATCCTGGCCCTGACTTTGGCCTTGTCCCTCGCGTCTTGCGGAGGTGGGAACGACAGCGGCTCCGGCAGCGCGGATACATCTGGAGGCATAGACAGCTCCAGCGACGCAAACAGTGGCGAGGCCATTAAAATCGGCCTGTACACGCCCCTGACCGGCAGCTCTGCCCTGGTCGGAACACAAGAACAGAACGGTGTCAATCTAGCTGTCAAGCAAATTAATGACGCCGGGGGAATCAACGGCAGAGAAGTCACCGTAATCGCTTATGACGACCAGTTCAGCGCGGAGGGCGCAGTCAAGGTTGTCACGCGCCTGATTGAAACAGACCATGTCAACGCAATTGTAGGTTCCATGAGCTCTGGAAACATTATGGCTACCGCCGACATGGTGGAGGAAGCCCAAATCCTGGAGCTGGGCTGCGGCACCAGTCCCTCCTGGACCAACTGCGGGTATCAGTACGTCTTCCGGGGCACTCAGAACTCCGCATCCTTTAACGCAGGCATCATTGAGTTGATGGAGGCCATGGGCGCCACCCGCCTGGGCACCCTGACCGCCTCCACCGAGTGGGCTACCAACGGCTGGGCCGCCATTAAACCCGCCCTGGAAGATACCTCCATTGAGGTTGTCATGGAAACCGACTACATGGCTGGTGACACGGACTTTTCCGGCCAGGTCACAAAACTGATCAACGCCGGTCTGGATGCGGTGCTGATCTATGGCGGTACGGAAGAACTGGGCATCATCTGTAAGCAGCTCCGCCAGAACGGCTATGAGGGCTATATCTACGGACCGGAAACCATGAGTCCTGTGGAGGTCCGCGAAGTTGCCGGAGATGCCGCCAACGACTCCTTCTTTGCCTGCGGCTATCTGATTCCCGACGACATTGAGAGCGCTGCCAATGACGCGGAGCGTGCCTTCCTGGAGGCCTACGTGGCGGAGTATGGCGAAATGCCCATTTCCGATACTGCCTACCGCGGCTATGACTCCGTGATGCTGCTGGCCGAGGTTTTCCGGACCGCAAAATCTATGGAGGGCCCTGACATGCGTGAGGCACTGCTGAACGTGTCCTATACCGGTATCGGAGGCGAATTTGACTACTCCGACGGCAGCGGCGATGGTCTGGAGTCCTGCGGTCTATACGCCATTCAGAACGGAAAGAACATCCCCTTTTCCAGTTATCAGAAGTGATGTCTTCCTCCGCTGAGAGAGATACCTATC
Source organism: Oscillospiraceae bacterium (assembly GCA_910574635.1). Lineage (GTDB taxonomy): Bacteria > Bacillota > Clostridia > Oscillospirales > Oscillospiraceae > Oscillibacter. The sequence continues at coordinate 15,887 of CAJTCG010000027.1, read as the reverse complement.
CATTTGCGCCCGCCGCCAACCAATGTGGCGGCGGGCCATTTTAAACCAAGGAGGTTTCTGTATGGTTATAAGTCTGATTATCGGCGCACTGATGATTGGCAGTGTCTACGGCATGCTGGCCCTCGGGTACAGCCTGATTTATTCCGCATCCGGCCTGATGACATTTACACAAGGGCAGCTTCTGATGATCGGCGCGTTTTTGGGAATGCAGTTTTATAAGGTTTGGGGGCTGCCCTTTCTTGCGGCGTTCCTGCTGACCGTGCTGATCATGTTCCTCTTCGGAATGCTGTTGGAAAAATGCCTGATCCGCGTTCTGCTGAATAAAGGCGCGGTATCCATCTACATTGTGCTCTCCACCATCGGCATATCCATTATTCTTCCCAATCTGGCGCAGGCGCTCTGGGGCAGCCAGACTATTCAGGTGCCCTCAATTTTTGGTGTCACTACGGTTAAAATCTTGGGGGTCAGCGTTCAGCCGGAGTCCCTGCTGGTTATCGCTGTGGGGCTGATAGCTATGGTGCTGCTGCACTTGTTCATGACAAAGTCCCGCTTTGGTATTTCCATGAGGGCCGCCGCTATGGACCCCCTGGCGGCCAGCTCCCTGGGCATCAACGTCAGCCTGACTACCGGACTGACCTGGGCCATCGCAGCGGCACTTGCCGGAGGCATCGGCGTACTCTTGGGACCGGTTTACGGAGTCAGTACCGGTATGGGCGACATCATCGGGAACAAAGGGTTTGCTGGCGCTGTAATCGGCGGTTATGGCAATATGTACGGCGCCATTGCAGGTTCCTTGCTCCTGGGCTTCGTGGAAACCTTTGTGGCAGGTTATATCACCACAACGTATAAGGATTTCGTTTCCTTCTTCCTTCTGATTATCGTCATGATCTTCCTGCCGAGAGGCCTGTTCAAGGCAAAAGTCTATGATTCCGACTGAACCGGTGAATCTCATGTTGAATAAAGGAGGACGCATGTGATGCAGCAAACCCGAAAGAAGACTATCCTGAAAGCCGCAGTATGTCTTGTACTGCTGGCGGCAGCCCTAATCGGGCTGAGAAACCAGCAGTATCTTTTGACTCTGCTGAACTTCGTGTGCATGTATATGATTTCCGTATCTGGACTGGATATTCTGTTCGGATACTCGGGGCAGATTTCCCTTGGACACGCCGCTTTTTACGCCTCGGGCGCCTACACCAGCGCATTGTTGACCACCAAGCTGGGAGTTCCCGTATGGTTGGCGATTCCAGCAGCCTGCCTGGTTTCCCTGGCCCTTGGAATAATTGTGGCGCTGCCGGCTTCAAAGCTGATTCATCATTTTCTGGCACTGCTGACAATTTCCGTGGGGCAGCTGGTATACATCCTGATTTCCCGGGCCTCGTTCACCAATGCTATGACGGGAATCCGCTCCATTCCAAATATTCCCCTGTTTGGCTATGAGTTGAAGTCCAAATACTTCTTCCTGATCTTCATGATTCTGATGGTGGCACTGTTCCTGATTATCAAGCAGTGCATCATTCACTCCCGCGTGGGACGGGCGTTTCAGGCAATTCGAGAAAATCCCGTGGCCGCCGGAGGCATCGGCATCAATGTGCAGAAATACAAAATCATGGCCTTTGCCATCAGCGCCGTATATACCGGTTTTGCTGGGGCAATGTACGCCCATTTTGTGGGCTTCATCAGTCCGGAAACCTTTACCTCTGCCCAATCCGTCATGTTCATGACCATGCTGCTCTTCGGCGGTATGGGTTCTTTCAGCGGCCCGCTGATCGGCGCTGCAATCGTAACCTTTCTGAACGAGACGCTTCAAGTTCTGGGCAGCTACAGAATGATGGTGTACGGCGCCTTCATCCTGGCCGTGCTACTGTTCCTGCCCCATGGAATCTCCGGGCTGATTGACATTGTGAAGCAATCCCTGTTCAAAAACAGGGGAAAGGAGGACCGCCATGCTGACGCTTGATCAGGCAACTATCCAATTCGGCGGACTGACCGCAGTGGACCACGTGAGCTTCACTGTGGAAAAAGGACAGATTTTCGGCGTCATTGGTCCGAATGGCGCGGGTAAAACTACACTGTTCAATCTGGTCAGCGGCGTCCATAAGCTGACCTCCGGCTCTATCCGCTTTCTGGACAAGGAGATCAGTGGACTGGAACCCTACCGAATCGCGGAATCCGGTATTGCCCGCACCTATCAGAACATCAATCTGTTCAGCAATCTGTCTGTACTGGAAAATGTTAAAATCGGCCGTCATATTCAATCCCGTAGTGGTTTGGCCGCCGCAATTTTTCGGACGCCTGCCCAAAGACGGGAAGAAGCTGCTATTCAGGATAAGTGTATGGAGCTTCTGACTTTCATGGGACTGGAGAGCAAAGCGGATTTGCCGGCTAAAAACCTGTCCTACGGTGAGCAGCGGCGGCTGGAAATCGCCCGCGCCATGGCCAGCGAACCGCAGCTTCTTCTGCTGGACGAACCAGCGGCCGGTATGAACTCCACAGAGAAGGTAGAACTGACAGAAATGATTCGGAACATCCGGAATATGGGCATTACCATTCTGCTGGTGGAGCACGACATGAAGCTGGTGATGAAGGTCACGGACCTCATTACCGTCCTGAACTTCGGAAAAATGATTGCTCTGGACACCCCGCAGAAGGTACAGAACAATCCGGAGGTTATCTCGGCGTATTTGGGAGGTGGAATTGATGCCTGAAAAGATGCTGGAACTTGAGGATTATCACTTTTTCTATGGGCAGATTCACGCAATCCGGGGAATCTCCCTTCATGTAAACCGGGGAGAAATCGTCTCCCTCATCGGAGGCAACGGCGCAGGTAAGACCACCACTCTTCAGTCCATTTCGGGGCTGCTGGGCCGGGGTGGCTCCGGGGAAATTCGCTTTCTAGGTCAGAATATTGAGAAAATGAAGAGTCACCAGATTTCCAAGCTGGGAATCGCCCAATGTCTGGAGGGGCGGCATGTCTTCGCTCAGCTGACTGTAGCGGAAAACCTGATGATGGGCGCGTTCCTGCGGCCTAAGGGAAGCCGGCAGGACTTGGAATATGTATACAGCCTTTTTCCCCGGCTGAAAGAGCGGGAAAAACAGCTGGCTGGCACACTGTCCGGTGGTGAGCAGCAGATGCTGGCCGTGGGACGGGCCCTGATGCAGCATCCAACGCTTCTGATGATGGACGAACCGTCTTTGGGGCTGGCCCCTCGTGTCATCAGCGATATCTTCCGAACCATTCAAAAAATCAACCAGGATGGTATGACCATTCTGCTGGTAGAACAGAACTCCAATGCGGCCCTCCAGATTGCTCACCGCGGCTACGTTATGGAGACTGGAAAGCTCGTTCTCGAGGGAAGCGCAGAGGAACTGCGCGGCAACGATGAAATTCAAAAAAGCTACCTTGGTCACGAGTGAGGAGGAGTACCGTCAATGAATACAATAAAATACGCGGTAAGCATTACCGACGAGTCCGTCAATATCAACACGCCCATTATGCTCAGCGGCCCGTTTGAGGAGTGTTTTCGCGCCGCCGCAGAATGCGGATATGATGGCGTGGAGCTGCAAATCAAAAACCCGGCCACCCGTGATGCGGCAGAGCTCTGCCGGTTGAAGGAGCAGTATCATCTGGAAATCCCATGCATTACGACCGGTATGGAGTATTTCGGGAACCATCTGAGCCTGATTTCCGACAGTCCGGAGATTCAGCGTCAGGCCGTCAGCCGTTTGATTGAGCACATAGATTTGGCCCGGGAGCTTGGCAGCATGGTGCTTCTCGGGTCTATGAGGGGTGTAATCGACCATGTTTCCCGTTTTAAAGACCTGGAGAACCGTCTCCTGGAGAACGTGCAAGAGGTTCAAAAGGCGGCGGAAGAACGCCAGGTGGATGTAGTTTTTGAACCTATCAATCTTTATGTTATCAATTACATAAACAACCTGGATGAGGGCGCGGATTTTGTCAAACGGGTTCACTCTCCTCGGTTTTGGCTGATGATTGACACGCACCATATGCGGATGCATGACGGAGATATGTATGAAGCGATTCTCCGTAATCGGGAATGGATTCGTTATGTTCATTACTCCGATGGGAACCGTCTTTACCCTGGCGGCGGAAATATTAACTTTTTCCAGTGCACAAGAGCGTTAATGGAAACAGACTACCAGGGCTGGATTACTATGGAATGTCTGGCTCAGGACAACGGTAAGCACTGCGCCAGGAAAGCGTTGGAATATTGCCGCGGTCTGGAAGACGCATGCCGGGCAGTGCTAGCGTAGTAGCAAAAGTATACTTGAGAAATTTTAATTCAAAATCTGTCTTATAACGAATTGTACAGCCATACCCTCTAAGTCAACGGTAGGCCCTATGGCCTGCCGTTGACCTTCAGAACCTGTATGATTACCCCATCTATAAGCAAGGAAATTCATCTTAAAAAAACTTTTGCCGTTTAGGCCCTGTTTGAAAAATCTCAAAACACCCAAACGGCGGATTTTTCCGCCACTCTGCGTTCAATTTTCTTGGCGGGCGACAGCCCGTCTCCGAAAATTTGCCTTGATTGACGGGAAAATCTCTCGCCGTTGGGCATTCCGCCAATTTTCAAACAAGGCCTAATTATCCGATACAAATGAAAAAGCCGACAAGCTCGAAAGGCCCGCAGCGGGCACTTTACGAGTTTGTCGGCTTTCTCAGCGAAACCGGCATTCAGCAAAATCTACATGCCGGACTTATCACAGAGGAATACCCCTTCTCAGTCAGAGGTACGGACAGGGTCATCTCCCGTCTCGCCGGGCATATCGCTTCCGGCCTGCTCCACCGCGTTCTTTTCCATGCGATTCATCACAATCGGAGACAGGATGCCAAAGACGCACAGGGCAATCAGCACACAGGCATAGAGAACAGGATCCCCGGGCCGCCACCGGAGAGCGCCAGAGAACGGCGCAGGTTCTTTTTGCCAATGGGGTCCAGAATCAGCGCCAGCACGATGGCGGCGGTGTTCAGGTCGAACTTACGGCAGAGATAACCCAGCATGCCGAAGATCATCATAATCACCACGTCCACAAAATTCTTATCTATGTATAAGGGGCATATCAAGGACGATACACAGGACAGGCTAAAGACTAAATTGGTTGAAGCCATATTGAAATTCCACTTCGACCGGTAGGAAGTAGCAAAGACAGGAAAAACTGTCAAGGGTAAACTTCGCGCTTCGCGTCCTTGACAGCTTTTCCTGCCTTTGCTAATGGGCAGTGAAGAGGGCAAAATCAGCAAACTGCTTTCACCCTCAATTTATTATGGGGGGAGTTACGCAGTAGGGGGTATTTTATCCTTGATTTATGCGGCTTTGCAGGCGATAAAATGACGAGGCAATGGTTTTATATGTATACTCGCGAAAATGGTGTTCTATTGCGTAACAGATTGTTATTGATAAATTGCAATAGGGATTACTTGCAGGGCTGGTCCTTTAATAACATCACGAATAATGTCGGGATTATCCAAATTTTTAGGCATTTTTCTACGTTGCTCTCTATTGAGGGGTAATTTCTTTATATCTTCAAAAATTTCATCTAATTTTACACTCTGTCCCTTGACTATTTTCTTCTGTATTTTGCAAAGCATATAAAATAGACCAACAAATTGAGATAATTCACATTTAAAATTGTTTTCGTTTAAATGTGCAACGAGAGGAAATGCACCATCTTCAAAAGAGAACACGCATGAAATTCCATTTTCAGATTTTAAGCTTCCAAATAATGAAATTCCATTTATTGCTTCTTCAGATTTTGTATCAAGCAAACTTTGCTGTGTAATAGTTTCAAACATCTCTGCAAGGGAATCTTGCGAGCTAACGACGCCGGTACTCAGAGATGTTTTTGCGAACTCATTGGTACGCATATGAGTATCCAACGCAGTATGAGTGAGCACATAGGAAAACATTGGGATATCACGAGCTACAGCAGTCAGATCAGCGAAATCAGGGATTGGGTTGTCCGGTCCCACGAACTATCAACGCTGGATGACGTGCTTTTGCTAAGTCCATATGGATTCAGCCGTGTAAAGAAATTCCGGTTGTATCATGAGGAGATGAAGTCCATGTTATTGACTGTTCCTAAAGTGATTTATCCGAAAGCTGTACCGATTATACCGTCTGAAGCTTCAAGGCTTTCACGAATCTACGGTACAGACTGTCAGCGCCAATGATAAAATGTAAGAAAACGCGAGGAAAAAATGTAATTTTGTGGCGGAGAGGAGGGAAAAAGATAGACTCCCAATAGGGTGGAAAAAGCACCCGGAAAGGGAGTCAGGAAATGAAAGGAGAAGTATGGATGGATATCCGAACCGACAGACAAAAAGGGCTGAGTTATGTGGAGTTGGGACGGAAGTACCACATGGATCCGCGAACAGCAAAGCGGTACGCGGAATCGCCGCAGAAGCCGGAGTACACATTGAGCGAACCAAAGCCAACAAAGATGGACCCGTACAAGCATATCGTGGACGAGTGGTTGGAGGAAGCGCCGTATTCGGCACTGCGGATACTGGAGAAGCTGCGGGAGATGGGGTTTGACGGGGGCTACAGCATCGTCAAGGCGTATGTGAGCAGCCGGAAGATGGACTTGGATGAAAAAGCGACGGTACGGTTTGAGACGATGCCCGGGAAGCAGGGGCAGATGGACTGGGGATTCTCCGAGGACCACCTGGTGTACGAGGATGGGAAGTGGAAAAAGCTGTACTGCTTTCTCATGATCCTGGGATACTCGCGGATGCGGTACATCGAATTTGTCACAGATATGAGCACAAACACGCTGATTCGGTTCCACCAGAATGCGTTTCGGTACTTTGGCGGCTACCCGGAAGAAATTCTGTATGACAACATGAAGCAGGTAGTCATCAAGCGGCTTTTGAAACAGGAGGACTCCACACTGAACCGGCAGTTTGAGGACTTTGCGGGATTCTACGGTTTCAAGCCCATCCTGTGCCGTCCATACCGGGGCCAGACAAAGGGGAAAGTGGAGCGGACGGTGCAGTTTGTGCGGGACAACTTCATGGTCGGGAGCAAGTACAACAGCCTGGCAGATTTAACTGGACAAGCCTTGGCCTGGTGCAATAAGGTCAATGGTAAGGTCCACGCCGCCACCAACGAGATTCCCTTTGAGCGGCTGAAAAAGGAGGGCCTGAACCCTTTTTCCCGTGAGTATATCATTGATAAGATCAACCTGAGACGGGTGCAAAAAGACTGCCTCATCTCGTACGCCGGAAATCAGTACTCCGTGCCAGCGGAGTACATCGGCAAAGATGTGGCAGTCGCAGCCCTCGACAGTATGCTGGCGGCCTACTATGAGGGGAAGCAGATCGCTCTGCACCGGATATCGTATCAAAGGAAGGACATGGTTGTCAATCCTCAGCATTATAGAAGGCTTACACTGAAACAGACAATGGACGCCGAAAATGTTCTGTTGGAACAGGGCAAAGTGATTGATTTTCCCTCGAAACCATCGGATTTGTCCAGATATGACAAAGTGCTGTATGAGTGAATTTACCATGGACAGACTGCGGGAAAACCTGGAAAGCCTTAAGATGAAAAACACCTTGGAGATTCTGGACAACTACCTGGAACGGGCGGTGGCAGAGAATCTCAATATTGTGGAGGTTTTGGACCATATCTTTTCAGAAGAGGCCAAATCCAAGCGGAAACGGGCCTATGAGAAGCAAATCCAGATGTCTGGCTTCCCCATCAAGAAGACTCTGGACGACTTCGATTTCTCCTTCCAGCCCTCCATAGACAAGCGCCAGATTGACGAGCTGGCCACCATGCGCTTTCTGGAGAATGGGGAGAACGTGGTATTCCTTGGGCCGCCTGGTGTGGGCAAGACCCATCTTGCATCCGCTTTGGGCCTGGTGGCGGCGCGGCACCGGTTCTCTACCTACTACATCAATTGCCACCAACTCATTGCAAGGCGGTATGAGAAAACGTCTACTGTTTTCACTTCAAACAAGACCTTCTCTCAGTGGAATGAAGTCTTTGCCGACGTTACCATTGCCTCCGCCATCCTGGACCGCGTCCTGCATCACTGCACCGTCATCAAAATCAAAGGTGAGTCCTACCGCCTGAAAGAACGCAAGGAATTTATGCGCCAAAAACAGCAAATTGTGAACACGCTTTTTGAGCAAGGAAACGCTTGATTTTGTTTCTCCCCCCCCGCCGAAAAATGACAAAATTTCTTCGGCGTTTTCTTACAATTTTAAATCGGCGTTGACAGCACAATCAGCGCCAGAATACCCAAGGGTTTCAACAGCTCTGCCGCCTTAACGCAGTAATAGAGCTGGGATACCATTTCCTTCCCATCACCCAAACACCAGCGCAGATGGAAGGGCGGATTGCCCACTACGCAGTCAAAGCGAACTTCCGGCTGATAATCCCGGACATCGCCTTGCGTAAGATTCGCCGCTGGGTATAAATGCCGCGCAACCTTGTAGGCGTTCAGATCCAGCTCACAGAGCTTAAGCAGAGTAAAGAACTGGCCGCCCTCAAACTCCTTTTTTTGCTGGCTGTATGCGTGGTAGTTGTCAAAATCCTTCTGCTTCAGGCCATGCAGGCCGCCTATTCCGGTGTAGGCATTGAATATATCCTCCCTTGTGATGCCATATCTGTCACTGGCGCCGCTTTCAATCAGGTAAATTACCTTCTGATTAAGTGCCTTGCGCTGGCCCAGGCTAAATCGAAACTCTTGGGATTGATATTTCATCCCACCACCTGCACTTTCGGCTCCTGGTAGGAGCTTCCGATGTAGGTGTCAATGAACTGCGCTGCATACTGCTCATTGGAGAAGCGGAGGTCAACTCTGCCGTTTTTGAACATCCGTATCTGTTCCAGCTTTTCAAGACCGGAAAAGACCAGCGGATTCGTCGAAATCCCATCTTCAAATGACGGCTTTGGAAAACCAGCAGGGTATACTTCAAGTTCCCCGGTCTCAAAATGGGCCGCACATGTAAGGATAGGCTTCATGCTGTTGTCAAACTCCCAGTTTTTCTTGCTTCTCCTGAATGTGCAAAAGGAGCCCTGGAATGATATGACCGCATACTTCTGTTCAAAGTTTGCCTTATGGGTCAGGCTGGACCATGCCTCTTTGTTGCACCGGCGGCAAAGCTCTTGAAAAACCGTCTCAGAGAAGGTCCATCCATCAAAGCCATCGAATATCTGCAAGAGTACGTCCTCATAGCGCAGTTGTATTGAGCTGGACCAGAGCAGATATTCTTTTAGAGCCTTCTTATACTCGGGGCCTTTTTTGGGCGGCCGTGGCTGGAGCAAAGCAGCTTCCAGTTTGTCCTTCTTGATTTCAATGCCGTAGGCCGACTGAAAGTAGTTCGCCAGATACCCAATATACCTGCGGTGCAGGGAGTCGATTTGTATCCTGAGCCGCTGGATTGTGATTTTCGGCCCATCATCACTGTCGGAAACCATATACTGCCTATAAGAGTGGGGCGAATTGTCTAGCTGGCCCAGCAGGGCCTTCTGGTCGGACAACATTCCCTCACAAAAATAAGTCAATTCCTGAAATCCGAGAAGCGCCGCAACGTAGGCCGCCTGCTGGGTTTCGCAAAACTGCCTGTCCGCTTCGGAAATGCGGCTGCTCATCTGAATTTCAACCGCATCAAACTTCTCTAGCAGTCCCACATATGCTTCTTTATCCATGGCGCATCAGTAGAGCTCATGGAACGCCTGGATAATGCGGTTACGCAGTTCCGGCGTATGGTCTCCCGTGGTGCGATAGGTATAGCCGCTTTCCTTGATGTAGGCGTCAATCTCCTCGATCCGATTGTCGTCCAGTTGGAGGCACATATAAATATGCGTCCCTTCCGTATGTTCACGAAGTTTCTTCGCCATAGCAATTCGACTCCTTCTTTCAAAATTTTGATTCTTTCAGTGCTTGATCAATTTCTCTCTCTGCCAAAACGGACAATGGCAACATAGCGTCGCTTCTGATATTCCAGTTCCCACGTGCCGTTATAGCGGTCGGATACCTCACTACAGCAGACCTCACAGCCATTTTTGTCGAACAGAACGGCCTCTGTCCAGGAACATTCATCCTTTGCACCGCAGCATTTGATGTCCATCTGCATCCCATCCTGGAACACTACCGTATTGGAAATCGTGTAATCCTCTCCTTGGAACTGTTCTGCAGTTTTTGCATGGAGATAACCGCTTATGGTCTCCGCTTTGCTCTTGGGAATCTGAAGATACTTTACAAAGGCAGGAATCAGCGTAATCAAAACGCCATTGGAGTGATTGCCAGTCTCGTAAACGTGATATTTGGCAGGCAACTGGATCAACTCAGAATAGCGCAGCTTCCTCACAGCGTTCTTTAAAGATGCCGCTCTCACCAGCAGTACCAGGCTCTCCGCCCCGTTCGTGTAAACGACGCTTACCCGAAATTCTTTTTCACATCAATCACCTCAAATTCGATCTTATGCGGCGTTCTTTTCGCTCAACAGATGGGTATCTCTCCTCTTCCCACAGACATATTCAAACAGCTCTTTCATGCAGCGGTCAAAAGTATTGCAAGTCGCATCCCACCCCACAAGGAAGCCATGTATCGTGGGACTGCGATAGACAAATCGAGTGCCAGCGCTGGTGGATAAGATAACCACGGAATAAAGCGCAAGCTCACAAGACCCCTCGTAGGGAACAATCTCCACCTCTGCGCCGCAAAACGGCGTATCACGCTCCATCAGAGCAGTCTTGATTCTTTTCGTGTTTTCAGACTGATGCGCACGGAAGTAGCGCATAGGGTGCAAAAAAGCCTGCAAGCTGCACAGGTAATTCCGGCCATCGATGCAGTTAGTGAGCCGCCGTCCACTGCCAAACACCAGTGTGTAGCGATCATGCCCGAGATACTTTCCCTGGCAAGGCTTGCACTCCAGCTGGCAGGTGGATTCTCCAAAGAGGTCCTTTATCTCCCCTCCATCCGCTGAGCGATTTCTTTGTCATACATACCGATTCCTCCTCATTGTGAATGATTGCGGAAGCTGCGAAGCGGCTTTGATAAAACCGCCTCGCGTTCCGCTCTGCCAATCAAAACAAGCGTATTTGCGCTTCTTCCGGCGGGCACGCGGCCTTTGCGGCATTGCGCTGTTGGATAAGCTCCTCTATCCTATCTTCATCCAGCAGCTTCTCTACCCGGTATTTCCAGATGTCGTCCAAATCCTTCCAATCGTGGGATTGAAGCATCCGCTCCGCTTTTCGGACTCGCTGGGCCTTTGCCGCCTCGCGTCGAGCCCGCTTCTGCGCCATCGCCGCCTTCAATTTGTCTGCCGCGTGAATCACTTCGAACCCGTTGGCAACGTCCCGAAGGTCCTGCAAAATATCCCTTGTGTCCATCCTGGCAGCTCGAAGGTTGAGTACCTCAACCACCAGGGTTTTGTCAAAAAACATTGATGTGTGAAAATTCTGCAAGATGTGCTCTTCCACCCTGCGGCGTCCGTATTTCACAATGGCCTCGCAAATCGTCAGGGATGTGGGACTGCCCAGCAGCTTGCAGCCCTTTTCCACCATGGTTTTCCGCTGGTCGGGGAAAAGTCCGGCTCCCTTTACAGTCCAAGACTTCCGCAGGTCATAAAACACGTTGCCTTTGCGCTGGTCAAGCTCTTTCGCCAAAACGTCGCAGTAGGTGCAGGGCGACTGGACGCAGTTCATGGGATCATAAAAGGCCCTCCACGTCTTTGCCGTCCGTCCATAAGGGCTCTGATACCGGCAGACACGTCCGTGGTGGCTGGCTCTAAAAGGTTTCCAGATCTCTGCCGCCTCCTTCCAAACCTGATCTTCTATTTCATCAACGCTGCCCTCATAGGTGTAAGGGCGGTCCGTCTGATGGCAGGCGCATTGGAAGACCACATCATCTGAATGGCAATCGAGTCTTTCCATGCATAGAAGCGGGTCCCTGAGCGAACAATGCTCCGGTAAAAAGTGAGGACAGGGAACCACTGGATTCCCGTTTTCCGGGCGCCAATCAACCCCGTTGAATGACAAATAGCCGTTCACGAAGTGGGACCCGTCTACCAGCAGGCCACAAGGGGTTTCCCATACCATGTCTTTGATTGCCTGGCCGGTATAAGTCCATCCGCCATAGTAATCAGCGTATGGGCATGTCCCAGGCGGGGTATCTTCCGGCCTACAGCCTTCCGCCAGCAATCGGCGGGTAAGTTCATTGATCACCTTCATAGGCCGGGGCAGGGGATGAGCCCGAAGTGGTTCTTCAACGTATCTCGAAGTTCCTCCGCCGTCAGGCCGTATTCTTTGGCAATACAGCTCTCGCAGACAATCGCCTTATAACCCAGCGCTCTGCCGCACCGCTTATCCCAGGAATTTACCCTGCCATCGCAGACGGGGCAAGAGATGCCCGGGTACCAGCGCAGCTTGGCCGGACTGGAATGTACCTGATCACTCATGGCCGAAGGTAATGGATGTAAGGCTATAGATACGGACCGGCTGGATATTCCACTTCCAGTCGTCTGTGTTCATATCAGACAGCCAGGCAGTATCCCGAAAAACGCCATAGTGGCTGTCCACGCGGACATACGTCCGGTTGACACATTCAGCCTTCAAGCTCTCCACGTCCAACTCTCCCAGTTTCGCCAGTTCCGTCACCATCTGCTCACGGGCATCGCTGGGGGAATAGAACATTTTCGGTACGGAAATGCCGCTGTCACTGGTATGAAGCAGAACATAGCCCACCACACAGCAGGTCTCCACAACCCAGCCGTCCTTGCCGCCGTGTTCTTCCTTCATAAATCTATCCAGCCGAAGGCACGGGTCGCTTCCATTCAGGCAGGCTTCAAAAATGGAGTAGCCGCCCTTATTAGGCTCGAACGCCTTGTTCTCGCTGGAAATGGAATAGGTGCGGTCTTTCCAGGAATAGGTCTCATGATTGTCCGGCCCAAAGGAAGAAAAAGTGATGTAAGCGGTCGGGTGCGTTTTGGGGTGCTTCTTTTCGTGGTCGCGGAACAGCTGCTTCAGTTCCTGATATGTCATGATTCGTCATCCTCTCTAAAAGATTCTGTAAAGGTTTAGGGGAAACCACGTCCCATAAATCTGGTATGTGTTTTTACACAGGGTTTTTCCCTGGTTCAGTCACATCCGTGACATTCATCGCAGGCCTACTCACTCCAGGGCTTGTCCTCATTCTGTAAAGATACTGGCTTCTTCCCCAGCAGCGGATATAGGTTTCATGGGCCTCAGCGGAATCATCTTCATAGCAAAGCATTACCTCCGCTTCCCCGCCGCTATATTTGGCATATCCAGAGTTGCAACCCACTCCTTCGTCTGCCCACCAGTGTTCGATTACAGCGTCAGGGTACATCTGTGCCAGCTTGGCGATCACCTCAAGGGGAGCGGTCCATGAAGTCGTGAACATAATGGTATCCGCACTCTCCGCATATTTTTGTAGGAGTTCACTCCTGTTCCCCAGTTTTCAATACACCAGTCACACCAACTTGTGGTGCCATAGAGCCTCACAATATTGATGTACTGCATTCCAAGCTCACGAAGCTGCTCCTCAGTTTTTCCGCAGTCAGCAACGGAACTCAGATATTGCTGGTCGGTGTATTTTTGGACTTCCCTTATACGCTCGACCTCCGCACGAATACTCGCATCACTTCTGAGAACGGCTTCGATTGCCAAATCTTCGATGCTGCTGGACCTCATTTTCAAAGCCTCCGGTATGGGAATAAGAAGCTCAAAATCAAACGTCATAACGTCTTTCACACCGAAATCGGTTTCCTTTGTAAACAGAGGCAAGGCTGTGATTCCTTCCATCTTCAAAACATCGCTTGACAATGGTAAACACACCATTGAATAGGGCGCTGGGGGTAAGAAATCAGATTTTCCACTCAAACGACACACGGTCAGCGGTGGCGTGGACCTGGGAGAGAATGATGTCGGCCACCTGCCGCCGGTCGTCAAAGTCGATGTTGTCCCAATTCCCCAGGTGGGAGGACAAATACTCGATCTTTTGCGGGGAGACGCTTTCCGCGTTCAGTGCGGCAATCTCCTTTATCAGCCCTTGACGGCGGGCGTCCAGTTCCTCAATCTTCCCGTTGGCGTAGGACATCAAAACCGCGCTGGCCCCGGTCAGGGTGTTCAACAGCTTCTCAATCTCGTCCTCCACCTGGGCCAGCTCCACATTCAAAGCGGTCAGCCTGGGGTTGACTGTCTCGGCCTTGGCGGTCAACGTCTGAAACTCGGAGAGCTTATGTACCATCGCCTCATAGACAAACTGCTCAAACTCCGCCGTCCGAAGCGTCCCGCAGCCCTCGCAGCTCATATTGTCTGCCCGCTTGGTGCAATAGAGGTATTGGGTCCCCGCCCGGTTGCCCAGGCTTTTCAGCGCCCGCCCACAGTGGCCGCACTTCATCTTTCCGGCCAGCCAGGTATTTTTCGGTTTGCGCCCGCCCTGGAATGTGATGTTCGCCATCAGCTTTTTCCTGCACCGCAGCCAGGTATCGGCGGGAACAATGCCCTCGCTGGGGGCCAGCACAAGGATTTGATTTTTCAAGTCCTTGTTTTTTCGTTCCTGCACGTCCCGGCCCTGGTAGAGATAGCAGCCGTTGGTCCCGGCGAAGTCCGCCGCCTCGTTCACCACCACGGCCCCCTGCCCCTTGAAGAACTCGTACAGCTCCAGGTCAGCCTGGGCGTAAATGGGGTTGCGGAGCATTTGAGAAATGAAGCCCCGGCGCAGCTCCTTGTCATACACCAGTATGCCCTCCTGGGCGAAGTACCGGGCAATATCTCCGAATGACGTGGACGGCTCGGCGTACATTTCAAACATCAACCGGGCGATATTCGCCGTGTCGGGGTCCGGGATCATCATTTTCGTGCGTATGCCCTGGATGGTGGTGGGCTCCAGCTTGAAGCCGTAGGGGGCCGCGCCGCTCATGTGGAAACCACGCTGGCAACGGGAATAGTAGGCGTCCGTTACCCGCTTCTGGATCGTTTCCCGTTCAAGCTGGGCAAACACAATGCAGATGTTCAGCATGGCCCGGCCCATGGGGGTGGAGGTATCAAACTTTTCCGTAGAGGAAACGAACTCCACATTGTATTGCTGGAACAGCTCCATCATGGTTGCGAAGTCCAGGATAGAACGGCTGATACGGTCCAGCTTGTAGACCACCACCCGGCGGATCAGGCCCCGCTTGATGTCGGCCATGAGCTCCTGGAAGCGGGGGCGGTCCGTGTTCTTGCCGGAAAATCCTTTATCTTTGTAGTCCTTGAAATTCCCTCCCCGCAGCTCGTACTTGCAGAACTCAATCTGGCTTTCAATGCTGATACTGTCTTTACGGTCCACAGACTGTCTCGCGTAGATAGCGTCAATGCGGTTTTCCATTGTCGGCTCCTTTCCGTATCGGAATGGAGCTGTCAACCTTTACAAGTATATTATACCAAAGACAGCCCCAAATCACAAGGATGTCACCCGGTCAGCGCATTTCCGCGCGGCCTGGAGCGTACTTGCGGAACACGGAATAAAGCCCCGTCTCGATCTCCCGCTTGCGCTTGTCCCGCACCTTGGGGGCGAGAATGGGGGTCAGGTTTTCAACGGTAATCGTCCGGCCCTGGAAAGAGGCCGTTTTCACTTCCTTGTGGTAGCTGGTCCTCGCTTGTGCCATAATCTGCCCTCCTATGTAAAACAGGGTTCCTATGCGTACAAGTTTCCCGCTGGGTAGTGGGGAAACGCAGAAAGGCAGCACCCGAAAAAGTGCTGCCCTTCAACCTTGCTCCACGTCTGGACACTTTGGACTGCCCCCCGTCAAGTAGACAGTGAAATAAAATGCGCAATTTTGTCAGGCAGCCCTGCATTGAGTGTAGACCTCCATGGGCGTATGACCCCCCAGCCGCCGCTGGAGG
>CAJTCG010000026.1 GCA_910574635.1 Oscillospiraceae bacterium | reverse complement strand
GCCAGCGCAAATTTGTACATGCTTGCCAGGGCGGGCGGTTCCCTATGCCCCGCCTAAGGTTTTTGCGCCCTTCGACCGGGCTGGGACTGGAAAAGCGAGGAATTCATCCCCCAATATGGTCCTTTATTGGACGTTTCCTTTACCTTTGTCTGTTTGCCTGGCTTTTACTTGCTTTAATCAGTGCTTCCTTAAAATTCCTGATAGCCGTTTGGAACGGGCTTCCCAAAAAGTAAAGGGGCTCTTGTTTTGCTGTGGATTTCTACAAACTTTCTCCCTTTGCCGAAGCGGTGCTTTTCAGCGCCGCTCCGGTAGTATTTTTGTCGTTGGTATGTCAAATACCAAGGCTGCCGGTCTGGAACAGTTCCAGCAGGAACGCCTCCAGCTCCCGACCCTTCTCCTGCCCATGAGTGAGGTAGAGAGGCAGCTTTTGCCGAAGGTCCCGGTGCCAGTCGGTAATAGTGATTCTAAATAATTACGGAATCGGTTCGCCTCCGGCTGAAATATGGCAATCATAAAGGGATGAAAACAGCTCTCCTGAGTCGGCCCAGAAGGTTTCCCTGTTATTTGATGCATTGAAACTAAACCCATTCACGCAGATGCGCCCATTTTTGCCAACGATCAATTCATAAAATTTGTCTTCAAAGGTTACATAGATTTCGAACGCGGGACAGGGCACAGCGCGAAAAGACGAACTCCTTCTTACGGGCGCGCGTGTCAGAATCTCCTCAATCTGTTGGTCCGAAATTTTCGCCTCGATGTCGAAACCGCTGACACTAGGGATATGATATATCCAAACGTTGTATATGGGTTTTCCTTCGCCTTCAAGGAGCGGGAATAAAACCGGAGAGCGATGAAACCAAAAAAACAGTCCACACAGCGTCAAAAGAAGGATACAGGCATAGACCGGCAGTTGCCCTTTTAAGAAGTGTTTCGCATTGAATTTCATATTCCTTCCTCCTTGTGCTGGAGCGGTGGCTATATGTCATCGCTCCATTTGTGCCATTTCCAGCAGAAACGCCCCCAGCTCCCGGCCCTTCTCCTGCCCATGAACGAGGTAGAGAGGCAGCTCCCGCCGAAGGCCCCGGTGCCAGTCAGTAATGTAGAAATTCAAATATAGAACCGGATTTTCCCTCTGGTCATAAGCGAAAAGGTAAATTTGATAGTCCTTTTCTACCTCGACCTTTCTGATCCGGGTGCCTTGGGGAAGAAAGCGGAGGACGACCTCCAGGGGATTGCGGTGGAAGCGGAGTTCCGCAAAGCGCTTTAGGACGATATCCATTTCGGGCTCCCCGGCGGTGAGCTCCAGATTCCCCGGATGGTCAAGGTCAGCCTGCCGCCAGACGGTAACGGACAGATACGCCGGTTCCTCGCAGCCCATCAGATCGTAAATATCCACTGGCCTTGCGTACCAGAGGCACCAGACTGCCGCCAGGATCAGGATGCCCCGTCGGATGACCGTCCGGTACTGCTGGAGGTATGCCTTCATCGCTTCTCCCCTCGGCTGGTGCTGTCTGCGAGGCATCCGGCGGTCCGCCGCGAAGGACAATGCCGCGCCGCAGCTCCGGCAGTAGCGGACAGCGCCTGGCTTCAGCCATGGTGGGACGCTGCCTTTGCGGCACGCAGGGCAGCGGAGCTTTAGACTGCACAGCCGCCACGCCGCCAGCAGAAGCATGGCCCGCCGGGCAGACTTTCGGTCCAAAGTGAAAGGCGGACGGGCTTCCGGCTTTTCCTTGGGAGAGCCGCCCGGACGGTCATCGTATGCGTATGCCCTCCCGCAGCGGGGACAATATTCATCGTCCCAATAGGACCACCTGGGCCGGGGGCCAAGCCCGCCGCAGTGGGGGCAGTTCGAGGTGACAGGTGGCAGAACCCGCCGAGAAGCATCAGCGTGACGCCGCAGGAGGCCATCCAGCCGATGGAGGTTTCCGACACGAAAAGCACAACCTCTCCAAAAAGCAAGACGATCAACAGCATGGCCAGGCCCGAGCCCATCAGAACGATGGACGCTCGGGCCCATTTTCTTTTCAACATATCCGAAGCCTCCCAAATTTTTTCCTGCGTGTGAAACGTTTGGCTGGGCTGAGACAATGATACTATAAATAGACCTTTTTGTCACATCGCGTCGAATCCGTTTCCCAAGGCAAACCGCCTCTATACGGTTATAGTTGTTTGGGGAAGGGAAACTATTACAGGCTTCAACAATTTCTTTACATTTTTTTCGATTTAAGCTATGATCAACACAGAGAGGAGGCGCTGCTCGTGGAATCCGTAAAAGACTGGGTAGACGCCCTGTACCTGCAATACTCGCCGAAGATGGTGGCGGTTGCCATGCGTGCGGGCTTTACCATAGAGGAAGCGGAGGACCTCACCCAGGAGGCGTTCCTGCTCTTTTTGACGAAGGCCCCGACGCTTCAGGAGGACCACCGTTCTCCCGGCGGCTATCTGTTCGTCACGCTGCGGAACCTGATCGGGGACGCCCTGCGGCGGCGCTGGAGAAGGAAGACCCTGTCTTATGGGGAAGTGCCGGACAAGGGGAAAGACGACGCGTATTTTACCTCCTTGCGGGACGTGCTTCCGCCGGAGCTGGACGAACAGGACCGGGAAATCCTGATTGCCTATTACGGGGATCAGATTGGTTATGAGGAGCTGTCCAAACGCCTGGGCATTCCCGTGGAGCGGTGCAGGGTACGGGTCTTCCGGGCGAAGAACCGATGCCGCAGGCTCCTGGAAAATCAAGAAAATTTTTCGGGGCTGGAAACAAAAGGCCCCTCTGAGACAATTAGAGGGATAGGAGGTGATCCGAATGCTTCACGATGATCGAAACCGTGAGGAGGTCCGCCAATTGGAGGACGACTTTTTCGACTGGCTTGAAACGGCGGACGCCGAAGAGCTGGAAAGCGGGACCCTGGATGGATTCCTGGAAGAGCTGGAGCGGGTGGACCCTCTGCCCGGCGGCTTCGACCCGGAAAGGTCCCTGGCGGACTTCCACGAGAAATACGCGGCGTTCCTGGAGCCTCAGAGCCGGGGAAGGCGTCAAAACCGTATGCCCCGCCGGGCGTTTTGGGCCGTGGCGGCGGTGATTGCGGTGCTGGCCTCCATGGTGACGGTCCAGGCTTTTGGCGTGGTTATCTTCGGCTTTTTCGGCCGGTGGACGGATGAGCAGTTTACCTTCACCGGCTCGGCGAACAAGGCGGGCTATCAGGAGAAGGACCGGAACTACCCCTTTGCGGAAGGAGAGACTGCGGAGTTTTCGACTCTCGACGAGGCGCTGGAAGCGTTTCGGATAAACCTTCCCTTGGTCCCCCATTGGTTTCCGGAGCGGTTTGGGGAGCTTGAGGTTACAGGCTCTGTGATGCCTTCTGGGATGCTGATTTTTGCCAGTTCTGGGGAAGGGGAACAATTTCTGACAGTCGAATACTCCGAATTTGGGGAAGACGGCCCCGCTGTTGTCGTTGAAAAGGATAAAAATGAGACTATTGTCTATGAAACCAACGGTATGCGGCACTATATTGTAACTGATCATGGCGACTGCAGGGCGGCATGGACTGTAGACAATATACTGTGTATTATTTGCGCTCCAATCACAGTGGAGGAAATGGAACGAATCATTGGCTCCATCTATTCCGATATAGACAGGAAACAGATGATCGAGTTGATCTACACCGGAAACGGAGGGGACCCTGCATTGGCTTCAGGGGAAGAGAAGCTGCACTACCGCTCTATTGAGGAGGCGCTGGAGGAATTTCAGCTGGATATTGCCGCCCCAAAATGGTTCCCGGAGCAGTTCGGGGAGCTGGAAGTGACCGGCACCGTCATGCCGGGTCAGAAGTCTGTTTATGCCTGGGTGGAGACGGACCAAAAGGATTTTTTAGGCATCAGCTATGCAAAATACGGAGAGGGTATTTCTGGGACAGTCATTGAAAAGGACGGCAATTCCCCTGTTCTCTATGAGAGTGGAGGCGTCCGACACTATCTCCTGACCGATCATAACTGGCGTAAGGCGGCTTGGATACAGGACGGGATTGAGTGCATCATCAGAGGAACCGTCACGGAAGAGGAGATGAAAAGAATCATTGACTCCATTTATCTCGACGGGGAAAAGGAGGCTCCCAGTGACGAGTACGCCGGCTTGTTACAGGCCGCTCTTGATGAGTGCGGAATTTCAGGGGAGTTTGTTCCAACCTGGTACCCGGAGGGGTTTGAGGCGTCTGAGCCGGAGATTATCCGCACGAGTCGGAGCGACATTGTGAACACGATGTTTCGAGATGCCGGAGAACGTTTTTTCAGCATAAGGATACATCGCTATCATTCGTCAGAAGATGTGGAATCATTTATATTTGAAAAGGATAAAACCCCTGTCGAACAGTATACTAGCGGCACGAAAACGGTTTACATACTGTCCAACAATGACACCATTACCACAACCTGGTCCGACGGATTGATCTTTGAAACGATATCTGGCAATCTCACGGTGGAAGAATTTAAAAAGATCATTGATTCCATTGATTCGTAGGCCCGGCCCGCCGGGGGAAAGGAGAAGCAGCCATGAGTGAAAAAACCGGGAAACGCCTCACCATCGCGGCGCTGCCGGTCTGGATCGTCCTTCAGCTCTGCGCAAGCGTGGATATCGTGACGCACAGCCTCTGCACGGTCTACTATCCCGGCAGGACCGCAGTTCTGACGGCGCTGTGGCTTTTGAGCCTGGCGGCGCTGGACGCGCTGGCGTACTTCTACGGCGGGCGGCGGCTGCTTTGGGAGCTGAAATGGTACTGGGGTACCTGCGGGGTGCTGCTTGCCGCGCTGTTCCTTGTAGGCAGGCTGATCCTCTTCGCCGTGCTGGTTTATGGAATCACGCCTTTCCCTCAGATGCTGCTGGCGTCCTATCTGCTGGTCGAGAAAGGACTGGGCCTGTCGGGGAAAGCCGCAGATACGACGGCCCTGGTCCTGACGGTGGCGCTGATTGCGGGACATTTTCTCTGGCTGCGCCGGCTGGAACGGCGGGCGGCGGAGGCGGCGGAACGGACCTCCACTTGAAATTCCTGTGAGAACCTGGCTTATTGCGGCCTGAAATATTATGCAAGCAACCTTTGGTATATAAGAAAAGCGGCTGAGAGATAGGCGCTTTCATCAGCGGGGAGGTTTCTATGCACGATTTTATCGGTTTGATTTTCTATGTGTTCCGGCGGGCGATCCCTCCTGCTCTGATTGGCTTGGCCGCAGGCGCGGCGCTGCTTGTCCCGCTGGACCGGAGACGCCGCCGGGAAGGGGCGCGTTTTCCATGGGGACAAGCCGCGGCGATTCTTCTTCTGCTGTGCTACCTGGGCGGCTTGGCTGCGGTCACGTTTGTGGACCGCATGGAGGGCGAAACGCGGATGGGCGTCCAGCTCCGCCCGTTTTTGGCCTTCTGGGAGGCGTGGAACGCCTTTGCCCTCCAGGCCTGGCTGAACCCCCTGCTGAACATTGCCATGTTCCTCCCCCTGGGCGTTCTGCTTCCTCCGGCTGTGAAACGGTTTCAGCGGTGGTATTGGATGCTGGCGGCGGGAGCGGGCACGTCCCTTTTGATCGAGGCGCTCCAGCATACCCTCAGCCGGGGACAGGCCGATGTGGACGATCTGCTCTGCAACACCCTGGGGGCCATGCTGGGGTACTGCCTGGTTATGGTTTTCCTCAGCCTGAAAGGGAAACGGTGGAAATGCGCCGGAGCCTATGCCGCGCTTCCTGTTCTGTCCATTGCCGCGCTGGCCGTCGTGTTTCTCGCCTACCACTTCCAGCCCTACGGCAATTTAGCGGACGCACCGATCTATGCCGCCAACACCAAAGGCGTGGAGTGGGTGCGGGAATGCGAGCTATCCGATGCTCCGGGACCGTCCGGCGTATACTGGGCGGAGCCCTTCACGAGGGAGAGCTGCGACGCCTTTGCGGTGGAGTTTATCGAACGGCTGGGTGCGGAGGCCGATCTCGGAAGCCCAGATGTGGATGTGAATTATTATGATAATATTGCTGCCTACTCCGACCACAGGACCTATAGCTTGGGGGTAAGTTATAAAGACCGCTCCTATCACTACACAGATTACCGGATAGACAACGATCTGCGCCATATCCATATAGAGAAAGGCGAAACAAGTACGGAGCGCGAACTCCGGTCCGCTCTGGAAGAGCTGGGCATTGACGTGCCCGGTGCGGCCCGGTTCTTTGTGGTAAACAGGGAGGAGGGAGAGTATGCCTTCCGGGCGGAATGCGTGGTGGAGGACGGCGTGCTGACGGATGGTGAACTGACCTGCCGGGTAGCGGAGGACGGTATTCTGTTCGAGGTGGACAATGCGCTCTCCGTCAGTACGCTCTACGGAGACGCCGCCGTCATCTCCTCCCAGGAGGCCTATGACCGGCTCTGCGCGGGCCGTTTCTCGTGGCGGGATGTTCCGATGTTTGACGCTCTGTCCCCCAAGCGGGTTTGGGTCTTGGCCTGCAAGCTGGAATATCGGACCGACAGCAAGGGTTTCCGGCAGCCGGTCTACTCGTTCACCCTCTCGGACGACCGGGACGCGGAGCGGGGCGGCAGGGGCTGGAGCACCTTTGTCCCCGCGCTGTCTGAGGCATAATATAAATAAGGAGCGTTCATAGAGGATCACGGCGCGCTGGTATTGGTTTCAAATGAACGTTTAGAACCGGGCTTTGGCCGGAAAAGAAGGTGCTTATATGGAACACTATCACAAGCTAAGCGCATTGAAGACCTGGAAGAAGTGGATGTGGGTTTTAACAGACGGCTGTGGAGCGTACTGCGCGTTTCTCTTTCTACAGGCTTTGTTACAGGAGCTGCCGGAAAATGCCGCGAGGATGAATGAAGGGAACCTCCCTTATTACATTTTATTTATTGGAATGCTGCTGCGCGCGATTTCCCTGTCGGTCATCTACAAAACCCTGAGTGAAATGTGAGGTGGAACATGATAAAGAAACATAAAGGTTTTTATCTATGCGCCCTTGGACTCTGCGTTACGGCTGTTCCTCTGTTTACAGACGGCGGTAAAGTTTATAGCGTTTTGGGCCCTGCGCTGGTCCTTTTGGGCGTACTGTCAAATGGGCTGGGACAGTCTAAAGCGGGGAGCGAGAGAAAACCTGTCAGCAAAATGAAAGTGATTCAGCTATGCTGCCTGGCGGCGAGCCTCATGGTTATGATGATCTCCGCTTATCTGCAATTAGACCCGGTAACATTGCGAACGAGAGCACGGCCCATTTCCATGGCGCTGACGATGATTGCGGTCTTCCTCCCGGAAATGGTGAAAGAGACTCCGGATGACGAGGCATAACAGGAGGCATTGTAATGGGAGACAACAAGCGTTGGAGCACCGCCGACATCGCGGCGCTTCTATGGGTGGTTCTGCATTTCTTTACCAGCATTCACAGCTATTTTGAAAGCTGGTATTACACCTACACGGGCTGGTCCTGGGCCTTTTTGGGAATTTGGTTCCTGGGACAGGTGGTTATAGACGTGTGGATTAGCTCTGGGAAACCGGGACTGCTCCGCTTTGTGAAATGGTACTGGGGAGTCAGCGCTGTGCTGGCGGCGGGAGGGCTTTTCGTGTCCACGCTGAGCGTTTCTTTTTGGGTCGTGATTCTTCTTTGGACGATCTGCGCGTTTCTGACGCCGCTGTATCAGCTCCTGGCCTTCGCCTGGCTGCTGTTTGACAAGCTGCTGGGGATCAGGGGAAGCACCCTGTATGGCGTCGAGTGGTCGGCGATTCTGCTGTTCTGCCTCGGCCACTTCATTTACTTCGCTTGGCTCCACCGCCGGGCCGAAAGGAGTCATAAGCGATGAAAAAAGGACTGTACGCTTCTCTTCTCTGCGTTCTTCTGTCCATACTGCTCACTGGCTGTGTCCGGCTGACAATAGACCCCTCTCCACAAGAGCTGATGGGCTTCCAGGAGGACGTTCTGGCGGCCTATGACGGGGCGGCGCGGCTCTACGACTGGTTTGATCTGGCCCCCATGCCCGTGGATGAGTCTGATTCTGTGCGGGAAGACGAAACCACCTATTTTCGGGTACGGGACGACGGCATTGCCAGCACAGAGGACCTGCGCTCCCGGCTGGAGGAGGTGTTTACCCCCGAGCTGGCGGAAGAAATCTTCAACAAGGGCCAGTACCGGGACTTTGACGGCAGGCTGTACGCCGTCCCCGGCGGGAGGGGTACGAATATCTATTTCCTGGACAAAACCGTGCAGGCGGAGCGGCTGAGCGAGGACCGCTGGGAAGTGACGCTGACGTTCTGGGCGGATTTTGAGGACAGCCATATGGTGCCGGAGCCGGGGACCGACTTCTCCACGTCCTATCCGATTGCTACGGCCGGATATTCCACAACGACAATTGATTACGAGCGAACGCCGAAGGGCTGGCGCTTTACCAGCTTCTGTCCCTCCGACGCTTTGGATTTGGAGGCGGAAACGGTCTATACCTTTGACTACGCCCAGGGCCTCCGGGAGGATTGCTCCGACTGGGAGATGATTTGCTATCTTCTCCACGCCGACGGAGGTTTTGCGGAGGGCCCCTTTTACCGCCTGTATCAGCGATTTTTGGAGCGGCCTGGGGACGTTCTCTCCAGCCTGGCCCTGCTGGATACCGCTCCCTATGAGGCCTCCCGCCTTAACAGCCTCATCGCCGGTCCCGGTTACGAGGCCGCTTATGAGGATGAGGCGGGGAGGCTTGCGTTTGAGGAGGCGGTAAGGATCTGTGTTCCAGCCAATGAGGCGGAACGGGTCGTCCTGGAAAAAATCCGGGGCGCCTATGACTCCGTTCTGCGGCAGGAACAGGCTTGGATGGATCTTCGGAATCTTCGCTTTTCCTTTACCGTTCCCAATACCGCCGTGTTTACCCTGGGGCCGCAGGAGGGGGCGTTCCCCTGGGGGATGGCGCTGGACGTGGAGCCGGTTCTCGTCTCTCCTGCTATGGACGGCTTTGGCCCCTGCTATGAGGCGGCGCTGGACGCCGTGACATTGGAGTACACCGTTAACCCTGACGATGGAACGGAAGTGCTTTATAAAATGACGACCAGCGATCCCCGAGTTTCCACCGACAGCGGCGTTTCCGTGGGGGATTCCCTGGCGCGGGTGCGGGAGCAGTACCCGGATATTGTACCGCTTGACTGGTATGCAGAATCCGGCCTTGCGTATGTCTGGGAGCCGGGAGGGGACGCTTACTGCAAGCATATCGCCTTTTTTACACAGGATGACATTGTAACAGGGATTGAAATTGAGAATCTGATGGACGGACGGCTGCTGGAATGATTGCCGCCGGAACGCTTTTGATTCTGTTAAGAACGAGAGGGCTCATGGAACTGTGAAAACGGGAGGTGTATTCTGTGAAGAAAAGACTAGATATGAAAAGACTAGACTGTGCTTTGAATGCAGCAATCGCTTCCGATATTACGTTTCTTTTGGGACGTACCATATCTATATTTCGGGATTTCAAGGCACATCCGGGACTCTATGAGAAGCTGGGAATCCCATGGTATAAGGATGTTTTGGTCATTGCCAAGTATACCATAATTATTTTGTTCGTAACTCTTGCGATCAAGCTGGTTGTCCTAATCAAGCAGGAGAATGAATTATGAAAAGAATTTTGCCAATTTCACTCAGTCTGATTACGCTTGCTCTAATTATATTTACTACCCCGGCGTTTGCGCTTGATGAGCAGTCAAAAATTATTTCTGGAGGAGCAAGAGAAGCAACCGAAGAACAGATGGCCGGTGTTGAAGAAAAAATTCATACTGCACAGCAGACAAGAAGTATTTACATCTATGAAAGCGAACAGCTTGGATTTTCCGTCACGATTTCTGGCATTAGCCAGGACGAAATCATTGCTGAGGAAACCGATGCCTGCGTGAACTTCTACCATGCTCCTTCCCACGAGAAATATGGCGGGGAGATTGGCTCCATCGAAGTTGTCTTCCCACGATCCGATTTTTTCTCCAGGCACTACGATGATATGGCATACCAAATCATTGCAATGGGGGAGGACCAAGTATTTCTATGGAGGAATCAAGGAGGGGGCGCTCACACCGGCGGGGAATTTTTGGATTCTTTCAAACGTGTATCCTCTGCCTTTTCCATGGAGAATTTGCGAAAGGGCTTGGTCCCAGTTCAGCCGGATGCATGGCCGACACTCCAAACAACAAGACACCTGGCGTACCTGCCTGTAGATGACAAATTCGCGCATCCTGATGCACCGCTGACTCGCGGCGACTTGGCACAGATGCTGTATAGCCTGCTGGATGCTGACAACAAGGCAGACAGCCGCCAATCCCTGTTCTCAGATATGGAAGGGAAAGATTGCGCCCAGGCTGTTGCGTATCTTGCAAGCTATGGTATCCTCACCGGCTATGCGGACGGGACGTTCCGCCCGGACAAGCCTGTCAGCAGGACTGCATTTGCAGTTTTGCTGCACCGCTGCCAGTTTGCGGCGCCCGTGGGGCGGTACGGGGAAGAATTCAAGTTTGCAGATGTTCCTGCTGACTACTGGGCAGAAGAGTATATTTACAGTGCGAAGGTCCTTGGATGGATGCATGGAAGCTCGGATGGGCTGTTCCATCCGGAGCAGGAAATCACCTATGCAGAGGCTGTTACAGCTATTAACCGAATGCTTGGACGGGATGAATCTGTGACGGAGCTGCTTTCTGTCAGCAATCCCTTTTCGGATTTATCAGAGAGTCACTGGGCCTATATGAATGTCCTGGAAGCGGCAGGTGAGCTGAAAGACCATTCGTCTGTTCCTGGGACACAGGAAATTTCAGTACCTGAAAACACCAGCGCATACTATTTCAGTAGCGCGACTGATGGATGGGCGGTTTCAGAGGGGCAGCTTTTCCATACCACAGATAGCGGAAAAAACTGGGATAAAGTTGGAAAGCCATATACATATGCTGTTTCCGGACTTTTTTTCTTCAGTGACCAGGAGGGTGTGCTTTTGGGAAAAAGCGAAGAGACATCCTGTATCCTGTTGAAAACGTCTGACGGCGGAGAGACTTGGAACGATTTGCTGGCAATCCCGGCGACAAAGGCCAATTATCTGCCCGTGGAGCAGTTTCCCACAGAGAAAAGCCTGATGGAAAGCATTGTTTCGGCTGAACTCCGCCCAGCCAGCAAAACTGCCGTTTATCTGACGATCCGATACTGTCCCTATGAGAGTATTCATATGTACGATTTTGAAGTGACAAGACAAGCGGTGATTACTGATAGCAAGTAGTTGGCATGGAAAGCATTTGTTTCTAAATATCGACAAGTATCATAGGAGGTGAATCCCGTTGGAGCGTGTAAAAGAGTGGATAAAGCTGCACGCCGTACTGGTGATTGTTCTGCTGTGCGGCGCTGTTCTGTTTGGCTGGATGGCCTTGACGGCCCGTGAGGCTCGAAACATCCAAGGCGTGGTCGTGGAGATTCAAACCAGAGAGGATGGAAGCCTGGCTTCCTTTGTTCTGGAACAGGATGGAGTAAGAACGGGCGTCCTGATGACGGAGAATACCCTCGCCTGGCCCAGAGAAGGAGTTTTTGGTCAGTCCTATGAGAAAATGTGCCAGATATTCCAAGAAGAGCTTCAAATAGATACAGAGGTCAGTGCGTGGTGTGTTCCATTCCGGACAAAGCTGGAGACTGTGGAAGGGCGTATTACCGCCTACCGGGCAAAGTCCGTAGATATCGTCGGCAGCTTGGAACGGAACACTCTGACTCTCCGGGACGGAACGGCGGTGAACGTTCTCTCCAGCGATTCAGGGTTCCGCTGGATATACTACTTGCCGGACGGAACGGAGCTGCTGCGGGTCAGAGCGCCCGGCGGCGATCCGATGAGCGGCGTTGCGGATGGAGACGAGGCGTTTGGAACGCTGAGCGAAAAGGCCCGAAAGAAAATCCTCGCCTATTACGCGGAGCAAAAGCCGCTCTACGACGAGCGGGAGGAGCTGGAAAAGTGCTATGCCGAATGGCAGGAACTGGGAGAGGACTACAGCGTGGGATATATCCAGCAGAACATTTGGCTCAGGGCATATAACGAGAAGGTCCTGTATTTTGAGACGCTCGCAGCCCTGCCGGGTGGAGGGAACGCCGATATCAGCTTGGGAGCGGCCTTTGACCGGGAATCCGGGGAGAAGCTGGATTTCCGGCACGTATTCGCCGTGCCGGAGGAGGAGGTCTGCCGCCGCCTAGCAGGATGGATATACGATGAGTCCCTCTGGGCGAAGATGGCGGAGGTCTTAAAGCCGGAATGGATTGTTGTTTCTGAAGAGGGTCTGACTGTGCAATTTCCTGCCGGAACTCTGCCCCAATATTGGGATCAGGCATATCGCATCTGGGTGGGGCCTGAAAAAGTGATAGAAGCAGAGCTCCTCCAGCCCTGGGCAATCCCCTATAATTGGTGAGATTTGTGCTTTTTTGCTTATTAAGAATGGAGGACTTCCTATGAAACGGACCGTGATTTCTCTGCTGTGTCTGGCGGCACTATTGTGCGCTGCTATCTATTTCTATTACAGGAACCCGGCGGCGGAATTACCGCCGGAAGACGGAGGCGGCCCCGCTCTGGCCAAGCCTGTGATTTACCTCTACCCGGAGGAGGAGACGGAGGTCACCGTCTGCCTGGACTTGGATGGGGACCTGACCTGCACCTACCCCGCCTATGACGGCGGCTGGACCGTGACGGCTCAGCCTGGCGGAATCCTGACGGACGCGGTGGGCCAGACCTACAATTATCTCTATTGGGAGGGCGTTACCTCGACGGAGTATGACTTCTCCCAGGGCTTCTGCGTCCCCGGCGAAGATACCGCAGCCTTTTTGGAGGACGCCCTGGCCCGCCTGGGCCTGACTCGCCGGGAGGCCAACGAGTTCATTGTCTACTGGCTTCCCCGGATGGAGCCAAACCCCTATAATCTGATTGCCTTCCAGTCTGCCGCCTATACGGATCATGCCCGGCTCACCATAACCCCGGAGCCGGACAGCCTTCTTCGGGTTTTTATGGCCTGGCAGCCGTTGGACGGCCAAACAGATATTCCGCCCCAGGACCTTCCCGCCTTTGACCGTACCGGCTTTACCGTCGTGGAGTGGGGCGGCGCTGAGATTGCCCTGGAATGAAATGATCGCCTGTCGCAGGAGGAACCTGAATATGGCTTTGTATGAGAAATTCAAAAAATTGAAGATCGACGTTTCCCAACTTGGCCTTGCGCCTGGGAATGCTTGCGGCGATTACTTCTGTACGCCCAAGGGGGCGAAGGTGATCGGCTGGGAGGGAGTGGACGGAATCCACTATTGTTTTGTGAAAGGCTTCCGTGAGACGGTATTTGCTGCTAATCCGTCCAATCCGCTGGGGGACTGCGTCTATCCTCTGGCCCGGAATTTTGAGGATTTTCTTCGCTTGCTTCTGGCCTGTAAGGGCTTGGCGGCTGCGGAACAGGCCCATCTGTGGGACAGAGACGAATTTGAAGCCTTCCTGCGGGAGGACGGTCCACCCTCGCCGGAGCGGCAAGCCGCTTTGGAAGGTCTGCGGGATGGCCTGGGGCTCACGCCCATGGAGGACCCTTACGGGTATATCCGGGAGATACAGGCGTCCTTTGACTACAAGAAAATACCCTTCCGGAAGGAATACTATGATTGTGTGGCCGAGGCCCCGAAAGGACCAGAGTATCCAGAGTGGAGTGTGTACTTTGGCAGTGGCTTCAGCGGTCGGCATAGAGGGCGCGACAAGCCGGGGAGGGAAATTCCTATAGGAAAAACCTTTTCCTGGTGCGGGAAAGTGTGGCATGTCTTGGCGGTGTATATCTGTGGAAAGGGGCTGGTGGTAGATCTCTGTATGGAGGTTGAGCCCGAGGAGATCCGGGTCCATGCGGAGAACTGGAGGCCGTGGATCGAGGGAAAGAGGGAGTTCACTCCAGAGGAAGAAGAGCGTCAGGAAGCAGAGAATCCCTTGACTATAGACTACAACCCCAAATTGACGGTAAACGGCCGGAAACTGCGCCATCGGCACGGATACGGCCTTGTCTGGGTGCCGGCATCCGGCTGTCCGCATGGAATGGAGACGGACTTGCAGGACCCTGAAAGCCACCAGCTGATAAAACGGTACGGTTTGGATAGCGAACGGGGATGGACATTCTGGAGGAATTCCTTTTCCTGGGCCACCAAAACCAGGCCCGTACTGAAAACCCTCTCCCTTTCCTTGGAGCAGAACCCGGTCTCCGTCCCCGGCCCCCGGTTTACTCTGTCTGGGGCGGGAGATGTTGCGAAATTTGTCCACCCTGTCACGGGAGAAACTCATGCCCTGCATGTGCTAGAATATGAGGCACAACAAATGGATGCTGGCCATTTTCGAGACAAAGATCAATGGGAATACCCCACCCATTACAGCGCCATGTCCTATGTGGTGGAGCCGGAGCTGCCCAGGGAATCACTGACGGTGCGGGACTGTGGGCAGGGAGATCGTCCCCGGCCTAAACAGTCCAATATGGCGGGGCCAACAGTGGCAAGCTCCGTGGGTGTCATACTGGCCACCGGTAAAAGTGGTCAGCCAAGAGCAGCCTGCTCTTCCTTGTATTTTGGTCTGCCTGAACGAATTGAGTGGCGGATGGTGTTCCGTCAGAAGCCGGTTGAGGATATCGAGGTTGATCTGCTTCTGCCACAAAACGGATAAAAGGGATTGCTTATGAAAAAAATCGCGGTGCTGTATATACTTTTGCTGACAAGCTGCTGGTGCCTCTTCACGCTGACAAGAGATATTGGTGAAGAATCTGTTATCTCATATGTCCAGACACATCATGATCCATGGAAAACACTGTCCTATTCCATGCCTGTTGAAATGTCGGTTTTCGCTGATATAGACTCGATCCCGTGGGAAATTAAAGACCAGCCTACCTTGAATTGGTTTTATGAGAATTTCAACAATTTAGAAATATCGTATGAGAAGGGGGCTTCTCGGGATGGACGGGCGGCCTTTTCAGATGAACGATCCTTATATGTGCTGATTGCGTGTGAAGATGGAAACGGCTTCTCACTAATGGTAAATCCAGAAGGCAAACTGCTGATATCGGAAAATACGACGATTTCGTCAGAAAGCATAGAAACCCCGCCTGCGGGCATTTACTCGATTGAGTCGGGGTTCGATTTTGAAGCCTTTTGGGATATAAGCCGAAAGCAGCATGTTTCATGACGGGAGAATCTATGTTAGGTTTAGCGAGGTAGTCTATCATGGGTGAAATGTGGATGGGGATTTGGATTTTTACTTTGATTGGTTTGTTTATCATTGCCGTAGCAATCTACGACTGCTTCGATAGGAAAAAACGTAATCAGGAAATAAAACTGTGGAAATACCTTTTGGCTGCGATGATTGGATTGGTTTTGATGTTTCCGGTATTATCTGGGATTGTGCTGTGGCTTCTACGTTTGCCCCTCTAAAAAAAGCAAGGGAAAAAAGAGACTGGCATTTATAAGAAAATCGTGAGATAAAGGAGGGCAACAGATGAAAAAGTGATAGCTGCAATGGCGGCAATGTTTGTCGTCCTGGTGCCTTTAGTCGGGTTGTGGGGAATCTTACTCAAACGATCCTGGTCGGTGGTCCAGAACAAAGCTTTATTTACCCCATCAATATAGGGTTAATTCTCGTAGCAGGACTAATTGTCGGGAGTGCAGTGGTTTTTTACGAAGAAATCAAAAACTTCGGGAAGAAATAAAAAATATCAACGAAAAACAGCAAAACGATGAACAAGAAGGACAGTAAAAAGCAGTTTTATAAAACAAGTTGATACAGTAGTTGCTATATGCTATAATCAACTTGTTGAATCGAAATTCGCAGAGGAGGGTACGTTTTGGATAAGAAAACGACGAAAAAGCGAATCGACCCAATATATGCTTTAACCCTTATTTTCATTGCATTGAAGTTGATGGGGCTGATTTCGTGGCCATGGTTGTGGGTTCTAAGTCCTGTTTGGCTTTTTTACCTGCTTTTTGTTGTCACTTGTTCCGCAATTCTCATTGGCGGCAGAATTGTAAAGGGAAGGTGGTAAATTCAGCTGGAGGCAGCGATCTTTGAGGTGCGGTCCTATGAACAAAAACTATTATCTCCTGACAAACCTGCTGACCGAGGAAGAGACCAAGATCATCACCAGCATTATCCGGCACATAGAAAATGACGAGCGGCGAATCGGCGTCCAGCAGATCGCCAATGAAAACTACGTCTCGCCGACCTATATTATCAAAATGTGCAAGCGCCTGGGCTTTGATGGCTACAGTGAACTGTACTATCACCTGCAACAGACCGCCAACGCAAATGACCGCTCCAGCGGAGCGGCGCTTCAGGAGCTGATTGATAACTACGACGAAGAGAAGGGCCGTCAGTTTTGTGAGCTTCTCCGGCAGTTCCAGAACCAGAAGCTCTTTGCCGATGGGAGCGGGTTTTCCGAGCTGGTCGCGGACTACATTGCGCAGCGGCTGGCCGTCTGCGGCTTTATGGTGTTCAACCGGGTTCATTTTTACGACTTCATGATCTTCCATGAGGAACACAAAGGCGCCGCCACCAATATTGAGCCGTCTTTGCTGATTGCGATTTCCCAGAGCGGGGAAGCGGTGCCCATTTTAAACGACGTGCGCGCGGCGAAGGACCGGGGATTCAAAATCATTTGCTTTACAAAAAGAGAGGACTCCACCCTGGCCTCGCTGTCCGATCTGGTCTTTATTGTCGAGGGGTCGAAACAGACGCTGGTAGGGGGGATGCCGAATCCCTTCTTTGGCCGGGTAATCCTGGCATTTGAGGAGCTGGTGGGATACTACTTTAAAAGCCAAAAGCCGCTTGAATAGCCTCCCTGGCGAAATTAGGAAAAATAAAACAAAAACGGGAAAAAATTTCCACAAGCTGTGTGCTATACTTTATTTATCAAGTATAGCGCACAGCTTTTCTTCGGGCTTGGAACGGCCCTTTTCTCCGTGTTAACGGGCGTATGCCCTTAGCAAATCATTATAACTTATTAGGAGGTTACAACATGAAAAGAGCCCTTGCGTTGGCGCTGGCCATGATCCTGTGCCTCGGCCTGCTGGCAAGCTGTGGTAGCAACGGCAACAACGGCAGCAACGGCGATGGTGGCCAGCAGAATACTGACACGCCCCCGGCGGAAGCCGGCGGCCCCAAGCAGGTGGACAAGCTGAGCGTCTACTTTGTCCCCTCCCGTGAACCCAGTGAGATTGTCACTGCCACGGAGCCCTTGAAGCAGATGCTGAAGGACGCGATGCTGGAAGAGGGCTACGACATCGGCGAAGTGGAGATCACGGTCGGCACGACCTATGAGGCGGTGGGCGAGGCCCTCGTGGCCGGCACCGCGGATGTCGGCCTGATTCCCGGCGGAACCTATGTGCTGTACGACGACGGCTGCGACGTAATCCTGACCGCGACCCGCGACGGCCTGAGCAAGGACTTTGACGATCCGAAGGACTGGAACGACGGAACGCCCACCGAAGCCTCCGACAAGCAGGCGGTCTCCTATCGCGCGCTGCTCATCGCCGGGCCCTCCGAAAAGGGACAGGCCATGGTTGCGAAGGTCAACGCTGGCGAGGAACTGACCTGGGATGAGCTGAACGCCGCCAACTGGAGCGTCATGGGCTCCTCCTCTCCCGCGGGCTACATCTATCCCGCCCTGTGGCTCCAGGACCGCTACAGCAAGGGCATTACGGACCTTGCCAGCGCCGTCCAGTCGGACTCCTATGCCAGCGCCTTTGCCCGCCTGGCCTCCGGACAGGTGGACGTGCTGGTGACCTACGCCGACGCCCGCCGCGATTACGCGGAGCGCTGGAACACTGAGTTTGGACGGGAGGGCTCCATCTGGGAGGAGACCGGCCTGATTGGCGTCACGGCCCCCATTTACAATGATACTGTGTCGGTGAGCAAGACCTCCCCCAAAATGGACGCGGACATGGTCGCGGCGCTCCAGAACGCTTTTATCAACATTGGAAATACGCCCGAGGGGAAAGAGGTCATCGCCATCTATAGCCACAACGGCTACCAGAAGGCCCAATCCTCCGACTATGACAACGAGCGGGCGGCGCAGAAGCTGATTCAAGAGCTGACGGCCGCGAACTGATTCCCAACCTTTGGCAGGAGAGAATATCCAGTTGCCCGCGGGTCTTCCGCGCCGCGGAGGATATTCTCTCCTCCGTGTTTATGAAAAGAAATGAGGCAGCCAAAATGATTGTATTTGACCATGCTTCCAAGGTCTATCCCAACGGGACCGTCGGACTGAAGGATGTGACCCTCACCATTCAGGACGGCGAGTTTGTAGCTATCATCGGCCGCTCCGGCGCCGGAAAATCCACGCTGCTGCGGGCCGTCAATCGGATGCATGATATTACGGAGGGCACGCTGACCGTCGAGGGAGTCAACGTAAGCACGCTGAAAGGCAAAGAGCTGCGGCGCTTTCGCCGGGGGATCGGCATGGTGTTCCAGTGCTTCAACCTGGTTACCCGCACGACGGTGATCCGCAACGTGCTTTCCGCCTGTGTGCCTGAAATGCCCTTCTGGCGGGTTCTGCTGGGGGCCTTTCGCAAACAGGATAAGATTACGGCCCTGGAGTCCCTGGACAAGGTTGGGATTCTGGACAAAGCCTACATCCGGGCGGACCAGCTCTCCGGCGGACAGCAGCAGCGGGTGGCCCTGGCCCGGACCCTGGCGCAGAATCCCAAAATTATTCTGGCGGATGAACCTGTAGCGGCCCTGGACCCTGTCACGGCCAAACAGGTCATGCAGGATTTTGTGCGCATCAACAAGGACATGGGCATCTCCATCCTGCTGAACATTCACCATGTGGAGCTGGCCATCGAATACGCGGACCGCATCATCGGCATTCGGGCGGGTCAGATTGTCTATGACGGTCCGGCCAAGGCGGTGGATCAAACGGTGCTAAGCAGCATCTATGGAGAGTCCGGCCCGCAGGAGGAGACGGCATGAAGCTCTATGACTGTCTCTTTAAGCCCCATCGGTATGAGCTGCCCAACGGCAAGGTGGTGGAGGAGAAGTTTACCCGTCTGCCGCTGATTCTGCTGGTGATTCTATTCTGCACCGTGGTATCCGTCCGGGTCACGGGGTTTAACTTTGAGACCCTGCTCAGCGGCGGCAGCCGGTTCTTTGATATCCTCTTCGACATGTTCCCCCCCAATACGGGCTATCTCCCGAAAATCTGGACGCCGCTGCTGGATACGATCAAGATGTCCCTCCTGGGCTCCTTTGTGGGCTCGGTTCTGGCCATCCCTTTCGCGGTTCTGGCGGCCAGCAACATTGTGACCAATCGGGCGGTGGTGTTTCTGGTGCGACTGTTCCTCAGCCTGGTCCGGACGCTGCCCACCCTGGTCTGCGCATTGATTGCCACCTACATTTTTGGCTTGGGCACCATGGCGGGCACCTGCGCGATTGCGGTTTTCACCTTCGCCTATGTGGGCAAGCAGCTGTTCGAGCTGATTGAGACCGTGGACATGGGTCCCTTCGAGGCCATGGAGGCCCTGGGTGCGACCCGGACCCAGGCGTTCGTCACGGCGGTGTTCCCCCAGGTGCTGCCCACCTATCTCTCTGTGTCGCTGTTCTGCCTGGAGGGCAATGTGCGCTACGCCTCCATTCTGGGTTATGTGGGGGCTGGAGGACTGGGCCTCATCATGAATGAGAAAATCGGCTGGCGGGAGTACAGCAGCGTCGGCATGATCCTGATCGTCCTGTTTGTGACGGTGGTGGCCATTGAGGGCTTCAGCCACGCCGTCCGCAAGCGCCTGACTTGAAGGGAGGCGCCGGTATGGAAAAAACAATTGCGGCGGCCTATGAACGGGCTCCGAAAACCTGGATCATGAAATTGCTGCTGGCTTTCGCGGCGGCGTGTCTGCTGGCGTGGTCCAGCTCCACGGTCGTGATCAGCGATACCGCCGGAAACGGCCTGAGCGTGGCGGGGAATATCCTCTCCGGCATTCTGCACCCGGACACGAAACTGCTGTTCAACTTCACGGCCTCCGGCGTGGCGTATCTCCTGCTGGAGACGCTGTGCATCGCGTTTCTCGGTACCATTGTAGGAGCGGTGATTTCGGTGCCGCTGTCCTTCCTGTCCGCCACGAACCTGATGCCAAAGCCCATCGCCCTGCTGGGGCGCTTTGCCATCGCGGCCATCCGCACCATTCCCGCCTTTATTTATGGCCTGATGTTCATCCGTGTCACAGGGCCGGGGCCCTTTGCGGGTCTTTTGACCATGTCCCTGTGCTCCATCGGCATGGTTTCCAAGATGTTCATTGAGAGCATCGAAGACCTGGACAAGCGGATTATGGAGTCCCTGGACGCGGCAGGCTGCACGACGTTCCAAAAAATTCGCTACGGCATTCTGCCCCAGCTGTTTCCCGACTTCATGTCCACCCTGATTTACCGCTTCGATATGAATCTGCGGGACGCCACGGTTTTGGGCCTGGTGGGTGCCGGAGGCATTGGCGCGCCGCTGATTTTCGCCATGAGCTCCTACCGCTGGAACGAGGTGGGGTCTATTCTCCTGGGGCTGATCGTACTGGTGATGATGATTGAGTGGATCTCCGCCAAGATCCGCGTGAAGCTGACGCGGGGGTGAGGGCATGGAAGAAAAGACGCTGCAAATTTACTTCACCTCCGACCTTCACGCGTTTATCTACCCGACGGATTACCGCAGCGCGGAGGAACGGGAGCTCGGCCTCTTCAAATGCGCCAACCGCTTTCAAAAAGACGGCAATACCCTTATCATAGACGGAGGCGATGTTTTACAGGGCTCCCCTCTGGGGGCTTTCTGCCATGACTCCCAGGAGGACGCCAGTAGCTTTGCTCAGATCATGAACTGCTGCGGGTATGACTATGTGACCCTGGGCAACCATGATTTCAACTACGGGATGGCCTATCTGGACTCGTATCTGGACGCTCTGGAGGCCCGCTGCGTCTGCCAGAACGCTCTGCGGAGTGACGGGACGGTCCGTTTTCCCAGCCGGGTCCACGTGCTGGAGAACGGCCTCCGGGTGGGCGTCGTCGGCATTGTGACGGACCATGTGAACGTCTGGGAGCGGCCGGAGCATCTGACCGGGCTGACGATCACCGATCCCATTCCGGCGGCCAGGGCGACCTTGGAGGCGCTGAGGGGACAGGCGGACCTGACCGTCTGCGTCTATCATGGCGGCTTTGAGCGGGACCTCGCCACAGGCCGGGTGCTTTCCGCCAGCAGCGAGAACATCGCCTACCGGCTGTGCCAGGAGCTGGATTTTGACATTCTGCTGACTGGCCACCAGCATATGTGTATTCCGGGACAGTCCCTCTTTGGGACCTTTGCCGTTCAGGCCCCGGATTCCGGCAGGGCGTTTATTTCTCTTAAAACCGTCGTGGCGGATGGACATATCGTCTGCAACAGCCAGGCGATTCCGGCGGGCGGAGATTGCGATCCCATTCTTCTAGACAGGTTTGGCAATCTGGAGCAAGGGGCGCAGACCTGGCTTGATACGGTGGTGGGCCGCCTGGACCGCCCTCTGCTTCCGGCGCCGCCCCTGATTATGGCGGCGGAGGGAAACGACATTGCGGACTTCTTCAATGAGGTCCAGATGTCCTGCTCCGGCGCGCAGCTGGCGGCGACAAGCCTGGCAAATGAGATTGCGGGGTTCCCTCAAACCGTGCGCCGGAGGGATGTGCTGACGGCGTACCCCTACACCAATACGCTGACGGTCCTGCGTGTGACCGGCTCGGTCCTGCGGCGGGCCATGGAGCGGAGCGCCGAATACTTTGCCGTTGACGAGGAGGGGAGGCTCTGCGTGGCGGACGCCTTCCTGAAACCGAAGGTAGAGCACTATAACTACGACTATTTCTCCGGGGTGAACTACGCCTTTGACGTTTCCAGGCCGGAGGGACAGCGTGTTGTAGAATTGACATATCAGGGCAAGGCGGTAAAGGATGAGGATGAGTTTACCATTTGCCTCAACAGCTATCGGGCCAGCGGCGCAGGCGGATATCCGGAGTATACACAATGCCAGGTTGTGCGGGAAATCAATATTGAGATGTCCGATTTGATCTTGGATTTTTTCAAGAACACGCCGAAGGTGTCTTTAAAGACCCACCGCTGGTTTTCCGTGTGTACATCTCCCGGAATTGGGGCCCTGTGAAGCCTTGCGGTTCTTTGTAACCTGCGCCATCATGAAAGCGGCCCCGACTTCCACAAGCCGGGGCCGCTTTGCGCAGCGGACACAAATCAACGATGAATTTTCTGTTCCAGATCAAGATTGCTACAGAGAGGAGAGTGCCGCGTGGAGTCGCAGAAAGACTGGTTTGACAATCTGTATTTACAGTGTTCGCCGAAAATGGTATCCATTGCTATGCGGGCGGGGCTCACCGTTGAAGAGGCGGAAGAAATTACACAAGATGCCTTCTTGCTCTTTATGGTCAAGGCTCCCGCGATCCGGGAACAGAATTCTTCTCCCACCGCCTATTTGGTCGCCACACTGCGGAACCTGCTTGGAGAGGCCCTGCGGCGACGCAGAGAGAAAGGGGCCCGCAGAGAAATGCTGGAATAAAGTGGACGAGTAATTCTTCCTGGAATGCGCTTGAAACAAATAAGAGGCCGAAGAAGAAACGACATTTAATTATCCAGTGTTTCTTGATGAGCGCCGTTAGGGACCTACGGCGCTTTGCAAATGCTCCCACACCGCCCGGCCTGCATCGGTAAGGTCATATTCTCCGTTTCCACGCAGGGTGTTCACGCAGTCTGCGTATTCCGTCCGGTCAGGGTTTTCCTGGATCGTTCGCGCTAGATGGAACAGAATTTGTTCCTGTTCAACCTGCGGCGCTTCTCCTAAATGGTTGAAGAAAGCGGCGGTACGGCCTTCTGCCAGCGGCGCAAGCAGTTCATCGACGCTCAGGTCTGAAAGCTGCAGAAGGTCCATGCTCAACATCTGATAGACCATATCCCACCAGAACAGCGGCGAGCCGGGAGAACAGTCATATTCCGGTTTCGAGAATAGGAATGCCCAGTTTCCTTCCGTGTCCAGTTGGAAGTACAAATAATCACAAAAGGGAAGACCGATCATGCACCAACCGTCCTCATCCCGGTAGGAAGCGCCTGGCAGCATGACCCGATCCGGCGTGACGGTATGGGTATCGTAGTTGATCCTCCAGATTTCTACCTGAATGTCCCCCGCAGTTTCGTAATAGGGACCTATCAAACCGTTGATCCGCCAGTCGTCCCAGACCACGTTCCCCAGTCCGGCATTTCCCTCATCGTAGTTTCCGGAGCCGTCCCAGCCGTAGCCATCCGCTGCCAGAGCGTCGAATTGTCCTTGGACAAAGTCTTGGGCTGCATCCAGCACATATGCCGGAGCGTCAAGGCCCAGCTTTACGTGATCGGAGTAAACGCTGTAGTCCTTGTAAAGCCGAAGGACTTCCCCGTCAAACCACAGCGTCCGGGAGGCGGCGGCGGACACATCCTCTAAGCCGGGGAAAGGGACCTGAGCGGTGAGGCTGAGGTTTCGCCTTTCCGCGTTCCAGAGTCCGCACTCCAGATACTTTGCCTCGGGCCAGGCGTCCTGGATGAGAGCCGTGACGTCCGCCTGGTAGATTTCACCGTCCCGCAGGAAAAACAGCATCTGGTTTGCTCCTGGCCTGGAAACTGTCAACTCCGGGATTCCGTCGCCATTCAGGTCCGTTTCTTCTGCTGTCCCTACGGTTTGGAGCAGCCGGGAGGGGACGCCATCTTCAGAGAAGGTAAAATAGTCGTGGACTTGGGAATAGCTGTCGCCAATCTGACGGTAGTACGTGAATACAAAGCCTTTACCGTCGGGATAACCGAATGTGCTTGCAAATCCTTCCGCCGTCCAGCCGAGGTCGTTCTTCGGGAAGGAAAGGAAGCAGTCCCGCTCCGTCCCCGAGCCTGCCACGGCGGCGTACAGACTGCCCTCTGTGGAGCGGTAGACTTCCACCCTGAAAGGGTTCCCTGAAAAGGCGGCTTGATAGAGGGGTTCCGCCACGTCCCCCGTATGCCGCTTCACCGTCACCGCCTCCGGCTTATAGGGCTCCAAGCCGTCCAGCGGAATGGTCAGCTCCGGCTCTCCAGCCGGGTAAGCCGTGGGGAGGGAGGGCTTATGGCAACGCCAGTTGCTCAGAAAGTGATACCAGCCGGATTCTTGTTCTTCCAGCGTCAGGCAGTTCAACCTCGTTCCATCCGGATGGACAGGGGAGCCGTCCTTGCTGCTGAGAACCGGAAAAGAGTCACTTTCGTAATACAAGAGAACCTTGCTGCCTTTCCTCTCTCCAGAAAGGAAATTTACCTTGCCGGGACAATTCGCATCGCTGTGGAAGTCGTAATAGGCGTCGTATTCCGGGAGATATGTGAAGCGGTCCAGACCCACCCCGTCCATGTCCTCCAGACTAAGGCCCAGGAATTCCTGTAAAACCTCGTTCATCTGGTCTGCGGGACACTTGATGAGGTCCACATACGGGACATGACCGTCACATCTCACGTCTGCTACGGCCTGACGCTCTTCCTCAGTGCAGTCCGCAAATTTTGGAGTTCCGTTATAGATTCCGTTATAAAAGAGCTGATAGAGGTCAATTTTCCGGTAGTCTTCCGGGGCTTCCACGGCCATGAGCAGAAACTGGTTGAGGTCGAAGCCGTTACGGTTGTTGTTCTGGTTGAAGGATTGATGGTTGAAGACATACAACTCCTCCGCTGTCAAAGGCTCGGTCTCCGCCGCCTCCGATATTTCGGATTCGCCAGCGGAACAGGCGCTGGTCAAGGCGGCTAGAGCGATGATTAAGACAGCGCACCAGAGCGTCGGCCAAATGCGCTCCCTACGGCGATAGGAAGCGGCCTTTTCTCCGGGAGTGCTTTGAGAAGAATAATGGCGAGGATAAACTTTTAATGATCGCATGTACATCACACCTTTAATGGTTTCACAAGCGTGGGAAGCTCTGGAGGGACTGCGGCAGTCTTATATATGTTATGTTGTTTCGGAACGGCATAATATTACACCCACATAGGAAAATTTTAAAACCGTATGCAGCAGGGATGAGCTGTCACACGCATGATTCCTATTCTAACAAAAAAGTCCGGATATTAAATGCAGTCAGTTGTTATTTCCCTGTACTAAACGTAAAACCTTCAGGTGGTAACTTCTGGGGGCCTCACCATGACGCCCTCCTGGCCCTCAAAAACGGCAGAGTCCTCCCTTGGCGGAGGGGTCTGTCCTCTTTTCGGAAGTTATGGCAGCCGATACCTAAAGAAGCGCCCCCTTGGTATCCCCTGTATGTACGACAGAGCCATGTAGGCCCTTTACGCACTCGCCCTTGACCCGGCAGCTGAAACGATGGCGGATACAAAGTCATACGGTTTTCGCAAAGGACGTTGTGCGCAGGATTGCTGTGAGCATATTTTCAAAACCTTGAGCCACACAAAATCCCCCCAATGGGTCCTAGAGGGTGACATCAAGGGATGCTTCGACCACATCAGCCATGATTGGCTTATTGAGCATATCCCCATGGACAAATCTGTACTCAAACAATTCCTGAAAGCGGATTTCATTTTTAGAGATGAACTGTTCCCTACTGATGAAGGTACTCCCCAAGGCGGCATTATTTCTCCGATACTCGCAAACATGACGCTGGACGGGATGCAAAAAGTCCTCTCTGACCGTTTCCACACCAACCATCTGGGTAAAGTCAATTTGCATTTCAAAAATGCCCACAAGGTGAATCTCGTGCACTATGCCGATGATTTTATCGTTACGGCGGCTACCAAAGAAATCGCGGAAGAAGCCAAAGAAATTATCCGTGACTTTCTGCAAACCAGAGGATTGGAATTGTCTGAGGAAAAGACGCTCATTACGCACATCAACGATGGTTTTGATATGCTGGGCTGGACATTCCGCAAATTCAAGGGAAAGCTCATCGTCAAACCGTCCCAAAAGTCAATCAAAGCTTTTTACACCAGTCTGCATGAAACCGTTCTTGAACGTGGAAAGGTATGGAAACAGGCGGACCTCATCAGAGTATTAAACCGTCAGTTGCGCGGGTGGGCAAATTATCATCAATCTGTCTGCGCAAAAAACGCGTTCTCCCGCGCGGACCATATCCTTTATGAAATGCTCTGGCGGTGGGCCAAACGCCGCCACCCGAAAAAGAACCGCATATGGATAACAGCTAATTACTGGCACAGCAAAGGTATGCGGAACTGGGTATTCTCGACGGAAACAGCAGAACTGATGCGGCTGGGAGAAGTTCCTATTATTCGCCACACCAAAGTACGAATGGACGCAAATCCCTATCTGGACACCGAATATTTTACTTATCGGAAATTTCAAAATGGTATGAAGCGGCTGTCCGGACGTTTCAAGAAAGTTTGGAGGAATCAAAATGGACGTTGCTATCACTGTGGCCAGCCCATGGAAATTTGCGATGAACGGGAGATTTTCTATAAAATCCCGAAGCCTATGGGTGGAAAAGACGAAGTGCAGAACATGGCCTATGTTCACAAACATTGTCAGAGTATTTTCCTGGAGCACCGCGCGAAAGCGTGATGAAATGCTTGAGCTGTATGACAGGAAACTGTCACGTACAGTTCTTAGGCGGGAAAGCGGAAGTAATTCCGCCGACCTAGCCGGCACGATCTTCGGCGGCTTCGCCCCCAACTCCCAGACCGCCGAGGTGCTGTCCAAGGCCCTGAGCAGCCGCACAGTGCTGAGCGGCTCCATCAGCAAGGGGAAGAACGACCCCAGCCAGTCCCTCCAGATGATCGAGCGTCCTCTCATGACGCTGGATGAGCTGAAATCCATTCCCAAGGGCCAGTTCGTTGTGATGAAGACCGGCTCTCACCCCATGCGGACCCGGCTGCGGCTGTTTCTGGACTGGGGCATTACCTTCGGGGAACTCTACATTCTAGAGGAAAAAGCCGCCCGGACGGTGTCCTACGCCAACAAGCAGCAACTGGAGAATGCGGTCTTCCAGAGCCGGGTTGCTCCTGCCATCCCCGAGCAAGCGCCTCCCGGAGTATCCCGAACAGGCAAGGCCGCGGGAACTGGGCGATGGGGTTGATCGTGAGAGCCGCCTATGGGATATTTTAAATCACTCTATGCCGCCGAGCTTCCCCACCGGGACGTGGCGGTCTATATGTACCTCAAGCACCGTGCGAACGCCGAGGGCCGCTGCTGGCCCTCGGTCCGCACCATCGCAAAGGACCTGAGCCTCTCCAGAGCCACGGTCCAGCGGGCTCTGCGGGAGCTCCAGCAGGACGGGTGGATCGCGGCGGAACCGCGCTGGAGGGAGAACGGGAGCTGTACGTCCAATTGCTACCGGCTGCTATAACTCCCGAAAAGAGGACAGACCCCTCCGCCAAGGGAGGGGCCTGTCCTTTTTCCGGGCCAGGGGGGCGTCATGATGAGGCCCCCAGAAGTTACCACCGGAAGTTTTTGCGTTTAGTACAGGGAAAAACAGACCAACACCTCTAAGGGAAACTATATTGTGACTCTCGCATGTAGAGCAAGCGGTTCTTTCTGATTAACAGAAGAAACCCAGTCTGGTTTGCAACAGACTGGGCCTCTTCCGCAATGGGAATTTATTTTTTTGGAGGTCTCATGTAAGTAATCCGGCTCTGAAGCAGATGCATCTTTGCCTCCACCTCCAGAAGCATAACCGCCGCTTGGGCCGCCTCAATTACCGGAATCTCATAGCCCTGAGATTTGAGGGCGGCCTGGACATCCTCCGCCACGTCGATCATAGCAGTGCAGCCCAAAGAAATCGCCTGAGCTCCGTCTTCACGAATTGCTTTCAGGGACTCTCGGACCAATGCAGCCACGACTTTTTCATGATTCTGCAAATCAAGCACCGGGATATCAACACAGCGGACACAGCAGACTCGTCCGTCGAAGTGAGCCTTTGCCACGTTGCCTTCAATCAGGGGAACCACATTTTTCACAACTGTGACAATCCCGATCTTGTCCGCAAGACCCATGCAGAGGAACATAGACGGCTCAAAACCGCCAAACACCGGGATGTTCACATACTCTCTGGCGGCTCTTACCGCCGGATCGCCATAGCAGTTGATGAAGATGGCATCGCAGCCTTCGTCTTCACCTTCTTTGCATAGCCGGAGGATATCCGGACTGCAAAGCACTTCGTCATACGCACACTCAATAGAAGGCGTTCCCACTTTGATTTGGGAGGTAATAAGCTGTGTGTCCGGGGACAGGTACT
Source organism: Oscillospiraceae bacterium (assembly GCA_910574635.1). GTDB lineage: Bacteria > Bacillota > Clostridia > Oscillospirales > Oscillospiraceae > Oscillibacter. The sequence goes on along the minus strand of CAJTCG010000026.1, from coordinate 9,832 downwards.
TCCCGATATACGCAATCATTTCAGGAGTGACAACAGCCCCTGTCACGGGAATAATGTTCTTAATTTTTATCGACATTGCGGTGCTCCTTTCATTGCGTCCTCATTTCTCAGTGGATAAATTATTTTTCCGGCGGTCTCATGTAGGTAATCCGGCTCTGAAGCAAGTGCATTCTGGCTTCCACCTCCAGAAGCATAACCGCCGCCTGAGCCGCTTCGATTACCGGGATCTCGTAGCCATTCTTTTTGAGAGCGTCGCGAACATCCTCCGCCACGCCGACCATAGCAGTGCAGCCCAAGGAAATTGCTTGTGCTCCGTCTACCCGGATTGCCTCCAGAGACTCACGGACCAGGGCATCCACAACCCTGTCATGCTGTGACAGCTCTTCTACAGGGATGTCAATCGCGCGGACGCAGCAGATGCGCCCGTCGAAATGCTCCTTCGCCACATTGGCCTCTGCCAAAGGAATCACATTCTTCATCATGGTCACGATGGCAATCTTGTCCGCCAAACATCTTGCGTTCAAAATTCCAAATGGCAAGAGGTTCGTGCGCTGTAATTCTCTCGGCGCGGACTACTCCGAAACGGCAATCATAGAGCGCATTTCCGGCAAGCGGATCGTCGCTCCCAGGACAAAGGCGGCGGTGAAGTCCAAGCCCAATCTCTTGATTGACATCCAAGCGAAAATGCAGCAGGTCAGCTCACCCGGATTCGAGCGGTGGGCAAAAATCTTCAACCTCAAGGAGATGGCTAAGACGGTCATATACTTGCAGGAAAATAATCTGACCAACCTTGGAGAATTGGAGAAAACCTGTGATGCGGCATCGCAGAAATTCAACGATTTTGGCAATCAGATAAAAGCCGCCGAACAAAGAATGAAAGATATTTCTGAACTGCAACGGCACATCGGAACGTACTCCAAGACCCGTGAAGTTTACGTCCAATATCGGAAATTGACGGGCAGGAAAAGGGAGAAATTTTATGAACAGCATAGAAGTGAAATCACGGCCTGTCAAGCGGCGAAGCGGTACTTTGATTCCCTCGGTTTGAAGAAACTGCCGTCCATACAATCGCTGAAACAGGAGTATGCCAAGTTGGAGGCGGAAAACAAAAAGCGGTATCCAGAGTATAAGCAAACGCGAGAAAAAATGATAGAACTGCTCACAGCCAAAAACAACGTGGAGCGGATTCTGGGCGTGACAGAGAAAGAGAAATATTGTGACCGCCAGCAGGGGGCGAGATGATGATTTTTCCTCTCCCTGCGGGTAACAGCAGACGCCGAAGGCGGCTTAAAAAACCGGGCGCACTTGCGCCCGGTTTTACAGGGGTTTGGGGGCGGTCAGCCACCAACAAGCACGCGCCGGGTATATACCGGCGCATTGCTTGCCACTACTACCGCACCCTCGTCCTTCATCCCATGCTCTCAGCAAATCTCTTGCTCCAGAGCATCAAATTCCGGGGTGGAAAAGAACTCTCCAAGAGTGATTTCAAAGCCATCACATAACTTTTTGATAGTAACTGTTCCGGGATTTTGGCTTTCACCGTTGAGGATACTTTTGATGGTCGCCTGAGGAACGGCGGAAATATTGCTTAGGCCATTAGGGGTGATGCCCCGTTCCCTACACAATTCCAGAATGCGGGCTGCAATCGCCTCGCGGGTATTCATAGGCAAATCCTCCAAGTGATTTGTCACTATGATAAAATATTTGCATTTTCCGTGTTAGTGATGCTTCACTAGCTCCGAAATTTATGATATAGTGATATATCACTATATAGGAGCTGTGAACTATGGAGGAGTTTACTTGTGCATTTACCGGCCACAGACCCAAAAGCTTTCCATGGAAGTACAATGAGTCCGCGCCTGACTGCGTTCTGCTGAAGGAAGTCCTGGCAGCGCAGATCAAAATGCTGGCGGACAGGGGTGTGACAGACTTTTTCTCAGGCATGGCCCAAGGGGTAGACATCTGGAGCAGTCAAATTGTCCTCGACCTCCAAAAGAAAAATCCTGCGCTGAAGCTCCATTGTGTCCTACCCTGCAAGGGACAGGAGAGCAAGTGGACAGCATCAGCGCAGGAACACTATCACTCAATTTTGACGCAGGCCAATGAGGTTGTTTATGTAGGGCAAGAATACAGCAGGGATTGTATGCTGGAGCGTAATCGCTGGCTGGTGGAGTATTCGTCTATTTTGTTGGCGGTCTACAATGGTACTCTGCGCAGCGGCACTGGAGCCACGGTGCGATATGCGCTAAAATAAGGGCGAGAGGTCATTGTCATCGACCCAATTTCCAGAAATATTTTGCGTCAAGGCTTCCCTGCATCTGAATAAATTGTAAACTGAGCCAAGCGCACTTAAATCTGTACATATGTGTTTTTGGATTTTCGCCATTACAAATATCACAAGAAAACCTTTACAGCAAGCGTGAAAATCAACAAAGATATCTGATGACACACCCAAAAAATTGTGATATTATAATATTAAAAGAGTGTAGTAGTGACAGGAGGATGCAGCGATGGAACAGAAACGACCGATTGATGCTATGTGGGATGACTCCCCCGTTGATGTCACGACAGAAGTAAATTTCATTTGGTCTATCGCAAATAAGCTGCGTGGCACCTATCAAAGCGAGAAATATAAGGATGTCATTATTCCGATGGTCATCATTCGGCGCTTTGAGTGTGCTTTAGCCCCAACAAAGCAAAAAGTCCTTGCCCAGTATGAGGCAAATCCCAAATACCCAGCAAAGGCCATGTATAAGATATCCGACTATCCCTTTTACAACACCAGCGGCTATGATTTGGCTGAATTGGTGAATGACCCTGACCATCTGGCATCGAACTTCAAGTCATATATTCAAGCCTTTTCCTCAAATATTCAGGACATTATTCGGAGCCTGGATTTTGACAAGCAGATTGACAAGATGGACAAGAACAATCGTCTGCTGAGTGTTGTGAAAGCATTCTCCGAGCTGGACCTTGACCCACATACGATTGATAACGTGAAAATGGGGTACATCTTCGAGGAGCTAATTCGTAAATTTTCGGAAAACGCAGAAGCCGGCGATCACTACACTGGCAGAGATATTATCAAGCTCATGGTAAATATATTATTGGCAGAGGGCTGTGATGATATTTTTGACCCAGGCAAGGTTATTACGATCCTCGACCAAGCCTGTGGAACAGGCGGTATGCTTTCCACTGGATTTAATTTCATCAAACGATACAATCCGTCTGCTGATGTGCGCCTGTTCGGTCAGGAGATCAATCCAGAGTCTTATGCCATCTGTTTAGCGGAAATGTTGATAAAAAACCAGAATGCGGAGAACATTTGCTACCAGGACACCATGAAAGCTGACCGTTTCCGGGGAACAAAAATGCGGTTTGTAATAGAAAATCCTCCATTTGGCACGCCGTGGGGCGGCAAGGATGCGGCAGAGGGTGTAGAGCAGGCAGTCACCGATGAATACAAGCGGTCGCCAAGCCGTTGGGGTGCTGGTCTGCCCGGTTCTGGTGATACACAGATGCTTTTTCTCCAGTCTGCCATAGATAAGATGGATGACAAAGTTGGGCGCGCTGCCATCATACAGAATGGCAGTCCCCTGTTTTCCGGCGGCACAGCCAGCGGTGAAAGCCAAATCCGCCGCTGGCTGTTGGAGAGCGATCTGATTGAAGCTATCATCGCCCTGCCGGTTGACCTTTTCTATAACACAGGTATCGCTACTTACATCTGGGTGCTATCCAAGAACAAGCGTCAGGAGCGGAAAGGGAAAATTCAGTTGATTGACGCCAGTTCCTTTTTCCATAAACTACGCAAGGCTCTTGGCGATAAGAAAAACGAAATTTCCCCGGAGGATCGCGCCGCTATTACAAAGCTGTATGCGGGATTTCCGGCTGAGAATGAGTTTTGCAAAATTTATCCAAACACAGAGTTCATTTATCGGGAGTATGTGGTCATGCAGCCCCTCCAGCGGAGTTATGCAATCACATCAGACCGGATCAGCGCAATGCTGGCAAAAGGTTCTTTGTCCTCTTTATATGACGAGGCCAAAGTAACCGAATGGGAGAACGCTGAAGAGTTGACTGGCAAGGACGCCCGAAAGCTGGAAATTATGCAGAATAACAAGCCAGTGTTTGAGGCAATCATCTCAGCTTTGCAAGCGGCGGTTTCTGATGTGGTCTATTACTCTCCCGCCGATTTTATGCCAGTGCTGACTAACGCACTGTCCGGCGCAACGACGGAGAAAAAGCTGCTGGACAAGATTGCCGATGGGCTGTCTGTGATGGACAAAAAGGCTGAGATACAGCGTGACCGCAAAGGCAATATCATTTACGACAAGGAAACACGGGACACCGAAATCGTCAAGTGGGACGAAAGCATAGATACATACATGGCCCGCGAGGTGCTGCCCCATGTCCCGGACGCAAAGGCTTTCTTTGAAGAAAACCTGGGAGCGAAAAAGCCAGTTATCAAAACTGGCGCGGAGATACCTTTTACCCGGTACTTCTATAAATATCAGCAGCCTGTACCCAGCGAGGAACTGAAGGCCAAGTTCTTGGAATTGGAGCGTTCCGTTTCTGAGCGTGTGGCGAGGCTGTTTGAGTGAGGCGATGGATATGCGGGAGATGAAAGATAGCGGGATTAAATGGATTGGAGAAATTCCAACCTCATGGAAGATAATGCCTAACAAATATCTTATGCACAAGGTGAAAAAGATTTGTCCTATCTATGAAGACGAAGATATCCTCTCTCTATCAATGAAAGGTGTCATTGTGAGAGATTTGGATGCTGGTGGCAAAATGCCAAAGTCATTTGATGGCTATCAGTATGTTACTCCTGGTAATTTACTGATGTGTCTTTTTGATATAGATGTTACACCTCGGTGTGTTGGGATAATTAAGCAAGATGGTTTAACAAGCCCAGCATATAGTCAGTTTGCAACATACAATATTGCGGATGCAAGGTATTACTGCTATTACTATATTATGCTCGACAATGAAAAAACTCTTGTACATCTTGCCAAAAATTTGCGACACTCCTTAACTGAAGAACAACTTGGTCAAATTTCTGTCATTGTTCCTCCAATTGACGAACAGAAACATATTGCGGATTTCTTAGATTATAGGCTCAATAAAGTGGACGATTTAATTGCAGAGGTTCAAGCTCAAATCGACACGCTGGAACAGTATAAGCGTTCCGTCATCACCGAGACAGTCACCAAGGGATTAAATCACAATGTGGTGATGAAGGACAGTGGGATTGTATGGATTGGCAAGGTACCAGCAAAGTGGAGGGTTGAAAATGCCAAATATCATTTTACTCAGCGTCAAGAGCGAGCCACAAAAGAAATGGTGCAGCTTACGGCCTCTCAAAAGTACGGTGTTGTAACACAAGCTGAATATATGGAATTAACAGGGGCGCGGGTAGTTGTTGTCCAAAAGGATTTTGATATTTTGAAAAAGGTTTGTGCTGGTGATTTTGTTATTCACATGAGAAGCTTTCAAGGTGGCCTTGAGTATAGCACGAAAACAGGAAGCATTAGCTCAGCTTATGTGATGTTGATTCCAAAGGAGTCAATCGCTGAGCCACGGTATTACAGATGGTTCTTTAAGTCATCGGCATACATAGATGCTCTCAGCAGTACAAGTAATCTCGTTCGTGATGGACAAGCGTTGAGATGGGCGAATTTCATTCAGCTTCCGATAACTATTCCGCCTGCTGATGAACAGACCCAGATTACAAATTTCCTTGACGCCAAATGCGCTGAAATTGACTCAATTATAGCCAATAAAAAGGCACAGCTTGAAACTCTGGATGCCTATAAGAAATCTCTCATATTTGAGTATGTGACAGGAAAGAAAGAGGTTCCTGAAACCGTTACTGTTGTTAGTATAAATCCTCATGTGCCTTTGCTTGCAATGGTCGTTGATATGCTCAAAAAGCCCCGAGGGGAAGTAGTCGATCAGAAGCTGCTCTATCTATGCGATGTCTATCTTGGCCTTGGACTGAGTACCCAATATTATAGGTGGGACTACGGACCTTTTGATAAGCAGCTTTACTCCTACATTAATACGCTGGTGTCAAATGGCTGGTATAAAGTAAATATCCAAAACAAGGCCAAGGTTCTTGTTAAAGCAGAAAACCATGCGGAAGCTCTTGAAATGTATGGAAATCAACTCGCACAGAATAAATCCGATATTGAAAAACTGGTTCAGTATTTTGGAGAGATGCGCGTGAGTGAGATTGAGCGTTTTGCTACTCTATTCGCAGTATGGAATGACTTTATTATTGATGGAATTCCTGTTCCTTCCGACAATCAAATTATTGACGATGTTCTAACAAATTGGAGACCGACGAAAGGGCGCTTTTCACGCGACACATGGCAAAATACACTGCTGAAAATGAAGCGTGATGGGATTATCCCCAAGGGACTGGGACTGCATACACTTCCAAAGCCAGAGGGAGGAAAGTCTGATGCGTAATGTTTTGTCTGAAAAGGACTACCAGGCATTTCTGCTGGAGCGGCTGGAGCAGGACAACGGATATATAATCCGCAAGGCCAGCAGTTTTGACCGGATGTTTGCCGTTGACCGGGAAATGCTGTTTCAGTTCTTGAATACCACTCAGCCGGACACAATGGCCGCTCTCCGCAAGGTCTATAAGGCCGACCTGGAGGATACGATTGTTGGTTATATCAATGCGGAGGCTACTAAGAGCCGCGGCAGTTTGATTGACTTGCTGAAGCATGGCATTGAAATCTCTAATCACAAACTTGATTTGATGTATACCAAACCAGCGACAAGTTATAATCAGGATTTGATGCGGAAATATCAGCAGAATATTTTTTCGGTTATGGAAGAAGTCTGGGCCAGTGACAAGGAGCGTATTGATGTCGTAATCTTCTTGAATGGCTTGGCGATTATTTCCTTTGAGCTGAAATGCAACACGGCTGGGCAGTCCTATCACGATGCCATTTATCAGTTCCGAACAGAACGCAGCCCCAAAACCAGACTGTTCCTGTTTAAGGCTGGAACGCTTGTCAACTTTGCGATGGACTTGGAAGAAGTTTATATGACGACCAAACTGGACGGGAGCGCCACATTCTTCCTGCCGTTTAACATGGGCAATGGTGAGGGCGTGACTGCAGGAGCAGGAAATCCTATCTTCGAGGATAAGTACAGCGTTTCCTATATGTGGGAGGATATTCTGACAAAGGACACAATTCTTGACCTTATCAGCAAGTTTATTTTCGTGGAGGTCAAGGAAACTGTAGATGAGGACACCGGGAAAGTTAAACGATCTGAAAACTTGATTTTTCCCCGCTACCATCAGTTAGACGTGATCCGCCGGGTGCTTGCAGATGTTCGGGAAAATCTTTCTTTCCAAAACTACCTGATCCAGCACAGCGCAGGCTCCGGCAAGACAAATTCCATCGCATGGCTCGCACATCGCTTAATCTCTTTGCATGATGCCGATAACAAGATTATTTTTGATAACATCGTTATTGTGACTGACCGGGTGGTAGTTGACCGTCAGCTCCAGCGGGCCATTATAGGTATGGAACATAAAGCGGGCCTGATCCGTGTAATGGACGACAAATGCAATTCCAACGACCTTGCGATTGCGTTGAATGGCAACACCAAAATTATTGCTACGACCATTCAAAAGTTTCCATTCATTGTAGATGCGGTCAAGGGGCTGAAAACCAAACGTTTCGCCGTTATCATTGATGAAGCTCATTCCTCCACCGCTGGCAAGGACATGGCAGCGGTGACAAAAGCCCTCGGCTCTGGTGAACAGGTCGAAGTTGATATGGAAGATATGATAACTGACGAGATCAGGCGCAATGGGAAACAGGCCAACATTTCTATTTTTGCATTCACAGCAACGCCAAAGCCGACTACAATTTTGCTTTTTGGGAAACTGAATACCAAGGGTCAGCGCGAAGCATTTCATGTGTACTCCATGAAACAGGCCATAGAGGAAGGCTTTATTTTGGATGTGCTGCAAAATTACACAGAATATGAAACATTCTATCGACTTAACAAAGAAGTCGAGGATGACCCCAGGTGTAAGACGAATGAGGCCAAACGCCAAATTGCCCGATTTATTGAACTGCATGATACGAACATAGCACAGCGCATAGAGGTTATTGTTGAGCATTTCCGTACCACGGTAATGCCAGAACTTGGCGGACAGGCAAAGGCTATGGTGATTACTCCTTCCCGGCAAAGTGCCGTTAAATACTGGCAGGCATTTGAGGATTACATCACCAAAAAGGGATACAGCGGAATTCATGCGCTGGTCGCATTTTCCGGTAAGGTTAAGTTGCCAGATGACGAAACTGAGTACACTGAAGCATCTGTAAATGGATTTTCAGAAGATCGTTTACCAAAGGAATTTGACAGCGATACTTATCAGGTGCTGCTTGTAGCCAACAAATATCAAACAGGTTTCGATCAACCAAAACTCTGTGCTATGTATGTTTTGAAACGGTTGAAAGGCGTAAATGCGGTGCAGACACTTTCCAGGCTGAACCGTATCTGCGCACCATACGAAAAGAAAACATTTGTGTTGGATTTTGTAAATACCTGTGAAGAAATCAAGAGTGCTTTTGCTCCGTTCTATACCACAACACTTCTTGCGAACTCTGTTACCCCAAGCGCGATTTACGACCTGGAGGCCAGGATTGATGCCTATGCTTTGTTTGATCCAGCGGATATCGAGGCCGCAAATGAAATTTTATATTCTGAAAAGGTAACAAGCAAGCAGAAGCAGCGCTTAACATTTTTCCTCCAGAAAAGCAAAAAACTCCTGGATCATTATGACTATGATGACCAACGTGAGGCAGTAGCTACTATGCGGAGTTTTGTGCGATATTATGAGTTTTTGTTGCAAGTATCCAGCTTTGAGGATACCGAGCTACATAAAAAATACAATTTTATTGCATATTTGCTGTCATATATCAATATTAACCATCCGGGCGGAGGCTTTAATCTGGACGGAAAAATCAAGGCATCACAGTTTGTTCAGAGGAAGGGGAAAGAACACATCTCTAACACTCTTGTTGCAAAGCCAGTTGTGAAATTGCCTACCGCTGAACACTTTGGTCTTACCGAAGATAAAGAGCAAAGGCTATCGGAAATTATTGACGAAATCAACGCCCGTACAGGTAAAGCCTATGACAACGATGTGGTAGTCAAGGCCATGCTCCAGATACGAGATATTCTGATGAAGTCGGAGAGATTGAAAACAAGCGCCAAGAACAATACGCAACAGGATTTTGAATTTTCGTACTTCGATGATATTGACGATGCGTTGATTGAAGGACTTGCACAAAATCAAGATTTCTTTTCTTTGCTATTATCGAATGATGATTTGAAACGTCAGGTCCTAGGCATTTTTTCTGAGGAAATTTATAAAAGTCTACGCGAGGCATGAGATAATATTTCCCCCAGTCGACATTTTTGCTCGACTGGGGGAATTTTTCAAAACTTACCCTTGACAAAAGCTCTCTGAACATGTGTTTTTGAGGAAGGGTACAGCGAAAAGTAAAAAAGTCGAGATAAGGTAGAATAAGTTTCGCAAAAAGAAAAAGAGACATAGTTTGCAGAGCTCTGGTAGAATGAAGTTGCGACACACCATTCTGAAAGGAGACTGCAAACTATGTCCGAGAAGATTGTACAGCTAAATGAGGACAAGGCCAGCTGGGTCAGTTTCTTCCAGTGGCTGCGTGGCCGTGGCCTGGAGGGGGTCAAACTGGTGGTTGGAGACAAGTGTCTTGGTATGCTGGAGGCTGTGGGAGAAGTGTTCCCGGAAGCCAAATACCAGCGCTGC
>CAJTCG010000025.1 GCA_910574635.1 Oscillospiraceae bacterium | reverse complement strand
TCCTTTAGCTCACCCTTGATTACTTCCTCATTTAGCTGTACAATCTTCTCGGACATAGTTTGCAGTCTCCTTTCAGAATGGTGTGTCGCTACTTCATTCTAACAGAGCTCTGCAAACTATGTCTCTTTTTCTTTTTGCGAAACTTATTCTACCTTATCCTTTATTCGGATGAAGATATAGTGACTGAAATAAACCTCTGGTCGAAGATGCGCTACTGGGCAAGCAGGGCGTTTGTATATACAAACGCTCAAAACGGACTTCCAGCGTTGCCGCCGGAAATCCGTTTTTGCTTGCTGGGGTAGCACCCCCGACCCTTTGAACAGCCCCTTGCCGGGGCTGGCTGCGCGTTCGGAAGCCGACCGCTGACAGCAAGGACGGTTCTGAAAATTACAAAATATACGGCAGATTCCCCTCTTTAAGCTCCGATGACAAGCGGAATTATTACATCGTAGAATTTTTTGCTCCACTCTGCATGGAACCGCGCCATCTGTAGCCAGTCCACCTCGCTCTCAATGCTGACATTAGAAAGTTGTGTATATACCTTTGATGCCTTTTTGTCCTCGGCACGATTCCAGTTCAAGGCAATACCTAATGCGCTCTCGATTTCTGCTCGATGAGTCATCAGAGCATCAAAGGCTTTCTTGTTTTCGTCTTTCTCACTCTTTTGGAAAACAATCTCTACACGGGCACTGTCATAGTTTGCAACACAGCAAATAGAAAATCCGCTGACACCAAAGAAGCCATTGATCCAGTTTTCTCTGGTTGGGCTGACATTGAAGAACGAACCATCTTTGCCATGAGCCTCTTTGATGATCGGAAGCGCATATGTCCAATACCGCCTCCGAAGTTCGTGCCTGCTGCCTGGTTCGTCAGTAGTCAATTCGCTTTCGTCTCGAAGATAAAATACTAAGTCTGCCGAATCTTCGTCGTATAGCTTAAACAGACGGCTCAGCACAGACAGCTTGCTTTGTGTGCTGGTATTCGTCCATACATAGATGCCATCGCCAATTTCCACACTTTTGGTAAAGGTATCTGGCTTTGTACTAAAATGTAGAGCAATATTGTCTTCCTCGGAAAGTGCCAACTTAGTGATGATTGCCTTGTCCTCAGCATAGAGGATTTGAATGACTTTCTGAAACATCTCCACCCAGCTTGCGACCGGCTGCTCTGTGTGTTTGAAAGTAAACCGGGCAATCAGACGGCCTGTGAGTTCCGCATCATCATCCAAGGTATAAGAGTCCATCTGCTTTTGTTCTGGCTGAAATTCGGTCATGGGCAGTGTCCAAATCGTCAGGGCGCGATTTCTCAAATATTCGCTTCGTTCCTCCAGTTCTGCCAGCGTCCACTTATCCTTTTTGGCAATCCAAGTATTCATACGAATGCCACTGTCATCGAATCCGTTCTGCATAGTTCTCTTTTCAGAAAAGGAGCTGTTGCTGTATTTGGAATTATAAGCAGTCAGCGTCAGATTTGCAATTCGGTGAAGCCACGCCTCATGTATCTGCTCATAGTCCACACCTAATTCTTTTTGCCATATCGGAGTCAGGTGCTGTGGCATGATATGCTCGATTGAGTAAGTGCCTTCATCACAATGGCGGTAAACATCCTTGTCCTCGACTGTCCCAAAGTTCTCCAGTCTCTCAAGGATATAAACCTTGTTTTTGCTGTTCATCAGATAAACCGGCTTGCTGATAAAAGATTCTGCAAACTCCTCGTCATCCGGGAAGCGGGCGCGTTCCTTTTTGGACAGGAGCGCATACTTAAATTTTTCAACATAGTCTGTCTCCGTACCATCATAGCGCATGATTTCCCGATGCAGCATCAGAAAGATTTTATTTAGAGCATTGGTAGGCAAATCACAAATGCTCCTACGAAACAGATAATTTTCAGCGGTCAGAAAAATTTCTGTGACCTGCTCCATTGACAACTTACTCTCATCGTACAGCCGAAGCACCTCAAGAAAGAACGGTCTCGTGACCGTTGTTTCCAGTCGGTTCAAACGGAAGATGCAGGCGTTGAGAGCGGCATTGCCAGTCTTGCCATCCAAAAGAATTTGATACCGCTTAGCATATGCCAGCATTTCCATCAAAAGCGGTTCTGTCTGAATATTGCCAAGTTCTACATAATCCTTAAAATTGATGTAAATCTTGCTTTGTTGTGGAATAGCCTGTTGTTTCACGCTCAAATAATCTCTGATAAAAGCACTGACATCATAAGATTGCGTTTTATTAGGAAAACACACTGTCAAAAGGATTTTATGCTTTGGCGGGGGTCAGCCCGCCTCGGCGGTGTCAGTGGTGTTGATTTCAATATACTCGGCAATCCGGCGGAACTCGTCCGCAAACTTAAAGTGAACACTGATATTGCCGTTTTCGTAAACCTTGATATGGTCTACCAGTTCAATCAGGATTTCGCGGGTCAGCTTTTCGATGTTCTGATATTTCGCAAAAGCTACCAGCGCGGGATGCTGCTGGTCAACGCCGTTTGAGAGCTCTTTCCGTTCAGCCGTCAGCCGGGCCAGCAAATCCGAGAGCCCGGCGGCCTGCCGTTCATAATCGGCTTTCATTTCCCGGTATTCCTGCTGGGTGATTTCCCCGTCTTTCCAGTCTTGATACAGTGACTGCTTGTAGCGGGTGATTTTCGTCAATTCCTTTTCCTTTGCGGCAATCTGGTCGTTAAGGCGGTGGGATTGACTTTTTTTCAGCGGGGCCGCATTGATATGGGCTACTATTTCCGAGTAGGAAACGGCAGTGCTCACTTGATACTGGATGGCAAACAGAACAGCGGCCTCCAGACGGTTGTGTTTGATAGAGTGCATGGTGCAGGCTGTCCGGGAGCGTTTCTTGTAAGTGGAGCAGGAATAATAAACATTCTTCCCGCTCTGGCTCCGGGTCACGGCCTTGCCGCAGTCAGCGCACCTCAGAAAGCCGCTGAATAAATGGAGCTCCCGCTTTTTAGGGGCCGTCCGGGTGTCACGTTTCAGAAGTTCCTGCACCCGGTCAAAGGTTTCGTGGGTAATGATGGCCTCGTGGGTATCGGGGACGCGCACCCATTCATCCTCCGGCACAGCCTCAATCTGGTGTACCTTGTAGCTTTTCACCCGGCGGCGGCCCTGTACTAAATCCCCGGTGTAAATAGGATTTCTGAGAATATCCGTTATAATCTTGTTCCCCCACATGGGAGCGTCCGATATAGCCGGGGAGTAGGGCAGGCCCTTTAGCTTTCGGTAAGCTGTGGGGCTGGGTATGCCGTGGTCATTCAGATACATCACAATTTGAAGTTTGGCCGTACCTTGCAGGCACATCTCGTATATCTTTTTGACGGTTTCAGCGGCCTCCGGGTCAACGATTAGCTGGTGCTTGTCTTTGGGGTCTTTTATGTAGCCGTAGGGAGCAAAAGAGCCTATGTACTGGCCGTTGCGCCGCTTATAATCAAAAACCTGCCGGATTTTCTTTGAGGTCTGATAACAATACTGGTCATTCATCACGTTTGTTATCGGAACGATGATGCTGTTCACGCTGTCCGGGTTTAGGTAGCTATCCACGCCCTCGGCCAAGCTGATAAAGCGGACGCCCATCTGCACAAAAAGGTTATCAATCAGACTTCCAGCATCGCTATAATTCCGGGCGAAACGGGAAAGGTCTTTCACCACAACGCAGTTGATTTTCCCGCTCATCACATCCCCCAAGAGCCGCTGGAAACTTTCGCGCTCCGTATCGGTTCCCGTGTGGCCGTCATCCACATACTCGGTGTAGCTTTCAAATTCTTCCGCATGGTTGAAGTGAAAATCATTGAGAATGTCGCGCTGGTTTTTCACGCTGTTGCTATCGTCAAGCCCCCGGTTGATTTTCTGTAAATCCTCTCGGGAAAGCCGGATGTAGCCGCCCATTTTCCAGAGCCGGGCCGTATAGGTAGGGGTCAAAGTTTGCTGATACCCTCTGTTTTTTGTTCGTGCCATTGTTCCTCCTTCCCTATCACATTACACTTATATTATACCTCTGCCCGGGGCAATCAACAAGGATGTCGATGCTTTGGGACAGTTTGTCTCGAAGTAGGAACGGGCCGCAACAGCAGTTACAGCCCGCTCTTTTGCCGGATAAGAAAGGCGGTCAGCGTCTCCTGCAGGGAGGGGCCGCCCTCGGCAAATTCGATTTTCACGCCCACGCCGCCCACGCTAAAGCAGTAGGGATTGACGGCCCGTTTTACGAACCGGGCCAGCCGCTCCTCCCGGGGGAGGGTGCGGTCAAAGGCCATACCGCTCACGTCAGCCAGCGCATCCGCGCTCACCGCGCCGATGTTCACGCTTTTCATTTGTTCCAGCTCTTGTGCGGTCAGTTTCACGGCAAAACCTCCTTTTGCGTTTTTGGTTGGTGGGGAAACGCGAAAAGGCAGCACTCCGAAAAGTGCCGCCCTTTAGCCTGTCCTCACCTTGGGACAATTTGTCTCGAACTTGTTTGAAATGGGGAGCGCCGGGCCCGTATGTTTGGCCCGTCAAAAGACAGCGAGTAGCGGCCCGGCGTTCCCTTGTTTTGTGCGGCGGCCCCAAGCGGCAAGCGGCCAGCTTGTCCCTCGCGGATCGTGGCCGTGGGGCTGGCAGGTTCCCCACGCGCGGCGGTGGTGTTGGTCGCTCGTCCTCCCGTGGGAGAAGTCATAGCGCACCCGCCGCCCGGCTCCCCGCGTTCACCCGGGGCCGCCCGCTATTCAGTTGTAGAGAAGAAAAAACTTCCTCTCATATACCACCAGAAAAATGGAGCAAATGGAGACGGCAATCACGGATTTTTTCTCAAATATTTTTTCATCTGTGCGATGCCGCTGAGAACGGAGCGCCGCACCGCGCTCTTATCCACGCCCTCGGCTTTGGCAATCTCCCGGTAGGTCATGCCGAGGATAAAGTGAGCGTCCACCCGGCGGCCCTGGGTTTCCGGCAGGCTGTTCAGCGCGTTCCACAGACGGCAGAACCGCTCCTTGAGCTCCAGAACCTCGTCCGGGGTGAGCTCGTGCAGGCAGGCGGAATACTCGATGCCGTCATCCGCGTCCAAGGAATAGTACGCTTTGTTGTAGCGGGCCCGCTCGGTATAGGCCGCCTCGTAGCGGACGCTGGCTCGGAGCGCCTCGGCCACATCATCGGAAACCTCAATATATTCGTCCTGGGTGTACCAGTAGTAAAAGTCGCGCAAATTGATAATCGTCATGGTATGTACCTCCATATCGTTTTTTGTGGTCGGGTTGCGGGAAACGATATGGAGGGCGGCGGGGAGCGGCACCTGGGGGAGCCGCCCCGCACCTTGGGACTGTTTGTCCCAAAGCTGGGTAAACAAAAAGCGCCTGCGCGGCAAAATACCACGCAGGCGCATAAAGTAAAGCTATAATCTAAATTCCGACATATTTCGCATCGTATAACAGAAAATCCTTGTCCGGAGTCTGGGCTTTTTTTGACAGGTCAGGGGGGCGGACAATATAGAAAGACACGACATTACCTCCTAAATGGTTGCCGTATCCTTCAAATAGAAAGAGCCGATAACCGCATTTTTAATCTGCAAGTTATCGGCCCTGCGTCTATGCGTCTGGCTCTGTGATAACAGTCATTTTCAAGTTTTTTGCATCAATTAGAGTTTCCTTTTTGCATTTTGGGCAGTAAAGAGGATAATTTTTTAAGATAGTATCCTCTCTTATTCTGTCACGAGTTTTACTGCCGCAAATAGGACAATAAATCCATTCACTTTTTCTCAACAATTCTTTCTCCTAAAGCCACTGACTAATTGTGATATAGTATCGAAAATCTTTCTTTCTGATGTCGCTGTATCATCTTGCGGACAATTTAATGCCAACTCATTTAATGCACCAGAAATAGAACAAGTCATTAGACTTGTATCAACGTCATCGCAGAGATACCCCCATACCTTTAAGTCGTTAATATGCTCTTGTAATGCACGCATTGAATTTCCCTGATCAATTTTTCTCCAAATATCCCAGCCGAGTGCAGATGGAGCATCTACTAACAATATACGCCTGTTTTCTTTTGCATTAGCACCATTTACAAAGCCGATACAACCAAGTATAAGCTGTTGCCATGGGTCATCACTTTTTAATGCCTCTTTCTCAATTTGGGCGGCAATATCTTTTTGCACACTTTCTAATACAGCGATAAAAAGTCCTTGCTTGTTTTTGAAATGATGATATATTGCCCCTCTGGTTACATTAGCTTCCTCTGCGATTTTTTCTAAAGGAACATCGAAATAACCATATTGTGCAAAGTATTTTCTTGCAATTTCTATTAAAGAAGAAGTAGTTTTATTGGTAGCCTCTACATTTTTCATTTCATATTGTTCTGTTATCAATACAGAATGATTGCTGCACTCGAAACAGAAAACTCCTCTCTATTTTTGATTTCTTCTTCCGTGTTTAATAATCCAATCCTGTGCCTTACTTTTTCCTGTTTTCTCCCATTGTGAAATAATAAAATCAGCTTTTTCGGGAGCTTCTTTATATAAGTCATTAAGATTATTCCCTACACTTTTTTGAACAAATTTTTCTGGGTCATCTTTTAATTTTGTAAGAATGGTTGCATATCTTTCAAATTCGTCTAATGCAACAAATAATTTTTGCGACCATGGTAGCCGTATTCTAACCCCTTCACTTGCAAGCCGTCTAATATGCACATTTTTATCGGTTGTCCATTCTATTAACTCGTCCATGACCTCTTTGGGATGCGCTTGTAGTAATGGGCGTATAGCATACTCTCCGGTAAATCTTTTTGTTAATTCTTTCAAGAACGAAAGTGATAAAATATAATTTTCATTTCCATATCGTTCAACATATCTGCCAATAGGCCATAGCCACCACCCAAAATTGAACATTCCCTCAGGGTATTCTAATTCAGGCCCCAGCATATTGAAAAATGCTTGAATATTTTTTGAATAATCGCCCGTCATACTTGCTTGCATAGCATCCACAATACAGTCAAACCTTGCAAATAACTCTTTGTCATCCAACCTACCAATTAAAGAATTACAAAAGACTTTTTCGTCAAAGTCAGGCATCACAAAAACTATCTTTTGAGAAAGACTGAAAATGTAATCATCATTGTAGTGATCTTTATGTTTCATACTCGTTTGCTCCTTGTAAATTGGTAGTTACATTATAACATACAAACAGTCTGTATGTCAATCTTACGAATGAAGATAAGCGCGCACAAACGGCAAGCAATTCGGGTGTGGCCACACCCGAAATTTTTGCTGGGCCGCAGGCCCGCAAAAATGCTTGTTGGGGAGCCTCCCCAAACCCGGCTCTTTGGGACAAAATGTCCCAAAGAGGTTGGCTGCGTCACCGCCGCTATCGCGTCTGTTCCTTATCAGTGCGCCCGTCCGTAAGGCCGAGCAGATGGTCGATGTTGGCCTTGACCGCCACGGCCTCCCGCATATCCCGCTGGGCCTGCCTATACTCGGCATAGAGGGCCTTTTTCTTATCCGCCAGCTCCCGCCGCTGTTTTTTCAGCGTGTCCATTTTGGGGAGCTTTTCACCGCCCAGCAATTCATTCATAGCGGCCCGGGCCGCCCGGTAGGTGGCAAGCTCCGCCTCGTGCTCGGCCAGATACTTTTTCGAGTACCGGGCCGCCTTGTAGCCGTCAAACACGGGCCGAGCCTTTGCATAGTCCACCACGGCCCCCATGAGCCCGGAGACTTTGGAGAGGGCGGCCTCGGTGGTCTGGAGCTCCCCGGCCAGCGCGTGGGCCCGGTCAACCGCCGCCGTGGTCTTGGCCGCCAGCGCGTCATAGTCGGTGAGGTTGTTCTCCTGCAAAAACTGGAGGGCGGCGGCCATCTGCTTTAGGTTGTAGACTTTCGCCCACCGTTCATAAGCCGGGCCCTTGCCCTCGGCCATGCGCTGTTGAATGTCAATGATAAGCCCCACCTGCCGGGCCGGGGGCGGCGCGTCCTTGGGGAGCTCCGGGAGGGGCCGCTCCCCGGCGATCACCGCCCGGATGTCCTCGGGGTCAAAGCCCGCGCCAAGGGTGGATGCCCGGAGCCGGGTGTACTTGTCCTGCCCCGGAGCAAGGAACGACACCACGCCGCCCCGCCCACGCTTGACGGCAAAGCCGGACTCCTCCATCAGCCGGAGGAACGCGGCAAAGTCGGCGGGCTTTTTTTCAAGGGCCGCGATGATTGCCAGCCGCACCCGCTGTTGAGCGGAGGGCGGCTTGTCGCCTATCCACTGGCCATAGTGGAGGAAACGGCCCTTGCTGTGCTGTTTGGGATTTTGTATCACGGACAAATCATGCTCCAGACATACCCGGTCAGACAGCCGCCGGAGGGCAAAGCTGGAGCCGAGGAAATTATGGAATTTCCGGGAGCAGTCAAAGGCCGTGGAATTGAAATAGATGTGGTTGTGAATGTGGCCCTTGTCGGTATGGGTGCAGACGAAAAACTGGTACTTGCCTTTCGTCCAGCGCATCGCCGTTTCAAAGCCCAGCTTATTTGCCTCCTCCGCCGTCACCTCGCCGGGCGGGAACGCCTGCCGTATCTGGAAGAACAGCGCCCCGCGCTCCACGGGCCGGGCGGTGGTCGCCTGGTATTCGCTTTTCACCAGCAGAAACTCGGCGGCGGCTGTGGCCGGGTCGCAAAGGTGGGAGGACACGGCCCCCAGCTTTTGGGGGTTGAGCCCGTAGGCAAACCGCTCCTCCATCGTCTGAACGGCACTCAGTCCCGCCGCCTGCTTATAGGGCCGGATGTAGGTCGTGGCCGTGGTAGCACCTCCTCTCGTTGGGACTTCGGGACAAAATGTCCCGAAGTACAAGAAAACGTCTGGTATTAAAATGGGGCTCATGCTATAATTGTATTTCTAAAAACATAAGAGGAATGAGGTGTTCATTTTGGCAAATCCCCGCGATGATTTTTCATCAAAAACAAAAGATATACTGGCAAAAAGAGTGGGCTTTAGATGTAGTAACCCAAATTGCCGTAAATTGACTTGCGGTGCTAATGAAAGCCCAGAAAAAGTTACAAACATAGGAGTTGCCGCGCATATTGCCGCTGCCGCTAAAGGTGGCCCCCGATACGATGAGTGCATGACTCCAGATGAGCGAAAATCTCTTTCTAATGGAATTTGGCTGTGTCAATCATGTTCAAAGCTAATTGATGTAGACGAAACACGATACCCCACAGAAGTTTTGATGAAGTGGAAAGCCATTGCTGAGGATTTAGCAATTTTAGATGTGGAAACAAACTCTCCAGCGGGGCACATATCTCAAGATAAAGAGCTAATCAAATTTTATGTTCAGTGTTTTGACCGTCCTGCATTTCAAGACGATATTTGCCAAGAGGGGCGAATGGAGGACTTCGATAAAGCTATTGAAGATACTATTATAGCCCTCAACACTGGAATACTCCGAACAAGAGATGGAGCAATTATAAAGCAAGCAGAGGGAAAGTCTGTTATTCAAAATCCCGATTGGCGTGAAAAGTTGGACAATATCTCTGAAATGTTAGTTTCCATTCGCAGACGCTTAAAAATAGCAAAAGCAGAACGCGCATATACCGTCTATGGGACAGGCAACGATGTGTTTTATTGCTTTTGTGATAGAGAGATTGAGGAATGGTTCAATTTAACCCGCAGAGAAATCTTAAAGATTATGTCCTCTATATGTCGAGAAGTAGGTATTCGGGAACTCCACTTTCCGAGCAGACATTATAGGTGGTAGTTACAAAATAGGCATACCTATTAGTCGTTGGGACTTTGGGACAAAATGTCCCGAAGTACGAAAAGCCGGGGAGCGGCACAGCACCGCTCCCCAGCAATTCACAGCTCCACCAGCGCGGAAAGCTGTTTCAGCAAATCAGACAGAGGGCCCCACAAAGCAGAGTAGTCCCGCTGGAGGGCCGATATTTCCTCGGGGTAGATGCCCCCATAGGTGTTGGCATGGACAGCCACTTGATTGAGATTGTTTGAGCACCGCCGCTGGAGGGACACCAGCTCCCGGACGGGGGCAAGGTCAATCTGGAGCACATAGCCGCAAAGGGCCATCCTCCGCATATACGCGCCCATGTTGCGGATGCCCGCCCGGGCCATGCGTTCCCGGATAAGCGCCTGCTCATCCTCGGACACCATCACATGGAGATGGATGGGGCGGCGGCGCTTTTTTCCGGCCATGCCTACCTGTCGCCCCAGTCGGGCGCGTTCCGTTTGGGCGCAGAGGGGGCCTGCCGTTCCCCGGCCATCCTCGCCGCCTCTTTCATCTGCTCGGCAATCGGGCGGGGCCTGCCGCCGTCCCGCAGTAGGCCGGACACCTCCGGGGCGGGCCGGAGCTCATAGTCCGCCGCCTGCTTTTCCGTCAAAGGTTTCGTGTAGGTCAGATGCCCCCACGCAAGGAACGCGCCGCCCTCCACGGGTACGCGCTTGTCGTAGTTTACGATTTCGTCCGGGGCGTTGCCCGCAGGCTTGGGGAACGTACCGATGTCAACGGGCCGCTGGGTGGAATAATACTTGTAAAGGCCGGGGGCCTCAATCTGCGCCACCTTGACGGAGAACTGCTGCTGGTAGTTTTCCACACGCTCCAGCAAGTCCTGCTCCAGCGCGGCCCGGTCACTGCCATAATGCCCCCATTCATACTGCCTTGCGCCGTGTTCGTCATCATAGCAGGCCCACGTCACAAAGGGGGAGGGGGCCCGGGGATGCTCCCCCAGCGCAAAGCCCCGGCCATTCTCCAGCATGACGGCCTTTAAGATTGTATAGCCTTGATTTCTGTCCATAGGAACCTCCTCTCGAAATGTTAGCACTATTTTGGGAAATCGGGGCAGGACGTGTAAAAGTACGCCCCGCCCCAAAAGTGGCCCCGGAAAGCCTTGAAAACAGCGGGGTTCTATACCCCCAAATGCTCACGCCTCACCCCCGGTATTTCCGCATATATCCCCGCTGTTTCTTCTGCCTTGCGGCCTTGGAGCAAGCCTCGGAGCAATAGCGCCGTCGCCCGTCCGGGAGAAAGGGCCGCCCGCAGACAGGACAGGGCCGCGTTTCCGGGGCGGGCCCCTCGGTATTGAGGGCGGCCTCCAGCACCGGGTTCAGCGGCAGGACGGCCTCCCGGAAGTATCTGCAATAGGCCCCCGTCCAGCACTTCCCCAGCATATAGCACTCACAGTCCAAAGGCAAGCATCCCATTTCCCGGTCATAGTTGGCGCACCATTTTGTGACAAGGGAGCGGATGGCCGCCTTTTCCTCTCGGGTCAGCTCGCGCAAAATATCACCTCCCGCCCGGCTTTTTCAAAAGGCTCTGAAAGCAGGAGCCGCAGGGGATGCCGCGCCAGTAGGGACAGCCACAGCACCGGGAGCCCTCCGGGGGCTTTTCCGGGCGGGGAGCCCGGGGCCGTGGGCGGCGTTTCATTTCCCGTTCCAAAGGGTTGTTTGTGAAATTCATTCTCCGCCCTCCGTTTCTTCTTCATCCCACGGGGGGAGGTCGTCATATTCACCGCCGCCATAGTCCTCGCCGTATTCCTCCGCCTCGTCAAAGTCCTCACCGGGAGCGGCGGCCTGCTGTTTGGGGCGGTAAATCTTGAAGTACCACCCAGCCCCGCCGCCGAGGGCCAGCACCGCCAGCACCAGCAGGAGCGTCCCCGCCCCGCCGGATTTTTCCGGCTCGGGTTCGGGTTCCTCCGGCTCGGTAGCAGGTTCGGGCTCCGGCTCCGGGAGCGGTTCAGGAACGGCCTCCGGGGAGGGCTCCGCAAGAGCCATAAGGTCGGCCACGGTGACGGCGTTCAGGAAGTACACATTTTCCGTCTCCCGCTGGCGGTCAATCACCAGATAGAACACGGACTCATCCGCCGCCATGATGGTGAAAAATTCCTTGCCGTCTTTGTCCGTGGCGTTATCCACCATAGTCCCCTGGCCGTCCGGGGTGAACGGGTTGGGCTCGGGTTCCGGCTCCGGGGTGGCCGGGGGCTCCACGGGGTCAAGCCCCTCCCACTCCGGGCCGCCCGTACCGTCCTCCCATTCCTCGCCGCCCCCGGCGTAGGCCGTGGTGGTGATGCCGCACAGCAAAAAAGCGGCGCACAGAGCCGCCGCCACTACACGATATTTTTTTCCTTTCATTCCGCGTCCTCCTTTTCCGGCCCGGCGGACTTCGGGACATTTTGTCCCAAAGTGTCCCCGGCCTTGATGCGCTGGAGCACCAGCGGGAGCTCCTCAAGGGAAATGCTCATGCCCCGCACGATGTCCACGATTTCCTCGTTCTCGGCCTCCTTGTGTTTCTGTTCCAGCTCTTTCAGCCGGGCCTGCTGGTCGCTGATTTTGGCCTTGACCTTTTCCATCTCGGCCATGATTTTTGCGCTCTTGCTTATCGCCATTGAAAACCTCCTTTTCATGGTAAACGCCCGTAGGCGTAGAAGTGAGCCTGCCAGTAGCTGCTGTTTAAGTTGGCGTATTGTATGGGGTCGCCACAGTGCAGCATCATCCCGTCCCCCACATAGATGCCACAGTGGGAGACTCCCGGGGTGTCATAGGTTCCCTTGAAAAATACCAAATCGCCGGGGCGGGGGGAGCTGGTTCTGGTGCAGATGTTGTAGAGCCCCTGGGCCCCCAGCCGCCCCACGTTCCAGCCACTGTGATTGATAACCCAGCTTACAAAGCCGGAGCAGTCAAAGGACGTGGCCGGGGAGCTCCCGCCCCATACATAGGGATAACCGAGGTATTTCTCGGCCTCGGAGAGCATCGCCGCGAATGTTTCATCGTCCAGATATTCCCCCGGCACTTCGTAGCCTTCCGGCGGGCTGGTGTATTTCCCCACATAGGACGAGCCGGGAAAGAGGTCGGGGCGGTTCCCCAGCGTAGCCATGTAGAGGGAATACCGGGATACCTTGTCCTCCCCCATGATGTAGATAGGGAGATGGGAAAGGTTGAAGTTATCCAGTGTCACAGTACAGATGTAGTAATCGTAATACACCCGGTAGCTGTCGGTGTGGGTATTGCCGTCCTCGTCCGTCCATGTATCCGTTTCGATGTAGTACCGCCGCTCCTTTACCACGTTCTCTGTCAGCGTGTACTGGCGGTCAAAGAGCATCCGCAACGTAGGCTGGACATCCGCCAGCGTCCACTCGCCCTCATGCCATGCGCTCAATAAGGAAATCAGCACATAGGGGTCGTGCTCGATAGCGTCTAAATCGTAGTGGTACTCGTCATAGTCGTGTGTGCTTTCGTAGGTATTGAGATAATTCTGGAGCTCCGCCTCCAGCGAACAATAAGCGGCCTCGGCCCCCAGCATATCCCCGTCCTCGGCGGGGTAGGTGGTGGCCCCCACCGCGCCTGCGGCGGCGTTCCCCAAAGTGATAAGGGAGGACGCGCAGGACTGGAGGGATAAAACGAGCACCACGCAGGCCAGCGCGATAAGCGCCCCCACGGGATGCCGTTTCACGAAAGCCACGGCCCGCTCCGCCAGCTTTTCCGTGGCGGCGGCGGTTTTCCCGGCGGCCTTGGCCCCTTGTTTCGCGGTCTGTTTCGCCGCCTGCCGCGCTTGTTTGGCGTATTGTTTTTTTAATTTCTGCTTGTGCCAATAGCGGGTAACTGCGTTTTTTGCAAGCTCCGGGTTCTCCTGGGCGGCCATGCGGAACTGGTAGTCCGCCCGGGCCTTGATGTACTGCGCCTCGGCCTTGTGGACGGCCCGGGCCGGGTGCTCCCGGATGCGCTTTTTCGCGTACCGCGTCCCCTGCCGGAGAGCGGCCTCGCCCAAAAGCTCGGAGCGGTGGGCCCCCTCGGTTCCCACGTTTTCATGCTCCACCTCATAAACCTTGCCATGCACAAAACCGTGTGCGCTCCACCCGGCGGCCCCCAGCACCCGGCGCACCGGGCCCCTGGGTTTTGGCGGCTTTTTGCCCTCCAGCTTTTTCCGGGCCCGGTTCAGCTTGTCCTCCCGCGTCTCCATGCGGAGCTTGGATTTACTGATTTTTTCCTGTTCGCTTTCCATGCGGAACTTGGATTTTTTGTTTTTCAAGCCTTTCGGGGACTTTGGGACATTTTGTCCCGAAGTGCCTTTGTCCCCGGCGGGCCCGGCGCTATTCGTTCCTCTGGTCATTGGCTATGTCCTCCGGGCGGGTGGTGAGCAGGTTGTAAATCTCACCCTTGGGGAAACGGTCAACAAAGGGGATGGTCACATTCCCATAGAACAGCAGGCCCTCGCCGCTGTTGCTGTGGGTGATATAGGAAAGCTGGTGCTCGGAAATGCCGAGTTGTTTTGCGATGATGGCCCGGTCGCTCTGGGCCTGGGAGAGCAGAACAAGAAAATCGGTGTTATCCAGTATGTTCTCAATCTCCCGGCTGGCCAAAAGGTCTTTCACGTTCTGCGTGAGGGCCGAGGGCACACAGCCCTTTTTGCGGAGCATCTTCCACACCGCCACAAAGTAGCTGGCGGTCAGCGGGTCGCGGAGCAGGATGTGGAACTCGTCAAAGTAGCACCATGTCGCCGCCCCGTTCTGGTAGTTGGTATGCACCGCCGAGGTGACAAACTCGTTGGTGACGTGCATCGCAATCTTGCGGAGGTTCTCCCCCAGCCCTTTCAGCACGATGCACACCACCCGGGAGCTCAAGTCCACGTTGGTGGGGTGGTTGAACAGATTGAGGGAGCCCGTACAGTAGAGCTCAAGGGCCGTTGCCACGCGCTTTGCCTCCGGCTCCGGCTGTTTCAAGAGCTCCTCGTACAAGTCCTGGAGCAAAGGCATTTTCGCGCCCTCCAGCCCCAGCGCAAGCTCCCGGTACACCAGCCGCACACAGCGGTCAATCACGGTCTTTTCGATAGGTTGCAGGCCGTCCTTGCCGCCCACCACCAGCTCGCACAGCGAAAGAAGAAAATCCGCTTTCATGGAAAGGGGGCTGTCCTCGTCATTCAAACCGATTTCAATATCCATCGGGTTGATATGGTGGGGGCTGTCCGGGGCAATCTCTATCACCTGCCCGCCCAGCCGCCGCACCAGCGGGGAATATTCCCCCATCGGGTCAACGATCACGATGCGGTCACTTGTGGCAAGAAAGACGTTTATCAATTCCCGCTTGGCGGCAAAGCTCTTGCCGGAGCCCGTGGAGCCCAGATACATCCCGTTTGCGGATTTCAGCTTTTTCCGGTCAGCCATGATGACATTGTGGGAAAGTGCGTTCATGCCGTAGTAGAGGGCCTGCCCGCCCATACGGAGCTCCCTCGTCATAAAGGGAATGAAAATCGCCGTGGAGCTGGTTGTCATGCCCCGCTGTATCTGCACCTCGTTATAGCCGAGGGCCAGCGAGGACATAAAGCCCTGCTCCTGCTGCCAGTCCAGCCGCTTTAAGGCGCAGTTGTATTTCTGCGCGATGCCGGAGACGGTGAACACGTCATTTTCCAGCCGCTGGCGGGTGGGGGCGAGGTTGATGACGGTGAACGTCAAGAGGAACATCCGCTCATTCCGGGACTGCAAATCCCCCAAAAGCTCCGCCGCGTCCTTGGAAAAGGTGATAAGGTCGGGGGGAAGAATATCCATGTCGTACCCGGCGCGGACGGCTTTTTTCTGCTCCTCCACTTTCATCTTGTCAATGTCCGAGATTTTCCCCTTGATGGTCTTTATCGCCTTTAACTGGTCAACGGTCTGGATGTGCATGGTGACGGTGAGCTCCGCGTCCAGCTCCAGAATTTCCCGCAAAAGGCGGTCAGAAAGCTCGGACGCCAAAATCTGAAGATAGGACGCCGCGCCCCAAAAGCCGCCCACCCGGAAGAACCGGGAGCCCCTAAAGTCAAAGCCGCCGCTGGGGGTGATGAAGTCCTTTGTGCCCATGCCCGTTCTGGAAATATCCGCCCACGAAAAGCGGAACGGCTCCCGCCGCCCGGGGTGCATCTGCCCATGCAGGAGGGCCAGCCGCTCCCGCCCGTCCAGAGGGGACGAGGGAACGCCCAGCCGGTGGAGGTTGCCCATCACGTCCGCCTCCACCCGGTCAAGCCGGGGCCGGGCGGCGGCGATGCCCTCGGCGGGCACGCCAAAGGTGATATATTTGGAGCGTTCAATGCCGTTGTTGCTCCGGGCAATCTGCCTTTTGAGCATCCCCACGAACTCGCCCCGGATGCTGTCAAAATCGTCCGCCTGGGCGGGGATGTTCACATGATAGCGGCTGGTGGAGTGGGAGCGGCGGTTGATAAAGGAGAGCTGGACGGGGAGGGCGCTGTCGAAGTAGTTGAGGAACGCGCTCCACCCGCTGAAAATCGCGGACTGATCCTCGGTGGATGCCACGGAATAATTGATGTCCTCATATTCCACGGTCTTTGTGTAGAGCCCTCCGGGGAGCTGGCACACCCCGTCCGGGTGCATCGCCACATAGGGGATGGACTGCTGGGCGGACAACGCCGCCTTATTCTTTCTTTTGTTTTTTCGGTTTTCCATTCACTGCCTCCTTTCCCGCCTGCCCGGTAAAGGGCGCGTAGATGTTCCCGGTCTTGTAGGGCCTCACCCCGGGCCGCAGGTACTTGGCCCGGATGATGTTCTTCACCACCTTTTCCAGCGGCAGGCCGTCTTTCTCATACATCGCCAGCAGGAACGCCGGGAGCATGATGCCCAGCATCAAAAAAAGCGCCGCCGTGTTCCCAAAGGTATTCCGGGCCAGCAGGTAGGAGGGGACTCCCACAAGGGCCGCGCCGCCAAAGCACACAAGCTGGCGTTTCGTCAGATTGAAAGCGATTTTCGTCTTGATTTTGGATAAGTCGTTAGGTACATTCACATAGGGCATTTCAAGCCTCCTTTCTTTGGGACAAAATGTCCCGAAGTCCCTCGGTGGGTTCCACCTCATTCCCCCACACGTCCCAGCCGGGGGTCGTCTGGCGGGCGAACAGCTCCACCCGGGGCACGTCCCCCATAAGGGCCTCGATTTTTTCACGGGCCTCGTCCGGCTTTTTGCTGTGGCCCTCGATAGGGGAGATAATGAACTGGTGGACGTTGGGGGCCTTTCGCCGGGGATGCCCACGGGTCGCCAGCAGGCACACCTCCGCGTTGGCCCGCGTCCAAAAGCCCAGCCCATAAAACCAACTGTCCGCCTTTTTGTTCTTTTTCAGCCAGACAAAGCCCACGGACTTATACTGGAAGCCCCACGCCTTGATGAGCCGCAGGGCCTCCGGGAGCTGGGGGAACGTGGCCCACAGAAAAAGAACGCTGTCCGGGGCCGCCAATTCCGCCACGGGCAACGCGCATAATTCCTCAATCCCCATTGTGGGGTAGTGCCGCTCCGCCGCGCCTTGCAGGCCCTTTTGGGCGTACCGCCACGGCGGGTCGGCGTATATCACGTTATATTTACCGATAGTCACACCCCCTTTCCGCCAGCGGCCACAGCCGCCCGCGCCTGCGTGATGCGCTCCGTGGCCGGGCCGTAAAAGGCCGGGGCCGTCTCAAAGCAGATAAACTCCCGGCCCGTGTTCAGCGCGGCGATGGCCGTTGTGCCGGAGCCTGCGCAGATGTCCGCCACCACCTGGCCGGGGGCGGTGTAGGTCTTTATCAGATACTCGCACAGCTCCACGGGCTTCTGCGTGGGGTGGACGGTATGGGCCACGGTCTGGAACGAAAGCAGGTTCCCCGGGAACCGCCGCCCGTCCTCCGAGCCGCTGCCGGAGCGGACGAACTTCCCATAGTTGGGGCTCTGGTCGCGGTGGGACGCGATTTTCTTATAGGGCTTGCCCTGCTCAAACTGCGGGTTGTAGAGGGGGAGCCTTTGATAGAACACCAAAATATTCTCCGTCTTTTTCAGCGGGGCGCGGCGGGCGTTGAGAAATCCCGTACAGCGGCTCTTATACCACACCCATTCATAGCGGAGCATGGAGAGGTTGGACGCGCCGAGGATTTTGTCATAGGGGCACTGTGCGAAGAACAGCACCGCCCCGGAGGGCTTGACGGCCCAGCGCACCGCCTCCCACAGCTCCGGGAGGGGCAAAGGCACATCCCAATAGTTGCGGGTCGTGCCGTAGGGCGGGTCGGTCAGAAGCATATCAACCGAGTGCTCCGGGAGGGAGCGCAGGCCCGCGATGCCGTCCATAAGGTAGAGCCCGGAGGGTTCCGGGTTAAGGTTCGGGACATTTTGTCCCAAAGCCGGGCTATCTGCCATCCCGTCCCTCCTTTCCCTTTGCCGGGGCGGAGCGGGCGGCATTTTTCTGCGCGGCCTCCTTTCCCGCCTTATCCATCTGCTCCCGGATGGGCGCGGGACGTACCGCCTCGGCCCGGGCGATAAGTTTCTCAACCGCCGAATGGTACGCCTCCACCCCCGCCGCGTTCAGCCGCTCCTGGGTGGCCCGGTCATTGATACGCACCGTGGCCCGGTAGCCCGTCCTGCTGGTGGGGTCGGGTTTTGAGGGCGCACCTAAGAAAATGCCGTTCTGTCCGTTCACCACCTTGAAATCGTCCACCACCACGCCGCCGAAGTTGACGCTGGCAAAGCCAATCAGCTTGCCCTGGGGCTCAATGGGCCGCACCGACACCTCGATGGGGATGACAGCCTCCTGCAGAACAGCGTCCGTCCGCATCTTTACCGCTTCGTCAATGGTAACGCCCTTGACCTCGGCCAGCTCCGCGATGGGAGACTCGAACAGCCAGCGGCGCTC
The DNA here is from genome assembly GCA_910574635.1 of Oscillospiraceae bacterium. Lineage (GTDB taxonomy): Bacteria > Bacillota > Clostridia > Oscillospirales > Oscillospiraceae > Oscillibacter. The sequence continues at coordinate 30,873 of CAJTCG010000025.1, read as the reverse complement.
CTCGGCGGCAATCTGCTCCGGGGTAAGTAATACGTCGTTGCTCAAATCTTCTTCCTCCTTTCCGGGCCGGGGGATGACCGCCCCGCCCATATAGTCATAGCCTGCCGCGTGTATCGCGGTCAGGGTTTCCGCTGATACCGCCCCATGCAGTTGCAGGTCGGTTTCAGCCATGAACGCCAGCATATCCCGCTGGTCAAATTCCTCCGGGAGCTTTCCGCCCCATGCCCGGCGCATCTCACCCTCCGGGTCCAGCTTGTACCGTCTCGGCATATCCGGCCTCCTTTCCCGGACTTTGGGACAAAATGTCCCGAAGTGCCGCTAAATCAGTGGGCCCCGAAGATGCTCCGGGCAATCGTCCCGGTCTTGAACAGCATGAAACAAAGGAGCACCGTATAGCCCACGGTTCCCCATATCGCGCCGATGGGGTCGCCCCCGGCGGAGATGCCCTGCACCAGCACCGCATAGATGCCGACACAGACTAAAATCAGCATCCCTTGAAAGCCCACGGCAAAAAGGGATTTTAAGTAGTTCTGGCCCATGCCGCCCACCTCCCGGTTGGAGAGGGTCGCCACGGGGATGGGCGCAAGGCTGGTCAGCAGGTATATTTCAATCATTCTTCCGTACACCAGCACGAAGATGATGATGCCCAGCGCCTGCATGGTGAGCCCGATGACCGAGGACTGGAGCCACAGCCCAAGGAGCGGGCCCAAATCCATCCCCTCCAGCGTGGTCTGGAGGTTGTTCAGCATATCCGGCGAAACCGCCGTGGAGCCCTGTATCAGCCCGGCAGAACGGGAAATCACGCTCTGCGACACGTCAAAGACGGCCATCACGATATTGAACGTGTTGGAAAGTATCAGCACCGCGCACGCGGTCTTGAACATCCATTTGTAGAGGTTCGCCACGTCAACCTCGTGCATATTGTTTTTTTCAAGGAGCATCTGGATGAGCTCATAGGTGGCTACAAAGGTCAGCACCAGCCCGGCGATGGGTAAAATCACCGTCTCGGAAAGCTGGCGGATGAGGGAGAAAACCCCGGCGTTCCATGCCGCCGGGGTCGTCCCTACCTGCACCGCAATCTCTCCGACCTGGGCATTGACGGTATCAAAGAGCCCCTCAAGGTTCCCCATGATGCCGCCAATCAGCAGCTCTTTCAGCCAGTCCGTGAGCCAGTCGGTGAGAAAGTCCATAAGCCGCCGCCCTTAAAACAGCCCCGACAGCAGGGGGATGAGGGTCGTGCCGATGACGATAATGCCGCCGCCCGCCATGAGCTGTTTCATGCCTTGACTTTTTGAGCCGGGGTTGTCCGAGCCGTAGCCCTCCAGCAGATTAACAACGCCCCAAACGCCGAGGCCCGCGCCCAGCGCGATAACAAGGGTCTGCAAAGTGGTGATAGCGGATGCGAAAAATGCCATATAGTCCTCCATTTCTCCGGGATTTTCCCGGGCACAGGAAAAGCCGCCCGGTATAGGCGGCAGGTGACACTTCGGGACAAAATGTCCCAAAGCTATACAAAAGCGTCCGGGTCGTCCAAATCGTCATAGTTGAGGATGTCCTCGTCCTCGTCTATGTCCGTTCCGTCCGGCACAGCCGCCTCGTATACGGTGTACTGCTCGTTGGGATTGAGCGTTTTCATGCGGCGGTTTATCAGCCGCTCCAGCGAAAAGGCGTTTTTCTTCTTGTCCGCCTCCGCCGTGTATCGGTAGTTGGGATGCAGTTTCAAATCGTACTTTTTGGAATAGAACGGCGGCAGGCCCCGCAGTTGCAGGATGCACCTGTCGCCGGGCATGGTGGCAAGCTCGGCGGGGGTCATAAGCTCCCGGCCCAGCCGTTGCGTGTTCTGGTTGTAGCTTTCCGACTGCCCTCGGGAGCGGCCCTCCGTCTGCATGGAGATGGTGGCCTTGCCCAGCCAGTTTTCCGATATTTCCTTGATGGTGCTGGCCTCCCGGCCCCCGAGGAACACCACGCTGTCCATGTTGCCTAAAATGGTTTCCGCGTTTTTATCATAGATGGCTTTACATTGGGCCAACTGCTGGTAGAACAGCGTCAGGCTCACCTCCCGGGAGCGGATGACCGCCACCAGCTTTTCGAGGTTGGGTACTTGCCCGGTGTTGGCGGCCTCGTCCCACAGTACCCGCACATGATGGGGCAGGCGGCCCCCGTGTACGTTGTCCGCCCGTTCACAGAGAAGATTGAACATCTGCGAAAAGGCAAGGGCCACGATAAAGTTGTAGGTGGTGTCGGTATCGCTGATGATAAAGAACGCCGCCGTCCGTCTGTCCCCCAGCTTGTCAAGCTCCATCTCGTCATAGCTCATAATCTCCCGGAGTTGCGGGATGTCAAATGGGGCCAGCCTTGCGCCACAGCTAATAAGTATGGAGCGGGCGGTCTTGCCGCTGGCCAGCTTGTACTTTTTGTACTGCTTGACCGCGAAACAGTCCGGCTTGCGCTTTTCCAGCCCGGCGAACATATAGTCCACCGCGTTCATAAAATCGTCATCGTCCTCCTTGACCTCCATGCCGGAAATCATGTCTACAAGGGTATTCATGTTTTTATCCTCGTCCGGGCCCTCGAAGATGATATAGGCGATAAGGGCGCAGTATAAAAGCGTTTCTGATTTCGTCCAGAACGGGTCGCCCTCCTTGCCCTCGCCTTTGGTGTTGGCTATTAGGGTATTGACAAATTTCAGAATGTCGGCCTCGTTGCGGATGTACGCCAGCGGGTTATAGTGCATGGAGCGGGAAAAATCAATGCTGTTAAAAACCTTGATTTTATATCCCTTTTTCTTTTGCAGGAAAAAGCCCGCCTGCTCCAGCACCCCGCCCTTGGGGTCTACCACCACATAGGAGGAATGGGCCTGGAGTAATTGCGGGGTAAGCCAGAACCGGGTCTTGCCGGAGCCGGAGGAACCGACAACACAGCAATTCAAATTCCGGGCGTTGGCGGGGACGGCGGGCCGGGTGTTGGTGGTGAGAAATTCCGTCCCGGTCAGAATGATGTTGTTCTCAAACCTGGGGTCGGTGAACGGCTTGATGTCTTTTTCCGTTCCCCAGCGGGCCGAACCATACTCTTCATCCCGGCGATATTTTTGGGCTTTTTTGCTTTTCTGGTAGATAACCAGCCGGATCGCCACGGCCCCCGCGATGCCAGTGAGCCAGTCAAAAGGAGCAAGCCCCGGCGCGAAGTCGGCAAAGGCCGGGCCGAGGGCCGCCACCATCCCCACCAGCTTGTGGGCCAAATCCGCCCCCGCCGCCAGACGGTAGGCCGTCCCCACCTTTAGGCAGGCCCAGCCGATGAACAGATAGGGGAGGTTGGGTAAAAGGTACTTTTTCAGCTTATCTGTCCTCATGGGCGGCCTCCTTTACGCGGTCTTTCCTTTGGGGCGCGGGCTGGCGCAGTATCTCGGCGGCGGCCCGTTTGAGCTGTTCCCGGATGGGTACGCGGTCAGTCTTTGCCTTATCCAGCACACGGCGGGAGTATTCCGAGAAACAAGCGGTGATTGCGTCCGCCTGCCCGCTCTTGAAGAACAGCAGATACTTGTCCGGCCCGGTCTTATAAAAGGCATAGTCAACATTCCACTTCCGGGCCACCCGGTCAAACTCCTTGGGGGCCCCGGTGAGCTCGATGCTGTTCGTGGCCGCGCCGTGGGCCATGAGCTTTTTCACGGACTGCCTGCCGTGGGGCGTCTGGTGAGCCCGGTGCTCCTTTTGTATCTTCCGGCCAGCCGCCCGGAGCGCATAGGCCAGCACCCGGGCCGAAAGTTTTCCCGTTCTGATAGAAAGTGCTATCGTGCGCCGGGAAACATCCTCGTCAATCAATCAAAACCGCCTCCTTTCATGGGGGATAGGCCCTCCGGCCTTTGGGACATTTTGTCTCGAAGTCACCGCTCATCCCGGCCCGTTTCCGGGTGCTTGCGTTCAGCCGCCAGAGAGGAACGGTCAATCACTTCCTTGTAGGCGGCCATCTGCTCCCGGATGGAGAGCCGGGGGAGGGCAAAAACCTTGTGCTCCTTGGGAATATCCTCTATCCCGTGGTAGACTTCCTTAATATCGCCCGTCTGGACGATATAGCCGCCGGGGGCAAGGTGGCCGTCCTCGTTGATGGATATGTCCCGCCCGTATGCCTCATAGTCAAAGTAGTCTTTCAGCTCGGCGGGGATCGGCAAATCCTCCGCAAAATAGCGGCCCAAATCCTCCTCGCTTTCAATCTCCGGGTAAAATTCAAAGCAGTCCAGATTTTCCGCAAGGTTGATGATGTCCGCCACGCTGGAGGTATGCGCCCCCATATGGAGCGCGGCCTCGAATTTTTCAATCTGGCTTTGGGGGAGCTCCGAAAGCAGGCAGGCCAGATGGTTCAGCTCGTCCAGATTTTCATACTCGCCCAGATAGTCATAGAGCCCCAGCACATCGCCGTCAAAGCTGGTGATGAAAAATTCCTCGTAGCGTATGCCGTCCACGCCGATATTCTTTAACAGCGCCTCCACCGCCTGGGGGCTGGTGGGGAATTTCAGCGTTTCCCCCACCAGCTCGCCCTCGTTGTATTTCCCCAGATTGGTGATGTACGCCTCGAACAGCGCGGCCACGTCAGCGGCGGCCCTGTCCCTTGACGGTCAAAATGCCCTCAAGGGTGGTGGCGGTGATGCCCAGCCGCTGGGCCACGGCGATGTCGTTCTTCATGGACTCGGTGACGGTATGCCCGCACACCACCAGCACCCGGGAGCGGCGGAGCAGGTCGCGGCCAATGTCGATGCTGCTCTTGTGCTCCTCGGGAACCGCGTCATTGAGGAAAAGGGGCAGAAACAGCGCGGGGCAGATAGGGGCAAAGCCCGCATCGTAAACCGCCCGGCAGTACTGCGCGGCAAGCTCCGCGTTTTCCGTGTCGCCGCCATACCAAGCGGCGGTGATGTAAGCAAGGGGTCGTTTCATAGTCGTTTACCTCCGATATTTTGATAGTTGTCGTTCAACCCTATCCCCCCGCCCTTTCCCATTCATGGGAAAGGGGGCGGCTCTGGAGGATATATCCCCCGCCGCGCCGGGAGGGGTGGCACAGCCGGGGCGGGCCGTCAAGGGCAAGCCGCCGCAAGCGGCAGGCGTTCCGCCCCTTGACCGCCCACTCCCGGCTGTGCTCAGTAGCAGGCGGCGACGGGGGATATACCACCAGAGCCCCTCTCTATAAGAACGCCATGCAGGACGCGGGGGAGGGGCGCGGGAAAAAGAAAGAGCCTCGGGACAAAATGTCTCAAGGCTTACTTTTCCCGGTCGGTCTTTTTCTCCGGGGCGGTGCGCTCCGGGGGCTGTTTCTCTTTCCATTCGGCCAGCAGGGACATAATCTGGTCTTTCATTTCCCGGGGCGTGGCGTCCTTGCCGAAATACTTGTTCAGTTCAGCGGCGGAAATAATCACTTTGTCTACCTCCTTTTTTTCACGGCTCAAAATGCCGTCTATCACATCGCCGTTCAGTTTCCCGTCCTTATCCAGCTTGCGGAGCTCCTGGGCCTGGGAGAGCGAGGGGGATGCCTGCTCGCCCTCAATGGAAACGGCGATAAACCTCTGGTTTTTGGGCTTGATGAACGAGATTTCAACAGCGGGGGTGAAAGACAGCTTTTTCTCGTTCACCATAGACTGGAGCTCCGGCACAAGCTCGGTCAGCCGGATATACCGCTGTACCTGCTTGTAGTTCATGCCGTTCCGCTCCCCCACGATTTCCGTGGAGCGTTTTCCAACGTCCCCGGCGGCCACGCCCTCCAGCTTCGTCCCTTGATGGCTGATGGCCTCTACCTGCATTTTCAGAGACTGAGCCTTTTCCATCGGCAGAATCTTTTCCCGGTGGCGCAGGTTGTCGTCCGTCATCGCAAGGATGGCCTCATCGTCCGTCATGTTGCGGACGATACACGGCATATTGGCGAACCCGGCCAGCTCACTGGCCCGCTGGCGGCGGTGGCCCGCGATGATTTCATAGCCCCCGCCCTCCCGGGGACGCACCAGCGCGGGCTGGTGTACGCCGTTGTCCTTGACCGACTCCACAAGCCCTTTCATTTCCGCATCGTCCCGCACACCGAAAGGATGGTCTTTGAACGGGAACAGATCCGAAAGTTTGAGATATACAATCTCTTCCTTTTCAGCGCGGGTCGCGTCACGGGGCTGGGGCGGCGGCTCCGGCGCAGGAGCGGCAGGGGCTTCTTCCCTGCCCTTTACCGTGGCGGCCTTGGCCTCCTTGCTTTGGGACATTTTGTCTCGAGGTGGGGACGGGGGCCTGTCCGTGGCCGCCTTGTCAGCCTTGGCCGGGCGGCCACGGCGGGCCCCCGTCCCTCCCGGTTCGCCGGGCCCCGCTTTTTCTTCTTTGGGCTTGCGGCCTCGCCTGCCCTTGGACTTATCCGGCTCGGGCGTTTTTTCTTTGGCGGCCTTGTCCTTTTTGGCGGGCCCCTTTTCCCCGGCGGCCTTTTCCTCCGGGGCCGGGGTGGGCGGCTGTTCCGGTTCGGGCGGCTCGTTTTTTTCCACCTCCGCACGTTCCGCCGCCCGGCGCTCCGCCATCAGCTTTTCAATCTGGTCAGCGGATACACTCACCTCGCCGGGAGCACCAGCCGGGGCATCCTGGGCGGGCGCATCCACGGCGGCCTGCTCGGGAATGTTCTCCGGGGCCGGGGGCTCCGGCGCGGATGTTTCCGGGGCAGGAGCATCCGCCGGGCCAGTATCGAACAAGCTGGGCTGGGGATTTTCCTCCGGGCTCACGTTTAATTTTTCGTCTGCCATTCGTTACCTCCTTTTTTAATTTCGTGAATGTTGCACAAATCTTGCGCTAAAAGTTTGTTACTATTTTTTCGCCTCCCTCCCGGCTATCCACGCAAAAAAGCCGCCCGTTTTTTCATGCCGGACGGCTTTCTGCGTAATGTGATAGCTCAAATAATATTTTTTTGTGGTTGCTGGCTCCGAAAAGCCTTGATATTACAGTGTTCCTATTAAAACTCATTCATACTTTGTGCAAACCTCAATTCTATTCCAGTATTTATCATAATACTCATCCTGCTCTTTAGATGGCAGACCCATCAGGATGAAGTTTCTGATTTTGTCACCTTCGCTTAAATCAAGACCTGTGGAATTCAAACTCTCAAAAATCAGTTGCGGGTTGTCCTCCATGTCCAGCCGGATGTTGATGATTTCCAGACAGCAAATCGCATCGTAAAGCTCATCAATCGTGATTTCCTGCTTCTGAATCCGATTGTAGAAATAATCATAGTTTACAGTCAGGTTGGATTCTCGAATATGTTCTGACGGGTCAGAAAAAAGTTTGCCAAAAGCGCGCTGGTCGTTCTTGACCGGCTTTAATTTAATGCGAGTATCTTCCGGCTGCCACTTGTCTACAAGGTATTCCTCATAGAGACGCTGTTTCAGATTCACTGTTTGCGGCACAATGATGCCTTTGTCCATCAGGTTATACATGGCAAGGAACAGCAACGAAACAGTAGTCAGGCGCTGCTGACCATCAATGACAAGAAATTCCTCATTATGACCGTCTGGATTATAGACAGAAACAAGACTGCCAAAGAAGTGGCTCTTACGGTGGCCTCTAATAATTTTCACAAGGTCATCAAAAAGCTGCTTGCAGTTCTCCATCTTCCAGTCGTAATTTCGCTGGTAAACCGGAATGACAAAGCGCTTGTCCGATCCTTCCATATATTTTACAAACTTGCATTCTGAACCTTTCATAGCAGCATACCCCGCTCTATAGATTTGAACTCGGATTTCTTAAAGCATATTGTACCACGCCGAGCTGCTGCTTTCAATTTGAATTTCGAGTTTTTCTTCTTTTTTCTGCACCTTAAAAAAGTGGTCTGGGCCGAATTGACCCAGACCACTTTATATCTCTTGTGTTGTGAAAAGTTCCGAACAGGCATCACACACAGATCATCTCGTGCTGGATAATCTCCTCAGCCCGATTGATGATGCTGTTCATGGCTCTGATCCAGTCCCACTGCGACCGCCGTTTCAAGTCCCCGGTCACGCCTTCGGAATCGGCCATCTGTTTTACGATAAGTTGGTAGCGGTTCTGCGCCTGCTCGTTTAGGTCGGCAAGGTAGTTGTGCAGCTTGCCCGTCAGGACAAGGTGGTTGAACAAAAGCGGGTTCGTTTTTTCCAGACACGCTTGGTGCATCCGCCCCCATTTTCCGATGGGACGATCATCGTCCTCCGGCAGTTCGATGGCCGGAATGTAGTAGTCACCGGCAAGGACATAATCAAGGCCGGTTGCTTCTTCATGGATTCTCGGTTTCAGTTCGCCCATTGTGTTTACCTCCCATATGATAGTCTGGTCTGATTATCGGTAGCCGCTACCGATAATACACCGCTCCATCTCGCCGGAGGTAACCGACCGCCAATGCACTGCTGTGATGTCATTCTTTATGTAAGATTGACTAACGAGTTTTATGCCCGTGACACCAGCCGCAAAATCCGTGCTGCCAACAAGGCCAAAGGAGAGCGTGGGGAACCGCTGGCGGTCAATCCTCCTTATGGATATAAAAAGGACCCGGATAACCCGAGAACATGGATTATAGACGAGGAGGCCGCTCAAGTAGTTAAACGGATTTTCACCCTTTGCATGGAGGGTTGCGGCCCGGTGCAAATTGCCAAAGCACTGGAAAATGACAAGGTTCTAAATCCAACTGCATATCACCAGCGTGAGGGCAGGAACACATCCCACCAGACCCCGGAAAAGCCGTATCGTTGGAATGTCAGAACCATAGCGGTCATGTTACAGCGCAAGGAATACATCGGATGTACCGTCAATTTCAAAACCTACACAAATTCCATTTGGGACAAGACGCAGAGACTCAATCCGGAAGAAAACCAACTTGTTTTCTACAATACGCATCCGGCGATTGTGTCTCAAGAAGTCTTTGATAAGGTGCAGGAGTTACGAGAGAAGCGGGTACGACGCACCCGGACAGGCAGGACGAGCCTGTTTTCTGGCATCCTATATTGTAACGAGTGCAAACAGCGAATGTACTTTTGCAGCAGCAATGTCCCAGAAAAGTACCCGGACTACTTTGTATGTTCTACGCATCGTAAAGATAGAGAAAGTTGATACACCAGCGAGATTTCCCAACACTGAAAATTAGGAACCGCATCGTGGTTCCTAAAGAGAGATTTGTCCAGTGGGTGGAGCAAAACACGAGATGTGATGACGATGAGGGAAGTCCTGATGCTTGAGGCTAATAGGGATAGGTACAGAACGCCTTTTGCGAACGCTTGTGAGCCGCTGTGTGCGATTTTTCTATCAAGGGTAGGGAAGAAGCCCTGGAAGGAGTTCTGCTCTAAAACACGGCGAAACACGGCGGTTTACGAGGGACGAAAGAAAAGCAGGATAAAGGCCAGACGCCGCAAACGGCCCCCGGCCAAATCACTTCTGCCCGCAGTGCGGGCAGTTGACGGGGGTTTTCAGGTGGTCAGAAGTGGCGTCTATTTGAGCGGCAGAAACAAGGCATGATGTCGAATCCCATGAACACCACTGTTTGCAAGGGGTTGAGTGGCGTCTTGAGGTGAAAATTGGAGGTTTTATGAGCAACGAGAAAGAGAGGCTGAGTTTACGGGTTTCTCCGGTGACAAGCTATCGGCTGCACACAGCGTAGAGGAAATCCGGATGCCGCAGCATGAATGAGCTGGCGGAAAAGGCTATTGGATTTTACCTGGATTATTTGGAAGCGTCCAACGCCGGAGATTTTCTTCCGGTGGCCTTGAAGTCTTACATAGATGGTCGACTAGGGAAGCTGGAGGACCGTCGCTCGTCGCTGTCCTTCAGACAGTCGGCAGAAGTGGATATAATGGCTGGCATCTTGGCGGACGGCTTTCAGTTCAGCGAGGAGGACCTGCGCCGCCGCCGGGCGGAGAGTGTGAGCAATGTGAAGCGGACCAATGGCCGTATCTCCCTGGAGAAATACGCACGGGGCACCTGGGAGGATGGAGACGAGTGGCAAGACTGATTATCAAGAGTCCATACTTCAAGGGCGGTGGCTCCAGTGGTAAGAATGCCGCCGGCTACCTTCGGTACATCGCCACTCGTGAGCGTGTAGAGCTCCTGCCGGATGACCGTCCGCCGACGCACAAGCAGGAGCAGTTCATCAAAGAGCTGGTGAGGGATTTTCCAGACAGCAAATCATCGGCGTCCTATGCAGAGTACATGGAGAAGCCAACCAAGTATCACGCCTCAGAGTTCATATCCTCTGTGTTGGAAAGTCACTGGCCGGAAGTCAGCCAGTCTGAAGCCTACATGAAGTACATCGCTGCCCGGCCTCGGGCAGAACGATTAGGCCGTCACGGATTGTTCGGTGACGAGGACAGCGTAGATATGGCTACAGTTATGAAAGAACTGAGTGAGTACTCCGGCGACGTCTGGACGCACATCATCTCCCTCAAGCGAGAGGACGCCGAGCGCCTTGGCTACGATAACGCAAAAGCGTGGTGGAATCTGCTCCGCGCCCACCGCAACGAAATTGCCGTTGCCATGAATATCCCGCCCGCTGACTTCCGTTGGTACGCCGCCTTCCATGATGAGGGCCATCACCCATATGTTCACATGATGGCTTGGTCAGCAAAGCCGGGACAGGCGTATCTCAACTAGGAGGGCATCCGCAAGATCAAGTCCGAATTCACACGGGATATTTTTCAGGGTGAACTGCTGCACCTCTACGAAGAAAAAAGTGCGTCCAGGGATGAGCTGGTACGACAGGGCCGCAAGGCACTGTTGGAACTGACGAAGCGTATGCGCTCGGAGTTCTGTGACAGTCCGGTACTCGAAGCGAAGATGTTGGAATTGGTTAAGTCCTTGGAAACTGTTAGGGGCAAGAAGGCCTACGGCTATTTGAAAAAGTCCGTCAAGGCTCAAGTGGATGCCGTCGTGGATGAGCTGGCGAGACTCCCAGAGATAGAGGAGTGCTATGAACTATGGTGGCGGATCCAGCGTCAGGTGGAGAATTTCTATTCCGAACGGGAGAGGATACGTCCGCCACTCTCTCGGGTGAAAGAGCTCCGGGCGATCAAGAACACCGTCGTCCGTGAGGCGGAGTGCATCCAACGAGGTACGGTCAGTTTTGAGGATGTTGGTATCCAACAAGATGATGAGCCGGAGGAGTTCGCAAATTCCTCTTATGGTTACTGGACACTGCGGAATATGATTCGCAACGAAGCACTGCCTCTGGAGGAGCGGGATCAGGCCGTCGCAGAAATGGAGCGGCTGGCTGAGAGCGGCGACCGGAACGCCCAGTATTTCATGGGCAAGCTCCTGCGGGATGACCCTCTGCAGATCCCAGACAGCGTGAAGGCTTGGCGCTGGCTGGAGCAAGCGGCGGTGCAAGGACATGTCACGGCGTAGTACGCTCTCGGAAAGCTGCTCCTCTCCGATGATGTGGAGGTCTGTGATCTGCAAGAGGGTCTCCACTGGCTGAGGACCGCCGCTGAAAACGGCAACCACTGCGCCGCCTATCGTATGGGCAAGGAGTACTTCAAAGGAGAAATCGTGGAAAAGGATGCCGATAGGGCGGTAGATTGTTTGACTCAGTCCGCCAAAGGAGGGAATCAGTACGCTCAGTATGTTCTCGGAAAGTTGTACCTCCAAGGGAAAGAAGTAGGACAAGATCAAGATGCGGCAGAGTACTGGCTGACTCAATCCGCGAATCAAGGTAATAGCTATGCACAGTTTCTCCTGGACCATCGGCAGCGCAACCCGTCTGTTCTTCTCTGTACTGTAAGGCTCATCCACCACATGAGCAGCATTTTCTGGGAGACGCTTCCGCCGCCCAATCCGGCAGACGGTCATGTGGAGAGCAAGCTTATGCGGCGAATCCGTGAGAAGAAAATCGCAATGGGGCATAAGGCGGACGACCATGAGGACTACCAGGGCCCGTCGATGTCCATGTAGCGAGTTCAAAATCTGCGCTGCTATAAACAAAGTAGGTACTAAAGTTTACGACATCATAATTATATAAATGCAGACTTTGGCGCTTATACTAGAACTAAATCAAATTTATGCCTAGTAAATTTGTAACAGAAATTCAGACATTAGTCATAAGACTCTAAGGACTTCTGGGTAGGAGGGAGATTTTTATATTTTTGAATTAATTCCCCAATTTCTAATAGAAGTTTCTTCTTGTTTGTGTGGCTGACACCCTCCAAGTCGTAAAAGGGCAACCTCATGATTTTTTCTGTGAAAGCAGTATCCCAGTCTAGATTGCTGTTGAGAAGCCGGAGACTTTCAGTTCCTATGGGAAGATCGAACTGTGCTAGAATATTGATTAAGGACATGATTTCCTGTGCAAAGGAACCCATTTCTGGATCTTGGGAGGAAAGAAGGCTACTGATATCGCTTTGAATTACTTCGTCGCGTCGGCGCCAAACCTGGTTTACAATCGTGCGGATATTATAATCAGCCAGCTTTTCCCTAGCGTGCAGAGAGATTTCCATCACTTCATTTTCGGTTAGACTGCTTTCGTCAGGGTAATGTTTTGCCCGGTATAGGTAGTGGATAACGGCATAAAGCAGGAGATAACTGGTTTCAGTAAGCGTCCCATTAAGGACTTGAATAATTTCTGACGGTTCGATTTTGATTTTGATGTATAATAATTCATCCGCTCCAGTTCCTGACCTCCACTGGTTATAAGGGAAAGTCTTATCGTTTCGAAATGCGTCTGGTAATTCTATGTTGGCATTGATTCTGTTGATGAGACGGAGGAGGGCTTCATCAGAGAGGCAGTAGGTTTGGTTCAGTTCGAGGATCAGATCATGAGGGACCGTAATTTTACGAGTCACCCAATCGTAAGTTTGAAGCCAAAACTGTCGATTGCAGATTTCACGGCTGTAATGGCGGACAAGCGTTTCAGTAACTGCTTCCAGCTTGTCCGAAAAAGATGTTCCCTCTTTGACAATATACAAAAAAATAGCGGTTAGTTCGCTCTCCTCAATGGACTTGACTTCGCCCTTTTCGAGTTTTGAGATATAAGCGGGACTTCGCTCCAGGTGAGCAGCCAGCGTCTTGGAGGCAATGCTGTTTTGTAGGCGGGTAAGTCGAATGATCTCTCCTAATTCAGGAGTAACGTCAAATTTTGCCAAGGTGAGCTCCTTTCTCCTCTGGGCAGGCGTGTAAACTTGAAGACCATGGAAACGCACGTTTGAACGAAGCTTTGCTAGATAGCGACATATTACTATCTTCTCGACTTTTTTGCAAGTAATTTCAGAAAAGAAAATTCAGATAAAGAAATTTCCGAAATTTTTTCAATATGGCTTGACCTATTCCGCAGGACGTGGTATATTATAGCAGGACAAAGGCGGTAGCCTGCCAGCTACCGCCTTTGACTGGGGGACTCGGTCGGTACCCCAGTTGCGAAGAATAGTACATTCTTAAGATAGCACAGGCTTTGCCTGTTGTCAATAGCATCTAATCCCGACTGAGAAGGAGCAGAATGTATGAAAGCTCCTCGAAAAAAGCGGCGGGAGGTAGCCTACTACATATTTAGGGCCTCCCGTACCGTGAACGGTGTTACCTATTACGCGAGGGATTATGGCCTGAAAGCCTTTAGGATTCCCGTGTATCGGTAACAGCCGTCGGCCGAGGGAGGGAATCCCCTCCCTCGGGCTTGCACTAGAGGAGCTTCAAAGTGTTTTAAATATGGCAAAAACTAAGAGCAGCGTCCGTGGAAAGCAGAACAAAAAAATAGTGGTTGTTCATACTTATACGAAGGCAGATGGGACTACTGTCAAAGGACATCGTCGTTCAACACCGAATTGAGCTAACATTATTAAGTTTTTTGCGGGACAGAGGACCTGGGTACTCAATGTACCCAGGTCCTCTCGTTGGGTTTGGAAACGACCAGCTTGGCCAGTAGAGATATTCCGTAAAAAACTTTAGATTCAGACCACGAGCAAAGCGAACTGACAATTAACCATCTGGCAGTTACACAAAGGCTTTTGACAGAAGATAAGTTATCCGTTTACGGGCGGTGAGAAACGAGATGCGGGAGAAAGATATTTGCTTTGTCTAGAAATATCCGCCGGTATCAGATTCTGCCAGGGCTTACTCAAGCCTCTGGCTTAGCTGGAGGCTTTGTTTTTGCTAGTTCAGAAATTGCACCGCTATAAACAAAGATAAGAGTTTTTTCCTCTGCGGCAATTTCAAACTTTTTGATAACTGTAAGAAACCCGCTGGATATTGAGGCCAGCAGATGGTAATATGCGTCGTTAAAGGAGGCGATGTAATATGGCAAAGCGCATAGCCAACGGCGAAGGGAATATTCGTAAACGTTCCGATGGGCGCTGGGAGGGCCGATTCACTGCTGGCTATGATCCTGAGTCCGGCAAGCGAATTATCAAGAATGTCCTGGGTCGAACCCAAGCTGAGGTCAAAGAGAAATTGAAAGCAGCTATTGCTGAGGGCCAGCACTTGGATATTTCCAAGGCCGGAAATTATACGGTGGCGACGTGGGTGAGGACATGGTATGAGGTTTACGCCGAGCCTCGTATCCGCCCCAACACACGTGAATACTACACAAACTATATTGAGAACTACATCGTTCCGGGCATCGGCAAAATCAAGCTGGACAAGCTGACGACCATTCAGATACAGCGGTTCTACAACAACCTCCAGAAGAATGGTCGGGTCCAGCGTAAAGGATACCCTGAACTGAAGGATAAGAGCCTCAGTTCTCGGGTGGTCCGTGGCGTCCATGCGCTGCTGAGCAATTGCCTGGATCAGGCGGTGGCAGAGCGGTGAATTCTTACAAACCCGGCACAAGGCTGTAAACTGCCGAAGCTGGAGAAAAAGGAGATGCACATACTTCCACAGGAGAAGATTGGCATGTACTTAGCGGAGGCAGACCGCCGGGGACTCCTGGCGGCATTCTACCTGGAACTGACGACGGGCTTGAGAAGGGGAGAACGGCTGGCCCTCCTCTGAACAGACTTGGATGCCGAAGCCAAGACAATCTCTGTTACAAAGCAGGTCAACCGCATCAAAGGGGAATTGGCGGTCAGTCCGCCAAAGACACAGAACTCAATTCGGACGCTGGCAATTCCGCAACAGGCGGTGGACCTCCTGATTGAAGAGCACAAGAAGCACCCAGGAAATCCATACATGTTTCCATTGCCTAAAACCGGGACGATGTACGACCCGGATGCTTTTCGTCGAACACACAATAAAATTCTGAAAGTGATAGGAGCGGAACACGTCCGGTTCCATGATATGAGGCATCTTTTCGCAACTCTGTCCTTAAAGAACGGTGTAGATGTGAAGACCCTCTCTGGTGCCTTGGGTCACTACTCGGCAGGCTTCACGCTAAACACCTACACTCACGCAACGGCACAGATGAAACAGGATGCGGCGGACACCATCGGAGCGGTCATTAGCGTCCAAATGTGAGAAGGGAGTAGTACCGGGCAGGAAAATCCTGCCCGGTGCTCTTTCGTTCTTTCCAGTCCTTTTCCCGTGTGGGTCAACTTGTGGGTCATAGCCCCAGAATTTCTGCACAAGCGGTGCTCAGCGCGGGAATATCATGTTCCAGGGTATCCCAAACAGCGGCAATATCAATCGCACCATAGGCGTGGACATAGAAATTCCGGGTGTCTTTAATAATCCGCCAAGGTACAGCAGAATTTTTCTGCTTTGCCTCATCCGAAAGCTGGGAAACAAGTTCACCGATTTGAACGACACACATACAGCATGCGTCCTGGAAGAGGTGGTCGTTTTCAAATGCGGTAAAGTTGTGGTGATATCGCTCCAGATTATCTGAAATTCGCTGGCAGTACATCATAATTTTCCGGAGAATGACTGCGTCACGTGTTTCGATAAAGCAACACCTCCTCTTTCCGAATCATTTCCAAAAAGTCGGGATCGGAGGAGTCCGATGTAACCAAATCTACCGGAAGGCGCAGGGCATCCTCCACAGCCAGACGGAATCCACTCAGTTGAAAAAGAGAGTGGAGATGCCCCTTTTCAATTTTTAAGTCTACGTCACTATTCGCTGTAGCATTGCCTCTGGAATAGGAGCCGAATACTGAAACGCTTTTCACTCCATGAGCGCTGGCAATCGGCGCAATGATGCGGCGCAGTTCATCGATGGTGTAATAAGGCACGCAATCATCCCCTTCTGTTGCCTATGCTTTGAAGAAAGTATATCACAAACGGAGGGAAATGAAAAGTGGGAAAACTGAAATCGCCGCTCAAAATTTGCGTCGCTATAAACAAAGAAAGGGCAAATGAACAGTAATCAATTCAGGATGACAAACTCGCGCCTATAATTTTCTGGACTTATGCTCTTAATGCTGGTATGGTGTTTCGCTAGTAAGGAGGCGAAGGTATGCTGCGCCAGAGGAAATTCAACAGGATACATCCAAAGCGGCTGTTTCTCCGTTGAGAGAACAGTCACTTTTACATCTTCTGTGTTAATTTCAAATTGCGAGAACCCATGGCTCCTCTAAAATGAATCTATCAGAAAAAGGAGGAGCGATATGGAATACGGATATGTTCGGGTTTCTACCAAAGAGCAGAATGAGGACCGGCAGATAGTGGCAATGCGGGAATTTGGCATAAAAGAGGGCAACATCATTCTGGATAAGCAAAGCGGCAAGGACTTCGAACGTCCTGGATACCGGCGGCTGGTCCGCAGACTGAAAGCCGGGGACACTTTCGTTATCAAGAGCATCGACCGACTGGGGCGGAACTACGATGAAATTTTGGAACAGTGGCGGCTGCTGACCAAGGAAAAGTTGGTCGACATCGTAGTCCTAGATATGCCGCTACTGGATACCTGCCAAGGCCGGGACCTAACCGGGGTGCTGATTGCCGACATCGTGCTACAGCTTCTGAGCTATGTAGCCCAAACAGAGCGGGAGTTCAACCGCCAGCGGCAGGCTGAGGGAATCGCGGCGGCGAAAGCACGGGGCGTCCACTTTGGGCGGAAGTTCAAGGAACGGGGCGAAAACTACGAGTCTGTCATGACCGCATGGCGCAGAGGTGAACTGTCCGGCAGGGCGGCGGCCAGGGAATTAGGGGTCGCCCACGGGACCTTCCAGAGATGGTGCAGGGAGTAGTGGTTGGCCTGTAAAGCGTGGGTTGCAGTCCACGCAAAACGAGCCATGGAATTGAGCAAGGTAATGCCGTTTTATAGGGCGGTGTGCTTTGCTCTTGTCCATTTGGGCAAACTGATTTTAGCATATTGCCCAAAATATTGCAATAGGGAAAATGGCCCGCAACCCACACGTTGTGGTCCTCTAGAAGCAACTTAAATGTTGCAATTCCCCTTATAAAATTTGGCCTTTAGATTTTAGGCCATTTGAAAAGAGAGGTTTACAAATGGATAAAAGAGAACTGCATATTGGTGATACAATCTATCACTGGTCCTATGGCCCCATGGAAATTGTAGATTTCTACCGTTATGAGAATGGAAATCCTATTTCAGTCCGCTATTCTGAGGCCGATTATGTATGGGCGGAATTTCTAAATCGAGAAGGCATCGTGACAGATGTTCCTCCGCTTCCGTCCATTCCCTGGGCAGAAGGACATGCGGATTGGCTGTATGGAGATGTTTCCCGAACGATAGAGCACCCAACCGAAAGCCGAAAAACGTTTCGCAAGAAAGATTTCGGCTATGTGTTTCACCTCCACCCCTGGGGTATGCTTCTGGTAGAGCCCGTCCCCGAATTGATGTATCCCCTCAAAAAAGACCGGTTCCACCAATCTTATAGGGAGCGGTTTAGCAGCATAGAGGACCTTAAAAAATTAGAGACTCAATATAAGGAATCCAAATCTCTTGCGCAGCAAACGCGTACTCGAATTGACCGGCACTATCAGTCGCTGGATGATTTGCGGGAAAAGAAAAGAGCCACGGTCTCGCCCGAATACATAGAGAGTCTGCGAGATTCCGCAAAAAATGAGCTGGAACAGTTTGACGCGAGCATCAGCGAGAGGCAGATCAGAGAGGAAAATCCAGATAAGCTCAAGGAATACCTAGTTGAGAAACGTGGCCCGCTGGAAGTTCGTTTCAAATTTCTGGAGCATATGTTGGATGGAGACTTCACAGAACTCAAGGATCGTCGGAATTTGGAAAATGCGCTAAAAGATTGCAAGAGCGATCTTCTGAATGAGGCGAAGGCTGACTACACGAATCCGAATGCACTTAAGAAATATGAGCAAATCTTGGAGATCGAACCCAAAAGGTTACTTGAAGGCGTTCTAGCTGAATTTTTCAGTGCGGTCAAATTACTCTCGGTCCTGGAAAAAATTTTAAGTAACCGGAGCCCTGAGCAAGACTTGACTTGGTTAAAAGATACGGAGTATTCCGAACTCTTTGCCGATCTTCTGAAAGAAGAACAGCAGCTCAAAATACAAACGGAAAAGACGAGGAAACTGGAACGTCAACTGGAAACCGCGCAAAAAGACCTATCGGATATTGGTAAGGACCTTCCAATTGTGATGAAGCACCTGAAAGACCCTCGGTACGTAATCTGACTCGTCCCACATAGCGATATCTAATAAATCTGCCTTGATGACCAGATGCATACTCTGGTCATCAACATATAAATTTCACCAAATTGTCCGAAGGGAAGAACGGATATGAGGAAAGAAATCATTGTCCTAAGAGATATGCTGCAGGCACGTCCTTATATGCTGGCAAAGCGGGAGTCCCTACGGAGCCTGCTGCTGGATCTACTGTCCTCGGACCGGCCGCTGGTCACAAAGCTTCTAGACACCTACGATAACGGTATTCTGCGAAATCTTCTGGAACTGCCAGAGCGGGATTCCAACTTAGTCAACCGAATTGCGATTGCCTTTGAACAGGCTACGGGGCATGACACCCAGACCTCCAAAGCGGTGGCGGAAATCTGTTTGTTCTGCATAGACACAGACACAGTGAAAGCCTGGAAAGCCTATCAGGAGCAGCAGCGGGCAGTCAACGCGCAGATCTCCGCTGAGGAAGCTGCCAGGAATGAGACTTCGGCTACTCGAGAAAACCCGGAGAATCCGGAAGAGACGGATGATCTGCCAGAAGGTATTTTCATCCCCTGCGGTGTAGGAAACGCGGACCGGGGATTTGTGATCCAGGGCGTTCGTTCCGCCAAACACTGTACACACCCTCTGAATCACATTTTTTCTTTGATTTGGAGTTACCTTCAAAGAAACACAGAGATCAACGAAAATACGGACAAGCCTATTTTCCTTTCTCAATATGAAGCTGAATCGAAATTTGCTGTGATTCTGGACTATGGCCGTGTCTATCGTATCATGATGTTGATTCTCCTATTGGTAAAGAACAATTATACCAACCATAATCTTCTTGCCTTCCACCTGATTGACCCAGCGAAAAATGCTCTGCAGGAAACGAAAATTGCTGTTTTTTGCATTAACAGGTATCTATCACTTTTTTGCAGATTTACCGGCGAAAAACCGATAGAACTCCACTACCAGGATTCCGGCCCCCTCACTGTGTCCCTGGATGGATCTTCGGCTGCTGGAATACGAATTGTGTCATATCATGGAGTGCGTCAAAGCCAACGATTTCCTTGGGCTGCCGAACCAATTCGATACCATGTGGGCGGCTCTATGCGAAAAGCATTTGTCTATTTTCTGCGGGAGCTTTCTAATGACCGCTACCAGGATTTTCGATCAGGGCAATTTGAATCCCTCTGCGGTATGCTGAACGCCGCTGGTCATAGTATTTGCATCATGCCTACCGGATCTGGAAAATCGCTGATCTTCTATATCTGCGCGATTTTACAGCCGGGGACCACCTTTATCGTTACGCCAAACCGCTTGCTCATTGAGGACCAGCTCCGTAATCTTAAAGGTACACATCACTTTGACAATGCGGCATGGTTGGAAAGAAATAATTCCGGAGCGTTAAAAGTCACAAACAAGCTGTGTTATTTGACCCCGGAAACCTTTCAAAACACCGAATTGCTCAAGGAGTTTATAGTCCTCAATTCCCTGAAACAAATCGGTTATATAATATTGGATGAGGTGCATTGCATTTCCAACTGGAGCCATGATTTCCGGCCGGAATACCTGATGCTCTCCACTTATTTGAACCGGTATTTGGATAAAACACGTTATCTTTGCTTTACGGCCACAGCCAATTATTCCGTGATAAAAGACATTCAGCAACAGCTTCAGATTGAAAACAAGGCGGATATCCTGTCTCCCGTTGACCTACGAAAACGGTATCGTTTTGCCTTTCTGCCTTGTAATGATGAGGGAGAAATGGCCCAGGAAACATATCAGGCTCTAAAAGAGAGCTGCGCAAGGGGAAAGAAGACTTTAGTGTTTACAAAAAATGAGGACTGTTCTGTCCGACTGGGCGAGGCTTTGAGCCAACTGCTGGAAGAGCATAATTCTTTTGAGGATGAATTCCTGTTTGAGATCCACCGCCAGGGAGACCGTGCCTACCAAGCGTTCGCAAACGGTCATTGCCAGGTTTTGATCGCCGATGAGGAATTAGGTGTCGGCGTGAATCTAGCTGATATTGATACAATCATACACTTCGGCCTGCCCCTTTCGAAAGGAGAGTATGTCCAGCAAATCGGGCGCGCGGGCCGAGACGGTAGCTTAGCCCGCTCTACGGTAATCTACCTCAAATGCAATACGAAAAACATTGATACCGCGCTCTTATCTCGCACAACCAGCGCTGACAAGATAGCAGCCCTTGTGCGGAAAGCCGCAGAACAGAATGATTACACAGATATTTTTCGCTGCATCCTTAGTAATTTGGGTCCCCGAGAGGATTTTCTGTCTCTGGCCCTGCACATTTTCGCGATGGTCGAAGATGTGGATGATTACCATATCTTTGATTTTCCCGAAAGGGACTCCAACCGGGTGAAGAAAGCTCTTTTTATGCTTTTTGCTGTCGGTGCAATTGACAACTGGAGCTTTTATGCAAAGAAAGACGAGAATATCTTGATCCTCATCAATGTTCAGAAAAAATCTCGCTCTCTCCAAAATTGCAAGGAGCGGGCTCGAGATTACCTTTATCTGTTGGGCTGTAATCAACGGACGATCAATCTAATTAGCGGTGCACAGCAAATTGAGGATGTGATTTCCGCCTATATTACCTGGTATTACGAGCGGTTTATCTACCGGCATAAAGAGGAATTCCAAGATATGCTGTCCCTTTTTGAACATTATGCCGCCACAGAACACAGCGCACAGAGAGACCAGGAAATCAACGACCGGCTTGCGGCTTATTTTTCCCTTTCTATGTTGGAAATCAGCAAAGATGAGGAAAAGTACACTCATATTTCTTTCAAAGAGATCGCACAAGAGCTGTTTGGGCGAAACGACCATAAAACTGTGGAAAATATTCAGCGTATCAACCAAAACCATACCCATGTGAAGCTTGATTTTTACATCTTTATTTACACCCTGCTCTATGATGAGGAATACGACTCGTTCCGTTTGAAGCGTATCCTCGACAACTGCGAAAGGGCGGACTTCTTCGATTTGTCGGAGGCTGCCTCTGTCATTTACAGTAAATTGACCTTAGAGGATAGAATGCATCTGTTTGGAGATTTGGCATTCTTCGGCGAAACAATGGGAGAAAATCTGCCCGTACTTTTTGACGCCATTTACCGAAGTAATCCCAAGGATATGTTTTATTACGGTGTGATGGCCAAGCATCTAAACGCTTCTTTCTGTTGAGTCATGCAATTGGAGGAAAAGAATATGTTTTCTGATATTACGGAGCTGGAACAGGAAATTGCGCAGTTCAAAGACAATCTTCAAAACAGCGGCGCAATTTGTGACAACCTGCAAAAGGTCCATCAGTACCTGATAGAGCTGTCAAAAGACTTATCGGATACCAGCGCTTCGCTTTTGCAGTCATTGGAAACCTCTCGAAAAGAGTCTGCCGCTTTAAGCGACTCCATTTCAGAACAACTCCGCTCCAGTGCGGATGCGGTCAAGGCAGATTTATCTGAGCAGGAGCGTTCCGCAGGGGAGCGGCTCCGTTCCTTGACGGATTCGCATCAGACGGCTCTCAACGATTTGCAGACCAAAGTCGCCCAGGCACTCCATGAGGTAAACCAGTCCTACTTATCTGAAACCAAACAAGCTGTCATAGGTTTGCAGACAGACCAGACACGGCAGTTTGGAGAGTGGAAAGCCGCAGCAGAACAAGTGGTTTCCACAATGGAACAGCTATCACGGCAGCAAAGCGAAAAGATTGCCTCGCTTTTGGAACGCGTCGAAGCTATGGATTTGTCTGCGGTAAACAAACGGATTTCAACCCTGCAGTTTTTGGTTTTTACCACTTTGGGAATTTCTGCCTGCACATTGATTGCCGGCATTCTTGGGCTGGTGCTGCGCTGACATTCCTTAAAAAGGACGGTGAATTTGTTATGAAAGAAGCGGTTGTTGTGCTGTCGAAGTGCCCGCAGGCGCACCGGATTTATGGAATCCGTGCGGAGAAGGCCGCACAGAACCATTGGCGTTTGACCTGGGCGTTTCCGGTGAAGGAGCTTTCTGCCAAGCGAGAGAGCTACGACCGGGCCTCCATCAGCGGGCAGATGGAATGGGACCCAAAATATCCCGGCTGTCCCTATTGTGGCACCGGGAGCCTGATTATATGCTCCTGCGGGCATGTGTACTGCTCGAATGTGCGGGAGGACGGGACCTCCATTTGCCCATGGTGCGAACGTGGGGGCAGAATTACCAGTGGCGGCGGAGAAGGACGCAGCGGAGGCGGAGGTGTTACAATTCTGGCAAGTGGGGACCGATAAAGGGGGAATCGACATGAAAAAACTGGAATTGAAGGCAGGCATTCAGCAATATCCAGACTATACAGTCAACCGGGCAAGGTTGAACGCGACGCTGCTGGACTGCTATCCCCAGGCAGAGCACCGGCGAGAGATCAACGTCATCCTGGCTGTTTACGAGAGCGGTGTCTTGCCAGAGTTTCAGGGGAAAAACAGCCTCACGCCCTTTGAAACGGCCAGCCTTTGCGCACAGCCGGAGAATGAGTATGGCATCTCCGGCGAATATGCGGCGGAGGGCATGATTACCTGGGGAAGTGCCCAGGGAGTCAAGGTTCCGGCGGTCATCCCGGCGCAGGCGACACCCCGGACCGTGCCCACGACGCCAAAACCGATCACTCCCGTGCCCGGCTCGGTCAGCGAGTATGTGATCGAGGAACAAAAAGAGGGTTGTTTTATCACCAGGTTCCAGGGATTTGAGCGGGAGACGATGACCATTCCCAATGTCATCGACGGAAAGCGCATCGTGGGAATTGGGTCGGAGGTCTTCAAAGGGTGTAAAGGAATACGGAAAGTGACGGAATCCGACGGAATTCGATTTTTAGAGGATGATTATGGAGGGGCGTTTGAAGGCCACTATTTATACTGCGCCCCCGGCTCCGCCACCATGGAATACGCCCGCAAGCATGGCATCCAGTGCAAACCTCTATAACACAAGTGAGGTGAAGCCATATGGGACTTTTGACCACACTCTTCGGCGGCGGCGATTTCGTCACGCGCTGCCCGACACCCCCGTCGATGTCCTCCGTTTTTCCCAGCGCCGCCGCCTCCGCTCTGGACAGTGGGACGCTTCCGGTGCTGAACATCAGCACTCTGATCCTTATATCAGGTGAGGTCTGCCACTTTGTGGACAAGTCCTGTCTGTTGACCCAGAAGACTATCCGGCACACCCGGCACCGGAACAGCGGCACCAGCTTTCGGATCGCGAAGGGAATCACATACCACACCGGCGGTGGACTCAGCAGCCCCGTCGAGGAGGTTATCCCTGTTTATACCCCGGGATATCTCTACATCACCAATAAGCGGGTTATTTTCACAGCCAGGGAGAAAGCCTTTGATAAAAAGCTGTCCGCGCTTTCCGCCCTCACGCCTTACAGCGACGCGGTGGGGTTGCAGTTCGGCAGCAGGACATTTAACCTTTTGGTTCCTTCCGCTTATTCAGCACAGCGGACAATAGAACTTCTGACCAGATAGAACTATGAATTGAGGTGGGTACATGAACGCATTGAAAACCGGCGACATCGTCAAGCTCAAAAACGGCGGGGCGGCCAAAATCCTCTCTGAATTTGGAGCAGGCGGGCAGGGGACCGTTTACAAGGTGGAGTACGAGGGGAAGCCCTACGCCTTGAAATGGTATCATCCTGGCACATTCAACAAGGGCGGCCCGGATGCTGCGCAGAAATTCTATAGCAATTTAGAGGGCAACATCAGCAATGGTCCGCCTACCAAGGCGTTTCTCTGGCCCCTGGCTATCACGGAGATACGGGACGGCACTTTCGGGTATCTAATGGATGTTCGTCCGGATGGATACGAGGAACTGACGAATTTTTTTGTTGGGACGAAGAAAAAGCCGCAGGTTCGTTTTGGGTCCTTCACTGCAATCTCTACAGCCGCGATTAATATCATCCAGGGTTTTCGGGAGCTCCACGCTCAGGGTTACAGCTACCAGGACATCAACAACGGAAACTTTTTCATCAACCCGTCAACTGGAGATGTGCTGATTTGTGACAATGACAATGTATCGCCCTATCAGGTGAACTCCGGCATTATGGGCAAACAGCGCTGGATGGCCCCAGAGGTCGTCACCGGCGGAACGCCGGATAAGCAGTCAGACCGATTTTCCCTCGCTGTGGTGTTGTTCCGCCTTCTGTTTATCAACCACCCTCTGGAGGGCTGCTACTCCTCGCCGCCGTGCATGACAAAGGAAGCGGAGCGAAAATATTACGGTACGAACCCCATTTTTATCCTGGACCCAATGAATGATCAGAATCGCCCAATACCGGGAAGCGATTCTAACTTAAAGAGATTCTGGCCTATCTATCCACAGTATATTCAGGCTGCGTTTATCCGGGCGTTTAGTCATGATGTCATGATGAAAGAGGCGCCTCGCATTCTTGAGACGGAATGGCTGGATGCGTTTTTCCGGCTTCGAGCTGAAACCGGTCTTTGCCCGATCTGCAAAAGGGAGATGTTCTATAGCGTTACACGAGACTCCTCCCAGTGCATGGAGTGTCATAAAACTATTCACCGTCCGGCACTTTTGAAGACGAGCAGGTTCGATCTTCCAATCGTACCGAAGCAAAAAGTCTATCTGTGGCACCTGGACTCTGACCGCAACGATATCGAGACGGTGATTGCGGAAGTGGTTTCCAATCCAAAGGACCCGAGAATACTGGGCTTCAGAAATGTTTCCAATTACACATGGAAGGTCACGCTGCCGGATGGCGCGCAGCGCCCACTGCCTCCCGGCAACATTGTCCCGGCAAAGGGCGGTTTTTTGATCAACTTTATAAATAGTGATAAGCACAGCGGAACCGTTGCTTTCTAAATATAAAATAAATACAGAGGAGAATTTAATATGTCTTTACTGGATCAAGTTGCTCCTGCGCCGCGCAAAATTATGACGCTCTTCTATCTGGTCGATACTTCTGGCAGTATGATGGGGGATAAACTGGGTTCTGTCAACTCCGCTATGGAAGAAGCGATCACTGTGGATTTGCCGGATATTTCCTCTGCCAATGACGATGCGGAAATTCGCATTGCTATCATGCAGTTTTCCACCGGCTGCGCCTGGATCACGCCCAATTCCGGTCCGATCCCCATCGGGGATGTTATTTGGAATGATCTTACTCCAAACGGGATAACGGATCTTGGCGCGGCCTGTAAAGAGCTCGACTCCAAGCTCTCCAGGACTGGCTTCCTCCAGTCTCAGACTGGCGCTTATGCTCCGGTAATTCTGCTTTTCAGCGATGGTGGCCCCACGGATGATTGGGAAAGCGGTCTGAAGAAGCTCAAGGAAAACAACTGGTTTAAGCATGCCATTAAAATCGCCGTAGCGATTGGCGACGACGCGGATCGAGATGTCCTGGCGGCTTTCACTGGAACACCGGAGGCAGTGATCGGCGTGCGTGACAAGCAGACGCTAAAAGCATTGATCCGCAAGGTCAGCGTCCGAGCTTCCGAATTCCAGAGCCACAGCAAACAATCCTCCGATGTTGTTACCTCCGCCGAAGATGATTCCGCTGCGATTGTAAAAGATGTAGTGCAGGATATTACGGGCCAAAGTGCAGACACGTCCGATGGTAAACCGATTGATGTGAGTATTGACCCGGCCTGGGGAACGGATTGGTAATTCAATAGGATAGAAAAGCATGAAACAGTTTTTGAAATTTGCTTACTCTCTGCAGGGAGCAAATCACAAACGGGACGGAAAGGTTTGCCAGGATGCCTCGCGCGCTTATGAAAACGGCAGCATGGCCGTCATCGCTGTGGCCGACGGGCACGGAAGCGACAATTATCCCAGGACGGACCGAGGCTCCAGGTTTGCCATCACGGCCGCGCTGGAGGCAATCAAGGAATTTGTGAAAGCCGTCCGGCGGGAAGCGCCCCTGGACGCGATAAACGTCTTTGCGGAGCAGAAAGATCGCTTGCGCGGTCTGGAGCTGAATATTCTGCGCCGCTGGCATGAGTCCGTGGACGGGGATATTGAGGAGAATCCCTTTTGTGAATGCGAGCTGGAAAAAGTCTCCCAAAGGTACAGAGAGGCGTATCTCGACCCATCGAATCCCCGCCGCAAGAAGGCATATGGAACCACGCTGATCGCCATATGCGCAACAGAAGACTACTGGTTCGGTCTGCAGATCGGCGATGGGAAATGCTTTGCCATCGGCTGGGACGGAGTTTGTACAGAGCCCATTCCCTGGGATGAGAACTGCCAGGCGAATATAACCACCTCTATCTGCGACGAAAACGCACTGGAGGAATTCCGCTTCTTTTGCGGCGAGGAGTTCCCGCTGGCCGTGTTCATCGCCAGCGACGGGGTAGATGACTCCTACGCCGGGGACGACGAGCTCCACGACCTCTACCGTACGATTTTCTGTATGCTCGACGAAAAGGGCGAAAAAGCCGGGACGCGGGAAATTCAGCAGTTCCTGCCGGTAATCTCCAAAAACGGCAGCGGAGACGATGTCTCCATGGCGGGCCTGATTCGAAAGGGTGTCCAGCAGAAGACGGTAGACCTAGTGCTGCGCCGGAAGGAGCTCAGCGCAGCCCGGTGCGAGGAACAGCGCTTGAGCCGGGCGGCTGCCGTGGCAAAGGAAAAGCGAGACCACCTTCAGGGTGCCGTCCCGGGTACGGGGGAGGAAGGGCTCCTAAGGCGGTTTGAGGCGGAGTACGAGGGGCTTTTGGAGCAGCTGCGGGAAGCGCAGACCACCCTCAAGGAAGCCCAGTGCCGCCTGGACGAAGTTCCCCTTCACGGCACTTTACTGAAGCCTGCGGAGCGGATCTCTCCCCCTGAAAAAGCGGGGGAAGGAAAAAGCCGAAACGGGCCGGGGGGAAGAAAAAGCGACCCGATAAGGTACGAAAAAAAATGACAGCGAAAGGGCGGGCCGGTGGCTTGCCCTTTCGCTGTTTATTGGATGAGGGTGACGGGAATACCGGCACTCTCGGCATACAGCTCCGCAAAAGAACCGGCGGGGTCTGGATTTTTAGATGAGGACAATCTTTGAAGACATCTTTGCCAATATCTTCGACGCTTTGGGGGATCACAACGCTGGTCAGGCTGCGGCAACTATAGAAAGCACTCTTTCCAATTTCCGTAACAGGAAGCCCGCCGATTTGAGGTGGAATCACAACCTCGCCATCCCCGGAGTCAAGGTGCTTGACAATCGTGCATCCTGTGTCATTCTCTTTGGTCTGAAACCACTTGGGGTCCGTTTCTTCCGGGCCGACCGCTTCCGGCCGCCGGGAGAGCTCATACGCCTCCACCCACAGCTGTGCCGCCCATCGGGCCTTCTCCGCTACGATGCTGTGGCACTAGAAGGTGAGTGATTTGCGCCGCTCGGAAGTCCTTTGGAATATTCCGGCGCAGCAAGGTCGGCACACCGGCGCTGTGTGCGGTAATCATCAAATTAACATTCCCCCGCTCAGAGGGATAGCGCTCCCGGAGAATGGACTGGAATTGTTTCCTGTTCTCCAGGATTTCGGGGTGGTTTCAGCAATTGGCCGAACTCTTTGGCGTCTATGATATCCCGCTTCTTTGCCGCGCGGCGGAAGAACCTGCCGGAGATAAGTTTCTGACAGGTTTAATGATACCATATTTTGCAGGGCGGGGCAAGCGTTCCCTGAAGCATTTGTATTTTGGCGAGAGCATCCCCCGCACTGTCCCATGACCGGATTCCGTCCCTCCCGAAAAGGCGGAGGGAGAAAAGCCGAAACGGGCCGGAGGGAAATAGAGCAAACACTCGGCTGCTGCGGAAGAACATGGTACTAAGTCCACTTCTCAATTTTTTGCAACTCTGCCATGCGCTGTTGGGCAGTGGTGGGTTTCCCATCGGTCACATGAGATAGAAATTCATCCAGCAGTGCGTCTGGAACTATTCGTTGACCCCGCGCAGCCGTCTTTGTGTGTCGGGTGGTCAGAGCATCTAACAGATCTTGAGCAATGGGTAAATCGTTAGGCGTGGCGGGTTCTGCTTTTTGGGAGAAGGAGGTATCGTTCTTCATATTATGATATGTGCCTCCGGTATCTACTTCCCTTGGAGCGAAAAGGTAATCATGCCAGGACGGCGATGATGTGGAGAGAGTAATCAAGAATTTGGCTCGCCATAGACAAAGAATACGGGATCGGCTGTGTGGCCGATCCCGTATTTTCTGTCCTGCGGTCTCAAGAGTTTCTCAGCCACGCCGTGAAGTCCTCTAGGGAGAGTGCGCCGCTGTCGCACTTCTTTTTTTCTTCCCGGGCTTTCTCACTCCAGGCGTAGAAATCGGTGTCGGAAATACGCCCAGCCCGGATCCAGGCGAAGCGCCGCTTGTACTCCTTGCGGTAGACCTTGAACACCAAGTCGTCGGACTGCTTCTTCGTCCACTGCTGGAAAGCCCCCATCTCCCGGCAGGTCTGCTGTCCAGGAGCAACCGGCCGCTCACAATACTCTGCGCTGACCCGCCCGGTCTGGGGAAACCAGCGTCCGCAGTTTTTGCAGCGCCGCACAGTGACGCCCCGCTCCACGCAGCTGCGCAGACAGTAGTCGATCATGTCTGCGATGCTGCCGGAGTACAGTACTGGCGAGCACCGTCCCGGCTCCACCGGCTCAAAGCTGAGGGGAATGGGGTGGAAGACGAACAGCTCCGGGTCTTTCGGCGCGTTGTGCAGGTAGTTCCGGGAAGCCTGCTGCTGAGGGTCGCGCCCCGCGTTGTCCACATTCAGAACCAACTCCAAGAACCTCTGAATCTGTTTCTGGTACAAGGGCAGACGCTCCGGGAGAAGACGCAGCTCATCCAGCATCTGCCGGTCCTCGTCGCTGCCCCGGTCGTTGAAAACGCCCAACTTGGAGAAGCGGTCATACCAATGCACATACAGAAGCTCCAAGTAGATGTGCCGTTGCTTGAGCTGGCCTAGTTCCGCCATGGCGTTCGTCCCGGCCTGCCGGTCGTCCTCTGAAATCAGGCGGCTCCAGTTCTCGGTGATCCGCCGGAGCGTGGGCACCAATTCCTCACAGTCCATCTCCAAAAAGGAGAGCAGACTTTCCAGGAACGGAAGCTCACGAGAGACGGACGGTGCTCCCTGTGTGCCGGCGGCATCGTACTGGAAGAATTCTTTCTTCTCCGAGAAATACATTTTGGCGTACCACATGGCGACCTCCCAAAAATAGACCAATCGTAAATAATAGTTATAATAGTCTTGTCAAAGTGTCGAGAGTGTGTTAACCTCAAAAGCACATCGGCTGTCAATATTTCGTTGCTATAAGTCTATCATTGAGACAGCGGCTTGTCAACAGCGAATGCGGCCGTCCTCCACGCACCTTGAAAACTGAATACCCATCACTAGAAACGATACTCACCGGGGAAGCGACGCCGGGACGCTGAGAACAGCCGAGCGCACCAAGGTGGAAGAAAACGCCGTGGAGGTCAAACAAGGTCACAGGGCAGGAACGGGTATGGTGTATGGCTAATGAAAAACGCAAGACAGTCAATGTAAAAAGGCCGCCGAACTGCTGCAACAGTTCAGCGGCCCGCCGCGTTTCGGAAAACACAGCTTAATCTGAGAACAGTCTACCAGAGCGGCCTCCGAAACGTTCGTGTAGGCAACCGTATGGTGGTGCCGAAGGAAAAGTTTATTCGGTGGGCAGATGCACAATCTGGAGGTGTCAGATGAGGAAACAGCACTGGCCCAGGCGCGATCCCATCAAGAACTACTTCCCTCTGCCCAACGAAATCTACTCCCTGGGTCTGTCCTCTACGGCCATCGCTGTCTACGGTTACCTGCTCTATCGCGAGGACCGAAAGACCTACAAGTGTCTGGCCAGCTACCGGATGATCGGGGAGGCCATTGGGAAGAGTGTGACGACCGTGCGGAAGTACGTAGCTGAGTTGGAGGAGCGGGACCTCATCACCACGGAGCGCACCTTGGTCGTGACCAAGGACGGGCGCAAGCGGAACGGACGCCTTCGGTATCACATCCTGCCTATCCAGATGTCCATCGACCAGTTCAACGAGTGGCAACTCCGGCGGCTGGAGGCGAGCACTGCCCGGCAGAAAGCACAAGCCAAGCTGTCGCGGCTGTGCGCGGCACAGGAGCCGTTTGTGCCGGCGGACCTACTCACAAGTCCCCGGCAACGCGAAGCGGACGTGGAGCAGCTGAGGGCCATTGAGCACCAGTGTACGAGGGGAGGACGTATAGCAGGATAAAGGCCAGATGCCGCAAGCGGCCCCCGGCCAAATCACTTCTGCCCGCAGTGCGGGCAGTTGACGGGAGTTTTTATGTGGTCAGAAGGGGGGTGCGGACATTTACTTGGACCTAAAAGCCTAAGCAATGCCATCTCAAATCAAAGGAAATCTTTGAACTTGCCCGCTTCCACGTCAATTTTCAACGTAGGAAC
>CAJTCG010000024.1 GCA_910574635.1 Oscillospiraceae bacterium | reverse complement strand
GTGAAGAACATTTTCGGTTTTCGGAAGACCGTTTACCGGGGTCTGAGAAAAAATCTTAACCGATTACACGGTCTCTTTGCCAGCGCAAATTTGTACATGCTTGCCAGGGCGGGCGGTTCCCTATGCCCCGCCTAAGGTTTTTGCACCCTTCGACCGGGCTGGGACTGGAAAAGCGAGGAACTCATCCCCCAATATGGTCCTTTATTGGACGTTTCCTTTACCTTTGTCTGTTTGCCTGGCTTTTACCTGCTTTAATCAGTGCTTCCTTAAAAAGTGCCACAGTTCTGCGGTTTTGGAAAAGTGTCCTTTTGTAAAGCAAAGGGGGAATTTGTATTGTTCATGGCGGCGGGGAACTTTGAAATAGACAAATTCCTCCGATTCATCGCTGCAGAAATAATCTGACAATATGATTTCCGGCATGGTCAGGGCCTCCTTTTGGGCAAAAGAAAAAGCACGATCTTTCAATCGTGCTTTCCCTCGGGTGTTAATTTGTGTCACATTGGCTTCATTTTGCGGTGACTGCCTGATATTTTTTGGCCTTGCGCGTCATTTTTATCAGGTACGCCCTCATTCGGGCCGGCCCTGTTTTCACTTCTCCAAAAACTCGTCCAGGTTTTCCAGCGTCACCTGCCGGTAGGGAAGCCACACATAATGCCCCTCCGCCAGGTCCACCGCCTGGCCCGGGTCCTCCCCGTTCCAGAGGGCCAGCGTCAGATCCAGCATAGCCTGGGCCTGGCCCCGGCCGTCGTTGTGGACGGTGCCGTAGAGCTGCCCCGCCGCCACCGCCTCCAGGGCCGGAGCCGTGGCGTCCACTCCCACGATGAGGGGCCAGCGCTCCCGGGGCGTTGACGCCAGGGCGTCGATGGCCCCCAGGGCCATGTCGTCGTTGTTGGAGAAGATCACCTCGATGCCGTCCCCAAACTCCTCCAGCCACTGGGCCGTCCGGGCGGCGGCCTGGGCCCGGTTCCAGTTGGCGGTCTCGTTGGCCAGCTTTTCCACCTCCACGCCCCCGTCCACGACGGCCTTGATGGAGTACTCCGTCCGCAGCAGGGAGTCCTGGTGCCCCGGCTCCCCCTCCAGCATCACGTACTGAAGAATGCCGTCGCCGCTGCGGTCCAGGGACTCCCGGTCCGCCCGCCAGGCGTCCAGCACCAGCCTGCCCTGGAGCTCGCCGCTCTCCCGGGCGTCGGCCCCCACGTAGTAAATCTGATCCCAGCGCTGGATGTCCTCCGCCACCGGCTGGCGGTTGAAGAACACCAGGGGCACCCCCTCAGCCTCCGCCTTGTCGGCGATAACCGCCGCCGCCGTCCGGTCCACCAGATTGACGCACAGCACGTCGCAGCCCCGGGCCAGGAAGCGGTCCACCTGGTCCATCTGGGTGTTCTGGCTGCTCTTGCCGTCGGCGATGAAGAGGGTGATCTTCTCCCCCGTCCCGCTCTCCGCCTCCCGGACCAGGCCCTCTAAGTCCTGGGCCATGGCGGAGATGAAGGTGTCGTCCTGGGTGTAGAGGGCCGCGCCGATCCGGAGGCTGTCGTCCTTCCCCCCGCCGCAGCCGGAGAGGGCCAGCAGCGCCAAGGCCAGCAGGACGGCGGGGCCCCGCCTACCGGCTGGAAGACGACATGATGGGAAACAGCAGCTTCTGGTTTTCCGGCGCATAGATATCCTCCTCTCGCAAAATGAAGAAGGGCAGGGGGCCCAAGGCCCCCCCCGTTCCCCGGACGGCGTTCACCGCCCGCCGCACCGCCAGGTACCCGGCGGCGTAGTCGCTCCAGGCGGCGATGGCGGCAAGGTTCCCCCGCTCCAGCTGGGCGGTGATCGCGGCGGCGCTCCCCACGCCGTAGAGGGCGAAGTCCCGGCCCCCTGCCTCCCGCCCCTCGGCGGTCCGCTGGGTCACCGAGGGCTCGAACGCCATGACCCACCGGGGGGGCTCCTCCGGCAGCGCCTCCGCCCGCCGGGCGGGGATTCCCTCCGCCGCCAGCGTTTCCTCCGCCGCCTCCAGCCGGGCCGACACGCCGGCGCAGCGCCCGGCGGTGTCCAGCAGCAGCACCTCCCCGCCGTCCCAGTCCTCCAGCAGGGCCTCCGCCAGCTCCTGCCCCAGCAGGGCATTGTCCGGGGACACCACGCCCGCCGCCCCCTCCATGGGGGACTCCAGGGTCACCACGGGGCACACCACCAGCCAGGGGGCCAGCGCGGCGGACAGCGCCGCCGGGTCCGCCGGAACCACCACCAGCGCCGCCGCCCCGTCCTCAATCTCCCGCAGAAGCAACTCCTCCTGCTCGGCGCCGTCATTGGCGGCGGCGAGGGTGAGAAAGCGGAGCTCTGCGCCCAGCTCATCCGCCGCCTGCTCCATGCCCTGCCGGGCCACGGTCCACCCGGAGCTGTCGGTGTCCCGGAGCAGCACGGTGAGGGACAGCAGCTGGGGCTCCCGCTCTCCCCGGAGGAGCTGGGGCAGGGCCAGGGACAGCGCCGCCGCCAGCCCCAGGGCCGCCAGGATGGCGATTTGAATGAGTCTGCTTTTCTCCGTTTTCATAGCTCCTCCCCCTGCCGGCGGCGTTCCGCCTCCTCCCGGTCCAGGGCCGGAAGGCGGATGCGGACCAGCGTGCCCTCGTCCGGCTCGCTGAAAATGGCCAGGCCGTATCCCTCCCCGAAGGTGAGGCCCACCCGCTGGTGGACGTTCCGCACACCGATGCCGGAGCCCTTGGTCCGCACCTCGGGCCGGTCCTCGTCCAGGAGGGAGGCCGCCAGCTCCGGGCGCATTCCCAGGCCGTTGTCCTCCACGTCGATGAGCAGGTCCTCCCCCTCCCGGTAGGCCGTCACCCGGATGAGCCCGTCGTCCTCCGCGCTGGCCATGCCGTGGTAGATGGCGTTTTCCAGCAGGGGCTGGATGATGAGCTTTAGGGTGTAGAGCCCCTCGGTGCCGGGCCGGGCCTCAATCTCCGTGGTGAATTTGTTCTTATAGCGAATCTGCTGGATGTTCATGTAGTGCCGGGCGTGCTCCAGCTCGTCCGCCAGGGGGATGATGCTCTTCCCCTTGCTCAGGGAGATACGGAAGAGCCTCGCCAGGGAGGTTACCATCTGAATGGCTTCGGTCTGCTGGCCGGATTCCGTCATCCAGATCACGGAATCCAGGGTGTTGTAGAGAAAGTGGGGGTTGATTTGGGACTGGAGGACCTCCAGCTCGCTGCGGCGCTTCTCCCCCTCCTGGCGGACGATGTCATCCATCAGGTGCCGCATCGTGGAAACCATGGAGGCCACGGCGTGGTTCAGCCGCTGGACCTCATAGCAGCCTCCCTCCTCAATTTTCACGCCGCCCAGCCCCTTGTCCAGCTCCCGGATGGACCGCTCCAGCCGCAGGATGGGGTCCGAGATCCGGGCGGAAATCAGGAAGTTCAAAAAGGCCATCAAAAAGATGGAAAACAGCAGCAGCGTCAGGCCGAACAGGGGCAGCTGGGGGGAGGCCGCAAACCAGCTTTCCGCCGGGGCCACGCCCACCAGCTTCCACCCGGTATACCCCATGGTTTTTACCGTGACCTGTCGGGACCGGCCCTGGAACTTCTCCTGGTGGCTGCCATCCCGGTATGCCGCCGCCGCCCGGTTGTTCTCCTCCAGCAGCCCGGCGTAGATCAGCTGCTGCCGGGGATGGTAAATCAGTTCCCCGTCGCCGTCGATGAGGTAGAGATACCCCCCGCTGCCCAGGGTTACGTCCCGGCAGACCTGCTCGATGCCGCTGAAGCTCATGTCCACCAGCAGCACGCCCCCCTCGGTGGCCCCGTCCCGGGTCAGCTGGACGTGGCGGCTCAGGGAGACCACCCAGCGGTAGGGGTAGTCCGGGTCGTCGAAGATATTTTGGACATGAGGGGTGGAAAAGTGGAGATTCTCCATGCTCTGGCTGGCCGCCTGGAACCAGTCGCTGTCCGCCGTCTCCGCGTCCCGCTTCAGCGCCGTCAGGGGCACGGCGGACACCAGGGCGCCCTCCCCGTCAAAGACCGCCAGGGACACCAGATCGTCCCGGTTTTCCTCATACAGAAGACTCAAATCCCCGGTGAGATCGTCCTCCGCCAGGTCCATGTTCTTGATGCTCCGGTAATACACCGTGTCGGAAATGCGCATCATCCGCCGGAGGTAGCTGTCCAGGTTCAAATTGGCCTGGGCCAGCACCCGGCGGCTGTTTTCCGCCACCAGCTGCTCGTTGACGGCGGAAAAGCGCCAGATGAGGCTGACGCTCATCAGCAGCATCCCCGCCGCCGCCACAGCGGTGAAGGACAGGGAGAGGACCATCTGGATGCTCATTTTGCGGTAGCGCTCCGCCCACTGGGCGGCGAGGCGGCGGAATACGTTCACGGCTCTCTCCCTCCTCACGATGAGGTTTGCTTTTCCCAGGGAAAAGCAATGCCGGGCCATGGCCCGGCATTCAAAACACCTGGGCTCCGGCTCTTTTATTATCGGTTATGCGCTCCGGCCGTCCGGGACGGCCCAGGGCCGGCGGCGCCAAAAGCGGGGCCGGCCATTTTTTAAGGCCATGGCGTTTCTCCCCTACTCTCTCTGCCCCGCCCGGAACTTGGACGGGGACAGGCCGAAGTGCCGCTTGAAGACATAGCTGAAATAGTTGGGGTCCGAGAAGCCCGTGGCCTCGGCGATGCGGTAGGTCTTCTCGTCCGTCTCCCGAAGGAGCCTTGCCGCCTCGTCCATGCGGACCTTGGTGACGTAGGCGGTGAAGGACATGCCTACCTCCCGTTTAAACAGAGTGGAAAAATACGTGGGGGAGAGGTGGATGTGGGAACACAGCGCCTCCACGCTGAGCTGCTCGTCGGTGTAGTGCCCGGCGATGTAGTCCTTGGCCCGCTCCACCATCTGCCAGGCGGAATCGCTGCGCCTCCGGCCCAGCAGATCGCGGAGCCGCCCGCAGCGCTCCCCCAGCCAGCTCCCCAGCTCCTCCAGGCTGGAAAAGCCGGAGACGGACACCGCGCCGGTGAAGCCCTCGCCGAAGACCTCCTCCACCGGAAGCCCGCCGGACCGGGTGATCCGCACCAGGCAGGTCACCACCTCCAGCAAAAAGAGGTCGCACTTGCTGAGGGACAGCCCCGCCTGGCGCAGCCGCTCCATCAGTTCCCGGACCACCGCCTCCGTCTGCTCCGGGGTGCCCAGCTTCACGGCGGCGGACAGGGCCCGCTGGTCCTCCTCCTCAAAGGAGGGGGCCGCGGCGGACAGGGGCTCCTGGTCGCCGATGTAGATGACCCGGCCTCCCCCAGCCAGCACCCGGTAATCCAGGGCGGACCGGGCCCCGGCGGCGCTGTGGTTCAGTTCCTCCGGCCCCCGGCAGGGCAGGCCCACCCCGGTGGTGAGCCGGAATCCCAGGTAGCTCTGGGACAAACGGGAAAGCCGCTCCAGCTCCTCCAGCAGGGGATAGAGCCGGTCCTCCCGGTCCAGGTGGACCAGCAGGGCCGCCATGTCCCCGTAGAGCACCACCCGGGCGGCGCAGCCCGCCAGAGCGAAGTGCTTTTCCAGGAAGGACTGGACGGACAGCAGCAGCAGCTCATCCCGCTCCCCCTCGTCCCCGTCCACATGGACCAGGGCGGCAGTCCACAGGCCCTGGGGCAGATCAATCTCATACCGGGCCGCCCGGTCCTGGACCTGCTCCGGGCGGATCTGCCCGCTGAGAAGCCGGGTGTAGAACAGCTCCCGCAGTACCGGCAGGCTCTCTTCATACCTCCGGCGCAGGGTCTCCATGTCCCGCCGTTCCAGCCGCTGGCGGTCCAGCTGGTCCCGGAGGGTTTCCAGCACCCGGGTCAGCTCCGGGGCGTTGATGGGCTTTAGGATATACTCGGACACCCCCATGCTTACCGCCTGGCGGGCATACTCAAAGTCGTCGAAGCCGGAGAAGACCACCAGCCGGGCCCCCGGCAGGGAGACCCGCAGACGGCGGCACAGCTCCAGGCCGTCCAAAAAGGGCATCTTGATGTCGGTGAGCACCACGTCAGGCCGGAGCTGCTCCGCCAGCTCCAGGGCCTCCTCGCCGTTGCCCGCCTCCCCCACCAGGGCAAAGCCCAGGGCGGCCCAGTCGATCTTCCGGCTGATGCCGGTGCGGATCTCCTCCTCGTCGTCCGCCAGCAGAACCCGGTATTCCTCCATGGAAGCGCCCTCCTTTTTCTCATTTCCTTTAGTATACAACAAAAGGCTCTATTTGAAAAGAAGCTCCGGCGCATTTCGCGCCGGAGCTTTGGAAGTTCTTTCCAAGAACGGGTGCTCTTTACTTCTTCGCCAGATACTTCCGCAGGTCCAGGGCGACGGCCACGATGATGACAAGGCCCTGGGCAATGAAGGTGTAAGCCGGGTCCACCCGGAGGAACTGGAGGCAGATTTTCAAAATCTCGAACACCAGCACGCCGATGAGGATGCCGCCCACTTTGCCCACGCCACCGTTGGTGGACACGCCGCCGATGGTGCAGGCCGCGATGGCTTCCAGCTCATAGCCAAAGCCCGTAGCCGTGGAGGCGCCGCCGGCCTTGGCGCCCACCATAAAGCCGGCAACGGCGTACAGGACGGAGGCCAGAACGTAAATGCGGATCAAAGTCGCCGGGACATTGACGCCCGCCACCTGGGCGGCGTTTTCATTGCCGCCGATGGCGTACATGTATTTACCGTGCCGGGTCTTGTTGTACAGGAACAGCATGTACGCCCCCACCACGATGGCGAAAATGGCCAGGTAGGGGATGGGGCCCAGGGAACCCAGGGCCACCTGGGAGTAAGAGCTCTTGAAGCCGCCCAGGGGGTCGTTGCCCGTCACCACGGAGCAGAGGCCGTAGACAATGGTCTGCATGCCCAGGGTGGCGATGAAGGGGGGGACCTTCAAAAAGGCAATGACGCAGCCGTTGATGGCCCCGAAGACCGCCATGATAGGAATGACGATTAAAAGCGCCGCGAACCAGGGCAGGTCCGGCATCCAGGGCAGGGCCCGGGCGGCGTAGTCCACGCTCTGGAGCATCATGGCGGCAAGGCAGGCGGCGAGGCCCACCTGACGGCCCGCCGACAGGTCCGTGCCCTTGGTGATCAGGCAGCCGGAAACGCCGCAGGCGATGATGAACCGGGGAGACACGTTGACCACCAGGTTCTTAAAGTTGTTGGACGTCCAGAAGTTGTCGGCCACGAATCCCACAAACAGAGCCAGGATAAAGATCAGGATGATAATGGCGTTGTTGGACAGGAAATTCTTGACCGCTTTCGCGTTGAGCTGTTTATTCTCCATGGTTTCTCTCCTCCTTATTCAAACTGGGTGGCCAGGGCCATGATGTTTTCCTGGTTGGCGTCTTTCCCGTCGATGAAGCCGGTGACCCGGCCGTCGCACATGACCATGATCCGGTCGGACATGCCGATGAGCTCACTCATTTCGGAGGAGATCATGATGACGCTTTTGCCCTGCTTCGCCAGCTCGGCGATGATGCAGTAAATCTCGTATTTCGCGCCCACGTCGATGCCCCGGGTGGGCTCGTCCAGGATGAACACGTCCGGGTCGTTGGCCAGCCACCGGCTGATGAGCACCTTTTGCTGGTTGCCGCCGGAGAGGGACTGGATCAGCGTCTTGGACGAGGGGGTCTTGATGGAGAGCTTGGCCACGTTGTCCTGGACCAGCTGCTCGATCTTCCCGTCGTCCAGCATGAAGCCGCCAATGAGGTACTGGTTCAAGGAGGCGATGGACACGTTGTCCGCGATGGAGAGGACGCCCAGGATGCCCGTGGCCCGGCGGTCCTCCGTCAGCATGGCGATGCCGCTGTCAATGGCCTGTTTGGGCTGGTTGATTTTCAGCTCTTTTCCCTTGTAGGTGATCTTGCCCGCGCTGTGGCAGCGGAGGCCGAAAAGGCCCTCCATCAGCTCCGTGCGCTGGGCCCCGACAAGACCGGCCACGCCCAGGATTTCGCCCCTGCGGACCTGGAAGGAGGCGTGGCGGAAGCTCTTGGGGTTGATGGAGGTGAAATCCTCCACCTCGAAGACCACCTCGCCGGGGACGTTGCTCCGGGGCGGATAGAGGTTGGAAAGCTCCCGGCCCACCATCTTGGTGATGATGAAGTCGGTGGTCAGGCCCTTGGCGTCCCAGGTGCCGATGTACTGTCCGTCCCGCATGATGGTGACCTCGTCGCTGATGCGGAGGATCTCGTCCATTTTGTGGGAGATGTAGACAATGGCCACGCCCTTTTGCCGGAGCTCATGAACAATGGTGAAGAGGGCCTCCACCTCCGCCGCCGTCAGGGAGGACGTGGGTTCGTCCAGAATCAGGACCTTGCAGTCGGCAGACACGGCCTTGGCGATTTCCACCAGCTGCATCTGGGAGACGCTGAGGCTGCCCAGCTTGGCCTTGGGGTCATAGTTCAGGTGGACTTCCTTCAAAACCGCCGCCGCGTCCTGATACATTTTTTCGTGGTCGATGGTGACGATGGGCCCGATGCGCTTGGTGGGGTAGCGGCCCACGTAGATGTTCTCGCCGATGCTCCGCTCGGGAATGGGCTGGAGCTCCTGGTGCACCATGGCGATGCCCCGGTTCAGCGCGTCCAGAGGGCCCTTGATCTGGACTTTTTGTCCCTCATAGACGACCTCGCCCTCGTCCATGTGGTAAATGCCGAACATGCACTTCATCAGCGTGGACTTGCCCGCGCCGTTTTCTCCCATCAGCGCGTGGACGGTGCCGGGGCGGAGCTTGAGCTGCGCGTGATCCAGGGCCTTGACGCCGGGGAAGGTCTTAACCACGTCACGCATTTCCAAACGATATTCTGACAATTTACGGTCCCCCCTTGTTCGTGTTGGCTTTTCCATAACCGGCAAAATGGCGGGAGCCGGGCTTCACCGGCTATGGAAAAGAGGGGCGCGTGCGCTTCGGCACGCGCCCCTGTCAGACGTTTTCGCGTTGTTTTGATGAACTTGGATTACTTCATGAAGTCGCCCACGTTGTCGGGAGTGACCTTCACATAGTCGACATAGACGCTCTGCTCGCCGGAGGCATAGGTAGCTCCGCCCAGCAGCTTCTCCATTTCGGCGACAGCGCCGGCGGCCTGGCCGTTGGCATCGTTCAGGACGGTTCCGGTCATGTTGCCGTTGCTGACTTCGTTCAGGGCCGCGTCCAGAGCGTCCACGCCCACCAGATAGATGTCCTCGTTGACCTTGCGGCCGGCGGACTGGATGGCCTGGAGAGCGCCGATGGCCATATCG
The DNA here is from genome assembly GCA_910574635.1 of Oscillospiraceae bacterium. Lineage (GTDB taxonomy): Bacteria > Bacillota > Clostridia > Oscillospirales > Oscillospiraceae > Oscillibacter. Next base: position 43,702 of record CAJTCG010000024.1, on the reverse strand, counting down.
TCGTTGTTGCAGAAGACGACCTCGATTTTGTCGCCGAACTGGGCCAGGTCGTTGGCGCAGATGGTCTGGCCCTTCTCACGGTCCCAGTCGCCGCGGGTCAGGTTCAGCTGCTCGACCTCGACGCCGGCGTCGGTCAGAGCCTTGACGGAGTACTCGGTGCGGAGCTGGGCGTCAATGTTCTCGGGGTCGCCCTGGATCATGATGTAGGAGACTTTTCCGTCGCCGTTGATGTCGCCCTTGTTGGGGGTGTCCAGAATCAACTCGCCCTGGAAGGTGCCGGACTGGGCGGCGTCGCAGCCGACGTAGACCAGCTTGTCATAGGCCGCCATCTGGTCGGCGGTGGGCTCCCGGTTGATCAGTACGGTGGGGATACCCGCGGACTTTACGGTGGCAATGATGGTGTCCGCCGCGGAGGTCATGACGGGGTTGATGATCAGGGCGTCCACTCCCTGGGTGATGAAGGTGTTGATTTGCTCGTTCTGTTTGGCCTGGTCGTTGTTTCCGTCCACGACGGTGACCTGATAGCCCTTGCCCTCCAGAATCTCCTGGAGCGCGTTGCGGTAGGTGGTCATGAAGGCGTCGTCAAATTTGTAGATGCACACGCCGATGTTTCCGCCGGCGGCGGGCTCTTCGGGTTCGGCGGCGTCGCTGCCGGTATCAGCGGGGGCGCTGGTGTCGGCCGGGGGAGTGGTGTCGGCGGGCTTGTCGCCGCCGCCGCAGGCGGTCAGCAGAGCCAGCATCATAACTGCGGCAAGAAGCAAGGCAAACGTCTTTTTCATCATAGTTCCTCCAATCAGTTTTTCGTGCTCCGGGGCGCACCCCAAACCACGCCTATCATTTTAGACGGGCTCCCGCAAAAAGACGATAGAAAATTCTTGGAAGTTTTATGAAAAAACTAAGATAAAAAAGACCGGCCCGCCCTCCCCAAGGGAGCGGCAAGGCCGGTCTTCCTTTCTTTTTGCGCGCGGCGGGTCAGGCCATCTTCTCCACCAGGCGGTCCACCATCTTAGGGTCCAGGCCGTCCTCGGTGACCACCTTGGCCTGCTGGCCCACCAGGGCGTAAAGGCCCAGCAGGGACCGGGCGTCCAGCATCACGGTGTCGGTGCTCAGCCAAACCTCATAGGGGGTTTCGCAGGCCAGGCGGTGGATGCGGTTAATCTGCTCGTCGCTTTTTATATCAATATTTCTGGTCATGATAAATTCCTCCTTGTCAAAGCGCGGTGTCGAACGGAATGAAGTTCCATCCCTCCTCGGGATTAGGCACATTCTAGCAGGGCAGGGTAGGAATGTCAACGCCGGAATTTATCAGAATTGCACAACTATAGATTAAATAATTTGTGCAAAAAGTCAATATCCTTTTGGTGGACGCCCCTCTCCCCTTCACGTCTTTTCCTGTTAGAGGTCGTCCGCATCCTGAACGGGGACCTCATAGGGGTCCAGGGGCCGGCCGGTCCAGCTCCCCATGGGGTCGGTCTTTGCGGAAGTAAATTGGGACAGCTCCTTGGCTTTTTGCATCGGCTTGTCTTCCGGGCGGCGTTCCATGTCAGCTACCTCCTTATTGAACTATTTTAATAAAACATGGAATTTGCTGAAAATCAGTATTCCCAGTTGGAAGCGGTTTTCTCCAGCAGTTCTCCAGCAGTTTTTGGAAGACCCGGCGCCAAGATCCAAACGGTCCCAGCCGCCCCCGCGCAGGCTCTGCCGGGTCCTGCCAAAAAATTTTTGCTTTTTTTGAAATTACTGCTTGACAAACCCGGCGTTCCTATGGTATCCTATGTGTTGCCGACAAGTTGCCGGTGTGGTGGAATTGGTAGACACAGGAGACTTAAAATCTCCCGGTAGCGATACTGTACCGGTTCGAGTCCGGTCACCGGCACCACAAAAATAGAATATCGCGGAGTAGAGCAGTTGGTAGCTCGTCGGGCTCATAACCCGGAGGTCGCAGGTTCAAGTCCTGTCTCCGCAACCAGAAAAAGAGACTGATTCTTGACGAATCAGCCTCTTTTTATAATTTTTTGTGGATATTGTGCTTTTGTGCTTTTCCAATAATTCAACTTTAATTCAACTCGCTTCTAAAATTCACCCGTTTTTTAGAAATACGTCGGCGAGTATGTCGGCGTTCTTCTGGTCGGCTTGCTCCATGACATGGGCGTAAATGTTCGCCGTGGTAGATACCTGAGCGTGGCCCAGGCGCTTTGAGATCGACACGCTGTCCACGCCGTTGAAGTAGAGCATACTTGCCATTGAGTGGCGGAAAGCGTGGGGGTTTATGTGGGGCAGGCCGTGGCGCTTGCTGAAACTTCTTAACCAGGTGTTCACGTTGTCCGGGTGCATGGGCTTGCCGCTGTCCTGAGCGAATAGAAAGCCCTGGTCTTGATAGTACCCCCCCAGACGTAACCGCTCCTCGTTTTGCCATGCCCGATATTGACGTAGCAGATGCACCGTCTCAGGCGGCAGAGTAATGAAGCGGTCAGAAGTGGCGGTTTTGGGCGTGTCCTCATAAATTCCCCGGTCTGAACTGTAAAGGACATTGTTGCAGATATGGATTCTGTTCCCCTGAAAATCCACCTTGTCCCATTTCAGCCCCAAGATTTCCCCACGGCGGGCCCCAGTGATAAGCAGCAGATGGATAAGGGCTTTCCATTTGATTGGCTCCCGCTCCAACGCTTCGCGGATAGCGGTCACCTGTTCAGGCTGGAAATAGTTGACTTCCCTCTTCTGAACTTTGGGCAATGTGGCCTTGCCTGCCACGTTAAATGGCACAAGTCCCTCCTTCTCTGCCTGGCCCAATACCGTAGAGATCAGCCGATGGTGTTCAATGATGGTCTTTGGGGACAGTGTACGGTTGTTCTTCTCTATGGTGAAAGTCTTATCCATACTGCGCTCCAGGGCCTCAGAAATGGCCTTTGCGGCCTCTGCGTTGACCGGCTTACCCTTTACGGCGTCATATACTGCCCGGAGAGAAACGCCCGTAGAATCGGCGATACCGGCCCGTGTTAGGCCCTTTTCCTTTAGAAGCGGGACAAGATCAACCTTTGCCGTGGCGCGGGTGCTCCCTGTTCCGCTTTCCTCCTTCCCCAACTCTGTATAGAGCGTGTTCAAGTGATCGGCCCGGAGGTCCTTCAACTTGATATGGCCGATGGCCGGATAAATTCGGGTGGTCAATTCCCGATAGCGTACAATAGTGCTGTGCTTTGCTCCACGGGATTCTTTCAGCTCCAGCACATAATCGCAATATGCCCGGAATGTTTGACGGCTGTCAGAGGTAACCCCTTCCCTGCATTCCTTCTCAAAGGTTGCGGCGAAAGCCTCAGCCTTCTTTTTTGCGCTCTTTTCGGTCCAGGTAGGCGATACCTCAAAGGTGGCCGTCCAGGGCTTGAGCTGCTTCCCGTCCGGCCCCCGGCCACGGTGGACACGGATAGAGTAGGAGATCAGTTTGCCGGACTTGTCCCGGCGCTCTTGGATGTTAGCCATTGTTTGTCGATTCCTCCTTTAATAGTTCCCGAAATACGCCCTTGAACATATCCGCTGCCGTCTGTAAGTGCATTTCAGAAATCTTACTTTGTTGTTCTATTTTGTATCCTTTTTGCTCAATCCAGGCACGAACTCCGAAAAAATTATTGGGAATACTCTCCTGACACTTTCCCGAAATGCTGGTCCCATCCATTAAATAATATCCAAGTTCATTGAACATATCTGAAAACTTTTCCGAAACAATCAGTCTGTCCAGTATTTGTAATGTTGTGCGGCTTTTTGTCCCAGACATGGAGACAATAACCGGGCCAAAACCAGAAACTTTCAAATTGTGTAAAACATCAATAGCCCGCTCTGACAATCCCGTGTATTCACATACCTTGTGTGCTGAGAAGTCGCTTTCGTCGTAATCGCCCAGCAAATACCCTATATCGCATTCGAATAATTCCGCCATTCTGGCTAGCGTGGTTAGGTCCGGCAGTCGTTCCCCCCTTTCCCATTTTCGCAAGGATGCAACGGATTTTTCTGAAAGATACACCTTCGCTAATAGTTCTGTCTGCGTTAGTTTCAGGCGTTTCCGATTCTCCTTGATCCTTTTCCCAATAACACGCGCTCTATCTTCATAAAACAAGCTGTATAACTCCTTTCTTGAAAAAAATAAATTGGTATATGATTTAAAAACAGGCTTTGCAACTCTGAATTCCTGAGGTAATATTATCACAGGGCCAGACGAAAAGCAACGTTTTTATTCGGTTATAGAAAATTTTTTAGGAGGTGCAATCATGCCGGAGTTCAAAACCATTCGGCAAACAGCGGCGACCGGGCTTACAAGTGAGCATCACTTGAGGTTGCTTGTCGCCCAGGGGAAATGTCCAGGCATACGTTCCGGGAACCGTTTCCTTGTCAACGTAAGTGCTCTGTGTGAAATGCTGGACGCCGAGAGCAGGAAGGCGGTGGTACAGCAGTGAACAAGGCAGAAAAATCCCGCCCCCAGCGGCAACCGGGAGCGGGACAGGCGGAGACGACTTGTGGAGCGCGTTTTCCTCATCTAAATTGTACCAAAGACGGTGTGGAGCGTCAACCGGGATTTATCGGCCGTCTGCTATCCCACGGTTCCGAAAACGGTGTCACTCTGCACCACCTGGAGAAGATGACCGGTCTTTCTGGCAGGGAGGTCCGCCGGGAGATCGAGCGGGAGCGACGGGGCGGGGAGCTGATTATCTCCGATAACAAAAACGGCTACTATCTGACCGATGACCCGGCGGAGGCGCAGAGGTTCGCCCGGAGCATGAGACGGAGGGCCCTGGAAATCACGAGAACGGCCAGAGCGGTCGAGAAAGCGGCGGGAGGCGGTGATTGATGGCTGAAAGGCGGATGTTCTCTAAGAGCGTTATCAATTCGGCGCGATTTTTGCGGATGCCGCAAACCTCCCGACTGCTGTACTATGATCTTGGAATGGCGGCGGACGATGACGGCATTGTCGAAGCGTTTACTGTCCTCCGCACCACCGGCGCGGCGGAGGATGATCTGCGGGTGTTGGCCTCCAGGGGATTTGTAACCGTGCTGAATGACGATCTAGTGAGTTACATAACGGATTGGAACACCAACAACCAGTTACGAAAAGACCGGCACAAGCCCAGCATTTACGCTGAACTTCTTGTGAAAATCGCCGATGGCAACCAAATGGCAACCGATTGGCAACCAAGCGGCAACCAAATGGCAACCCAGTATAGTATAGGCAAGGTTAGTATAGATGAGGGTAGTATAGTAGAGGCTAAAGCCTCTTGCCCGGAGCCGGAAACCGCCTCCGGCCCTCCAGTGATTTCCCTTCCGCTGAACGACGGGACCGAATACAAGGTTTTTCAGAACCAGTGTCAGGAATGGGAAAACCTATACCCTGCTGTTGACGTGATGCAGCAGCTGCGGAATATGCGGGGATGGCTGGACGCAAACCCCGCAAAGAGGAAAACAAAGAGGGGTGTCAAGGCGTTTATAAACGGTTGGCTATCCAGGGAACAAAACCGGGGCGGGTCTTTGGGACAACAGCCCCGGCAGGGACAGCAGCCCCGCAAGAGCTGGGCGGAACTGGCCCGTGAAATGGAGGCGGCGAAGCATGACCATTGAAGAAACCGGCATTATCATGGACATTCTGACAACCGCATACCCACGGTTTTACAGTGGGCCGAATGCGCCGGACATGATGAAGACGCTGACCTTGTGGGCGGAGATGTTCGCCCGTGACGACGTGGCCCTTGTGGCTGCCGCCGTCAAGGCCCTGATTGAATCCGACAGCAAAGGCTTTCCCCCGCATATCGGGGCTGTCAAGGAAAAATTGCGGTTGATTTCCGCCGGGGACGAAATGACTGAAGCGGAGGCGTGGGGGATTGTTGCTAAGGCCCTCCGAAACAGCGCCTACGGTTCACGGGAGGAGTTTGACAAGTTCCCGCCGGTCATTAAGCGAATTGTCGGCAGTCCGTCACAACTCCGGGAATGGAGCATGATGGATTCCGAGACGGTCCATAGTGTCGTTGCCTCCAACTTCCAGCGGTCTTACAAGGCCATTGCCCAGCGGGAGAAAGAGCTGGCGAAGCTGCCGCCGGATGTCAAGGCCCTTGTGGGCAAGCTGGCCGACGCCAAGAAGATAGAGGTGCTGCCAGAGAAAAAGCCGGAGCTTCCGCCGGAGCCGGAGGCGAGGGCCGTCCCCGCTCCACGGGCCATGTTGGCGGCGGCGATCTCCCCCAGGACCGGGCGGAGCCGGGAGGAAGTGCTTGCTATGCTGAGGGAGGGGGTGCGGGATGGGGGCTAAGAGCCAACGCAAAGGCCGCGCCGCTGAGTTGGAGCTTGCCCGTCTCCTTCAGGGCTGCGGCTACGATGTGGAGCCGGGGCGGGCCCTGAACTTTGGAGAGAAGCCGGACCTGTGCGGCCTCCCTGGTGTATCGGTGACGGCCTCCCCGCCGTCTTCTTCCGCCGGTCCCGTGAACCGTGGGCGGTGGTCATGCGGCTGGGGGACTGGCTGGAGCTTTACCGCAATTATCCGATTCTGTCCGGTTTAGAGAGGGGGGAGATCATTGACACCAAAGCAGGAAAAGGCCATTGCGGCCTTGCTGACCCAAAGCACAAAGCAGGAAGCGGCGCGGGCGGCGGGCATTGACCCCCGCACGCTGCGCCGGTACTTCGAGGACCCCGAGTTTCAAAAAGCCTACCGTGCGGCTTTCAGCGGGCTTGTGGAGGACGCCACACGGAGGGCCCAGCAGAGTATAGCACCGGCCCTCCAAGTGCTGCGTGAGCTTTCGGAAGACGGGGAAGAAGCAGGACCGGTCCGGGTGTCCGCCGCCCGGTCCCTGCTGGAGTACAGTCTGCGCCTGACGGAGCAGCTTGACATTATGGAACGTTTGAAGGAATTGGAGGACACTGTAAATGGCCAGTGTTGAAGCACGGCTTGCCGCCCTGGCAGAGACAATCAGGCGGCGGCAGTTTGCCCATGAGGGACCGATGGACGCGCTTTCGCGAAGCCTAGAGGAACTCGAAGGTGAGCTTTTGGGCCTGGATGATCTGGGCAAGGCCGTTCTCCTGGCAGAGCTGAACCGGGAAGGGGAAGACGGGGCCGAGGCTGTTGACCTGACGCCGGAGGACCTGGAACAATGGATAACTGATGTTCGGGAAAATAAAAAACTGATTTGGTAAAGGAGCCAATTTCATGAGCAAATACGCAACTTATGCCCAAAAACTGGATACGGCCTTTAAGGCCGCGCGAGAGAAGTACACGGAAGTCTATGACGCCGTAAAAGCGGCGGAAAAACGGGTTGAAGACGTCAAAGACGAGAAGGATGAATATTTCCGGGGAGATGCCGACATCCACCGGGCCGAATGTGCGACGGCCCTTCGCAAAGCTGAAATTGTCTTTGAGCGCACAGCAGAGGAGATTTGGCCCGCCTTTGATGAAGTCCGGGACGAACTGACGGCAAAGCTGCGGGCGGAGATCCAGGCGGACACCATCGCCGCCCCGGAGGACATTGACCCCAACGGCATGACCTTGCTGCAATCCGGTATCCTGCGGGTCGATGAACTGGAAGCCCTTGCGGAACGGTATGCCGAAAATTATACAATGCTGCGGATTCTGGGCCAGCATGCCAAAGCCGCCGCCGACAAAGCGGAGGACACAGAGGCCCGGTGGCGGCTGGTGAATATCAGCCGGGCAGCGGACAGAGACCCGGGCGTTGTTCTCCAGACCTGGGACGGTCTGTTGGAGGCTTGCCGGGTTTGTTCCGGGCGCAGACTTGGAGAGAAGCATGGAGACCCGAGCTTTGTTGCCTCCATCTCCAAGACGTGGGAGCAGCTGACCGAGGCGGCAATTGAATCCTTTTGACCAACGAAGCCAGAGCGAAGCTAGAGAAATCCCCCATTTCGGGGAGCAAAAAAGAACCGGGGACCATTCCCCGGTTCTTGCTTTATTCGGGCTTCCCTTCTTTGTCGTGGGGTTTATACTGTTCCTCTCCGGTCTCCACCCAGAGAATGAAGTCTGCGATCTCCGTGTCGGTCCACCCCTTAGACCTTAGCCCAAGAATCAGCCTCGAACTTTCAGACATGTTCATCGTGTGCACCTCCTTTCATCTTGCGGGAAAGCGCGTCCCGCTGGGCTTGCGTCTCCACGGCTCTTGTCACGAATACAGGCAACGCCTCCCCTGTGGCCTCTGCGGCCTCTCTGGCGGCTTTGAGGGTATCGAAGGGTAGAGACACCACCCCCGCCCCTGTAATCGCTGTAGGGGCCTCTGTGGGGCCGCTGGAGGCATCACGGCCCATTTGGCTATCAATGGCCCGGTTGATGAAGCCGTTGACGCTCTCCCCCTGGGCGGCGGCAGAGGCTTTAATCTCATCAAGGCGCCCTTTCGGCATGGTGAGCCCAAATCTGTCATATCTGTTTTTCACATATTTTGTGACGGCCCGCTGTTGTGCCTTTGATGCTGGCATGGTCATTTCTCCTTTCCGGGGAGCCCTGGCGTTAAATGCTCCTTCCCCTAGTATACCTGTATTATAGCGCAAAAGTCTATTAGCGTCAATACATATATTCTACAATATATTAACGTTAATATTGTTGATAATGTCAATTGATATATTAACGCTAATATGCTATTATAATCATGTCAGGAGGAACAAGAGAGCTGCGACGGACGGGCCGAGGCCGTTTCGGATATTCCCTCTATAATCTCTCTTGTGGGCGGGACTGGTCATGACAAGGGCCGGGGCCGTTCCGGAAGGTGCCTACTACAGCCGCCCACCCTCACTTTACAAAAAAATCAAACGAAGGAGATATCACAATGAGCGTTGACATGATGGACCAGAAGGTCAAGGAGCTGCGGGAGCTCAAGCGGATGCAGGAGGAGCTCACAGCGGAGATTGAGGCGATCCAGGATGAGCTCAAGGCCCACATGGACACCCACGGCACGGACACCCTGCTGGGCTTTGACTGGAAAGTTACCTGGAAGCCGGTCACCAGCAACCGCCTGGACAGCACCGCCCTCAAGAAGGAGCTGCCGGACATCGCCGCCCGCTTCATGAAGCAGACCACCGCCCGCCGGTTCGTGATGGCATGAGAAAGGCCCCTTGCATCAACGCCGACCAAAGCACGATGCAGGGGACCCAGAACCAAGACCATGAGGGGGTCCTGATGCCAATAGTGTACCACGGCCCCCTCCCGATTGCAAGGAGGAAAGTTATTTTGATATTCCCGACTAAAAGCACCAAATGGGAACGGCGTGTAATCTCTAACGCTATGTGGCCTATCTTCACGGGCTTGGAGCAAGCGCAAACGTTGCTGAACACTTGCCTTGAAGAACACTTCGAGAGCTCCCCGCAAAAGGCGATTACAGAGAGTGAGGCCGCATGGCTGGCCGATATGCTCCATATCGTCAATACTTCCCTGGAGGACGCCATAGCCTCTTTCAAGCTCACTGTGGGATGGAGACACGGTGTGGAGTGGTTGGAGAAGTCTACGGAGGAACACCGGCAGGTCATGGACCTTGACGCCATTGCCAATGAAATCAGTGATATACACCGTAGCCTCCCCGTGGAATACCGGGGGCCCATAGCGGACGAACTAAAGCGTAACCACAGTATGGACGATGAAGCCGCCATAAAAGCGGACCGGGCTTTGCTGGAGAAAGTAAAGGCCCTCTATTTGAAAGGGGCGGACCAATGAAAATCAGGCTTGAACGTGGAGANTCCTCCACACGCCGCACCGATACACCGGCCAGGTACATCTCTATGAGCGCTTCCTCCACACTGCTCTCCCGGCGGCGGTACCGCTCAATGATAGCAGTCTCAAAAGAGATTCCCTTGAGTTTGGGCACCTTCAGGGTGACATCCCCGGAAGTCGTGGTAAGATTACGGCTGTAGTGGCCACTGCGGTACCCCTGCCGCTGCTCATTGCGCTCGTACCGCGCCGCCTGTGTCAGCTTCTCCGCCTCTGCCTCCAGCAGTTCTTTGAGCGTTTCCTCCACGCTGCCTCGCACAAGCTCCTTTAGCTCACCCTTGATTACTTCCTCATTTAGCTGTACAATCTTCTCGGACATAGTTTGCAGTCTCCTTTCAGAATGGTGTGTCGCTACTTCATTCTAACAGAGCTCTGCAAACTATGTCTCTTTTTCTTTTTGCGAAACTTATTCTACCTTATCATTGCGGTTCCAGGGTTCCCCGGTGGTCCGAGTGGCGGGATTTGAACCCACGGCCTCATGGTCCCGAATTGAGGATTTTACTTTTCATAGCCTTTTAGACCCTCCCGCAAGCCCTTGCAATTACAGGGTTTGCGGGTTCTTCCTTTTCATGGCCTCCTAAAAACTACGATGGTTTTTCGTATCCTTGTGCGCTAAATGTGCGCCAAAAAGATGAACCAGTTTGGACAGCTACGGGGTATTGTGCAAAATGACCACAAATAAATTTACAGAATAGACGCAAATGGATTTTTTACGGAATAATGTTTCCTGTTTGCGTAAAGTTATTCGCATTTTGCAAGAATCCTTAGAAACTATAATAAGCGGATATTGAATTTATTGTTGTGATAAATTACAAGAAACCTCAGGTTATGTTTTTTAGTGAGAACTTATTATTAGAATAAGCATTGCCAGAACATGTGTTTGCTGATATAATGAAATCACAAACTACGAGAGGAGAAAGTTCGTCAAATGAAAAAACCAAGAACCATCAACACCCTTTATGAGGAACTAATCACCGCAGACCCCAACTGTGCCCTCACTAAGACCGCCCTCCGGCGGCTGATAATCGCAGGGACTATTCCCTCGACGAAAATCGGGCAGAAGTATCTTGTATGCCTGGAGGACGTGGAAGCGTTTCTGGAGGCGGCGGGATGAAGAAGGACTATGAAGGTGCCCGCCCCGGTGAGGCAACACCGAAGCGGGCGACAGAGCCGGAAACCAACAACCACGAAAGCCCCGGTCCTATCTGCATTTTAGCACAGTCGGCGGCGGTCCGTCAAATCCAAGACATGGCGGCAGGGGGAGGAACAGGATAATTGGACGAGCAAAAGAGAGACGGGCTTTCCTTCCTGCTGGAAAACGGCATGTCCTCGGAAACCATCAAGCGGTATTTAGATCAGGGCATATCAATGGACGAGCTTGTTTCCTCATGTTCCAAGATTCTGGAGCGTGGCGGGAGCATTGCGGACCCAGATATGGAAGATATCGTAAACCCTTTTGGCATTTTTGACCCTTTTGGCCCGCCGAACACATCTAACCTTCCAAACTTCCCGCTTGATAGTCTTCCTCCCGTCTTGAAGGATATGGCGGCGGCCACGGCGGAGAGCTTGCAGGTGGACCCCGGCATGACAGCGGCGGCAGCTCTTGCCGTGGCTGGCCTTAGCGTTCAAGGCAGATTCATCATCAATCCGAAACCTGGATGGGTGGAACCACTGAACAGCTATATCGTGACAATTGCCCGCCCGTCCGAACGCAAGACTCCGGCCCTAGAGGTTATGTCCCGCCCGATTTACTCCTTTGAGAAGGAGGAGAACAAGCGCCGGAAACCTCTTATTGATGAATACATGATGCGCCGGGATGTTATGAGGAAGCAACTGGCAAACATGAAGGAGGCGGCGGCAAAGCCGACATCAAAGAACCCTGTCAGCCTAGATGATATTGCGAGAGTGCAAGACGGATTGTCTGCCCTGGAGAGCAACGCCGTGACGCCCCTCCGTCTGCTGGCCGACGATACTACGCCGGAGGCGCTTGTCTCCCTGATGGCGGCTAATGGGGGGAGGATGGGCCTTGTATCCGATGAAGGTGGTATCTTCGACACCATCGCCGGGAAGTACAGCAACGGCAGAGTAAATCTTGATGTTTTTCTAAAATCTTATAGCGGCTCTCCGCTGAGGGTGGACCGTAAAGGCCGGGAACAGGAAACAATCGAACATCCTACATTGACGATGCTGCTGATGGTCCAGCCGGTGGTTCTTGAAGCGATTATGAACAATCGAGAGTTTGAAGGCCGTGGGTTTCTCTCCCGTCCTCTGTACTCACTCCCAAAATCCCTTGTTGGGAAGCGGCGATACAGAACCCAGCCCGTCCCAAAAGAGATTGAAGAAGATTACACGGCGGCGATCTATGCGTTGCTGTCTGTAGACGGCGAAGCCCAAACAATCAGACTTTCCCCGGAGGCGGACCAAGAAGCAGAACGGTTCTTTAACCACCTGGAGCAACGCCTGGCCGATGATTTCAGTGAAGACCTAGAATCATGGGCAGGGAAATTCCACGGGCAGGTGATGCGGCTTTGCGGCGTCCTCCACTGCTGCCAGTATTTCCAAGAGGCAGCACAAGTCCCGGTTTCGTTGGAGACTATGCAGGCGGCGCAGACCATCGGAGAATACTTCCTTGAACATACCAAAGCGGCATTTCAGATCATTGGCCTTGCGGAGAGACAAGAAGTCAAGGACGCCAAATACATTTTGAAAAAGCTGTTGGCGGGTGGATGGCAGCAACTTAGCAAGCGTGATCTGTTCCGGCAATGTGATGGAAGGATTCGCACTGTTGAGGACATGGAACCTGGGCTTAAGGTCCTAGTAGACCGTGGATACATTTACATTGACAGGATCAGCACTGGTGGACGACCCACGGAAAAGATCATTTTAAACCCGGGAGCCAAATGACGAAAAGGACAAAAGGGACAAAAGGTGAATATATGGGGGGCTTTTGTCCTTATTGTCCCTTTTGTCCCTTGAGAAAGAAGGAGAACACATGAAGCAAGTAATTTGCCCCATTGATAAAAAGCCATGTAACCAGGATTGCCCGGACCGATACCAGGACAGGCCGGGGTGTATGCTGACTACCGCACAGGAGCAGGGCGCACAGATTATCAGTCTTGGCGGCGGAAATGTCGGCATGTTGTTTTCGCCGGGGGGATGATGATATGGGCGGCAGGAAATCCCAGGTCAAAGGCAGGAACGCCGAAAGGGAGCTTGCCAAACTCCTCCAGGGCTACGGCTACAACGTGGAGCCGGGGCGGGCCCTGAGCTATGGGACGGAGCCGGACCTTTGCGGCCTCGATGGTATACATGTCGAGTGCAAGAGGGCGGAACAACTGCGGTTGTCTGAATGGTTGGTCCAGGCGGAGAGGGACGCACAGCGGTTCGAGGACGGGCTTCCCGCCGTCTTCTTCCGCCGGTCCCGTGAGCCGTGGGCGGTGGTTATGCGGTTGTCGGATTGGATTAAGCTCTACCAAAACCAGAAAACCGCAGAAAACCGCACATAAAAAAGGGGTATCCCTTACATTGGCAAAAACAGAGGTTTTCGTAAGTCGGAATGTGCGGCTTGGGCTTTGCCGCAATCGTCCGGTTCTATATAGGCTGAAATAGACGGTTTTGTTAGGTTTTTATGGGCCAAATGCAAGAAAATGCAAACATAAAAAAGCGCAGTTCTGCGCAATTTCGCGCACATAAAAAAAGACGGGCTCTGGATGGTGTAAAAGCAAGTTTTTCCGAAGTTTTCAGACAAAAGCGTGGGAAAGGGAAAATACCTCTCCGGCGGAACCAAATCCCGTCCTCAAGGGTAGGGTATTTTCCATACCCCACCCTCTGCGGTAAATCTGACGCCCCCCTTTCCGGACGAAGGGGCACGAAATTTGATGCTCCTTTCAAAGGGACGGAAATTTCCGGCATCCTGATACCGCCAACACTGCTCGGTTCTGCCCGCCTGACACGATTTTAATTCGGGTCAGCTCATCCGGCATTGACTGCACAACTTTGTGCAGTCCCCAATTTTGGGGAGACCTCACTTGACAGCCCTGTCAAATGAGAAGGGTCCAAATCTGGACCGAGTAACCAGCGGAATTTTACGCCCGTCAAAAATGGCGGCAGCTTGGGGTCTCCCCAAAATTGGGGATATCCTCAAAATTTAGGAGATTGCCCGCCAAATTCGGCGAACAAAGAGCGAACAAAGAGAAGCCCCCCATTTCGGAGAGCAAAAAGAACCGGGGACCACTCCCCGGTTCCTGCCTTAGTATCGGTTGTAAATCTGGCCACGGTTCCCGGCGTCCACCACACATACCACAAGACGCCCATTATCCACGGTGTAGATGATGCGGTAAGAGCCGACCCGCAGTCGGTACATGCCCCGGCTTTTCTTGCCCTGGAGCCGCTTTATGTCACCCTTATGGGGTAGCTCTTGAATAGCCTTTAATACCCGTTCCTTTTCGGGCTGGGCAAGTCGCATAATAAACCTTTCGGCGGGCTTTTCAATGACGATGGTGTACTTCACAAATCGACACCTTCCCTTTTTGCGAGTTCCTCAAGGGTTATCGTGCTATGCTTATCCGGGCTGGTATCGTTTAGATAATCCTCCACCAGCCTCTCACAGTATAGATCGTCTTCCATTTCATCATCAAACAGCATACCGCGAAGGAACAGCAAAAGGTTACCCACCTTGTACTCCGGCAGTTTGTCAATGATCTGCTTTGCAAGTTCCCGTTCACTCATTGGTTTTGCCTCCCTTCATCTTCCTGCTTAGTTTATCCCTCTGGGCCTGAGTTTCAACCGCCCTACCAACGAATACCGGCAGCGTCTCCCCACTGGCCTCTGCGGCCTCTCTGGCGGCTTTGAGAGTGTCAGAGGGCAAGAACACCGCCCCCGCCCCTAAAAACGCTGTAGGGGCCTCTATGGGGCCGCTGGAGGCATCACGGCCCATTTGGCTGTCAATGGCCCGGTTAATAAAAACTGTCACGCTTTCCCCTGTTAATTGTGCGTGCTTCTGTATACTGTCGCGGCGGTCAGGTGTCATTCTAACTTCTACCCGCACAAATCTTTCCATGTAAGCCTTTTGGGCCTTTTTTTGTGCTGCGGTTTTTTGCGGCATAATCATTTCTCCTTTCCGGGGAACCCTGGAGTTAAACGCTCCTTCCCCTAGTATAGCTATATTATACAGCAAAAGCCTATCTACCGCAAGATATAAAATAAGCAAATCTACCGGTAGATATTCGGCGATTGTGTCAATTGATATCTACCGGGAGATATGCTATTGTAATCATGTCAGGAGGAACAAGAGAGCTGCGACGGACGGGCCAGGGACGATCTGGATATTCCCTCTATAATCTCTCTTGTGGGCGGGACTGGTCATGACAAGGGCCGGGGCCGTTCCGGAAGGTGCCTACTACAGCTGCCTACCCTCACTTGATAAAAAAATCAAACGAAGGAGATATCACAATGAGCGTTGACATGATGGACCGGAAGGTGAAGGAGCTGCGGGAGCTCAAGCGGATGCAGGAGGAACTCGCAACGGAGATCGAGGCAATCCAAGACGAGCTCAAAGCCCATATGGACACCCACGGCATGGACACTTTGTTGGGCTTTGACTGGCGCATCACCTGGAAGCCCGTCACCAGCAACCGCCTGGACAGCACGGCCTTGAAAAAGGAGCTGCCGGACATCGCCGCCCGCTTCATGAAGCAGACCACCGCCCGCCGGTTCGTGCTGGCATGAGAAAGGCCCCTTGCATCAACGCCGACCAAAGCACGATGCAGGGGACCCGGAACCAAGACCATGAGGGGGTCCTGATGCTTACAGTGTACCACGGCCCCCTCCCGATTGCAAGGAGGAAAGTTATTTTGATATTCCCGACTAAAAGCACCAAAAGGGAACGGCGTGTAATCTCTAACGCTATGTGGCCTATCTTCACGGGCTTGGAGCAAGCGCAAACGCTGCTGAACACTTGCCTTGAAGAACACTTCGAGAGCTTCCCGCAAAAGGCGATTACAGAGAGTGAGGCCGCATGGCTGGCCGATATGCTCCATATCGTCAATACTTCCCTGGAGGACGCCATAGCCTCTTTCAAGCTCACTGTGGGATGGAGACACGGTGTGGAGTGGTTGGAGAAGTCTACGGAGGGACACCGGCAGGTCATGGACCTTGACGCCATTGCCAATGAAATCAGTGATATATACCGTAGCCTCCCCGTGGAATACCGGGGGCCCATAGCGGACGAACTAAAGCGTAACCACAGTATGGACGATGAAGCCGCCATAAAAGCGGACCGGGCTTTGCTGGAGAAAGTAAAGGCCCTCTATTTGAAAGGGGCGGACCAATGAAAATCAGGCTTGAACGTGGAGACACGGCTTTCGAAGCAGAACGGGACCCGATGCCGCCGGAGCGTTTCCGGGCCGTGTGTGTCGTCCTGCTGGCGATCCTGTACACGGCGGCGGTTATCGTAGTTATAGCCCTAATCGGGTTTGCAGGTTTCCTTATCCTGATTCCGGTTACTTTGGCATTCGCCGGGGCCGTGTATTGGGTGTCAGGGGATACTTAGTATAAGGCAGAGGGCCGGGGGAGTATTCCCCTGGCCCCATACCAGTTTGAAAGGGGTTATTTCATGGCAAATATTAAGAGAATTGAGGGAAAAACCGGAGTAAGCTATAAGATCACCGTTGCAAAAGGCCGGGATAGCAATGGGAAACAGATTCGTCATTACACCACCTGGACGCCGCCCCAGGGCATGGGAGAGAAGCGGGCGGAGAAGGAAGTCCAAAAGATAGCCCTACAGTATGAAACTCAAATAGAGCAGGGTTTCCAACTGGACAACCGTCAAACCTTCCTGGAGTATGCCCGCTATGTAATCAGCTTAAAAGAGCAGGGCGGAGCCAAGCACAACACCATTCTTGAATACCGTCACCTTCTTTCCCGGCTTGAGCCCACGCTGGGGCGCATGAAGCTGACGGAAAACCGCCCCCAGCATTTGAGCAGGTTATACAAGGACCTGCAAGCCCCTAACGTGCGCACAGGAGAGGTCAAGGCCAGAGGCAAGGGGAATCTTGCCGGAAAGCTGAAAAAGCTGGGAATGAGCCGTGCGGCTCTCTCCAAAGCGGCGGGAGTGGCCCCTGTTACAGTTACCCACGCTTGCCGGGGGGAGGCTATCAACGGCAAAAAGGCGGAGGCCATCGCCGCCGTCCTTGACGCAGACGTGAAGGATTATTTTGAGCTCCGCAAAGAAAGTCAGGCGCTTTCCGGGAAGACCGTTCTTGAATACCACCGCTTTGTCCATACAGTATTAGCCCAGGCGGAGCGAGAGATGTTGGTCCCCTACAACGCCGCCGCAAAGATCACGCCTCCGGCGGTCACTCGAAAGGAACCGGAGTATTTCCAGCCGGAGCAGATCGCCGATATTTTGACCGCCTTAGAGGGTGAGCCGGAAAAGTGGCGGGTACTTACACACTTGCTGATCGTGACGGGATGCCGCCGTGGAGAGGTGGCCGGTCTGAAATGGTCTAAGGTGGACCTGGAGAATGGACGGCTTGAGATTAGCGCAAATCTCTGCTACTCCAAAGAGCGGGGGATTTACGAGACTACCACCAAAACCGGGAATGTCCGCTTTGTCAACATCCCGGCGGAGACGGTGGCGCTGCTGAAAAAATACAGAGCGTCCCAGGCGGCGCTCCGTCTTGCCAATGGGGACCGCTGGCAGGATACCGGGTATCTGTTTACCCAGGACGACGGACGGCCCATGAACCCCACCAGCATCACGGCATGGCTGAATAAGTTCTCCAAGCGGCGGGGGCTTCCCCATATCCACCCGCACAGCTTCCGGCATAGCGGGGCAAGCATTTTGATTTCTGCCGGGACCGACCTTGTAACCGTTGCCGGGCAGCTTGGTCACACGCAAACGAGCACCACCGCCGATATCTATGCCCACGTCGTCGAAAAGACGAAGGCCCAGGCCACGGAGTGTATAGCGGATATCATGCTAAGGGGAAAGAGAGCATAGAGAAGGGGCGGCGGGACCGCCCCTTTTTCCCATGTGTACGCTAAATGTGCGCCAAGAAGAAAACAAGCATTTGCAAACGGGCCTAAAAAGTAAATAAAAACCGCCGAAATCTTACGAAATCGACGGTTTATGTGGTCCGAGTGGCGGGATTTGAACCCACGGCCTCATGGTCCCGAACCATGCGCGCTACCAACTGCGCTACACCCGGATACGATGCCAAAGGCGTCCGCCGCCTTCTCCGCTGTGGTGGAACGGCAACACCCGACTTGCTTATTATAAGAGATTTTTCATGTAATGTCAATCTCTATTTTCCGTATTTATCCGGTATCCGGCTGTTGGGTTCCACTTCTATTTGAATATCTGAAAAGCTCACCAGCGCAAATTGACAGGGACAAGGAAACGCGGCGAACAGAAGGGCTACCCCGCACAAGGACAACAACAAAACCACCGTTGAGAGCATTGAAAAAGCGATAGGGTTTGACAACATTGTCAGACCTTACTCTGCATTATCAAAATACCGCTTCCGGCAACATTGCCGAAAGCGAGAAGGGAGTGAAGAATACGAGCAAGCAATCACATCGTACCTGTGTCCGTATGAGCGCTAAGGACAACAAGCTGCTGAAGGAAAAAAGTGCGGCCGCTAGACTGTCCGCCAACGCTTGGCTGATGGCGCAGTTGGAAATCAACCGCCCCGTCCTTCACCGCGAGGAGGAAACTTGGGAGACTGTTCGTTTCATGGACGAAACGGGCCGTGAGATCAACGCCATTGCCCGCGATTTCAACAGCGGCTATGGCGCAGCGGAGCAGCTTCGCTATGCTGTCCACCTTTTGGGAGATATATACGAGCGGCTTCATGCAGTGAGAAAGATGGGGTACATCCATGCTGCATAATCGGAAAACACGTAAAGTTCGCAGCTCCACGCGGGACTATAGCAGGAACCTATCCGTTCGCATGACGGAGAAACAGTACCAACGGCTTCAACGGTACATGGAAATGACTAGGCTGGGCAGCACAGCTTATTTTTGCCGCCTGATTCAAGGAAATGAGTTCAGGGGCCGGTCATCAAAACTGAACCACGCCCTGCACGCCAGCGTCAATATGATTTATTCCAACGTGCGGCAGATTACCCGCCGCCAGTACGCAAAGGATCTGGACTCCGAAGCCGTGGTAAAACTGAATTTTTTGATGGATAAGCTCTGCGAGGAGGTCTATCTTCTGGCTGCCCAGAAGCAATTCAAATCGGGTTTTACGAATTCACAAAAAGCGGTCTGAACGGATAATTCTAAACGTCATTTCAACACAGGCAGGCTGGTTTTTTGGCCTGTCCGCTTTTGCCTCCAGACTGCCTGCATACCGCCCCTGTCGGCCCCATAAAGGCCGTTTGTGAACCTTCGGCGGCAGGCAGCGAGTCCAGCACCATTGGGCCGTAGTAGCCTCACAAAATGTATCGAGTGGCCTCGTTGCAGCAACAGTAAATAATTGGATATTATTCGTACTGGATAAATTCTATGATTGGCAAATCTGTCACGAAGGGAGGTTTTGACCATAGACAAGCCAAACAATAACCAGCAAATCAGGACGGAGCGCATCCAGATTTCCCATGGCAGAACGATTCGAGTGGTGTCCGTGTTCCCGGAAATCGGACGTTATTCGCCGGAAGATAAATTGAAAGCCCTGATCGACCTGGAAATCCAGCAGGAAAAGCTGTGCGCATGATCCCAGCGCTGTCTGGGAAAAGCACTGGATATCCGGGCCGTTTTGGAGTATAGTCGTATCGCAATGCTCTGAACGGTTTGACCAACGAAGGAGGGTAAGATGATAACGTCAAACCAAAAGAAAACCGCTCTGTACTGCCGTCTCAGCCAGGAGGACAATACCGAAAACGAGTCAAACAGCATTCAAAATCAAAAAATGATTCTCCAGAGGTACGCTGCCGACCACCATTTTCCTAAGGAAACGCTGATTTAATTCCCCGAGAAGTGCCACACCGGCGTGGATGCCGGGAGCGGCTTTGTCCACACAGTGGAGGCCACTACCGCCAATGTCCACGACGTCACTGTAGCGGCAAGGCTTCTGCGGGAAGATGATAAGGCGGTCTACGGGGACAGTGCCTACCTTGGGATAGAGAAACGGGAAGATATCAAAAGCAATCCGCAGCTTTCTGCCATTGAATACCGCATCAACCGCAGGCCGGGCCGGTTCCCCAGGGTTTCAGACAATGCCATTGACTGGGAGCGGTATATTGAAAACCGAAAATCTGCCGTACGCTGCAAGGTGGAGCATCCCTACAGGATTGTGAAGAACATTTTCGGTTTTCGGAAGACCGTTTACCGGGGTCTGAGAAAAAATCTTAACCGATTACACGTTCTCTTCGCCAGCGCAAATCTGTACATGCTTGCCAGGGCAGGCGGTTCCCTATGCCCCGCCTAAGGTTTTTGCGCCCTTCGACCGGGCTGGGACTGGAAAAGCGAGGAATTTATCCCCCAATATGGCCCTTTATTGGTCGTTTTTATTACCTTCGTCTGTTTGCCTGGCTTTTACCTGCTTTAATCAGTGCTTCCTTAAAACCTATGGCATCCGTGAGCCGATAAAATGCCGCCCTGGTCGTGACGGCGGCGTGGAGATTATTTCCGGCCATCGTCGGCATAACATTGGTATGCAGCTCAACTACCCCATCCCTACCATTATCGAGCAAATTGGCGACGATGATGCGCAAATCCAATGCGTGGACTGCAACCTCCACCGCAAAGATATTCCCCTCTCTGAATTGGCCAGAGCCACTGAGATGAAAATGGATGCGCTGAAACGTAAGCAGGGCCGCCGCTCCAAGGCCGATATCCTGTCCGGCAAAGAGCCGATCAAGCGTTCTGACGAGCTAGTTGGCGAGGATTTATAGCAATCCAATAAAATAGCAATAAATTGACTAAAGGTGTAGAATGTTATCAGAAGGTGATAGCAATATTACAAAATGAGGCGCGAAGACTACTGGTACAGGTATATGAGCAGACCCGCGATGCGCAAACAGTAGCAAAGTGTTTCCGGGTGAGTACAAGCACAGTGTATCGTTTGAGCGTGTAAATGAAGAAAACCGGCAGTGTAAAGCTTCAAACCAGTCAACGCGGAAGGAAACCGGCCCTGACAGAGGAAGATTTGCAGGAAATTGATCAACTGATCATGGCCCAGCCGGATATTACGATCGACGAGATTATCGAAAAGCAGGGACTGTCTGTCAGTGACGAAACGGTGCGAAAGGCCGTGATTGGTCTTGGTTATGTTTACAAGAAGAAGTCCTTTTACGCGGCAGAGCGGGAGCGTGTTCGATGTTATGGCGGCGAGAGAAGCCTGGAGTGAAATGATCACGCAATGCGAAGCGGAGAAACTGGTATTTCTGGATGAAAGCGGCGTAAACGCAGACTTGAGCTGCCGCTATGGGAGGGCCATTGGCGGGGAGCGGTCCGTAGACAAGACTCCCTTGAATACACCTGCCAATACCACGATTCTTTCCTCCGTAAGACTTAATGGTGAGACGGCCTATACGATTTACAGCGGTGGAACGACCCGCGAAAAATTTCTGGACTATCTCAAGAACACGCTCATTCCCACACTGCACAAAGGGGATATTGTTATCATGGATAATATGCGCACGCATCATGTCAAAGAGGTCCAAACGCTTTTACAGGGAGCTGGCATGAAATTATGGTACTTGCCAGCGTACAGCCCTGATTTGAATACAATCGAAACTATGTGGTCAAAAATCATGGCGATTCTTCGCAAGCTGAAAATCAGATTATTGCCCCAGCTTCCGCATGGTATTGCTGAGGCTTTCTCGCTGATCCGCCCATCCGACTGTGCTGGTTGGTTTCCTGCCGCTGGTATTCCTTGTTAATTTCTTGGATTGCTATAATGAGGATTTGAGGCAACGGAATGTAATTGCCGCTGTGCCGTTGAAATGCAGCCTTGCCCCCCGCCGCACAAAATTTTTCCTTCCGCTTCACCCCTTCTTAATAATATGTGCCACCAGTCTCAAATTCCGTTCAATGAGCACCTGCCGGGCCTCCGGGTCCCCCTGGGCATACTTTTCCAGCCACTCCCGCTCCTCAGCGGCGGTCAGGGGCTTGGGGAAGGACCCGCCGCCAGAGAGGCGCAGGGAAAACAGCAGCGTATTGGCGAACAGCAGCAGCGCGGCGGACAGCATAAGACCTCCTTACCGGAGCCCGAGGCCCCGGCTGCCGC
The DNA here is from genome assembly GCA_910574635.1 of Oscillospiraceae bacterium. Classification (GTDB taxonomy): domain Bacteria; phylum Bacillota; class Clostridia; order Oscillospirales; family Oscillospiraceae; genus Oscillibacter. The sequence continues at coordinate 21,742 of CAJTCG010000024.1, read as the reverse complement.
TTTCCCGGCTGGCGGCGGACCGAATTTAGGAGCGGGATGCCCGCCCTCTCCTCTTAACCTATGAAAACCGGGGAAGTCCCTATGCGGCCTTTGCATTTGAAGCGCCGGTATGGTATAGTGTTTCCCGGAACCAGAGAACGAAGGGAGGCGGCGGCATGGGCTGGACGGTGTACATCCTCCGCTGCGGGGACGGGACGCTCTACACCGGCTGCACCAACGATCTGCCCCGGCGGCTGGCAGCCCACCGGAGCGGCAGGGGCGCTAAGTACACCCGGAGCCGCCTGCCGGTGGAGCCGGTTTACCGGGAGGAAGCGGCGGACAAATCCGCCGCCCTCCGGCGGGAGGCGGCCATCAAGCGCTTGGACCGCCGGAAAAAGCTGGCGCTGATTGGGGAAAAGGAGGGGCAGGATGGAGATTCGGCCGCTGCGGGAGACGGAGAGCCGCCTGGAAGTCCGCCGGATTTATGAGGAGAGCTGGAAGTCCGCCTACCGGGGCATTGTCCCCCAGGCGTACTTGGACGGCATCCCCGCCGGGCGCTGGACGGAGGCCCTGGATCGGCCCGGATGGGATACCCTCGTCCTGACCGTGGTGGAGCGGCTGGCCGGGAGGTCCTGTACCTCTGCCATATCGAGTAATACGAAAGGGCCCCGGGAAACAGGCAGTCCCGGGGCGGCGAAAGGCTTTTAGAAAAATGGGCGGATTTTGCAAACATGCCGGGCAAATTCTTAATAAAGTATAAATTTGGTCCGCAGATTCTTGCAAATTCGGAAGGACTTTACTATACTGATGTTTACTATTTGACGGAGGAAGCAGGGAAAGCCCCGCGCTGAACGCGGAGAGGAGGAGCACCTTTATGAAAGTGCTGGTTTTGTCCGATTCCCATGGGAATATTTTTAATATGATCCAGGCCGTGGAGCGGGAGGCGCCCCGGATGGTTTTCCACCTGGGGGACTGCTGGCGGGACGGGGAACGGCTCCACGACCGCTTCCCGGAGCTGCCCTTTGAGCAGGTATATGGCAACTGCGACTATTTCCGGGGCTCCCGGGAGGCGGAGAAGCTGCTGCGCCTGGGGGACAAGCGGGTGCTGCTGTGCCACGGGCACACCTATGGCGTGAAGCAGTCCCTGCTGGCGGCGGGCCTGGCGGCGGAGGAGAAGGATTTGGATCTCTTTTTGTTCGGGCACACCCACAAGCCCCTGGTGGACATGCGGGGGAAGACGCTGTTTTTAAACCCCGGCAGCATTGGGGACTACGCCCGGCCTACCTACGGCGTCGTGACGCTGGAGAACGGGAAGCTGGACGCCCGGACGGCGCTGCTGCGGGGATAGAGCGGCGGCTTTGCCGCGATATTTAGAAACGTGCTTTAAAATCGAAGGGAGTGGGAGCGGGTGAGGCGCTGCATTGCCTGAGCCGGAATCGTCCAAACTAACGTCAAATGAAAAAGGAGAAGATTCCATGACGATTCCGGCTTCCACGAAGCTGTACCCCAGGACAGGGGACAGCCAAACCATCTATCTGAAAAACGCCGTCCAGAATCCGAGAATTGAAATTGGCGATTTTACAATCTACAACGATTTTGCCCGCGATCCCAGGGACTTTCAAAAGAACAACGTGCTGTACCACTACCCCGTCAACGGCGACCGGCTGGTGATTGGGAAGTTCTGTTCCATCGCCTGCGGGGCGCGGTTTTTGATGAACAGCGCCAACCATGCCCTGGGTTCCCTGTCCACCTATGTGTTTCCCATCTTCTACGAGGAGTGGGGCCACGGGATGGAGGTGACGGAGGCCTGGGACCACCGGGGGGATATCGTAATCGGGAACGACGTGTGGATCGGCTATGAAGCGGTGATCCTCTCCGGCGTCACCATCGGGGACGGGGCCATCGTGGCGGCCCGGTCCGTGGTGACCAAGGATGTGCCGCCCTATACCATCGTGGGCGGCGTTCCCGCCAGGCCTATCCGGCGGCGGTTTGACCAGGAGAGCATCGACGCGCTTTTGGAGCTGCGGTGGTGGGACTGGCCCCTGGAAAAGCTCTCGAAAAGCCTCCGGGCCATCCAGGCGGGAGACCTGGAGGCCCTGCGGCGCAGCCGCTGAGCTCCTTGCAAATTGAAAAGAGCCGCGCCGTGATTTCACGGCGCGGCTCTTTATAGATACGGCGGCATTGATGTCGAGACTTTATAAAACCTCATAGTCCACCGCCACCCGGTCCTCCCGGATGGACTTGCACAGGGCGGAGACCGCCTTGTGCCGGGGGTCGTTCTTATAGGCTTCCAGGTCCTCCAGGCTGTTAAACTCGCTGACCAGCACGGCGTCGTAATTCCCGGCCCCCACGTTTCGGGCGACCTCGCTTTGAAGAAGCTGGGGGACAACCCCTTGCAGGGCCCGGAGGCCGCTGAGGAACTGTTCCTGTTCCGCCTCGGTGCCGGGGCGGAATTTCCACATGACGATATGGCGAATCATGAAGGGCCCTCCCGCTTACCTGCCGTTTTTCCGGTTGTACGCCTCGATGCCCAGGCCCAGAAGCTCGATGGCCCGGGTCAGCTCCTTGGGCTGCGTGACGTAGGCGATGCGGACCTCGTTTTTCCCCTTGCCGGGGGTGGCGTAGAAGCCCTCGCCGGGGGCGTACATGACGGTTTCGCCCTGGTCCTCAAACTCCTGAAGGAGGAAGTACTGGAGCTTTTCCGCGTCGTCCACGGGGAGGGTGGCCATGACGTAGAACGCGCCCTCCGGGGAGCTGTGGGTGACGCCGGGGAGCTTGGAGAGGGCCGCAACTAGAGCGTCCTTCCTCCGGCCATACTCGTCCCGGACGGAGGCCAGGTATTCCGGCGTCATGGTTTGGTAGAGGGCGGCGGCGCCGAGCTGGTCCAGCGTGGCGGCGCAGAGGCGGCCCTGGCAGATCTTCATGGCCAGCTCCATAAAGTGCCGGTTCCGGGAGATCAGCGCGCCCACCCGGGCGCCGCAGGAGGAAAAGCGCTTGGAGATGGAGTCGGTGACGATGATGTTCTCCGCCGCGTCCTCGAACTTCAGCAGGGAGCTGAGGGGTTCCCCAGAGTAGATGATCTCCCGGTAGACCTCGTCGCTGACCAGGAAGAGGCCGTGCTCCTTGCAGATGTCCACCAGGAGGCGCTGCTCCTCCCGGGTGAGCACCGCGCCGGTGGGGTTGCCGGGGTTGGTGACCATGACGGCCTTGGTGCGGGGGGTAATGAGGGGCTCGATTTTCTCCCGGCTGGCGAAGCGGTAGCCCTCTTCCGCCGTGGTGGGGATGGGCACGATTTTCCCGCCGGTGACGCCGATGAAGGTGTCGTAGTTGGGATAGAAGGGCTCGGGGATCAAAACCTCGTCCCCGTCGTCCAGGATGCAGGCGGCGGTGAGCTGAAGGGCCTCGCTGCCGCCGTAAGTAGCCAGGATATCCTCCGGAGCCAGGGAGACGCCGAAGCCCTGGTAATAGTTCCGCACGGCCTCTAAGTACGCGTCCACGCCGCCGGCGGGAGCGTAGGCCAGAACGGAATTTTGAAAGCCCCGCACGGCGTCAAAGAATGCCTGGGGGGTCTCCACGTCGGGCTGTCCGATGTTCAGATGGAGGACGCGCCGCCCGGCTGCCTCCGCCGCCACCACATAGGGGTGGAATTTCCGAATGGGAGAGAGGCTGCACGCCTCGCATTTGCTGGAAAACTTCATCCTTTTCGCCTCCTTGGGGCTTTGCGTTTTTTTGCTGCGCAGACTGCGCATTTCCTTATTGTAGCACCTCCTCGGCCCATGTCAAACGCTTTTCCAAAAATCGTCGTTTTGCCCGACAGAGCCGGGGAGGCCGGGGCGGAGGCTGGTCAAAGTGCGCAAAGGCGGGCGGCCCGTCCGGGGAGGGGGCGGGAGATCCCCGCCGAAAGATTCCGGTTTCAGGGACCTCCCGGCCAAAAGGGCGGAAAAATTTTCTGAAAAGTGGTTGACATTTCGGGACAGGCTACTATAATAGGGGCCAGCATGATAGAGGCGCGGACGTCAAGAGTACGCCTCCCCAGAGGTTCAGGAGCCGGGGAGGGGGAAAGGGGCTTCCGCCGAGGCTTCGCCCTCCCCCCTGAGGGAGCCGGAGCCGGGCCGCGGGGAGAACATCCCCCGGACTGTCACCTCTTCGGAGGTGGAGCGCTGTCGTGGATTCATCCGAAAGTGTGTACGGAGTGAAGTCATGACGAGCTGTCATGACTTTATTTTCATTTAGGAGAGAGTGCTATGAGAACCCTGAGAAGACGGTTTTTGCCTCTGCTGGCGGTTGTAATGCTGCTGTGCGCGGCCATGACCGTACCTGCCCTTGCCGCCGGGGAGGACCCCACGGAACTGGCGGGCACGAAGTACATTGAGTGCCCCGACTGCGGAACCTCCGGCGTCGTCCTTTCCGACGAGGGGGAGGCCGTCCCCTGCGAAACCTGCGCGGACAGCGGCTATGTGGGCTATGTGGAGTCCCCCAGCCCCTTCTACAACACCTTCTGGTCCTTGATTCCCCCCATCATCGCCATCGCCCTGGCGCTGATTACCAAGGAGGTCTACTCCTCCCTGTTTTTAGGGATCCTGGTGGGCGGCCTGCTGTACTCCAGCTTCGCCTTTGAGGCCACCATCCTCCATGTGTTCAACGACGGCATCGTGGCCTCCGTCACCGATTCCTACAACATGGGCATCCTGATCTTCCTGATTATCCTGGGCTCCATGGTGTGCCTGATGAACAAGGCGGGCGGCTCCGCCGCCTTCGGCCGCTGGGCCAAGGACCACATTAAGAGCCGCGTCGGGGCCCAGCTGGCCTCCGTGCTCCTGGGCGTGCTGATTTTCATCGACGACTACTTCAACTGCCTCACCGTGGGCAGCGTCATGCGGCCCATTACGGACAAGCACAACATCTCCCGGGCAAAGCTTGCCTACATCATCGACGCCACCGCCGCCCCGATTTGCATTATCGCCCCCATCAGCTCCTGGGCCGCGGCTGTCGCCGGCTTTGCCGAGGACGGCCAGGGCTTCAACCTCTTCCTCCGGGCCATCCCCTATAACTACTACGCCCTGCTGACCATCGTCATGATGGTGGGCATGATCCTTATGAAGGCCGAGTTCGGCCCCATGGCGAAGTACGAGAAAAACGCCATCGAAAAGGGCGACCTCTTCTCCGGCTCCAACCCCTACGCCGGGGCCGAGGACGACGCGCCTGAGGACAAGGGCCGGGTGCTGGACCTGGTGCTTCCCGTGGTGGTCCTCATCATCTGCTGCGTCATCGGCATGATTTACTCCGGCGGCTTCTTTGACGGCGAGGGCTTTATCACCGCCTTCTCCAACTCCGACGCCTCCGTGGGACTGATGCTGGGCTCTGCCTTTGCCCTGGTGTTCACCCTGGTTTATTACCTCATCCGCCGCTCCATGAGCTTCAAGGAGATGATGGGCTGCATCCCCGAGGGCTTCAAGGCCATGGTCCCCGCCATCATGATCCTCACCTTCGCCTGGAGCCTGAAGAACATGACGGACTCCCTGGGCGCGAAATTCTTCGTCCGGGACTTCGTCCGGTCTTCCGCCAGCGGCCTCCAGATGATCCTGCCTCTGATCGTGTTCGCCATCGGCTGCCTGCTGGCCTTCGCCACCGGCACCTCCTGGGGCACCTTCGGCATCCTGATTCCCATCGTGCAGAACGTCTTCTCCATGGACAACCCCATGGCCATCGTCTGCATCTCCGCCTGCATGGCGGGCGCGGTCTGCGGCGACCACTGCTCCCCCATCTCCGACACCACCATCATGGCCTCCGCGGGCGCCCAGTGCGACCACGTAAACCATGTGTCCACACAATTGCCTTACGCCATCACCTGCGCGGTGGTGTCCGGCGTCACCTACCTCATCGCGGGCATCCTGGTGAGCATGGGGGCCCCGGGCCTGCTGGGCCTGCCCATCGGCATCGTGCTGATGATCGGCGCGCTGTTTGTGATCCGCTCCAAAAATCCCGGCGCAAACTAAGCCGGCCCCCGGAAGGAACTCCACCTTCCTTCTGCCCGCGCCCGGTCCTCGACCGGGCGCGGGTCTTTTTAGGGTTGACTTTCTTTTATGACTGTATTATTATAGCAATACACCAACTCAATAATACAAAATGAAAGGAAGCACGCGCATGGAGAGTATACGAACAAGGGGCCTCAGCTCCACAGGGCTGAAATGGATTGCCCTGATTTTGATGGTCCTGGACCACATTCACTATTTCTTCGCTTACACAGGACGGGTGCCGGAGTGGTTCAGCATGGCAGGACGGCTGGCCGCGCCGCTGTTCCTGTTCTGCCTGGTGGAGGGATTTTCCCATACGCATGACCGAAGGCGGTACTTCATGAAAGTATACGCAATCCACCTTCTGATGTCCGGCCTGCTGCTTTTGATGCTATGCGGCCTTCTTCCGATCCGGCCCGACGGATTCTATCCCATGAACGGCATGATGACCTCCTTTGCCATTTTAATGGTGGTTTTTCAGGGGATCGACTGGCTGGGGGAAAAGCGCTGGGGCCCGGGGCTGGCGGCGGTGGTCCTGCCCCTGGCGTGGCCCATTCTGGCGGGGCTTCTGATGCGGGGCGTGCACGCCCTCCAGATGCCCCTGCTCGCCCTGGGCTATACCCTCCTGCCCATGTGGAACAGCAACCCGGACGCCAGCATTTCCGTCATTGCAACAGGCGTGCTTCTCTATGCGTTCCGCCGGAACCGGAGGGTCCAGGCCGGGGCTTTCGTGGCGGGAACGATGGTGTTTTCCTTCCTGCTTCCCCTGCTTTTGCTGTTCCAATCCCCGGAGTTTCACTGGACTATGATGTTTACCACCGCCTACGAGTGGTACGGGGCCCTTGCGGTGGCTTTGATGCTGTGTTACAATGGAGAACGGGGCCGGGGGCCGAAGGCTTTCTTTTACGCCTTCTACCCCGCTCATGTCTACATCTTATACGCGCTGTCCTGGGCGGCGTATCCGCTTTTGGCGGGAGGCTGACGGGAGAGCGGAAGGGAGGCCGCGCCGGTGGTGGAGATCCGCATCGACTTCGGGGACAGGAACAGCACCCCGGTCCCGGAGGAAGCAGCCATGCGGGAGGCCATGGCGGACCGGGCCATGGAGCTCTATGCGGAGCTGTCCCCCCGGACCACGGTCCACAGCGTCTCCATGCACTACAGCCATGAGGCGCAGGAGGACGAACGCGGCGGATCTCTTTGGCACTCCATTACGGTGGAGCTGCCGGATGGTACGCCGCTGACCCGGGAGATGGTGCTTTCCGGGAACCTGGAAAGCCGGTAGGCCCCGGATTTCCCTCTCATAAGAAAGGAGCGCCCTTATGCGCATGATCTTTGAAAATCTGCTGGCCCTGCTGGACGGGGGGGAGGACGCCGTGCTGGTGACGGTGGTCTTGGCTCAGGGGTCCACCCCCCGGGGGGCCGGGTCCCAGCTTTTGGCGGGCCGGGAGGGCCTGATGGCCGGGACCATCGGCGGCGGGCCGGGGGAGGCCCAGGCCCTGGCTTTCGCGGCGGAGCTGCTGCGTGAGGGGCGGTCCGCCGTCCGCCGCCTGGAGCTCCGCCACGGCGGGGAATTGGATTCCGTCTGCGGCGGAGAGCAGACCGTGCTCTTCCAGCGCATCCCCCGTGACAGCGGGAGCTGGCGGAGCGTGGCCCAAGAGGTTTTAAAGCGGCTGGAGGCCCACCGGAGCGGCTGGCTGGCCCTGGAGGCCGGGGCGGACCCGGCCCTGCTGGAGGCGGGCCCCGCAGGTCCCGTCTGGGACGGGGAACGGTTAACCTTCCCTCTGCCGGTGGGGGAACGGGTGGTGATCTTCGGCGGCGGGCACTGTGCCTTGGCCCTGGTTCCGGTTCTGCGGAGCGTGGGCTTCCGGGTGGTAGTGTTCGACGACAGGCCGGAGTTTGCCTGTAAAGAGCGCTTCCCGGAGGCGGAGGCGGTGGTGTGCCGCGCGTATACCGATATCGCCGGAGGATTGGAGCTGACGGCGGAGGACTACGCCGTGGTCATGACCAGCGGCCACAGCCATGACTTCGAGGTGGAGGAGCAGCTCCTCCGGCGGCCCCTTCGCTACGTGGGGGTCATGGGCTCCCGGACGAAGACCGCCTATGTCAACGGAAGGCTCCGGGAGGCGGGCATTTCGGAGGAGGCAACCCGGCGGGTCCACACCCCCATCGGTACCGCCATCAAGGCGGTGACGCCGGAGGAAATCGCCGTCAGCATCACCGGGGAGCTGATCTATGAGCGGGCCCTCCGGCGGGAGGCCGCCGGGAAGGCGGGGCATAGCTGCCCATCACATTTATAAAGTATAGAAAGAATCCTCCCGCCCCTTGGGCGGGAGGATTCTTTTCACGAAAAGGCGGAGGTACAATCGGCGGGCCCGCCCAGAAGCATCTTCAAGCCGTGCTCCAAGGCGGGCAGCACCGCTTCCAGGTTTTCCCGGGCCGCCTTGGGGCTGCCGGGGAGGTTGATAATGAGGGTCCCGCCCCGGATGCCCGCCGCCGCCCGGGAGAGCATCGCTCGGGGGGTGATGGCCAGGGACGCGGCCCGCATGGCCTCCGGGATGCCGGGGGTCAGACGCTCGCAGACGGCCAGGGTGGCCTCCGGGGTCACGTCCCGGGGGGAGAAGCCGGTGCCACCGGTGGTCACCACCAGGGCGGCTCCGGTTTGGTCCGCCAGGCGGACGAGGGCGGCTTCAATGTCCGGCTGCTCATCGGGGACGACGCCGGTTTCCAGAATGGAATATCCTGCCTCCTCCAGCAGGGAGCATACCAGCGGGCCCGCTTCGTCGGGGCGCTGGCCCCGGAAGCTCCGGTCGCTGACGGTGAGGACGGCGGCGGTATACAAATGAAATCTCCTCCTATTTCAATAACATCAGGTCCTCCGGGCGGACCGCCGCCCAAAGGCGCTCCCGGTCCGGCAGGGCGGCCCAGGCGTCTTTTGCCAGCTCCATCCAGAGGGGCGGGGCCCCGGGGGAAGCCGCCTCCGGGCGGAGGGCGGCGAACACGGAAGATACGTCCTCCGTTACCCGGAGGATTTGACAGGGGAAGGCGTTGACCGCCCCCGCCTCCTCCGGGCGGATGCGGTCAGCCCGGAGGCCTACGGCCGCGGCTCCCTCCCGCCAGGGGGCGCGAAGGACCAGCCCCCAGGCCGGAACCTCCACCAGCCCCGGGGCGGGGCCGGGGCGGACAGGGGCGAAGTTTTTGCACCCGGAGAGCCGCGCGGCGGCGACGGTGCCGGGGTTTGCCATCAGCTCCGCCATGGACGCCGCCGGAGCGGACTTCCCGTCCTCCAGCACGCAGACCCGGGAGCAGTTCCGGTAAACCTCCCCCCGGTCGTGGCTGACCCAGACGGCGGGGCCTGGGAAGCGCTCCAGAACCTCCCGGAGCTCCTGCTCCAGCTGCCATTTCAAAAAGCCGTCCAGGGCGGAAAAGGGCTCGTCCAGCAGCAAAACCCCAGGCTTCGCCGCCAGAATGCGGGCCAGGGCCGCCCGCTGCTGCTGCCCCCCGGAGAGCTGCCGGGGATAGAGGTCCGCCTGATCCTCCAGATGCAAAAGGGCCAGCAGCTCCGCCGTCCGCTCACGGCGCCGCCGCTTGTCCATGCGGCCCAGGCAGACGGCCACGTTCCGCTCCACCGTCATGTGGGGAAACAGGGCGTAGCTTTGAAAGAGGAAGCCCACCCGGCGCTGCTGGGGCGGGAGGTTCACTCCCGCCGCGCTGTCAAAAAGGACCCGTCCGTCCAGCGCAATCCGCCCCCGGTCCGGCCGGTCGATGCCGGCGACACATTTGAGGGTCGCGCTCTTCCCGCAGCCGGAGGCCCCCAGCAGGGCCAGGGCCGCTCCGTCCTCCGCCGTGAAGTCCACGTCCAGGAGGAAGTCCCCGTAACGCTTTTGTATCCGGGCGGTCAGGGCCATGAGCGCCCCTCCTTTCGCTCCAGCAGGTTTACCGCCAGCAGCACGGCGGCGGAGATCCCCAGGTTCACCAGCACCCAGCGAAAGGCCAGGGCGTCCTGCCCGGTGCGCCAGAGCTGATAGACGGTGGTGGAGACGGTGGCGGTGCGGCCGGGGGTGTAGCCCGCCAGCATGGACGTGGCCCCGTACTCCCCCAGGGCCCGGGCGAAGGCCAGCACCGTCCCCGCCAGAATGCCCTGGCGGCAGACGGGCATCTGGACCCGCCAGAAGATATAGAAATTGCTGAGTCCCAGGGTCCGGCCCGCCTGGGCCAGGGTCTGGTCGAAGGACTCGAAGGCCCCCCGGGCGGTGCGGTACATCAGGGGGAAGCTCACCGCCACGGCGGCAAAGACACCGGACTGCCAGGTCATGGCCAGCCGGAGGCCGAAGGTTTCCAGAAACCACCCCCCCAGGGGCCGCCGGGGCCCCAGGACCAGCAGCAGCAGCCAGCCCACCACCGTGGGGGGCAGCACCAGGGGCAGGGTGAGGACCACGTCCAGCACGCCTTTTACCAGCCGGGGGGCGCGGGCGATGGCCTGGGCGGCAAAGACGCCCAGGAAGAACACCAGCACCGTGGAAACAGCGGCAATACGGATGGAGTTGTAAAGGGGAAACCAGTCCATAGGGGCCCTCCCGCTTTTGTTATCCCAGGGGCGTGAAGCCCACGGCCTCCAGCACGGCCCCGGCGGCGGGGGTGCGGAGGTAGTCCAGGAAGGCCTGGGCCTCTTCGGGAAATTTGCTGTTTTTCAGCGCAGCGGCGGGGTAGATGACCTGCCCGCACATCTCCGCCGTAGCGGTGTCCACCACGGTGAGTCCGGCGGAAAACGCATCGGTCCCGTAGATGATCCCGCAGTCCACCGCCCCTTCGGATACCTGGGTGGTGACCTCCTTGACGTTGGAGCCGTAGGTCAAAACCCCGGCGGCGTTGAGGGCCGCCTCATCCAGCCCGAAATAGGCGAAAATCTTCTGGGTGTACTGTCCCACGGGCACGTCCTCGTTCCCCATGGCCAGGAGGACGTCTCCGGCTTCCAGGGCGGCTTTCAAACCGCCAAAGTTTTGAATGCCCGCCGGATTTCCCTCCGGGACCACCAGGGCGACCTTGTTCTCCAGAAGATTGAAGCGGGTATTGGAGGCAATAAAATCCAGGCTGTCTTCCGCGTTTTCCTCCGGGGCATCGGCATTGACGGCGGGAGCGGCGGCGGCGTCCAGCTGGTTCATCTGCTTCTGCCCGGCGGAGATGAAAATATCGCAGTCCGCACCCTCTTCAATCTGTGTTTTCAGCGTGCCGGAGGAATCGAAGTTGAATACCAGAGTGACGCCGGGGTGTTCCCTTTGGTAATTCTCGCCGATCTCCGTCAGGGTCTCCTGCAAGGAGGCGGCGGCAAAGACGGTCAGCTCCGCGCCGCTGTTCTTGGAACCGCCGCAGGCGGTCAGGGACAGAGCCAGGGTCAAAATCAGGATCCATCCTCGTTTCATCGTTGTTCTCCTCTTCCTATCACGCGGAATAAAAGTTTCGCCCGCCTTTTCAAAGGCGGCGGGGTCCAGGGGCGGCGCCCCTGGGGCTACTTCCCAAACCCGCAGTTGGGGTAAGTGCAGACCTCGCAGCCCAGGCACAGCCCGCCTTCGCCCAGGGAGGTGAGGTCCTTTCGGGCAATGGGGACCCCGGCGGCGATCTTGGGCAGGACCAGGTCGAAGATGGTCCGCTTGGCGTACATGACGCAGCCGGGAAGGCCCAGGATAGGGGTTCCGTCCTTAAAATACCCCAGCAGGAACATGGCCCCCGGCAGGACGGGCGCGCCGTAGTCCACAATATCCGCCCCGCTGCGCTTCACGGCCCCGGGGGTGTTGTCGTCGGGGTCCACGCTCATGCCGCCGGTGCAGAGAATCAGGTCCGGGCGGGCGGCCTTGACCTCCAAAATGGCGTCTTTCACCGCCTCGACGCCGTCCCCCGGTGTCCGGCGCTCGATGGTTTCGATGCCGAACGCCGCCAGCTTCCGCTCCACCACCGGGGTAAAGGCGTCTTGAATCAGGCCCTTGGCCACCTCGCTGCCCGTGGCGACGACGGCGGCGGTTTTCAGCTTCCAGGGACGCAGCTCCAGCAGGGGCCGGTCCCCGGCGGCGTCCTCCGCCCGGCGGAGCTTCTCCTCCTCAATGACCAGGGGGATCACCCGCGTCCCCGCCAGCTTGTCCCCCTTGCGAACCGCCGTGCCGCCGTGGCGGGTGGCGATCAGGATGTCCTCCAGGGCGTTGACGGCGTTCAGCCGGGCGCTGTCCACAAGAAGCAGGCCGTCTGCCGCGGCGGTGAGCTCGATTTTCCCCTCCTTCACCGCGCTCCGGTCCATGCTCTCGTTCCGGCAGAGGGCGCAGAGGCGCTCCGCCGCGTCGTTTTCGTGGACCATGCCGGGGGCCATCTCCCAGACATAGAGGTGCTCCTTGCCCATGGAAAGGAGGACGGGGATGTCCTCCGCCTGGACCACATGGCCCTTGCGGAAGCGGGCGTCCTTGTACGTTCCCGGAATGATCTGGGTCATATCGTGGCAGAGGACGTGGCCCACGGCTTCTTGTGTCGCGATCAGCTTCATGGCGCTCGCTCCTTATATAGAATCTTTTATAATCTCAATTGAGTCGCCCTTGCGGACGATCCCTTCCTCCACCACCACGGCGAAGACGCCCTCCGTGGGCATGACGCACTTCCCGGTGGCTTTTTTGATCGCACAGTCATTGTGGCACTCCTTGCCGATCTGGGTGACCTCCACCACCGTCTCCCCCAGCCGGAGCCGGGTCCCGATGGGAAGGGACTTCAAATCCAGCCCCCGGGTGTTGATATTTTCCGCGAAAGCCCCCGGCTGAAGCTCCGGCAGCAGGGCGCGCATTTTGTCCACGCTCTCCTCCGCCAGCAGGGAAATCTGCCGGTGCCAGTCCCCGGCGTGGGCGTCTCCCAGGATGCCGTGGCGGAGCTTCAGTTGGATTTCCGGAACCTCCCGCTTGACGGTGCCCTTTTTCTCGCTGATGTTGACGGATACCACTTCTGCCACGTTCACCACTCCTTTACATAGCTGCCGGTCTTGCCCCCGCTCTTCCGGCAGAGGCGGATCTCGGTGATTTCCATGTCCCGCTGGACGGCCTTGCACATATCGTAAATGGTCAGCGCCGCGGCGGAAACCGCCGTCAGGGCCTCCATCTCCACGCCGGTCTCCCCCTTGCACTTCACCTTGGAGCGGATATGGACGGCCTCCTCCTCCAGGGTAAAGGCGATGTCCACCGCCGTCAGCCGCAGGGGGTGGCACATGGGGATGAGCTCATGGGTGCGCTTGGCGGCCAGGATGCCCGCCACCTGGGCCACCGCCAAAACGTCCCCCTTGGGAGTCCCGCCGGTGCGGATGAGGGCCAGTGTCTCCGAATTCACGCGGACCCGGCCCTCCGCCTCGGCCTGGCGGAAGGTGACGTCTTTTTGGGTCACGTCCACCATGCGGGCCCGGCCCTGTTCGTTGATGTGGGTCAATTCCAGGTTTTCCATCTGGTTCAGCCTCCAATCTGGTGCATGTTCCGGCCCGCCTCGCTGCGGCCGGTTTCGTTCATGTGGTGCCGCTCCGGCTTGGCGGCCGCGCCCTCCCGGATGGCCCGGCGCAGGGCCTCGCCGTGGAGTCCCCGGAGGGGGATCTCCTGGTTCGAGTGGAGGCAGGGCTTCAGCTTCCCGTCCGCCGTCACCCGGATGCGGTCGCAGCTTTTGCAGAAGCGGTGGCTCATGGGTTCGATCAGCCCCACCAGCCCCGGCCCGTCCGGGGGGCGGTAGCGCCGGGCAACGCCGGAGCCCTCCGCCGGGCGGAGGTCCGGGCAGGCGTCCAGCACCGCCTGGGCGGGGAGGAATTGGGCGGTTCCGCCCTCCCCAATGGGCATCAATTCAATAAAGCGGACCTCTATGGGATACCGCCGGGCCAGGCTGACAAAATCGGGAATCTCGTCTTCGTTGAAGCCCTTCATCAGCACCACGTTCAGCTTTGTCCCGGTAAAGCCCGCCTCCGCCGCGGCCTCCAGGCCCCGGAAGGCCTCCTCCAAACGGCCCGCCCGGGTCATGTAGGCGTATCGGTCCGGCCGGAGGGTGTCCAGGCTGACGTTCAGCCGGTCCACCCCCGCCTCTCGGAGGGGCTTTGCCAGTTGGGAGAGGGCCGCGCCGTTGGTGGTGAGGCACAGCTCCTCCACCTCCGAAATGGCGGAAATCCCCCGGCAGATATCCAGAATCCCCCGGCGGACCAAAGGCTCCCCGCCGGTGAGGCGGACCTTGCGGACGCCGCAGTCCACGGCGGCCTGGGTAATTTCCACCAGTTCCTCCAAAGAGCAGACGTCCCTGCGGTCCCGCTTGGGGACGCCTCCGGCGGGCATGCAGTACCGGCAGCGGAGAGAGCAGAGGTCCGTTACGGAGAGGCGGAGGTAGGTGATGTTCCTGGCGTAGCGGTCCCGCATGGCGGCCTCCTTTCTTACCTGACGGCGTGAGTTGGGTCTATTATAAAGGAGGCCCGAGGAAAAAGAAGTTGTTATGACAACATTTCTCTGCTATAATTTCCAGAAAGGGAGGGGATGCCATGGATACGCGTTTGACGGCTCTAAGCCGGTGCCGCCTGTTTCAGGACCTGCCCCGGGAGACACTGGAGCAGGAAATCCTGCCCCGGGGGAAGCGCCGGGAATTTGAGAGGCAGAGGGTCCTCATCGCGCCGGGGGACCGGGTGGACTGGTTCGGCGTGGTCCTTCGGGGAAAGGTCCAGATCTCCCAGATTTTCTCCGACGGGACCAGCAGCCTGATGGACGCACTGGGGCCCGGCCATACCCTGGGGACGGACCTGATCTGCACCCGCAGCCGCCGCTCGCCCTACTATGCCGTGGCGGCGGACCGGCTTGAGGTCCTTCGGTTTTCCGGGGCGCTGGTGCTGGAAGCGGGGGCGCTGTCCGGGGAGGCGCGGACGATCCTCTGGCGGAATCTGCTGACCCTCCTCTCCGACGGCAATCTCCGCAAGCACTACCGTCTGGCCATCCTGGCCCAGCGGGGCCTCCGGGACCGGGTGCTGGTCTATCTCACCATGCAGGCGGAGCGGCGGGGGACCAACACCTTCCGCATTCCCTTCTCCCGGGAGGAGCTGGCGGCCTTCCTCTGCGTGAACCGGAGCGCCTTGTCCCACGAGCTGAGCCGCATGGAGGCGGAGGGGCTGATCCGGTTTCGCAAAAACGAGTTTACCCTCCTCTCCGCCGGGGAGAGGAGGAGCGCTTGGAGCGGGACGGAATAAAAAACCGCCGCCGGGTTCAAATCCGGCGGCGGTTTTACTTTTATAAAGTATTTATGCTTTCTCGCACTTCCAGAACGCCACGCTGTAGGGGGGCAGCTCACTGCCGCCGCCGAAGTCGTGGAGCTTCCCGGTGATGAGATCCACCGCCTGGCCGCAGCCCGCGTCAAAGTGGGCGGTGTAGGGCGCGTCTGAGGCGTTGACGGCCACCAGGACCCGCTCCGCGTCCGTCCGGCGCTGGAAGATGGTTTGGTGGTTGGTGAGGACGATGTCCTTGAAGTCCCCATAGCACAGGGCCTCGCTCTCCCGGTGGGCCCGGGCCATGGCGGCGATCTGGTCCGTCAGGGCGTTCCACTCCGGCGCGTCAAGGGCGGGGCGCAGGGCGTCGTCCCCCTGGGACTTCTCCCCCAGGGCGCCCCACTCGCTGCCGTAGTACAGGCAGGGGATGCCGGGCATGCCAAAGGCCAGGCCGTAAATCAGGGGGACGTGGGCGGGATTTTTCAGGATGCTGGCGGCCCGGGTCACGTCGTGGTTGTCGGCGAAGCAGAGAAGGTGCTTGCCCTTGTAGAGGGTCCACGGCTCCGGGCCGAACTGGCGCTTGAGGCTGTGGACGATCTCGAAGAGGTTCATGGAGTTCAGGCTGGAATAGAGGCCCTTGTAGCACTCGTAGTTGGTGCAGGAGTGGAGGAGGCCGTCCCCCACCCAGCGGTTGTAGTCCCCGTGGAGGGTTTCGCCCACCAGGAAGAACTCCGGCTTGAGACCGTCGCAAAAGCTCCTGAGGCGGCGGAGGAAGTCGATTTCCAGGCAGTAGGCCACATCCAGCCGGAGGCCGTCGATGCCGAATTCCTCCACCCAGAACTTCACGCACTCCAGCAGGTAGTCCACCACGGCGGGGTTGCGGAGGTTCAGCTTCACCAGCTCGAAATGGCCCTCCCAGCCCTCGTACCAGAAGCCGTCGTTGTAGTTGGAATTGCCGTCGAAGTTGATATGGAACCAGTCCTTGTAGGGGGAGTCCCATTTCTTTTCCTGCACGTCCCGGAAGGCCCAGAAGCCCCGGCCCACATGGTTGAACACGCCGTCCAGCACCACCCGGATGCCGTGGGCGTGGAGGACCTCCACCACCTGGGCAAAGTCCTCGTTGGTTCCCAGGCGGCAGTCCACCTTCCGGTAGTCCCGGGTGTCGTAGCCATGGCGGTCGCTGTCGAAGATGGGGGAGAGGTAGAGGGCGCCGGCCCCCAGCTTTTGGATATGGGGGGCCCAGTCCCCGATTTTGCCGATGCGGCTTACGGTTACGCCGTCGTTTTCCTTGGGCGCGCCGCAGAAGCCCAGAGGATAGATTTGATAGAATACGCTTTTGTCAGCCCACATAGTTGAACCGTCCTTTCTTGGCGGAGGTGGATCGCTGTATTTTACGGTGATGAACACAGAGATATCGTACAAATCGGTAGTATACCACAAATTTCCGAAAAGGTCGAGGAAAATCCGCCGGAGGCTTTTGGGCCCCGCCCTTGACAGGGGCGGGAAATAGGCATAATATAGATTTACATGGAAAAACTTCATAAGGTCCGGTAGGTAAGGCTGCCACAAGGATATGGGTCGCTGCCGCGAAGTGATGGAGACATCACCAGTTGGTTTGAACAGGCGATATCGAACGGGAAGGTATCATCTAACGCGATTTCACCGCCTTGTGAGGCTAAAGCTCAAACGGTAGGGGCGGTGCGTCCGCCTGTCAGAGAGGAAGATTCTCCAGTCGTGCCGGACCGGGACGATTGGAGATTTTCGCGTTTTTATTAGGCCTTGTTTGAAAATCGGCCTAGCTGTGAGGAGAGGAGGTCCCGGCATGTTTGAACTGCAAAACGAGCGAACGGAGCTGCTGGAAAAAATCGAGGAGTTGTTCGGACGAAAACGCTACGCGGAGCTCCGGGACCTGCTGCTGCCCATGGAGGCGGCGGATATCGCCTCCCTCTGCCAGGATTTGGACGAGAAGGTGCCGGTGGTGTTCCGCCTGCTGCCCAAGGAGCTGGCGGCGGAGGTTTTCGTGGAGCTGGACAGCGATGACCAGGAGCTTTTGATTCACAGCTTCTCCAACACGGAGCTGAAGGAGGTCCTGGACGAGCTCTACCTGGACGACGCGGCGGATATCGTGGAGGAGATGCCCGCCGGGGTGGTGAAGCGCATCCTGCGCCACTGTGACCCGGAAATGCGCAAGAGCATCAACGAGGTCCTGAAATACCCCGAGGACTCCGCCGGAAGCATCATGACCACGGAGTTTGTGGATTTGAAGGCCAACATGACGGTGGAGGACGCCTTGAAGCGCATCCGCCGGACGGGACCGGACAAGGAGACCATCAACATCTGCTACGTCATCGACGACCGGAGGCATTTGATCGGCCTTTTGACCATCCGCACGCTGCTCCTGGCGGAGGAGGACGACGTCATCGGCGACATCATGGAGCGGAACCTCATCGCCGTCCAGACCCTGGACGACCAGGAGGCCGTGGCCCGGGCCCTGGGGAAGTACGACTTTCTGGCCCTGCCGGTGGTGGACAAGGAGGAGCGGCTGGTGGGCATCGTCACGGTGGACGACGCCATCGACGTCTTGCAGGAGGAGGTCACGGAGGACATTGAGAAGATGGCCGCCATCCTCCCCTCCGACAAGCCCTATCTGAAAACCAGCACGCTGGAGACCTATAAGGCCCGTATCCCATGGCTGTTGCTGCTGATGATCTCCGCCACCTTCACCGGGCAGATCATCGCCAGCTTTGAGCGGGCCCTGGCGGCGGCGACCATTCTCACCGCCTATATCCCCATGCTGATGGACAGCGGCGGCAACTGCGGCTCTCAGGCCAGCGTTACCGTCATCCGGGGCCTTTCCCTGGGGGAAATCAACTTCTCCGATTTTTTTCGGGTCCTCTGGAAGGAGCTGCGGGTGGCGGCGGTCTGCGGCGTGACGCTGGCGGCGGCCAACTTCGCCAAGCTGATGCTCATTGACCGGATGCTGTTCCATAACCCCATGGTAACCGTACACGTGGCGGCGGTCATCTGCGGCACATTGGTATGTACTGTTGTCTGCGCCAAGCTGGTAGGCTGTTCTCTGCCCATGCTGGCCAAGCGCATCGGCTTTGACCCGGCGGTGATGGCCTCGCCTTTTATCACCACCATCGTGGACGCCATTTCCCTGCTGATTTACTTCCGCTTCGCCTCGGCGATTCTGGGGCTGTGAGGGCGGACCCGCAGGCAAAAGCAAGAAACGCCGTCCGGGCAATGGGCCCGGGCGGCGTTTGGTTAAAACCAGGCGGCGGAGCCCTCCCGGAATTTCGGGACGGGGCCGTCCTGATAGGGGTCGTATCGGGACTCGTTGCAGCCGAATTCCTGTAAGAAGCAGATGCGGCCCGCCGGGTCCCAGCGGATCAGGGACAGCCCGTCGAAGGCCTCCACCCGGCCGCCGTTCATTTGGTTCCGGAAGTACCATTGCACCACGGTCTGGTCCTCCCGGTGGAAAAACTGGAGGATATCCCACTGAAGGACGGTCCCCCGGGTGTTCCACTCGTCGAACCAGAGCTTGATTTTCTGAGCGCCGTGGTACTCCGGGCCCCAGCTTTCGATGTAAACGGCGTCTTTTGCGAAAAGGTCCAGAACGCCCAGATCCTCTTTTTTCAGCCACATGTCAAACCAGAGGCGGACGGCGCGCTCCCGCTGTTCCATGGCGGTTCCTCCTTTACAAGTCAATTTCGGCGCGGCCCTCCCCAAGAGGCCCGCGTGTTCACTCCGCCGCCAGCTTCCGAATGTCCAGCAGATCCCGGATCACATAGTCCGCCGTCCCGGCCCCGGAGGGGGAATAGAGGACGCTGCGGACTCCGGCGCTTTTGGCGCAGTCCACGTCCAAGGTCCGGTCCCCCACGTAATAGACCCGGTCCCGCTCCAGGCGGTGCTTTTCCAGCAGATAGAGCAGGGCGTCGGGGGCGGGCTTCCGGGGAAAGCCGTTCAGGCTGGAGACTACTTCCTTAAAAAAGCGGTCCAGCCCCAGGTGTTCCAGAACCGGGGCGGTGGTGCGGCCCCGGTGGGTGTAGACAAAGTGGACCGCCCCCAGGGCGGCGGTTTCCTCCAGTGCCTCCCGGGCGTGGGGCGTTGCCGTGATTTCCAGATACCGCCCGCCGCTGATTTCAGAGTAGCGGGCCTTGATGTCGGAAAAGGCCCGCCCGGTGGCCGCCGCCGCGGAATTCACCACGTCGCTGACAGACCCCGCCGTGGCCCGGCGGCGGATCTCGTCCTCCTCCATGGGGACGTTCAGCTCCTCCAGCGTCCGGCGGAGGCTGGAGACAATGACGCCGTAGGAGTCCAGCAGGGTCCCGTCCAGGTCCCAGATAAAGGTTTTGCCGCTCACGCGCGTTCCCTCCAAACGTTCGATGGTTTTCCCATTATAGCAGGTCCTCCGGCGGCTGTCCAGAGGAACGAAAAAGCCCCGCCCCGGAGGGCGGGCTTTAAGGGTTCCCGTCTTTCTTTTTCGGCCACACCAGGCTGACGCCCGAGAGCAGCAGATATACCCCGAAGGGCTTTCGCAGGACCTCCACGTCCACCGCGTTGGATACCCAGGCCCCGACGAGCGCCGCCGCGACGGCTACGGGCACGGCGGCTTTCAGCGTGGGCTTGTCCAGATAGCCGCCCCTGGCGTGGCAGACCAGGGCGCTGGCGGCGGTGGGGAGGAAGAACAGCAGGTTGATTCCCTGGGCCGTCCGCTGGTCCACCCCCAGGAAGAGGGTCATCACCAGCAGCAGCAGCGTTCCGCCCCCCACGCCCCAGGCGGAAACAACGCTGGCCCCCAGGCCGCAGAGAAAGGGTATGATCCAGTCCGTCACAGCAGATATTTCACCCCCGCGTAGAAGAGGAAGGCGGCGAACAGCCACTTTAAAAACTTGGTGGAAATCTTCCCGTAGAGCTTCCCGCCGAAAAAACCGCCGATCAGGCCCCCGGCCAGATAGGGCAGGGACTCCGTCAGGGACACGCCGCCCTTCCAGAGGTACACCGCCGCCGACACCAGGCACACCGGGAAAATGACCCCCACGCAGGTGGCGTAGAGCTTCCGCTGGCTCAGATTCCCCCACCGGGATTGGATGGGCAGGAAGACCATGCCCCCGCCGCCGCCGAATAAACCGTTGGCCAATCCCGCCGCCGCTCCTGCCAGCCGGGCCGTCCAGGCTGCTTTCATGCCGCCGCCTCCTTTCTATGTATCCCTTCCCGGAGGGCCCGGGAAGGGAGGGGAACCGTTCGCTTATTTCAGCTTGAAGCTCTGGCAGTCGGTGCATTCCACCATGGTGGGATTGGTCTCATGGGTGCCCACCTGGATGGTGTTCAGGCCGCAGTAGCCGGAGTCCTGGCAGTGGTGGGCGCAGTTGTTTACCGTGCATTTAATGCTCTGGTTGGGCGTGCAGGCGCATCCGCCGTTGGTGCAGTCCTTAGTCATGAGTTTGGTCCTCCCGCGTGAAGATTTTTTAAGACGCTGAGGGGCTGTCCCGCCTGTCCCCCCAGCGCGTTTTCACGGTGAAAGGAGAGATGGTTGAGCCTCGTCAGCGCCCTCTTAGTGTGCGCCGGGAAGAAGAGAGTATGCGCGTTTGCGGGAGTGAAAATTTTGGCAAAAAACAGGACCGCCGTAAGGATGTACCTGATAAAGAATGACGCACAGAACCCAAAAATATCAGGCAGTCACCGCAAAATAAGGCCAATGTGACACAAATTAGCACTCGAGAGAAAACACGATTGAAAGATCGTACTTTTTCTTTTGCCCAAAAGGAGGCCCTGCCCATGCCGGAAGTCATTTTGTCAGATTATTTCTACGGCGATGAATCGACAGTTTTATAATGACCTTGGAATCGCTCACGGAGATAAGCCCGGACTATCGCCAAAAACAATTAAGTGTATTCACGGAATTTTTCAAAAAGCCTTGCAACAGGCGATTGCAATTGGTTCTCTTCATTCCAATCCTACGACGGCCTGTGTACTGCCCAAAGTGGAGCAGAAGGAACTCAAGCCGCTGGACGATGAAGTGATTCGGGCTTTTATGAAAGCTATCCAGGGACACCACTTTGAAGCGGCATAAGGTCCGGCAGACGGAAGCCCGGTTAAAAGCTGGCCCTCTCTGGCAGGAAGAGGGGTTTGTGTTCACGGATGAAGTGGGACACCGCCTTTCCCCGAACACGGTCTACCACAATTGCAAGCGGCTGGTGGCCTCTATTGGTCTGCCGGAAGCCCGTCTGCACGACCTCCGGCATAGCTACGCCGTGGCCTCGCTTCGGGCCGGGGACGATATTAAGACGGTTCAAAGTAATCTCGGACACCATACCGCCGCCTTTACCCTGGACGTTTATGGGCATGTCACGGAGGAAATGAAGCGGGCCAGTGCTGAACGGGATAAGGTAGAATAAGTTTCGCAAAAAGAAAAAGAGACATAGTTTGCAGAGCTCTGGTAGAATGAAGTTGCGACACACCATTCTGAAAGGAGACTGCAAACTATGTCCGAGAAGATTGTACAGCTAAATGA
>CAJTCG010000023.1 GCA_910574635.1 Oscillospiraceae bacterium | reverse complement strand
GCCGAAAGTGCAGCAGGGTCGTGGCGTCCGGGACATCCTGCTCGAAAAAGTTGATCCCCATAAATTTGCGCATGGCATAGCTGTCATAAATTGCGTCCGCTACTCCTTCATCGGATAAGCTGAACCAGCATTGCAGCAGATACATCCGCAGCATGGTTTCTATCTCAATCGGCGGACGGCCGCGTTTCCCGGTTGGATAGTGGGGGACGACCAGCGATACCCATTCCTCCCATGGGATGATCTCGTCCATGATTTCCAGAAATTCTTCCCGTTTTGTTTTCTTTTTCCGGCATCTGTATTCCATATCGCTAAAACTTTCCTGTTTCATACCCCGCGCCCCCTTTTCCTTATTTTATCACATCTTTTATCATTGGGGGGTAAATCAGCGTTTCCTTAAAGGTCCGCGTTCCGGTGGCGACACTGCCCGCGGGGGACATCGGGCGTCTGATGGACGTGCTGGGGCCGGTCTTTCCCTGCCTGGAGCCCGTGGCCGGCGTGCTGGAAACTGGCTTTGAGGGAGCGGGGGCCATGCTGCATCCCATCCCCAGCCTGATGAACGTCAATAAAATGGACCTGGGAGAGAGCTACGATTACTACATGGAGGGCATTACCCCGCATATTGCCGAAATTATCACGGCCTGTGACCCGAAGCGCGTGGCGGTGTGCAGGGCCTTGGGCGTGGAGGCGATGCCCCTGGGCGACATGCTGGTCAAGACCTACAAGCTGGAGCCCAAGATTGCCTCCACCGCCCTCTGCCTTCTCGGGGCTTACATCGCGATGCAGCCCTCCTTTGACTCCAATCCACTTCCCCTGCTGGCTGCCCTGAGCGCGGCGGTGGTGGCGGGAATCGCCTACACCATGCTGTCCTACTGCAAGAATTTTACGGCGCCGTCCGTCATCATCTTCCACTTTTCGCTTTTGAGCACGGTCTGTTCGGCGGTACTGCTGCTGCCCTCTTTTGTAGTGCCCCCTCTGCCAGTCTGCTTTATGCTGCTGATGGTCGGCGTGTTTGCCGCCGGGGGGCAGTTCCTGCTGACCTATGCCTACCGCCACGCGCCAGCGTCGGAAGTCAGCATCTATCAGTATGCGGGAGTGGTCTTTACGGCCGGGCTGAGCTATTTCGCCTTTGGGGAAGCGCTCAGCGGCAGTTCGATTCTAGGGGGAGTTGTGATCCTGGGCGCTATTTTCTGGGTGTTTGAATCCCAGAGAAAATCCAGCGGCTCCTAGGTTTGGTTTGAGGCGTCTTTTCCGTCAGGCAAGGCGGTTTGGCTTGGAATCCGGCAGGATTTCCGCGCTAGGCCGCCCTGTCTGGCGGAAACTCTTTCCTGGTCCGGCCGCTGCCAGTGCGCAAGCGGGCCGGAGGCCTCTGCCTCGGCGGAAGCCCATTCAGAGCCGGGGGCCCGCCTGCTTTGAGGAGGTTTCCCGCCTCTGGGCCTACGGCACATTCTGCCCCAGCCGCATGTGCTGACGGCGGATATCGTGGGCCTTCTCACGGACGTGGGACAGCGGGAGGCCTTTCGTCCCTGGGGTGCCTGGGCCTGGTGGGGCGGAATCCGACTGGCGGGTGGCGAACTCCGAGTTCATGAATCATTTTCTCCCTATTTCTCCCGCCTTTTTGTCTCAGCTTTCCATTATCACTTACTTTCCATTACCTACGCCGCCCTTTTGGTTAGTGACAGAAATCAACTTGCAAGTTTCACTCATAGTCGTCTCCTATTTACGAAAGTTATGTGGAAAGGTGGCGGATTTGCCTGTTCTGAACACAAAATAAATCCAATGTATTTTGAGATATCAAAAACAACCACAAATGTCCGCTTGCGAAATTTGTTGCAAATTTTTCCCTGTCAACACGTCAATCCGTTGGCGCGTAGGACTTCTGGGGCGTTCCCGCTTTCTTCCCTTTTAAGCAGTGGGTCCGGGGTTCGAATCCCCGCCGGGTCACCAAAGAACCCTAGAACCGCAATGGTTCTAGGGTTCTTAGCGTTTTGCGTTTTGGGTTTTGCTAGTAACATGCTAGTAAACAGGTTTCTCTCTAGCCTTCGTCCGGGGACAGCAGTCCTTCGTTCTCCAGGGCGCGGGTCAGATCCTCTCGGAACATCTCCGATCCAGGGCGGCAGTCATTTTCCATTTTGGAGAACAGGAAGGTCCGCTTCCCGTTTTCGTCCAGATGGAAGCACAAGTAATCGCATCCCGGGTAGCCGATCATGCACCAGCCGTCCTCTCCCAGATAGGACCCGCCCGCCAGGACGATCCGGTCCGGGGTCGTGGTGTGGATCTCATAGCTCAGGTTCCAAATCTCGATGCGAAGGTCCCCGAAATCCTCATAGGACGGCCCGGTCAAATCGGTAAGGCGCCAGTCGTCCCAGATTACGTTCCCGGGGCCGAAATTTTCCTCGTTGTAGTTCCCGGAGCCGTCAACGCCGTAGCCCTCCGCCGCCTGGGTCTGGAACTGCGTGTCCACGAACAGCGCCGCCTGCCGCAGCACCTCCGCCGGAGGGGTCTTTAAGCTGTTGGAGATATGATCCGTGTAGCCGCTCTCATCCTTATAAATCCGAAGGTTTTCCCCGTCGAAAAACAGCGTCCGGTAGCCCGTGACCGTGATGTCATAGCCGGGGAGGGGGACCTCCACAGACATGGAAAGGTACCGCCCGTCCGGGTCCCAGAAGCCGGATTCCAGATATCCCGCCTCGGGCCATACGTCATGAATGAGGGCGTCCAGGTCCGCCTCGAAAAGGGTCCCGTCCCGCAGGAAGAAGAGCCGGGAGACATTCCACCCGTCGGAGGCGGCCACCTCCCGCACGCCGTCCCCGTCCAGGTCCGCCTCGGTCACGTTTCCCAGGGCCCGAAGGAGCAGGGAGGGCGTACCGTCGCCGGAGAAGGTGTAATAGTCGTTGATCTTGCCGAAGGAGTGTTCGGTCAGCTGGCCGTAGTAGGAAATCCGCAGGCCGGATTGGCCGAACAGGTTTGTAAAGGGCTCCACGCTGTCCTCCGCCGTCCACCCGGCGGAGTCCTTCCCGGGCACGGTTAAAAAGCAGTCCCGCTCTGTGGCAGAGACCGCCACGGCGGCATAGAGGTCGCCGTCTCCGGAGCGGCAGACCTCTATATAAAAGCCGTCGTCCCTGTCCTCATAGGGTTCAAAGCGTGTGGTGTACAGCGTTTCCGCCGCATCGCCGCGGCGCTCCACCTGGAGCTCCGGGGCCCGGTAGGGCTCCACGCCGTCCAGGGGGATGACCCGCTCCGGCTCCCAGGCCGGGTAGGCCGTGGGAATGACGGGTGGGTCGTCGTTCCGGACCCAGTTGCTTAAGAAGCGGTAGCCGCCGTCCTTTTGCGGCTCCAGCGTCACACACGCCGGGCCGGAGGAGACCATGTTCATCTCGCCGTTCCCGCTGCTGAGCCCGGGAAAGCCGCTGCCCTCGTAGTACAGGAGAACCTTGCCGTCCTTCCATTTTCCAGAGATGAAGGTGACTTCGCCGGGATAGTTCGTGTCGCCGTGGAAGCCATAGTAGGCGTCGTATTCCTCCAAATAGGTGAACCGGTCCAGGCCCCATTGGTCCGTCTCGTCAAGGGTGAGGCCCAGGTACTTCCGCAAGACCGCGTCCATCTCAGAGGCAGGACATTTCACAAGGTCCACCATGGGGTCCTCGCCGCCATAGTCCGCCTCCGCCACGGCTTGGCGCTCCTCCTCCGTCACCTCCATGGGCGCTCCCGTGCCGTTGTAGAAGAGCTGGAAAAGGTCGATTTGTAGATAATCCTTCGGGGCCTCCACGGCCAGGAAGAGGAACTGGTTCATCATGTTGAAGCCGTCGCCGTTGAATACTTCGGTATTGAACCGCTCCAGCTCCTCCGCCGTCAGGGGCCCGTCCTCCGGCGTCTCCAGGGTCTCGGATTTGGCGAAGGAACAGGCGCAGACCAGAAGGGCTAAGGCCGCGGACAGCACCGCCGCCCACAGCCAGCGCTTCGGGGCCCGGGCAATGCGCCGCACCCGCTCCCGGAGGCTCCGCTTGTCCCCTGTCATGGTGGTGGCGCAGCGCAGAAGGTCCCCGGGCCGGGGCTTGGCGGTGACCAGGGCCAGCAGGGTGGAGCCGTAGGCCCGGCGTTCGCCGTCGCCAAGAACGCGCAGCGTCCCCTCGTCACAGGCCAGCTCCGCGTCCCGGCGGCTGAGGACCGCCGCCAGCCACACCAGGGGGTTCCACCAGTGAACCGCCAGGGCCGCGCACCGGAGCAGCGACCAGAGGTGGTCCCCCTGGCGGAAATGCGTGACCTCATGGGCCAGCACATGGCGGAGCATCTCCGGGCCCGCCGCCGTTTCCGGGGTGACGTACACCGCCGGGCGGAGCACGCCGAACAGGCAGGGGGAGGGCAGGCCCGCCAGGGTATAGACCGGCAGGGGGCACTCCGCCGCCAGAGGAACCCGGAGCCGCCGCAGCCGCCGGGCAAAGCTCAGGTTGGAGAGCAGGAACGCCGCCGCCATTGCCGCCGCCCCCGCCAGCCAAATTCCGCCCAGCAGGGCCCAGGGGTCCAGAGGCCGCCGGGCCGCCGGAGCGGCGGCTTCCTCCCCGGCAGGGGCGGGGAGGGCCTGGACGGTCTGCCCTGCCGCGTCCCCTTGGGCAGGGTCGATTTTTTCCGCCGGGGTTTGGGGCCCCCTGGGAAGCGTTTGAATCACGGAAAGCTCCGGGAGCACCCGGGGCGCTTCCACAGGGGCGGTGAAGAACTGTCCGGGCACCAAAAGCCGGGCCAGAACCACCGCCCAAAGGGCATACCGCAGCCGGGCGCCGATTCGCCGCCCGAACGCCGCCCGGAGAAGAAGCACTGCCGCTGTCAGCGCCGAGGCCGTCAGCACCCAGTTCAGCAAAAACGCGCTCATTGAGGGCCTCCCTTCTCCGCCTGATCCAAAATGGCCCGGAGCTCCGCGATCTCATCGCCGGACAGCTCCTGCCGCTGGGCCATGGCGCTCATCATCATCCCCACGCTGCCCCGGTACACCCGGTCCAAAAAGCTCCGGGTCTCGGCCACCTCCGCCTGCTCCCGGTCCACAAGAGGGACATACGCCTTTCCCCGGCCCGCCTGCTCACAGCGCAGCAGGCCCTTGGCCTCCATACGGTGGAGGATGGTGATGGTGGTGCTTCTGTGCCAGCCCACCGTGCGCTCCAGCTCGCTTACAATCTGCATGGCCGTCCGGGGGCTTTGCTCCCACAGGCAGCCCAGGACGTTCCACTCGCTGGAAGTCAGTTTGACGCGCTCCATTTTCTGCGCCTCCTTGTCTACATTGTAGACATAGTATAGCATAGGAAGTCTACAATGTCAACAAAATATTATTTCCGCGCTTTAAGCTCGGAAATAATAAAAGCGCCTGCCGCGCTTCCCGGAATCCGGCGGGATTCCCGCGGAAAGCCGGGCCCCGGCGGCAAGTCCCCGCCGCCGGAGGGCGCACCATTTTTCAGGCAACTCCCCGGCAGATTTCATAAACTGTTCACCATTTATCCAGGCCCTTCCTGTATATTATAGATATGCACCTCACCCCCACTATGACCCAGGCGGGCCGGCCCGCCTGCCCATCAGAAATGAGGCATCATTGTGAATATCGCTTACCTTCTGACGCCGAAGCATCGCGTCGCCTACCTGTACGACGACAACACCATACGCCAGGGCCTGGAAAAGCTCCGGCATCACGGCCGCAGCGCCGTCCCCGTCATCAACCGCAAGGGCCAGTATGTAGGCACCGTCAGCGAGGGGGATTTCCTCTGGCGGCTTCTGCCGGACGAAAGCACCCCTTGTCCCTGCTCCGTGAAGGAGCTGGAACGGCTCCACGTCCGGGACATCCTCCGGGAAAACCCCTCCGTCCGCATCACCGCCTCCGTGGACGAGCTGCTGGACACCATCGTCCGCCAGAATTTTGTCCCTGTGGTGGACGATCTCAACAGCTTCATCGGCATCGTCACCCGGCAGGACATCATCCGGTGTCTCGCCGAGGAGAAGGAGGCCCAGCCCACCCTCCGAAAAATCGTGTAAACGGCACCCAAAAGGCCGCCCCTCACCGGGCGGCCTGCATTTTTGCACAAAATTTTAATTTTTAGGAGGAGCCCCTTTGTGCAGTTTCTCCGCATTCGTGGAAATTGGCCTGAAAACTTTCACAAAAACGCCTTTCGATGCAGGAATATTCATGTTAACTTGCAAAAATTATTTACTGCGCTAAAATGTCCCCTTGTAAAAAGGGGCATTTTATGGTATGATAATCACATACTTGCAAGAGTTGGCTTCAACCCTCGCAAAATCCAATCCCGAAAAGAGGAAGAACGATGAAAAAGAAATTCTCTCTGCTGATGGCCGTCCTCATGCTGGCCATGCTCCTCTCCGCCTGCGGCGGCGATACCGGCTCCAAGGGCGGCGAAGACGGCGCCGTGGGCGGCGGAAGCTCCGCCCCTGCCGACACCTCCGCCCCTGCCGACACCTCCGCCCCCGCCGACACCGGAAGCTCCGACGGCTCCGGCGCTTCCGCCGTGGCCCAGGACACCAACACCGTGGCCGTGGGCGCCGTGGTCATCGCCCGGGACGACGTGCCCGAGGACGACATCTACGCCCTGACCTCCGCCATCTTTGAAAACATCCCCACCATCACCGAGCAGCACGCCAAGGGCGGCGAGCTGGACCTGGACTTTGCCTCCTCCGTCACCTCCGTGCCCTATCACCCCGGCGCGGCCAAGTACTTCGCCGAGAAGGGCAAGGAAGTCGCTTCCGTGAAGGAAGGCGCGGGCTCCGGCGATTCCAAGGCCCTGACCTTCGGCACCGGCGGCGAGTCCGGCACCTACTATGCCTTCGGCGGCGTGCTGTCCAGCTATATCTCCAATAACACCGGCGTCTCCGTCACCGCCGTCACCTCCGGCGGCTCCAAGGCCAACATCGAGGACCTGGCCGCCGGCGACATCCAGCTGGGCTTCGTCCAGTCCGACGTTATGAGCTACGCCTTTAACGGCGAGCGCCTCTTCGACGCCAAGGTGGAGAACTTCTCCGTGGTGGCCGCCCTCTACATGGAGCAGGTGCAGATCGTCACCACCAATCCCGACATCAAGTCCGTGGCGGACCTTGCGGGCAAGTCCGTCTCCATCGGCGACCGGGGTTCCGGCGTGTGGTTCAACGCCGTGGACGTGCTGGGCGCTTATGACATCGACCCCGACAGCGGCATCAGCCCCGTGTACCAGGGCTTCGGCGACAGCGCGGACAGCCTGAAGGACAAGAAAATCGACGCGGCCTTCGTGGTGGCCGGAGCGCCCACCACCGCCATTGTGGACCTGGCCACCAGCGGCCCCGTCTACCTGGTCAGCCTGGACGAGGAGCACACCAGCGCCCTGCTGGAGTCCTCCCCCTACTACAGCGCCTACACCATCCCCGCCGGGACTTACTAATCCCCCAACCCGAGCCATCCCCGGCAAGGGCCGCGTCAAGCGGCCCTTGCCGCATTGAAAGGGCAGCTCTCCCGCCGCCCCTTCAATACGGCAAGGACCTGTTTTCCTTTGTGATACCCCCTGTGTTTATTTTAATAAGGAGTAGGATTCTATGAGCGAGAAAGACAAGAAACACCTTCCCGGCGTGGACGTCGGCACCGCGGCGGACATGGACGAGGTCATGCGGAAGTTTGACCGGGAATCCGCCACCCGCATTTGGCAGGGGACACCCAAGCTGATCGTGGGCGTGGTCATGGCCCTGTTCTCCCTGTACTGCATCTGGATGACCCTGCGCTGCACCTGGGACCTGCCCATCCGGCTGACCTCCTTCCTGGGGCTTATCACCATCATGGGCTATCTCACCTACCCCGCCCGGAAGGACCACGTGAAGCCCAATTCCATGCCCTGGTATGACATTGTGCTGATGCTGCTGGGCGCCGGGTCCTTCTTCTATTACTGCCTGAACTATAACTCCCTGGTCATGGTCATCACCAGCGCCGCCAAAATCAACCCCGCCAGCGAATCCGCCATCCCCAACGCCTGGTTTTACCTGGCCATCGGCGTTGTGGCGATTCTGGTGCTGGCGGAGCTCTGCCGCCGCTGCGTGGGCCTGCCCATCCTGTTCGTGGTGGGCGCGCTGCTGATTTACACCTTCGCCAGCGGGCAGAATCTGGCCCGGGTCATCTATACCCTGTTCTACGGCACCTCCGGCGTTATGGCAACGCCCATCCAGGTCTGCGCCAAGTTCATCGCCGTGTTCATCATCTTCGGCGCGTTCCTGGAGCGGACGGGCATCTCCAATTTCTTCATTGACCTCGCCAACTCCCTGGCGGGCAGCACCTCCGGCGGACCCGCGAAAGTGGCGGTCATTTCCTCCGCCCTGTGCGGCATGGTGTCCGGCTCGTCTGTCGGAAACACCGTCACCACCGGCTCTGTCACCATCCCCATGATGAAGCGCACCGGCTATCAGGGCGAGTTCGCCGGAGCCGTGGAGGCGGCGGCCTCCACCGGCGGGCAGATCATGCCCCCTATCATGGGCGCGGCGGCCTTCCTCATGGCGGAGTACATGGACACCACCTACGCCAACGTGGCGGTAAAGGCCATCCTCCCCGCCCTGCTGTACTTCACCGGCATCTTCCTGGCCGTCCATCTGGAGGCCCGGCGGCTGAATTTGAAAGGCGTTCCCCGGGACCAGCTGCCCAAGTTCGGCATCCTGATTCGCAGCATCTACCTGCTGCTGCCCCTGGTAATCCTGGTGTGGATGGTCTCCACCGGAACCCGGACCCTCCAGTTCTCCGCCTCCATCGCCATTTTGCTGGCGATTCTGGTGAGCCTGCCCCACATGTTTACGGACAGCCGGGCCCAGCACGACGAGGGCTTTGCCGTCCACTTCGTGAAGGACACCGCCTCCATGATCGTCAGCGCCCTGGAGGCCGGCGGCCGGAGCTGCATCACCGTGGCCGTGGCCTGCTCCATGGCGGGCATGGTGGCCGGGTGCATCACCGTGACGGGCCTGGCCTCCAAGCTCATCAACGGGGTCATCAACATCAGCAATATGATTCCCATTCCGGCCCTGTCCCTGTTTATCGCCTTGTTCTTGACCATGCTGTGCTGCATTGTGCTGGGTATGGGCGTGCCCACCACGGCCAACTACTGCATCATGGCCTCCACCTGCGCCCCCATTCTGATTCAGCTGGGCATCGGTAAGATTCCCGCCCACTTCTTCGTGTTCTACTTCGGCATCGTGGCGGATATCACGCCTCCCGTGGCCCTGGCGGCCTACGCGGGCAGCGCCATCGCCAAATCCGACCCCATGAAAACCGGCGTCAACGCCACAAAGCTGGCGATCGCCGCCTTCATTGTCCCTTATATCTTCGCCTACAGCCCGGCGATGCTCTTCGTGGACGTGACCAGCGTCTTCCAGGTGGTGCAGATTATTATCAGCGCGCTGCTTGGCATCTTCGGCGTGGCCGCGGCGCTGAACGGCTACCTGTTCCGGCCCATCCCCAGGTGGATGCGCTTCGCCCTGGTAATCGCGGGTCTTGCCATGATGGTCCCCGGCTCCGCCACGGACGTGGTGGGCCTCATCGCCCTGGCGGCCATGGTCTTCTATCAGCGGGCCATGGCGAAGAAGGGCCCCGCCGCCGCCTGAGCTTTTCCAAAAACCGCCCCGCTTCGGGGCGGTTTTTCCCTGACAGGGGGCTTTGACGGAAATCCGCCGGGTTCCTTCCAGATATTTGTACAGAATCGCCGGAAACCTTTCCAGCCCTTCCAGCGTCTAACCTGTAAAGGGGCCGCGCCCAAATCTTTCGAAAATCTTAAGAAATCTGTAACCGTTTTGTTGTTGTTTTCCCCGCCGAACTGTTCTAGCATAGATGATACAGTTTTGATGCAGGACCCCGCTACCCTGTCCCTGTGCCGTCCCGGCGGCGGACGCCCCGCTGGGGACCGCCGTTTCAGGCCCCGCGCCTCTCTTTGGAGGGAAGGCGCGGCGCTCAGAAATTCCATCCAACCTTTGAAGGAGAAAGCCTATGTCAGAAGTCATGGATCGCGAACAGCAGGCCGCGGCCGTTGAGACGGCCCCGCCTCCCGCGCCGGAAACGGCAGCGGAGAAGACCTCCCTTTGGAAAAAGTGGAGGGGGATGCCCCGGAAGAAGCGGAGAAAGATCGTCCGGCGGTTTATTTTTCTCCTGATTCTCATTGCCATCGGCCTGGGCGTCTGGAAGTTCCTGTCCGCAAAGAAAGGCGGCGAGGAAACCGAGGTGCTCACCGACGTGGTGCAGTACAACTCCATCACCTCCACCGTGGAGGGCAGCGGGCTGACCAAGGCCAAGGACAGCGAAACCATCACCATTGCCACCACGGGAACCGTGTCCGAGGTCTTTGTCAACGAGGGCGACACCGTGGAGCCGGGGACCCCTCTGTTCGTCATCGACTCCGACGCCGCCCGCACCGCCGTGGACAAAGCCCGGCAGGACGTGCTGGGCCGGGAGAAGCAGCTCAACGCCCTTTTGAAGGACGTGGCGGGCCTCAACCTGGCGGCGGGCTACTCCGGCAAGCTGATGGAAGTGGTGGACCTGAACCCCGGGGACACCATCAGCAAGGAGCAGAAGCTGGCGGTGCTGGCGGACGACACCCGCCTGCGGCTTACCCAGTACTACAGCTACGCCTACGAGGGCATGATCCACCAGGGCCAGAGCATGGATGTCTCTATCCCCGCCCTGATGAGCTCCATTCCCGGCACGGTGGAGGCGGTCCACATGGTCAGCCGCATCACGCCGGAGGGCACCAAGCTCTTCTCCGCCGACATTCTGGTGGAGAACGAGGGGGCCCTTACCGCCGAGATGG
Organism: Oscillospiraceae bacterium; assembly: GCA_910574635.1. Classification (GTDB taxonomy): domain Bacteria; phylum Bacillota; class Clostridia; order Oscillospirales; family Oscillospiraceae; genus Oscillibacter. Next base: position 43,812 of record CAJTCG010000023.1, on the reverse strand, counting down.
CGGCCTCCGCCACCGTGACCACCGCCGAGGGCGAGACCATCTACCCCTATGAGCCCGGGAAGCTGGAGTACTACCGCACCGGCGATCTGAAATCCACCGTCAACGGCACCGTCCTCTCCAGCACCCTGGTGGACTTCCTCCAGGTCACCGCCGGGCAGGTTTTGGTCCGGGTGGACGGCGAGGACAGCGAGGCGGAGATCTACTCCGCCCAGCAGAGCCTGGACGAGGCCCAGAAGACCCTGGAAACCGCCGAGAAGAACCTGGCCAACTGCTCCGCCGTGGCCTCCATCGCGGGCAAGGTCATTGGCCTTACGATGAAACCTGGAGACGAAATCGCCGCCAACACCACGGTGGTCACCATCTCCGACACCTCCTCCCTGATGGTCAACGCCACGGTGGACGAGCGGAACGTCAGCGCCGTCCAGGTAGGGACCATGGTAGACCTGGACCAGTGGGGCACCATGGCAATGGGCACGGTGGAAAGCGTCAGCCTCTCCAGCACCATCAACAACGGCGTGGCAACCTATCCCATGGTCATCTCCGTGGACAACGCGGAAGAAACCCTCCAGGTCAACAGCTACATCAACTACAAGCTCACCGCCAGCGAAAACGACAACTGCCTGGTGCTGCCCCTCCAGTCCGTGCGCACCGTCTCCACCGAGGAGGGCGAGACCCTGACGGTGGTCTACGTTAAGGGCGACCGTCCGGACAACGTGGTGGAAAACATCATGGCCGACGAGACGATTCCCGAGGGCTTCTGGCCCGTGGCCGTGGAAATCGGCATCTCGGACAACTACAACGTGGAAATCAAGTCCGGCGTGGAGGAAGGCACCGAGGTCTTCACCCAGATTCAGACGGCCAACCCCTGGGGTTACTGATATGGCAAATCTGATTGAATTGAAGGACATCTTCAAGATCTACGGCGAGGGTCTTGAAAGCGAGGTCCGGGCCCTGGACGGGGTTTCCCTCACCATACAGCGGGGGGAATTCGTGGCCATCGTGGGCCAGTCCGGCTCCGGCAAGTCCACCATGATGAACGTCCTGGGCTGCCTGGACATTCCCACACGGGGGAACTACCTCCTGGACGGCACCGACGTCCGGGAGCTGACGGACACGGAGCTTAGCCGCATCCGCAACAAGGAGATCGGCTTCATCTTCCAGCAGTACAACCTGATTCAATCCCTGACGGTGCTGGAAAACGTGGAGCTGCCCCTGATTTACCAGGGCGTCCGGGCGGACGACCGCTATGACCTGGCCCTGGAGGCCCTGAACCGGGTGGGTCTTTCCAACCGCGTGAAGCACAAGCCCACGGAGATGTCCGGCGGCCAGCAGCAGCGGGTGGCCATCGCCCGGGCCATCGCCACCAAGCCCCCCATCATCATGGCCGACGAGCCCACCGGCGCCTTGGACTCCCGGACGGGCCACGAGGTGCTGGAGTTCCTCCAGCAGCTCAACCGGGAGGGCACCACCGTTATCCTGATTACCCACGACAACGGAATCGCCGCCACGGCCCGGCGCTGCGTGCGCCTCACCGACGGAAAGATCGTGGAGGACAAGGAACAGGAGGTGGACTGGTTTTGAACATCCGTCAGGCAGTGAAAATGGCCTGGAAGTCCATCATCGGCAAAAAGGGCCGCTCCATGCTGACCATGCTGGGCGTCATCATCGGCATCGCGGCGGTGATGACCATCGTCTCGGTCATGAGCGGCTACGCGGCGAAAACCATGGAGCAGTTCTCCGCCATGGGCAGCAACAAAATCACGGTAGACATCTACAGTTACATGTATGAAGTGGACGAAAACGGCAACATGATCAGCTCCGGCAAAGACTACTTTCCGGACCTCTATGCCTACTGCAAGTCCATCCCCCAGTACATCGTGGGCATCACGCCGGAGGCCCAGGCCAGCGTCAACGTGGTCTACGGCACGAAGAATTCCGCCAACTTTGAGTGGAGCTGGGACGAGATGGGGAACATGACCGGCCAGCGGCCCCCGGACGTCTACTATGTCTCCAACCAGTACAGCGCCTGCAACAATCTGACGATTACCAAGGGCCGGGACCTGGGCGAGCTGGACGTCGAGCGGTACAACCAGGTCTGCGTCCTGGGCTCCCAGGCGGCGGAGGTGTACTTCGACGCCGCCGACCCGGTGGGTAAGTTTCTCCAGCTCAACGGGCAGAACTTCGAGGTGGTGGGAGTCTACGCCCCCCGTGTCACCGGAAGCGACGCCCAGGGGAGCACCATCGACAACATCATCCTCCTGCCCTATACCGCCCGCCGGCTGCTGGGAGGCAACCGGATTGAGAATTTTATCATCAAGGCCAAGGACGGCGTTTCCACCACGGAAGTGGCTACCCGTGTCCGGGGCTTCTTGAAGGGCCTGGTAGACCCGGCCACAGGGGACTCCTACGTCAGCCCCGACGACCGCTGGCAGCAGAGCATGAACGAGCAGATGGGCATGATCTCCCTGGTGCTGGGCGGCATCGCCGCCATTTCCCTGCTGGTGGGCGGCATCGGCATCATGAACATCATGCTGGTGACGGTGACGGAGCGGACCAGGGAAATCGGCATCCGCCGGGCCATCGGCGCCCAGCGGAGCTCCATCGTCACCCAGTTTTTGATCGAGGCGGCCATGCTCTGCGGCATCGGCGGCATCATCGGCATTTTGCTTGGCACCCTGGGCTGCTACGTGGCGGGAAACCTGCTGTTTAAAATGACCATTTACCCCTCCGCCAGCGTGACGGCCGGGGCCCTGGGGTTCTCCGTGCTGCTGGGGCTGATCTTCGGCAGCTACCCCGCCATTAAGGCGTCCAAGCTCCAGCCCGTCGAGGCGCTCCGAGCGGAATAATGAGGAGGAAGACTATGAAAAAACGCGTGTTGTCCCTGCTGCTCCTGGCGGCCTTGGCGGCGTCCTTACTGGTCCTGCCCGCCCAGGCCGCGCCCCCTGCCAACCGCTTCTACGACCTGGGCGGCGACGCTTACGCCCAGGTGGAATCCCTGCGGCTTATGGGCGTGATGGACGGCTTTTCCGACGGAAATTTCCGGCCCAACGGCCAGCTCACCCGGGCCCAGTTCTGCAAGATGGTGGTCTGCGCCCTGAACGCCGAGGACGAGCTGGGCCTTTACCGCACCGTCACCGTCTACCCGGACGTGAAGCCCTCCCACTGGGCGGCGGCTTATATCAACATGGCCTCCAAGGGGAAAAAGGCCATCTCCGGCTTCTCCGACGGCAAGTTTTATCCCGACCGTACCGTCACCCTGGGCCAGGCGGCCACCATTCTCCTGCGGGTCCTGGGGTATAAGGACGAGAACATCGGCGGCGTATGGCCGGACAGCTATCTGTCCTTCGCCGCCTCCATCGGCCTCACCGACGGGGTGGACACCACCAAGGGAAACTCCCCCCTCAGCCGCCGCGACGCCGCCATCCTTTTCAACAACCTCCTCCGGGCGGACGTCCAGGGGGATAAGACCGTCAGCAACTTCCTCACCGCCGCCGGGCTGACCACCAAGACGGACATGGTCCTGGTGTCCTCCAACGCCCGGGGCCCCGACGGCAAGGAGACCGCCATGCTCTTCTCCGACGGGTCCATCTACCAGATGGCGGGAGACAAGGCGTCCAACGGCTCCCTCAACGGTCTGAAGGGCACGCTGGTGCTGGAGGGGCAGAAGGTCCGCACCTTCCTCCCCGACGCTCTGGGCATCAGCCGTACCGTCACGGTCGCCAAGGCCGAGGCCAACGTGATTACGGACCGCTCCGGCGCCAAATACAACGTCACCTCCGGCACCAAGGTCTACCGCAACGGCGCGGAAACCACCTGGAGCGAAGCCCGGTCCTGGGTGAATCCCGGCACGTCCCTGACGCTGTACCTGGGCACCGCCGGAAATGTGGAATTCATCTTCGTCGGCGGCGGCGACAGCTCCACCGAGGCGGTCATTGTCTACGAGAAGAACTCCGTCAAGGGCTTCGACGCCCTCACCGGAGGCGTGGGCGGCTACACCATCTACAAAAACGGCTGCCGGGCCAACGCCAAGGACATGCGGCCCTATGACGTGGCCACCTATGCCAGCTCCACCAACACCATCCGAGTCTGCGACACCCGGCTGACGGGCTACTATGAGTCCTGTACCCCCAGCCCCACGGAGCCCACCAGCCTCCGCCTTCTGGGCCACGACTTTGACGTGCTGCCCACGGCCCAGTCCACCCTGGCCAAGTTCCGTCCCGGGGACCAGATCACCCTGCTGCTGACGGAGGACAATAAGGTAGCCGGGGCGGTAAAGCCCAACACCGCCGGAGCCAATGCCAACGCCATCGGTATCGCCACCTCCATTTCCGGCACCAGCGCCACGGTGGAGCTCCTCTGCGGCATTGAGATCAAGGGCACCGTGGACCTGGGTGAAGCCTACGGCAACCGCGCCGAGCAGATCCGCCAGGAGGAGCTGGCCCGGATGCAGAACCGCCTGGTCCGAGTCACCTCCACCGGAAAGAACCGGATTGGCCTGGTGCGCCTGGGCGGCGGCGTCTCCGGCGCGCTGGACCTGGAAAAGCGCCGGATCGGCAGCAGCAATCTGGCGGAGACTGTCAGCGTCTTCCGCTACACGGCAAAGGGCATCGACACCCTCAGCCTCAGCGACCTGGGGGCCGGGCCCATCCCCAACGGTGAAATCAGCTACGCCCACACCAACTGGGCGGGACAGGTGGATATCATCGTCCTGGGAGCCGTGGGCAGCGGCGCGACCCTGTACGGCCGCACCTCCATCTCCCTGGACGACCGCGATGTCCGGCGCATCGCCATCTTCAACGACCAGGGACAGGTGACGGACTATTTCCGCAGCAACTACGACATCGCCGGAGGCGTATACGTGGCGGCGGTGGAGGCCAACGACGGCACCGGCTTCTCCAGCCTCAAGCCCCTCACGGCCTTGAAGGACGTGCCCAACACCGCCTGGAGCGGAGAGGGCGCCGTCACGGTGGACGGGCGGACCTACAGCATCCCCGTCACCGTCATGGCCTACAACAAGGACACGGCGGAGTGGATCTCCGCCGGAGATGGCAAAACCGTGGTGGACATCGCCCACGCCTATGCCAAAAAATGCGACATGTACGCCAGCGAGGACGGCGTCATCCGCGCCATTGAGGTGGGCGGAGACTTCCGCTGAGACAGCTCCCGCAGTTTAAAGAAAAGCGCCCGGACACTTTGTGTCCGGGCGCTTTTGCCCCTTGGCCGGGGCCGTTGCAAAAAGCGGCGGCCTATGCTAGAATCGAATTCATACAGCCGCCGCAAAAGAAAGGAGCGCTCCACATGCCTATTTCCCTGAAAGCCGTCACCCACGCTCAAAATATCCGCTATGACAAGGCCGCCGAGGCCCTGTACATCATTGACCAAAGCCTCCTGCCCAACGAGGAACGGGAAATCCGCCTCCGGACCGTGGACGAAATGGTGGAGGCCATCCAAAAGCTCCGGGTCCGGGGCGCCCCGGCTATCGGCATCTGTGCCGCCTACTGCCTCTATGCCCTGGCCCGGACCATCGAGGAGCCGGACGCCGCCGCCTTCCAGGCCCGGCTCCGGGCGTATTCCGCCCAGCTCAACGCCTCCCGCCCCACGGCGGTGAATCTCAGCTGGGCCCTGGGGGAGATGGGGCAAACCGCCGCCGCCCACGCCGGGGACCCCCGCCCCGCCCTGCTGGAAGCCCTGTACCAAAGGGCGGTGGAGATTCACCAGGACGACATCGCCAAATGCCGGGCCATCTCCGAGCACGGCCTGAGCCTCTTAAAGGAGGGGGACGGCGTCCTCACCCACTGCAACGCCGGGCCTCTGGCCACCTCCCGCTACGGCACCGCCCAGGGGCCCTTTTTCCTGGCGGCGGAGCGGGGCATCCATATCCGCGTCTTTGCCGACGAAACCCGGCCCCTGCTCCAGGGGGCCCGGCTCACCAGCTACGAGCTCCACCGGGCCGGGGTGGACGTAACGCTGATCTGCGACAACATGGCCTCCATGGTCATGAAAAACGGCTGGGTCCAGGCCTGCTTTGTGGGCTGCGACCGGATCGCCGCCAACGGGGACACGGCCAACAAAATCGGCACCAGCGGCGTGGCCATTCTGGCAAAGCACTACGGCATCCCCGTCTACGTCCTGGGCCCCACCAGCACCATTGACTTAAGCTGCCCCGACGGGGACCACATTCCCATTGAGCTCCGGGACCCGGAGGAGATTAAGACCCTCTGGTACGACAAGCCCATGGCCCTGCCGGGCGTCGCGTGCTACAACCCCTCCTTTGACGTGACGGACCACACCCTGATTTCCGGCATCGTCACGGAGCAGGGCATCTGCCGCCCCCCCTACACCGAGAGCCTGGCGGCCCTCTTCCGCTGAGGGGAGGCGGCGACCATGGTTCAAATCTACGGCACCCTGGGCCCCGCCTGCTCCGATACCAAAACGCTGGAGGCCCTCTTTCAGGCCGGGATGACCGGCGTGCGGCTGAACCTCTCCCACGCGGGCCTTGACCGCGCGGCGGAGCAGATCGAACACCTCCACGCCGCCGCCCGGAGCCGCGGCGTCACGCCCCAGCTCCTCATCGACATGCAGGGCCCGGAGCTCCGGGTGGGCGCGCTTCCGGCCCCCCTGGAGCTGGCGGAGGGAACCTCCGTCCGCCTGGGAAGGGATGTCCCCCTGCCCGCCGCCGTCCTGCCGCGTTTAACCCCCGGACAGCCGGTGCTGCTGGACGACGGGAAGCTGCTCCTGCGGGTGGCGGAGCTCCTGCCGGATGGGGCCCTGGCCCGGGTGGAGCGGGGCGGCGTGCTGCAAAGCCGGAAAAGCGCCGCCCTTCCCGGCGTGGATGTTCATCTCCCCGCCATGACGGACAGCGACCGGGAGAATCTCTATCTGGCAAAGGACTACGGCGTCACCGGGGTCATGCAGCCCTTCGTCCGGGGCCGGGAGGATCTGGAGGCCGTCCGGGGGGTCTTGAACGCCGCCGGGGGAGAGGGCATCCGCCTCTTTGCCAAAGTCGAGAACCTGGAAGGCGTGGAGAAGCTGGCGGAGCTGATCCCCGCCGCGGACGAAATCGTCGTCGCCCGGGGGGACCTGGGGAATTCCGGCCCCCTTTGGAAGCTCCCGGCCCTGCAAAAGCGCATCGCCGCCGCCTGCCGGGAGGCGGGGCGGCCCTTCATGGTGGTGACGCAGATGCTGGCCTCCATGGAGCAAAATCCCGTCCCCACCCGGGCGGAGGTCAGCGACATTTTCAACGCCGTGCTGGACGGCGCGGCCTCCGTCATGGTCACCGGGGAAACCGCCGTGGGGAAGCACCCGGTGGAGGCCATGCGCTACCTGGCCCATACCGTCCGGGAGGCGGAGGCCTTCCGGCGGGAGGCCAGCGCCGCCGGCGGGTTTATAGCCTCCGGAGCGGACTTCGCGCACACCTGATAGGCCACGTTGGCGGCGGCAATTGGGACAATGGGCCAGATATAGAAAACCATGGGCAATCCCTCCTAAAAAATAGACAGCCAGGCTGAAAGCCTGACTGCTGGCAGGTGCCCACCTGTCTTTTGAAAGCGTATGCCACAGCGGTCCGGCGGCGTCAAGCGCCGGGCCGTTTTTTGCCGCCCTTACGCCAGCTCATACAGCGGCCTTACCCGCTCATAGGTCTGGGCCCGGTAGGTGACGGAGGAAATCCGCCGTCCCGAGACCCCATACTTGGGATGGGCGCCGAAGAGGTCCACGTACCGCTCCAGGTCGTCCCGCTCCGCCGCCATGGCCTCCAGCGCCAGCGCCGCCGCCCGGGCGTCGTCAATGGCCCGGTGGCTGTTCACCGCCTTGTCCTCCAGGCCATAGGCGGCGATGGCGTTTTCCAGCTTGTGGGGGTAGTCCCGCCGGTCCTTATACACCGTCAGCGCGTCCAAAAACCGAGGCTTTTTCAAGACTTCCGCCAGCCCCCAGGGCCGGAGGAGGCCATAGAGAAAATTCAGGTCAAACTGGGCGTTATAGGCCACGATCAGCGGCCGCTCCGCCCCCTCCAGAAGGTCCGCGAAGGCCCGGGCGGCTTCTTCGTCCCCCACGCCATCGGTTTCCAGCCGCTCCTCGGTGATGCCGGTGAGATTCACGATGAAGGGGTCCAGCCGCCGCCCCTTCGGCAGGCGGATAAAGAGGTCCATGCCCCCGGTTTCCACCCCATCCTCCAGCGAAACCGCGCCGATTTCGATGATGCGGTCCCGGCGGTAATCAAGGCCGGTAGTCTCCGTATCGAAGACTACGATCCGGTCAAACTGCTCCCACAGCTTCATGCCGCGTCCTCCTCCAGCCGGCTCTCCCCGGTGGCGTAGTCGATGACCACCCCGGGCTGAACGTTGTAGGCGAAGATGTTGAAGCACACGCCGTCCCCGGCGTCCTCCACGGAATAGGCCTCCATCTGCACCCCCCGGGCCACCAGCTCCGTCCCCACAAACACCGGCGTCACCCGGTAGAGCACATGGTTGTCCGTCCGCTGAACATAGTCCGCCACGTCGTTTTCAAAGGGCAGCATCCCGGTGACGTTCAGATACCGGGTGCCGGTGATGAGATTTTTTTCGTTGGCGTTTTCCCCCGCCAGCTGGAAGCCGATGAGGTGGCAGCGGTTGTAGAGATACTTTCCGTCCACGCAGTCGTACTTGGCGGAAACCCAGCCTGTGGGCTTCACGTTCCCGATGGCCTCCCGCTCCTCCGTGGGCATCAGCTCCGGGCAGATGTTGGCGTAAGCCACGCCGCAGCGGCCCAGGTAGTCCAGCTCGCTGTAATCCTCAAAGGCCTCCAGGGTCATCTCCTCCTTGGTGAAGCCCGGCTGGTTGTCCTCCAGCTCCACATAGGCCGCGCCGCTCCATTCCGGGATGTCCTCCAAAGACACCGTCTCCGGCCGCAGGTACCACTGGACCGCCGCCGCGATCACGCACAAAACCAGCAGCGCCGCCATCTGCTTGGGGGTGAGCTGCTGCTTCGTTTTGCCTCTCCGCTTTGCCATACCGTCCTCCTTAAAGCGAAAATTTTCGACACCCCAAATATAACATCTTTCGCCAGCTTTTTCAACCGATAATCCGCCCGCCCCCGGACATGCTGAATGGTGACAACATTTCAAAAACCGGAGGTGCCTATGCTCCAGCGTATGCGAAACCTATGTTTGCTCATGCTCCCCCTTCTCTTCCTGGCGGGGATGCTCTATCTCCAGGGAAAATCCCTCCCCGCCGCCGCCCCCGCCGTCATTCCGGCCTCCGCCGACAACTGGGGCCTCTCCTTTCCCAACGAGGGCCAGTCCCCCGTGGGCAACGCCAGCGCGGAGGATCTGGCCCGGTACAACGCCTGGTTCCTGGGGGACACGTCTCAGAAAGTGATCTATCTGACCTTTGACTGCGGCTATGAGAACGGCTATACGGAACAGATCCTGGACGCACTGAAAAAGCACAACGCCCCGGCGGCCTTCTTCGTGGTGGGCAACATGATCGAAACCGCCCCGGACATCATCCGCCGCATGGCGGAGGAGGGCCACATCGTGGGCAACCACACCTTCCACCACCCGGACATGTCCGCCATTTCGGACCAGGCGGCCTTTCAGAAGGAGCTGGACAGCCTGGCGGACCTCTACCAGGAGACTACCGGGAAAGCGCTTCCCCATTTCTACCGTCCGCCCCAGGGGAAGTACAGTGAGGAAAATCTCAAGCAGGCCCAGGCCCTGGGCTACAAGACGGTGTTCTGGAGCCTGGCCTATGTGGACTGGTACGTGGACAACCAGCCCACGGCGGAACAGGCCTACGCCAAGCTTCTCCCCCGCATCCACGACGGGGCCATCGTGCTTTTGCACTCCACGTCCAAGACCAACGCGGACATTCTGGACGAGCTCCTCACCAAATGGGAGGACATGGGCTACCGCTTCGCCTCCCTGGAGGAGCTGCCGGCGGCCTGACTTCCCCTTGCAACTCCTGGAGAACTGGTATATAATAACGCCAGACCGCCGCCCTTTTGGCGGCGAAAACAGGAGGCGCGTTTTATGGATCTGACGATCACGGCCCTGCTGGACCTCTCCCACACCCTGGCGGGGGACTACCTGGCCCAATTCCAATACCCCTGGGAGGCTCTGGACGGCATCAAGGAGCTGATTTTGCGGCTTGGCCCCGCCCTGGACCCGGCGGAATATGAGGAGCGGTCTCCTCACGTTTGGGTCCACAAGACCGCCTCGGTCGCTCCCACGGCCTTCCTGGGCGCGCCCTGCGTCATTGGCCCGGAGACGGAGGTCCGGCACTGTGCCTTCATCCGGGGTTCCGCCCTGGTGGGGGCGGGCTGCGTGGTGGGCAACTCCGTGGAGCTGAAAAACGTCATCCTCTTTGACGGCGTGCAGACCCCTCATTATAACTACGTGGGGGACTCCATCCTGGGCTTCAAGAGCCACATGGGCGCGGGGTCCATCACCTCCAACGTCAAGTCCGACAAAACCCTGGTGGTGGTCCGAACCGGGGAAGAACGCCTGGAAACGGGCCGGAAGAAGTTCGGGGCCATCCTGGGGGACCATGTGGAGGTGGGCTGCAACAGCGTGCTGAACCCCGGGACCATCATCGGCCGGGCCTCCAGGGTCTATCCCCTGTCCTCCGTCCGGGGGGCCGTCCCGCCGGACAGCATTTTCAAAGGTCCCGGAACCGTCGTTCATCAGGCTTAACCGCGCTCATACAAAAGCCCGGCATGGGGAAAACTCCCTGTGCCGGGTTTTCTTTTTAAATGAGGGCTTGACAAATACCCCTGGGGGGTATATGATAAGAATACCCCTAGGGGGTATTTTAACAAAGGAGGCGTCCGCTATGGAAACCTGCGACTGCCACAAGACCAAGGAGCGCTCCGAAGAGGAGGTCAAGCGGCTGGTGAATCGCCTGAACCGGGTGGAGGGCCAGATCCGGGGCATCCGGGGCATGGTGGAACGCAGCGCTTACTGCCCCGACATCCTGGCCCAGGTAGCCGCCGCCAACGCGGCTCTGAACGCCTTTTCCAAGGAGCTGCTCAGCGAGCATATCCGCACCTGCGTCACCCGGGACATCCGAGAGGGAAAGGACGAAACGGTGGAGGAGCTGCTGGACACCCTCCAGAAGCTGATGAAATGACTTTTATAAATTATCTTTAAAATAGGAGGTCCTGCATATGGAACAGTATAACGTCACCGGCATGAGCTGTGCCGCCTGCTCCGCCCGGGTGGAAAAGGCCGTGGGCAAGGTGCCGGGGGTCACGGCCTGCTCCGTCAGCCTCTTGACCAACTCCATGGGCGTGGAGGGCAGCGCCTCCGCCGCCGAGGTCATCGCCGCCGTGGAGAGCGCGGGCTACGGCGCGTCCCAAAAGGGCGGGGTAAAAGCCGCCTCCGCCGGACCCGCCGCCAACCCCGAGGAGGCTCTGGCGGACCATGAGACCCCCCTGCTGAAAAAGCGGCTGTGGTCCTCCCTTATCTTCCTGGCGGTGCTTATGTACTTCTCCATGGGCCATATGATGTGGAATTGGCCCGTCCCCCAGTTCCTCCATGGAAACCACATTGCCATGGGCCTGATCCAGCTTCTTCTGACGGTGGCCGTCATGGTCATCAACCAGAAATTCTTCGTCAGCGGCTTCAAGAGCCTCTGGCACCGGGCCCCGAATATGGACACCCTGGTGGCCCTGGGGGCCTCGGCGGCCTTTGTTTACAGCACCTATGCCCTCTTCGCCATGACGGACGCCCAGGTCCGGGGGGACATGGGCGCGGTGATGGACTACATGATGGAGTTCTACTTCGAGTCCGCCGCCATGATCCTGGCCCTCATCACCGTGGGCAAGATGCTGGAGGCCCGCTCCAAGGGGAAGACCACCGACGCGCTGAAAAGCCTCATAAAGCTGGCCCCCAAGACCGCCGTGCTGGAACGGGACGGGAACGAAATCACCGTCCCCATCGAGCAGGTCCAAAAGGACGATATCTTCCTGGTCCGCCCCGGCGAAAACATCCCGGTGGACGGGGTGGTGGTGGAGGGCTCCAGCGCCGTCAACGAGTCCGCCCTCACCGGGGAGAGCATCCCCGTGGACAAGGCTCCGGGGGACGGCGTGTCCGCCGCCACGGTGAACCAGTCCGGCTTCCTCAAGTGCCGGGCCACCCGGGTGGGAGAGGACACCACCCTCTCCCAGATCATCCAGATGGTCAGCGACGCGGCGGCAACCAAGGCTCCCATCGCCAAAATTGCCGACAGGGTTTCCGGCGTCTTTGTCCCGGCGGTCATTGGCGTGGCCCTGGCGACCACCTTGGTGTGGCTGCTGCTGGGGCAGACCGTCGGCTTCGCCCTGGCAAGGGGTATCTCCGTGCTGGTGATCTCCTGCCCCTGCGCCCTGGGGCTGGCAACTCCCGTGGCCATCATGGTGGGCAACGGCATGGGGGCGAAAAACGGCATCCTCTTTAAAACCGCCGCCTCTCTGGAGGCCGCGGGCCGGACGGAGATCGTGGCCCTGGACAAGACCGGCACCATCACCCAGGGAGAGCCCAAGGTAACGGACATTCTCCCGGTCCAAGGACTTACGGAAACGGAACTGCTCCGGCTGGCCCGCGCCCTGGAGCAAAAGAGCGAGCATCCCTTGGCGAAGGCCATCTTGCAAAGAGCGGAGGAGGAGCAAATCCCGGCGGAGGAGGTCACGGACTTCCAGGCCCTGCCGGGGAACGGCCTCACCGCCCGGCTGAACGGCGCGGCCCTCAGCGGCGGCAATCTCAGCTTTATCAGCACCCAGGCCGCGGTCCCCCAGGACCTCCAAGCCAAGGCCGAGGCCCTGGCGGGCCAAGGCAAGACCCCGCTGTTTTTCAGCCAAAACGGGGCGCTGCTGGGCGTCATCGCCGTGGCGGACGTTATCAAGGAGGACAGTCCCCAGGCGGTGAAGGAGCTCCAGAACATGGGCATCCGGGTGGTGATGCTCACCGGCGACAACCAGCGCACCGCCCAGGCCATCGGGAAACAGGCCGGGGTGGACGAGGTCATTGCCGGGGTCCTGCCCGACGGCAAGGAGAGCGTTATCCGAACGCTCAAAGAGCAGGGCCGGGTCGCCATGGTAGGGGACGGCATCAACGATGCCCCGGCCCTGACCCGGGCGGACACCGGCGTCGCCATCGGCGCGGGGGCGGACGTGGCGATTGACGCGGCGGACGTGGTGCTGATGAAAAGCCGCCTCTTGGACGTGCCCGCCGCCATCCGGCTCAGCCGGGCCACCCTGCGGAACATCCACGAGAACCTGTTCTGGGCTTTCTTCTACAATACCATCGGCATTCCTCTCGCGGCGGGGCTCTTCATCCCCTTTGGGCTGACGCTGAACCCCATGTTCGGCGCGGCGGCCATGAGCCTCTCCAGCTTCTGCGTGGTTTCCAACGCCCTGCGGCTGAACCTGTTCAACCTGCGGGACGCGAGAAAAGATAAACCCTTAAAATCCAAACATTCCAAACATTCCGAGGAGGTAACGACTATGGAAAAGACCATGAAAATCGAGGGCATGATGTGCGGGCACTGCGAGGCCAGAGTTAAGAAGGCCCTGGAGGCCCTGCCGGAGGTCAGCGCCGCCAACGTCAGCCACGAGAGTGGCACGGCGGTGGTGACCCTCTCCGGGGCCCTCACCGACGAGGCTTTGAAGAAGGCCGTGGAGGACCAGGATTACAAGGTGCTGGGCATCCAGTAAGCCCTCAAGGCAGAAAAAAGGTGGACCGCCGGGCGGCGGTCCACCTTTTTTATATGCTTTTAGAAAGTAAATTTCTTGTCTTCGTCCCGCCGGGCGTCTTCCTTCCCGGCCAGCTTATCCGACAGTCCGGCCCGTTTGAGCTCCTCCACTCCCTGCTTGCAGGACTTGGCCTGGGCTTTGCGGAACTCCTCCATAAAGCCCGACAGAAGAGCCTGATGTCCCATTCCGGTATAGGACGGAGCGCGAGGGGCTCTCGGCCCTCCACAGCCAAAGGCGTTTGCCGCTGAAATCATCGTCCAGCCTCCCTTTCGATTGGTTTGAAAGCCCGTCAGGCGATCGCGTCCAGGAGGTCCCGGACCTTCCCGAACAGGCGGGCCTCATCGGTCTTCCGCCAGGATTGGCTGTCCGAATCCCAGCTCTGGAAGCTGGAGAGGAATTTCATCCAGCCCAGAACGTCGCCCTTCCAGGAATCAAAGGACCAGGGGTCCCTGACGGGGGCCGTATAAAGGCTGGCGGTGCAGGTGGGCCCGGAGAGATCGACAGGAGTCATTTCCAGGCCGCTGAACCCGCAATGGAGGAAATCCTTGTCCTCCTGGTCCAAAACGCCAAACTCGCAGAGCTTGCCGATGAGGGACTGGTAGTCCTCCCAGCTCATATTTTTCAGGTCGAAATTCTCCTTCAGGTACTGCTTCTGCTCCGCCGTCAGCGGGGTCTTGATTACTCCGTTTTCCAGCCGGTCCCTTAGACGGTCGAAGTGCGCCGCGCTCCCCTTTTTCGCCAGCTCCAGCACCTGCTCCCGGAATTCCGGCTTGGCATAGCCCACGTTCGGGCCGATGGGGTCCATCCACTCTTTGGGGATGCTCTGTCTGCTTGTCGCTTGAATCATGGTTTTTCCTCCATTTCACAGATTCATTGGGTTTTGAGCGCCCCGTCTTTGAATCCGTTCAATGGAAACGCCCCTGCCTCGATTCCCTTCTTTTCGGAATATCGGCCGGATTTTGGGAAATGTAAGAGGCTCTTCTTACTTTTTCGCGGCCCGGTCCGCCTCGATCTGGAGCTTCAGGGCCTCCACCGCCACCCGGACGGAGGTAGAGGTGTCCTCGCTCATTTTCTGGTCCAGGCCCGCGGCCTCCCGCTCCTGGTTCCAGACCACATGGAAGCAGCTGCCGCAGCGGCAGCCCAGGGCGGCGGCCACCACGAAGAGAGCGGCGCTTTCCATCTCGCTGGCCTTCACCCCCAGGCGCTTCCAGCTCTCCCACTTCTGCTGGAGCTCGTAGTACACCGGGGAGGCGGCGGGGTCGTGCTGGCCGTAGAAGCTGTCCTTGCACTGGACGATGCCGGTGTGGAGAGGATAGCCCAGGGCCTTAGTGGCCCGAACCAGGCAGTCCACGATGCCGAAGTCCGCCACGGCGGGGAACTCCAGGGGGGCGTATTCCAGGCTGGTGTGCTCAAACCGGACGGCGCCGGTGGCCACCACGATGTCCCCGGACTGGACGTTTACGTCGATGCCGCCGCAGGTGCCTGTGCGGATGAAGGTGTCCGCGCCGCACTTGTGGAGCTCCTCCATGGCGATGGAGGCGGAGGGCCCGCCGATGCCGGTGGAGCAGGCCGTCACCTTCTCCCCCAGCAGCGTGCCGGTCCAGACGTTGTACTCCCGGTTATAGGCCACCTGCTTCGCGTCGTCAAAGTAGGCGGCAATGGCGGGGACCCGGCCGGGATCGCCGGGGAGAATGCAGTAGCGGCCGATGTCGCCGGCGGTACAGGCAATATGAAATTGTTTTTCCAATTTTTGCATAACAAGCACCTCTATTGTGATATTGTAGAAACAGTATAGCAAATATTGGTTGACTTTGCAACAATGTGACGGAAAATTTTTCAAGGGTCCACCTATTTCAGGCGGACCCTTGCAGACTTTTTGATTATATAGCTACTTTATGAAACTCACTTCATCGTTACCACCGTAACCCCGCTCTCACCCTCGCCATAGACCCCCAGGCGGAAGCTCTTCACCGCCTTGCTCCGGCGGAGAATGTCGTGGACGGCCTTGCGGAGGGCCCCGGTGCCCTTGCCGTGGATGATGGTGACGGTTTCCAGCTTGCCCATGACGGCGGCGGACAGGAAGCCCTCCACCACGCTCTCCGCCTCCAGAGTTTCCATCCCCCGGATGTCCAGCTCCCGGCTGGCAGCGGCCCGGAGGGTCCGGGTCCCCCCGGAGCGGACGGGGGTCTTGGGCTTCCGGGCGGCGCGCTCGTCGTCCTCGATCAGCCGGACCTCCTCCGCCTTGGCTTTCATTTTCAGCACCCCCGCCTTCAATTGCAGGGTGCCGTCCTTCCCCACGGAGATGACCTCGGCGGGCTGGCGCACGCCGGGGAACTCCACCAGGTCGCCCTTTTGAATGGGGCGGCTGGGCTTGGGGATGGGCTCGGGGCGGTCCTTCTCCAAGCGGAGGCGGTCCTCCGCCTGGTGGAGCCCCGCCCGGATGGCGGCTTGGGCGTCGTTGATGTTCTGGGCGGAATCCGCCGCGGCCTGCCGCCGCCGGAGCTCCGCCAGCTCATTGAAGGTTTGGTCCGCCGCGGCCTTGGCGTCCCGGAGGATGCGCTTGGCCTCCGCCTCGCCCCGGCTCCGGGCGTTTTCCTTGGCCCGCTCCATCTGCTCCCGGAATTCCCGGGCCTTGCGGGCGTCCTCCTCCCGCTGGCGGAAGAGGCGGTCCGACTCCGCGTCCCGCTTTTCCAGGGCCTGGCGCTTGGCCTCCAGCTGGGTCAGCACGTCCTCAAACCGGACGCTGTCCCCGCTCATTTGGGTCTGGGCGGCTTCAATGACCTCCTCGGGAAGCCCCAGCCGCCGGGAGATGGCGAAGGCGTTGGACTTGCCGGGGATGCCGATGAGGAGCCGGTAGGTGGGGCTCAAGGTCTCCACGTTGAACTCGCAGGAGGCGTTCTCCACCCCGGCGGTGGTCATGGCAAAGGTTTTCAGCTCCGCGTAGTGGGTGGTAGCGGCGATTTTCGCCCCGGCGGAGCGGACGTGCTGGATAACGGCGATGGCCAGGGCCGCGCCCTCCACCGGGTCCGTACCCGCCCCCAGCTCGTCGAAGAGGATGAGGCTCTTCCCGTCCGCCTCCTTTAGAATCCCCACGATGTTGGTCATGTGGGCGGAGAAGGTGGACAGGCTCTGCTCAATGCTCTGCTCGTCGCCAATGTCTGCCAGCACCCGGTCGTAGACCGCCACGGCGCTGCGGTCCGCCGCCGGAATGTGGAGGCCGCACTGGGTCATCAGGGTCAAGAGGCCCAGGGTTTTCAAGGACACGGTCTTGCCGCCGGTGTTGGGGCCGGTGATCACCAGGGTGTCAAAGACCTCCCCCAGCTCTAAATCGATGGGCACCGCCGTCTTGGGGTCCAGCAGGGGGTGCCGGGCCTTCCGCAGGTGAATGGCCCCGTCCCGGCGAATCTCCGGCCGCACGCCGTCCATCTTATAGCTGAGCTCTCCCCGGGCAAAGATCAAATCCAGGTGGACCAGGGTGTCATAATCCCACTGGATATCCTCCCGGTGGGCGGCGGCCTCGGCGGAGAGCTCCGCCAGGATGCGCTCAATCTCCTTCTGCTCCTTGGCCTCCAGCTCCACGTACTCGTTGTTGGCCTGGACCACCCCCATGGGCTCCACGAATACCGTGGCTCCGGAAGAGGAGATGTCGTGAACCAGGCCGGGGAGGTTCCCCTTCTGCTCCGCCTTCACGGGCACCACGAAACGCCCGTCCCGCTGGGTGATGATGGTCTCCTGAAGCACCTTGGCGTAGCTGGGGGAGGAGATGATCCGCTGGAGAATCTGGCGGCTTTTGGCCTGGGCGGCCCGCATGTGGCGGCGGATGTCCGCCAGCTCCGGGGAAGCCGCGTCGGCGATGGTGTCCTCGTCGGGAATGCAGCGCTTGATCTTGTCCTCCAGGAAGCGGTTGCCGTGGAGGGAGAGAAACAGGTGGTCGATGGCGGTTTTTTCCGCCGCGTCGTCATTCAAGTACTCCTTAGCCCGCCGGGCGGCGGTGAGCAGGTCCGCGATCCGCAACAGCTCCCGGGTGTTCAGGCTGCCCCCCCGGTCCGCCCGGTCCAGGGCCTCTCCCACCGGCTTCACGCCGGAGAAAGAGGGGGCCCCCCGCCGGCCGATCATCTGCCGGGCGGCGTCGGTCTGGTCCAGGAGGCGCAGGACCTCCTCCGCTTCCGTCTCCGGGGTGACCCGGAGGGCCCGCTCCTTGGCCTCGGCGCTGACGGCCGCGCCGGACAGCAGTTGCAGCACCCGGGGCAGCTCCAGGGTGCGGAGGGATTTTTCAAACAGCTCGCTCATAGAAATTCCTCCTGTCAAGGGAATCCGCTTTCGCTCCCTTCCGGCGCAAAGCTCCCCGCTCCAGGGCAGCAGGGCCGGAAGGAATCCGTCTCATATCATGCTTTTGTAAAAGTCCAGCGTTCCGAAGCCCCGCTCCAGCTGAGCGTAGAGGAAGGCTTCCGCCGCCGCCGTCAGGCGGCCCAGGGCCTCCTCCCCCAGGCGGAAGGAATACAGCCGCTTGGGGTCCCCATAGACGATATGCCGCAGGGCCGCCAGGGAGTCCCGGCAAAGAGGCCGCCCGCCTCCCCCGCCGCAGTCCCGGCAGCGGAGCACCCCCTGGACCGTGTCCAGCACCGGCTCCGCCGGGTCTTCCCTTCCGCAGAGGGCGCAGGCGTCCGCCAGGGGCTCATAGCCCGCAAGGCACAGAAGCCGCAGCTCAAAGGCGGGCTTCACCAGGGCGGGGGGCTTGTGTAAAGCGGAAAGGGCATACAGCCCGTTGAGGAGGTGCCGCAGCAGCTCCGGGGCGGGCACGGCCTCCGGGCAGACGGCCTCCGTCAGCTCCGCCATGTAGCAGCCCAGGGCCAGGGCCGTCAGGTCGCCCCGGAGGCCGTCAAACAAATCCAGGGTGGACGCGTCGCTGGCGTAGTGCCAGTCCTTGCGCTGGTACAGGGTCCACTCGGCGTAGGCCAGGGGCTGGGCGGCAGCGGCAAACTTGCAGTTTTTCCGCCGGGCCCCCTGGGCGATGACCCCAATTTTCCCCGCCTCCCAGGTCAGGAGGGTCAGGATTTTATCCGTCTCCTTGGTCTCCGTCTCCCGCAGGACCACGCCGCGGTCCACGGCATAGGGCGTTCCCGCCACGGCGGCCTCCCTCCTTTATGTACGGAGAGGAATCATCTCTCCGTTTATGACAAAAAGTTATCGGTTTCGCCCTCCGCCGACCGATAGAGCATATAGGCCAGGGGCTCGCCGGTGAGGCAGAACAGCTCCCAGAGGGGCGCGGGTTCCATATGGTCCATGTCGCAGGCCTCCTTTTGGGAATAGTCTGCGATTGCTGTCGAAAAGGATACGTGGAAAGTTCCGGTCAATCTGGAATGAAAATTTTAGTCCTCCCGGTAGCCCAGGCTGCGGACGTAGTTCACGTTGTCCCGCCAGTTCTCCTTGACCTTCACCCAGGTTTCCAGATAAATCTGGGTGCCCATGAATTTCTCCATGTCGTGCCGGGCCAGAGAGCTGATTTTTTTCAGCATGGCCCCCTGCTTTCCAATGATAATGCCCTTGTGGCTGGCCTTTTCGCAGTAGATGGTGGCTCCCACGTCCACAACGCCGGAGTCCCGTTCGGAAAATTTCGTGATTTCCACGGCGGTGCCGTGGGGGATCTCCTTGTCCAGGCACAAAAGCAGCTTCTCCCGGAGCAGCTCTCCCATGACCTGCCGCTCCGGCTGGTCGGAGGTCTGCCCGTCGGGGAAGAGCTGGGGCCCCTCCTGGGCGTATTTCCCGAGCTCCGTCATCAGCTCCTCCAGGCCGTCGCCGGTGCGGGCGGAAATGGGGATGATGGCGTCGAAGCCGTCCCAGGCCTCGCTGTAGGCCGCGATGACCGGCAGCAACTCCGCCGGTTCCACGGCGTCGATCTTGTTGATGCACAGGATACAGTGTAGCTTTTCCTCCCGGATGCGCTCAATCAGGGCCTTTTCCGGCCCGCCTACATGGGGGATGGGCTCCACCAGGAGCAGGGCGCAGTCCACGTCGGAGAGGCTGGCGGTGACGACCTTGACCATGTAGTCCCCCAGGGCGGACTTGGGCCGGTGGAGGCCCGGGGTGTCCAGGAGGATGAACTGGGTGTCCTCCCGGTTGACCACGCCGTAGATGCGGTTCCGGGTGGTCTGGGCCTTGTTGGAGACGATGGCGATTTTCTCCCCCACCAGGGCGTTGGTCAGGCTGGACTTGCCCACGTTGGGCCGTCCGCAAACGGTGATCATGGCGGTTTTTTGAATGTTCATAGGTGATCCTCAACTTTCTTTGAGCAATATTACTTTTTAAAAGTATTTTTATAACCGTGGTCTGGCTTTTTTTACCGCACCAGGACCTTTTTCAGATACTGCCCGGTATACGATTCCTTACAGGCGGCCACACTCTCCGGCGTGCCGGTGCAGACGATGTTTCCCCCGCCGTCGCCCCCCTCGGGGCCCAGATCGATGATCCAGTCGGCGGACTTGATAACGTCCAGGTTGTGCTCGATGACCACCACCGTGTTTCCGCTGTCCACCAGCCGCTGGAGGACCTCCAGGAGCTTGCGCACATCGTCGGTGTGAAGGCCCGTGGTGGGCTCGTCCAGAATATAGATGGTTTTTCCGGTGGCCTGCTTGGAAAGCTCCGTGGCCAGCTTCACCCGCTGGGCCTCGCCGCCGGAGAGCTCCGTGGAGGGCTGGCCCAGCTTCACATACCCCAGGCCCACGTCCTGGAGGGTCTGGAGGCGGTTGCGGAGCTTCGGCAGGGGGGCGAAGAACTCCAGCGCCTCGTCCACGGTCATGCCCAGCACCTCGGAGATATTTTTCCCCTTATAATGGACCTCCAAGGTTTCCCGGTTGTACCGGCGGCCCTTGCACACCTCGCAGGGGACGAAGATGTCCGGCAGGAAGTGCATCTCGATTTTCAGCACGCCGTCGCCGGAGCAGGCCTCGCAGCGTCCTCCCCGGACGTTGAAGCTGAACCGGCCCGGGCCATAGCCCCGGCTCTTGGCCTCCTGGGTGGAGGCGTAGAGGTCCCGGATGTCGTTGAAGAGATTCGTATAGGTGGCGGGGTTGGACCGGGGCGTCCGCCCGATGGGGCTCTGGTCGATGCTGACCACCTTGTCCAGGTATTCCAGCCCGTCGATCCCGGCGCATTTGCCCGGGTGGACCTTCATGCGCATCAGCTCCGCCCCCAGGCGCTTGAAGAGCACCTCGTTCACCAGGGACGACTTTCCGCTGCCCGACACGCCGGTGACCACGGTGAAGGTCCCCAGGGGGAAGTCCACGTCCACCTTGCGGAGGTTGTTCTCCTCCGCCCCCCGGACATGGAGGAATTTCCCGTTTCCGGGACGGCGGACGTCGGGAACGGGCACCCGTTTCTTCCCGGAGAGGTATTGGCCCGTCAGGGAATCCGGGTTGGCCATGACCTCCTCCGGCGTGCCCGCCGCCACCACCTGCCCGCCGTGGACGCCCGCGCCGGGGCCGATGTCGATGAGGTAGTCCGCCTCCCGCATGGTGTCCTCGTCGTGCTCCACCACCAGGAGGGTGTTTCCCAGGCTCTGGAGGTTCCGGAGGGTCGCCAGCAGCTTGTCGTTGTCCCGCTGGTGGAGGCCGATGGAGGGCTCGTCCAGGATATACAGCACCCCCATGAGGCTGGAGCCGATCTGGGTTGCCAGGCGGATGCGCTGGCTCTCGCCGCCGGAGAGGGTCCCGGCGGCCCGGCTCAGCGTCAGGTAGCCCAGGCCCACGGATTGGAGGAAGCCCAGGCGGGACTTGATTTCCTTCAAGATCCGGTCGGCGATCAAATGCTGCTGCTCCGTCAGCTCCAGCTGCTCCACCCAGGCCAATTCGTCCACCACGGACAAACGGGTCAGGGCGTCGATGTCCTTTTCTCCCACGGTGACCGCCAGGGACTCCTTTTTCAGCCTCCGGCCCTTGCAGGCGGGGCAGGGGCACTCGGTCATCAGCTCCTCCAGCTCCCGCTTGCTGGCGTCGCTCTGAGTCTCCTGATAGCGGCGCTCCACGTTGTTGCAGATGCCCTCGAAGGGCTGGTACAGCACGCCCTTTCCCCGGGGCTGGTCATAGTGGAGCTCCAGCTTCTCCCCCTTGGTGCCGTAGAGGATGATGTCCCTGGCCTCGTCGGACAGGGTTTCCCAGGGCTCCTCCAGGGAGAAGCGGTATTTTTTTGACAACGCGTCGAAGTACATCCGGGAGATGCCGTCGGAGCGGATATTTCCCCAGCCGCTGGCCTGGATGGCCCCCTCCAGAATGGACTTTTTCGGCTCCGGGACCACCAGGGACACGTCCACCTTCAACTGGCTGCCCAGGCCCGTACAGGTGGGGCAGGCCCCGAAGGGGTTGTTAAAGGAGAACATCCGGGGGGTCAGTTCCTCGATGGAGACGCCGCAGTCCTCACAGGCGTAGTTCTGGGAGAACATCAGGTCCTGTTCCTCCCGCAGGAGGTTCACCACCACCAGCCCGCCGGAGAGGGCGGAGGCGGTTTCCACGCTGTCCGTCAGCCGCTGCTGGATGTCGGGGCGGATGATGAGGCGGTCGATGATGACCTCGATGTTATGCTTTTTATTTTTTTCCAGCTTGATCTCCTCGTCCAGCTCATAGAGGTTCCCGTCGGCCCGGACCCGGACGTAGCCGGAGCGCTTGGCGTCCTCGAAGACCTTGGCGTGCTCGCCCTTTTTGCCCCGGATAACGGGGGCCATCACCTGGATGCGGGTCCCCTCGGGGAGGGAGAGCACCTGGTCAATGATCTGGTCGATGGTCTGCTGGCGGATCACCTTGCCGCACTTGGGGCAGTGGGGGGTGCCCACCCGGGCCCAGAGGAGGCGGAGGTAGTCATAGACCTCGGTGACGGTGCCCACGGTGGACCGGGGGTTTTTCGAGGTGGTTTTCTGGTCGATGGAGATGGCGGGGCTCAGGCCCTCGATGTAGTCCACGTCCGGCTTTTCCATCTGCCCCAGGAACATCCGGGCATAGGAGGACAGGGATTCCACATAGCGCCGCTGGCCCTCGGCGTAGATGGTGTCGAAGGCCAGGGAGGATTTGCCGCTGCCGCTGAGGCCCGTCATGACCACCAGCTTGTCCCTTGGGATGGTCACGTCGATGTTCTTGAGATTGTTGGCGCGGGCGCCTTTTACGATGATTTTATCTTGCATAAGGGGGCTCCTTGTTTTTCCCCCTGCCAGGGGGAGGGTTGTTCTCGCCCTGGCGGGCGGGGCGAATTGGATACCAGCGATGGCTGGTGCATTGCACCCCCCATTTTCTCTTTTTCTTCCAGAAGAAAAAGAGAAAACGGGCCGTGCACGGTCCAAAAGAGAAAAAGAAGGATCGCCCCTGCGGGGGGACGTGGGACGGGGGACGCGCAAGAGGTGCTTCCTCCGGGTACGCATGCCTTCTGCCCGCGGCGTAGTTTGAGCGGGGGTTTTGGTGGTTATCGAATGGACTCCCTCCTCTTTTCGCTGCCGCTGATGCTCCGATAAGCGGATCCGTAGGGGCCGCCGCCCTCGGCGGCCCGTTCCCCCGGAACCTCCATGTTTCCCATGGCCCGTTCCTTCCGGGATTGCCTTTCCACCGATAGGACACCCTGTAGGGGCGGGCCTGTGTGTCCGCCCTCCCCCAGGTTTCCCCCTATCTCTCCTCAGACCGCCCCAGCAGATAATCGGTACTCACTCCAAAATAATCCGCCAGGGTGCATAATGTCAAGGCAGAAATGTTGATTTCTCCATACTCAATTTTCTGATAGTGGCGGAGTGTAACTCCAAGCAATTCTCCCATTTCCCGCTGATATATTCGCCGTTCTTTCCGTAAAGCCTTTAGCCGTACGCCGAAAATTTCCAAAGTATTCATAGAAACTCCTTGACATACGAATTTTAAAGAGGTATAATGACATTATAATAATTCGTGTGGTGATGATTATGGACCCAACCATTCAAAGACTTTTCGACACCTATGGCGAGTCCGTTCTGAAAGAGCTGAACAACTTTCCCCATGGGGAACTGGTCGACCTTTTGAACGCCCTCCCGATTGAGGAACGCCGCCGAATCCACATTTACGATCAGGTCAGTCACTACTATCATCAATGGTCCGCCGCCGCCTTCGCCGCCGGTCTCCATCTGGGCCTTTCCTTTTTAAATAATGATATCCGCCGTTTCCGCCCGGAGAAGGTCTAGCAGAGCCCGGGGCTCCACCTCCACCTGGGCGCCGATCTTCCCGGCGGACACGTAGATGGTTTCAAACTCCAGGGCCGTCTGGTGGAAAATGGTGGGATACTGCTTCTTCATGCCCACCGGGCTGCATCCGCCCCGGATGTACCCCGTTACGGCGGTGATATCCTTCACCGGCAGAAGGTCGATGGATTTCTCCCCCGCCGCCTTCGCCGCTTTTTTCAGGTCCAGGCTGTCGGTTGCGGGGATGTCAAAGACGTGGTAGGCTCCGGAGGCCCCCTTTGCCACCAGGGTCTTAAAGGCCCGCCTCGGGTCCTGCCCCAGGGCCTGGGCCACATGGACGCCATAGTCCCGGGTGCCCTCCGGGCCCTCTTCCTCCTCATAGAAATGGGGGGTATAGGGGATCTTTTTCTGGTCCAGGATGCGCATTACATTGGTTTTCTCGTCCTTTTTCTTTGCCATGGTTCACCTCAAAATGATCACGCCCGCCAGGACGCAGAGAATCCCCAGGGCCGTCAGCGGCCCCAGGGTCTCGCCAAAGGCCAGCACGCCCGTCAGGGTGGCCGCCACCGGCTCCAGGCTGGCCAGGATGGAGGCTTTCCCCGGCTCCGTCCGGGCAAGGCCCCAGGTATACAGAAGGTAGGGTATGGCGGTGGAGAACACCGCCAGAGCCAGGGCCGTCCCCCAGAGGCCGGGGTTCCCCCCGAAAACTCCCGCCAGCTCCGCCGGGCGGAGCAGGACCAGGGAGGCCGGGCCCGCGAAGAGGAAGGTCCAGACCGTCACCGTCAGGGGCGGGTAGTGGGCCAGGGCGTACCGGCCGAAAATGCTGTACAGCGCGTAGAAGAACCCGGACCCCAGGCCCAGGAGGACGCCGGGGATCGTGACGGACAGCCCGCCGCTGAACACGCCGCAGACGCACGCGCAGCCCAGCAGGGTCAGGCCCAGGGCCAGGAGCTTTTTCCCGGTCACCGGCTCCTTCCACAAAACGGCGGACAGAATCACCACGAAGGAGGGGGCGGTGTAAAGCAAAATGGAGGCCGCCGCCAGGGAGCAGAGCTTCTGGCAGGAGAAGTAGCACACGGTGAAAAACACCACGCTGACCACGCCGGTGCCGAGAAAATATTTGAGGTGCCTCCGCTCCACCCGGAAGACGCTCCGGTCCTTCACGGCGAAGAACGCCGCCAGGAGAAGCATTCCCCCCAGGTTCCGCACCACAACGATGGAAAGAGGCGAAAGGCCCGCCGCCATCAGCGTCCGGTTCCATAATCCGATCATGCCCCACAGAGCCGCCGCCGCCAGGATTGCGGCGCTGGCCGGGGCTCTTTTTTGCGTCTCCATCTATTCTCCCAAAATCTCCCGCTGCACATACTTGGGCAGCTTCTTCAAAACCAGCCCGTGGGACTCCGCGCAGAGCTCCCGGAGGGTTTCATCCGGCAGGCCCCCGTCCAAAAGGCAGGCGATCCAGCTGCGCTTGTCGCAGTAGAACCCCGGCAGGATTTCGGGGTGGGCCGCCCGGAGAATTTCGCTCCGGGCGGGCTCGCATTTCAGGTTCACCAGGTCGTGCCCGTTGTACGCCTCGTCCTTCATCCCGCTGGGGGAGCAGACGGCGGCAAAGAGCTTGCCCCGGATCCTATACCGGAACCAGGCCCATTCGGGCTTATAGTCCTTCTCCGCCCCAGGGAGGGACAGAAGGTATTCGTCCAGCCAATCGTATTTCATTTCCCATCCTCCGTCTTTTTCAACAGGGCGATCAAGGGGTTGGCGAAATCCTCGGAGAAGAGATCATAGGACGTGGAAATCATACGAACGAATTCCCGGTCCTGCTCCGACAGTTCCTCTTTTCCCTTAAGATGCCGCTTCATCACGGCGGCAAAGGTTTTCATCAGCGCCCGGTCCAACAGCGGCATCTTTTCATAGCACAGCCCTCCTGGCATATAAAAATGGGGAATCCGGTCCAGCTCGTCCGCCGTGAAATTTTTCTCCCAGGTCTGCCGCAGCACCATCTCCGCCGCCCCGGCGGGCATCGCGCCTGTGGCAAAGACCATCAGCGCCGCCCCGCTTGACCGCGCGATCGCTTTTGCCCGCTTCAGCCCGTCCACCGTCCCGGCGCGAAATCTTCCGCCAAATACCATGGTTTCATAGGGAGCCGCCGTTTTCGCGGAGACATCCTTCCAATCCATCAGCGTGCCGCCTGCCTCGCGGGCAATCACCCCGGCGTACCGCCGGGTGAAGCCGGTTACGCTTTTGCAGCAAACCAATACCCTGCCGTCCATATTTCGCTCCTTGCCCGCTTATTTCTCCCCCCGCAATTCGATAATCCGGTCCCGCAGAACCGCGGCGTATTCGAATTCCAGCATCTTGCTGGCTTCCTTCATTTCCTTTTCCAGTCGCTTGATCTCCGCGTCCCGCTCCTGCTTCGTCAGCTTGCGGTGGTGGCGGGCCCGGGTGGTCTCGTCCTCGGCGGTGGTGGAGATTTCCAGCACCTCCCGGACCCCCTTGATGATGGTCTTGGGGACGATGCCGTGCTCCTGGTTGAAGCGGTCCTGAATCCCCCGGCGGCGCTCCGTCTCGTCCATGGCCGCCCGCATGGAGGGGGTGATGGTATCCGCGTAGAGGATAACCAGGCCCTCCGCGTTCCGGGCCGCCCGGCCGATGGTCTGAATCAGGGACGTCTCGGACCGGAGGAAGCCCTCCTTGTCCGCGTCCAGCACGGCGACCAGGCTGACCTCGGGAAGGTCCAGGCCCTCCCGCAGAAGGTTGATGCCGATGAGCACGTCGAACTTCCCAAGCCGCAGATCCCGGATGATCTCCATCCGCTCGATGGTCTCCACATCGGAGTGCATATAGCGGACCTTGATGCCGGCGTTTTTGAAATACTCCGTCAGGTCCTCCGCCATTTTTTTCGTCAGCGTGGTCACCAACACCCGCTCGTCCCTGGCCGCCCGAGCGCTGATCTCCTCCATCAAATCGTCGATCTGCCCGGTGACGGGCCGGACCTCCACCCGGGGGTCCAGCAGTCCCGTGGGGCGGATCACCTGCTCCACCACCTGGTCCGCCCGCTCCCGCTCATAGGGGCCGGGGGTGGCGGAGACAAAGACGGCCTGCCCGATGCGGCCCTCGAACTCCTCGAACTTCAACGGCCGGTTGTCATAGGCGCAGGGGAGGCGGAAGCCGTATTTCACCAGGGAGTCCTTCCGGGCGTGGTCCCCGTTGTACATGGCCCGGACCTGGGGCAGCGTGACGTGGCTCTCGTCCACAAACAGCACAAAATCGTCGGGGAAGAAGTCCAGCAGCGTCATGGGGGCGGAGCCCTGGGGCCGCTCGGAGATGATGCGGGAGTAGTTCTCAATGCCGGAGCAATACCCCAGCTCCGCCATCATCTCCATGTCGTATTCCGTCCGCTGGCGGATGCGCTGGGCCTCCACCAGCTGGTTGTTCTCCGTAAAGGCCTGGACCTGCTCCTCCATCTCCCGGCGGATTTCCCCGATGGCCCGATCCATCTTGTCCTTGGTGGTGACATAGTGGCTGGCGGGGTAGATGGCAATGTGGTTCAGCACCCGGTTCACAGAGCCGGTGATGGGGTTGAACTCGCTGACCCGCTCGATCTCGTCCCCGAAGAACTCCACCCGGATGGCCTTGTCCTTGTAATAGGCGGGGTAAATCTCCACCGTGTCCCCCCGGACCCGGAACATGTTCCGCTCAAAGGCGATGTCGTTTCGCTCATAGCGGATCTCCACCAGCCGCCGGAGGAGCTCGTCCCGGTCCCATTCCGCCCCCGCCCGGAGGGAGACCACCATCTTGGCGAAGTCATCGGGCTCCCCCAAGCCGTAGATGCAGGAGACGGAGGAAACCACAATCACGTCCCGCCGCTCCAGCAGGGCGCAGGTGGCGGAGAGGCGGAGGCGGTCAATTTCGTCGTTGGTGGAGGCGTCCTTGGCGATATAGGTGTCCGTGTGGGGAATATAGGCCTCCGGCTGGTAGTAATCGTAGTAGGAGACAAAGTACTCCACGGCGTTGTACGGGAAAAACTCCTTGAATTCCGCGCAGAGCTGGGCCGCCAGGGTCTTGTTGTGGGCCAGCACCAGGGTGGGCCGCTGGACGGCCTCGATCACCTTGGCCATGGTGAAGGTCTTGCCGGAGCCGGTGACGCCCAGGAGGACCTGCTCCTTCAGCCCGCTCTCGATGCCCGCCGCCAGGGCGGCGACGGCCTCCGGCTGGTCGCCGGAGGGCTGGTATTCGGATACGACTTGAAACTTTGGCATGAGGACCTCCTGCCGGTGGGATTTCAGTGAAGCGATCGGATGTTATCTTACCACAAAGCCCGCCGGATTACAACGTTTGTTCGATATATTTTTCAAAAGCAGGACCCGCTTACCCCAAGTAGCCCGACTCGGAGAAGGACACATACTCACCGTCCGCCACGATGATGTGATCCTCCAGCCGCACGTCGATAGCCTCCAGCGCCGCCTTGGCCCGAAGGGTGGCCCCCTGGTCCGCCTGGGAGGGCAGGGCCACGCCGCTGGGGTGGTTGTGGGCCAGAATGACGGAGCTGGCGCAGAAGGTGATGGCGTTTTGTACAATCTGGCGGATGTCCAGATTCACCGCCGAGGCGCTGCCCTCCCCCAAGCGGCGGCAGGCCAGCAGCTTTCCCTTTCCGTCCAGGCAGATCTCATACACCGCCTCGTTCCGCTCCCGGGAGAAAAGCTCCAGAAGATATTGCCCCACCCGAGCCCGGGTGTTCAGCGCCAGCTCCCGCTCCAGGTCCGTCAGGCGGGCCCTTTGGGCGATTTGGGGAGCCAGGCGCAGTAGCACCGCCGTCTGCGTTCCAACGCCCTTCACCTGGGCCAGCAGCTCCACAGGCGCGGAGAACACGCCGGAAAGGCTTCCAAACCGGTCCATCAGGGCATGCGCCAAGGGATTCACATCCCCTCTGGGGATGGCGTAATAGAGCAGCAGCTCCAGGGCCTCATGGTCCGCAAAGCCGTTCAGCTCATTTTCCAAAAAGCGCTTCCGCATCCGGTCCCGGTGCCCGTCGTGGACGCCCATAAACGCACCTCCCCTGTAAGCTCCGCCCCTCCGCCGGCGGCGGCGGAATCTGAGCGCGGCATTTGGAGAATATGATAGCATATTTTCCAGGAGCCGTCAATCTTCCGGCGGATTTCGAAAAGTTTTTGTATACAAACGGGTTTTCCTGTGCTATACTATATCGAGTTGACGTTCCGGCGGCCCGTTCAGGGCGCCCGGGGCGGTTCCGCCGGGGCGGGTCCCCGGCGCTGATATCGGTATTTTTCCAGGGCGGGACGCGCTTCCCGGCTGGTCAAATAATATAGGGCTTTTCAAGCTCAAAGCGGCTTTCATATTCGGTTGCGACAGGACGCTGCCAAACCTCCGCCGGCGTAACGGGGCCGGGCGGACAGAGGGCGTCTCTTCTTTGCTGTGCCCAGACGCCGGATACAGGGCCGCGGTACATCTTTTTATATTGGTAAGGAGTTCTACAATCTATGGCAGAAAAACTGAAAATTATCCCTCTGGGCGGCCTGAATGAAATCGGCAAAAACATGACTGCCTATGAGTACGGCGGGGAAATCATCGTGGTAGACTGCGGTATGGCCTTCCCCGGGGACGACATGTACGGCATCGACTGCATCATCCCCGACGTGACCTACCTCATCAAAAACCGCGCCCGCATCCGGGGCCTGTTCATCACCCACGGCCACGAGGACCATGTGGGGGCCATTCCCTACGTCCTCAAGCAGGTAAACATGCCCATCTACTGCACCCGGTTTACCGCGGGCCTCATCCAGCTGAAGCTGGAGGAGCACGGCCTGGTCAAGAGCACCAAGCTCATCACCGTGGAGCCGGGCAAGTCCGTCCGGGCGGGGAAGTTCACCGTGGAGTTCATCCATGTGAACCACTCCATCGCCGACTCCGTGGCCTTCGCCATCCACACCCATATGGGCACTGTGGTCCACACGGGAGACTTCAAGATCGACTCCACCCCCATCGACGGGGAGGTCATCGATCTGGCCCGGCTGGGTGAGCTGGGGAAGGAAGGGGTCCTGGCCCTCTGCGCCGACTCCACCAACGTGGAGCGCCCGGGCTACACCCTCAGCGAACGGGCCGTGGGCCAGACCTTCATGCGCCAGTTCCAGGGCTGCGAGGAGCGGATCATCGTCACCACCTTCGCCTCCAACGTCCACCGCGTCCAGCAGGTGCTGGACGCCGCCGCCGCCCACGGGCGGAAGGTGGCCGTCACGGGCCGGTCCATGGAGAACATCATGCGGGTGTCCACAGAGCTGGGCTATATGAAGGTGCCCAAGAACACCCTGGTGGACATCAATAAAATCAAGAGCCTGCCGAAAAACAAGCAGGTCATTGTCACCACCGGCTCCCAGGGCGAGGAGATGAGCGCCCTGTACCGCATGGCCTTCTCCACCCACAAGCAGGTGGAGGTGGGGCCCGGGGACAAGGTGATCATCTCCGCCTCCGCCATCCCCGGCAACGAGGTGACGGTGAGCCGGGTCATCAACGAGCTGTTCCGCAAGGGCGTCCATGTGGTCTATGACAAGGCCGACATGCTCCACGTCTCCGGCCACGCCTGCCAGGAGGAGCTGAAGATCATCCACGCCCTCACCCGGCCCCGGTTCTTCATCCCCCTCCACGGCGAGCAGCGGATGCTCCAGATCCACAGCCAGGTGGCCCAGCAGATGGGCCTAGACCGGAACCACATCGCCATCGCGGAAAACGGAAGCGTCATTGAGCTGACGGCCAAGACGCTGAAAGCCAGCGGCGCGGTACCTGCGGGGGAGGTCTACGTGGACGGCTCCGGCGTGGGCGACGTGGGCGCCGTGGTCATGCGGGACCGCAAGCGCCTGGCCGAGGACGGCATGGTCGTCGTGGTCCTGCCCACCTCCAGCCACGACGGCGGCCTGCTGAGCCCGCCGGAGATCGTCACCCGGGGCTTCATCTACGTGAAGGAGTCCGGGGATTTGATGAAGGAGCTTCAGGGCATCGCCATGGACGCGGCGGAGTCCGTCACCCGCAAGCGCGGGCGGGACGACGGGGAGCTCCGGGGCGTGGTGAAGTCCGCTGTCAGCAGCTATCTGTTCAAAACGACAAAGCGCAGCCCCATGGTCATTCCCGTTGTGACGAGGCTGTGAGAAGAGGAAATTTGCTGGCAAAAATGACAGATTCCTCTTGTAATTCGCCTTAGGCTGTGGTATACTGAATTCACCTAAGAAGTTAAGTATGTCCATATGTACACCAAAAGGCAGGCCCCCGGAGAGGTAGGCACTCTCCGGGGGCCATTTTTGCCTTCAGGCTTACTGCTCCTTGTGGTGGTGCCGTTCAAGCCGTTTGCAAATACAGCAGGCGGCCACATTTGCTCCGAGCGACACTAAGAAATTAAGGAAACGCTGATTTACCCCCCCAATGATAAAAGATGTGATAAAATAAGGAAAAGGGGGCGCGGAGTATGAAACAGGAAAGTTTTAGCGATATGGAATACAGATGCCGGAAAAAGAAAACAAAACGGGAAGAATTTCTGGAAATCATGGACGAGATCATCCCGTGGGAGGAATGGGTATCGCTGGTCGTCCCCCACTATCCAACCGGGAAACGCAGGCGTCCGCCGATTGAGATAGAAACCATGCTGCGGATGTATCTGTTGCAATGCTGGTTCAGCTTATCCGATGAAGGAGTAGAGGACGCAATTTATGACAGCTATGCCATGCGCAAATTTATGGGGATCAACTTTTTCGGGCAGGATGTCCCGGACGCCACAACCCTGCTGCACTTTCGGCATCTGTTGGAGGAGAAGGGCATCGGCAAGCTGTTTTTTGACGCAATCAACCGCTGCCTGGAAGGGGCTGGGCGGATGATGCGGGGCGGCAGCATCGTAGACGCCACGCTGATCAGCGCACCCAGCTCTACAAAAAACGCGGAGAGAAAACGGGATCCGGAGATGCACTCGGTGAAGAAGGGAAACCAGTGGCATTTTGGTATGAAGTGCCACACCGACGTGGATGCCGGGAGCGGCTTTGTCCACACAGTGGAGGCCACTGCCGCCAATGTCCACGATGTCACTATAGCGGCAAGGCTTCTGCGGGAAGATGATAAGGCGGCCTGCGGTTGATGCGGTATTCGCGGAGGATGTCATCACCTGCGAAGAGCGGGACAGAATTATACTGCGAATTGCTGAGAAGCATGGTTTTACTGGATATTCACTTTCCACTCTTGCCGGCTATGGTCGAGGCAAAAGTGAAGTGTTGGAGCGTGCCGCACACAGGTAAACATCTCCTTCACGGAGCAAAGAGCAAGGGGACGCTTCTGTCCTGAAGCGTGGATCATCTTCTTTTTTCTCCGATACCCCATTGCCTGGATTTTACGGCGTACCGTTTCTATTCCTATTGGTAGGCTCAGTTTCTCTACGATTTCTGAAAGTGTAATATCCGGCTGACCGTCTATCCCCTTCGCAATTTTTTCTGAATCCTCCGGCGTCAGCACTCGCTTACGTCCCTGTTTACTTACGCGCAGATCGACACATCCGGTTTTGACTTTTTGCTCTGCCAGCCGGTATACCGTTGGCACAGATATCCCATAGGCCAGCGCAACGGCTTTTGCATCATGCGTTTTCTCATATGCTTCTACCAGGAAATTCCTCGCTTCGTTATGCAGCATCTTCCTCACCCCACTGCTATCTTACCATATCTGTTCTCTTTTTGCTATTTCAGAGAACTGCTCTAAAGCTGGAGGCAGCAAAGGTTTTTTCCCTTGCTTTTTGTGTTTTTCCAGGAAAAACTCTGAGCACGATATAAAAAAGAAATTTCGCTGACGCGAACTCATGACTTCGTCCTTGCGCATTGACATTTCGCCAAAAATGCGGTAAAATAATACAGCTTGTTGTGCACTTTGATGCTACAGGAGGTTGATTCTATGAACGGTTATATGACTACAAAAGAGGCTGCTGAAAAATGGGGCATCACACAAAGGCAAGTGCAAAACCACTGTAAAATGAATCGAATACCAGGGGTAGTAACGCATGGAACGACCTATATGATACCTGAAGATGCGACAAGGCCGGTTTACGGTTTTTTCTCCGGACAGCCATCTAAAAAAGAGCAGAACTGAAAAATAAGCATTTCGTCGTATATGTTCGGCGGTCTAGGGGAGAAAGAAAAGATGCAAGCACATAAGGATTCCAAAGAGTCTTTCAATAAACGCCCATTTAATTTACAGGAAGCAGTCATATTGCTGGATGTTTATCTCAGCAAGGTCAAGAATGGGACATCTATTACCGAGGCTGCTGAAACAGCATCCGTACGCCTGCGCAGCTTCGCAAAGAGCAACGGATATGTAATCAGTGACAGCTATCGCAGTGCAAGCGGGTTGGTAAATCGTCTTCGTAGTCTGAGAGGTCTGTATGAAGGGCAGGAATCAAAATCTGCTCCGGGGACTCTTGTCTTTGCTGAGGTAGTCTCGCTTTACAAAAACAACAGAGCTCGTTATGAAGAAATTCTGAGCACTGAGAAGGGTGTTGCATCTCAAAACGGCTGGAAACTCGGTGAGCCGCTTGCTGCTTGTGGCAAGATGACTACTGCCATGCCCTCTGCATTAAAAGCTGTTCAGGAAGCGGTCGAAATTCAGCCCAGCTGGATCAAATATGATTTTACAAATGCTCAGAGGTTCGAGTACACTATTCCTGCTTATTGCGCAATAGCCGGAGTGCTGCTTGAGGGGAAAAACTGGGCCCGGATTCTCGTCGGCATTACGGAGCAGGAGCTTGACCGGCACAATACCGCGATGGATAGGCTTTATAAAGAGTCGCTAATTGCAGAAAAAAAAGGCCGCCCCTACCTGTTGGAAGACCGGCTTGATGGTCTCAATTGCGCACAACTTTCAAATGGATATTGGATATGTATCAACTATAATATCCCACGACTCATGGAAATGATACGGGCACTGTGCTTCAGGTGCGGATATGCCAAGGAGCAGATCGTCCTCTATGGTGAGGCTAAGGCGTCTGTATCGACGCGAAAGAAAAAAACTCCGTCTGCCCAAAAGAAGGATGCATCGCTGACTGCGAATGGATATGGTGTTTCGATCGAAAAGTCTGAAGCATTCCTTCGGTCTGCCGGACTACGGGGGGCAACGGTAAAAGCGCTGATCAAGGCTGTTCAGCCCGACGCAACGGTTTCGTCCACCACTTCTGCTCTGGAGGGCAGCTTGAACGTTGTTGCTATGCCTGGCAATCGCTATGTTCATGTTGATAACTTTGTTGATTTAGACGAGGCCGAAGACGCATTGGGACAAATTTTGCAGACACATTTTGCTCAGTTTGGGGGCTACAGTAATAGCCAGCTTCTCTTCGGTGCCGCCTCTCAAGAGCTGTCTATGTTCTTGAATGACAATGACTGTGAGAACATTGATGCGGTGTACGCCATTGCACGATTTCTTTTTGAGAAAAAAGCTGTGACAGGGACACCATATCGATTCTCTCCGCCACATATTTTTGAGAAAGCCACCGACTAC
Source organism: Oscillospiraceae bacterium (assembly GCA_910574635.1). Classification (GTDB taxonomy): domain Bacteria; phylum Bacillota; class Clostridia; order Oscillospirales; family Oscillospiraceae; genus Oscillibacter. The sequence goes on along the minus strand of CAJTCG010000023.1, from coordinate 9,401 downwards.
CCCATGACCCTGCGGGGCCTGATGATCCACCTCGCCAGAAATAACGGCGGCATTCTATATGCCTCTGATGCTAAGGACTATCTTCAGAAGACCATGCTCAGCTATGGTGGTATTGGCCAGCTCCTGCAGCTGGGTTGCTCCGACACCTTCCTCATTTACGATTCAGGCCGATATCTTCTAAGCGAGTCATTGGGAATTGATGAGGCTTGGTGTATGCGGATGCACGACCGGCTGGACGACCTTTTCCGCAAGGCAAATGTGGCGTATGTCATACCGAGAGATATCAACGCTACATGGCTGACAACGCTACCGGTACTGCCGAATGGTTTGGGTTGGACGCTCATTTTATTGCAGGAAGTGCTGGATAAGTATCCTGCCATCGGCTTCAAATCCATTTCTCCAGATTTGAATCAAACCCACGATACACTTGCTGCCGCGTTCGTGCCAGTTGATTCGCCGCTCCAGACTTTCCCGGATGTGGTCACACTCTTTATGGAAGAGCACCATGATTTGCCGATGCGTATGCCCGGTGAAGAATTGCGGCTTGAACTGCGTAATGCGGGAATGCTGGAAAACAGCGAAATGATCTATGCGCTGCCTAAGGCGTTGAGCGACTATCGGTTTGCGTGGTCAAACGAAAATAAAACTGTATACGTGCGCGGGAATAAGTAAACGCGCCATATAAGAATAGAGGTCAATCTATGTACGGGTATGAATGGACGGGTCAAAACGGCATTTACCGTCTGTCTGTCAATAGCAAAATCGAAAAAGAGATCCGTCCTGTATTCAAAGAGGAACTGGATTACTTTGACTTTTACAAGCACTGGACATATCCGGACACGGATGCTCCGCTGCTATGGGCCGAGGGGATTCGCCGCTATATTTTGAACGGCACTTGTGTCGCGGAAGCCATAGGCGGTGGGTTTTATACGAAACCGACCATAAAAATTTATACTGACAATCTAACTCTTGAGCCTATTGATATCGATGTGCTCTGGAAAGAAAATGAACGTTTGATGCTCGGCCTTGAAAAGACATCTATGGATTTCATTAGAAAGACCCATGATAAGTATGAAAAAAAGGGCATGGCTTTTGCGGTTGCGTTCAGCGGTGGAAAGGATTCCTTAGTGCTCCTAGACCTTGTCAGCCGTGCGTTGTCTCCAGATGAGTTCTCTGTGGTTTTCAGCAACACGGGAATGGAGTTATCTACCACAATTCAATCCGTCGAAAAGGCAAAAAAGCACTGGTCATCGCTCAAGTTTTACGAGGCCAAAAGCCACCTGAAACCTACGGATAGCTGGGAAGAATTTGGCCCTCCGGGAAGAAGAATGAGGTGGTGCTGCGCTGTTCATAAATCAGTACCGACAATTTTGCTGCTGCGTGAGATAACTGGGAATTATAATATAAAGGCAGTCGTATTTGATGGAGTTCGAGCGGAAGAAAGCGCTGCAAGAGCAGATCGTGATGAGATTAGTGTCGGTGCGAAAAATATTAATCAAATAAATTGTAGTCCGATTCTGAAATGGGGAACATCCGAGTTATTTATTTATTTGCTTCACAACGGCATCCTTTTCAATGAAGCTTATCGGAAGGGACTGTTCCGAGTCGGCTGTATTGTGTGCCCCATGTCTTCTGCATGGTGGGATAGTATTGTAAGCGACTGCTATCCAGATGAGATGCGGGAGCTTCTTTCAAATGTTGAAAGCTATGCCCGCGCTACAAAGCCAGGCAGTGAAGTGAAAAGATTTATAGAGCAAGGTGGATGGAAGGCTCGTATGGGGGGCCGTGGTCTCCAAAACGGCGGAAATCGGGTGGTAGAGAAAATTGCTGACGACAAGGTTTCCTTTAGCTTTATATCTGAAAAGCAGGACTGGCTTCACGTCTGTAGTATTCTCGGCCCCGTTGTATATAGGGACAATGACATATACACCCAATTAATCGATAAGCAAGAGTTCCAGTTTCAAATTTCTGGTGAAGCACAAAATATTGTTACGTATTGGCCATATTCTAAAATGGACAGGTTTATCCTCAGCCATCTCAGAGGAATCGCCAACAAAACGGCATATTGCTTTGGCTGTAGGGCCTGCGAAGTTCAGTGTCCTGTCAATGCATTTACGATTACTGAAAACGGAGCGATATACATCCGGGAAGATAAATGCACCCATTGCTGCAACTGTATTGAATTTACAAACGGAAAGGGTTGCTTGACGGCCAAATCACTTTCTGTTACTGGAGGAGAAAACGGCATGGATTTGAAAGGCATGAATAGGTACCAGCATTTTGGGCTTCGTCGTCCCTGGCTGGAGCACTTCTTCGAGCACAAAGAAAACTGCTTCACTATGGGTTCTTTAGGAACGCGCCAATATGACTCGCTGAAAGTTTGGTTAAAGGAATTCTTACATAGAACTGAGCCCACATTACGAATCGGTGGTGGATATTGATTCCGAATCCCGTCATCCTGATATGTGGCAGGAATACATTGTCCACGAAGATATGAAGGAAGCCATTGAAAAAATCTGTGACTCCATGAAATATGAGGATGAGGACAAGCGCCGCTCCTTCTGGATCCATGGCGCATACGGCACCGGTAAGAGCTATGCCGCAATCGTTCTAAAGCATCTGTTTGAGGACAGCGTCGATTCCATCCGCAAGTTCCTCTCGAACCAGATGCTGATTCCATACAGAGAAAGGTTTCTTTCAGTTCGGGAAAAGGGTGAATTCCTTGTTATATGGAAGAGCCAGGCTACCGACATTAAAAGTGCCATCCAGTTCATGATGACTATGGAAGATGCCATTCGCCAAAAGCTGACGGAAAAGTTTGGCGCTTCCGCTTATTATGGAAAGAAATCCCTCATTGCCGCCGCACGAGATGCTGTAAATGATTCCTCCATCAATTGGGATGATCGGCCTTACAAGCCACGACTTGTTCGATGCAATACATCAAATGATGCAGGGACAAGTTTCCACTTGGACGGAGGCCCAGGTCGAGGAAAAGCTTTCTGAGCTTTGCATTGAGTATCAGGTTGTTGCCATTTTGAACGATGCGCTGACCGTTAAACGGAAGAGCATCAAACTTCTCAGTGATGATATTGCAAACATGTTCGAGCACATGAAGGTTCCCGGAACCGTCATTGAGAAACTCGGCTACAGTTGGACGCCTGTCCTACAGGCGATGAGGATTATTTCTACTACGCAGTGGTCGAAAATTGAGCTTGCGGATAGAGAAAGCTATGCAGAACTTTTGAAAACAGGCGCACAGAAAGTGTGGGGTTTTGTTTCATCCTCAAAACCGCTTCTGCAGCGGTATATGGAATCCCATAAGCACAACTGTACTGACGATGAGCTGGACGGCATCTATAAATCTCTGAAAACTGTAAGCTACAATTCTCCGGCTGTGGATTTTGACGGCCGTATTGAAGCACAGCTCGACAAGGTCGCCTATAACAGAAACAAAGTCCGCATTCAGGAACTTTGGAAAGAGCAGGGCTGCTTTGACTCTATCACCCTTTGGTGTAATAACTATGCCGTGCCCATCCAATGGGTAGTCAGTGATGAAGCCCTTCCGCACATCACCGTGCTAAAGACGGTACAGGATGGGAAAATTGCGGACAATACCGCCCTCCATAATGCTACACAGTTCTTTGAGACCCATACCGTCAGTGCCCTAAAGGATAAAGAATTCATCGCCAACTGCTTTATTTTCCAGATTGGTGAAAACTATCGGAGCGCCTTTAAATCATCCGGACCGATTTTGGTTTCTCGGTTAAAAACTAATAGCAAGTTGACCGGCGATGTCTATTCTTGGGCCAACAAGGTAGGAGAAATCAGGAAGACTGTTGATGCTTTCCTGCGCGATAAATTCTGTGGAGAAGCAAAGGCAAAAATAAAGTCCATGCCGGAAGCACAGTTGCGCGACAAGGTCGTGCAGCTTCTCAACGAGAATCCCGACCTTTATACGCTGTTTATTAAGTGAGGAGGCTAAATCGTGACAATTGCTGAAATCAAGGAAAAACTCAGCCAGGAACGCAGCTTCGGTTCCCGGTACCCTGCACGGATTATTTTTGTCGAGAATTTTGACGATTATTCTGCGCTTGAACATCAGCTGAAGGGTATCTGCGATGTCACGATAAATGTGGCCGACTTTTGCCGCGCGCCAGATACTGTTCCTCAATTCGACCAGATCAAGAACAAATTGAAGGAGTGCGGGGGACAGCAGGTTTTGCTGCTCTCCGTGGGTGAATACCTGCGTCTGTGCATGAAGCGTGAGTTAAATCCTGATCGTTGCCAGTTCAGGGCATTTTGGGAGACACAACAACCGGAAGCATCCACGACCAGGATCGTCATTCCCGTGTTCAGTTGCAGAGATACCTTTGACCGGATCATCGGAGCGATCGATGAGCGCCAGAAAGATTATGTCTGGGCACTCGATTCTACGCCATCCGCTGAAAGCTACACCGTAACTGTTTATTCCCCAAAATTCAAGGAAGCCATTCATCCTGATGCAGATAATTTAACATCGTGGTTCCGGGACTGGCAGATGATTCTCAGAAGGAATGTACCCTGCTCTGTTGTGACCATGCAATGCAGGAATGTAGAAACAGCTTATGGTACGGTAAATATTAAGTCCATTGATAGCCCATTCAAATATCTTGCGGACATTCTGTCAGACGGCAATTTACTGATTGAGAAATGGCAAAGCAATGACTTTTGGAGTCAGGTTGTAAATTACACTTTACAATACGCAGCAAAGGCAGCGTCGTTTGAAAAAATCGTGCTTGACGCATTGAATGTCAATGAGTTCGACTTTGTTTCCGCTGCAGCAAGATGGAAAACTCTGAGCGATTTTCAAAAGAACCTCATTTGGCTCTGGTATAGAGTATATCCGACCGATGAGTACTATAGTTATGCCTGCAAGAAGGCATTATGTGCTTCAGAAATTCCGGAGAAAATTCGGGACGAGATACTATTGGTCTCTAATAGAAGTGACCGCTGGATCGAGGAGCGGATGGCAGCTGTTCGGGCTTTGTCCTTCCACTCTTTTGATGACGCATATTTTGCCCTCATAGATAGGCTGCCGTTGGATGAGACAAAGTTGAGGCTCCTCACCTATCAGACTCATGAAGAAAAAACATATGCTGTTAAGGTTATCAGCAACATGCTTCGTGGCGGCGCTGAACCTAGTGCAATAGCCGCTTCTTTGCTGGAACGCGATTATCCGTCTTTGGCATCATACATAGAGGACGGAATCGGCTGTGATGATGTCATAGATGAATATATGGCATGGTATCGGAAGAATAAACTCATCAATCGCTATCCGGGTGAGTATCCAGTCAAAATGACCTTTGACCGGTTTGACGCCCGGTACAAGCTCATGCACAAGTTGCAGGGGCAAGACTGTGTGTCATTTTGGATCGACGGATTTGGAATTGAATATACACCTTTGTTCCTGCACGAACTAAAAGTACGTGGAATTGTTCCAGAATCCGTGAACCCGGCCGTTGCGCTTCTGCCCACTGAGACAGAATATAATCACCAATGGGATGAACAGGACCCTATGACGATCAAGTGGGATAGGCTGGATTCCTTCTCTCATAAGGGTATGCCAGATGATAAAAGCTACTATTCCTGCATTGTTCATCAACTTTCCGTGTTTTCTGACGCCGCAAAGAAGGTTGAAGAGCTTTTGGAAGACCATGAGTATGTAGTTGTGACGGGTGACCACGGAAGCAGCCGTTTTGCAGCACTTGCATTTCATGAGAAAAGTGTCATCCCAATTTCTGCTCCGAAAAAGTCTACGGTTCGTAGCTTTGGCAGGTTTTGTGAGCTGGATGGTAACATCGGGAATATCATCGCTTTGCCAAACACGGTGTCAGTTACCTCAAATGGCAAGCGCTGTCTGGTGATGGATAATTACCAGCATTTCTCATCGAGCGGCAATGCAGCCGGTGGAAACACGGATGAACATGATGTTGTCGGGGAGATTCACGGAGGGAATACAGCGGAAGAGAGGCTTGTATCTGTCACTGTAATCAAGAGGAAACAGCCGCTTCCTCCTGTAACATGCACGCCCAAAGGCGGCTTATTTGTTACAAAGAAAAATGGACATGTAGAAAAGGTTCTGCAATTCAGCCGCCCTATTTCAACACTTGAAGTATCTTATGATAACAAGGAAGCTACCTGTACGATGAATACGGATGGGTCATGGCTCATCATTTTGGACGGTGTTACTACGGATGATATTACCCTCTCGGTAATTGCTAATGGGCGTCTTCTGCACAATGTAACCCTTCAGGTCAAGGCCCAAGGCATCAGTAAAAACGATGATCTGTTTGGTGGGATGGGTTTATGAGAAGAAAAATAGAATGCTGTGAGTGCGAAAAGACACTAAAAAAAGACGAGGTCGCTTTGTGCAAAAAACTGCTTGGTACGGACACAGAAGACTTTTACTGTATAGACTGCTTGGCAGAATATTTAGAGTGCACAAAAATTGACCTCGAAATAAAAATCCAAGAATTTAAGGAACAGGGATGTACCCTGTTCCTGTGACAGGAGGGAGCCGGAATGCTGGAAGATAAAGTGCGCGATGTTTTTGCCGACATGGTGGTGCTGAAAAATCCAGAAAGGACAGAGTTCTTTTCCAATTTGAGCCTGCCCTCATATATGCGCGACTGGCTTGTCATGAAGTTTTCAGATGCTGACGGAATCATTGACTACGACAGCGTACTGAGATATATACGCCAATATATTCCGAACCGTGAGGATTTTGAGCAGTTTAAATTCGAAATGGTGAACGGAGAGGCTGCCCGTTTTCTAGCCCGAATCCGCGTAAATGTCGATATCAAGACAGGGAAGACCTTGTTCGAGCTTCCGGATTTTGGTGGTTCACGTGCTGGGGCGTCCGGGGAAGTTGCCAATGAAGTTGTTGCCCGGTGGAAGGAGGCACTCCTGAAGGAAAGTGAAAATTGGGGTATCATTGAGTTGATCTGGGGCAAAGATTATTCCTCACGGCAAGGAAAAGGCGTAATTAAGCTCATCGAATACAGTCCATTTTGCCCATATACGGTAGACTTAGAATTTTATAAAGAAGCCAGAAGCGCATTTTCCATCGAAGAATGGATCGATGTATTAATTTCTGCTGCTGACTATAATCCAGATGGGTATGATTCCGAACAGCAAAAACTATATATTCTTCGCCGGCTTCTTCCTTTTGTAGAAAAGCGGCTAAATCTGATGGAGCTCGCTCCGAAAGGCACTGGAAAAAGTTATGTTTATCAAAAAATCAGCAAGCGTGGCTGGCTTATTTCAGGTGGTACTGTTTCAAGAGCTTCTCTTATTTATGATAATCAGAAAAAGACAGGTGGATTGTTGACCCGATTTGATTTTGTCGGATTTGATGAGATTCAATCCATGACCTTCGACAAGCCCAGTCAGATCCAGACAGCACTGAAAGATTATATGGAATTCGGTGAGGTTCAAGGGTTTGACGCGCAAGTCATTGCTGATGCCGGGGTAGTTGTACTTGGCAATATCGACGCCAGCCGATTCAATGTTAATGAAAACATGGTGGAAGAGGTAAGCAGTATTTTTAGTGAGTCGGCCTCGCTTGACCGCTTCCACGGCTTTATCCCCGGCTGGGAAATACCCAGAATGCATCAGGGCCTCGTAGCAAATGGCTGGGCACTCAACACAGAATATTTTGCTGAGGTGCTCCATCTTCTCCGCGACGATTTGACTTACACAACAATAGTAGATGAGTGCCTGGCTGTTCCGGCAAAACCTGATAAGCGTGACTTAACGGCCATTAAGAGGCTTTGTACCGCATTTGTGAAGCTGCTATATCCTAATGCTGCTTGTAAAGATGATATACCTGCTGACGAGTTCGTCAAGTATTGCCTGGAACCCGCGAAAGAGATGCGAGGGATTATCAAAAAACAGCTTTGCATGATAGACCCGAAGGAATTTAATGTTTTGGGTAAGAAAGATATTCCAGATATCCAATATAACTACCTGTAAGGAGTTAATATGAGCAGATTGGTTTATGCGGATAACGCTGCCACGACACAACTGGATACCGCTGCGTTCAAGGCAATGCTTCCATTTCTTACAAATGAATATGGAAACGCATCACAGCCATATGCCTTTGCCCGAAAGCCGAAGAAGGCATTGCAGGATGCGCGGGAAACGATAGCCTCTTGTATCGGAGCGGCACCCGAAGAAATCTTCTTCACATCGGGTGGTACAGAGAGCGACAACTGGGCTATAAAAGGTTCTGCCTTGTTGAATGTATGTAAACATGCGGTTGTCACGTCCGCGTTTGAGCACCACGCGGTGCTGCATCCCTGCCAAGTACTTGAACGGAGCGGCTATCCTGTTGCTTATATGCGGCCTTCGCAGGAAGGCTATATCACAGCTGAAATTCTAAAGAGATATATGACCAGTCAGACTCACCTTACTTCTGTGATGTTTGCTAATAATGAAATAGGAACCGTTCAGCCGGTTAAGGAGTTATGTGCTGTAGCGCATGAAAACGGTTCTCTTTTCCATACTGACGCTGTTCAAACGGTCGGTCATGTATCGATAAATGTTCACGACATTGGTGTGGACATGCTATCTGCATCTGCGCACAAGTTTAATGGCCCTAAGGGAGTCGGGTTCCTGTACATACGAAACGGCCTCAAGATAATGCCCTACTCTGATGGAGGCGCACAAGAATTCGGATTACGTGCAGGGACAGAAAACGTTGCCGGTATTGTCGGGATGGCAGTGGCTCTAAAGAACAACTGTGATGCTCTTGAAGAAAATACAAGGTATGTAGAAGGACTGGATTCCATGCTCGTCAGCATACTTGATCGTTCGGATATCAAATATGTCAGGAACGGGGGAACAAGTAGACTTCCTGGCCTTCTGAGCCTATCATTTCCGGATGCCGATGGAGGGGCCATTTTACACCGGCTGGATTTGACTGGAATTTGTATTTCTACTGGCTCTGCATGTAACGGCACAAGCACAGATATTTCACACGTTTTACAGGCTGTCCAACTTGAAGACCGTTATGCTAAGGGTACAATTCGTATTTCACTTGGAAAAGCCAATACTGAGGAAGACGTTGAGGCTATAGTCAAGGCTTTGATGAAGATTTTCCGCACATAAAGGAACTTTTAGGGAAGCACTGATTAAAGCAGGTAAAAGCCAGGCAAACAGACAAAGGTAAAGGAAACGTCCAATAAAGGACCATATTTGGGGATGAATTCCTCGCTTTTCCAGTCCCGGCCCGGTCGAAGGGCGCAAAAACCTTAGGCGGGGCATAGGGAACCGCCCGCCCTGGCAAGCATGTACAAATTTGCGCTGGCGAAGAGAACGTGTAATCGGTTAAGATTTTTTCTCAGACCCCGGTAAACGGT
>CAJTCG010000022.1 GCA_910574635.1 Oscillospiraceae bacterium | reverse complement strand
CGCTGCCCTATACCCATACTGGATATATAGTTCCACTGCTTTTTTCCGTTCTTCATAGCTATACATGCGGATACCTCCACCTCAGTTTGGTCCAGGTTTTCGTCCGCACCCCCTAAATTTTCACGGAAAAAGTTCATTTTCCCTTGACAATTCTGAATGGAATCTCCGCCGGCGCAAACACTAATTTCCGTCAAAAGAAACGGGGGGATGGGATGGACGCCGCGATTTTCGACTGCCCCATGGAATGGGTGCGTTTTCTCCCGCCGGGAGTGTGCCCAATCCGGCGGGACAGGGAGCTGACAGAGCATATCTGGCCCCTGCTGGCTCTGACGCCGGAAGGCTGCCAGGCGCTGGCGGAGAGCCAAACCGCAAGCGGGAAAATCGCCTGCCGTCTCCTGCTGGCTCCCGGAGAACTCCAGGCCCTTCCTCCCCGCCTCCAGGCGGAGACGGTAATTTCCTACGGCCTCTCCCCTCGGGACAGCCTTACCCTTTCCAGCTTGAGATCGCCGGTGCTCTGCGTCCAGCGGGCCCTTCCCCGGCCGGATGGGCGAATCATTGACGCGCAGGAATTCCCGCTTTCGTCTCTCCCCGGCCCGGCGGAAGTAATACTTCCTCTTCTGGGGCTTCGCCTGTTGCAGATGCCACTGACAGAACCGCCTTTCTTATGGTAAATTTTCAGCAAAGAATGGAGGTACTGTCATGGCTTGGTATGGTTGGCTGTTGTTGCTGGCGGTTCTGGCAGTTCCGGCGATCATCTGCGGATTTCTTTACTCCGATAAGAGCGGAGCCACGCACTGCATCGGCTGCGGGGAATGCGTCCGAACCGGGGAATGCGTGCTTCTGAAAAACCAGAAGAAGTCCCTAGATAAAAAGCCTCAGGATTCACCTTAACGGTCCTAAAAGCGGACCGGAGAAAACTGCGCGCAAAAAGCACGCCGCGGAACATGTCCCGCGGCGTGTTCTTTTTTTCACCCCTCAGCCCTTGACGGACCCTGCGGTGACACCCTTAATGATGGATTTTGAAAGGAAGATATAGACCACCAAAACCGGGAGAATTGCCAGGAGGATAAACATGTACATCTTGCCCAAGTCAAACTTGGAGTAGTCCGCCGCCCGGAGCTGGGCAATCATGATGGGCACCGTTTTCAGCTCCGCCCTGTCCAGCAGCAGGGCGGGCAGGAAGTAATTGTTCCAGGACTCCACGAAGGAGAAAATCATCTGCACCGCCAAAGCCGGTTTCAGCATGGGCAGGATGATGCGGTTGAAGGTGTAGAATTCCCCGGAGCCGTCCACCCGGGCGGCGTCGATAATTTCCATCGGAAGAGTGCTTTCCATGTACTGCTTCATATAGAAAAACACGATGGGAGCGGCAATGCCGGGGAGAATCAGGGGCAAATAGCTGGTGGTCAAATGGAACTTGTAGCAAAGCTGCACAAAGCCCGCGGCGCAGACTTGTTTGGGAATGACCATCACCGCCATAATGAAGGTAAAGGCCGCCCGTTTCAGCCGGAATTCATAGGCGTGGAGACCGTACGCCGTCAGGGCGGAGAAATAAGTGGTCAGCACGGAAGTGCAGAGGGCCACGACGAAGCTGTTCAGCATTCCTCGGGGGATGTTGATGGAGGCGTCGTTCCAGGAGTTCCTCAGGTTTGTCAGGAAATTTCCCTGGGGCAGAAAGCGGAAGCCGCCCTGCAGGTCCGCGTTGCTCCGGCTGGCGTTGACAATCAGCAGATAGAAGGAAAACAGGCACAGCGCGCTTAGGAAAATCAAAATCGCGTAAACCACGGCCCGGGTGGCTGTCAGCATGGCCCGAGCCCGGCGGCTCTCGGAGGTATTCCCGTGTTTCATCTCTTCCGCCTCCTCACTGCTCCCGCTGCCGGGTCAGGGACTTGAACACCAGGATGCTGAGCAGGGCGGTGAGGATGAAGACCACCACGAAATGGCCCCGGCCATGCCGTAGTTTTTGCTGGTGCCCAGGTAGTTGTTCAGGTACATAATCAGCGTCGTGGACGTGCGGTTAGGCGTGCCCAAGCCGTTGGTGAGGACCTGGGGAACGTCGAACATCTGGAGGCCGCCGATCAGGGCCGTGATAATGGTGTAAACCAGAATGGGCGTCAGCAGGGGCAGCGTCACCCGGAAGAAGGTCTGGAGGGAGCTGGCCCCGTCAATGGTGGACGCCTCGAAGAGGCTCTGGTCAATGCCCATGATGCCCGCCATCAGCAGAATCGTGGTGTTGCCGAACCACATCAGAAAATTCATCAGGCAGATCAAACCCCGGACGGTAAACTTGACGGCGAAAAAGTCAATCACATGGTCCGACCAGCCCAGCTGCATCAAAAGCTGATTCACCGGGCCCACGTTGGAAAAGAGAGTGTAAAACAGCATGGAGAAGGCGGAGGCCATGATAAGATTGGGCAGATAGATGACCGCCTTAAAAAACGCCTGTCCTTTGATCCGCAGCCGGCAGCTGGTGAAGAAAATCGCCAGCAGCAGGGCGGTGAGGATTTGAGGCACCGCGCCCCCCACCCAAAGGGCCACGGTGTTGCCCGCGTACTTCAAAATATCCACGCTGCCGCTGGAATCGGGCGTAAACAGGGTGGCGTAGTTTTTCAGCCCCACGAAGTTCGGCCCCACCTGGGTCAGGCCCTCTCGGTAGTTTTCGAAAAAGCTGTTGTAGACGGTCAGCACCTGGGGGGGCCAGGTGAAAAACCGCGTAAGCGATAAAGAACGGCGCAATGAAGATATAACCCCACTTGGCATAGCTGACGCCCTTCCGGCGCAACGGCTGCTTTCCCATGGCGGATTCCTCCTTCTATTGAAAATCAGCGGGGATATGGCCGGCCGGGGAAGGGCTTTCCCCTGCCCCGGCCGGCGATTTGCCCCGTTAAGGGGTTCTTATCCCATTTTACGGGGTAACGATGCTGGGATACTTCTCATTGACATATTTGTAGAAGTTGCTCATGGCCTCTTCTTCGGAAACGGTGCCCTTGCAGTACTCCCGCCAGTTGGACTGAAGGCCTTCATTGAGGAGCTGATCATAGATGGTCTGGTTCTCAAATTTGATGTTTCCGGCCATTTCGACAAACATGGCCGTGTCGTTCTGCCCGCCCAGGAAATCGTTTCCGAAGTTGGGGTCCTCGGCGAATTTGGCGTTGACAGCCTTGTTGTTGGAGAACTGGGCTTCCTTTTCCACCAGCAGGGAGCAGACTTCCTCGTCGTTGATGAAGGTGTTCATGACGTCCGCCAGCATGGTGGGGTTGTCGGAACCGGCGGCGGCCAGCAGCCAGGTGCCGCCCCAGAAGTGGGCCTGAGGACCCTGGCAGATGGCCCAGTCGCCGGAACAGCCCTTTTCCGCGTCCTGCGCGTTGCCCATGGAGAAGTTGAAGTACCACGCTGGGCCGAAGTAGCACATGGCCTTGCCGGAGGCGAACATCTGGGCGGTGCACTCGTCGGACCAAATGTCACAGTCCTGGGTGTAGCCCTTATCGGAGAAGTCTTTGGCCTGTTTCATCCACGTTTGGATATTTTCATCGATCTGGAGGTTGTTGTTCCCGTCTACCCAGGGAGCGGAGACATTGTTGGAAAACACCCGGTAGGTAGCGGCCTCCGAGGCGGTCATGAGGTAACCCTTGGCGGCGGCCTGTTCGGCCACGGCGTTGAACTTGTCCCAATCGGAGACGGCGGCCTGGACCTGGGCGGGATCGTCGGTGCCCAGCACGTCCTTGGCAATGGAGCGGCGGTAAATCATAGCGGCGGGGCAGCACTGGAAGGACACGCCCTTCACCACGCCGCTGGCGTCGGAAGCCGCCTGGACCGTATAGGGATAGGCGTTGGAGAAGTCGGTGACGCCGAAAAAACCGTCCTCACCTCCGGCTGGGACGGCGCTTGGTTTCTCCGGGCCTATAACGCCTTCGGCGCTCCGGTAGGCAGCCGGGAATGCGAGGAAGGCCAGATTTATATTGAGCCGCAGGGCATGTGCGTCATGGCGGGCATCGGAATAGAAACCGGGCAGGCGGCCAGGGCCTTGAAGAGTGTGGAAGAGCGGCTGGATACCCAATTTGGAATCGTGCTTCACCAGCCTCCCTATACCGGCTACCGGCTGGAGCTGGGAGAAATCAGCAGCTATCCGCCGGGCTATAAGGAAAACGCGGGCATTTTCTCCCACAACAATCCCTGGATTACCTGGGCGGAGACCCGGCTCGGCCACGGGGACCGGGCCTTTGAGACCTACCGAAAGCTCTGTCCGGCCTATCTGGAAAATGTCAGTGAAATCCACCGTACGGAGCCCTATGTTTACAGCCAAATGGTGGCGGGAAAGGACGCGGCCGTCTTCGGCGAGGCCAAGAACAGCTGGCTCACAGGCGCGTCCGCCTGGAGCTTTACCGCAATCTCCCAGGCCATTCTGGGTATCCATCCGGAGCTGGAGGGTCTGTGGATCGACCCGTGCATTCCCTCCGGCTGGCCCGGATTCACCGTCAGCCGCCGCTTCCGAGGCGCGGTCTACCAGATCGAGGTGGAAAACCCGAAGGGCGTGCAGCACGGCGTGAAAGAACTCTATGCGGACGGCGCACGGCTGGAGGGAACCGTAATCCCTCCCGCCGAAGCGGGAAAAACCGTATCCGTCCGAGTCATTATGGGGTAACGCCATGGGATTTCGAAGGGATTTTGTTTGGGGCGCCGCTTCCAGCGCCTATCAGACGGAAGGACACTCCCGGCTGGACGGCGGCGGGGAGTGTATTTGGGACGCCTTCTGCCGCCGTCCGGGAGCCATTGCGGACGCGGGCGACGGGTCCATCGCCTGCGACGCCTACCACCGCTTCGAAGAGGACCTGGACATCCTGGTCCAGCTGGGCATCCGGCACTACCGCTTCTCCACCAGCTGGGCCAGGGTGGACCCTTTGGGCGACGGGAATTGGAACGCCGGCGGCCTGGCGTACTACGACCGGGTGGTGGACGCCTGCCTCGCCCGGGGAATCACTCCCTGGGTGACGCTTTACCACTGGGAGCTGCCTCAAGCGGCGGAGGACCGGGGCGGCTGGCTCCTTCCGGAGACGGCCACGTCCTTTGGGCGCTTCGCCGGGATGATGGCGGCCCACTTCCGCGGCCGCGTCAGCCATTATTTCACGCTTAATGAGCCGCAGATTGTCTTAAGCCTGGGCTATGCCCAGGGACTGCACGCACCGGGAAAGCAGTACGATCTTCCCCGGCTGGCCTGCTGCTGGAAACACCTGATGATGGCCCACGGCCTGGCGGCCAGGGCCGTCCGCGGGGCCGATCCCGCCGCCCAGGTGGGCCTGGCCTCTACCGGGCGGCTCTGCTGGCCCCACGCCCCGGAGGATCGGGCGGCGTCCACAAAGGCGGCTTTCGCCATGCCGGACGAGGACTGGATGTTTACCCATCCCTGCGGGCTGGACGCGGCGTGTTTCGGCCGGGTGGAGCCGGAGGGCCCCCGCCTCGCCGCGCTGATGGAAGCCATAACGCCGGAGGAGTGGGAAATCATGCACGCCGTGCCCGACATGATCGGCGTCAACTCCTATAATGGGCATGAAATCGCCGCCGGGCCGGACGGAGAGCCCATATACCTCCCCCGCTGTCCCGGCTTTCCCAGGACGGCGCTGAACTGGCCCATCACGCCGGAGATTATGGAATACGGCTACGCGGATCTCTATCAGCGATACGGCCTGCCCCTGTACGTCACGGAATGCGGCCTGAGCTGCAGCGAACATATTTTCCTGGACGGCAAAGTCCACGATCCGGACCGGATCGATTTCCTGTCCCGATACCTGGACGCCCTCCGGCGGGGCGCGGAGCGGGCCGACATCCGGGGCTTCTTCCACTGGTCTTTGACGGACAATTTCGAGTGGCACAGCGGCTATGGCCAGCGGTTCGGGCTGGTGTATGTGGACTACCCCAGCCAGCGGCGCATCCTGAAGGACAGCGCCTACTGGTACGCTAACACTGCCGCGGACGCCCGCTGAGCACGTCCGGCCGCCGTCTTTCCCCTTGGGCCATCCGATTCTGGGACACGAAGCTGACGGCATACAGCCCCCCGTCCACCAGCGGTTTTATCAAGAAGGCGGGAAGCCCCAGGCAGTCCACCAAAAGGTATATCAGC
Organism: Oscillospiraceae bacterium; assembly: GCA_910574635.1. Lineage (GTDB taxonomy): Bacteria > Bacillota > Clostridia > Oscillospirales > Oscillospiraceae > Oscillibacter. The sequence continues at coordinate 49,891 of CAJTCG010000022.1, read as the reverse complement.
CCGCAATCCGCCAGCAGAATCGGGAGCAGAATCTTCAAATAGCCGCCCAGGTGATAAGCGCCGCCAAACACCATATGGCGGTTGACGTTGTAATTCATCGTCCCGGAAATGACGCGGGCCAGCACCGCCGCCGGAACGCTCCGGCCCAAAACCAGGTAGTACAGCAGATTAAACGCCAGGTAGTCCACCAGGAACGCCAGCAGCGAGGAGAGCAGAAACCTGGGAAACCGCCGGAACAGGACGGCGTATATCCGCATACCGTCCCGAAGCGGGCGGAAGTGAGACACAGCGTCGGAATCCTCCGAATAGATGGTCTGGATTTCCACCTCCTCAACGCCCGCCGGAAACAGCGCCGCCGACTGAGCCAGCATCTCCATCTCATACTCATAGCCCTCGCCGGGCAGCTCCAGCAGGCCGGGCAGGCTCCGCTCTGTCAGCGGAATGCCCCGCAGGCCGGTCTGGGTGTCCCGCAGCCGGACACCATACAGCAGACGGAACAGCACTCTTGTCAGTCCGTTGCCCGTTTTGGATCGGGGCGGCATCCGGGACACGTCCCTGGTCCCCAGAACCAATTGAGTGGCGGAGGCGGATAACGCCTCCGCCACCCGGAGGATATCCTCCGGACTGTGCTGTCCGTCCGCGTCCGCCGTGACGACGCCCTCAAAACCCTGCGCCGCCATATAGGCGATTCCGGTCTTCAAGGCCCGCCCCTTGCCGCGGTTTTTCTTATGGCGCAGCACCACCGCGGCCCCCAGCTCTTGAAAGACCGGCTCCGCCGCGGCAGAGCTGCCATCGTTCACCACCACCACAGGAAGGCCCGCTTCACTCAGCCGCCGCACCAGGCCGCTGAGTCCCCGGCCCGGCTCATAGGCGGGAATCAGGACGCCGAGCCGGGCCGGTCCGTCTGTTCCGGCTCCGTTTTCTCTTCTGTTTTCCATGCGTCATCTCCTCTTTTCCGCCACAGCAGGAGCACCAGCAGCAGCGCCCCCGCCGCGCTGACCGCCGCGCCCTCCTTCAGATATGGGTAGCGAAGCGTAATCGTCGTCACGCCCTCCCCCACCACCGTCAGGTGATTGCGGGAAGAAACCGCCCGGCCGCTTTCAAAGTTCTCGTGATAGGCCAGGGTCGTGCTGACCCCAGGCCGGGGAGAGTCCACGGTAATCCGCCGCCCCGCGATTTCCACCTTTAGAGGAACGATCTCCCTCTGGGGCAGCAGGTCGGGAGGCAGCTCCATGGCATGACTCAGCAGCCGCTCTACCACGGGATCTTTCGTCAGGCTGAAAAAATAGGTGAGGTTCAGGCCGACCACAATCAGATTGTCGTTTTTTACGGTGCCGTAAAAATCAAGCTCCAGTCCATCATCCAGAACGGTTCCCCAGCACTGGTCCAGCCCTTCCAGATACACGCAGTCCCAGTCGGTGTGCCCGGGCGGGAAGAGGTCCGTATTTAAAAGGCCGTCCACGGTATCCAGCTCCGGGTATCCGTTGGAGAACGAAATAGGGTTGCACACCACGCCCAGGAAGCTTTGGTTATGGGTCTTCCGGTCCTCTGGAATGCCGTCCGCGGCGATGACCACCCTGACTCCGGATTTGCTCAGCCGCAGAACCAGATCCTCGGCGGTCTGCCGGTCGTCATAGGTGAAGCTGGAAAGCAGGATCATGGAATAGCGGGACAGCTCCTCAAACGTATAGTCGTTCAGATTGGCGGACTCCGCCTCTTCCATAGCGGGAAAGCCCAGTGCGGTGGCGGCAGCCCCCGCTCCAATGCCCAAGTACCGGTAATCCGTCACCGTTCCCCAGTTTCCCGAGACATCCAGGTGGTACAGCCGGTAACCGCCGTTGAAGTCTGCCAGCCGGTATCCCACCGCGGCGGCGGCCCTGTCCAGCCAGGCCTCTCCGTCCTCCTCCTGCCACATGGAGGAAAGCCGGACCAGCACCGTGTCGTTTCCAAGCTCCTTACAGCGGTCAAACAGATAGCAATACTGCCCGTTTTCCAGGGCGCGGTTCAGCTGAACAATGTTGGACGCGGTGGCGGAGGCTTCCCAGCCCGCGCCAAAGGTGGCCGGCACGGGGTTGTTCCAGGCGGAAACCAGCCACGCGCCGGTGGCCGAAAGCCTGCTCAGGTCCATCAGCGCCATGCGCTGTTCCGTAATCTCCTGGGCGGCGGCAATCAGCGTCTCCTCCTGGGCCTTGTTCAGGCGTTCTTCCACCAGTTCCCCGCTTTGAACCCCCCTTACCAGCCCCAGAGAGGGAACCACATCCAGGCAAAGGAGCAGCAAAAGCAGAAAGGCCAGCGGGCGGCGCAGGGTGTTCCAGCGCAAAAAGCCGTACAGAATCAGGCAAAGGGCGATGGAGATAAAGCGCAGCATCCACAGATACCGGCTGCCCGGAAGGATCTTCAGCACCGGATACATGGAAGAAGACGTGGCCAGGCAGATGAGCAGCGCCGTCCAGAAGGCGGGCATGTCCTCCCTGCGGCTCAGCAGGACTCCCAGCGCCGCCAGCAGAAACGCCGCCAATCCGAAATAGAAATTCCCATTGTCGCTGGCATAGCGTTCCAGAGGGTTCAGGGAGATCCAAAGGCTCTGAAAGAACCCCTCCATGACCTCGGAGTTTTCCATTGAGGTCATGCCCCCCACCAGGGACGGGCACACCCACACGCCCAAAAGCAGAAAACCCGCTCCCATGGCTCCAATCAGCGGCAGGACAACGCCCCTGCGCCTGATAATGATCCGGTGAAGCAGGAAATAGAGCAGCGTGCCCAGGGCCACCATGCCGCCGTATCCAAGATGGCACAGCGTAATCAGCGCAAAGCTGAGCGCCGTCCCCAGCAGATGGGTCCGGCGGGGACGCTCCAGGTAGGAGCCGCAGAAGTAAAAGAACAGGGGCAGGAACACCATGCTCAAAGACCGGGCAAGGTTGCCCTCCAAGAACAAGGCGCACAGGTTGTTGGGCATAAAAAACCACAGGACTCCCACGGCCGCCCCCAGCCAGGGCCGGCCGGTTTGAAACCCGATATACAGCCAGGGCAGCGCGCCCAAAAAGCAGACCATGCCCACAAAAATCAGGTAGCCGTTCAGCGCTTCGCCGCCGGCCAGCGCCTGGCACAGGGCCATGAAATAGGCCGGCAGCGGCGCCCAGTAGCGCAGCAGCTCCACCCCGTTATACCACATTGGGTCGTAAGACGGCCACCAGCAGCCTTCCAGAACGGACCGATACACAAAGCTTCCCCGGTAGACGTGGTACATGGTGTCCGACCCGCTGGGATATGTGCCGTTTCCGCACACCCACAGCACCACGAAAACGGAAACCACCAGATAGCACACCGGAGCCAGCAGAAGAAGAATGCTTCCCCGTTTCATCTGTTTCAAGTGGAGGAGCCTCCCCCTTCTCCCAGAATGGTATTCAGCACCGCGTCAATGGCGTCCTCCAGGGCGTCTTTTTTTGGCGCCGTCCCGCCGGAGGAAGGGGCGTTCTCCTCTTCCGGGATGTGCAGAATGTAGCTTCTGGTGGGCGTTTCGCTGGCCTCTACCTGGATCAGGATGCCGCCGGTCTCGTAAATGATCCTGTGGAACTCATTGGCGAAGTATTCCGTCAGGTTTTCCAGCGTGGGCAGGATGGCGTCAAAGGGCGGTATCTCGTTCATGACCTGGTTCTGGAAACGGGTCATATAATCGGAGATTCCCTTTTCAAAGGTACTGAATTCCACGAAGGAACTGCGCCCATAGCGGATGCTCAAGGTGAACTCCCAGGTATGGGGGTGGGTCTCTCCCTTATGCCCGTTGATAATGATGTAATGTTTGGCGTTCAGATAAAATTTCAGCCGGTATTCCCGGTACAGCCTCACCGCCATGAGCTATCCCCTCCCTTCACAGCGCCGGCAGACGCAGAGCTTTTCCGCCTCTCCGCCGCGCTGGACAGCAGCAAAAATTCCTCCAGGCTCACGTCGTCGCTCAATAGCGACATGGCGCTTTCAAGCGCGCGCTCCAAATCGCACTGGACAAACAGCAGCCCGATCACGTTGCCGTCCAGCGTAAAGCGGAGCACCGTCCGGTCCAATGCCACGCTGGCCAGCGCCAAAAGCTCCCGGGCCGCAGTCTCCCCGGAGCAGCGCAGCAGGGCCAGCGACAGCGGATACGCTTTCCGCGCGCGAAGCTTTGCAATGAAGGCAGGCAGCGCCTCCTTCGACCAGAGGCTCCGCCGGGTATCGTGCAGATCCCGCTCGGAAAAGAACTTATTCATTCTGTCAAGGCTCTGGTTCAGCATCTCGATGGCCTCATCCTGCCGGTCTCCCCGCAGCTGAAGCCTCCGAACCTTGCCCGCCAGCAGAACCGGCACAAGGAGGAACAGCAAAAGCATGCCCGCCGCCAAGGCGCAAAGCTCCGTCTTCGCCCCCAGGAAGACGTTGTTGTCCAGCAGCACGCTCCGGTTGGTCAGAAGGCACAGCCGGTACACGTCTCCCTGGTACTCAAAGGCCCCGCCGGAGGCTATATATTCCCTATCCTCGATGAAAATACCCGCATGACTGACGCGGTCTACGCGGATATCCTCCAAGAAACTCTTGGCGCTGTCCGAGACATAGTAGGTCGCCGTCGTAAATCCCTTGTACTTGTTGGTCTCCAGCACATCCTTTACAAACAGCATGTCCTGTCCCCTGGAAAACGTCCAGTATTTGTTGGAAGAGGCGTCCATGGAGCCGAGGATATCCTCGATCTCCCCCCTGCTCTTTTGGTCCCTCCGCATGCGGATTTGGTCCAGCACCAGCTGAACATAGCTGTCCTGCTGTACGGCGCAGACCTCCACCAGCCCCGCTTCATACCGATTCAGCTGGAACCAGGCCAGCGCTCCCGCGCACAGGGACGCCAGCAGCGTGCACAGAAGGGTCACGCCTACGATGGGATGCCTCTTTTTCTTCTTCTTTTCACGCCGCTTTTCCATGCCGTGCTCTCCTTATTCCTCCGCGCGTTCCCTTTCCGGGGCCCGGGCGCGGTTCATTCCCCGCCCCGGGAGGCGGCCGTTCCAGCCGCCGGAGGGTTTACAAACTGTTCTGTGTAATAATCGGAGCGCTTCCCCAGCTCCCGGTTCAGCCAGTCAAAGCCTTTGCGCTCCAGCAGCGTATCGGTGTTTGAAAACAGGTCCGTCCCCAGTCCCAGGCGGTCTCCCTCAATGTCGAAACCCAAGGCGCTTAAAATGGTGGGAAACATATCCATGGCGGTAAAGCTCCTGGACTTTTCGTCGCGCACCCAAGTTTTCGCCGGGTTGATGAAGCAGTCGTACACCGTCCTATCGTAATAGGACACCCCATCCACCAAAGAGCCATCCATTCTGGGATGATCTCCGGTAACGACAATGGTGGTATTCTCATAGAAATCCTGCCGCTGGCACCATTTTACGAATTCCGTCACCACGCGGTCATTGCAGTCCACCGCTCTTGCCGTCGTCGTATCGTAAGTATCCGCGCACCATTTGCACTCGAAGCCCTTAGGGGCGTGAAGGTCCGTTGTCAGCATCGTGAAATTGAAAGGCTTCCCTTCCGCCGCCAGGCCGGTGAGCTCCTCGCGGGCGATGTCAAACAGGACCTTGTCCTCGATTCCCCAGTTGACACTGTAATCCTTTGGGACATAGCCCAGCTTTTTCGCTGTGCCGTCGCCGAAGATACGGTAATTTCCGTGCTTTTGGAAAAAGGTGTCCCGCCTGCCGAACCGGGTGTTTGACCCGCATAAGAACATCTGCGTATAGCCGTTGTCCTCCAATATGTCTCCCAGGTTCTTTACTCCCGGCAGAAATTCTTCCGTCTCTATGATCTCCTCCTCGGACAACGAGGTTTGAAGAAAGGGAACGCCGCACGTCGTGGACACCAGCGCTCCCACGGTCCAGGTGCTGCCCGTCGTGCAGTGGAATCCGCCCACGCCGTCCGTATCCCCGAAGTTCAGGTACTCCCCGGCCAGGCGGGTGAGGTTCGGCATGTAGTTGACGCCCTCCTGCCAGCCTCCGTCCTCCTCAGAGGCGTAAGTGGTTTCCAGGCTTTCCACATAGATGTAAATCAGGTTTCTAGCCGGTCCCTCCGCCGTAACGGCCACCTGCCGGGGGTCCACGTACTCGTCTTCATAGAGAGTTGTCTCAGAACCGGCTGTCTGGTAATAGTCCAGCAGGCCATAGGCGTGGTTGCCATATACTACACCCGCCAGCAGCACTGCCACGCCGCAGAAGACGCCGAAGGTATGCGTCGCTCTCCAAACGCCCCGCTTTCCGCCCCCTCTGAGGCGCCGTCCCACGGCCGCGTCGGCAAAGGCCAGGATCGCGCAGAACACCGCAAGCGCGCCCATGGGCAGCGCGAACCCCCGCAGCACCTCATTCTGCATGCCCGCCCCGGTTCCCTCCAGGGGGCCTTGGAGCGTATTGACGATTTCCGTGATTTCCACATGAAAGGCGCTTTTCGACCAATCGACCAGCAGCACCAGTCCCAGCCCTAAAACCGTCAGCGTTCCTACGCTTAAATACCAGAGCGCGCCGTAGCCCTCCGCGGTTCCGGCGGGTCCCGGCGTCCGGTTCACCATACGCCGCACCCGGCGCAGCGCCCGAAGCGGACGGGAAGCGTCCTCTTTGATAACGCCGGAAAAGGCCTCCCGCTCCTCGCTCAAATCCCGCTGCTTCCAGGCGCTGTCCGTCTGGATGCTGTTGATGATTCCGGCGACGCGGATAAAAAACACAGCCAGATTGAAAAACGGCAGCAGCGGAACGCACCACCAACGCCTCAGGTAAAACCGGCGCAGCGGCGGATCCATCTTCAGGAAAATCGCCACCGTGATAAAATAAAAAACGCCTACCGCGATATAAAGCGCGAAAATCATTCCGGTAGACCACAGAATGACCTTGGTGGAATACTGCATGCACATCATGCAGATCAGCGCCAGATACCAGATCAAGCGGGGAAACGCGAAGGTATGGTCGTACAGCAGGGTTTTGACGTTGACGTCCTTCAAAACGCGGCCCAGGCGAAAGTCCTTATTCAGGAACATCCGGGCGACCTCCAGGCTTCCCCGCTGCCACCGCTGCCGCTGGACATAGAGCTTGTTGACGCTTTCAATGGGGTCTACAAAAAAGAGGGCGTTTTCACAGATTTCCACCTGCTCGTTTTGCAGCTCCCGCATCTGGAACGTGATATGCGTATCCTCACAGACCGTATCGGTGTTGTACATCCGGGATTTCAAAAGGGAGGACTTCCGAAACGCCGAAAACGCGCCGGAGAGAGTATAGACCGCGTTCAGCTCCGAGGCGTAGCTCCGCCCCGCCAGGAAGGCCTGGGCATACTCCAGAAACTCCAGATTCCGCAGCAGGCGGGAAAACAGCCCCCGGTAGGAGCATATTTTCTCCGGCCTTGTGAGGATCGCGCCGGTCATGCAGTTCACGTCCGGATGGGCCTCAAACTTGTTCACCATATTCGCCAAGGCGGTTCGTTCCAGCACGCCGTCGCTGTCCAGATTGATGATGTATTTTCCCTCGCTGTTGTAAAGCGCCAGATTCATCGCCCTGGACTTGCCCTGTTCCGCATCCATCCACTGCATGCGCAAGTCCGGAAAACGGGCCTGGCACTGGGCAAATATGGAAAAGCTCTCGTCCTGGCTCCGGTTATTGACCAGAAAAACCCGGATGCTCTCCCTCGGATAGGTGCTGTTATAGATGGATTCGATGCAGGCGGACAGCGTATCGGCGCTGTTGTACACCGGAACGATCAGAGAAACCTCAGGGTAGAGACTGGGCCTGGACGGCACCGCAATCCCTCGAATTCGCCGCTTCAGCAGCATCATAATGCTGCCGAGGGAGGGCAGAATTTCCGCCAGCACCGGAATGATAATCCAAGCGCCCCAGAAGACAAAGGAATTAAGAATTGTTTTTAGGAAGTTCATAACTAAAACGCCCCACCTTCATTTGAACCACCTGGGGCTTTGTAAACACGTAGAAATAAAGCCACACGCTGAGGAGGTAAAACACAATACGTCCCACGAAAGTATGCATGATATAATAGGCCTCCACGCCCAGCAGGTGGACGGACCAGCAGATCAGGGTAATCCGCAGGGCGTTGCACACCATGATATAGGCGAAGCCCAACAGGCCTACCAGCACTTTTTCACTGGTGCGGTACACGTTGAAAAAGGCCAGCAGGGAGAAAAACGCCATGATCTCTATGACGCCGGAGCACTCGAAGTCCACCTGGAGCGTAACGGAGCTCTCCGCCGCGGGAATATAGAGAATTCCATACTTGAAATACGCCGTAAACGCCCCCGTCAAACGGCCCGCCACCCCGGCAATCGCGCAGACATAACGCGCCAGGGGCCGGGTCAGCCAGGGCCGCACGCCCACCATCATGAGGATGAAGAGCCCCATGCTGCCCCACAGGAACCGCCAGGCATGCAGCTCCGCCCGCCGAAGCACCCACAGGAGGTAGACCCACAGGGCGGCTATCGCCAGCAGAAGAAAGGGACTCACACCGCTCCTCCTCTTTTCCTGCGCCGGAACAGCACCCCGGCCGTCACGCCGCAGCAAAGCGTCACGCCCAAAAGCGCTCCGGAGGAAGCGCCGGAAATCGTAATCCAGTCTCCAAACCGACCGAACCGCGCCTCGATGGTGCGCAGCTCGTTCACCGTGCAGCCCTGGCGCTCCGCTATCGCCTTCAGATCTAAATCAAACTCCATCTCGTCACAGAGCCTGTCCCCGTCTATTTTTACCTTCATTGTGCCGAATATCTGCTTCTCCGGATCGCCCAAGGTACGCCCGTCACAGATGAGAAACGTATGTATTCCGGGCTCAAGCTTTGTATACTCGTTGACGCTGTATCCGTCCTCCGTGATCATATGGGGATAGAAATTCCCCTCTTCAAAGAAGCTTTTGTAATCCCGGTCGCCGTTAAACGCGATTTCAATGTCCGCCAGGAAATCCCCGCCCCAGGAATTCAGATGCTCCGGCATGGTGGTCGCCACATGCCCATAGAGGATGCCGTCCTCGAAATACAGGGCCCCCTGGCTGTCCGTGTCCTCGGCCTGGCTGCCGGGGGTGGCGTATTGAATGATGCTGTGGGGGTAGGCATTCCAATCATCATAGGCGCCGTCAATCTCAATTCCGGTAAAGCTGCCGCCCGTTCCGCCGCCGCCCTGCAAATCGGAAACCCCGGAGATGGCAGGCTCCTCCAGATAGAGGCCGAAGGACACGGTCTTCTGGTAATATGGCAGTTCGCCGGCGGGAATCCGAATCTCCCACTGCCTGCCCACATGGCGGGCCTCCGCCCCCTTCACGCCGTAGACGGAGCCTCCGTTTTCCTTTTTCAGCTGGAACTTCAGCGCCCGGCCCAGGTCTGTCGTGATGACATAGTTGCCGGTGCTGTGGGACCCTGCCGACGCCGCGTCGCCGCCCGGCGTCTCTTTGATGTAAATGTACAGATCGCCGTCAAAGATGAAGGCGGCGCTGTCCAGGTTGTTATTGACGGTGTTGGAATCCCGGATGGGGACCTTCCCCACTGCGTCCCAGTCGGAGAAATCTCCGTCGATGACAATGCCGCGGTAGACGGGCTCTTCCTTAGGAAGCTCCTGCCCGTCCAGCACCGGAAGGCCGGACACAGGCACGGGCTGACCCGCCCAGCCCAGGGAAAGAACGCACCCTTCCCCGGAAACATGGACGGCGGGAATCATCAGCTCCACATAGTACGGTGCGGCGCTCTGCCCGTTGGCCAGGTTCTCCACCGCCATCTCCGCGCCGGGAAAAACCTGGGCCAGGTCGTCCTGAACAGCCTGCCGCGTAACTCCGTCCTGGGTAACGACAATGGGATTCCACTTGTAGTGCGTGTCGTAGGGCGTTTCCGCCGTTCCGGTATAGCATACGTACACATTTCCCTCCAGATCCCGGGCCGCCTTCCAGCTTTCAATCTTAGGATTTCCATGGTCCATCCCCGGGACCATTGCCCAATCCTCCAAAGAGCCGTCCAGCGTAATTCTGCCCTGGGTATCGGCGGAGAGGAACGCTGCCGGAGCCTCCGCCCCCTCAGGCGGCGGTTCCCCGATTTCCGCGTCCTCCGGCGGCGCTTCTTCCGGCGGGCCGCCGGTTTCCCCGCCGCCCTCCGGCGTTTCAGGACCTATCATATTCTCCGGCGGTTCCCCCTCCCCCGGCAGTTCCGGCGCGGGTTCCGGGGAGCCGTCTTCCTTCTCCCCGTCTTCCGGCGGTTTAAGCTCCGGAGCAGATTCTGCAGATCCGCCGCCCTCCGCTCCGTTTCCGGGTTTTTCAGGTTCTGGCGCAGACTCCGCAGATCCGCCGCTTTCCGCGCCGCCCTCCGGCGTTTCCGGCTTCAGCGCGGGCTCCGTGGGATTTCCGCCCTCCGGCTCCCCGAATTCCGGCGGCGCTCCGAAATTGTCGTCCTCGGGCACAGACCCATGGAGGCCGTCTTCCAAACCGCCGGAGGACGCAGGAAGCTCCTCTTCTTCGACGGCCAGCGCCGTCACCGGAAGCAATGCCGCAAAAAATACCAGCGCCGCTCCAAGTGCGAACACCTTCAACCGCCGTTTTTTCATCTTGACCTTCCCCCTTGAATCTCCGCCAACGCTTTGAATCTGCCGGCAGCGGGCCTCGCTTTCCGGAGGACCTCATGCTCTGTCCAAGGCCTCTCTATGAAAACTCTATTTTATTGTTATAGCGAACAATGTCGAAATTATCAAGCTTTTTTAAAAAATTAACGCTTTTCGCCTGAAAAAGTGCAAAAATGGAAAAACAGCTTTTTCCATTTTTTCTTGATTCCGACAGCAAGGGGGCTCTTATTCCTTCTTTTTTTCCATTTTTATCCGGTTTTTAAAATCTTTTAATTTCTTGCGCGGTAAATATCACTAACCGCCATTTGGTAAAAATAGTTAATCTTTTGAAAAAATCCTGCCGCCTGCGTTCGCCGCGACCTTTTTCAGCCGCGATCGGAACAACGCGCTTTTATGCCCGTACGCTCCTCCCTGACAGCCAAATCTTATCCGCCGTTCTTTCCGGACCGGCGGGACCTTGGCCGCAGGTTCTTTTTCCCGCGGGAAAAAACTCAAATCTCCCCATTGACAAACGCCGGGAATACGATATAATAACTACGGTTCAAAAAGCCAAACGCCGTGAAAAAGCCAGCCCTGCGAGACGGTTCCTCAGCGAGAGGGGGACGGTGAAAGCCCCTCGTCCACGCCGCAAGGCCGCCACTTTGGAGCGGTCCGCGAAGAGCGGAACGGCTCATCCCCGTTATCGGATGGCTCAAGATGTCCCCCTTTTATCCGGGGATAATTAGGGTGGTACCGCGAAGCAAGCCTTCGCCCCTATGCCGGGGCGGGGCATTTTTATTTTTCCCACATCATTTCAATATTGGAGGAAGAAACACATGTCACACCCCTACCACGGCCTGAACGAGCTGCGGGAGATGTTCCTCAGCTACTTCGAGAGCAAGGGCCATCTCCGCCTGCCCAGCTTTTCCCTGATCCCCCCCGCCAACGACGCCAGCCTGCTCCTCATCAACAGCGGCATGGCCCCCATGAAAACCTGGTTCACCCGGGAGGAGGAGCCCCCTCGGAACCGGGTCTGCACCTGCCAGAAGTGCATCCGCACCGGGGACATTGAAAACATCGGCAAAACCGACCGCCACGGCACCTACTTCGAGATGCTGGGCAACTTCTCCTTCGGCGACTACTTTAAAAAGGACGCCATCCCCTACTGCTGGGAGTTTTTGACCAAGGTTGTCGGCCTGGAGGAGGACCGGCTCTACCCCTCTATTTACCTGGACGACGACGAGGCCTTTGAAATCTGGAACAAGGACATCGGCATCCCCGCCGAGCGCATCTTCCGCTTCGGCAAGGAGGACAACTTCTGGGAGCACGGCGCGGGCCCCTGCGGCCCCTGCTCCGAGGTCTACTACGACCGGGGCGAGGAGCACGGCTGCGGCAAGCCCACCTGCACCGTGGGCTGCGACTGCGACCGCTATATCGAGGTTTGGAACAACGTCTTCTCCCAATTCGTCAACGACGGCGAAGGACACTATGAGGAGATGAAAAACAAAAACATCGACACCGGCATGGGGCTGGAACGGCTGGCCTGTGTGTGCCAGAACGTGGGCTCTCTCTTCGACGTGGACACGGTGATGAACATCACCAACAAGGTCTCTGAAATCACCCACGCCCACTACGGAGAAAGCCACAAAACCGACGTAAGCCTCCGGGTCATCACAGATCATATCCGCTCCTCCGTCATGATGATCTGCGACGGCGTGCTGCCCTCCAACGAGGGCCGGGGCTACGTGCTCCGCCGCCTCCTCCGCCGGGCGGCCCGTCATGGGCGGCTGCTGGGCGTGGAAAAGCCCTTCCTCTTCGACGTGGTGGACACGGTGGTCCGCGAAAACGAGTCCGCCTACCCCGACCTCCGGGAGAAGCAGGGCTATATCACCAAGGTCATCCGCACCGAGGAAGAGAACTTCGCCAAAACCATCGACGGCGGCATGCGGATTTACAACGACCTCCTCGCCGCCCACAAGCAGCGGAACGAAACCGTCTTCTCCGGCGCGGACGCCTTCAAGCTCTATGACACCTTCGGCTTCCCCATTGACCTGACCGCGGAGATGGTGGAGGAAGCGGGCATGACCGTGGACCGGGACGGCTTCAACCAGCTGATGGAGGAGCAGCGGGTCCGGGCGAGAAAGGCCCGGGAGGCCCTGGGCGACCTGGGCTGGGCCGGTATTGAGTTCGGAAGCGAGGTCCCAGCCACGGAGTTCGCGGGCTATGAACAGGACCGCATCCCGGACGCGAAGGTGGTCGCCATCGTGGCCGAGGGAGAGCTGGTGGACGAGATCGTCTCCGGCGTGGAGGCGGCCGTCGTTCTGGACAAGACCCCCTTCTACGCCGAGATGGGCGGCCAGACGGCGGACCACGGCGTACTTCTGGCCGGTAAAATGGGCTTCGAGGTCTTCGACGTGCAGAAGAACAAGGGCGGCAAGTTCCTCCACTCCGGCCGGATGACGGAGGGCGTGCTGAAAGTCGGCGACACGGTCTGCGCCCAGATCGACCCGGAGCGCCGCAAGGCCATCCGCCGGGCCCACAGCGCCACCCACCTGCTGGACGCGGCGCTGAAAAAGGTCCTGGGCGACCATGTGCATCAGGCGGGCTCTCTGGTGGAGCCGGACCGCATCCGCTTTGACTTCACCCACTTCGAGGCCATCACCCCGGACCAGCTCAGCGAGATTGACCGGCTGGTGAACGACGCCATTCTGGAGGGACTGCCCGTGGTGACGGAGGTCCTGCCCATTGAGGAGGCCAAGCGCAAGGGCGCGGTGGCCATGTTCGGCGAGAAGTACGGCGACGTGGTGCGCGTGGTGGAAATGGGCGATTTCTCCATGGAATTCTGCGGCGGCACCCACCTGGACAACACCGCCAAGGCCGGTCCCTTCCGCATCAAGTCCGAGGGGTCTGTCGCCTCCGGCGTGCGCCGCATCGAGGCCACCGTGGGCAAGCTGACCCTGGAGACGGTGAACCGGAACCAGCAGATGCTGTTCCACGCCGCCCAGATGCTGAAAACCTCTCCGGCGGAGCTGGAGGGCCGCATCGAACAGCAGCTGGCCGAGACCAAGGAGCTGCGCCAGGCCCTGGACAAGTTCAAGGCCGAGGCCTCCCTGGGCGAGGCCCGGAACTTCCTCATGAGCGCCAAGGACGTGAAGGGCCTCAAGGTCCTCACCGCCCAGCGGGACGGCCTGGACGCCAACGCCCTGCGGAAGATGGGCGACTTCCTCCGGGACAAGGAGCCCGGCGTGGTGGGCGTCATGGCCTCCGTCAACGACGGAAAAATCACCTTCCAGGCGGTCTGCGGCAAGGAGGCCGTGGCCCGGGGCGTGAAGGCCGGGGATATCATCAAAACCATCGCCCCCGTCTGCGGCGGCAAGGGCGGCGGAAAGCCGGACAGTGCCATGGGCGGCGGCACGGACGTTTTAAAACTGGACGATGCCCTGGCCATGGTGGACGACTTTGTGGCCGGGAAGCTGAACTGAGAAGCTGAGCTGAAAGGAGTATTCCCATGCTGATTGAATTTGACAAGATGGAGCCCCAGATCATCCCCCACATGCGGGGCGGCGAAAAGGAAGTACGAGCCAGAATGTACACCGACCCGCAGAACAAGATCATGCGGGGGCGGCTGATCCCCGGCGCCTCCATCGGGATGCACACCCATGAGACCAGCAGCGAAATCATCTATATCCTCTCCGGTAAGGGAAAAATTCTCTATGACGGCGGCTGTGAACCCCTGGAGCCCGGTTCCTGCCACTACTGCCCCAAGGGCCACGCCCACAGCCTGATGAACGACAGCCCTGAGGGCGGCGAGGATCTGCGGTTCTTCGCGGTTGTGCCGGAGCACTGCGCAGAATGACGCTTCCCAAGGACCCGGCCATTTTGCTGAGCTGCGTTAATACCAAGCTCCGGGACGAATACCCCAGCCTGTCCGAGCTCTGCGCCGCCCTGGACGCGGACCGGGCGGAACTGGAATCCGCACTGGCGGGACTGGGCTACCACTACAGTCCCAGCCGGAATCAATTCATCTAATTCTTCACACAAAGGAGGTTTTTCTATGTCCGACTGCCTATTCTGCAAAATCGCCGCCGGGGAGATCCCCAGCAATAAGGTCTACGAGGACGAGGTCTGTTACGCCTTCCACGACATCGCGCCGCAGGCCCCCACCCACTTCCTGGTGATCCCCAAGGCCCACATCGGCTCCGTCTCCGAGGTAACGGAGGACAACAGCGGCGTAGTGGCCCATATCTTTGAGGTCATCGCCAAACTCTCCAAGGAGCTGGGCCTGGAGAGCTACCGGGTGGTTTCCAACATCGGCGAGCAGGCGGGCCAGAGCGTCTTCCACCTGCACTTTCATGTCCTGTCCGGCCGGGATATGACCTGGCCTCCGGGCTGATTTCGTCCAAAATCTGCGGATTTTGGACGAGGGAAGCTTGCACTCCCCTGCGCGCACTCAGCCCCCACCCGCCTTAGCGGGTGGGGGCTTCGCACACTTCGGGGAGTGAGATGGGTTTTTCATGACGCGCATGTCATCATGAAAAACAGATTTCCATTTCTTTCGCCGCCCCCCGGGCGGCGAAACTCCTGCGGAGGGCTTTTTTACGGGCTGACGCCCGGTTTTTCGTCGCCAGCTAACGCGCCGCCGGGAAGCTCCAGGGCCCCGCTGGGACCGGGGGCGGGGGGTAGGGCGTTCACCGTCTCCGAAGGGCCTCTCGAGGGCTCCGTCTGAGGTACCGGCGGCGTTGCAGCAGGCTGGGTTTCCTCCCTTCCCTCCACAAAGACATATCCGCCGGAGTCAGGCTCCACTGTCTCGCCGATGACGAAATGCCGGGGAATCTCCTTTTCTCCGATCTGCTCCCGGATATAGGCCGCGATTTCCTCCAGAGTCTCCGCCTCCACAAGCTCTGTGTAGGTGCCCTGGTCAAAGGTCAGGCCGTCCGCCGTATCCGCGAAAACGTAGCGGCTTCCCTCACTCAGGTAGAACTCCGCAAGGTCGGCGTAGCAGAAATAGAGATCCCCCTCCCTCCAGCCGGTGTCCTGCCCCGTTCGGATGGGCATGAAGATGGCCTCACCGCCCACGTCCAGGTCCTCCAGGGCCCCGGAGATGGAGGTGGACATATAGCCCCTGGCTCCCAGCCAGAGAAGGCTGTAGGTCTCCCCCACTGTCAGGCCGCCTCGGATGGAGTCTGTAACCTCAACGAGGGCGCGGGTATAATAGTGCTCCATATCCCCAGCGTCCGGCTCCACCATAAAATAGTGCAGCTCCCGGACGGTTCCCCGGAAAATCACCGTATCCTGGGCGAAAATCTCCTCCGGGGACAGCCAGGCAAGGCAGGACGACATGCCTATCATCTCATCGCCGCTTCCCGGGCCGCTCAGCTGGCCGATCTCCACGCCGGTGGAATAGTCGGGATGGGCGGGCCGGTTCGGGCTGTCCGTCCAATAATCGGAGCCGTCCAGGCCCCCTGCCGCCGTTTCGCCGCCGGAATCCGCCTCCCCAGGATTGAACGGCCGGACGGCGGCTTTCCAGCCGTCGGGGTCCTCGCCCGCTTCAGCGCCCGGATTGAAGCTCTTGACGATAGCCGTCCATTTCCAGTGGTCCGCCTCCCGCAGTTCCGGCGCCGCGGCCGCCGTCACCACCAGCGCCAGGCACGCCGCCAGCGCGCCGAAGCGCCGCCAGGGGTGGATTTGCTTTTTCACGATTTCAGCCGCCTCGATTTGGTCCTCCCGGACCTCCCCCACGGCGCGGAACAGTTCTTCTCTGGTCATAGGTCATAGCCCTCCTTCCTCAGATGCTCCTTCAGACCCCGCCGGGTCCGGTGGAGCAGGGATTTCACTTTGGATTGGCTGTACCCTGTCCCGGCGGCGATCTCCGCCACACCGTCGCAGTACCAGTACCGCCGCAAAAACACCAGCCGGGCCGCCGGAGACGCGGTATCCAGAAAGCCGGAGATGGCCTCCCCCAACCGGCGGAAATCGAAGTCCTCCTCCAGCGGCGTGCCGCCCACACAGTCCCCCAGCTCCTCCAATACCGCCTCGAAGCCGCCGTCCCGCCGCTGGGCGCTGTTATAGTCGTAGCGGTCCAGCGCCGTGTTTCGGGCGATGCGGCCCAGAAAGGGCGGCAATCGGGCGGGCTTTTGGGGCGGCATGGCGTTCCAGGCCCCCAGCCAGGTGTCGCTGAGGCATTCCTCCGCGTCCCGGCCGTCTCCCAGCACCCGGCGGATGATCCGAGAGCAGTAAGCGCCGTATTTCTCCGCCGTCCGGCGAATGGCCTCCTCTGAACGCGCCCAGTACAGGGCGATGATGTCCTTGTCCTCCATGAAGTGGGTCCCTCCTTTGAAAGCCGCTTTCACCTATATAGTCGGAAAACGGTGGCCTCCGGTTGCGTGGAAGGGCAAAAAAACAGGCGGGGATGTTTCCCTGCCTGTTTCTCGCTTACAGCATATCATCCAGCGAATAGCGGTGGAGCTTCCCCGGCAGCTCCTTACTGCGGGTAGCCAGACCCGCGGCGTAGCCGGGGAAGGTGTCCAGCGGGTAGTAGTACTCCCCCGGCTGGAGCGGGGACTCGGAGCGCATAATGGTGCCCACACCGTTTCCGCTGCGCTTTGCCCGGGCCTCCCGGCGGACCCAGATTTGGAAAAAGGCCTCCTCCGTACTCACATGGGCCAGGCGGACCATCATCCGCTGGCCCACGGGGCGGACACGCTCGATGTCCACGCCGATCTCCTGGTCGGAAACCCCCACCAGCACCGCGCCGCTGGAGTGGCTGATGTTGAAGTGCACGTCGGGGTATCCAGGAAAATAGGGCTTCCCCAAGCGGCCCAGGGCCACCTCCGGCAGCTCTTTCCAGCCGTACTTCTGCCGCAGGGCCAAACACAAAATCAAATAGGCGCAAAGGGGCTCCCTCTGCTTCTCCACTTCCTTCATGCGCAAAAGGCGCTCCCGGCGGTCCGGGGGCAGCAGGGGCAGGATGGCCTCCCGCTCCGGCTCCGACAGGGGGCGCTCCATCCGGGCCGTCCACAATTCAATGGGCATGGCGGTCCTCCTTACTTCGTTTCTCTCCCTTATTTTAAGCGCTTATCCCCAGCCTGTAAAGCCCCCGCCGGAAAGTTTTCAAAAAATATTGAGAAAAAAAGAGGAAAATCAAAAGCGGCGGCGTATATAAAAACATCACCGGAAAATCCGCCTTCCCAGGCGTTCTCACTTTTTCGGTA
The DNA here is from genome assembly GCA_910574635.1 of Oscillospiraceae bacterium. Lineage (GTDB taxonomy): Bacteria > Bacillota > Clostridia > Oscillospirales > Oscillospiraceae > Oscillibacter. The sequence goes on along the minus strand of CAJTCG010000022.1, from coordinate 32,131 downwards.
TGACCAGAGCAGATTTTGGCTAAACTGACCGAAAGGAGGGGGCGGGCTATGGCGTTTCCCCAAAGCTTTTTGGACGAGCTGATGGCCAGAAGCGACATTGCAGACGTAGTGGGCAGCTATGTCCAGCTCACCCGCAGGGGCTCCAACCTCTTCGGCCTCTGCCCCTTCCACAGCGAGAAAACCGGCTCCTTCTCCGTCTCGCCGGACAAGCAGATTTATTACTGCTTCGGCTGCAAGCGGGGGGGCGGCGTCATCAACTTCATCATGGAGGAGGAAAACCTCCCCTTCCCCGACGCGGTGCGGTTCCTTGCCAAGCGGGCGGGGCTGGAGGTGCCGGAGGAGGAGAGCGACCGGGAGGCCGGACGCCGCCGCCAGCGGCTTTTGGATTTGAACCGGGACGCCGCCAGGTTCTATTACCGCCTCCTTCAGCAGCCGGAGGGCCGGGCTGTTCAGGAGTACCTGGACCGGCGGCAGATTCGGAAAGGCACTGCCAAAAATTTCGGCATGGGGGCCTCCCTGGACGCCTGGGACGTGCTGCTGAACGAGATGACCGCCAAGGGCTACAGCAAGGCCGAGCTGCTGTCCGCGGGGCTCATTGTGGACAACAAGCGGGGCGGGTTCTACGACAAGTTCCGAAACCGCCTCATGCTCCCGGTCATCGATACTCGGGGGGACGTGGTGGCCTTCGGCAGCCGGGTGCTGGACAAGTCCGAGCCCAAGTATATGAACTCGTCGGAAACCCCGGTGTACAGCAAGCGGCGGGTCCTCTACGGGCTGAACCTGGCGAAGAAAAGCAAGCGGCCCAATATCATCCTCTGCGAGGGAAACCTGGACATTGTCACCCTCCACCAGGCGGGCTTTGACAACGCGGTGGCCTCCATGGGCACCGCCCTGACGCCGGAGCAGATCCGGCTCCTCTCCCGGTTTACCAAGGAATTGGTGCTGTGCTACGACAACGACAACGCCGGGAAAATCGCCACGGAGCGGGCCTTGCAGTTGCTCAACGGCTCGGAGTTCTCCGTCAAGGTCCTTCAGCTTCCCCGGCGGCGGACCGGGGACGGGGAGCTTGTAAAGCAGGACGCCGATGACTTCATCAAAAACCAGGGCCCCGCCGCCTTTGAGCGGCTTCTGAGCGGCAGCGAGAACGGCGTGGAGTTCCGCATGGCCCAAGTGGCCGGGAAATATGATCTGGACAGCGACGAGCAGCGGGTGGCCTACAGCCAGGAGATCAGCGAACTGCTGGCCTCCCTCCCCGGGGCGGTAGAGCGGGAAATCTACGCCGCCCGGGCCGCCGAGACCGCCCGCATCACCCTCGACGCCATGAAGCTGGAGGTCCAGCGGGCCTGGAAACGGAAGGCCGCCAGGGAGAACCGGGCGGAGCTCCGAAAGGAGCTGAACCCCGCCGTTCAGTCCCAGCCCCAGGAACGGGCCCTGCGCTATGAGAATGTGCGCTCCGCCCGGGCGGAGGAGGGCGTGCTCCGGCTGCTGCTCTTGGACGACAGCCTCTTCCCTGCCCAGCCGCCCTTGCAGGAGGCGGACTTCTCCTCTCCCCTGCTGGGCCGGGTCTTCGCCCTGCTGTGGCGGGCGAAGGAGGCGGGCCGGGCCCCCGCCCTGCCCGCCCTGGCGGCGGAACTGACGGCGGAGGAGATGAACCACGTTACCGCTGTCTGCCAGCGGCCGGAATCCGTCCAAAACGGGCGGCAGGCCCTGGCGGATTACATACGCGTCATACAGGCGGAGGCCGCGAAACGCTCCGGCGGAGAAACGGACCCCCTGTTGGCGGCGGCAGAAAAACATAAAGATAAAAAGGGAGAAAAACGGAATGTCTAATAAACAGGATGCCAAGGAGCTGGAGCGTCAGGCCGACGCCATTTTAGCCGCCGCCGAGGCGGAGGGGGCCCCGGAAGAACCCGCTCCTCCCCGGATCATGACCGACGAGGAGGCCAAGAAGGCCGGCATCGTCCGGCTGGACGACAAGCAGGTGGCCGCCCTTCCCGCCGCCTCCTGGCTCATCAACAATGAAAAGCTCCGGGAGCTGCTGGCCAAGAGCAAGAAAAAGGGCAAGGTGGAGTCCGCCGAGCTGATGGAGGCCGTGGACGATCTGAACCTCGAGGGCGAGCAGATGGACCAGCTCTATGACTCCCTGGAGGCACTGAACATCGACATCAGCGCCGAGGATGACCTGCTCCCGGAGCTCCCCGAGGAGGGCCCCGCCGCCGAGGAGATCGCCGGCATGGAGGAAGAGGAGCTGGTGGACCCCAACACCCTGGTCAACAGCTTCTCCATCGACGACCCCGTCCGCATGTATTTAAAGGAGATCGGCAAGGTGGCCCTGCTGACGCCGGAGGAAGAGGTCAGCCTGGCCCAGGCCATGTCCGCCGGGAACGAGGCGGCCGAGAAGCTGGCGGAGCTCCGCCGCCAGCGGGAAGAGGGTGCGGAGATCGACCCCGCCCTGGAGGCTGCCCTGCGCAAGCAGTACCGCGCCGGTGAGACCGCCAAGCAGAAGCTGGCGGAAGCCAACCTCCGTCTGGTAGTTTCCATTGCGAAACGCTATGTAGGCCGTGGGATGCTGTTCCTGGACCTGATCCAGGAGGGCAACCTGGGCCTCATTAAGGCCGTGGAAAAGTTCGACTACACCAAGGGCTACAAGTTCTCCACCTACGCCACCTGGTGGATCCGCCAGGCCATTACCCGGGCTATTGCCGACCAGGCCAGGACCATCCGCATTCCCGTCCACATGGTGGAGACCATCAACAAAGTCATCCGGGTCAGCCGCCAGCTCCTCCAGGAGCTGGGACACGACCCCTCCCCCAACGAGATTGCCGCGGAGATGAACATGCCCGTGGACAAGGTGCGGGAGATCATGAAGATCGCCCAAGAGCCCGTGTCCCTGGAAACCCCCATCGGCGAAGAGGAGGACTCCCACTTGGGGGACTTCATCCCGGACGAAGGGGCGTCGGAGCCCAGCGAGGCTGCGTCCTTCACCCTGCTGAAGGAACAGCTGATGGACGTGCTGTCCACTTTAACGCCCCGGGAGGAGAAAGTCCTTAAGCTTCGTTTCGGCATTGAGGACGGGCGGACCCGGACCTTGGAGGAAGTGGGCAAGGAGTTTAACGTCACCCGGGAGCGCATCCGGCAGATCGAGGCCAAGGCTCTGCGGAAGCTCCGGCATCCCTCCAGGAGCAAAAAGCTGAAAGATTTTTTAAACTGATCAAAAGAGAAGGAAGCCCGCCGGCAGGCTTCCTTCTCTTTTATTTATTTCAAGTAGCTCAGCAGCCTTCCCGCCTCCAGGGCGGCCTGGGCCCGGACGCCGTCGAAGTCCACGTAGGGGTTATAGACCGCTTCCAGGGCGTCGTGATTCCGCTTGGCGTCTTTCAGCGCGTCTATCGCCTCCTCCCGGAGCAGGGCGGTCATCCGGGTCTGGAAGCGGAGGCGGGACCGGCCCTCGGTCTCCGTCATGGCGTCCAGCCGGATACGGCGGTAGGGCTTTTTGCCGTAGTCCATCCACGGGCAGGAGGTGACAAAGGCCAGCCCCAGGCCGGGAATCAGCAGGTGCTCGATGCGGCTCAGGTCCTCCGGAGCAGGGCAGACGATGGTATTCCAGCCCTTCTTCGCCGCCGCCGCGTGTAGCCGGGCCAGGGCCCCGCCCGCCAGCTCCCAGGTGTCGGCGAACTCATAGACCTTGGGGCAGAGAACGTCCACGCTGTCGAAGCGCCAGACACAGCCCTTGTGGGTGACGCTGCCCAGGAAGCGGCGGGTGGTCCTCCCGCTCTGGTCCCCCCTGGAACGAAGCTCCCGGGCGATGATGCCCCGGACCCGGCGGTCCAGGCGCTCGGCGTCGAAGGACTTCGCCACGGAGGCCACGGCGTCCAGCTCCACCTGGCGGGCGGCTTTTAGGTTGTGGTAGGCCCGAACGTAGGCGGCTTTGTAGGCGTGGGTGCGGGTCTTGACTTCCTCCGCGGAGTCTTTGGCGGCGGTGAGGTCGTAGAAGCGGCCCAGGTCCACGTAGCGGTCCACGGCGGCGGGGTATTGGGGTTCGATGACGTGGGGCGACGTCCCATCCGCCACGGCGCAGCGGAGCTCCGGGAGCACCACGCCGTCCAGGGAATCCGGGTCCCCGGAGCACCAGAGGTACTCCACCGCCGTGCCCGCCTCCTCCATCGCCCGGCCGATCTCCCGCATGAAGGTGTTCTTCCCTACCCCGGGGCCGCCCTTTAAGACCATGAAGTCATATGTATCTTCGATGTCCACCATCTCGGAAAACAGGTTCCGAAAGCCCTCGCCGCTGTTGGCTCCTACAAAAAAATTAGTCACTTGTGCCATAGGTTTGCCCTCCCAAAGGTTTTTTACATGCTCAGCGTATGCCGGGAGGTCTTGGCCTGACAGTGATTTTCATGAAAAAAGCCTCCCAACAGGGAGGCTTTGCGTTTTACAGCTCGTCAATTTTCATCTTATCAATCTGGTCTCTGACCCTCCGCTTCTCCCGCACCGCCCAGTAGATGGCCAGGAGCATCAGGGTGGGGATGTTCCCCGCCAGCAGGGTCACCAGCACCGTCAGCACGTTCTGGGACACGCTGCCGGTATCCACAATATTCAATACCAGCAGCAAAGACTGCAAAAACGTCAGCAGCGGCAGAACCAGCCCCGGCCAGCGGCTCTCCCGCTTGGAGAGGAAGATTTGAAGAAAGACACCGCCTATCAGAAACACCAGCAGGAACAGCAGAGAAACAATCACAAACCTAGACGCAATAGCCATCATTCAACCTCCATTTTCTTTTGGGCCTCCCGGTAGGCGGCAATCAAAATCTTCGCGGTGTCGAAGTCCAGCTTGTCGTCCACTGCCAGGCGCTTTACCAGGGAGACGTAGGGGTCCGCTTCCGCCGTGTCGCTGAGGCGGATTTTTTGAATCAGGCGGTCCAGGCGCAGGCGGACCGTGGGGTAGCTGACGCCGTACTGGGCCGCCACCTCCTTCAAGGAGCCGGAGGCCAGGAGAAAGCGCTTCACAAAGGTCAGGTCCTGTTCGTCCAGGTCCGCCATCCAGGGGGGCGGGGTGGTCATAGGCGCGGCCTCCTTTCATAATATTAAATATAAACCTTAATTTTATGAAAGTCAAGTTTTATTTTTTCTTTTAGAAAATAAAAAGAGGCCGTCCCTTTTGGGACGGCCTCCGCCGCTTAGAAGATCGGCCCGTTGAGAGCCGCTTCGCGAGCTTCTTCTATGGTATCAAAATGGGGGCCCCGGTCGATGAACTGACTGCCGTTGGCGTTGGGGAAGCCCTGCTTCTGGGCCTCCCGCACCTCCGCGATCGTTGCGGTCTTTCCGCTTTTACCGTCGCTTCCAGGCCACTCGCTTCCGACCCACTCGCCGATCAGATTGTGCTCCGAGTCGTACATCGGGAAGGCTATCCCGGAAATGTTGTTCTCATACCGCCAGTTTTCATAGGCATAAAACTCACGGTCTTTTATGACGGTGTCTTCATAGTAGTAGTCCTCTTTGGTAACGTAGCCTTCCTCTTCCCCATTGAAAGCTCCTATCAGGTCCGGCTCATAGCCCGTATAGGTAATGTCCATAATTTTCCCATAGGTCTCTCCCCTGCTGTTGCGGGGATAGTCTCCATTGACCAGCCTTTGCTCCGCTCGCTGGCGGCCCTTCTCATCGTTTGCCCTGTCTTGCGGAGTGGAAGGACCATAGGCGGAAGCGTGTTCCCCGGTATAGCCAATCACATCTCCCGCTTTCACCTTATCTCCCGTCTTCACCAAGACACTCTGACAGGCTTTGTATCCCATGGAATAACCGTCCTCATACAAAATCTCCACATAAGGGCCGGACAAATCCGCTAAAATGCTGGACACGCTCCTTTTTTCCTTTACTCCCGCGTCCAGCACAGTCCCGTCCATAATAGCAATGATGGGCTTCCCGGAGTAATCCCCGTTCGGTCCCTCTCCGTACCCCTGTGATGCGCCGAACGGGTCGAACTGGCTGCTGTAGTTATTTTGGTTATTGGCCCTGTTAAAAACCAATGGGTCCGTGGCAACGCCGTTCACCCAAAACTCAAAGTGCAGATGCGGTCCGGTGGACATACCCGTACTGCCGACAGTGGCAATGGTCTGCCCCAGCTCCACGGCGTCTCCGATTTTCACCAGGAGCTTTTCGCAGTGGGCATAGAAGGTTTCCTGCCCGTTCCCGTGGTCAATGCGGACGAAGTTGCCCTCTGTGGCGTTGAATCCGGCTTCCTTCACGGTCCCTTTTCCGGCGGCATAGACGGGGGTCCCCTTCTCCATACCTCCGATATCTACGCCGGTATGGGTCACAACGCCTTCTCCGCCGGGCTTCGCCCGGTCCCCAAAGGAATTGTTGATTTGATCGCTCTCTACCGGCCAGATCATCTCCGTCCCCTCGGGAATATCCGCCTTGCCCTCCGGCAGAGGTTCCACGGGCAAGGGGGCTTTCTCCGGCAGAAGCGGGGTCAGGGGATAGCAATAATCGGCGTTTCCGTACCGCACATTCATGGTCAGCTCGTCATAGGCGGCGTCCGCCACCTCAAAGGAATAGGTCATCTGCGGGACCCACTCCGCCTGTTCGCTCTCCTTCTCCAGGTAACGGACACTCTGCCCGGAACCGTCCTCCAGCAGGATACGGCCTTGAATGAAAATGCTCCAGGGCTCCTCGCTCTCGGGGATGGTAAAGTATATATGCCCGCTGTCATAGCGGACGCTTTCCGCCAAGTTCTCCACCTTCAGGCTGTCGGCGGACATCTTCCGGTCCCGGTCGAAGGACTTCTGCTCCTCCTCTGTCGCCAGGCGGAGGCCGGTGAGCTTGCCGTTTTCATAGATGGTATAGAGCTCCACGGCGTCGGGGCCGAAGACGCCGTCTCCGGCGTGCTCGGTGATCCAAGAGAACTTCCCCTCGTCGTAGATGCCCCGCACCTCATGGCCCTCCCAGGTCATGGTCAGGCCGTTTCCGTCCAGGTCCGGGTCGTCAAAGGTCCAGGTGAGGCCGAAGGGCTCGTAGGGAGCCAAAGTCTCCTCCCACAGGGCGGCGGACTCCGCCGAGGACTGGGCGTATAAGTCCCGGTCAGTGAAGTCTTCGCTATAAGGCCTGTCTGTCTCCGCCGGTTTGGCGGAGGTGGCGAAGGCCGTGGTAATCCCCAGCACCAGGGCCAGGGCCATAAAGCAAGCCAGCAGAGATTTTTTCTTGATGCTCATAATTGCCTTAATCCTTTCTTCCATGCCGTTTCGGTGGGCGAAACCGCACAGAGGCACATTTCTATTTTCCGCCAGGCGGATGAGGGCCAGGGCGTAGCGCTCCCGGCTGTCCTCCCCCAGGGCCAGCACCGCCGCCTCGTCACAGCGCAGCTCCATGTCCCGGTTTCCCAGGACGTAGAGGAGCCACACGGAGGGGTTGAACCAGTGGAGGCACAGCGCCGCCGTCAGCGCCAGCTTGAGAAGGCCGTCCAGCCGCCGGATATGGGCCCGCTCATGGGCCAGGACGCAGGTCAGGGCCTCCTCGTCTTTAAAATCCATTGTCTTGGGCAGGAGTATCACCGGGCGGAAAAGCCCGTAGGTCAGCGGGGCGGCGATCTGGTCCGTGACCCGGACCTCCACCTTCCGCCGGAGCTGGAACCAGGTTTCCAGGCCCGGGCAGTCCGCCGGGAGGGCCTCCCGGAAGCGCCGCCGCCAGCGGACATAGCGAATCAGGAACCACGCCGCCAGCAACAGGCCCACCGTCAGCCACAGGGCTGTCCAAACCGGGAAGGGCGCAGAGGCGGGCACAGCGGCGGGCTGCGCGGGAATCGCAATCACCGGAGGGGCCGCAGGGACCGAAGGAGCCGCAGGGACCACTGGGGCAGGCAAAGCGTCCGGGACGGCGGGAACCGACTTGGGGCCCAAAGCCTCCAGCAGGGTGTAGACGCTGAACCGGGAAGCCAGCTCCACCGGCAGCAGCAGCCGGGCCGCCGCCAGCCACCAGAGGGCCACAAAGGTACCCTTGGGAAGACGCCGGAGGGTCAGCCCCCGGAAAGCCGCAATGGCCAGGATGAAGACCCCGCCGGAGAGAGATAGTTCCATGAAGGTCATAGCCGCGTCACCTCATTTCGCTGACAATCTCCCGAAGCCTCCCAATCTGCTCCGGCGAGAGCGTCTGGCTGCTGAGCAAAGAGGCGAAGAGCAGGTCCGGCGATCCGTCGAACAGCCTTCCAATAAGCTCCTCCGTCTCCGCTTTTTGAATTTCTTCTTTCGTGACCAGGGCGTGGCAGAGGAAATTCGGCTCACTCCGCCGGACGGCCCCCTTAGCGACGCATTTTTTGATCACAGTGTAGGTGGTGTTTACGTTCCAGCCCGTCTCCTCCCCCAGGATGGAGGAAATCTCCTTGGCCGTGCGGTCCCCCAGGCGCCAGAGGACGTCCATGACCTTCAATTCCGAATCAAACAGCTTCATAAGCAAAGTCCTCCTTGTCAAACTATCGCGGTAGTTTCTGGCATCATACTACCACGATAGTTTCAACTTGTCAATACTATTCTGATAGTATGTCAAATTTTTTTCTCCCCTCCTCTCCCGAAGGGCCGGAAACCGGGCCGGAAAGGCGGGTTTTTCCTCGTTTACCACTTGTGCTTTGCCGGGGAATCGTTTATAATATGGGGCAAGTGCTGGTTCAGCCAGGGGCGGAAGCCGCCCCTTGAGTATAGGAAAGAAAGGACGTTCTCATGATCCAATTCAAGTCTGAACAAGGTGAGATCTCCGTCTCGAGCGCCGTGTTCTCCAACATCACGGGCATGGCCGCCACCAACTGCTTCGGCGTCAAGGGCATGGCCTTCCGCTCCATGACCGACGGACTGGTCCACCTGCTGCGCCGCGAGGCCATGAGCAAGGGTGTCAGCATCTCGTATCACGAAGACGATTCCATCTCCATCGAGCTCCACATCATTGTGGAAAACGGCGTCAACCTCCCCGCGGTCTGCCGGTCCATCATGAACGAGGTCCGCTATGTGGTGGAGAAAAACACCGGCGTCACGGTTCGGGCCGTGGACGTGTGCGTGGACTCCATGACCCTGTGAGGGAGGAAGAAATCGAATGAATGAACAAATCACCGGCGGGCTCTTCAAGCGGATGATCCTCCATGGAGCCGCCGCCATCACCGCCCAGAAACAGGCCATCAACGATCTGAACGTCTTCCCCGTCCCCGACGGGGACACGGGCACCAATATGTCCATGACCATCGGCGCCGCCGTGACGGAGCTCCGCAAGTCCGAGCCCGCCGCCCTGGACCAGGCTGTATCCATCACCGCCTCCGCCCTTCTCCGGGGCGCCCGGGGAAATTCCGGCGTCATTCTCTCCCTGCTCTTCCGGGGGCTCTCCAAGGGCCTGAAGGGCTATGAGACCGCCGGGGCCGCCGAATTCGCCGCCGCCATGCAGGAGGGCGTGTCCTCCGCCTACAAGGCCGTCATGAAGCCCGCCGAGGGCACTGTCCTCACCGTGTCCCGCCTGGCCGCCATGCGGGCGGCGGAGCGGGCCGCCGAGGAGACAGACTTTGAAAAAGTGCTGGAGGCCGCCATTCAGGAGGGCTATGAGGCCCTGGCCCAGACCACGGACATGAACCCGGTGCTGAAAAAGGCCGGGGTGGTGGACGCCGGCGGCAAGGGCTATCTGCTGATTCTGGAGGGGATGCTGGCGGAGCTCCGGGGCGAGCCCATGCCGGAGGCCGCCGAGGAGGAGCCCCAGAAGGCCAAGGCCGACTTTGAGGTCTTCTCCACAGAGGAGATCACCTTTGCCTTCGATACGGTGTTTATTGTCCGCAAAAATGATCCCAACGTGGATTTGGAGCCCTTCCGGGCCTATCTCAACAGCATCGGGGACAGCCTGGTCATTGGAGAGGACGACGAGGCCTTTAAAGTCCATGTCCATACCAACATCCCCGGCAGCGCCCTGACGGAGGGCCAGAAATACGGCACCCTGGAGCTGGCGAAGATTGAGAACATGCGGACCCAGTACGAGGATGTGGCCGCCGGGAAAAAGGCCCAGAGCGTGGACGATTTGGAGATGGAGGAAGCGGCGCTGGAGTCCCGGAACGCTGGACAGAGCGGCCACATGGTAGCCCCGCCGGAGAAGAAATACGGCTTCCTCTCCGTCTGCGCCGGGGACGGGCTGGCCGCCGTATTCCAGGACCTGGGCGTGGACGGCGTGGTGTCCGGCGGGCAGACCATGAATCCCTCCACGGAGAGCATTCTGGAGGGCGTGGACCAGATTCCCGCCGAGACGGTGTTTGTCCTGCCCAACAACGGGAACATCATCATGGCCGCCCAGCAGTGCGCGGCTTTGACAGAGAAAAACGTGGTGGTCATTCCCACCAAAACGGTACCCCAGGGCATCACCGCCATGATGAACGTGGACTTTGAGGCCCCGGACGCCGAGACCCTGGCGGGAGCCATGACGGATTCCCTCTCCGGCGTCACCACCGCGCAGATTACCTACGCGGCCCGGGATTCGGATTTCGACGGCTTTGACATCAAGGAAGGGGATTATCTGGCCCTGAAGGAGGGCAAGCTCTTCGGGACGGACGGGTCCCTCCACAGCCTCCTGGAGAAGCTGGCGGCGGACGCGGCGGAGCGGGACGCCTCCTTCATCTCGCTGTACTTTGGCGAGGACGTAACGGAGGAGGACGCCCAGGAAGCGGGAAAATTCTTTGAAACCGCCTGTCCCGGGGCGGAAGTTATGGTCCTCTCCGGCGGACAGCCGGTGTACTACTATATTATCTCTATGGAATGATGAGCAGGCCCGGACCGTTTGGGTCCGGGCCTGTCTGCGTTTGAAAGAAGGCTCCAATATGACCGTTGGCCGTTTCGCCCCCTCCCCCAGCGGGCGCATTCATCTGGGGAACATTCTCTGCTGCCTCCTGGCCTGGCTCAGCGCCCGGCAGAAGGGCGGAACCATCGTCCTGCGGATCGAGGACCTGGACACCGCCCGCTGTCCTATGCGTTATGCGGAGCAGATGATCCGGGATCTCCGCTGGCTGGGACTGGACTGGGACCAGGGACCGGAAGTCTCCGGGCCAAACAAACCCTATTTCCAAAGCCAAAGGACGGCGCTCTATCAGGCCGCCCTGGATCGGCTGGAGGCGCAAGGGCTGGTCTATCCCTGCTTCTGCACCCGGGCGGAGCTCCACGCCGCCAGCGCTCCCCACCGGGAGGACGGCCTGACCGTCTACGCCGGAACCTGCCGGAACCTGACCCCCGCAGAACGGGAAGAACGGGCAAGGCGCCGCTCCCCTGCCCTGCGGCTGCGAGTGCCTGACAAGGAATATTCCTTCACCGATGGGCACATGGGGCCTTGCGCCGAACATCTGGCACGGGACTGCGGGGATTTTCTTCTCCGCCGGTCCGACGGCATGTTTGCCTATCAGCTGGCGGTCGTGGTGGACGACGCCGCCATGGGGGTGACAGAGGTGGTCCGGGGTGCGGATCTGCTGTCCTCCACCCCCAGGCAATTGTATCTTTATCAGCTTCTGGGGCTGACGCCGCCGGAGTTTATCCACTTCCCCCTCCTGCTGGCCCCCGACGGACGGCGGCTTTCCAAGCGGGATACCGACGCGGGGCTGGACAGCCTCCGGGGCCGGGTCACGGCGGAGGAACTGCTGGGACGGCTGGCAGAGCTTGCGGGCTTTCACCCTTCCGGCGAACCCGCTTCGGCGGAGGAACTGCTGGGGGAGTTTTCCTGGGAAAGGATTCCCCGGGAGGATATCCGGCTTCCGGCGGGTTTGTTTGAGTAAGAAAACCGGGGACTTACGTCCCCGGTTTTTGCTTTATAGGAAGGTCTCCATTTCCTTGGGCTCCTGGAAACTTTTCTCCAGCATGGCCACATGGGAGAGAAACGCCGGGTCGTCGAAGTACTTGGCGTGATGGGTGCATTTCCGCACACAGGACTGGCACTTGATGCAGGTCCCCGGCACCTCCGCCACGTTCTTCGGATCGATGGCCCCCATGGGGCAGGTCCGGGCGCAGACGCCGCAGTTACAGCACTTGCCCAGGTCCGTTTTTGGCTTGGCCTTTAAAAACTTCACCGGCTCCCCGTCCAGGCCCTTGGGTATGTAATAGGGCGCTTCCGGGTCTCCCGGGACCTCCACCGGCGGCGGAACCGCTTCCAGCTTCCGAAGCTTTCCGGCAATCCCCTTGGCAAACTGCTGGATGGCCCGCTTGTCGTCCCAGTCGGGGCGGCCCTCCCCCAGGGCGTCGGTAAAGGCGTGGCGGCCCGGGAAGGCCCCCGCCGCCACGGTATGAAAGCCCTTGCCCTCCAAGAGGGCGCAGAGCTCCGCCAGGGAGTTCTCATAGGCCCGGTTGCCAAAGGTCACCGCCGCCACCGCCAGAGCTCCGCTTCCTTGAAGCCGGGCCTGAAAATCCGGGGCAATTTTATTGGGCATCCGGCCCGCGTAGGTGGGAGAGCCCACGATAACCAGTTCCCCCTTGCCGAAGCTCAAATTCTCTTCCCGCTCTCCCGGCTTTGTGAAGCTCCGGCAGGTCAGGGGCAGGGACAGCTCCGCCGCCAGGGCCTCCGCCAGGGTGCGGACCACCTTGTCCGTCACGCCGGTGGCGCTGTAAGAAAGGGCTGTGATTTGCCGCAGTTCCATAAAAGGCCTCCTGTTCAGTCTTTGTGAAGCCGCCCCGGCGAAGGTCCTCGCCGGGGCGGCTTCGTATGAATCCCAAGGGACTCAGAGGGAAAAATCCTCCTCGCTGAGCTTCCTGGTGTCCAGCGCCGCCGGGCGGGGCGGAACGCGCTTCAAGGGGTCGTAACGAAACGCCCGGCAGGAGTGCTCCACCGGCACCACGCCCCGTTTCACACAGGCCACCTCCCGCTCGTTGAGCTGCTGGCCCCGCTTGCAGTAGGCACAGCGGGGATCGATGTCTTTCCGAAAAAGCATAGGGTCCTCCCTCTCCCGCCGGGCGGCGGAAAGTCCCCGGCTTTTATCAAAAATCGCAGACGCAGCTTAAAGCGTCTGTAGGCAGACGTGTTCGTTTTCGGCGGCGGCGTTGATGCCGATGATCGGCTCCTCATAGCTGTTGATGATTTTCGTCGCCATGGGGTCCTCCAGCTCCTTCTGGATGGTCCGGCGGAGATTCCGGGCCCCATAGGTCCGGGAATAAGACTTCTTGGTCAGGAAGTCCACCAGGGTGGCGTCGTAGGTAAAGGTAATGCCCTTCTCCTTCAAGGAGTCCCGCAGCTCGTCCAGCATAATCCGGGCGATGGACTGGAAGTCCTTCTCAGAGAGGCGGTTGAAGGTGATCACCGCGTCCACCCGGTTGATGAACTCCGGCCGGAGGAACTGCTGAAGGGCCTTCATGGCCTTTTCGCTGTCCTGCTGGCTGAGGCTCCGGTCAAAGCCCACGGTCCCCTCCTTGGTGGCGCTTCCGGCGTTGGAGGTCATGACGATGATGGTATTTTCAAAGTTCACCTTCCGTCCGTGGGCGTCGGTGATTTCGCCGTCGTCCAGGATTTGCAGAAGGACGTTCAGCACGTCGGGGTGGGCCTTTTCAATCTCGTCGAAAAGGACGACGGCGTAGGGCTTCCGGCGGATTTTCTCCGTCAGCTGGCCCGCCTCGTCATAGCCCACGTAGCCCGGAGGAGAACCCACGATGCGGGAGACGGAGTGCTTTTCCATAAACTCCGACATGTCCAGGCGAATTAAGGCGTCGGGGGTATTGAACAGATCCGTGGCCAGCTGCTTCACCAGCTCCGTTTTTCCTACGCCGGTGGAGCCCACAAAGATGAAGCTGACGGGCTTGTGCTTGGGGGAGATGCCCACCCGGTTCCGGCGGACGGCGGCGGACACGGCCTCGATGGCCTCGTCCTGGCCGATGATGTGGTCTTTCAGGCGTTCCTCCAGCTGGCTGAGGCGCTGGAACTCCTGCTCCCGGATGCGGGAGGCGGGAATCTTGGTCCACAGCTCGATGACATGAGCCAGATTCTCCATGCTCAGCTGGGGCTGGCCCTTCTCTTCAATGACGCTGAGCTCCGTGGAAAGCTGGAGGTCCCGGCTTTTCAGCTCCGCCATGCGGGCGTAGTCCTCCTCGGACTTCTCCTCTTTCTCCTCCAGCATGGTCCGCTCTTTGGCGTAGTCGTCCATCTCCCGCTGAATCTGCATCCGCCGGGAGATGTCCGGGTCCTTCAAGTTCAGATCCGAACTCGCCTCGTCGATAAGGTCAATGGCCTTATCCGGCAAAAACCGGTCCGTGATGTAGCGCTCGCTGAGCAGCACCGCCTGGCGGAGGATGCCCTCCGTCAGCTTGACGCCGTGGAACTCCTCGTACTTGGGAGCCAGGCCCTTTAAAATCTTGATGGAATCCTCCACGGATGGCTCGTTCACCGTCACCGGCTGGAAGCGCCGCTCCAGAGCGGAATCCTTTTCAATGTGCTTGCGGTATTCGTTGAAGGTGGTGGCGCCGATAACCTGGATCTCTCCCCGGCTCAAGGCGGGCTTTAAGATGTTCGCCGCGTTCATGCTGCCCTCGGCATCTCCCGCTCCCACCAGGTTGTGGACCTCGTCGATCATCAATATAATATTCCCCAGGCGCTTCACCTCGTCGATGAGACCCTTCATCCGGCTCTCGAACTGGCCCCGGAACTGGGTGCCCGCCACCAAAGCCGTCAGGTCCAGGAGGTAGACCTCCTTCTCCCGGAGCTTGAAGGGCACGTCGCCCTCGGCGATGCGCTGGGACAACCCCTCGGCAATAGCGGTCTTGCCCACGCCGGGCTCACCGATAAGGCAGGGGTTGTTCTTTTGGCGGCGGTTCAGAATCTGGACCACCCGCTCAATCTCCTCCGCCCGGCCGATGACCGGGTCCAGCTTGCCGTCCTTGGCCTTCTGGGTCAGGGAAATGCAGTAGTTCTCCAAATACTTCCGCTTGGTATTTTTGGAGGACTCCTTTTTCTCCCGGCGTTCGCTCCGGCCCTCCTCGGCGCTCTCCTTGGAAGGCTCTCCGCCGGAGAACAGGCGGTTCAAGAAGGGGAAGGTGGCGGTCTTACCCTCTTCCTCCTCGTCTCCTTCCTCTCCACCGGGCAGGTCCTCAATATTTTCCACCCCGTTCATGGCCTGCATCATTTCGCTGTTCAGGGTTTCCAGGTCCTCATCGGAAATCCCCATGCGCTTCATCATGTCGTCCACCTGGGGAAGCCCCAGCTCCTTGGCGCATTTCAGGCACAGGCCCTCGTTGATGGTTCTCTCGCCGTCCAGCTTTGAAATAAAGACCACGGCGACGTTTTTCTTGCATCTGGAACAAAGTGTCGGCTGCATACCTCTTAAACCTCCACGCGCCCTCCGGCGCTGATCGTTTGATATCGGGCCTCACGAAGGCCCCCCGGCCTGGCCGGGGAATTGTCATATCCCCAGGAACTTCAAAGCATCCAGGGGCGTATGAGTGGTGAAAAACCGAAAAATCCGGCTGCTTTCCTGTCCGTCGAAGGAGACGCCCACCAGGCGCAGCGTCCACACCGCCAAAAACAGCAGCAGCGCCCCCTCCGCCAGGCCGATCATTCCACCTCCAAAGGCGTTGAGCCCATGGAGGCCCGGCAGTCTCAAAACCGCATCCAGCATCCTCACCAGCAGATGCAGCGCAAGGGACAGCAGGACAAAGGAAATCATGTACAGCACGCCGTAAAGCGCGGATTGGGCCACGCTTTCAATCACGGCGGTTATCACCTGGACTCCGGTGTCCCGGACGGCGTCCTGGGCCCGGAAAGCCAGGGCGTCCCGCTGGACCTCGTCAAATCCCAGCAGTTCAAGTATTTCCGCAATGGACAGATAGTCCTCCAAGGAACCTTCTTCCACCGGCCCGCCGCCGGAGGAAGGACGCTCCCGGATGGCCTCGTCCAGACGGGCCTCGATCCGCTTCTCAATGACCGGGGCGATGACCTTCGCCGCCGGGGCCGACAGGGCCGAGGCGATAATTCCCGCCCCCGCCAGGGACAGGGCCAGCACCAGCAGCCCCGCCAGGGTCCGCAGCAGGCCCTTCCAGGCTCCCCAGACCGCGAAGCCCGCCAGCACCACCACGGCAACAGCATCTATTATAACAGGTGTCGTCAAACTTTCCTACCTCTTCCCATGTAAACGTTTTGTGAACACGCCGCTTATTTTCATACAGTCAAGGCAAAAACAGGCTGGCGGAACCGGCGGACAGCAGCAGGGCCGACCCGTCGGAGCGCATCAGGACGCCCCGGGCGTCCCCCGTCCCCTGGAGGGTGGCGTAGGGCTGGAGGTCCTGGTTATACACCGCCAGGCGGTCCGAGTAAAGCACCGCCAGATACCGGCCGGAGGCGGAGATGTCCAGCACCTCTTCCCGCACGTCCAGGGAGCCCAGGACCTCGCCGTCCTTGTCCACGGTGACCAGCCGCCCCACGCTGCCGGAGCGGTAGCGGTTCAAAAGCAGCGCCGCGAAGCCCATGCCCCCCAGGTCGTATTCCCGGAGGTAGGCCCCGCCGTAAGAATAGGTCCCGGCGATCTCTCCGTTGGCTCCGGCAAACGTCAGAGCCGTGTCGGAAACGGTCACCAGCCGTCCCTCCTGCTCTCCAACGGCGGCCACCAGTCCGCCGGAGATGCTGTAGTCCGCCGCCGGTTCCGTCTCCGGCATTTGATAGAGCACAATGCTGCTGACAAAGACACCGTTCTCCTGTCCCAGGGTCACCGCCGCCAGAGAATCCTCCAGGACGTATCCGTCCGAGACGAAACGCTTGGAAGATTTGAACTCGAAGTCCGGCTCCAGTCCCAGGGCCCGGTCGTAGACCTTAACGCTGCCCTTATAGCCCTTTTTCTGAGCCGTCACCGCCAGGGCCCCGTTTTTGTTCAGCGTGGCGGCTATGTAGGGCTCCTCCTCGTCGGCGGTAAGCTCCAGCAGCAAACCTGTCTGGTCCAGCACATACAGCGACGTCCCCCCCACGTCGTAAGCCGCCGCCCTTCCTCCGCCGGAGACCAGGGCCGGGGCCGTCATGGTCACAGGGGCGGACCAAACCTCCTCCCCCGCGCCGTTGTAAAGGCTCAGCGACGCGTCCGACAGCACCACTAAGCTCTCTCCCAGAAGGGCATAGCGGTTCTTAGACGAGGCGTCATAGTGATAGACCGTCGCGCCGCCCACCTGCTCCGAGCGCCCGTAATGGAGGTAGCGCCGGAGGATGTCGAAGCCCGTTCCGTCCCGGTAGGCCGCGAAGAGCACCACCAGGAGCACCGCCGCCAGCAGCAGCAGGAAGCTCAGGAAACTGCGGACGGGATGCTTCCCCTCTTTGGACTTGTCCACGCGTTTCTCACTCATTCAGCCGTTCATCCTCATACCAGATTCTCGTCAGGTACAGCCCCCCCGGGGGCACCGTGGGCCCCGCCAGGGTCCGGTCCCCGCTCTCCAAAATGGCGGGGATATCCTCCGGGGCAAATTTCCCCTCGGCGGCGTAAAGCACGGTCCCCGTAATGGCCCGGACCATGTTGTACAAAAAGCCGTCGGCGCAGACCCGGAGTTCCAGCAAATCCCCGCTCCGGGTCACGTCACACCAGTAAATGGTCCGCACGGTGGTTTTCGTCTCCGTGCCCACCGAGCGGACGGCCCGGAAATCGTGGGTCCCCACAAACATATGGGCGGCTTGGTTCAAAAAGTCCTCGTCCAGCCGTTTTGGGTAAAAGTAGGCCCGGTTCACGTAGAAGGGATTTTTGAAGCGGGAGTTGTAAATGCGGTAGGTGTATTCCTTTTTGACGCAGGAGCCGATGGCGTTGAAGTCCTCCCCCACCTCCACCGCCTCCCGGACGGCGATGTCCTCCGGGGTGTGGGTGTTGATGGCGTAGGGCATCCGGTCAATGGGGATGCGGCTCTCCGTGCGGAAATTGGCCACGTACCGCTCCGCGTGGACCCCGGCGTCCGTCCTTCCGCAGCCCGTCAGGTGGACAGGCCCCCCGCAGACCTTGGAGATGGCCTTTTGCAGGGTCTCGCAGACGGAGGCGGCGTTTTTCTGCACCTGCCAGCCGTGGTAGGCGGCGCCGTTGTAGGTGAGTTTTAAGGCAATGTTGCGCATAGCCGCCTCCTTTTTGTCAGTCCCAGATGAGCTTGGGCCAGAAGTCCTCCGGGCCGTGCTCCCGGGCAATTCCGCTCTCGCCGATGGACCACTGCTCCAGGTCAAATTCATAGCCCAGGCCGGACGTGTCCCGGCAGAAGAAGGACAGAGTAAATTCGTCCCCCATACCGGCCTCGGCAATCAGGCCCTTCTCAGGGTCACAGGTATAATTTTCGATGGTCTCCCCATACTTGGCGGTTTGCTCCACGGCAACGTCCCCATTCCGCCGGAGGCGGAACACCGCGTCTTTGACCTCCGGGGGTCCGCTCCCCTTGGAGCCCTGCAAGTCGACTTCATAAAAAGACAGGTCAAAGATTCCGCTCCCGTCTTTTTCTCGGGTGTAGTTTGCACTGGAGCCGCCGCAACCGGCAAGCTGAACCGGCAGCAGCGTGGCTGTGTCCCCCAGATAGCCCAGGTCCTCCAGCCGCTGGCTCTCGCCGTTTTGAATAACGG
The DNA here is from genome assembly GCA_910574635.1 of Oscillospiraceae bacterium. Classification (GTDB taxonomy): domain Bacteria; phylum Bacillota; class Clostridia; order Oscillospirales; family Oscillospiraceae; genus Oscillibacter. Next base: position 13,606 of record CAJTCG010000022.1, on the reverse strand, counting down.
CTTCCAGTGCATACTCCCGGTGGCCCCCCACAGGCAGCTTCAGTATGCCGGTAAGACGCCCGCTCTTGCCGCCGCGCATGGGTTCCGAGCCGGTTTTCCCATCAAGGAGGGAGGTCCAGTTCACCCACACCTCCGTGTCCACGCTCCACTCCTTCAAGGACAAATCCACCGTCACATCCAGAACCCGCTGTTCTTTGTTCACGGCGGTGGTGTACTCCCAGTCCAGGACCGCCGCGTCCGCTTCCCGCATCGCCCGCTGCACAACCTGAATCCGCTCGTCAAGGCGCCTTGTCTCCGTTTGCAGATTAGCCTCGGTCCTTCTCAGGTCTTCCCGCAGGTCCGAAATCCGCCGGAGCTGCCAGAGGTTCAGGCACACTAAAAGCAGGCAGAGGACCAGCGTCAAAACCTGTATCTGTCTTTTCTTTCCCTCCATTTCCCCTCCTCCTCAAAGGCCAACGGCCCTCATGGCAATCACGCCCGCCAGAATCAGAACCCCCAGGGTCAGGGCGATGTAGTCCCGGCGCTCGTACTTCAAAATATGGAGCTTCGTCCGGCCCTCGCCGCCGTGGTAACAGCGGCACTCCATGGCCGTGGCCAGCTCGTCCGCCCGGCGGAAGGCGCTGATGAACAGCGGCACCAGGATGGGCACCAGGGCCTTCGCCTTTTCCATCAGGTTCCCGCTCTCGAAATCCGCCCCCCGGGCCTTCTGGGCGGACATGATTTTATCCGTCTCCTCAATCAGCGTGGGGATGAACCGCAAGGCGATGGACATGATCATGGTCAGCTCGTGAACCGGAACGTGGAAGCGCTTCAAGCCGTTCAGCAGCCGCTCCAGGCCGTCGGTAAGGCTGATGGGGCTGGTGGTGTAGGTCATGAGGAAGGTTCCCATGATGAGGAGCATAATCCGCAGGATCATAAACGCCGCGTTCCGCAGGCCCGTGTCCGTGACCTGAAAGGGCCCCCAGGCCCAGAGCTCGGTGGCCCCGGGCGTGAAAAATAGGTTCAGGACGCCGGTGAAGACGATGATGAACAGCACCGGCTTCAAGCCCTTCACCAGGGCTTTGAGCCCCACCCCGGAGACACGGACACAGACCGCCAGCACCAGGGCCATCAGGCCGTAGGCCAGGAAGCTCTTGGCGGTAAACAGGGCGGTAATATACAGCACCACCAGCAGGATCTTTGTCCGGGGGTCCAGCCTGTGGGCTGCGGTATTTCCCGGGAAATACTGGCCCAGGGTGATGTCCTTCAGCATGGAGCCCCGCCCCCTTTCAAAGCCAGAAGCTGACGCTCCAAGTCCTCCACGGTGTAAACAGCGGGGTCGATGGGAAGCCCCCGGTCCCGGAGGGACATGGCCACACGGGTAATCTGGGGCACGTCCAGCCCCGCGGAGAGAAGCTCCTCCGCCCGGGTGAAAATCTCCGCCGGGGTCCCGCTCATCAAAATATGAGCGGATTTCAGCACCAGGATACGGTCCACGTTCTGGGCGATTTCGTCCATGCTGTGGCTGACCAGAAGGATGGTGGCGTTCTTATGCCGGTGATACTCCCGGATGTTCGCCATCAGATTCTCCCGGCCCGCCGGGTCCAGGCCCGCCGTGGGCTCGTCCAGCACCAGCACCTTGGGCTCCATGGCCAGGACCCCCGCCAGGGCCACCCGGCGCTTCTGTCCGCCGGAGAGCTCAAAGGGGGATTTCTCCAGCTGCTCGTCCCGAAGGCCCACCAGACGCGCCGCCTCCCGGACGGCGTGGTCCAAGGCCTCCCCCGTCTTCCCCTGGTTCCTGGGGCCGAAGGAGATATCCTTATAAACCGTTTCCTCAAAGAGCTGGTACTCCGGGTACTGGAACACCAGGCCCACCTGGAAGCGGACGCTTCGTATTTTTTTCGGCTCGGCCCAGATGTCCTTTCCGTCCAGCAAAATCTGCCCGGACGTGGGCTTTAAGAGGCCGTTCAGGTGCTGTATCAGGGTGGATTTCCCGGACCCGGTGTGGCCGATGATGCCCAGGAACTCTCCTTGTTCCACGGCAAAGCTGACGTCTTCCACCGCGCTGCGCCGGAAGGGCGTCCCGATACCGTAGGTATGGGTCAGGTTTTTAATCTCCAGGATAGGCAAGGCTTCGTCCCTCCGTCACTCGTTCTTCAAAGCCCCGGCAATGGCGGCGGCGCAGTCCTCCGCCCGCAGGGCGTCCAGGGGCACGTCCCATCCCTTTTGCCGGAGGCGGTCCAGCAGGTCCACGGTATCCGGCGCCGTCAGCCCCAGGTGCCGGAGGCGGGTCACCTGGCTGAACACCTCCTCCGGCGTTCCGTCCAGGTCCACCCGGCCGTCGTTCATAACGACAACGCGGTCCGCGTCCTCCGCCTCGTTCATGTGGTGGGTAATCAAAACCACCGTGATGCCCTTTTCCCTGTTCAAGCGGTGAATGGTGGACAGCACTTCCCGCCGCCCGATAGGGTCCAGCATGGCGGTGGCCTCGTCCAGGACGACACAGGCAGGCTCCATGGCGATGACCCCGGCGATGGCGATGCGCTGCTTCTGCCCGCCGGAAAGAAGGTGGGGCGCGTGGGTGACGAATTCGTCCATGCCCACGGCCTTCAAGGCCCCGTCCACCCGGCGGCGGATTTCCTCCGTGGGCACGCCCAGGTTCTCCGGGGCGAAGGCCACGTCCTCCTCCACCACGTTAGCGACGATCTGGTTATCCGGGTTCTGGAACACCATACCCACCCGCTGGCGGATGGCCAGGAGCAGGTCCTGATCCAGGGTGTCCATGCCCTCCACGTACACCTTCCCCCCGGCGGGAAGGAGCACGGCGTTGAAGGTCTTGGCCAGGGTGGATTTCCCGGAGCCGTTGTGGCCCAGGATAACCACAAAGCTGCCCTTTTTAATTTCCAGGTCCACGCCCCGGAGGGCGTAGACGGGCTTTTGCCCCTCGTCTGCCGGATAGGCAAAACGGAGGCTCTCGGTTTGGATCATATCAGGCATCTCGTTTCCCACTTTCTATTCTGAGAACCATCTCCCCGTGGCCCCGCAGGGCAGGGCCAGGCCCGTGGCCGTAACGGGAAGGCCCAGCTCATCCCACGTACACTTCCCGCCGTACTTCTCCTTCACCAAAAGGTTCAAAAGGTAGCCCAGCACCGACGGGGCCAGGCCCGTGGTATAGGAGTTGATCAGCACAAACAAGGGCTTGTCCGACAGCACCCCGGCGCAGAGCTTCACAAAGGGATACAGGTTCTCCTCCAGCTTCCAGACCTCCCCGCCGGGGCCCCGGCCATAGCTGGGCGGGTCCATCACGATGGCGTCGTAGGACTTCCCCCGGCGGATCTCCCGCTCTACGAACTTGGCGCAGTCGTCCACAATCCAGCGGATGGGGGCCTCCCCCAGGCCGGAGAGCCTGGCGTTTTCCCGGGCCCAGGCCACCATACCTTTGGCGGCGTCCACATGGCAGACGCTGGCCCCGGCCCTGGCGCAGGCCGCGGTGGCCCCGCCGGTATAGGCAAAGAGGTTCAGCACCCGGACGGGCCGCCCGGCGTTTTTGATTTTTTCCGCCATAAAGTCCCAGTTTACGGCCTGTTCGGGAAACAGGCCCGTGTGCTTGAAGTTCATGGGCTTCACCTGGAAGGTCAGGTCCCGGTACCGGATCTTCCAGCTCTCCGGCAGGGCCTTTTTCTCCCAGTGCCCTCCCCCGGTGGAAGAACGGAGATACCGCCCCCCCGCCTTTTTCCAGGCCGGGTGCTCCCTGGGCGTCTCCCAGATGGCCTGAGGGTCCGGGCGGACCAGCACCTGGCGGTCCCAGCGCTCCAGGCGCTCCCCGCCGCCGCAGTCCAGCAGCTCATAGTCCTCCCATCGGTCCGCAATCCACATAGCCCGTCCTCCCGTTCTCTACGATATAATAAATCAGGTTATTATACCGCCCCTATGGGCATTTCGTCAACCTTTCCTTGCCGGATTTAGGAAGAAGCCACAAAAAATTTCCAATCTCGCCTCTTGACATAGATAGACAGCCGATATATAATTCAGACACTAATATATCGGCTGTCTATCTATAAGGAGGCGCACTATGGAACTGGAAAAGAGCCTGGTCAGCGGGAGCATGTCCCTGCTGGTGCTGAAGCTGCTGGAAGACGGAGATCTCTACGGGTATCAGATGATCGCGGAGCTCCGGCGGCGGAGCGACGACACCTTCCGCCTCAAGGCGGGGACCCTCTACCCCCTCCTCCACAGCCTGGAGGAAAAGGGGTTTGTCACCGCCTATGAGCAAACGGCGGAGTCCGGGAAAACCCGGCGGTATTACCACCTGACCAAGCAGGGCCGGAGCGCGCTCCAGGAGAAGGAAACGGCCTGGAACGCCTACGCCCGTGCCGTGGGCCGGGTTCTGAAAGGGGGCGCGTGCCTTGCCGGAGCGTAAGACCATCGCCGCCTATCTGGAGGCGGTGCAGGGGCAGATTCGCTGGAAGCGGGCCCGTCCCCTGCTGGTCCGGGAGCTGGAGCGGCACCTGGAGGACCAGCGAGATGATTTCCTAAAAGAGGGCAAGGCCCCCGATGAGGCGGAGCGGTTGGCGGTGGAGGACATGGGCGACCCGGTGACCGTGGGGACCGAGCTGGACCGGATCCACCGGCCCCGGCCCCAGTGGGGGCTATTGGGGCTGACTATCGTTCTGGCTGCGGTCGGAGTATTTCTGCGGGTACTTTTTCGCCGCCCCTATTTCCGGCAAGACCTGGTCCTGATGAGGGCCCTGGCCTCCCTGGGCCTGGGCACGGCGGCGATGCTGGGGATGTACTTTCTGGACGTCTCCCGGCTGGTCCGGCACGCCCGGGCTCTGTACATTGGAACACTGGTCATGACGGTCCCGCTCCTGCGGTTTGTTTATCCAACCTACAGCTTCAGCCTTGTGTCGGCGCTCTATCCTTTGGCCTATGTCCTCTGGCTCTACAGCTTCCGGGGTAAAGGCTGGAAAGGACTTCTACTTACTATCTTGGGCGGTATGCCCTTGGCGGCGGTCTGCTGCCTCATACCTAGCGCTTCAGGGCTGTTTATCCTGCTGTTCTCCGGCCTGGCGGCGACGCTCTACGCGGCGGGCCGGGATTGGTTCGGCGTGGGCCGTTGGAAAGGTGTGGGCGCAGTCCTGGCCGTCGCTTTCGGACTCCTGGCTTTTCTCTTTCTCAAGGGCTATCTCAATTCCTTCCTGCTCCGGGTGATGATTGCCCTCCGGCCGGAGCTGGAGAAAGAGCACCGGGGTTACATGGGCTGGGCGCTGCATATGTTCTGGGAGGACGTTCCTCCCCTGCGGAGCGTCGGCGGCGAGGCCGCCATGCCGGTCAACGCCGGGGCCCGGCTCTTCGGCGGCGGCCAGGAGCTTCGGCCCATTGACTTTTCCCACGACTTCCTCCCCGCCTCCATGGCGGTGGCCTGGGGCTGGATTCCCCTGCTGGTCCTGCTGGCGGCGCTGACCATCCTGCTCCTCTGGATGCTGGTGAAGGGTCTGCGGCAGAGCTACCTTCCGGGCCATTTCGTGGTGCTGGCGGTGGTCCTGACCCTGGGATTTCAGACGCTGTTCAGCGCGGCGCTGAATTTCGGCTTTGTGCTGTTCTCCGCCAGCCTGCCCCTGGTGGTGGGGAACTTCCAGACGGTGGTGGACATGGCGCTCATCGGCCTGGCCCTGTCGGTGTTCCGGGGGAACTCCATCGCCCGGGAGGGGCCGGGCAGGCCGATCCCGCAGAGGAAACGGCTGCGGATCAAATTCGAGTATCAATGAAAAGAGCCTCCCCGCCGCACGGCGGGGAGGCTCCTTTTACACCTTCCTGATGGGGTGGCGGATAACGGTCTTCCACCTCTCCGGCGGGACCCGCCTGGCGTCGGTGAGGTAGATTTCATGGTGCCGCCGGGCCTCGCTCAGGTCGCCGGCATAGCCTTGCTCCTGTAAAAACGCGTCCATCTTCGCCACCGATTCCGGTTCGGAGTCGAAGGAGCCCAGATGCATGATCTGGACGCAGAGGCCCTCCTCCACCGTCCAGAACTCCGCAGAGGAACAGTCCAGCTTCTTTTTCCGGGAGGCGGTCCCCACCGCCCAGGCGAAGTCCGCCGGGGTCACAAAGTCCGGCAGGCGGATGGCGGAGGTCCAGAGGAAGCCGTCCTTGTTCCCATAATCTATGCCGCCTCCCCCCTCCTGCTGCCAGAAGCCCTCCAGGGGCGGGACCACGTACTCGAAGAAGCCCTTAATGCGGTAGTCGCTCTTATAGCTCATTTTCAACGTGTAGGCCACGGCGTACAGCACGCCCATGGCCCGCTGGTAGGCCCCGCCCTCCTGGTTGGGGTCTCCCCTGCCCTGCACGGCAATATAGTTCATCTCAGGCACCGTCACAATTTCCGGCCTGTCCTTGGGCAGATAGAACTCCTTGAACTCTTTCTTGAAATCAAAGGCCACACGAACCCTCCCTTTCCATGGATAGTTTAACAGTTTTTTGAAAAAACGCAAGCGCATGTTATTTCTGGAAATCCGCCCCGGAATATTGACCGGGAGGCAAATTTCCTATATAATGGGCAATTAACAGCGTGGACCCCTGCCGCGGCCCCGACATGCGGCGGACTTTTTTTACATACCGTCTCGACAAAAACCGACGAAAGGAACCTGCTATGCGTCTTATTCGACAGCGTATTCTCTCCGGCCTCCTGGCCGGGGCCCTGCTCCTCACGCCCGCTATGGCCTTCACCGACACAACCGGCCATTGGGCTGAATCCGCCGTCAACAAATGGAGCCAGGAGTACGGCGTGCTCCAGGGCTACGACGACGGGTCCTTCCGGCCTGACGCCTCCATCACCCGGGGGGCCTTCGCCGGGATTTTGGACCGCTTCCTCCAGTTCCAGGCCGCCGCCCCCGCCGGGACCTTCTCCGACACCAAGGGGAGCCGCTGGGAGGACTCCATTTTAAAGCTCAACGCCGCCGGGGTGTACCTGGGCAGCGAGGGCAAGGCCCTTCCGGGGGACAGCATCACCCGCCAGCAGGCCATGACCATGGTGGCCCGGGCCTTCCAGCTGGGCGGGACAGACAACGCCCTGACCTATCACGACGAGGCGCAGATCGCGGGCTATGCCCGTCCCTACATCGCCGAACTCACCGCCCGGGGCTGGATCACCGACGCGGCGGAGGGAAGCTTCCGCCCCACGGAGCCCCTGACCCGGGCGGAGCTGGTGAACCTGCTGAACAACATGATCCAAGTCCTGATCCAAACCAGCGGAAGCTATTCCAGCAATGTGGAGGGCAGCCTACTTATCAACGCCGCGGGCGGCGCGGAGCTGTCCAATATGACCGTCACCGGAGACCTGCTCATTGCCCCCGGCGTCACTGGGGCCGTCACTCTGGACAACGTTACCGTCACCGGGAAAATTCGGAATTTCAGCTCCGTCACGCCGCAGATCCTCAGCACTCCGGCCGAGGCCCCCGTCACGCCTGTAGATCCGGTGACCCCGGTGCAGCCCACCCCGCCCGAAGAGCCCGGGACCCCCGGCTCGGGGGATGACTTTGACTGGGGCATTGTTGTGGTGCCCACTCCCGCGGACCCCAGCGCGCCGACGGTGCCGGAACAGCCCGCCGGGCCCGGCATCCAGCCCGGCGAGGTCTATACTCCCGGCATCACCACCGGGGAAACCATCGACTACAGCGACCGGAAGATTCCCGTCTACGCGGGCACGGAGCAAAACCAGCTCCGGCACGGGGACTTTATCTGGGCCGCAGACCATCCGGACCGGCTGGTGTACATCGGCAGCCAATTCCGCACCCGCTTCGGCATCGACGTCTCCGCCTACCAGAACCGGGCCAGCCAAAATGAGACCATCGACTGGCAGGCCGTCCGAAACGACGGAGTGGACTTCGCCATGATCCGTATCGGCCTCCGGGGCTACTCCTCCGGCAAAATCAACGAGGACGCCTTCTACCGCCAGAACATTGAGGGGGCTATGGCCGCCGGGATCGAGACAGGCGTGTACTTCTTCGCCCAGGCCATCACCGTGGAGGAGGCCATTGAGGAGGCGGATTTCGTTATTGAGCGCCTCCGGGGCCTGAACATCAACGGTCCCGTGGCCTATGACTGGGAGATGCACGACTCCAGCTACCGGGTCTACGGCACCTCGCCGGAGATGGCCACCGCCTGCGCCATCGCCTTCTGCAAGCGTATCCAGGAGGCGGGCTACACGCCCATGATCTACGCCGGGACCTATGTCAGCTATGTGAAATACGACCAGGGGGCCATCGCGCCCTACCTCTGCTGGTATCCCGAGTACAAGAGCGACAGCTCGGAAAAGCTGTGCCCCACCCTTTATTATCAGCCGGACTACTGGCAGTTCTCCAGCAAGTGCTCCGTCGCCGGCATCGGCGGAAATGTGGACGCAAACATCCAGTTTATTCGATAAGAAACGGGCCCCCGGCGAAAAACCGCCGGGGGCTGTCTGTCACTTCCGCTTCACGGGATAGCAGACCTCCGTGACGAACTCGTCTGGATTCCGGGTCTCGTGGGGGCTGACGTGGTAAATATTGAAGAAGAGGCCGTCAAAGGTCCAGCCGTTGTCCTCCACCCAGGCCGCCACAGCCTCGTTCACGGTGGAAATTTGGTCGTAGCTTCCCCGGAACGTGGCGGAGGCCACCTGCACCGCCGGGACAGTCTTGAACTTTACGTGTTCCGTGTCGGGGTAAGTTCCCACCACGTTTTTCTGGATTTCCACATCCACGTCCTGGTCTTTGAACTCCCCGTCGTAGTACATGGCCGTACAGAGCACCGGGTCCCCGTCCTGAATGTTCATCCGGGCAGTCTCCTGGCAGTAGATATGCCACAGGTCTCCCTCCCGGTCATAGCTGGGGATGATCTGCCGGACACTGGCGACATGACGCTCAGGCAGGGTTTTAATGGTAACATCGTATTTCATCATCGTTTCGTCCTTTCTCAGCCGTTCCAAGGCTGTGTCCAATAGGCGAAGCCGCTTCCGCGCCTCCTCCATCTCCTCCCAAGCCAACGCCCGCTGGAGCAGCAGGCATCGCTCCAGCGCCCCAGGGTCGTCGTAGCAGCCCAGCACCTCCCGGACGGCGGCCAGGGGAAAGCCCATATCCCGGAGGGCCCGGATGCGGTTGGCAACGGGAAGCTGGCGCTCACTGTAGTAGCGGTAACCGGTAAAGGAGTCGATGGACGCCGGGGCCAAAAGCCCGGCCTCGTCATAGCGGCGCAGGGAGCGGATGCTGACTCTGGAGAGTTTTGAAAATTCGCCGATCTTCAGCATAGTGATACCTCCACAACGTTGTGAATGTTGAGCTCAAAAACAGCATAAGCCCTCCCCAGGGGGGAGAGTCAAGGGGAAATTTCAATAAATTTTTCCTTCTCGGCGGAGCCCTCCCGGCCCAGAAGAAAATTTTGAAGAAAAATTAAGGAAGGGCTTGACAAAACCCGGGGCTTTCTGCTATAGTATCACTTGTCCGTTACGGACGGCAGACATGGCGGCATAGCTCAGTTGGCTAGAGCATGCGGTTCATACCCGCAGTGTCCCCGGTTCAAATCCAGGTGCCGCTACCAGACTTTCATGAAGCGCCGCAAGGCGCTTCATGGAGGCTCGTTTTCCTCCCTGGTTTTCATTCTTCCAACGACGGCCCGTTGGTCAAGTGGTTAAGACACGGCCCTTTCACGGCTGTAACATGGGTTCGAATCCCGTACGGGTCACCACCCCATAAGGCGCCGTGATGTGCGGCGTCTTATGGGAAAGATAATTGAATAGGTATCTGGAGGCTTAGCTCAGCTGGTTAGAGCGCATGCTTCACACGCATGAGGCCACTGGTTCGAGTCCAGTAGTCTCCACCATAAAGGTGAAACAATCTGGATATTCTAGGCTGAACGCTTAGAGTCCCAATTGTTTCACCTTTTTCTTTTTTGGGATTTCAAAATCCCGCGAAATGGATATTTTCAGGGTTTCAAGGCGGCTGGCGGGGTTCGAACTCCCCCTTTTGCAAAGAGACGGCTGCTTCAAGGTGGCTGTGCCCTTTTTCAGCGGCCATTGCCGCCCACTCATCACTAGAACATAATTCACGAAATTTCAGCGCCGAATTTGTTGGCTATGTATGCCAGCGAGTCTGGCGCCTTTTTACGAAAAAGGGCCCTGGAATATTTTCGCCAATAATCCGCTTCATTTTAGTTGAAAATGGTGAATAGCTAAACAAAACGCTCTGTGATACTCTTGCTTGTACACCCCCAAATCTACGAAAAGAGATGATCCCCATGCCCATCTATTACCCATCAATCCAATTAGCGAGGACGCCGCCTGCCAGACAAGAAATTGGAGGGAACAACAGAATACTAGATTTGAATGGAGCTGTGTTCGAAAGAACCGGCTCCGTTTTCCTGTCCGCAGCAGTTAAATTGGCCCGATCAAAAAGGGCGCTCGAAACAATTTTATAGGAAAAGAGGCAGAAAAGATGATATCTGATACAAAAGCAAGTACTAAATACCTGGAAGAGCTCAGCACCCTGCTCAGAAGCCAGGGGTTCGCCATACACCCCAGAGAATCCAGGGATATTGACGTGGAATACGAGGGAAGCCTCCTGTGCCGGATCAATGACCTTGGGAATCTTGGATACTTCGCGGAAAGGATTGCCGGGAAAGAGGATATCCTTGACCGCATCCGCGAGATGGCCCGGTCCACGCGGGAGTACATGACCCTGCTGGAACAGGCCCCGCCCCTGGTAGCCGAAGGACTCAGCGAAGGCTTTCAGCTCCTGGCGGAGTTTAACGGCACGGTCCTCGCCGGACATATGACCCGGTATGGGGCGCAGTTCGCTACCTGGGAATGGGTTCGTAATAAGACCTCGCTGTGGCAGGGTCATTACTATGACCCTAACGGCCACCCCGACAGCTACCAGTCTGCCAAGCGGGACTTTGCCGTCCGCTCCGGCCTCCTCCCCGCCAACGCCCTTTTTAACCAGGAGCAGCTCACGGAAATCTACCGCAGCATCCATGAGACGCTGGACGGAGATGGTCCTCTCACAGACACGCGGCGCAAGGCTCTGGAAAGCGCCGCCGGTCAGATCGAGGAGGAGGTCCCGGACCTGGCGGAGAAGGTCCGTCTCTCCGAGGCTGGGGAACATGAACTCCAAGTTGAACTGGAGCGTATGGATACGTTCGAGGGGCAGATCGGAGGGCTCTCGCTGTGAGCCGGATATTCAGCGTCCAGCTTTGGACCGGGGAAGCCCCAGAAAATCGCCCTCTCCTGGGACTGCCCGCCACCCCATATGAACTGCTGGACACCCTGGAGAAGGTCCGGGTGAAGCCCGAAGCGCCCGTTCATTGGGAAATCGTTGACTACTGTGTTCCCAGTTTCAATGCCTTGATCCCGGAGGAAGCCGGCAGCTTGTACGAGCTCAATGCTCTGGCGCGAAAGCTCTCGGAATTGGACCAGCTCCAGCGGCTTGCCTATCGCGGTCTCCTGTCAATGGAATACATGAAAGGCTGCCAGCTCATCCCGATCCCCCGCCTGATCGATTTCGCCTATGGCACTCACTGCTGCCAGGTGTTCCCTGATCTTCGCTCAGACCGTCAGCTTGGACAAGATTCTGTGGCGAAAGGGACTGTCCCCGGAATGCAGGAGCTTTCGGCGGAACAGATAAACCTGCTGGACTGCGCCCTCATCGGCAAACGGCGGCGTGAGGCCGAGGGCGGCGTGTTGGTCTCCGTAAACGTTTCGGAACCGCTCGGGTATGTACGCCAAACCGCGCCGGTAGAGAAAACGCGGCTGGACCTGACGCTTCGAAAGCCGGACTATTCCATCCTGCTGTCGGTTTACGGCAAGTGGGACCCGAGTACAGGCAGAAGGAAATCCGCCCTGCTGGAGCTTCCGGTTGAGGAGGATACGCTGAACGCCGTCCTGATCGAGTACGATGGGATGGGCAGCGGCGATGACGTCTGGAACAGGATCGCCTGGGACGGGTTAGACTGTGCGGTTCCCAGGCTGGCCGGCATGATCTTCGACTTCGGATCTGACAACAGCTATAGCGAAAGCTCGACGAGGATTCTCAATGATCTGGCGCGGAACCTTGCGGAGATGGAACCCGAGGACATGGCCGTTTACAAATCGCTTCTGGAGGCGGAGGACTGCCGCAGCCTCGATGCCGCTGTCAAACTGCTGGATACGCTGGATGACTACAGTCTCTCCCGGCAGATCGGCAGTCCCGCTGACATAGCGGAGGAGCGGCTTCGGAAAGCGGCGCGTGGGCAGAGCGCGGAGACGCTCATCTCCCGCGTGGACATGGAGCGTTATGGAGAGGCCCTGTTAGAAGAGAACGGAGGCGAACTGACCTCCTATGGTCTGCTCACCCGGAAGGACGGACAGCCTGTCGCGGACTTCAAGGAACACCCCGAACAGCGCGGCATACCCGCCCAGATGCATTTTTACTGAAATTTGAAATCAGAAGGCCGTTTCCCGCGGGGAGACGGCGGCTCCCTCCGGGAAAGGCCGGAAGGGAAAGCACCATGAAATATTTTATGAGCGGCACACCGCTGGCGGGTCTGGAGCGAATGATGATGGACCCATCCAGGCGTCGTGACAGCGGTGATCTCAAGATTGACCTCAAAGAAAAGACAGCCCCTCCCGCGCAGAGGAGCGGAAAGGAGCTATGTGATCAAAGCGGTGCTGAGCAATCCCCGGCGTCCGGAATGCGGGCAGATCACCATCCCCTTCCCCATCCCCAATGACCAGTACGACCAGACCATTGAGATGCTTCAGGCGATGGATCTAGGGTATTCTGTGAACCGGGACTGTACCGTGGATGAGGTGGACAGCCGCTGCCATGTGCTGGCCGCCCTCCATGGCACGCTGGTCAATGTGGACCAGCTGGACTACCTGGCAAAACGGCTGGACAGCTTCTGCAAAGACGAGGATGCCCAGTTCCAGGCCATGGCCCATAAGCTGAAGCTGGCCGATGTCAAGGACCTTATCAATCTCACCTTCTGCTGCCAGCAGGCCACGGTTATCACTGACTTCTCCGATTTGAAGGCCGTAGGCCGCCGCCATTTTATGAATCTGAATGGCGGCAGCGCCAAGGTGGAGGAGCTGGAAAACCTGGATGGCGTTGAAACTGCCCTGCTGCTGATCGACGGCGGCGGTGAAGCGGTCACCCCTTACGGTGTGGTCTACGACAACGGCATGGTGCTGGAGCAAGCCTACAATGGGTACCAATTCCCCGCTTATTTCTACGGCAGCCACCTTATGGTACTGGAGGTTACGCCGGAGCGGGGACTTCCGGAAGGGAAAAACCCGGAATACCTGTACCTCCCCACATCAAAGCATCAAATTGAGCGGACATTGCTCCGCGTCCATATTGATACAGCATCCAGCGCGCGTCTGCGTCTCTACTTTGACGAGCTGCCGGAAAAGGTGGCGGAGGCGATGAATCTGGAACAATTGGCTGGCGACGACCTCCCAAACCTTAAGGAAACGCTGATTTAATTCCCCGAAATGATAAAAGATGTGATAAAATAAGGAAAAGGGGGCGCGGGATATGAAACAGGAAAGTTTTAGCGATATGGAATACAGATGCCGGAAAAAGAAAACAAAACGGGAAGAATTTCTGGAAATCATGGACGAGAT
>CAJTCG010000021.1 GCA_910574635.1 Oscillospiraceae bacterium | reverse complement strand
ATCATCCGTCCAGCCCCTTCCAGGCAGCGGTTGATTGCATCAAAAAACAGCTTGCCGATGCCCTTCTCCTCCAACAGATGCCGAAAGTGCAGCAGGGTTGTGGCGTCCGGGACATCCTGCTCGAAAAAGTTGATTCCCATAAATTTGCGCATGGCATAGCTGTCATAAATTGCGTCCTCTACTCCTTCATCGGATAAGCTGAACCAGCATTGCAGCAGATACATCCGCAGCATGGTTTCTATCTCAATCGGCGGACGGCCGCGTTTCCCGGTTGGATAGTGGGGGACGACCAGCGATACCCATTCCTCCCACGGGATGATCTCGTCCATGATTTCCAGAAATTCTTCCCGTTTTGTTTTCTTTTTCCGGCATCTGTATTCCATATCGCTAAAACTTTCCTGTTTCATACTCCGCGCCCCCTTTTCCTTATTTTATCACATCTTTTATCATTTGGGGGGATTAAATCAGCGTTTCCTTTATTTTTCCCTATTCCCAACTTAATGACATTAGTCGAAGTGGCTCTGGTCGCAGAAGCCCGCCGCAGCGGCGGCCTCCGCCACGGTAGCCGGTCCCGCCAGCAGCCGCTGGCCCTTCCGGACCCGGTTCTGGAGCTGGAACCGATGGGGCGTCAGCCCCGCCTCCCGCCGGAAGGCCCGGACCAGGTGGTATTTGCTCATGCAGGCCAGCTCCGCCATGTCCTCCAGGCTGCAGGGAAGCTCCGGTTCCCTCTCCAAACGCGCCCGGAGCTCCGCCAGAGGACCCTCTCCTTCTCCGCTTCTCCGCCCGGACAAGAGGGACAACTCCTCCAGCAGCCGTTCCTCCACCTTCGGCAGTCCAACCCCCCTTCTCAAAAGGGCGGCGGCGCTCTCCCGCGCCTCCCGGAACACGCCGGAGGCCGCCGGGGCCTTGCGGACGCACAGGCTCACCAGCGTATAGGGAGATCCGGCTTTCAAGCTGTGGGGCATGTAGGGCGGAAGGGCAAACAGGCCGTTCTCCCGGTAAATCCCTGTGCCCTGGTCCGTCTCCAGCTCCACCACCCCTTCCAGAACGGCGCCCAGGGTCAGCGTTGAAACGTGGCTGTGCCAGGGATAGGACAGCGCAGACCCCTGGCAGACAATCACTTCCGCCCCGCCGCCCTGGAAATATTCCACCATACTGTTCCCTCCCCGGAAACGAAACCAGCCAGGAGTGCGCTCCCGGCTGGTTTCTGTTTATTCCTCCGGCTCTTCTGCCGGCGCCTTTCCGCCGTAGACCTCCAAAAACGCATCCCGCTCCATGGTTTCGTGCTCCAGAAGGTACGCCGCCACGGCGTCCAGGATGGCCCGCTTCTCCGTCAGGATGTCCTCGCAGCGCCGTCCGGCCTCGTCCACCACCCGGCGGACCTCCTCGTCGATCTGAGCGGCCACGGCCTCGGAATAGCTCCGGCCCTGGCTCATGGTCCGGCCGATGAAGACCTCGTCGTGCCCTCCCTCAAAGCAGACCGAGCCGATGGTTTCGCTCATGCCGTACACCGCCACCATCTTCCGGGCGATATCCGTGGCCCGCTGGATGTCGCTGCCCGCCCCGGTGGAGATGTCCCCCAGGCACAGCTTTTCCGCCATCCGGCCCCCCAGCAGGGCTACAATCCGGTCCTCCAGATAGCGCTTGGAAAGGAAGCTCCGGTCCTCCTCCGGCAGGGCGATGGTCATGCCGCCCGCCTGGCCCCGGGGGACGATGGTGATTTGATTTACCGGGTCGTGCTCCGGCAGGGTCTCCATGACCACGGCGTGGCCTGCCTCGTGCCAGGCGGTGAGCTCCCGCTCATGGGATGAGATGACCCGGCTCCGCTTTTCCGGCCCGGCGATGACCTTGATCTCCGCCTGGCGGAAGTCCTCCATGGTGATATAGTCCCGGTCCCGCCGGGCGGCCAGCAGGGCCCCCTCGTTCACCAGGTTTTCCAAATCCGCCCCGGTGAACCCGGCGGTGCCCTGGGCCAGGGTCCGGAGGTCCACATCCTCGGACAGGGGCTTGCCCTTCACATGGATTTTCAAAATGTCCTCCCGGCCCTTGATGTCAGGGAGGCCCACGTAAATCTGCCGGTCAAACCGCCCGGGCCGCAGCAGCGCCGGGTCCAGCACGTCCGCCCGGTTGGTGGCCGCCAGGACCACCACGCCCTCGTTGGCGGCAAAGCCGTCCATCTCCACCAGGAGCTGGTTCAGGGTCTGCTCCCGCTCGTCGTGGCCGCCGCCCACGCCGGTGCCCCGCTGGCGGCCCACGGCGTCGATTTCGTCAATGAAGACAATGGCGGGGGAGGTCTTCTTGGCCTGGTCAAAGAGGTCCCGGACCCGGGACGCGCCCACGCCCACGTACAGCTCCACAAAGTCGGAGCCGGAGATGGAGAGGAAGCCCACCCCGGCCTCCCCGGCCACGGCCTTGGCAAGCAGGGTCTTGCCCGTGCCCGGAGGGCCCACCAGCAGCACGCCCTTGGGGATGCGGGCCCCCAGGGAGATGAACCGCCGGGGGTCCCGGAGGAACTCCACAATCTCCTGAAGCTCTTCCTTTTCCTCCTCCGCCCCGGCCACGTCCTCAAAGCGGACTTTCTTGTCCTTCTCCGAGAGGACCCGGGTCCGGGCGGAGCCGAAGCGGGCCATGCGGTCCGCCCCCATGCCGCCCCCCTGGCCCCGGAGGAGGAAGAGGTAGCCCATGCCGCCGATCAGCGCCGCCGTCAGGAGGAAGGGCAGGAGGATCTCCAGCCAGTTCGTCGAGTGGTCCTGCTGGTAGTCGTAAGAGGTGATGATCCCCTTGGCGGCCTGCTTCTCCACCAGTTCCCCCAGGCTGTCGTAGAACAGGTCGAAGTCGTAGAGCTCATAGCGCAGGGTGTTCCGGCCCTCCGGCTCTCCCCGCAGCGTCATCAGCAGGGTGTTGTCCCGGATGACGAAGGACTCCACCTTCTCCTGGCGGAAAAGCTGCTCCACCTGGGAGAACTCCATCCGCTCGCTCTGGCTGTTCAGCTGCCAGACCCAGCTCAGGCACAGCAGGATCACCAGCCCCAGCATCAAAAAGCTGAGGTTGGACGTACGGTTTTGCTTGGACACGACGGCATTCCTCCTTTAGGCTGTCCCGTGACAGCGGGGTGTTACTTCCCGGCGTAGACCTCCGGCTTCAGCACGCCGATGTAAGGGATATTCCGGTACAGCTGGGCGTAGTCCAGGCCATAGCCCACCACGAACTCGTCGGGCACCGTGAAGCCGGAGAGATCGGCGGTGATGGCCTTCTCCCGCCGGGCGGGCTTGTCCAGCAGCGTGACGATGGTGATGGACGCCGCCCCCTTGGTCAGGAAATACTGCTTCAAAAAGGCCAGGGTGTTGCCGGAGTCCAGGATGTCCTCCACGATGATCAGATGCCGCCCGGTGATGTCCTGGCGGAGATCGTGGTCAATCTGCACCCGGCCGGAGGAGGCCGTCGCGTTTCCGTAAGAGCTGACGGCGATGAATTCCACGTCGCTCTTGAGCTGGCAGGCCCGGACCAGGTCCGTCATAAAGACGAAGCTGCCCTTCAAGACCCCCAGGAACAGCGGCTTTTTCCCCTGAAACTTCTCATAGAGCTCCTCGCCCATCTCCGCTACCCGGGCCTTCAGCTCCTCCTCGGTCACCAGTACCTTCAGGATATCTTGCTCCATTTCACTGCGCATCATGTCCGTCCTCCTCAATCTGTTGTTTTGTTTTCTCAATTTTGATAAACCGGCAG
This sequence comes from Oscillospiraceae bacterium, assembly GCA_910574635.1. Taxonomy (GTDB): domain Bacteria; phylum Bacillota; class Clostridia; order Oscillospirales; family Oscillospiraceae; genus Oscillibacter. The sequence continues at coordinate 54,950 of CAJTCG010000021.1, read as the reverse complement.
GGCTCCCGGCCTTCCGGCGCGAAAGCAGCATCCACGCCCAGCCGCCACACGGCGGCCAGTTTGCCTTCCACATAAATGGCGGGCAGACGGTCCCGCTCCGCCAGGGAAATGCGGCGGTCCAGGCAAAGCCGCTTCACGCTCCGGCTTCCCCGGGCCCCCGGCAGGGTCAAACGCGCTCCCGGCGGGCAGGGGGCCGCCGTGACCACCGGGCTCTGCCCCGGCCTTCCCCGCCAGAAGAAGGAAATTCCCTCTCCCTCCGGTCTGTCCAGCAAAGTCAGGGCATAGTCCCCCCAGTGAAGGGCCCGCCCCGGGACCAGCTGGACCTCCGTCAAAATCTGGGGCCGGGTCTCCAAAATCAGCCACCGGCGGCAATAGCGGGCGGTGACGCCATGAGGGAGGCTCAGCCGCCCCTCCTTCCCCCAGGCTGTGCGGCGGGCCAGGTCCATCAACGCCTCCAGGTGGGCCGCTCCGACATCCTTCCGCCCCACGCCTAAAAGGTCAAAAAGCCGCAGCAGCATCCGGGGCCGGACCGCTGCCGGAGCCGCCGCCAGCGCCTCCATGGAGAGGGTTACCCGGCCCTCCTGCACCTCCACATGGGCTGTGCGGGCGGCGGCATCCTGTTCCAGGGAGCGGTCTACGCCCCGGAGCCGCCGCGCCGTGCCGCAGATGTGTTCCACCGCCCGGGGATTCAGTTCCTTTAATAGCGGCATCACTTGGAGCCGCAGGAGGTTTCGGGCGGCGGCCTCCGGGTCGGCGTTGGTCGCGTCTTCGATATGGGGAATCTTCCATTCGGCGGCGTAGGCCTCCAGCTCCTCCCGGGTCACGCCCAGCAGGGGGCGGCAGAGCCCGTCCCGCTCCCAGTCCATGCCCGTGAGGCCCGTTAGGCCCGTTCCGCGGATCAGGTTCAGCAGGACGGTTTCCGCGTTGTCGCCGGCGTGGTGGGCGGTGTAAAGGCGTTCGCACTCCCGCTCCGCCGCCGTCCGGCGCAAAAAGGCATACCGCAGATTCCGGGCGGCCTCCTCCGTGGAAAGCCCCTCCCGCTTGGCGTATTCCCCCACGTCCCCCCGGCCCACGGACAGGGGAATCCCCCACCGGGCGCAGGTCTCCCGGACAAATTCCTCGTCCCGGTCCGCCGCCGCGCCCCGGAGCCGGTGGTTGAAGTGGGCGGCGGCGGCCTGCCCGCCCCGCTCTTCGCACCACGCTTCCAGCATGTGGAGCAGGCACATAGAGTCCAAGCCCCCGGACACGGCGCAAAGCACCCGCTGTCCCGCCCGGGGCAGAACCGTCGGGGGGGCCCGCTTCAGAAGCTCAGTCCTCGTCGTCATAGCGCTTGTCCAGGGTGGAGAACTGGGTGTACTCCGGCATCCAGCGGAGCTCCACCTTGCCGGTTTCCCCGTGGCGGTTCTTCGCCACGATACACTCCGCAATATTGTGCTTTTCTGAATCCTCGTTGTAATAGTCGTCCCGGTACAAAAACAGCACGATGTCCGCGTCCTGCTCGATGGCGCCGGATTCCCGGAGGTCCGAGAGCATGGGCCGCTTGTCGTCCCGCTTTTCGTTGGCGCGGGAGAGCTGGCTCAGGCAGATGACCGGCACATTCAGCTCCTTGGCCATGATTTTCAGCATCCGGGACATGTCGGACACCACCTGCTGGCGGTTCTCGCCCCCCCGGCCGCCCCCGGCGGAGGTCATCAGCTGGAGGTAGTCCACCACCACCAGAGCCAGGCCCTCCAGGCGGCGGCACTTGGCGTTCATGTCCGCCACGGACAAAAGGGGGTTGTCGTCAATGCGGATGTCCAGCCGGTTCAGCACCGTGGCCGCCCCGGCGATCTTCTCCCAGTCCGTCTCCCGGAGGAGTCCGGTGCGCAGGCGGTTGTTCTCCACCAGGGCCTCGGAGCTGAGGAGCCGGGTGGCCAGCTGCTCCCGGGACATCTCCAGGGAGAAGACCGCCACGGTCTTTCCCTCCCGGGCCACGTTCAGCGCCACGTTCAGCGCCAGGGAGGTTTTGCCCATGCCGGGCCGGGCCGCCAGGAGAATCAGGTCCGACTTGTTCAGCCCCGTGATCTTCTGGTCAATGGCGGAGAGGCCCGTGGAGAGGCCGGGGAGGTGGTTCTCGTGCTCGCTCATCTCGCCCAGCCGGTCCAGCACGTCGGGGAGGACCTGCCGCAGGGGCACCATCTCCTGGGCGCTCTGGCCCCGGCGGATGGCGTAGATCTTCTGCTCCGAGGCCTCCAGGATCTCCCCCGCCTCACCCATGCCCTCCTGGACCAGGGCGGTGATCTCCCCCGCCGCCTGGGCAACTTGCCGGAGCAGGGCCTTGTCCCGGACGATGGCGGCATATTCCAGCACGTTGGCGCTGGTGGGGGTAATCTCCATCAGCTGGGCCAGGTACGACCGGGTGTTGCCGTCGGTGAGCCCGGCCTTCTCCATCTCCCCAAAGACGGTGATGCCGTCGATGGGCCGGGCGTAGGAGAACATGGTGTAGATCGTCTCGAAAATCTCCCGGTTCTGCCGGAGGTAGAAGTCCCCGGGACGGAGCCGGTCCATCACGTTCTTCACGCAGTCCGGGTCGATGAGCATGGACCCCAGCACCGCCTGCTCCCCCTCCAGGCTGTGGGGCATCTGGCGCAGGAGCAGGTCTTCGTTTGCCATGGCGAACCGCCTCCCTCTCTATCGGGCGTTATTTTTCCTCAAACACGGATACGTAAACGGTGGCAACCACCTCAAAGCCCAGCCGGGCCTTGACCTCGTAGTTGCCGAAGGCCTTAATGGGGTCCTCCAGCACCAGCTTCTGCTTGGGAATGTCAATGCCGAACTGCTTCTGGAGCCCCTCGGAGATTTCCTTGGTGGTGACGGCCCCGAAGAGCTTGCCCCCCGCCCCCGCCCGGGCCGTGAGCTTCACCATGCACTCCTTGAGCTTTTCGGCGGTCTCCTCCGCCAGGGCCTTCTGGCGGGCCTCCTCGGCCTTTTTCGCCTTCTCTTTCAGGTTCATGGTGTTGATGGCGTCCGCCGTGGCGGGCACGGCCATCTTCCGGGGCAGGAGGAAGTTCCGGGCGTAGCCCTCGGAGACCTCCACCATCTGGCCCTTCTTGCCCTGGCCTTTGACGTCCTGCTGTAAAATCACTTTCATTGGTTATTCTCCTTACTTTGTGGATTCGTTATTTCCTTTTGACTTCCCCGAAGCCCCTGGCCGCACCTTCCATGCCGCCCAGGCCAAAGCGGGAACCACCGGCAAAAGCGCCGCCAGCACCCAGAACAAGAGGGAATTCCCCTTGAGAAGGACCAGCAAAACCATACCGGCGGGGCAGCCCATGCACAGGACCAGAAGCAGCCCTGTCAAAAACAGGCACACGGCGTAAGACTTTGCAAACCGCTTCATCGTTTTCCTCCCTACTTCTCAAAATAAGCGTCGATGGCCTGGGTCAGCCGCTCCCGCACGTCCAGGATATCCCCGTTTTCAATCCGCCCTCCGGCGGTGGCGGAGTTTCCGCCGCCGCCCAGGGCCTCCAGAATCACCTGGACATTGATCTCCCCCAGGGACCGCCCGCTCATCAGGATGGCCGTCCCGCTGCGGTATACCACAAAGGAGGCCTTGACCCCCTTCAAGGTCAAAAGCTCGTCCGCCGCCTGGGCGGCGGCCACCCGGTCCACGCCGTCCTGGCCTACCACGGCCAGGGCCACGTCGGGCCGGTACAGCTCCGCCTGGCGGACAATATCGTACTTGGACACCATGCCCTCCAGGTCCCCCTGGAAGAGGCGCTGCACGTCCGCCGTGTCGGCCCCCGCCCGGCGGAGGAAGGCCGCCGCCTCGAAGGTTCGTCCCCCGGTGCGGAGGACGAAGTGCTTCGTGTCCAGCACGATGCCCGCAAGCAGGGCCTCCGCCTCCTCCCGCAGGAGGTTGGACGGCTCGATGAGGTATTGCAGCAGCTCCGTCACCAGCTCCGACGCCGAGGAGGCGTAGGGCTCGTGGAAGCTGAAGGCGGCGTTTTCAATATAGCTGGCGGCCCTGCGGTGGTGGTCGATGACCGCCACCCGGCTGCTGGACTCCAGAATCTGGGGGCTTTCCACCAAATCCGGCCGGTTGGTGTCCACCACCACCAGCAGCGTCCCGGGACGCATCTTCACAAAGGCCTCCGCCGGGTTTACGAACACGCCCTCATACTCCGGCAATGCCCGGAGCATGGCCAGCACGGACTGGGCGGCGTTCTTCTCCGGCTCAATGACGATCTGGGCTCTCCGGCCCAGCTTCCGGGCGGCGCAGCAAACGCCCACGGCGGCGCCCACCGCGTCCATGTCGGCGAAGCTGTGGCCCATGACGTAGATGTCCTGGGAGTCCGCCAGAAGCTCTCTCAAAGCGTTGGCCATGACCCGGGACTTGACCTTGGTGCGCTTTTCCGTGGTCTTGGCCCTTCCGCCGTAGAAGGCGAAGTCCGTCTTCCCCCGGACCACTGCCTGGTCGCCGCCCCGGCTCAGGGCCATCTCCAGGGAAAGGGCGGCGTTCTTGTGGAGCGCCGGGATGCTGTCCGCCTCCCGGCCCAGGCCGATGGACAGGGTGGGGTGTCCGCCCTCGCCCACCTTGATGTCCCGCATGGCGTCCAGGACGGAGAATTTCTCCTCCACGAAGTGATTGTAGTACCGCTCCTCGAAGAGGAAGAGGTAGTGGTCCCGCTCGGTTTTGATGAGCAGGCCGTTTCCCACGGCGGCCCAGCTGCTGAGCTTTTCGTCAATCTGGGCCAGGACGGCGCTGCGCTGGGTGTCGGCGCAGGCGTTCATCAAGTCCTCGTAGTTATCCACCATCACGATGCCCACCACCAGCCGGGTGGCGTCGAAGTCCTCCCGGAGGCGGTCCATCTCCGTGGTGTCCACCCAGTAGGTGGTGGCCACCAGGTTCTGCTCCCCGCTGCGGCCCTTGGCCCGGACCAGGCTGCCGTAGACCCGGAAACGGCGGTTGTTCATGTGGACCCGCTCCGGGCACTCCTGCCGCCCCTCCAGCAGCCACTGGACCGGGAATTCCGGGGCGGCGTCCTCCACCTTCATCTCAAAGAGGTGCTCCCGAACCCCCGCCAGCTGGAGGAAGTTCTCGTTGCTCCAAATGACCTCCCCGGTGTCGGGGCGGAAAACCATGATGGGCAGGGGGGAGTTGATGAGGGTGGATTTGCTGGCGGTGTCCACGTTTCCGGTGACGTTGTCGATATACTGCAAGACGCTCTGGCGGCGCTTTTTGTTGCTGCGGACGAAGTAGGCGTACAGCGCCACGGTAGCCACCCCCTCCGCCAGGGCCAGAGGCGGGCTGACGGTGACGGCGGCCAGGGTGAAGGCCAGGAGGCAGAGGAAGTAAAATTGTAAATTGGGCTCCAGCAGGCGGGAGAGTTTTTTATTGTTCATGGCGCGCTCCTTGATTCCTTGATGAAGAAGTGGGCATACCAACAGATTTTATTAGTATAGCAGTTTTGGGCGGAAAACACAAGTCTTGAACCCGGGCAATTTTCCCCTTGACATTTCCCCGATTTTCCTGTAAACTAAGCAACGTTGTAAAGCGGCACAACTTTACACGGCGGAAGGGGGCGTTTCCCGTGATGAAGAACCAGACCTATCGCATGACGATGCTCTACGACTTTTACGGGGAGCTCCTGACCGAGCGGCAGAAGGAGTTTTTCGACCTCTATTATAATGAGGACCTCTCCCTGGCCGAGATTGCCGAAAACGCCGGCATCTCCCGCCAGGGCGTCCGGGACGTCATCGTCCGGGCGGAGGCCGCCATGCAGGAGGTGGAGGACAAAACCGGCATCATCAAGCGCTTCCTCAGCCGGAGCGCCCATGTGGACGCCATTACCGCCGCCGCCGAGGAGATCTCCACCCTGAACTACCGCTATTACGAGGACCGGCGGCTGACGGAGCTGGCGGATCAAATCCGCCGGGAAGCCGCCGCCTTAAAGGAATGAGCTTATGGCATTTGAAGGATTAACCGAAAAACTGAACGCCGCCTTTAAACGCCTCCGGGGCAAGGGCCGCCTGACGGAAAACGACGTCCGGGAGGCCATGCGGGAGGTCCGCCTGGCCCTTTTGGAGGCCGACGTAAGCTACAAGGTGGTCAAGGACTTTGTGGCCTCCGTTACGGAGCGGGCCGTGGGCAGCGACGTGCTGGACAGCCTCACCCCCGCCCAGCAGGTGGTGAAAATCGTCAACGAGGAGCTCACCGGCCTCATGGGCGGGGCCAACGCCAAAATCACCATGGCCAACAACGGCCCCACGGTGGTGATGATGGTGGGCCTTCAGGGCGCGGGCAAAACCACCACCACCGCCAAGCTGGGCGGCTTGATGCGCAGGCAGTACCAGAAGCGGCCCCTGCTGGCCGCCTGTGACGTGTACCGCCCCGCCGCCATCGAGCAGCTGAAGGTCGTGGGCGGGCAGATGGACCTCCCGGTCTTCGAGGAGGGCCAGGGGGACCCGGTGAAGATCGCCCAAAACGCCATCCGCCACGCCCGGGACCACGGCAGCGACATGGTGTTTTTGGACACCGCCGGACGGCTCCATGTGGACGAGAGTCTGATGGACGAGCTGAAGCGGATGAAGGCCGCCGTCCATCCCAACGAGATTTTACTGGTGGTGGACGCCATGACGGGCCAGGACGCGGTAAACGCCGCCACGGCCTTCGACGAGGCCCTGGGCATCGACGGCGTCATCCTCACCAAGCTGGACGGCGACGCCCGGGGCGGCGCGGCCCTGTCCATCCGGGCTGCCACGGGCAAGCCCATCAAGTTCGCGGGTACCGGCGAGAAGCTGGACATGATCGAGCCCTTCCACCCGGACCGCATGGCCTCCCGCATCTTGGGCATGGGCGACATGCTGTCCTTCATTGAGAAGGCGGAGCAGGCCTATGACGAAAAGCAGGCCGCCAAAATCGAGGAGAAGCTGCGGAAGAACCGCTTTACCCTTCAGGACTACTACGACCAGCTCCAGCAGCTGAAAAACATGGGGGATCTGAGCCAGCTTCTGGGCATGATGCCGGGGGCCTTAGGCAAGCAGATGCAGGGCGCGTCCATCGACGAAAAGGCCATGGCCCGGACCGAGGCCATCATCCTCTCCATGACCCCCCTGGAGCGGGAGAACCCCCAGGTGCTGAACGCCAGCCGGAAAAAGCGCATCGCCGCCGGCTGCGGCCTGGAGGTGGTGGACGTGAACCGCCTTTTAAAGCAGTTCGACATGATGCGGGAGCTCACCCGCCAGATGACCAAGGGCGGGCGGATGCCCGGCCTTGGGGCCCTGGGCGGCATGGGGGGAAAAGCCCCCTCCCGGCTTCACGGCTTCGGCCGGAAGAAGCGGTTTCGCTAATCTATAAGTGCGGAGCATTCACGAAGCTGAAATGCGGCATTTATAATAAATCAATCTATTTTAAAACTTTTGGAGGTACAGCAACATGGTCAAGATCAGACTGCGCCGCATGGGCGCGAAGAAGGCTCCCTTCTACCGGGTCGTGGTGGCGGACTCCCGTTTCCCCCGGGACGGCCGCTTCATCGAGGAGATCGGTACGTACAACCCCTGTGTTTCCCCCGCCGAGATCAAGATTGACGCGGAGCGGGCCCAGGCCTGGATCAAGTCCGGCGCCCAGCCCACCGATACCGTCCGGGCTCTGCTGAAAAAAGTGGACGTCCTCTGATCCGGAGGGCGGAGCATGAAGGACTTGCTGCTCTATATCGCCCGGAACCTGGTGGACGACCCGGAGGCGGTCACCGTTACGGAGACCGCCTCCGGCGATCAGGAGCTGACCCTGGAGCTGCGCGTCGCCCCCGACGACATGGGCAAAGTCATCGGGCGGCAGGGCCGCATCGCCAAGGAGATCCGCACCGTAGTCCGCTCCCGCGCCCAGCGGGAGGGCTTCAAGGTCTCCGTCGATATCATGGATTGACGCGTTCTTGAAAAAGCGCGTCCAAAGAGCGCTGCGCGCTCCGGCTGCCGGGTGCTTCTCCGGGCTGGGGCGGCGGCGAAGAAATCCTTACAGGAAGCACAAAAGACCGGCGTGGGATTCCCACGCCGGTCTTTCATGTCTTGTTCAGGCCAGGATACCGGCCGCCAGAGCGTCCGCCAGGGCCTCCAGCGCCTCCCGCTGGGGCTCCTTCGCGGAGGATTTCAGGCTGACGGTCCCTTCCAGAATGGTCATGTCCTTCATGGCCCCCAGCAGCTCCGCCATCTGCTTGCCGGACACGGGAGCCCAGGTGCCGTTTTCAATGAGGCCCACCGTCCGGTTCCGCAGGCCGTGGGACTTCAAATCCCGGAGGAAGTTGTCCATGGGGGTGTAGATCTCCCCGTTGTACGTGGCGGAGGCGAACACCAGATGGCTGCACCGGAAGGCCTCGGCCACCAGCTCGGACACGTGGGTGTGGGACACGTCGTAGAGCCGCACGTCCCGCACGCCCTTCTCCGCCAGACGGGCGGCCAGGAGCTCGGCGGCGTTTTCCGTGTTGCCGTAGATGGAGCCGCAGAAGATGGCGGCGGTTTTGTCCTCGGGGGTGTAGCTGCTCCAGCGCTGGTATTTCTCCACGAACCACGCCGCATCCTCCCGCCAGATGGGGCCGTGGAGGGGGCAGAGATATTGGATATCCAGTCCCGCCGCCTTTTTCAGCAGAGTCTGGACCTGGGCGCCGTACTTGCCCACGATGTTGGTGTAATACCGTCGGGCGTCGGGAAGCCACTCGGTTTTGAAGTTCACCTCGTCTGCGAAGATGTTCCCGTTCAGCGCGCCGAAGGTGCCGAAGGCGTCGGCGGAGAAGAGGACCTTCTCCGCGGCGTCATAGGTGACCATGACCTCCGGCCAGTGGACCATGGGGGCCATGACGAAGGTGAGGGTGTGCCGCCCGGTGGAGAGGGTGTCCCCCTCCTTCACGGTGAGGCAGCGGTTCGTGACGTCGGCGTCGAAAAACTGGCCGATCATGGAGATGGCTTTCGCGCTGGCCACCACCTGGGCCTTGGGGTGGGTGCGGAGCACCGCTCCCAGGGTGGAGCAGTGGTCCGGCTCCATGTGGTTGATAACAATGTAGTCCAGGGGCCGGCCCTGGAGGGCATGCTCCAGGTTCTCGTAGAAATGCGCCCCCACGGCGCTGTCCGCCGTGTCCAGCAGGACGGTCTTCTCGTCCCGGACCAGATAGGCGTTGTAGCTGACGCCCCGGGGGACGGGGAACACGTTTTCAAACAGGCTCAGCCGCCGGTCGGACCCGCCGATGAGCAGGATGTCGGATGTAATATTGCGCACGTTATGCATAACGCTGGTCCTCCTTCATGTAGCTTATCGCTTTTGCAAGGTTAATCTACCCCAATTTCCCCGGTTTGTCAAGGGTTGAGGGCCATTAACATTAAGAAGGACGCGCCGGTCAGACGCGTCCTTGTACGTTATTCCAAAAACCGGGAGGGGTCCCGCAGGGCCTCCGCCGTCTCCGCCGGGACGTCGATGGTGAAGGTCAGGAAATCTCCCAGATCCACATGCAGCAAAGAGGGCAGCTCCTCCAGAATCACCAGGGTCACCACGTCCTCCGACGCGGAGACGGTGAAGCGGACCAGCTCCTCGTACTTCCGGTCCTCCTCCTTCTGGCCCGCTTTCAAAGTCTCCTGCTGGCAGTAGATATAGCTGTACGCCGGGTCTCCGGGGTCCTCGGCCAGCCGGTCTCCCCAATGGCCGTCGTCGTTGAGGAGATCGTCTATGGCCTTGACCTGTTCCGGGTCCGTAACGGTCCCGGCTTCGTTGTCGTTCTCGTCCAGAACCTTCCAGTAGTGGTCCTTTTCCACGCCGTTCTCGTCCCGGGTGCTCCAGGCCCTCGCGGCTTCGTCAAAGGCGTCCTCCCAGTCTTGCGCCCAGTCCTCGGCGGCCTCTTCCATGGAGTCCGCCCAGGTCTCCTGAAACTCCTTGTCGCTGGGAGAGGTCACCACGACGCCGTGCATACAGCCGGACAGCAGGGACATGGACAGGGCCAGAACGCAGAATATCGCGAGTCGTTTTTTCATCATGTACTCCTTAAATAGTCAAGCAGTCAAATCAGCAGATTAAATACCCCCAGGGTGACGGCGGTGGTAACTCCCGCCGCGATCAGCAGCCCCAGGAAAATGGCGGGCAGGGCGTGGCGCATGCGGATATCCAGCACCGAGGCCACCAGCGCCCCGGTCCAGGCCCCGGTCCCCGGCAGGGGGATGCCCACCAGGATCACCAGCCCCGCCAGCCGGTACTTCCGCACCAGCCGCCCCTTGAGGTGGGCCCGCCGCTCCAGCCAAATGATCTTGGGGCCGAAGAACCGGGTGCCCCGGAGCCAGTTGGCAATCCGCCGCCCCAGCACGATGATAAAGGGCGCGGGGACCAGATTCCCGGCGATGGCGGCGATGCAGGCCAGGGCCGGGGGCAGCCCCGAGGCGATTCCCGCCGGGATGGCCCCCCGGAGCTCCACCACCGGGGCCATGGCCACCAGGAAGGTCATCAGCAGATCGCCGGATACCGTTTCTAAAAAGCTTTCTGAGAACAGCATGGGATTCCTCCATAATGGTTGGCATTATGGAATCTAGTTTACTCCAGGTTCAGGTGCTTTTTCAAGAAGAATGTGGTGATGGCGTAAAAAATTGCGCCGTAGATGATTACGCACCCAATGGCCATCAGCAGACCCACATGAATCGCCACGGTGGGCGAGGGGTCCCAGTGGGAGAAGAGGCGATTGAACACATCCAGCTCGTTCGAGCCGATTATCAGCAGGGAGCCCGCGAACTGCAAAGCAAACTGAATCCCGAAGAACCAGACCACAGACCACAGCAGCTTGTGGTTCGCCTGGCTGTGCCCCGCCGCCAGGGCGGCGTAGAACTGGAGGGAGAAGGCCACCAGGGACAAAAACATCAAAACGGCAAACTCCGCCAGATAGATGGTGCCGTTAAACGCCTCGCTGACTTCCAGCTTCCGCAGCCCCTCCAGGAAATACCTGAGGAAGTCCAGCAGCTCCCGCAGGAATCCTCCCTGATAGGCCACCACCAGGCTGGCGGCGATGATGGCCAGCACCGTGACGATGAACCACACGGAGGAGACAATGAGCTTAGACCAGATGTGCTGGTGGACGGAGGCCGGGAGGGTGAACATCAGATAGCCCTCGTCCTGGAGGAGGTTCTTGTAAAACCGCTGGATCATCAGCACAAAGGACATCAGCAGCGCGCCGCAGATGGCGATGCCGAAGGCCGTGATAATCAAAACGCCCAGGATATTCAGGATGTGGTACCGTCCGTCCAGCATCCCCCGGCCCGCCAGGTTGGAGCCCACGGCGGTCACCAGCAAAATCAGGTACATGGGCAGCATAATCCGCCCCGTGGCACGAAACTCGTGCTTCAGCAATTTCCTCAGCATTTGAACACCTCCCGGAACAGCGCGTCCACGCTCATGCCTTTTTCCTCCCGGATGCCGTCCACGGTGGACTGGAGGGCCACGCGGCCCTGGCTGATAAAGATGACCTCGTCCAGCACCTTCTCCACGTCGGCGATGAGGTGGGTGGAGATCACCACCGCCGCATCGGGGTTGTAGTTGCCGATGATGGTGGAGAGAATGTAATCCCGGGTGGCGGGGTCCACGCCGCCGATGGGCTCATCCAGCAGATAGAGCTTTGCCGCCCGGCTCATGACCATGATGAGCTGCACCTTCTCCCGGGTGCCCTTGGACATCTGCTTCACGGCCTGCCGGGGCTGGATGCCCAGGTGGTCCAGCATCTCCTCCGCCGCCTCCCGGCGGAAGTCCTGGTAGAAATCCCCGTAGAAGTCCAGCAGCTGCCGGGCCGTCATCCAGGTGGGGATGGCCGTCCGCTCCGGGAGGTAGCTCACCAGGCTGTGGCTCTCCCTCCCCGGCGCCGTGCCGCACACGGCGATATAGCCCCCGTCGGGGGTCAGCAGACCGTTGGCCAATTTAATGAGGGTGGTCTTGCCGCTTCCATTGGGGCCCAGAAGGCCCACGATGCGGCCCGGCTCCACGGTGAGGCTCACCTCGTCCAGGGCCGCGGTCCTCCCGAACCGCTTGGTCAGTCCCTTGCACTCAAGCACTGGCATGGTCCGCTTCCTCCTCTCCGAATTCCTTCGAAATCAGATCGATGATCTCGTCCTTCCGGAAGCCCAGCCGGAGCATCGCCTCCAAAAACGTCTTGACATGCCTCTCGGCCAGGCTCCGCTTCGCCGTGTTGATCATGGTATTGTCCTCCGTCACAAATCTTCCCGCGGTCCGCTGGCTGTATACCAGCCCGTCCCGCTCCAGCTCCGCCAGAGCCCGCTGCATGGTATTGGGGTTTACCCCGGCCTCCGTAGCCATGTCCCGCACGGAGGGCAATCGTTCCCCCGGGGGAAACGCGCCGGTGACGATGCCCACCTTCACCTGCTGGATCAGCTGGGTATAGATTGGGGCGTCGTTGGAAAACTGCCATTGCATTGTACGCACCTCCTGTTTGTGTGCTGTTGTCTTATGCAATTAATACAATAGCACATTTTCAGGAAATGTCAAGGGGTTTTGCAAAATTTTCTCCGGCGGACCCCTGCCTTGCAAATTCCGCCGCTCTGTGCTATGATCACCAGGCTATAACAGCGATCCGTTTTTAAAAGGAGGTTCTCATGTCCAAGCTCAGCAAGCAAGATCTAAAACGCGCCAAGCGGCGGGAGAAGATGAATTTCCGCCAGGCCATGGAAAAGGAGCTGCGGGAGCACAAAAGCTCCTTCATCGTCTTCTACACCCTGCGGCTTTTGGTCATCGTCATCTTTGTCCGCCAGATCTTCATCGGCGGCTATGAGAGCGCGTTCTACTGCGCCCTGGCCTATCTGCTCCTCTATGTGCCCAGCTGGATTCAGGTGAAGTTCCACATCGAGCTGCCTCCCGCCCTGGAGATCACCGTCCTGTGCTTCATCTACGCGGCGGAGGTTTTGGGAGAGGTCAACGCCTTTTACGTGGTGGTCCCCCATTGGGACACCATGCTCCACACCCTCAACGGCTTCCTGGCCGCCGCCGTGGGCTTTGCCATGGTGGTGCTCCTCAACGACGACGAGCGCCTCACCTTCGATTTGTCCCCGGTGTTTTTAGCCCTGGTCGCCTTCTGCTTTTCCATGACCATCGGCGTTTTGTGGGAGTTCTTCGAGTTCGGCATGGACATGTTTTTCCATACCGACATGCAGCGGGACACCGTCGTCAACGCCATCTACTCCGCCAGCCTGGATGTGACCCGGTCCAACAAGGTGGTGGCCGTGCCGGGCATTCAGGAGGTCCTGGTCAACGGCGAGAGCCTGGGCCTGGGGGGGTATCTGGACATCGGCCTCATCGACACCATGAAGGACCTCTTCGTCAACTTCATCGGTGCGGCGGTCTTCTCCTTCACCGGCTTCTTTTACGCCAAGAGCAAGGGCAAAAAGCGCACGGCGGCCCAGGGCTTTGTCCCCAGCAGGAAGACGGCGGACCGGGACTATCTCAACCAGGCCCGGGAGGAGAACGGCGGCCAGCCGGAGGACTGAGGGTTTTCTGTTAAATTTTTGTAACCCGGTTGCATTTTCCCAATTCAGTGGTATGATATGTGCGGAATCAAAATAAAAGCAAAGGATTTGATACCATGACAAAGATCGACATTATCTCCGGTTTCCTGGGGGCGGGTAAGACCACCCTCATCAAAAAGCTGCTGGCGGAGGCCTACCAGGGGGAGAAGCTGGTCCTCATTGAAAACGAGTTCGGCGAAATCAGCATCGACGGCGGCTTCCTCAAGGAGTCCGGCGTGCAGATCTCCGAGATGTCCTCCGGCTGCATCTGCTGCTCCCTGGTGGGGGATTTCAACAAGGCCCTCAAGGACGTGGCGGAGCAGTTCCACCCGGACCGCATCCTCATTGAGCCCTCCGGCGTGGGCAAGCTCTCCGACGTCATCGTCGCCGTGGAGAACACCGCCGCCGAGGCCCCGGACTTGAAGCTGAACAGCTTCGTCACCGTGGCGGACGCCTCCAAGGTGAAGGTCTACATGAAAAACTTCGGCGAGTTCTACAACAACCAGATTGAGTCCGCCGGGACCATCGTCCTCTCCCGGACCCAGAAGCTGAGCCGGGAGAAGCTGGAGGCCGCCGTGGCCCTGCTCCGGGAGAAGAACCCGGACGCCGCCATTCTGACCACTCCCTGGGATGAGCTGGAGGGCAAAACCATTCTTTCCGCTATCGAGAAGGTCTCCCTGGCGGACGAGCTGCTGGCGAAGATGCGGGCGGAGCACGAAGCCGAGGAGGCGGAGCACGCCCACCACCACCATGACCACGGGGAACATGGGGACCACGAGCACCGCCACGGCCATGGGGAGCAGGAGGCGTGCTGCCATGGGGAGCATGGGCACCATGAGCACCACGGCCATGGGGACCACCACCATGACCACGAGGAGCACGGGGCCCATGAGCACCACCACGGCCATGAGTGCAGCGACCCGGATTGCTCCTGCCACCACCATCACCACCACGCCGACGAGGTCTTCACCTCCTGGGGCAAAGAGACCCCCAAGGCCTTCACAAAGGCGGGCATTGAACAGATCCTCGCCGCCCTGGACTCCGGCGAGTACGGCAGCATCCTCCGGGCCAAGGGCATCGTGAACGGGGAGGACGGGTCCTGGATTGAATTTGACTTCGTGCCCGAAGAGCACGAGGTGCGGGCCGGGCGGCCCGATTACACCGGCCGCCTCTGCGTCATCGGAGCGGAGCTGAAGGAAGACAAGCTCGCCCGGCTCTTCGGCCTCTAAGCCGGGAAAGGAAACGCGCATTCATGGATATTCCCGTTTATCTGGTGGCCGGGTTCCTGGATTCCGGCAAGACCAATTTCATCAACGGCGTCCTGGAGGACGGCTTTGCCCGCCAGGACAGGACTCTCCTTCTCCGCTGCGAGGAGGGGGAGGAGGAATACAACCCCAAGGCGCTGGACAACGTGACTGTGGTGGATATTGAGGACGAGGCGGGCTTGACCTGCTCCCGGATGAAGGAGCTGGAAAAGAAAGTCCGGCCCAAGCAGGTCCTCATCGAGTACAACGGTATGTGGCAGATGGAGCGCTTATACCGGGAGGTTCTCCCCGCCAACTGGGTGCTCTATCAGATTATGACCTTTGTGGAGGCCGGGACCTTCGAGCTTTACGCCAAGAACATGGGCCAGCTGATGATGGAGAAAATCACCAACGCGGACCTCCTGGTCTTCAACCGGGCCACGCCGGAGCTGCGGGAGGCCCTGCGGAAGCGGAACCTCCGCATGGTGAACCGCCGGGCGGACATCTATTTTGAAAATGTGGACGGCACCAGCGAGGATTACCTCACCGGGGACGAGTGCCCCTTCGACCTGGACCAGCCCGTGGTGGACATTCCCGACGACGACTTTGGCGTGTGGTACGTGGACGTGATGGACCACCCGGACCGCTGGGCGGGGAAGGAGGTCCGCATGAAGCTCCTCATGTGCCATTCCAAGAAGTACCCCGGCATCCACTGTCCCGGCCGTTTTGCCATGGTCTGCTGTGAAAACGACATCCAGTTCCTGGGCTTGGTTGCCAAGGGCGTGGGCCTGAAGGACTACAAGAACCGGGACTGGGTGGAGGTTTCCGCCCGCATGGCGGTGGAGAACCACGACGCCTACCAGGGCAAGGGCCCGGTGATGCACGTCATGACCATCGCCCCCTGCCCCAAGCCGGCCCAGGACGTGGTGACCTTCTGATACGGTTTGTAATAAGAAGCAAAAAGGTTCCCCTCCGTTGTCTGGCGGAGGGGAGCCCTTTGTTATTTCATGTCCCGGGGAATATAAGCTCCGTAAATGTGAAATTGGAGGTTGCGGAATCGCCGCAGGTTTGGTATCTTATAGAGCGTACCCTTTTTATGGGCACAGAGAACACGCAAGGCGAGGGTGAGCGCATGAAAGAGATTTTTTCGGGAACCGACCAATACGTAGCCTCCGGCGAGCTGATGGCGGCGGTGAACATCGCCGTGACGCTGGAAAAGCCGCTGCTTATCAAGGGCGAGCCGGGCACGGGCAAGACCATGCTGGCGCAGGCCGTGGCCCAGGCCCTGGGAAAAGAGCTGATCATCTGGAATGTGAAGTCCACCACCAAGGCCCAGGACGGCCTTTACGTCTACGACGTGGTCCAGCGGCTCTACGACAGCCAGTTTGGGTCCCACGGCGTGGACGACATCGCAAGTTACATCAAGCTGGGCAAGCTGGGGGAGGCCTTCTCCGCAGAAGAGCAGGTGGTCCTGCTGATCGACGAGATCGACAAGGCGGACCTGGAATTCCCCAACGACCTTCTGTGGGAGCTGGACCAGATGGAGTTCTACATCCCGGAGACCCGGGAGACCGTCCGGGCCAGGAAGCGGCCCATCGTCATCATCACCTCCAACGCCGAGAAGGAGCTGCCCGACGCCTTCCTGCGCCGGTGCATCTTCCACTATATCGACTTTCCGGACCAGGAGCAGATGGAGCGCATCCTCCATGTCCACTTCGACCACCTGGAGGAGGAGCTGCTCCGCCAGGCCATGGCGGCCTTTTACTGGATCCGGGAGCTCCGGGGCATTGACAAAAAGCCCAGCACCTCGGAGCTGGTGGACTGGCTCCGGGCCCTCACGGCCGGGGGCGTGGACCCGGCCCGGGTCCGGAAGGAGATTCCCTTTGCCGGGGTCCTGCTGAAAAAGGACAAGGACCTGCGGACCCTGCGGGGCAGCCGCTGAGACCATGTTTCTTTCCTTTTTTTACCTCCTCCGGAGCCGCGGGCTGGACGTGACGCCGGACGAGTGGATGGTTCTGCTGAAGGGTCTGTCCCGGGGGCTCCACCAGTCCAGCTTAACGGGGTTCTACCGGCTCTGCCGGGCGGTGGTGGTGAAAAGCGAGGCGGATTTCGACCGCTTCGACCAGGCTTTCCTGGAGTTTTTCCGGGACATACCCTGGAACGGCGAGCTGCCCAAGGAGCTGCTGGACTGGCTGGACCGCCCCTCCGAGAATCTGGACCGGACTCTGGAGGAGCTGAAGCGGGCGGGCTTCTCCGAGGAGAAGGCCGAAGAACTGCTGCGCCTTTTGGAGGAGCGCCTGAAGGAGCAGACGGAGGAGCACAACGGCGGCAGCTACTGGGTGGGCACCCAGGGCCGCTCTCCCTTTGGCAACAGCGGCTGGCACCCCGGCGGCATCCGCATCGGCGGCCAGGGCCGTCACCGCACCGCCATGATGGTGGCCGGGGAGCGGCGCTTCCGGGATTTTCGGAAGGACAACACCCTGGACACCCGGCAGTTTCAGACGGCTTTCCGCCTGCTGCGCCAGCTCTCCGCGCAGGCGGACGAGAGTGAGGAGGTCCTGGATGTGGACGGGACCATCCGGGACACCTGCGACAACGGGGGGCTTTTGAAAATCCGAAAGACCCACCCCCGGAAAAACGCCGTCAAGGTCCTGCTGCTGATGGACTCCGGCGGGTCCATGGAGTACTACGCCGGACTCTGCTCCCGGCTGTTCCAGGCGGCCCAAAAGTCCAACCACTTTAAGGAGCTCCACACGTATTACTTCCACAACTGCGTCTACTCGGAGCTCTATACCGGCCCCGCCCTCCGCTGGAAGGAGGCGGTGCCCACGGACTGGGTCCTCTCCAACTTCGACGGGAACTACAAGGTCCTGGTGGTGGGGGATGCCGCCATGAGCCCCTATGAGCTGCGGGAGAAGCGCTATGACTGGGAGCGGCGGACCTACGGCCCCTCCGGCCTGGAGTGGCTGGAGCGGATGAAGAAGCAGTACCCTTACCTGGTCTGGCTGAACCCGGAGCCCATGCCGGAGCGGCCGGACTACTGGGGCCAGACCCACTGGCAGCTGGGGCACATGTTTCCCATGTACGACCTCACCGCCGAGGGGCTGGAACGGGCCATGAAGCGGCTGAAAGGTCGGAAATAGCGCAAGCGGAGACCGCGCAAGGCGGCCTCCGCTTGTTTGTTCTTACCGTGCTTCCGGCGTCCCTTACCGGAAGAGCCGGCGCACATCGTCCTTCCCCCGCTTGCCGTGGGTCCGCATGGCCTGGGAGGAGGGGAGGGGAATGGACCGCCGGGCGTCTTCCAGCAGCGAGCCCGCCGCCCCGGCGTCCCGCACCGGGCCCCCGCCGCTGAGGTACTGCTGAACCCCCAGCAGGCCGTTCCAGCTGCGCTCCAGCCGGTGGTAGAGCACGTTGTAGGCGTTTTGAATCTGGGCCACCCAGCGCCGGTCCCGCTCGACAATGGCTTGCGCGGCCTTGGCGGCCTCCTTGGTGGCCACGCTGAGCCGATCCAGGCCCAGGGTCCGAGAGGACAGCCGGAACTGGGGCAGGGTCACGGTTTCCGCCCCCATCTGGAGGGGAACGCCGGAGCGCGTCCAGAGCCGGGCCCTGCCGATATCCGCTCCGCCGGTGATTTGGACCTTTCCGCAGCCGCCGAAGAGGCAGGCCCCGATGTCCGCCCCCGGATCGCCGCCCAGGGCCTTTTGAATCCGGGCCGAGCCGGTGATGAGGATGTCTCCGCAGGGCCCCTGTGCCCCCGCGCCGATGGCGGCGGCGTGTCCCAGGGCCAGGGCGGCAACGCTGCCGCCCCGGATGGTGATGTCGCCCGCCGCCGCCCCCAGGGCTCCGCCGATGCCGGCCCCGCCGCCGGATTCCCCGGTGGCGGAAACGACGCCGCCCAGGATGTCCACGGGTCCTATGGCGCCCCGTTTCCCGGCGCCGATGCCCGCGCCGCCTCCGGCGCCCGTGGCGGTGACCGCGCCGCCCCGGATTCGAATACGGCCGGATTGGGTTCGGCCTCCGCCGCTGTCCCGTCCGATGCCCGCGCCCCCCGGACCGCCGGAAGCGGTCAGGGTTCCGGCGGGGTTGCGGCTGTTGTCCCGGGCCTCGGGGCAGTCCACCAGCAGGGAAGTGCCGTCTCCCAAGGAGATGCCCGCCCGGCCCGCGCCGCTTTCAAAGCGGTTGTCCGTGCCGCTTTGCAGGAACAGCGTCACGTCGTTTTCCCGGCCCAGGTCGAAGGCTCCGCCCTCGGATACCCGGCAGACCACGCCCCCCAGGGTCAGCTCCAGCTTCCCGATGCCGTCCGCCAGAACCAGCCGCCCGCTGAAGGGCTCCTGGTTGGCGTCGGTTCCCATGCCGCCGGAGACGGAGGAGACCCGGTTGGTCAAAATGCGGAGCGTGTGCGTCTCCTCCTCGTAAATCCAGTCCTTTCCCGGCTCCCCGCCGGTGACGGTGAAGGGGTTTGGGTACAGGACGGTTTCCTCAAAAGCGCCCGCGCCCTCGTTCCAGCGCAGGTAGGCGTAGCGGGTTTTGAGCCGCTCGGCCTCGTCCTTCCCCTGGAGGACCACGGTGTGAACCGCCGGGGAACCCTGGTCCCCCTTTTGCAGCCACAGCCGGGCGGGCTCACCGCTTAAAAGCATGGCCCGTCCGTGACGGCCGTCCACCGCCAGGGTGGTTATGGCGCTCCAGCCCGGCAGCAGCGTCCGCCAGACGATGTCGAAAGGGGCCAGGGGCTTTCCGTTCCCGTCGGTCACACGGGCTGCCTGCGCCGCCAGGAACACGGGCCCGTCGACGACCACGGGGACGGGCAGGGTTCCGAAAGCTTTGCCGTCCGTCTCCGCGAGGAGGACCGCGCCGCCCGTCAGGCGCAGGAGGCTGCTTTCCTCCCCCCGGAGGACGCCGATCCGCACGGTTCCGCCGCCGCCCAGGGTCAGGGATGTGCCGGGGCGCAGCAGGACCTCATCCAGCTCGGCCTTTCCCGGGACGGACAGTTGGACAGCGGCGGAGGCCGCGGTCAGCATAGGGGCGCGGCCCTCCCGCAGCGTTACCGTCCCGGACCCGGCGAGCAGGAGGGGCCGCCCTTCCGGTCCGGTGGTTTGGAGGGTTATGTCCGCCGTTCCGCCGACCGCTGCTTCCCCGGTGGAGGCGTCAACGGACAGGCCGGAGAGGTCCCGGCCCGCCGCCTTCATATCCCCCAGGTCCATGACGGCGGTTTGAAGCGGGGTTCCGTCCGCCGGGGCCGCCTGGCCCTGCGCTTCTCCGGCGGCGTTTTCCAGAGCGGCCTCCGGTCCGGCGCCGGAGGCCTGGACCGCCGCCAGCAGGCCCATCATCAGCTCCAGGTTCATCCCTTCCAGCCCCGCCAGGAGGGTCAGCATGGAGGCGCTTTCCAGGAAAGCGGCGGCGTCCCCGCCGTACAGCAGCATTCCCGTCAGGAAATCCTCCATCCCCGGGGCGGCGCCGCCGGTGAATTGAGCCTCCAAGTCCGCGAAGCTGGAGAACATGCCGTTTGTCAGAAGGTCCACCGCTTCGTCCGGCGAATAGCCCTGGGATACCTTTTCCAGAAGCTGCCGCAGGCCCTCCAGGGCCTCCTTCAAATCGACAGCCTTGGAGGCGGAGCCCCCGGCGATGACGCTGCCCAGGTACAGCGCGGCAAGATACCCCGCGGCGGCGTTACTGTCCAGGGATTCCCTAGAGATAGCCGCCAGAATGTCCGAGATTCCGGCGGTCTTGTCCAGCCCCAGCATATCCAGCACCAGCTCCGGGGACAGGCCGCTTTGAGCGATTCCCCGCAGCAGCCAGTTGGGGAACGTCTGGACCCGATCCGGGTTTTCGTCCTCCAGAGCGGCGTCCGGCGGGGGCTCCACCCCGTCTTCAATCTCCTCGTCCCCCTCCAAAAACAGCCGCGCATCCCCGGCGAAGGCTCCGCCGGTCATGCGGTCGATTTCCTCCGCCAGCCGCGCCAGCTCCGCTTGCAGGGCGGCCCGATCCGCGCCGCCTCCTCCGGCGGCTTTTTCAGCCAGTCCGGCTATGCGGTCCAGGGCGTCCTGGACCTCCGCCAGCACGGCTTCCCCCACCTGGAGCGTCCGGTGGCTCTCCCGGGTGTGGTTTTCCGCCTGGCCGATCTTGCTCATGAGGGCTTGGAGAGTCTCCGAGACGGTGGCCCCCGGCGTTTTGGCCGGCGGGCGGCTTTGCCCGGCGGCGGCTGTCCTCTCCGTTTTCTCCGCCGCCTGATACCGGGGCCCGGACACACCGCGCTCTCTGCGGATGGTCAGCTCGCCCATGCAGACGCCTCCTTTCTTGAATCCGTTTCCAGCGTGGATTCCTATATATACAATATCGGCACGCGGACGGGAAAGATAAGAACGTCTCTCGCCGGGCAAAAAAGGGGAAAGCGCCCCGCGCTTTCCCCTCCCGGTGTGGTTATCGCTTTTGCCCCAGGGCCAGGTCCTTGACGGCCTCTCCCGCCAGGATCAGTCCCGCCGCCGCGGGAACGAAGGCCGCGCTCCCCGGCAGCTGCCGCCGGATTTCTCCCTCCAGGGATTCCTGGTAGAGCGCCCCTTCCGGGTTCCGGGGGGGCTCCTGGGAGTAGACCACCTTCAAGCGCCGGACGCCCCGGCGCTTCAGCTCCTTCCGCATCACCCGGGCCAGGGGGCAGACGGAGGTCTCGTAAATGTCTGCCACCCGGAAGGCGGTGGGATCCAGCTTGTTCCCGGCTCCCATGCAGCTGATGATGGGCGTTCCGGCCGCCAGGGCCTGTTGAATCAGAGCCAGCTTGCCGGTGACGGTATCGATGGCGTCGATCACGTAGTCATATTGGGAAAAATCGAAGTCTCCGGCGGTGTCGGGGCCATAGAAGACCCTGCGGGCAGTTACCCTGGCCTCCGGGTTGATCTCCAGCGCCCGGTCCCTAGCGGCGTCGGCTTTGTATTGGCCCAGGGTCCGGTGGGTGGCCAGAATCTGGCGGTTCAGGTTTGTCAGGCTCACCCGGTCGCTGTCGATTAGGTCCAGGGCTCCCACGCCGCTGCGGACCAAGGCCTCCGCGGCATAGCCCCCCACGCCTCCCAGGCCGAACACCGCCACATGAGCCCGGGCCAGGCGCTCCACGCCCTCCCGGCCCAGCAGCAGCTCCGTCCTTGAAAACTGGTCCAGCATGGCGTCACTCCTCGATTCCTTGAATCTCAATCTGCTCCAGGATCTCCTGGCCCCGCCCGGTCAGGGCGATGCTGCCGTGAAGGGGATAGTCCCGATAGGCGGCGTAGTCGAAGTTTTTCAGGGGGATGTCGTAGTCCAGGCAGAGCAGCCCCTTTGCCGCCAGGCCCTGGATGGCGGCGGCGGACTGCCCCCGGGGGCGTTCCGGGTCTTCCAGGTACACCGGCGTCTTCCTGTCGAAGGCCGCCGCGATGGGGAGGAAGGGCGTTTCCCCCAAGCGCCGCAGCAGCGCCAGCTCCGCCTCCGTCAGCAGCAGGCCGCAGCCTCCCCGGCAGCTTCCGCAGTTTTCACAGCTCATGACCGTTCTCCTTTTCCGTTCCGGCTTCCACAATGGTTCCGCCGCCCACGACGGCGTCCCCGCTGTAAAATACCGCCGCCTGGCCCGGCGTTACCGCTCTTTGGGGCCGGTCAAACACGACGCGGACCCGCCCTCCGGACTCCGGGAAAATTTCCGCCGCCTGTTCCGCTTGGCGGGAGCGGGTTTTGGCTCCCACGCGCAGGGGAGAATCCAAACCCTCTATGGCAATCCAGTTCAGATCCTCCACCAGGATCTCCCGGACGAAGAGGGCGCTTTCCGGCCCTACGGTGACGGTGTTGGCGGACATGTCCTTTCCGCAGACATAGACGGGCTCGCCCATAGAAAGGCCCAGCCCCTTCCGCTGGCCCAGGGTGTAGCGGATCGCTCCCCGGTGCCGCCCCACGGCCCGGCCCTCCCGGTCCAGAAAGTCCCCGGCGGGAAACGCCTCTCCGGTCCAGGATTCGATGAACGCGCCGTAGTCCCCTCCGGGGATGAAGCAGATGTCCTGGCTGTCCCGCCGCCGGGCGTTGACAAAGCCCAGGCGCTCCGCCAGTTCCCGGACCTGCCGCTTTTCCATGCCGCCCAAGGGAAATTGGACTCTGGACAGCTGGCTTTGGGTGAGGGTGTAGAGGAAATAGCTCTGGTCCTTCCCGGCGTCCAGCGCTTTTTTCAAAAGCTGGCGGCCCGTCCCGGCGTCCCGGCCCACTCGGGCATAGTGCCCGGTGGCCACGTAATGAAGTCCCGCGCCGTCCGCCGCCTCCATCAGCCGGGAGAATTTCATGCGCCGGTTGCAGTCCACGCAGGGGTTCGGGGTGCCCCCGGCCCGATAGACCCGGACAAATTTTTCAATCACGGCCTCCCGGAACTCCCGGGCCATGTCCAGCGTCATGAAAGGAATGCCCAGCTTCCGGCAGACGGACTCCGCGTCGGCGGCGTTCCGGCCGTCGTCCGATTCCAGCAGGCGCATGGTGGCCCCCTGGCAGCGGAAGCCCTCCGCCTGCATGAGATAGGCCGCCGCCGAGCTGTCCACGCCGCCGCTCATGGCGATCAGCACGCTCAGATTGTTGTGTTCTTCCATTGTTTACCTCCCGGCTCAGGGCCTTTTTGCGTTTTGCGGCTCTTATTATAGTACGGTTCCGCCGTTTTGTCACGCAATATATCATTCCCGCTGGGCGGATTTATCCGCACGTCTTGCATGATTGCTTTCACGCCCTGGTTTTTTTCCGTGGAAGCTTCCCCTTTTTCAACAAAAAATCCGGATGTCCAGAGCGAGTTTTCAAAAGTGGTGGAGAAATTTTTGCAAATTTATGTTTTATGTAAACTAAACTACCAAAAGGCGGATGGCGGTAGTGTGTATGTAAATTTTTTCCAGCCCGAAAGACAACAGGAGAAACCTGTAAACTTTGGGAAACAGCCCTGTGGAAAACTCTGTGGAAAGTGTGAATAACTTTTTGTAGAAGCCTTTTATGAAAAATTTTATGTAAATTACAAGAGACTGGGGCTGCTTTTTCGGGAAGCGGCGGAAAAACGCACGGAAAGGGAAGAAAGCTGTAAAAATACCGGCGGAGCGAAGGGCGTTCATGCGCCGGATTGTGACATATTTCCTGGCGGCGTGTCAAAAACCGACAAATTGCTCAAAGGCGAAACGCAGGATTTCCTGCGATAATACGAAAGGTAATCGCGGCGCGGGGGAGGCCGGGCCATGCAAAAAAGGCTTGCGCCGGGCCGCGGGCCGTGCTATAATCTTGTTACAAACTACATAAGATCGTGAACTGGGGAGCTCGCGGAAGCGGGCTGAGAGGAAGCGAACGCTTCGACCCACAACCTGATTTGGGTAATGCCAACGTAGGGAGCCGTCATGAACCGACATGCTTTTTTCCGCATGAGGAACAGCCCTCCCGGTTTCGGGAGGGCTTTTTGGATTGCCGTCAGTTTCGCGGTCGGAACAAGGAGGAACATCATCCCATGCTGAACCTGTTTGTCAACGGTGAGGGAGGCCTCACCACTGCGGGCTACGCGCTGAGCGCCGCGCTGCTGGTGCTGAGCATTCTGGCGGGCCTGGCCCTGGCGGACCGGGGCGGGAAAAAGGGCTTTGCCGCCAAGCAGCTGGCTTACTGCGCCATGGCCGTGGCCCTGGCCTATGTAACCAGCTTCATCCGGGTCTTCAAGCTGCCCTACGGCGGGTCCGTCACATTGCTGAGCATGCTTTTCATCGTGCTGGTGGCCAACTGGTACGGCGTCAAGACCGGCATGCTGGTGGGCTTTGCCTACGGCATTCTGCAATTTTTGCAGGAGCCCTATTTCC
This sequence comes from Oscillospiraceae bacterium, assembly GCA_910574635.1. GTDB lineage: Bacteria > Bacillota > Clostridia > Oscillospirales > Oscillospiraceae > Oscillibacter. The sequence continues at coordinate 30,388 of CAJTCG010000021.1, read as the reverse complement.
TGACGCTGTTCCAGGTCTGCTGCGACTATGTGCTGGCCTTCGCCGCCCTGGGGCTGGCGGGGCTCTTCCGGGGAAAGAAGAACAGCCTCCTCACCGGCTACATCGCGGCGGTGCTGGCCCGGGGGGTGTTCCACTCCATCGGGGGCTACCTCTACTGGATGGACTACATGCCGGAAAACTTCCCCCTGGCCCTGCGGAACCTTTACCCCATCATTTACAACTACAGCTATTTACTGGCGGAGGCGGCCGTCACCGTCCTTGTCATCAAGATTCCGGCGGTGGAGCAAGCCTTGGAGCGGGTGCGCAAGGCCGCGCTGTAAGGGCGCGCGCCCTCTTGTTCCAGGCAAAACACGGCCCAAGGAAGCCTGCGGACCGTCCTCACCACAAACGACCCCCCCGCTTTTCCAAGGAAAAGCGGGGGGGGTCGCTTAGCAGTATTTCGCGATAGCGGCCTGGATCATCTCGTGGGCCTGAACAATGATGGCCTGATCGCCGGGCTCCAGCGCCAGCAGAGGCGCCCGGACGCCGCCGATATCCGGTCCGCCCTGAAGGCGGAGGAGCTCCTTGATGACGGCGTACATGTTGCCCTGGGTGGAGCACATCTTGTAGATGATGCGGCAGCACTCGTTCTGGACCTCCCGGCCCTTTTCCATCTCCCCGGCCTTAAAGCAGCGGAAGATCTCCAGGTACAGCTCCGGCATGGCGGCGTAGGTCCCGCCGATGCCTCCGGCGGCTCCGGCGGCCAGGCCGCTGAGAAGCTGCTCGTCCGGGCCGTTGAAGACCAGGGCCCCCTCGTCGTGCCACATCTGGATGTCCTGGACAGGCATGGAGGAGTTCTTCACCCCGATGACCCGGGGATTTTTCAGCATCTCCTGAAGCAGGGGCACCGACAGCGCCACGCCCGCCAGCTGGGGAATGTTGTAGATGATAAAATCCGTGTTGGGGGCCGCGTCGGAGATGTCGTTCCAGTACTTGGCGATGCCCTTGGGGGGCAGGTGGAAGTAGATAGGGGGAATGGAGGCCACGGCGTCCACGCCCAGGCTCTCGGCGTGGGCCGCCAGCTCCCGGCTGTCGGCGGTGTTGTTGCAGGCCACATGGGCGATGATGGTCAGCTTGCCGCCCACCTCCGCCATGACGTTTTCCAGGGTCTCCTTCCGCTCGGCCACGCTCTGGTAGATGCACTCGCCGGAGGAGCCGCCCACATACAGGCCCTTTACTCCCTTGTCCAGCAGGAACTTCGCCAGGGCCCGGACCGCCGGGGCGCTGACCTTGCCGTCCTGGTCATAGCAGGCGTAAAAGGCGGGGAAGATACCCTGGTATTTGGAAAGGTCTTTCATGTTGTCACTCCTAGTCATAAATTTTCACCTTGAAGACCACCTTGCTCACGGTCTTTGGCCCGTCCACCTGCATCTTGATGCGGTGCGCGTCGCCGGGGAAAACCACCAGGAAGTCCCCGGGGGAGAGGATCAGCTTATAGTCTCCCTCACCCCGGTAGGCGTAGAAGTCGTTGGCCTCTACCCGGTCGAATTCCGCCAGGGCCTCCGGCGGGGCGATTTCCACCTTTTCGGAGCCCTCCGCCATGATGTGGATGTCCAGGTACTTTTTGTGGGCCTCGAAGAAGCTCTCCTCCGCCGGCACGGTCTCATAGGTGAACCGGGTGGCGTAGACGCCGCCCTTGAGCTCCACCCGCTCCGGACCCACGGAGGCCAAAAACTCCGGCGTGATATGCTCCAGCGCCAGGTCCAGGTTGGGGTGGATGCCCCGGTAGGCCGGGGCGTCCTTGTGTTTGGCGTAAATCATCGCGCTATCCTTTCACCGCGCCCATGGTGATGCCCTGGGTGAAGTACTTCTGGAAAATCAGGAAGACGATGATGATGGGAGCCGCCGCCAGGGTGGCGCCGGCCATCAGCAGGCCGTTGTCCACCGAGGTCTCCGCCTGGAGGGTGGCGATGCCCAGGGGGATGGTGAAGTTGCTGCCGCTGGCCAGCATGACCAGCTGCATGAAGTAGTCGTTCCAGCAATTGATGAAGGTGAAAATGGCCAGGGCGCCGATGCCCGGCTTAATCATGGGCATGACCACCGTGGAGAAGGTATTCCACTCGCTGGAGCCGTCAATTCTGGCGGCCTCCAGAATCTCTCCGGGGATGCTCTCCGAGAACTGCTTCATGAGGAACACGCCGAAGGGCCAGCCCACGGTGGGGAAGATCACCGCCCACAGGCTGTCGTACAGACGCAGGGCGGACATCTCTTTCAGCAAAGGGATCAGGATGACCTGCTTGGGCAGGGCCATGGCGCAGACGATGAGGGAAAACAGGATGGCCCGGCCGTTGAAGCGCTTCTTCGCCAGGGCGTAGCCCGCCATAGCCGCCGTGAGGCAGGTGATGAGCATGGCCAGCACGCACATGAGCACCGCGTTGATGAGCCAGCGGATGGCGGCGGGGGCCTCCGGCCCGGCGGTGAGAAGCACCTTTTTCCCGCCGTTGAAGAAGCTGCCGAAGGGCAGGTAGATCTCCCACAGGGGGACGCTGCGCTGCTTCATCAGCTTGTCAAAGTTGTTCATGACCCATTCGGTGGGAACCCAGATGGGTTTGGTGGCGTTGATATCCGCGCCGTTTTTGAAGGCGCCGGTGACGATCCAATACAGCGGGAAGGTGAAGAGGAACGCCAGAATGACCAGGATGATGATGGAGGCGATTTTATACGCCCGGCCTTGTCCAGTTTCGATTTTCATACCAGCACCCCCTTACTTTTCTTTCGCCAGCTTGAACTGGAGGGCGGACAGCAGTCCGATGAAGATGGCCAGCACCACGCCCATGGCGTTGGCGTAGCCGAAGTGGCCCGCCTGCTCCGTCAGCTTGAAGGCGGTCCAGTAGATATGGTACATCACCGTGTTGGTTCCCGCGCCGCCCTTGGTCAGCAGCTGAATGAGGGCGAAGCACTGGAAGGAGTTGATGGTGGTGATGACCAGGATATACAAGGTGGTGGGCATCATCTGGGCCCACTTTACCTTCCAGAAGACCTGGAAGCCGTTGGCCCCGTCCACCTCGGCGGCTTCAATGAGGGTCTGGTCCACATTGCCCAGGGCGGAGACGTACAGCACGATGGGCTGGCCCACGGAGGTGGTGAACAGAATCAAAATGATGCACCAGAGGGCGTACTTGGAGTCGCCCAGCCAGTTGATGTTTTGGTCGATGAGCCCCGCGCCCTTGAGGACGTGGTTGAAAATGCCGGTGTAGTTGTCGTACATCCACTTCCACACCACGGTGACGGCCACGGAGCCGGTGACCACGGGGAGATAGAAGATGCAGCGGAAGGCGGAGAGCACGGGCCCGCTGAGCTTGTAGATGACGGAGGACACCCACAGGGAGAATGCGCACACGGTGGGGACGCTGACGATGACGATGATGAAGGTGTTTTTCAGCGCCTCCAGGAAGGTTTCGTCGCTTAGCAGATTGGTGAAGTTGGAAAAGCCGATGAAGTTTCCAAACATGCCTTGGTCATGCATGTTGGCGTCCGTGAGGCTGGTAACGATGCAGATGATCATGGGGATGACCACGAAGCCGATGAAGAAAATCAGGCTGGGCAGCAGGAAGAGGTAGCCGGAGATGTTCTCCCGCCGCTGCAGCGCGCGGCTCATGGTGGGATGGGACTGTCTTGCCAAGATCAACACTCCTTTACGACTGGATTCGACAGGGCAGGGCCTCCTGAGGTAGAACGCGCCCCTCTCCCGCCCTTCGCGGGAGAGGGGCGCAAAAACCCTTATCTCTTTGACGGTGTATGGAAATGCTTAGCCGGCTGCGTTGGCTTTTTCGGCGTGGATGGAAACAGCCTCGGCGATAGTGGCTCCCTCGCCAACCTCCTGGAGCATGGTCCACCACTCGGTACGGGCGCCGGCCCAGCCCTTGGTGACCTGGTAGTAGTCGCCCAGGTAAGGCATGAGGACCTGGTACTCGTTCATGATCTCGTTGTCGGCCCAGATGTCGGAGAGGTCGGTGCCCTCGGCGGCGGAACGGGCGGCGAAGTAGTTGGCGGTCTTTACCGCTTCCACGGTGTGCTCAGAGTCGCACATCCACTTGATGAAGGTTTTCGCGTCGTTGATTCGGGCTTCATCCCCGTTGTCGAAGATGCCGAAGCCCCAGATGCCGCCCTGGAGAGCGGGAGAACCGCCCTGAGAGGGGAAGCCCATGAAGACGATCTCTTCACCGTTGGCGGTGAGGCCCGCGCCGGTGTCGGCCTGGTTGGGGTTGAGCTGCTGGGCAATGTTCCAGCAGAAAGCCATCTTCAGGATGCCCTGATAGAAGACCTTGATCTCGTCGCCGCCCTCAAGAGAGGCGTCGAAGGCGATGCCAGGCATGCTTCTGAGCTGCTCCAGCGCCTTGATGTTGGCGGGGTCGCTCCAGGTGTACTGGTCGTGGGTGGCGGTGGCAAAGGTACCGCCGTAGAGGTTGTTGACGAGGGCGCGGGTGCCCTGGTCGCCGCCCTGGCCCTTGCAGTACACGGCGCCCACGGGAGCCTGGAAGTGCTCATACAGCGCGTCCACGGCGTTGATGAAATCGCTGGTGGTCCAGGTGTGGGTTTCCAGGTTCAGGAACTGGTCGGCGCCCGCTTCCTTGAAAGCGTCCAGGTTGATGGCCATGCAGTGGGCCGTGACAACCAGGGGATACTCATAGACGGAGCCGTTGGGGTGGGTGCAGGCGGCCATGGCCGCCGCGTTGATTTCGGACTTGTCCGTATCGTCGAACATGTCGCTCAGGTCCACCAGATAGCCCTTGTCGCCCCAGTTGGTCACCAGGCGCTCGGGGCCTTCCATGATCAGGTCGGGGGCGTTTTTCGCGGTGATGGCGGAGTTAACCTTGTCATCGCCGTCGGCGTAGGCTAAGTACTCCACTTTCACGGAGATGCCCGTGTCGGCCGTGAAGGCGTCGGTGATGGCTTTGACCTTGTCTTCCTTGCCCCAGTCGCCGATGGGGTAGGTCCACAGGGTAATTTCGCCGGCGGCGGCGGGCTCCTCAGGGGTCTCGGGGGTCTGGGTGTCGGACTGGGTCTGGTCGTCGGCGGGGGGCGGGGTATCGTCCTTTTTGCCGCAGGCGGCGAGCCCCAGGACCATAACCATGGCCAGCAGCAGAGCAAGCATTTTTTTCATCGCAAATCCTCCTTTTAATCCTTACAAAAAATGAACCGGCCGATCGCCGGCTCACTGTGTAAATTATACAAGGACTCCCTTCTTTTGTCAATTGAAATCGGAAGGATTTTCGTAAGACAAGAATATTTAGGGAAAGTTTCAAAAATAATTTCGATTTTTGGTGAATTTACCCTCAAAATTCGGAAAAGAATTTGATTGTATGCCTTGACAAACCGGAAAAACCTGCTAACTTATACCACATAGGGTAAATTTCAGGCTGGCTTACCGCAGACAGAAAGGAAGATGGACGATGAAAAAGCACATCCTCTGCTTAGGAGATTCCAACACCCACGGCTACTGCGCCGACCCGGCCGACTGCGCCGACGGAGGCAGCCGCTTCAACGAGGACGAGCGCTGGACCTGCCTCCTCCAAAAGGCCCTGGGGCCGGACGTCCTGGTGACGGAGGAAGGCCTCAGCGGCCGGACCACTGTGTTCCAGGACCCCCTCCATGAGACGATGGACGCCCTCACGGTTGTGTACTCTCTGCTGAAAAGCCACGAGGCGGTTGATCTTCTCATCATTATGCTGGGCACCAACGACTCCAAAGAGCGTCTGGGGGCCAACGCCTCCTGCATCGCCATCGGCATGGAGCGGCTGGTCCGCAAGGCCCAGAGCGTGGACTGCTGGGGGGATCACGCGCCCAATATTCTGATTGTCTGTCCGCCTCCCATCCGCCCGGAGATGGAGCTGGCGGAGTGCGGGGAGCCTATGGGAAAGGGCTGCCTGGAAAAGACGCGGGAGCTGCATAAGTACTATAAGAAGACCGCCCGGCTGGTGGGAGCCCACTACTTAGACGCCAAGGACTGCGAGTTTAACGCCGTGGACGGGATGCACCTGACCCGGAAGGGCCATGCCCAGCTGGCGGCACTGCTGGCGGAACTCGTGCCGGGGCTGCTGCCGGGATAACGGTTTGCCGGATTTGGTTGAAAGGCGGGGGAACTTATTGTATACTGTAGACGAGCGGCAGGCGCCCTGCCGCCGTCTGCCCGTGAGAGCGCGGGGAGAATCACGGCCGGCGGCGTAAGGAACGCCAAGAACAAAAGAATGGGAGGAAAAACCCATGGCCACGACTCAGGAGCGTATGAACGTCCCCATATTTGTGTCGTCTACCTATGAGGATTTAAAGGCCTATAGGGATGAGGTGGAACGGAGCATTACTTATATGAACCAGACCATCAAGGGAATGGAGTTTTTCGGCTCAACGCCTGAGAGACCTTTGGATAAGTGCCTACAGACTGTGCGTGAATGCAAGCTTTATATCGGGATCATCGGCATGCGTTACGGAATCGTGGAGGAGGACAGCGGGAAATCGTTTACGGAGCTGGAGTATGACGAGGCGGTAAAAAACAGGATTCCGGTGCTGATCTACATATTGGATGAAAACCATCCGATTGCTTCCAGATTTGTGGATAAAGGGGAGGGCGCGGAAAAATTAGAAGCGTTTAAATCCCGCTTAAAGAAGGCGCATGTGGTCAGCTCGTTCACAACTCCCGCCGATCTTGGCAAAAAAATAACCCAGGATTTGATGAACGAACTGAAAAAAGATCGTGCGATCGAGGACTCTTTGCGGACTCTGCCCTCCGATACGGAGGGCGGCGACTACGAAATTCTGAGAGGCTTTTTGCGCCGGCCTTATAAATACTACGGACAAGAGATTATACTGGATATGCAGCTGACTCCAAATCAGACTAGTTCTGTAAAGGTAGCTCTTTGCAAGGGCTTGGGCCTGCAGGTTGGAGACGTCTCCGGCATCCGCGCCACTGCAAAGTCGCCTGATGGAAAAGAATCCAGTTCCATTCAATTGTATGGCGAAGGGGAAATGGCCGACTGGATCGACAGCGTTCGGGAGCCCCGAAGCGCCAGGCTGAAGGGGCGCTTGTCGTACTGCGTATTGAAAGAGGATACGAAGCATGACAACGGGGTGATACTGAAAGACTTCATGTATACGCGCATGATTCTTCTGGATGTTATAGAAGACAGTCTGCCGGAATAGAGGGCAGGCGGGCGCGGGAAATCTCGACGCGGTGGGACCGCCTCGAAACGGACATGAAAAATGCGCCTCCCCGGCGGATTTTTCCGCTGGGGAGGCGTTCTTTTGCCGATATCTTATGTGTGCCGCCGGAAAAGGTCCGGGCGCTTATTTCTTTGCCTCGCGGCGCAATTCGCGGCGCATCCGGTTCAGCTCCTGATAGCGGATGCTGACAAGGCTTTGGAACCATTTAAACATACGAATCGCCTCCTTCATACTTGGGATTGCAGTTCTTAGGATATCAGGTTTTCACAAAAAGTCCAGCGGCAAACCGGACGATTCGCACAAATTTCGAAGAGAAAAACTGTGCACAATAAACAAAGACGGCTGGCGTGGTTTTCAAATATTGCGGCTGAACGTTGGCGCTCGAAATAATTGGGAGGAATGAGCATGATTCAAATCTGCGGCGCACCTTGCTGCTGGGGCGTGGACGACCCCAAAAATCCCTATCTGCCCCCCTGGCGGCGGGTACTGGAAGAGGCCGGTCTGGCGGGGTACAGCGCCATTGAGCTGGGGCCTTACGGTTATCTGCCCATTGACGCGGAAACGGTTTCCGTCGAACTGCGGAAGAACGGCGTGGCCATTGTGGCGGGCACCATCTTCCACGACCTGCTGGACCCTGCCAACCAGGAAAGCGTCCTGAAAGCGGCAGACGACATCTGCCGCCTGATTACGGACCCGGCCCTGCCAAAGCTGCCGGTCCATCAGGGGCAGAAATTTCCCACGCCCTACATGACGGTTATGGACTGGGGCCATGACCGGCGGGACTACGCCGCAGGCCATCCCGACCGGGCCCCCAGACTTTCCGCCGGGGAGTGGTCCGGCTTTATGGAGAACCTCCGGGCAGTGTGCGAGCGGGCTAACAAGTACGGCGTCCGGCCCGTCATTCACCCCCACGCCGGAAGCTATATTGAATTCGAAGACGAGATTGCGGCGGTGGTCCGGGACATCCCCTATGAGACGGCGGGGTTGTGCCTGGATACGGGGCATCTCTATTACTCGCATATGGACCCGGCGGAATATTTGAAAAAATACGCCTCCCGGCTGGATTATGTCCATTTTAAAGACGTCAATGAGAAGGTCTACCGGGAAGTGCTGAACGAGCATATCCGCTTTTTTGACGGCTGCGGCAAGGGAGCCATGTGCCCCATCGGTACGGGAAGCCTGGATTATCCCGGCATTAAACAGGCGCTGGAGGATATCGGCTACAGCGGCTATATTACCATCGAGCAGGAGCGGGACCCCAGGAATGTGGAAGGGAGTCTGCGGGACGTGAAGGCCAGCGTGGAATATTTGAAAAGCGTGGGCTACCACATTTGACCTGTTGATAAGCGTATTCGGTTTGGAACAACGCCGGCGCCACGCAGGCATGACTGCCGCCGTTGAGATAGAGTCTTTCCGTATCGCCCTGCCTCTCAGGACACGAAGGGCGGAAGATATGATTCCTTTGACCACTTGGATTTACACTCGTAAGGCACCATCTTGAAACCCTTGCAAATACTGACTTTGTCAGCAGTCACCAAAAAATCAACCCCTTGTGACAAAATCCAACAGCATGAAAAAAACACGATTTGACAATCGTGTTTTTTCATGCCCAAAAGGAGGCAACGGCCATGCCGGATATGAAATTACCAAGCTATTTTTACGGCGATGAGGCGATGCAGTTTATATACTTCCGCATCCCATGCCAGCTTATCACCCACCCCCGCTTTAAGCACCAGATGAGATCGGCAGCAACTTGAACTGCGGGCGGGACAAGGCCATGAAGCTGCTGGCAGAGCTGGACACTGGCAAAGGCGTGGGCCTGATTGAGCGTGTCCGGCAGGGCCTATGTCAAACGCTTTACCACCCGCGCCGTCCCTACCCCACCGCCGGAGCCTTCCCCCAGGCCACGGCTTTTCAGCGGCCAAGACTGCGGAAAAGCCGCAGCCCAGAGTGTAAAGTGTCCCCTTTGTCAAGGACAAAATAAGAAATAGACACCCCAATATTTGGACAGGCAATAAAAAGGACAGCAGGCCGAATGAATCTGAAGTATTTGTCACCTAATCGTCAATAACCGCTTTTACTTCGTCAAAAGAGAGAGCACCTGTTAAGTCAGTCAAATCTTTCATATGTCCAAAGAAACTCTCCTGCGGCGCGTTATCCCAGCAATTTCCTTTGCGGGACATAGAGCGGCGAAGATCGTTGCGCTCAACGAGTTCAATAAATTTGCAGCTGGTGTAATGGCAGCTCTGGTCGCTGTGGATCACGGCCTGCGCGTAAAGCGAGACGCCATGCTCCCGTATCAAAATATCGACCGCATCCAGCACAAAGTCAACTTCCAGAGACGGGCTAAGGGCATAGGAGAGTACCTGCTTTGTGTATGCGTCCATGATCACGCACAGGTAGAGGAATGAACCGCCCCAGGAGATATAGGTAATGTCTGTGAGAAGTACGAGGCGGGGGCCATAACTCTCAAATTCACGGTCTAAAAGGTTGGGCGCGTAGTTGTTTGTTTTCATTGCGTTCTTCATTTTTCGGTAGGGATTTGCTCTCCGGATCGGACATTGCAAGCCATATTTCTTCATCAGCCGGCGTATCTTTTTCAGGTTCATAACCACTGGAGGAGTATTGTGGATGAGGCACATATAGATGCCCCGTGCCCCTTTGGAATATCCCCGCCGGTTGTATGCCTCCAAAACCAGCTCAAAATCAGCGCGATCCTGTGTTTCCCGTGCCTGCCTGGCCGAAGCGGCAGTAGCCGGACCTGGAAACCCCGGCTGTCTGGCACATCATGGATACGGAAAGTTCATTCTCGCTTCCGGACAGTGTCTGGTGGATCAGGGAAAAGATGGTGGATGCCTCGTTCATGGCCGCAGCCCTTGCTTTCGCGTACCTCTGGCAGAGGATATTTTTTTAGAAATTGCACCTCCTGCTCCAGATATTTCAGCCGGTGCTGCATCTGCCGCAGCTGAGCCTGGGTGGTTGTGTCGCCGCCTCCGGCAGACCCCTCTCCGCGCATGCGCTGCGGCCGCTCATGGAACCCTTTCGCTGAAACTGCCTGCTTGCACACTACGTTCTGGATGCCGCTGAGGCGGTTCCTCCCAAGCACATCCGGATCATAGCCCAAATCGTACATAATCGTTCTGGACGTATCCCCTTCTTGGTATCTTCGTCAAAATTCTTCCTTGAATGCGTTTGTAAATGTGATCTGCGTGGTGGACACATGTAGCGTGTATGGATTTTCTGCCATAACTCGCACCTGCTCCTGGGTAAACATTTTTCGTGCCATGTGTGATGCCCCTTTCTACTGGCTTCATTTTATCACACAGCCCTGCCCTCAGAACATACCCTTGTCCTAAATCCTTTGTTTTTTCGCTTGTTTCTGTCTACCTTTAGGGTGCGTCTCTGCTTTTTACCCTGTCCACGTCCATAATCTTGGGTACAGTTTACCGGCAGGTGTACCCAATCCGCCGCCCTCATGCCATAGAGCAGGATACAATAGCGGCTGGCGCGGTTCATCGCCAGCGCCGTTCTCCGCTTTTGGATAGTCAGCAGATGAACGTCCCAGCAAAAAAATGGGGCCGATGCTGTTTGAGGGGGCGGCAGTTTTATTTTCAAATGCCTTTGCAGGGGGATCGTGTAGCCAAATTCCATTGCCGGACAGCCTCCTGAATTCTTTACTTTAGGAAACCGGCGGGGCCCGGCTATCCAGGCCCCGCCTGATGTAAGGGAAGCATACTGCCGTAATTACCATTCCCCCCGCGCGACAGCGTCTTCAACAGACCCCAGAACTTCCTCCAAGGTCATGCCAGGCTTGTAAAAGTGCCCGGCGCAGCCGATGTTGTACGAGCCGATCACGCCGCCTTCGGAGTCATACAGGGGGATGCCTAACGTATGGGGGCACTCCTCCTCGGACAGTCCTTCAAACTTTGCCGCCGCGGCCGCTCTCTCGGACTGCCGGTAATATCCGGCGGGGTGGTCTCCTTCCTCGGCCACATAGAGCAGGTCCGGGATATAGCCCACGTAGCTGGCCAACTGCTTGGGACCATAGCTTTCGCCCTTGCTGTTCTTGGGGTAGTCCCCGTTGGCCAGGTGCCGCTCCGCCACCTTTTTGTCCAAGTCATCCAAGGCCCCCAGGTTTCCAACAAGGTACTCGAACCGGAGTTCCCCGTCCTTATCCTTGAACATTTTTTCAGAGCCGCGATACGATTTCGGGTCATCGTCTGGCAAAATCGTACCGCCCCGGCTCTTGATGAGATCTGCGTCTCCCCGCCGGGGATTTTCTGGCACCGTTGTCGGGGTTCGGAGGTCGATCACATCCCCGCCGCCATTGGCAGGCTGTGCAGGCTGCTTCCCCAGCAGGACCGTCCTGCTTGCGGAATCATACCCGATCTCCACCCCCAGCAGCTCGCTGATGGCGCGGATAGGAAGGTAATTGGTCTTGCCGCCGGCTTCGTCGGTGTAGAGGATGGAGCCGGGGACCTTCTGGCCGTTGGCGGCGGTGATGTCCTGGCCCGCCGTGATTTTCTGCGTTCCGTCCAGGGCCACATTGGCAAAGTTATAGCTTACCGTGCCAGAGGCGGCCAGGGCGGTGGTCAGGCAGGCGCTCAGGGTCAGGGCTGCAAGAAAACCGCCGGGAAAGGACGCAATTCGTTTTTTCATGATGATCTTCCTTTCTTTTTCCGGCGGGAGGGTGAAAGGCCTCCCGCTCTCTTCTGTCTGGTAAACGCAGGGGGAACGCATTATATTGCATCATTTTAAAAATTTCGCAAGTTTTTTGTTCCGCCAAACGCTTCCGTTTGTTCAGGCCCGCATGGAATTCACCTCCTTCTCCTTCATAGAACAGAGGTCCTTAACTGCCCCCTGTTATATAAAGAAACCCAAACACGGAAAACGCAACATAAAAAAACAGCCCGGAGCGGTAAGCTCCGGGCTTTCAAATGGCTTCCTAATATAGGAGACACAGAATTTGAAAAATGCAACCTACAAAATTAAAATATTTTCTGCAATCTTTTTTGTAGTATCGACTGAAAGCCCGCTGGAAGCATCGACTCCAATATAAAGATCGTTCTCTAAGTCGGCAAGCGTAATTGAGACTTCCCCATACTTCACTGTGCAAAGTCCCTCGTATCCGTTGACAGTAATATGCTCAAGGCTTTCCGGATTTTCTGTATCAACCCGCATGGTTCCGTGACCAGAAACGATAGAAACAAGGAAATACTCGCCCTGTTCATTTTCAAATCTGGCAAGTATGTCAGGTACGCTTTCAGTACATTCAAAGCCCTCCGGGACCCATCCGATCTCCGCGTTTTGGAAATACGCAAAGCCTGCTTGATTGCCCTTTGGAGACGCTTGCACACTGTTTCCATCAGAATTATTGATATCAAACTGCGTATATCTCTCTGTAACCGTAAGCATCAGATTCAGCGTCGCCACCCGGAAATCCTCTGAAAGAGCAAACGCCGACGTAAAGAGAAGCACGGAAATTCCCATAATGACCGCCGCCAGCCGCAGGACCTTCCCGGCCTTCCGCAGTCCGATCCTGCGCTGTTCCTTGGCAAAATGGCGGTCGATGGTTTCCAGGCACCGCTTGTCCACACTCTCCGGCACCTCGGCTTCCGGATTATCCTGGAGCATTTCATTGAGGGCTATCAGTTGTTCGCCCTCCTTATTCGCCACGCCCTCCATCAGCAGGGCAAAGTAGGCGTCGTCAAATTCCTCAAGCAAGCGTTCGCGCTCTGTCATGGCTTCCATCTCCTTTCATCAGCGCCGCCGCCTTCCGCTTGGCCCGCGTCAGCCGCATTCGCACGCTGTCCGGCTTGCAGCGCAAAAATTCCGCCAGTTCCTCGTTGTCCTGCCGCAGCACGTACTTCCGGTAAAGAAGCTCCCGGTCCTGCTCGGGAAGTTGGGACCATGCTTTGTACAAGGCGTTCACCCGCTCTTCCAGCTCCAGCTTTGTCTCCGGCGGTGGGTCCGGCGATTCCAGCAGCTCCAGGCTGGCGTTCGCCATCGGAACGATGTGCTTTTCTACGACCGTTTGGTGCCGCTTGAAATTCCTGGCCCTGTTTTTGACGGTATATACAATATACACCGTCAGGGCGGGGGCTGGCAAGCCCATAAGCGTATGAACTTTTTTGCAGAGACTTTCCACAGCGTCCTGTACGATATCCTCGCAGTCCTGGCAGTCGGGGATCATGCGCAGAACGGTTGCGTACATCAGTCGGGAATATGTTTTGTACAGGTCCTTCATGAAGGTCTTGCCGTTTGTGTCTCCCGTGGGTACCTTGAATACGATCACTTTTATCCCTCCTTATTTTCCCCTATATAATAGGAGACACGGAAATCGGAAAATGCAACCAAAAAATTTTTATTTTTTTCGAGGGAAAAGGTAAAAATAGGAAAACCCTGCACAAATAAAGGCCGCTGCGCAAAGAAATCGTGCAAAAGGCTTTGTTTCCCGCACAAACTATGCTATACTAAAAAAAATTCCAGCACACCCGAACAGACAGGAGAAAGGCAGGTGATTCCATGCTTCCGCTGGTTATTATGGCAATTGAGGACGAGGATGACAAGGCGTTTATGACATGGTTATATCTCCAATACCGCCGCCTGATCTATTCCGAGGTACGAAAGATCATCGGCAATACGGACGAAGTGGAGGACCTGCTCCAGTCGGTAGTAGAGAAGCTGATTGAAAAGCTGTCCCTGCTGCGGGGGATGGAGCAAAACAAGCTGGTGAATTACATTATCTCCACGTCAAAGAACACCGCGTACAACTCCCTCCGGGGGAAGGGCCGGGGAATTTTGTGGGAGGAACAGGAAGCGCTTGCCGATCCCGCGCCGACGCCGGAGGATCAGATCATCGCGCAGGAGGACCTGTACCGCCTGGCCCATGTGTGGGGCGACTTGGATGAAAGGACACAGTACCTGCTTAGCGCAAAGTACATCTTAAAGAAAAGCGGCAAGGAGATTGCCGGTAATTTGAACATGCCCTCGGATAATGTGAGGACGGCGCTGGTCCGAGCCAGACGCAAGGCCCGGCAGGCGATGGAGCAGAGGGTATGATTTTTTATTAGAAAAGGAACACCCTTCCCTGCCTACAATGGCAAAGAGGGTGTTCCTGCAAATTATCCAAGAAGAGATGAAACATCCCTTGCTCTCCCGCGAGGATGTGACTTATTGGCTCTGCCAGTTCCGTACTCTTGACGTGGCCCAGCTTGAGGAACGGCGGCTCATTGACAGTTTCATAAATTCGTTTACGATTTTTGACGAGTACATTTTGATTGCGTTCAACTACAAAGAGGGCTCGGAACGGGTCACTTTTGAGGATATAAAAAGTTCGGATTTGAAATCGGTCGGTGGACCATAAAGGTGAAACAATCTGGATATTCTAGGCTGAACGCTTAGAGTTTCAATTGTTTCACCTTTTTGTTTTTTGGGATTTCAAAATCCCGCGAAATGGATATTTTTAGGGTTTTAAAACAACTGGAGGGATTCGAATTCCCTTTTTTTGCAGACAAGCGGCTATTTAACCACCTGTGCCCTTTTTCAATCGCTGCATTCCCCCTTTTTGGACAGAACTAAAATACACGAAGTTTCGGCGCCGGATTTGTTGACTATGCACAGTCAACCATCCGGTGCCCTTTTTGCGTCAAAAAGGACGCCGGAATATTTTAAACAAGAATTATGTCTTAAACTAGTTGAATATGGTGAATAGCTGTACAAAACACCTTGTGATACTCTTACTGGTGGTTCCCGGCAAATCTACGAGAGGAGCTGAAACCATGATGCAAAGGATAAAACTATAGTGTGATACTTTCAACTGAGTCTCTCATTCTCTGCACAAAAGATATCCTAAATCAAATACGGGGAGTAGCTTCCATGCCCACCTATTACCACATTGACGAAACCCTCGCCCGCCGGGCCAAGGAAATGAGCAGCTAAACTGCATCGCCTTATCGCCGTAAAAATAGCTTGGTAATTTCATATCCGGCATGGCCGTTGCCTCCTTTTGGGCATGAAAAAACACGATTGTCAAATCGTGTTTTTTTCTGAATGTTCGATTTTGTCACAAAGGAAAGAATTTAGGGTAACTGCACAATAAAATGTTGTTTTCAGTCTTGTCCTTTATCGGTGACGACCTAAAGGAGCATATTTCATGCAGAAATATGAGAAAAAGCAATCCCCTTACCGGATTGAAACGGCCCGGGACCTTGCAAGAGCGGACATCGTCACAGAACCCATTGAGTACGATACGCTTCACGTCACCTTGGGCGGTAAGAGGCTGTGCGGGGTATCCAACAGTGGCTGCGTCGGGCATTACCAAGAAGATGTTACAAGCGAAAATGACCAGGTAATGCTTGAACTGGTGCATGACATCGCTCGTATGACATGTGAGTACATGACCCTTATGGAACAGGCTCCTTCCCTGAGCGCGTCCGGCTTAGATTTAGAGGAAGGATACAGGGCCATGCCAGAGTTCAACAGCGATGTTCTGGCTGGAAAAATGACACATTACGGCGCTCAGTTTGTTACCTGGGAATGGGTGCGGGATTTGACTTCGTCCCCTGCGTTCAAACCCCTGAGGAGTACGGCAGGTACATCATCCGGGAATCCGGACGCTTTGACTTTGACAAAAATCTGGAGAGCTTTTACAACTACAAGCAGTACGGCGAACAGAGCATCTGGCAGCAAGGCGGACGGTTCAATGAATGCGGCTATGCGGCATACCAAGACGCCGTTCCGCTGGAGGAGCTGCTAAGGAGATATCCCGCAGAGCAAAACAGCATCCAAAACCGCTCCTGCTCCTGCACCCGCACAAGAACCCGCTGCCCTGGAGCTGGATGTGAAAATCCACTCCATCAATACCAGCGGCAATGTTCTGGCATACGTCTCCGTCACCCTGGGCGGCTACTTTGCCGTTCGGGGACTTCGGATCGTAGACAGCACGAAAGGTCCCTTCGTTTCCATGCCCGGCTACAAAGCCAAGGATGGCTGCCGGGATATCTGCTTCCCATGCACGAAGGAGTTCCGTCAGCAGTTTCAGGACACGGTGCTGTGCGCCTACCATCGGGAGCTGGCTCAGATTCACAGGTCCAGAGGCTGTGAGCGGCCCCGCCAGAGAGAGTCCTCCGGCTTCGAGGAGCGGGCCTGGCCCCGCTGAGGCCCCGGAGGAGGCGTCTCCCGACGGCTCTGAGGAAGAGGGCCCGTCCTATGGCGGCATGGCCATGCAGTAGACACCGCGGCCTGTTATCCCACTTCCGTTACCCGGAGCGAGGACGGCAGAGAAGTCCGCAAGGTCTATGACCTCAGACCCGAGGAGGACCCGGCGGGCATCCCCCGCTCCGACTTCCAGCAGGACGGCGTCCGGTACACCTTGGTGGACCTGCTGAAGCAGGAACTCCCCGAGAACGAGAGCCGCCAGCACATAGAGACGGTAACGCTGGAGAGCAAGGACAAGGACATGGCCTCCGTGCTGGAGCTTTTGCCCCAGCAGAGGGAGTTCGTCACCAGTGACGGCCTCTCCGGTACGCTTACCCTCCAGCCGGACACCGTACAGGTGGACGCCTCCGGCTATGGCAGCTCCACCAGGGCGGTCAACGTCACCCGGTCCTATCCAAACCTTGCCGGGCAGGACACCTCGTACATTCCAAAGACCATCCAGGGACGGCGGGCGCACCCTGACCTTCCAGGATATCAACTGGCAGACGGACAACACCGCCAGCCTGGACGGACATGCCATGGGAGACCGCTTTACCGCCGTGGCCCCCTACAGCGGTTCGGCCACCAGCAGCTATGTAAAAGGCTGCACGGTCACCGCAAATTACACCGGAACCGTCAGCCGGATCGCCGTGAACAAGACCCGGTATGTGGCCATCTTTGAGGGCGACGGACCCGCCGTTGATGCCATGCCCACGGAAGCGGACTCCGGGTCCGGTTTCCAGTTCAACTGGGCTTACCTGCTGGTCCCCCTGGGCTTGATTGCTTTGGCAGGCGGCGGCATGGGAACCGCTGTGTTCCTGAAACGGCGGCATGAATCCGAAGAAGAGGCGGAATAACGGCGTTTACCTCTGTTTCAGGTGGGAGCTTAACCTCTTGTCCTCCACCCGAATGTGGTTGATCAGGACCGCCACATGCTTGTTCATCGCGCTCAGGTCCGCAACCGAGGGGCCTGACGCCGGAATCTTCGCGGCAATCTCCCGGAGCGTCTTTTTATAGCCCGCGTGGAATGTCTTATGGGCGGGCATGCCGGGATATCCGCTCTCCTGCTGAAGCTGTTCCTCGTGGCTGAAGTGCTTATCTACATAGCCGATCAGGAACTGGATGGCGGGCTCCATGGCTGCGCGGCCCTGCCCTTTTCCGCAGGAGTCCAGCAGCTGGTTTACCGCCTCAAACAGCTCCCGGTGTTCCCGGTCAATGATGGCGTTTCCGGTTTCAAGGTCCTTCGTCAATTCGTATCTCATGTTTCGTTTCTCCTTTTGGCAGTTTGCTTTAAACGCGAATGTTTCTATTATAATGTGCCGCCTCCTCCCGGTCAAGAGGCCGGCGGCAGAAAGGAAATCCCATGAAAAAACATCTTCTTTTGACTCTGCTTGCCGTTCTGGCCCTGTCGGTTCCCGCCGGGGCGCTGGAATATACCATGGAGGCCCCCGACAGCCCCAACTACGGCAAGACTGCCTCTATTGAGGCAGTCGACACCCGAGACAACGGCGAACGGAAAAACGCCGATGTCAGTAAGAACGCCGCCGCCTTTACTGAGGTGACGGATGACCTTTACTACAAGGGCGGGCATCTGGGCAGACTGGAGATTCCCGTCCTGGACCTCAGCGCCAAGATTTACGAGGGCACCGGAAGCGCTACGCTTGCCAAGGGCGTGGGCCACTTCGAGGAAACCTCCATCTGGGGCGGCAACGTCTGCCTCGCCGCCCACAACCGGGGGGACCAACAACTACTTCGGGCAGATCCACATCCTGGACGCCGGGGACCGGATCACCCTCACCACCAAGCTGGGAACCAAGACCTATGAGGTCACCACGGTTTCCAAGGTCAGCGAGACGGACCGAACCGGCCTGGAGGAGACCGGCGAGAGCTGCCTCACCCTTTACACCTGCGTCCGGGACCAGCGGGACCTCCGCTATTGTGTCCGGGCGGTGGAGGTTATGTAATATGCTTCATTTTCACAGCTCTATTTCTCCTTGCTTTTCCTTGGTTCCCATGGCTTTTCAACATACTTTCGGGTATGGTAAGCCTACGAACCGGGAGGGTTCGGCATGTCGGTCCTGGAATTTATCCGCCAGCACCCCGCCCAGGCGGTGGATGTGATCTCCTCGAAAGACTATGATCGCTTGATGCCGATGCGGGCTATGGCGCTTGCGAGGGACCGGCCCGAGGATATGGAGATTCTGGACTGGACGGTTTGCCACTCCAGCTTCCCGGGCGGAGCCTGGCATGTCCTGGCGATTGCTCCCGCCCTAGAGCAGGACGCCGCGCCGAGACTCGCCATGGCCTGAGCCTCCCGGAATACGCGAAGGAGGAACACGGAGATGAAAAAGAAGGATAACGGCACGCTGCTCACCGGCATGGCCCTGGGCGCCGTCCTGACAGGCGGGGCGGTGGCCGCGGGCGTAACGGCGGAACCCGCCTGGTTCCCCATCTATGTGGACGGACAGCAGGTGCGGATGACGGCCTACAACATCGCCGGGAACACGGCAGAGCGGAACTCCCCATAGATGACCGGCTGATGAACGCCACACAGGACGTCTCTACCCAGTGTTTCAGGGAACACACGCAGTACGAGCAGGAAGCCACGATTGCCTAGGAGATGAGAGATGAAGACAAACGTCATGGATGGACAGGTGTCCATGTTCGGCCCCGATTCGCCGTCTGGGAAAACGTGCCGGGCAGCCTCTCCAGCGGGCGGGACCCGGAAACGGGACGGAAAACGCCGGGCTCGGACTTCCGGCAGGTCCTTGAAGCGTTCCTCCAGATTGAGGAACCAGAGCTTCATGTTATTGGACCTCCGCACGGGCGCTGGAAATATTCTGGGGCCATATTGGGAAATCGATCCACAGTGGCTTGGGTGCGGTGGGACGCTCAACATTTCGGAGTGCCCCAGAGACGCCGTCGTATCTTCCTTATCTGCGATTTTGCAGGAGGACGTCCCATCCAAATATTATTTGACCCCAAAAGCCTGCCTGGGTATTCTGCGGCGGGCGGTGGAGCGGGGGAAGGACCTGCCGCCGCAATTGGAATTGGCGCTGAAGGCCCAGGCGGGCTTGATCTCCCTGGAGGAGCTCTCCACAAGCGCGCTGACCGGCAACGGGGGCCAGCATAAGTTTTTTGAGGAAGATTGTCTCACACCCTGGGATACCCAGCAGGCGAGAATCTTCACGCCGGAGAGCAAATCCCCAACGCTGGCAAGCGCCGACGGAGGCGGAGGCCGGAATCCCGGCGGACTGCTGTTCGCGGCGGGCGTGGTCAGCAAAGGCGGTGGAGACAGTTTTCTGATGCCGGAGCGGCACGCCTCCCTCAGAGGCGGAGGCGGCATGCCCGGCCAAGGATACCCCTGCGTGCTGACCGCCGCGTTTAATGCCGGGGCGGGCTCCGACGCTGGGACCACCGGCTATCAGGAGGAGGTCGCTCCCACACTGAAGGGGACCGCCAGCGGAAACATGATGCCCTCCGTCCTCTGCCTTAACGACCAGGGCGGCAGCGTCATGGAATGCTCAGAAGATGTGGCGGGAACGCTTCGGGCCCAGGAGCACGGCCATCAGCCGCTGGTACTTGGAGTTTATGAAAACCACGGCATTGACGCAAGGTACACAGGGCCCCACAAGGTATCTCCCACTTTGCCAGCCCGTGCGGGCACTGGCGGAAATAATCTCCCCCTGGTTTCCGTGCCGCCGGAAACCTTCTGCATCCTGGGCAACACCGTGGACTGCGCTCCTGAGAACGGCGGTCACGGCCTTGGCGTTCAGGAGGAGCTGTCGTTTACCCTGACCTCTGAGCACCGGCACGCCGTCTTTACCCGGCAGCGATCAGATCGTTTCCAGGAAGGCGATGTTGCCTCCACCGAAAGCGCCCAGCAGGATAAAGACGCCACGGATCTCATTTATCAGGCGGCAAAGCGGGCCGCCCTAGAGGCATTCGCTCAAACACGCGCCGAAGCGCTGCCGAAACTCATAAGAAGGCTTACGCCGGCAGAATGCGAACGGCTCCAGGGCTTCCCGGACGGCTGGACGGACATACCGGGAGCCTCCGACTCCGCCAGGTACCGGGCTTTGGGGAACAGCGTGGCCATACCGTGTGTAGAGTTTATCATGCTTGGAATCGCCATGGCGATGGGCGCGTGTCCCATGGCCCTGCCGGGCTTCAGCGTGTGCCCTCTCCCTGGTTCTGCCGGGGATAACACCAGCATCCTGTCTCGTGGTCGTTAACCACGCCCACTGCCTGCAAAAATGAGTAGATGATGACGCTTCCCACGAAGTTCATTCCCCGGCATTTTAAATCCTTGGAAATCCGGTCAGACAGTTCGGTACTGGCCCGGACTTCGTCGTCTGTGTTCAGAATGACCTGTCCGTCCGTGAAGCCCCAGAGATAGCGGCCAAAGGAGCCAAACTCCCTCTGGATGTCCAAAAACGCCTTCGCGTTCTGGACCGCCGCCTGAATCTTGCGGCGGTTCCGCACGATGCCGGAGTCCGCCATCAGCGCCTCGAGCTTTTCCGGGCCGTATCCGGCGACAATCACAGGATCGAAGCCGTCGAAGGCCCGCCGGAATGCCTCCCGCTTCTTTAGGATCGTGAGCCAGGACAGCCCCGCCTGGAAGCCCTCCAGAATCAGCATCTCGAAGAGCTTCCGATCATCGTGCTCCGGCCTCCCCCACTCCTGATCGTGGTAGGCGGTGTAGAGTTCAGAGGCCGGATCGGCCCAGCGGCATCGCTTTAATTCCACCATTCATCCCCCGCTTTCTGTGACTATTATACGGGACACCCAATAGCGATGCAAGGGCAAAAAAACTTGTTGCATTCGCTTCGTTTCCAATGGATTTATCGTTGGGTATCGTGAATAGCTTCCACATGATTTTTGGAATATACTTGCTTTACAAAAGGAGAAAGGAGGGCCGGATATGGCTGAAAAGACCCGAAATTTATGCGCGCAAATACCGGCTGAACTTCACAGCAAAGTTCGGGAGCGTCAGGAGGCGTCCGGTCAGACCCTGGGCCAGTACATGACCTGGCTCATCACAAAATTTTACGAAGAGGAGGGGAAGCCCACCATGAAAGGAAATCAGAGAACGGTTGCGTTCCAGGTGCCCGCAGAGCTGTTCGAGCGGTTCAAGGAGTACCTCAAACGCAACGGAATCAAGCAGAACTCCTTCTTCCTGAACTGCATTCAAAAGGCGCTGGAGGGGGAAGCTTCAACGGATGCATCTGCCGGAGAGGAGGACAGCACATGCTGATATGGACCAAAGACGAGCGCAGGAACAACCGCCAGGAACTCGTCTCCACCAGCTATGTGGCCAGCGTCCCCTACCTGGGGCGGGTCTGCATCCATCCTCATATCCACTCCCACGGCGAATGGTTCCTGACCTGCCAGGCCCTGCGCATTGATAAGCACCCGCTGGGCAGCGTATCTCCGAAGGAGGCGGAGCGGCTTGCGGAGGCGGAGCTGGTCAGGCATTTGGAAGGACACATTGCCTGGTGCCGGAGCGCCTTGACTGAACTGCTCGGCGAATCCGACATGTCCGCAACGTAAATCCAGGATATGAAATCAGATACACAGAAGGCGGCAAACAGCCGCCTTCATTTTTGGGAGGCGAACAATATAATGTATATCTATCCTGATAACCTGAAGGCAAAGGCCAAGCTCTGGCTGTGGGAGCTGCGGGACGTGGCCGTCATCGGTGCCGGGCTCCTGCTCTCCGTTCTGGCCCTGAGCCACGGCGCTGGGATGCTCCTGCTGGTGCTGACCGTCCTCTACGCCTTCCTTTCCATCCGCATGGAGGGGGCCAGCATCATGGACTTCCTGCGCTGCGCCGTCTGTTTCTTGTTCCTGCACCAGCAATACTATGAATGGGAGGAATCCTGATCTTGAATCGAAAACAGAAAAAGGAGCTGCGGCGGCATCTGTCCACCCGGCAGCTCATGGGCATTGACCAGCTCACCGAACACGGCCTGAAGACGGCCAAGGGTGAGCTGGTCTTTTTTCTTCTCAGCCCGGATAACCTCTCCGTCCTCTCCAGCGACGGCGTCCGAAACCGGGTGCGGGCCTTAACGGAGCTCCTTCGGGGCCTGGACGCGGCAGAGCTTCTGGCCCTGGCCCTGCGGAGCTACCCCGCCACCACCGAGGAACTGGCCCTCCACGTCTATATCCGCCAAGCCGCCGCCGGAGAGGAGGACGCCATCATCCACAACGCCCAAAACAAAAACCGGATGGACTGGGGGAACACCAACAATATGCGCCGGAGCATCACGGCAGAGGCCAACCTCTGGAACCGAAGCTGTGGAATGCTGAAAACGAGAGCGACGATGATGCCCCGGCGGCTTTTCGCCAGCGCACCCGGCTCAGTCAGCACATCTCCTTCCTGAAGGACTTCTTCCGTTCCTACAAGGACTTCACCGACCGGCACATCGACACCATTGAGCGGATGCTGGAGCGGCTGTACAAGACCTGGGGCCTGAACGATCACACGGACTTCAAGTCCATGCGGCCCGAGGATTTCCCCATCCTCTCGGACCTCTATGAGGTCATGGAGGACGCCTATCAGCACTATGAGCGTGAGAAAGACCCGCTGTACCCCAAGGAACTGCTCCAGGAGGTCCTGCTGGGCCTCCACTCCATGTGCAAGGGAGCGGAAAGCAAATTCTTCAACGGGCACACCAACGTCACCTCCCACCGCTTTCTGGTCTTCGGCGTGAAGGACCTCATCAACGGCAGCCTCGGCGTGCGGAACGCCATGCTGTTCAATCTGCTTTCCTACCTCAGCGACAAGCTGTTAACGGAGGGCCACACCGTCGCCGGATTGGACGAGCTGTACATCTGGCTCTCCAACCCCACCGCCGTGGAGTACATCCGCAACACCCTAAAGCGGGTCCGGAAGAAGGAATCCGCCCTGCTCATGGCCTCCCAGAACCTGGAGAACTTTATATACCGTGCGGGCTTTTTGCAATTTGCAAAAACGGATTGTATGGGATGGGTTTCTGTGATAGAATCAAAGTGAAATCATGGGTTCAAAGGAGTTTGCCGGCGTCATATGAATGAATACATGGTCCAGGCCATTGGCTTTTTGGGCGTTGCGCTTTTCATTGTTTCTTATCAGATACGGTCTAACCGCGCGTTGTTTTTGTGCCAGCTGATGGGGTGTATCGTTTTCTGTGTCCAGTTTTTTCTCATGGGCGCCTATACCGGCGCAATCAGCCTCATCGTCAATATTGCGAGAAATCTGCTACTGATAAAGTCAAACGATTGGAAGTGGGCGAAAAGCCAAGTGACTTTAGCGGCAATCATTGGGCTGCTGCTGGTTATGACAATATGTACCTGGGCAGGGTGGATTAGCATCTTGCCCTTTGTATCTGTAGCGGTTACCAGTATAGGATACTGGACACAAAACGCCCAAAAGATCCGACTGTCACAATTGTTTGGTTCCCCGTGTACGCTTCTTTACGATATATTGGTACACACCTGGGGAGGCGCTGTCTGCGAGGCAATTACGATCCTCTCCATCATCATTTCCATTGTTCGGTTTGGGTGGAGAAATTTGGGGAAAGAATCTGGGGTGGCCTGAAGACGAGTGATCGGTCTGCCCTCATACGTATCCATTTCAGAAAAGCGGAAGATTTGCCGCCCACCAAAGCCGAGACGGCATTCAGAGTGCTGCTCTAATGGAGCTGGAGCTCCAAAACATCCTCAATCGGGACACACTCTCCTCCCGTCAGGATCAATACCCCCGCGACATCATCAATTTTCCTGAGCTGGCCGGTGACGCTGACATATGCGCCGCCGGCCTTCTTTTTGTCCGGTTGGAAATAAGTCAGGGTCACCAGAGAGCGGCTGTTAATACAGTCCGTCAACTTCCGCAGCTTGGCGTCCAAAAGAGTCTTTTCATCCTCTGTCAGTTCCACCTTGCTGTCGGTGAGCCGGGCGGTTTCCTCCACAGCATCCTCGTAGCCGGTTAGGGCGCGAAAGGCAGAAAACTGCGCCGCCCGGCTGGACATGGGCATCCGGGGATGCCGCTCCGAGGTGGGATGCGGCAGGTCGATGATATCGTCGTAGGGTCCGATCACGCCTTGTGTCCCCCAATCGTTCGGTTTCGGTCCTTGGCCGTAGCTCCTTCCTGAAAGTTCATGCCCTTCAAGATGGCGTTTTTCCCGAACCGCTTCTTGATGTCCAGCACCGCCCTCTGCACTTTCTTCTCCCGCTCCAGGTCGGCAGCTTCCTTCGCCTGCTGTTCCTGTACGGCAGCGTAGTTGGTGAAGAGGTCCAGCTGCTCAAACGCCTTCTTTTGCGGGGCCTCGCCCTCCGGCAGCACGCGATTGGCGCTGATGGTCAGCCGCCGGGCCAGCAGATTCCGGTCAATGATGCGGTCGAACAGCTCCAGGGCGGCGGCGATGATCCGCTTTGTGGAGGCGGTGTATTCCTCCAGATTGGCGGTGCCGTGGGCGTGCTTGGGGATGGAGCGGCCATAGCGGTCTGCCTTAACCTCGCCCCGGTACTGCTTCCGGCGATCCGGGTCCGTCAGATTTTCGATGTCATAGCCCACCGTCAGCGTCAGCTGATCCGTCACCAGGCCCTTGTCCACCAGCTCCAGCGCCAGCTGGTCCGCCATTTCCCGAACCACCACACGGGTCTTCTCGTAGGGATACGGGCTTTGCAGGACCTGCCCGCCGCCGATGCTCTTGGTCTCCGGCTTGTACGCTTTGACATCTTTAATGGTGCAGGGCTCCCAGCCCCAGGCATGATCGATCAGGAGTTCCGCATTCACGCCGAACAGTTTGTAGAGCAGCTCCTCGTTATAGTAATCCGTGGGCTTGCCAATGGAGCACCGGGCGATGTCTCCCATCGTGTAGAGGCCCTCGGCCTCCAGCTTTTTGGCGTAGCCGGGGCCTATCCGCCAGAAGTCCGTCAGGGGTCGATGGGTCCATAGGTTATGGCGGTAGCTTTTCTCCGTCAGCTGTGCGATGCGGACGCCGTTCTTGTCCGCCGGGATGCGCTTGGCCCAGATATCCATGGCGATCTTGCAGAGGTAAAGGTTCGGCCCGATGCCCGCCGTGGCGGTGATGCCCGTGGTCTCCAGTACATCCAGGATGATCTTCATGGCGAGGTCCCGGGCGCTGAGGCCGTAGGTCCCCAGATAGCTGGTCACATCCATCAGAACCTCGTCGATGGAGTAGTTGATGATATCCTCCGGCGCGATATATTTGAGATACACGTTGTAGACCCTGGTGCTCCAATCCATGTAATGGGCCATCCGGGGCGGGGCCACGATGTAGTCCAACGCCAGGCTGGGGTCCGCTTTCAGCTCGGGGTCGCTGGAGGACGAGCCGGTGAGCTGCCGCCCCGGCGCCTGGCGGGCCCGCTGGGCGTTGACCTCCTTGACCCGCTGGACCACCTCAAACAGCCGGGCCCGGCCGGAGATGCCCCAGGCTTTCAGGCTGGGAGTGACCGCCAGGCAGATGGTCTTCTCCGTCCGGCTCAGGTCCGCCACCACGAGGTTGGTGGTCAGGGGGTCCAGGCCCCGCTCCACGCACTCCACTGAGGCGTAAAAACTTTTCAGATCACAGGCGATATAAGTCCGTTCCCCCACGGTATCCACCACCTCTGAAGCAAAACTTTGTTCTAGTTTATCATAGCATACCCGGTTCGGCTGAGGCAAGTCAAAAATCTATTATCTATTAAAAGGGAGTCAAAGAAAAATGAATGTTATTGAGTTTGAGCGATGGGAACCCTCCGCAGACGATCCCCGCAAATTGGAGTATGCGGGCCAGCGGCCAGCAGCTGAGGTTTTCGAGGAGCTGAAATACCGGCTGGAGAGTCAGGGCTATCTGCCCGACGAGTATTTCCTCCTGGACAGCTTCTGGGAAAATGGGAAGGAGATCCCCAAAGACGCCGGTATCTTCTGCACCACCGACTACGGCGGCAGCGAGGGCGTGTACCTAGACGCATACCTCAAGTGGTTCGACAAGGGCCAGGAAAAGCACGCTACGCAAAAACTCCTCACTGGCAAGACCCTGGGGGAGAATGGGAACGACCTGGACCGGATGTTCCTCATTTCCTCCGCCATCACGAAGGCATTCCACGGCGACAACGCCACCCATGCCCGGTATATGAAAATTGGCGGTGTGGAGGAAGATACCGGCGGCTCTGTGGTACATTAAAGTCAGCAGGAGAAGAAGGTCACTATTGAGGCGCTGGTGGAGTAGCGGGAGCGGCAGGAGAAGGCCATGGGCCAGACCGAGCAGCTCCTGCGCCGCATGACCGGGAGCATTACGGAGTACGTCAATACGGTAGGGATGCGTCCTCTGCGGATGAGTGACTTTGACAAAGTGGTGCTTGCAATTCAGGACGGAGAACTGGACGCCTTCATGAAATACGCCGCCAAGGTCCCGTACCAGCAGGAGGAAACCCTGCTGGTGGAGGCGGCTGGCCGTCCGGGGGGCCGTGGGCCGGAAAATGACGGAGCTGCTGATGCAGGACCGATGCAATATCGACTATGCTTCACAATGGCTTTGAGCTATCCATACAAGAAATTCGGGAGCATGGGTATCTTTCAGATCAGGAGCTGACAGAAATCTGCCGGGTCCCCCAGCAGGTGCTGGAAGACGGCATGACGGTCCGTGACATTCTCTCCCTCGACGGTCTTCCCAACCGCACCTCCCTGGCTCACAAAAACTCCGTTTTCCTGGTCCCGGTGGAGGACCTGAAAAAACTGACCGCCAAAGGCCAGGAGGACTTCGTCGCTCTGCTGGAGGTGCGGGTGACCGATATCCGGGTAGACGACAGATTTCACATTCCCACGGTTGCGGAGGGCCTCATCGCCTACGCCATCGAGCGGCAGAACGGATTTGAGCGGCACCAGCAAAAGGGATTTCCCCCTTCCTAACCATTAGCGCCGCGCAACATCCGGCCATCGCCTCTGCCGCAGACAAGCAAACCCATATGAAATTTCTTCCGAACCAAGCTGGCACTGTGAAAATCAATACTGGTGGAAATATAAGGCTGCGCAAAAGCGAAAGCGCAAAAGCCTTTCCTGTTGCCCCAGTGGACTGCCTATAGGAAATCATTAAAACATTCACTCCGGCCACGCAGAAGCCGCAAAAATAGCTGATACTTTTTTCGCTGGCAAAAGCCACAAGAACTGTGTCGTTCGGGCTAAAAACAGAATAAAAACTTTGAGAAAGCAGCAATATTGCCAAATAACAAACAGCTCCCAAGGCCAGGAATACCTTTATAGCAAATCCGAGCATTTCCTTGCTCCGTGAAAGCTCCCCTCTTCCCTTGAAATAACTAAACACAGGCTGAAGCCCTTCCCCTAATCCCAGAAAAAGGGTCAGAATGATCAACATCAAATAGCCAATCATCAAATACGCTGCCAGTCCAAGATCTCCATATCCATAATGAACAATGGCATAATTATAGAGAAAAGTAACGATTCCAATGGAAAACTCCATAATAAACGATGGAAATCCATATATGAGAATGTGCTTGATATCTCTTATGTACAGCGGACATTTTTCAAAGTACAAAGCTCCCCTTCTCAACAGAAAATGCGGCAAAAGAATCAGCACACTGAAAATAGGACCAAGGGCAGTGGCCAGAGCAGCACCAGCAATTCCTAAGTTCAGAGGATACATAAATAGATAATCTAATATGATATTGGAAACTGCCCCCAGCATCAGCGCCGTCATTGCCAGCCGGGGGCGGCCATCGTTTCGGGCCATGCCAGCCAGGAAAAAACTCAGTAACTGGAAAGGCGCGAACATAATAATATGCCGTAAATAAGTCATAGCATCATTCAATATGTCCTGTGTTCCACCAAGGAGTTCCGACAAAGGGCGGAGCCACAGATTTCCAGCCACTGCAATCAAAAGCCCTGTGCCCAGCAAAAGATAAAATGACTCCTGAAAGTATCGACGCGCTTTGACCGTCTCTCCCTGGCTCAAGCGAATCGAAATCATGACTCCAGCGCCTGACGCCGTAGCAATTGCCAGAGAAATCAGCACTTCCAACAGCGGGACCGCCACTGCGGCGGCCGCCATTGCTGCACGGCCTAACCGATTGCCTATAAACATGCCATCTACGATCGTATAAACAGAATTAAAAAGGAGCCCCAGCATTTGCGGCACAGCGAATCGCAGGAAAACTCCAGAAGTTCTCCCCTCGTACATGAAAAAACCTCCTCAAACAAAACGTGGGTTTGCGCTATACCATGCAAACTTACCGTACAAGACTGGACCCTGACGGATTTACCTGACATCAAACTTAGGCTTTTATGCAGGACTGCCTTTCATAAGTTCAATAGCCTCTTTGCCGCTCAAGTGTTCCACCGTCATCTCCAGCATACAAAGAGCGTTCCACTCCTGCCTGATAGCGGCATTTCGGCTTTCCGGGCTATCTTCTATAGAATACTTCTTTGCGAGTGCTTCAATGGCGGATCTTTTCTCTTCTGTGTTCTCAAGAATACGTATAACGCCAAAAGCAATTACACTGCGAAAATAGGTGGTCCGTTCCATTGGAACAACCTGATCCTGATCGATAACGCAGAATGACGCCTTGGCGCATTGACGAATTGCGTCCAGCTTGTGTCCAGCCTTTGCACTATGAAAATAAATTTTACCGTCCTGGAGCACATAGCTTAGCGGCACGGCATAGGGATAGCCATTATCTCCAGCCAAAGCCAAGACACCCGAGGTCCCGTCTTTCAATATACGAGTGCATACCTCCACCGAGGATAAGGTAGAATAAGTTTCGCAAAAAGAAAAAGAGACATAGTTTGCAGAGCTCTGTTAGAATGAAGTAGCGACACACCATTCTGAAAGGAGACTGCAAACTATGTCCGAGAAGATTGTACAGCTAAATGAGGAAGTAATCAAGGGTGAGCTAAAGGAACTTGTGCGAGGCAGCGTGGAGGAAACGCTCAAAGAACTGCTGGAGGCAGAGGCGGAGAAGCTGACACAGGCGGCGCGGTACGAGCGCAATGAGCAGCGGCAGGGGTACCGCAGTGGCCACTACAGCCGTAATCTTACCACGACTTCCGGGGATGTCACCCTGAAGGTGCCCAAACTCAAGGGAATCTCTTTTGAGACTGCTATCATTGAGCGGTACCGCCGCCGGGAGAGCAGTGTGGAGGAAGCGCTCATAGAGATGTACCTGGCCGGTGTATCGGTGCGGCGTGTGGAGGACATCACCGAGGCGCTGTGGGGCAGCAAGGTATCACCAGCCACCATCAGTGAGTTGAACAAGAAAGCCTATGTTCACATTGAGGCTTGGCGGAACCGTCCCTTACAGGGTGGGCGGTATCCATACGTCTATGTGGACGGAATCTATCTGCGGCGGAACTGGGGCGGAGAATATGAAAATGTGGCGATACTGGTGGCGATTGCGGTAAATGAGGACGGATACCGTGAAGTTTTGGGCGCCGCCGAGGGGATGAAGGAGGACAAGGCCAGCTGGGTCAGTTTCTTCCAGTGGCTGCGTGGCCGTGGCCTGGAGGGGGTCAAACTGGTGGTTGGAGACAAGTGTCTTGGTATGCTGGAGGCTGTGGGAGAAGTGTTCCCGGAAGCCAAATACCAGCGCTGCACTGTCCACTTTTACCGCAACGTGTTCTCTGTAACGCCTCGTTCCAAGGTAAAGCTGGTGGCCAAGATGCTCAAGGCGATCCATGCTCAGGAGAGCAAAAAGGCTGCACGGGAGAAGGCAAAAGCGGTTGTGGAGGAACTGCGTTCCATGAAACTGAAAGAGGCCGCCAGGAAGGTAGAAGATGGCATTGAAGAGACGCTTACCTACTGCGATTTTCCCAGCGAACACTGGACGCGTATCCGTACCAATAATGTCATAGAACGGCTTAACAGGGAAATCCGCCGCCGCACTCGGGTGGTGGGCTCTTTCCCGGATGGCAACTCCGCCCTCATGTTGGTCTGTGCCCGGCTGCGCCATGTAGCCGGCACGCAGTGGGGCAACAAGAAGTACATGAATATGA
>CAJTCG010000020.1 GCA_910574635.1 Oscillospiraceae bacterium | reverse complement strand
AAGCACGGATAATACTTGATTATCTATAAATTAACGCTATAGGATAATCCAAAATTATTGGTTTTGGGGGACTGATACGAATGAAGAAGCTATTGATTGTGGAAAACAGTTTAGGCGGAGGAGGAGCAGAAAAAGTTTTGCTCACACTGCTAAATGCCTTTCCGCGAGACCAATATCAAATCGATCTGCTTCTTATAAAGGGCAAAGGAATTTATTTGAATCAGGTTCCCCGTCATGTCCGCCTGATGACAATGCTCGATCCCGCCAAAGAAAATGCCTCTTTTCCTATGGACCCCTGTACTTTGCGTGAATATTGTACAGAAAAACTATCCCCGGATTATGACGTGGAAATCGCGTTTTTAGAAGGACCGCCTACCAAGCTACTTGCCTATCATACTACGTTAAAAGCACGCAAGATTGCCTGGGTACATACAGACTTACAGAATCTCCATTGGACCGCCCCATATTACAATTCCGATATGGAAGAAAGGGCCATTTATAATCAGTTTGACAAGGTTGTCTTTGTTTCCGAGGGGGCAAAGCGAGGCTTCTTCCGGCGGTTCGGTGGGCTTTCGGCTCCCTGCCGCGTCATTAAAAATCCGACTGCGTGCCGAGATATTCAATCAAAGGCGGCGCTGTTTTCGATCCCACACGATTCCTTTTGCTTCTGTACGGTTGCCAGCCTGGGTGCGCGAAAAGGGCAAAGCCGTCTGCTTCATGCAATGGGCAGACTTTTTCGCGAGGGTTTTCGCTTCCACTTAAGCCTGGTCGGCGCCGGTGACAATCTCTCATTTCTTAAGGAATTGGCCCATGTTCTGGAAATTTACGGCTATATTGATTTTTGCGGGTTTCAGGATAACCCTTATCCTTATATGGCCGGCTGTGACGTCATCATCTCGTCCTCCATATCCGAGGGGTTCCCACTCGTACTCTGCGAGGCGCTTGCACTTGGAAAGCCCGTGATTGCGACCCGCTGCACGGGGAATCAAGACGTATTGCAGGATGGACGCTTCGGCCTATTGGTGGATAACACGGAGGAGGGGCTCACAGAGGGGATGCGGAGAGTACTGTCTGATCCGGAACTTTACGCGGATTTAAAAAGAAAAGCTCGCGCAGGAACGGACAGCCTGGAATATGACACAATTATTACACAGATCCAAGACTTGTTGAACGAATGAGAGGGATAATATTTGAAAGTCAGTGTTATTATCATTGTAAAGGATACGAGGGAGTATCTTCCCAAGTGCCTGGACTCTATTCGCAACCAATCGCTGCGTGATTTCGAAGTTCTGGTAATAGACGACGCATCCGCCGTAAAGTCAGAAGACATCGTAGCCCGTTACCAGGAAACCCTAGATATTACCTACTGCTATCTGCCGTCTTCCCGGGGGCCAGGAGGTGCACGGAATTATGGCCTCCAACATTCTTCTGGAGAATACCTTTGCTTTCTGGACAGCGACGACTGGGTGGACTTGGACTATCTTCGGAAGGCGGAAAGTTCTATGTCTCAGCATCAGGCTGATATCGGAATGTGCGGACTGGTCCGCAACTACGATATTGAATCATACCAACCGCTCTATAAATGCCGCTATGACACCACGCATACGATTGACGGTATTACCGCCTTTCGCATGCTCGCCGGACAATACGATTATCATGTGGTCGTAAGCCCTTCCCCGGTCAATAAGCTCTACCGCCGGTCTCTGCTGGAGCAAAATGGGATCTTGTTTCTGGAACACGTTTTTTACGAAGATGTCCTCTTCGCGTTTCAGACCCTTTTGACCGGCTGCAAGGTAATTACCATACCGGACGTTTACTACCACCATTACCGCCGCGCCGGGTCCATTGTCCAATCGCTGACAAAGCGACATTTCGATGACTTTGAAACGGTCTTTACGGAGGTCAAAGCTTTCTTGATCCGGCAGGGCTTGTATGAGGAATTCGGCTTTCATTATTACAAAATACTGGAGCGGTTTTACAGTCTTCTCATCCGTCAGGTCTTTCAGTTCTCAAAATCAGAACGGGAGAAAAAAGACTGGATGAAGTACTCGTTTCAGAGCCTCAAAAAACTGGTTGTTGCCGAAGAATACATGGAATATTTCAGTGCGGAGGATATCCGCCGACATATACAGCCTTTCCTGGAAGATACGTCTTTGCGATGATTCCGTGTGGAACCCGCTCAATGCCGCAGCATTGAGCGGGTCCTTATTTTCTGCGGCGCAGTCATATGCCTACAGATTCAGTCGGCGCGGGGATCAATATAGTACCAGCCGCTTTTAAGCGGTTCCCCCAAATAAAACGCCATTCTCCTGGAAGAGAATTGTCCCCGGCGCAGGACCTTTTGGTTATGCCGCACCGCGCGGAGATAATCGGGGATATCTTTGAACACCGCCGCCGCCTGTTCCAATGCCGCGGCGGCCTCGTTCGGGTTTTTATGGGCTAAATAGTGCAGAGCCATTGTCTCAAAGTAAAAGCCCCTCAGTTTATCCCGCAGATGGCGCGGGTTTGCCATATCTTTCAGGAACCGCTCATCTGCTCTGGCGGTATCGCCGATTACATACAAAACCGCACAGATTGCCAAATTTCGGTGGCGGTAGCTGCTGTTGCTTTGCAAACGGAGCGCAAATTTTTTGCAAATAAAGCCCAAAAATTAAAGGCTTAAAATCCCGCTTTCGTAAATACAGGAAAAGGCGTTTAAGAGGTCAAAAAATTCCTCTTAAACGCCTTTCCTTTACCTGCGATCAGCAGGCGGCTTGTTGCGATTGCCATGTTCTTCGGCAATCAGGTCTTTCCCCGTCTTGCGTTGGTGATTTGGTATGTACTCGAAGATGTCAGAAACATCGCAGTCGAGCGCCTCGCATAGCCTGTCCAGGTTCTCCAGGGAAATCCGTGCGGCGAAATCATTATACAGTTCGTTGATAGTCGCTGCACGGATACCTGTTGCCCTGACCAGCTTTGCTTGGCTCCAACGCTTTTCTCCGAGGATGCGCGAGAGATGGTTTATGATCATCTAATCGCCCCTACACAGGATTTTATCTTAAATGTGGGGCGTTGCCTTTGATTCGGAAGATTATTCCGTTGTGCGTAATGGTTCAAAAGTTCTTGATGATCAATTCCGCAAACGGCGCTCGGTTGTCGCCGTTGCCCGCCAGGGTGTTCTTTCGGATGACGGTCTCCACGTTGCACCATGCGTACAGTTCCCGGATGGAAGCGTCATCATTATAGGACAAAATAAAGCGCCCTTTGATGTGCTTCAGTTGCTCTGCCAGTCGCTGGTGGTCCTCGGTCTTAAACGGGCTGTCGTAATACCCCTCCGTGCCAACATAGGGCGGGTCGAGGTAAAAAAGGGCGTCCTTTCGGTCATACACCCGGATCAGGTCAGCGAAGTCCTTGTGTTCGATATTGACACCCCGCAGGCGCTCCTTGACCTTTTCCAGGTATGCGGCGGCGTTGTCAATCGTTCTGGCGCTGGTGGCGTAGGTGCGCTGATCACAGCCGAAGCTGATCTTGATGGTATAGAAGAACCGCGCCGCCCGCTGGATGTCGGTCAGGCCGCGAGTGTCCAACTGTGCCAGGCAATCAAAGAACTGTTCCCTGGAAGTCAGCATCCAGTCCAGTTCCTTCTGTACCTCGCCGCAGTGATATTTTACACAGCGGAACAGGTTCACCAGGCCCCCGTTGATGTCGTTGTAGACCTCCAGTTGGTCAGGAACCTTATCTTTGCCAAAAAGCACCCATCCAGCGCCGCCGAACACCTCAATATAGCGGCCTATGCCATCTGCGGGGAATCTGGCAATGATCTCCTTCCGCAGCTGGCGCTTGCCGCCAATCCAACCAAAAAAGCTATTCAATATGCTTCATCCTTTCGTTTTTGGGGCGATTAGATGAAGCAACACATTAGATGGGAGGGCTGTTTTCGCCCTCCTCGGCCACTTGGGAGAAGTCCTTGGCCTTTGCGCTCTCAAAAGTGATCCCGCCCCGCCTGTGGTCAGACTTGGCCATGCTGAGATAGTTGGAGCAGACCACACCGTGAGCGGTCCAGGGCAGCCCCACCATGGCGGTCAGCCAGGGCAGCGCCCCGGTGTAACCTGTGCGGATGCAGTAGGCGGCCAGCAACAGCCCACCCACCGTCACCACCCAAAGCAGCGCCCGGATATCGGTGATCATCTGCTTTGAGTAGTCGGTCCGCTTGGTTTTCTTGCGGCTCCGGGACCTCTTACCGCCTATGGTGACGGTCATACCAGGTTGAACTTCTGAGCGAAGCGGTAAAGCACCTGGGCGCACTGCTCACGGGTCAGAAGGTCCTCCCACATCATGTTGGGCTGGCCATCCGAGGCCGTGGTGCCGCTCCCGGCGAAAATGCCCTGGTCCACGGCGAACTGCCGGGCCGCCCGGCTCCACTCGCCGCAGTCGTTATCCCGCAGGTTCTGGCGATACTGCTGCATCGCCGTTTCAAACATCTTATTGAACTTATCCTGGTCCATGTCATCGTCCTCCTTGGGCTTCTTGGCCAGCTTCAGCACCTGGCCGGGGTGGATGGTGTAAGGGCTGCTGATACCGTTCAGGGCGGCGATGGTTTTCCAGTCTACCCCCGTCTTGGCACCAATGGCCGACAGGCTGTCCCCGACCTTCACGGTATAAGTGCTGTACTCCGGCACTGCGGGAGAGGCCCCGCCGCCGTTGTTGTAGGCCCTGGCGTCCACCACCCAATAGTAGGCGGCCTCGTTGCGGAAGGTTGCCGGGTCCCCGTTCAGGCGCTTGTCCCTGGTGCTGGCCGGATCATTGATGCGGATTTTATTATCCGCCCACCAAACCACCACGAAGTGGCCGCCGCCAGTCCAGGTGCCTTTCTTCATCAGGGCGATCAGGTAGTAGCCCTGCTTCAGATACTCCAGGGCCTGGTCGTGGACCTTGGCCTTGGGGTTGTGGTAGCCGTTGGTCCAGGACAGCTGCCAGCACTTGATGCCAAACTCTGCAAACTGCGGCGCGAAGTAGGCGTAATAGGTCCCCGCCTTCAGGGCCTTATACCCATGGGCGACAGACCAGGCACAGGCGTCCTCCGGGGTGTAGGTCTTGCCGGTCAGCGTTTCGATCAGCATGGCGGCGGCGGTGGGGCCGCACCCGGAGTCCCCGATGGTGCTGTTCTCCCCCGGCACCCGGTAGGGCTTCTTGGCCCACCGGGAGTCGGTCTGGAGATAGGAAACAGGCCGTTTATTCATGTGTCTGCCCCGGCAGTCGGGCAAGCACCTCCTGCGTCACCGCCTCTGCCAGGGCGTCCACATTTGCGGAAACGATCTCCTTGGTCTGCACCTGGGCTTTCTTGGTTTCCGTGTTGATTTCCCACACTGCGCCCTCGATCATGTTAATAACGGCCTCGGTAATCTCAATGCCCAAGGCAGACAGCTGTTCCCTGACAAACTGCTGGCGCTTGGCCCCGGAGGGGTCCGTGTCGTGGAACAGCTGCTCCGCTGCCCTGGCGAAAGCGGTGACCAGCTGGTTGATCCGCTCTTGGGCGGTCTTGTCAGTGTTGGCCACAAACCAGGCCCTGGCTTTCGGCACCAGGTAGGCAACCAGGCCCACCACAAAGGCGGCCAGCAGCTTACCGATGATCTCATAGATTTCCATGTGCATCTTCCTTTCGTTGTTCTCGGCGCTCCCTGGGCTGCGCTGAAGCCGCGCCGTCCCCGCTCCAGCACCCGTCAACCATCAGTGGGACATAGGCCACCGCCTCCTTTCAAACGGCTTTTAAAGGCAATATAAAAAGGCCGCTCTGTGAGCAGCCTTTCTATCTGAACTTACTGCGCCCGCGCCCCGATCAGCCGGGCGATGTGGTAGAGGTCCACCACCGGCGCATTGAAAAAATCATAGTTCCACAGCCAGAAGTCCTCATGCTCCGGCCTTCTGTATTTCTGGCACAGGGGATCGCCCCACACCTTATCCCAGCGGGCCTGGTAGCCATCATCCCGCCGTTCCAGGCAGGAGATAATTGCGGCCACCAGCGCCCCACGTTCCCGGCCACAGCCATCATCATCCTGGCTGAAGTAGTCGTAAGCGTTCTGGCTGGTGACCGCGCACACAGGCCGTCCGTCAAAGAGAATAAAACCTTCCCTGACCTCCAGAGCCGTCCCATAAGGGATATTTACCGGGATGCCGCCGATACCAGAGAACTTAGCCCGCCTCCTGGCGATATAGCTGTTATGCTCCATCTACAGCCTCCGTCCAGCCATAAACGCCCGGTTCCCACACATTGCCATCCTGGTCGCTGATCCAGTGCTTCTCATTGTGGCTCACTTTGGCCCCAGCAGAATAGGCATCGTGCGCCCCCACAGGCTGGCTCCAGGCGGGCCACTCCTCGGCGGGGTCAGATGTACCCGCCCACAGGCTGGAGGCGCTGTCGGGCGTCCAGTCGGCCTGTGAGGTATGTTCCTGAACGCACTTATAAAGCGCCCCGCCATACCTGCGGATTTGTCCCTCCTTGTACTTGATGGGATAGGCCCACTCGGCAAACAGGTCGGCGTGTTCCGCTGCCGTGGTAGCATCGATCCCCCCGGACTCAGCCAGGGTCACGAACACGATGCCGTTGGTCTCGTTAGCCCTGGTGATCTCGGTGCCAGCGTCAACCTCCTCCAGCATGACGGACTCGGCCCCCTCCAGCGGCTCCCGGCCCAGCAGATGATAGACCGAACCGGCAAAGGCAATGCCCGAAGCCTCCGGCTCCGGGCAAAGGACAAAGCTGCCATTGCTATGCTGTTTGATGTAGGTCGGGGCCTCGGTCATGCCGACGCTGGCCCCGTTTTTTGTGATCCTGAACATTGTCCACCTCCGAAAAAGATTGCATGATACAGCCGCTGCAGGCGCAGCAGCCTCCCATGGTCGTTGAAGTTCTTATAATACGCGCTCTGGCAGTTCATGTATTGCTCCACGTCCTTTAGGGGACGCTTGCCAGCCTTGAACTCCCGATAAAACAACTTCAGCTTGCGCCGCGCCCGTTTGATCCCGTCCCGGCTTCCGTTGACCTTGATCTTCCCGGTTTCCGTCAGGGTGAACCGGGCCTTACACCAGCGGAAGGGCTTTGTAAGAGGGATGATCCGGCACTTGCGCTTGTTCACCCGGATACCCATGGTCTCGAACCGGCGCACCATCTCCCGGATCACCGCCTTCAGCTGCTCCACATCGGGCATGATGATGTAATAGTCATCCATATAATGCCCGGCGCAATGGATGCCCTTCTGGCACTTCAGCCAGTTATCCACTGCGCTGGGCAGGGCTACCATCTCCTGCTGGGACGGCTCCACACCCAGGGGCATCCCACGCTCCGGCGCGGTGCTGGGGGCGTATCGGACCACCGTATCAGCCAGCCAGCGCAGGTCAGGATTAGTAATCAGCCGCTGGTGCCGCTGGTAGATGCTCCAGCGCGGAGCGTTGGGAAAGAAGCCTTTCAGGTCTATCAGCCCAACAGCGCCCTCCCGGCCCCACCGGCGAAAGTGCCAGTGCAGCTGGTCCTTGATGCGCCGGAAATGCCAGTGCAGGCCCTTGTCCCGCTGGCTGGCCCCGTTGTCATAGATCATGCTGGGATTATAGAGAGGCACCAAGACCTCGTTGCAGAGCGTCTTATGTACCTGCCGGTCCGTGATGTGGGGCGCGTCGATGGGCCGCACCTTGCCCCGCTCACGCAGGGTAAAATGGGTGCATTTCCTGGGCTTCCAGCGGCCCTCCAGCACCTCCCTCCGGCGTCTGGCGGTGCCGGAAAACAGGTGCAATTCAAAATTCTGCGTTGACTGCTTCCAGCGGACTCCGTTGCAGCAGCGGCGTCCGTAGAAGAACATTTTTCGATAGGAAAACACTTTGTCGAGGGGGCCGAGGGCTGCGCACCTGGCTTCCCTTCTGGCCTGCCGCTTTGCTTTGCGGCGTTGGTATCGCGCCTCCCGGCGCTCCTGGCTGGTCATAATAAAGTATTCGCCCTCCGTACAGTTGTCTTGTGGGGTGCCGTCTAAATCTGCGTTGCCCCGGCACATGAAACGTGGTCAGGCACATCCCACGCCATGCAAGAAGCGTCCGTGCAAAGGCATCAAAGGGCAGTTTTAGGGATTGAAACCCAGGGAAGTACTTCTCCTTTTACGAAGGTCGTCTTTCACTCTCGTTACTCCATTTGACCTCGTATTTTCGTAAAATCCGGGCAGCAGCCCAGCCGAGTAGTAAGCGTTGTTATTGTTGTAGTTGCCGTCCGTGTTGACATTGCAGAAATTATTGTTGTTGTTGTAATAGGGGGACCGCAGCCACCACCACACGGCTCGCAGTAAATTATCAGAAGTACACCCAAGCGATCTCTATTTCTTCCGGCGCTTACTTGTTGACTCGATCTGGCCCTTCAGCAGGTCGTTCTCACGGTCAATCTTGGCCCCAAGATTATCTGCCATCGCCTCCAGCTTCTCTGCCGCCTCCCTGGCGTCCACCGTTCTGCCTGTGGAGGTGGTAAAGCACCCCTCCGGGTTTTTGCTCATGATACGATAGCACTTATTGAGCCGCACATCCAGCGCCATCAGGGAGGCCCTGGCCTCCAAGAGGTGCCTTATGCGCAGGTCGATCCGCTGTGGGTCTGAGGGGAAGATGCTGTTTGCCTTTTCCGCAAAGTCCTCTACCTCCCCGGCCAGCATCGCAATCGGCTCCGCCATCAGCCGGGAATACCGAGCCGACAATCTCGTTAGAAACGCGATGGTGTCATCATAAATCTCACTGGCTACGTTCACGAAGTCGGCCTTGCTGGTGACGCGCCGATTCAAAAGCACCGACATTTTTTCACCCCTTTCGTCATAATCTCTCGCCTGAGTATACCACAAACGGGGCGCAATACAAAGGGTCAAAAATAAAAAATCGCGTCGGGCGCTTACGCGCCCTCCATGTTCCGGCCCTGTCGGGCCGGTGGGCGTGGCCCCGGTGGGCCACCCGCTGGCGCGGGTGGGATAGGGGCTGGATACTCTGCGGAGGATTAGACAGCAAAGCCGGGCAGCAGCCCAGCCGAGTAGTAAGCGTTGCCCCGGTGGAGCAGCCGTCCGTGTTGACATTGCAGAAATAATGGCTGTAGTTGTAATAGGGGGACCGCAGCCACCACCACACGGCTGTACCTGTGGCGCTGTGCTTATAAGCCACCTTGCTATTACCTGCTTTAAAATAGTCGTACTGAGCCTGAGAGTTTTTCTCATAGCTATTTGCATAGCCATCGTTACCTTGTACTTCATAGTTCGACAAAAGGAACAGGTAATCGCTGGTGCTGGTAACATTCCCAGCTGTGTGGCCGGTGGCATTTCCCACATTGTCCGTGTACTTGGTCACGGCTTTCATGACGGCCCGCAGATCGGAGGGCAGTGCCGCCATCAGGCTGTTGGCCAAAGGGCTGGTGGGCGTGTTGCTGTTACCCAGCAGCGTCTTGCGCATATAGCTGTCCTTCCAGCCGCCCGCGTTGGTGTTGCTGGTGTTCATCTGAAAATAACCGCTATTCGTAGAATTGCTGTTGTACCTATCATCGCACAGTCCCACCATCTTCCCGCTGATCTTCCCGATCAGCCAGTGAATGCGCTTCGTTCCCTCCTTGGCGCTGTTGTGATTGAAGCCCAGGATAAAGGGGTTAATGGTCAGGTTGGAGAAGGTGAAATTCCCCACCTTCCCGTTGATAACAATGGGCTTAGTATCGCCCACGCTCCAGAAGTTGGCACCCTCCCCAGCATCGCTGGCGGCCTTGATTGCGGCCCAGCTGTTGCTGGAGATATTGGTGTTGAACACATTCACCGTCACGCTACAGGTCTTATCTGCCGGGGCCGTGTGGTTGGTCCCCGCCGCCACCCTGACTGTGATGGTCACCGTGCCATAGGCTTTCCCGGTGACTGTGACCGTGGTCCCGGACACGCTGACGGTGGCCACGCTGGTATTGCTGGAGGTGGCGCTCACCGCGCCGTCCCCAGCCCGTGTCACCGCGATGGTGCTGGATTTGGTGGAGCCGTTCAGGGTCATGCTGGTCTTATTCAGGGACAAGCTGCCAGCCGCCTTGGCGATGGTCCAGTTTACCGACTTCGCGGCGGTTTTCCCGTCAGCCCACTGATAATTGGCGGTGGGGGTAAAGGAGGCCGAGTAGGTCCCGGCATTGGTGGCGCTGGCCGTGCCGCCGATGGTCAGCTGGGCGCTGTTGTAGTTGCTCCAGCTGGGGGTCTGTGTGCTGCCG
The DNA here is from genome assembly GCA_910574635.1 of Oscillospiraceae bacterium. Classification (GTDB taxonomy): domain Bacteria; phylum Bacillota; class Clostridia; order Oscillospirales; family Oscillospiraceae; genus Oscillibacter. The sequence goes on along the minus strand of CAJTCG010000020.1, from coordinate 49,259 downwards.
GTATAGGTCAGGCTCCCGCTCTGCGCCGGGGTGTTGGCGATGACAGCCCGCCCGATAGTCCAGGAGATAGACCGGGCTGCCGCGCTGCCATCGCTCCATTGATAGTTCGCTGTGGGGGTAAACATGGCGCTGTGGCTCCCGGCCTCGGTGGCGCTGGTGGTGCCGCCGATGGTCAGCTGGGCCGTGTTGTAGTTGCTCCAGCTGGGGGTCTGTTCCTGTCCTGTGTATGTCAGGCTCCCGCTCTGGACCGGTGCGGCGGCGATAGCCGCCCGCCCGATGGTCCAGGTCACGGACCGGGCATCATTGGTGCCGTCGCCCCAGGTGTAGTTCTCCTTGGGGGTAAAGGTGGCGGTGTAGGTCCCGGCGTTGACGCCGGAGGTGTCCCCGCCGATCTCCAGGGCATCAGGGTTGAAGCTGTTCCAGGATGGCGTCTGTGCGCTGCCTGTATAGGTCAGGCTGCCGTTTTGCGAGGGGATGGCGTCGATGGTATTGGCCAGCTTCGTGATGGCCTCCAGGGCGGCGTCAGCGGCCACCATGGCCTGGTCTGCGGACAACCTGGCACCGGCTGCGTCCTGGGCGGCCTGCTGCGCGGCCCGGAGGGCGCGTTCCGCTTTGTCATCGGCGTCCTCGGCCACACCCAGCGTCCTGGCGATGGCCGCTGTGTTGTCATCGGCCTGCAGCTTGACGGCGTGGATGTTCTCGATCAGCCGCTCCACCACCGGGTTGACAATGGTGCTGGCCCGCACCGGGTCGCTGTCCTGGATTTTTCTGATCTCCTCTGCGTTATAAACCGGGGCCTCCGGGAGGCTGTAATATTCCTCTGCCATTCTCAGTTCCCTCCTGGTTAAAATTCATCGTCGAACTCGAAGGTGAAGCTGACGCCCGCATCCTTCTGCTTGGAGTACATGGTCTTGATGGCGGCCACGTCCCCCTCGCTGTCCACCAGGGCGGCCTCGTTGATGATCTCACCCGCCAGGTCATCCTTGGGGATGGTCACCGCATAGCGGGCGGTGGTTTCCTCCGGGTAGGTCACGCTGTCCACCGGGTATCGGGCGATCTCCGTGTTCAGGGCCGTCTGCGCCTCTGAAGGCGCGATAGGCTCACCACTGAGGTTCACGCCTCCGCTGCCAAAGGCGATGTGGGTGATGATGGGCAGCGGCTTCGTGGCGTCACTGGACGCCTGGCAAAACTTGATGCGCCGGGTCCTGGTGATCACGCTGTTTTCATTCATCTATAACTCCTCCTGCGTGTGCTGCGCGTTGAATTTCCGGGAGCCGTCAAAGGCAGCGGTGCCATCGAAGGCGCACCAATCGTCTATGGTCACAGTGCCGGTGATCGCCTCCCGGTTTAAAAATGATGTTCTGAATGCGGCCCGCCAGAAGCTGATCCCGTCAGGAGCCTGGTTGAACTGGCTGGAGCCGTCGAAATGAATGCTGCCATCAAAGCGGATGACTGGCGTTCCCCTGGAGTTGGAGCAGGAGAATCGCATGGCCAGCCGGTGAAAAACCAGGCGGCTCTCATGCACCAGCGGGGTGGGCCGAAAGGCCGCGATGATGTCAAAGAGCAGGTGGGCGGGTTTGATCTCCTCAATCTGCCGGATCAGTTCCTGCACATCGGCGGTGGCGTCAGTGGGCAGCAGCTTGATCAGCACGGAAAAGGCATAGTCCTCAAAATGCTCTATCACATCGCCCTCCCGCCCGGTGATGATCTCCACCATATCCCGGATGGCCCGCACGGTGGTGGTCCCCCGTGTGTTCAGCTTGGCCAGCACCCTGGCCCGGCGCACCTCCAGGCTCTCCGTGGTATTGACAGGCAGGGCGAACAGACGCTCATGGCGGGGGAGCAGGTGGGTGCTGGTGTTGATGGTCAGTTGGTTCTCCAGCGCCGTGATGGTGCGCTGGGTTTGATCCAGTTCAGCCTGCTCCGCTGCCAGCAGGTCAGCCATCTGCTCCATAGTCCGCACCCGCTTGGGGAGCATGAACCTGTCATTGATTGCCACTGACGGCCACCTCCCCCAGGGAGAAATATTCCTCATAGTCGGAGGCCAGCGAGGTCAGGCCGCCGTTAAGTGTGTAGCTGATAATATCGGCCACGCCCTCCACACCGAAGATCAGATCACCGATGCGGTAATAGCTGATACTGCTCTGCCGTCCCTCATCCTTCAGGGTGGGCGGGGTGCTGAAGTCCTCCCGGTTCACGCTGTCCACATACCGCTGCAGCGCCGTCTGGATATTCTGCCGGATATCGGTCAGGCTGTAACCGCTGGCCACCACCACCGTCACCTCCACGGCAACGGCCTTGGGGGCGGCGGCGGCCACCGTTACCGCCGCGCCGATCTGGCGCTCCTCCTCAATGTGGGCTTTGACGTTGCCCAGGATCACGTCATCCGGGGCGGCGTATCGGTCGGACAGGACGATCACCCGTACCTTGCCGGAGCCGCAGACCTCCGCGCCCAGGCACTTGGCCCCGCCCACACCTGACACCTGCTTGGCCCAATAGATAAAATGGTTTCGGTTGCCGCTGGTGATGGGCTGGCGTATCTTCTCCAGAATGCGGCTCCTGAAGGAGTCATCGCTCTCGGCCTGGGTGCCGCCGCCGAAGGGGGCGGTGTTGGTAACAGACTTTACTCCGTCGATGGCCACGCGCAGGACGGTGATGGTTTCGGCGGCCACGTTGCCCGCCGTCCCCTCCGTCTGGCACCGCGCTCCCACCTCGCAGTAGCCCTCGGCGCTGATCCGGGCCGCCGCCGTGGTTTCAAACACCAGGCTGCCGTACAGTGCTTCGGTGCCAGTGGGGATTGCTGTTCCCGGCTCCCCGGTGAACAGGAGGTTGCCCACCGCCGCTTCTGCGGGGTTCCTGGTCTCGTTGTAGTCCAGGGCCTTGCGGTCCAGATACTCGCCCTCGGCGGTGTCCAGCAGCACCCGGTCAGGGATGGGCTTCACCTCCATCAGGTCCAGGCGGGCCAGTTCCTCTGACACCGCCTGGGCGTTATCCATGCAAAAACCGCCCTCCAGCCTATTGGCGGGGTTCTGCAGGCTGTTGCGGATACGCTGCAGCACCGCGCTGGCGCTGAAGTCCATGGTTTCCTCCATCATGCCACTTTTACCCCCTTGGCCTCCCATGTGATTTGGTCTTTCCCGTACACCGTGGTGCAGTCGAACTCCACCCGCACCCCGCTGCCGGATTGCTCAAATTGAAAATTGCTCAGTTCCTCAATGTACGGGTTCACCATCAGAGCCTCGATGATAAACCGCTTCAACTCCGGCAGGATCACGCTGCTGTTGACGGCTCCGATCAGTGTGCCGATCTCGCTGCCGTAGTCCGAATCGTAGGCCGTATATCGGAACCGCTCCGTGTCCAGAGCCTTGAATATCCAGATGCGCAGGGCCTCGTTGCCCTCTACCAGGTAGGTCTGGCCGTCCCGGAGCAGCAGCCGGTTGTTTTCGTAGTCGTAAGCATACTCCCGGAACATAGGCAGGGCGTTGTCCTGGCTGGCCGCCAGCGCCTCCGGGTCGATGAATGGGAAGATGCTCATGCCACCTTCACCACCTTCTCCATAATGTAGAAGCCAGCCCCCACCTGAAGCACCACCACCATGTCGCCCGCCTTCAGCACATACTTCGTGTGGAACTCGGTCAGGAACGAATACGGGTGGGGAGCCAGCCCGGCCAGTTCCGGGGGGATGCGGCTGCCACCGCCCTCGGCCCACACCAGCAGGGCCGGGTTGATATACAGCCCCTTGCTGATGACCTGGTCGTGGGCCAGGATGGTCAGCGGGGCCACGGATTTGACCTCCGCAAACATCAGCCCGCTGTCCTTGCCCCCGGAGCGCAGCGCCTCCACCATTTCCACCGCCCACCGTTCAGACATGGTATCGCCTCCTCAGTTGCCGACCTCCTTCTCATCCATCATGTTGGAAAAAGCCAGGGTCAGCTGCATCATTTCTTTGCCGTTCTCGAAGGTGTGGGTGTCGCTCTCAATGTAGAACTTCCCGTAAAGCCCCGTGGTGGCCTCCTGGACGGCGATGGCATAGCCGGAAACTGCGCGGGTGTCGCTGGTGGCGGTCACGGTTGCGGATTGGTCCATGATGTGCAGCAGCGCCTTGGCCTCGGAGGCGGCGTCTTTGCCCTCCTCCTGCTTATAGACGCGCTGCACCACGCCATACTTCGACTGCGCCCCGGCGTCCTCCACCACGCTGGTTTGGTTGCCGTTCTTATCGGTGACGATCACCCGGTCCACCAGCTTCTGCAGGCTGGTCTTGTAGGTGGCCTCCGTCAGGTTATAGCCGCCATCCAGCACCACCCCGCACAGCGCCCCCTTTTCGATCACATACACCTGGTTGACATTCTGCATCAGGGGGATGTATTTCTTCCCGTTCTGGCGGCTGGCGGTGGTGTAGGCCGCCATGATGGCCTCATAGGCTTTCTTGCCCAGCCAGGGCAGATATACCTTGATGCCGGTGGGGGCAGCGGAGCCGAAGGGGACGCTCAGGTGGGAGCATATCCAGGCGGTGATGGCCTCCGGGGTATCGTCAAAAATCTTGCTGATGTCGCTGTTGTTGATGTAGAACATCAAATCAAAGGCGGTATAGGTGGTGAGGTTCCCGGAGGCCGACTTTTCAATATCAAAGACGGGGCCGCCGAACAGGGTCCTGTCCCCGTCCCTGAACAGTACGCTGTCCCCCTCGTTGATGGTCACCTTGGGGAGAAAGCGGTCTGTGCTTCGGGTCGCTATGGAAAAAGCCAGCTTCCGGGCCACCTGCTTGCTGTCACCGCTCCAGGTGACCTTTTCCACCAGCTGGGAGAGGTCCTTGCCGCCCGCCGTCAGCTGCTTCTGGATCATGGGATCACCAGCTTCTGGCCGGGCTTGATCAGGTTGGGGTTGCTCCCGATCACCGCCTTGTTGGCCTCATAGATTTTTTTGTACTGCGCCCCGTCGCCGTAGTATTTCTTGGCCAGGTTCCACAGGCAGTCCCCGGACACCACCGTGGCTGTCTTGGGGGTCTCTTGAGTATTGGGGCGGGTGTTCAGCCCGCTGGTCTGGCTCTTGGCCTGGCTCTCCACCTTGACGGCGGGGACGTTCAAAAAGCGGTATTCCGACAGTTCCAGGGTGTAGTACACATCTTTGTCCCCCTCGTGGCTGCCGTAGGTCAGGCTGTCGATGCTCATGGCCAGGTTGAAGTCGCAGTCGCTGATGATCACCCGGATGGGCTGCGGCTTGGATTTCCATTTCTTCAGCAGCCGGATGTACTCCATAGGATCCCGGTCCGCATACCGGGCCAGCGGGGAGGTGGTCGAAGGGAAAAAGCTGGACAGGGAGCCGGAAACCAGCCCCCTGTGTCCAATCAGGTTTACCTCGCCAATGTTCAGCAGAGTGATCCGCTGGTTATTGTGCGCCTCGGTAAATTCAAACTCTGCGGGATTGATAGGGAGATTGAACATCTCCGCATGGTTGTTAAAACTCAGTTCAATGGTTCGCTGTTTCACGCTGCCGCCTCCTTACGCTGGGGACATATTTCGGGCCGCCTGCACCACGCGCTTGGCCACCGCCTCACCGATGCGGTCAATGTCAGCATCCTCCCGCACAATGATTTGGTCGGCCAGCTTCGCCACCGTTACCTGCAGCGGCGTCTGTGCCGCCGCTGTGGGCCTCGGAGCCTTGGGGCTGGGGTCAGGGGGCGGGGGGAAGTCCTGGCCGTTGTCGGGCCGTTTAGGGGGCCTTCTGGGGGTATCTTCATCTTGGCCCCTCCGGCCATCCCGGCCCAGCAGGCCGGTGACCACGCCCAGGCCCTTCTCGATACGCTCCAGCACGGGAGAGGAATTGCCCTCTGTCGTGTAGATGGAGGGCTTTTCCACGGTGTTGTGGACGATATCCCGCATGACGGGCTTCTCCACCGTATTCTGGATGACCTCCCGCACCACCGGCTTCTCCACTGTGGTGGTCTGGAAGATCTCACGGACCACGGGCCGGGCGGCGTTTTGGGCCAGCTGGACGCTCTCCTTGTTGGGAAGCACCCGGCTGCCCTTGGGCAGGTCCACTAACTCCGGCCCGCGCTCACCCACCCAGGTGGGGCCGCCGCGCCAGTTGTTGGTGCCTTCGGCGTTGGAGCCGACGCTGCCGCCGTCGCCGCCGCCCATCCCCAGCAGGCCCTTGACCTTTCCGGCCACCCAGGACAGGCCGTTGCCGATGCCCTCCACAATGGGCTTGACCTTGGACCACACGCTGGAGACCACGCTGGCGATGCCATTAAAGACCGTTTGCACCACGTTGAAAAGCAGTTTAAAGACGCTGATGGCCAGGTCCATAACGGGGGAAATGACGCCCCAGGCCGTGATCAGGATGTCCGCTACCACGGGGGCCACCGTGCCGATGATGTTTTGAATCCAACCCATCTTACTGCCCACGAACTCCAGCACGGAACCGACTTTCTGGCCGATGCCGTCAAAGATGACCTGAAAGACCGGGGCCAGCGCCGATACCACCGTGCCGATCCCCTGGACCAGCCCGGCGATAACAGGGGCCGCCGCCGCGATCACGTTACCGATGGTGGTGACCACCGTTTCCAGTACGGGGAGAACAGAGGGAATCACCGACTGAACCGTGGTGATGATGCTGGCGATGGCGGGCATAGCCGCTGCGGCCACCTGCTGCACCGTCCCCATCACCGTGGTTCCAAACTTGACCATCTGCGGGAGCAACGGGGCAAAGCCCTTTATAATCCCGTCCAGAAGCGGCTTCACCGTCTGCGCCCCCTGGGCCAGTCCACCAAAGACGTTTGAAAGCACCGGCCCCATGGATTCGGCAAAGCTGCCCAGCCGGGTCAGCGCCCCCTCCACCACAGGGGTGACGTGGGTGATCACGCTGTCCAGGGCGGGCATGGCCACGTCGGCAAACTTGGAAATGGTGGACATCAGGGTGGTGCCAAGTTTCTGGACCGTCGGGATATTCTTCATGATCACCGAGGCGAATTTGCCCTTGATGGAGAGGGTGACCTTGCCGACCTCCTCCTTCATGTCGCCCCAGGCGTTTGCCATCTGTTGGATTTTGCCCTGGTCGGTTTGGGCCAGGGCGGCGTTGACACCGCCCACATTCTGCTGCAGGATTTCTGCGAGGACAGCGGCCCGCTGCTCTGCGTTGCCCATCTTCAGGGCCTGCTCCTGCGCTTCGGTGAACGTGATACCCACCCTGGATAGGGCGCTGGTCTGGCCCTGCATGACCTTGCCGATCATGTTGCCGATGGCCACGGCGTCCTCCTGGCTGGCGTTCAGGCCCTTTTGCTGGGCCAGCAGGTCTGTCATGCCGCCTGCCAGGGTGGCGATCTCCTTTTCGGACAGCTGGAAGGTGGCCAGCTGCTGCATACCGGCCAGGGTGACTTCATCCCCGATCACACCGATCTGCTGCAGTTCGCTGGCCACGCCCATCAGCTTTTCCTTGGCCTGCGCCGCTGCGCCCGCACCCCTGGCCTGGATGCTGGCCACGTTGCCCAGGACGGCCTCCAGCTTGGTCTCGGCCTCGATCTGCGCCTTGGCCAGTTCCGTGCTGCCGCTGAACAGGGCGGTCAGGCCCGCTGCCGCCGCTGCGGATACCGCGCCCACACCGATGGCTGCGGCCTTGGTCACCTGGGCAAAGCCCTTGCCGATTGCCGATAGGGCCTGCGCCCCCTTAGTGACCACTTTGACAACGGGGGTGGCCACCATTTTCCCCACCGCTTTGACCTGATTGCCCAGGGCCTTGACCTTTGCGGTGGCCAGGTCCTTGACTGCCGTGGCCACTACCACCTTTTTGCGAAGCGGCTCCATCTTTTTCTTCAGGGAGTCCATCGCCTTGGAGGCGGCGGTGGCCTCCAGCTTGGCGGTGCGCTTTTTGTCCCAGGTGGCCTGCAGTTCCTTTTTGGTCTTTTCTACATCCTGGCGAAAGGCCGACTGCTCCTGCCTGATGCTGTGGAGAACGACTGTCATGTTGTCCTTAATGGAAATTGCGCCTTTGACCACGCCCATCAGCCGTTCACCTCCTCACCAAACATCCGCGCCCGCTCCTCCAGGGCGGTCTGCATAGAGGCTGTATAAAAGAGCCTGGACTCCAGGTCCAGGCTCAAAAATCGCTCCGCATCCCAGCCCTTCTGGATGTAGTAGTGAAGCAGATACGCCTCACCATCCTGGGCAATCAGTTTTTTAGCTGGTCCACCACCGTGACCTTGGTGCTGTTCAAGACACCGCTCAGTTCCATGACCTGCATGGCGATCTCCTGAACCTCGCCAATGTCGAAAATCCCCACCACGTCCAGCGGCTCCAGCAAGGTGCGTTGGTCGGCGGGGAGGCTGGACTCGGACTCCATGATCTCCTTGGCCACGTCCTTCAGGCTGGGCTCTACGGCGGCCAGATAGATGCAGTACTTGTCGCTGCGGTTGGGGTCGCCCGTGTCCTCCATGTTCATACACTCCGTGATCTCATCATAGGAGAGGTTGCGGAACCGCATATCGGTGTCCAGGCTGGGGATGTGCAGCGTCCGATACTTGGGAACCTTTTTGTCCTGGAGCCGCTGCACGGCGCGGCGGGAAAACTCCGCCAGGAAACTTTTCTTCTCGCTGTTCATGAGAATGTCCTCCTTACACGATCTTGTCCAGGTTTACCAGGTCGGAGGGCGTGAAGCCGCCGCTGACCTCCTCCTCGATGACGGCCCCCTTCTCCATGTTGACCAGGGGCAGGTCATTGAACCAGCAGTTGTCAGCGGAATACCGCTCCTGCTGGCCGCCCACGGCGTCCGGGTCGGCCAGCTTGGTGATGATCTGCATCCGCTGGTCGATGCCCTTTTTCCAGTTCTCGAACACGGCGTTATACCGGGTGTAGACCTTTTTCAGGGTGACAGACAGCTCACCCTTCAGGCCGGTCATCTTACTGTCCACGTCCAGGTCGATCTGTACGTCCTCCCGGTTGGCGGTCACCTTCAGGGACACCTTGGAGAACTCAGCGATGCGCTCACCGTCCACCCACAGTTCCCCCCAGGTGCCGGACAGGGTTTTATTGCCTTTGATTTTTCCCATATCGGCGTCCCTCCGTTACATATTGCAGACCAGGTTCAGGTCCTCCATCGCGTCCACGAACTTGACGTTGGAGGAAATGAACACCCGGCTGCCAGTGTTATACATGGCCACCGCCGTGTCATCCATGGCGCTGGTATCGATGCCCCGGCCCTCGATATAGAGCCGCTGCGCCTCCACGTCGATGGCGGCGGTGTTGTCGTGGCTCTGATCCAGCACGTCCGGCTGCAGGGATTTCTGATAGGCCCGGATGGCCGCCACAAACATCTGCTTGGCGTCGTAGTCGTTGCGCACCTTGCCCACATAGGAGTCCTCGAAGGTGTCCCGGATGTCATCCTGGTACAGGTCCACGCCCTCCATGATCTTGATCTTGGAGAACTCCTGCCCCTTATCGGTGGTGAAGCTGACCAGGCTATTGACACCGCGCCCAATCTTGAACTTCTCCCCGTCGAACACCAGGATCAATTCCCCGGCGTCGATCCGCTTGTCCGGGTCATCCGGGGTTTCGGCGGCGGTGATGTCGTTGAGCACATAGTAGGTGCTGCTCCGGGCCAGGGACAGCCCGGCCAGGATGCCGGTGATCCGGGCGCAGTACTCCGCTGTGGTGAACTGCGTCTTGGACAGAATGCTGTCGATCCTGTCGGTGGTGAAGTTGATGATGCCTTCATGGTCGCTCTTGCTGTTGGGCAGCACGGCCTTGAAGGTCTTGTGGTCCTGGTCGCGGGCCTCCTTGATGAAAGAGGCGATAGAGGGGACACCCTCCGTGGCGATACCCGGAATGGTCAGGTAGTTCCACTTCATGTTCTTCAGCACCGCCAGTGCGGGCATATAGTTGGTGTCCTCCAGGCCCATGCGGTAGACGATCACCCGGTAGGGGACTCCCTCATAGATCAGCTTCAGGTAATCATAATTGCGCTCGGACCACTTGGTGAAGTCCACCTCGGTGATGGAGTTGTAGACGGTCAGCGTTTCGCCGCCCTCGGTCTCATCGTGCAGGATGACCGCCACAATCCCGCGCTCACTGCGCTGGATAGCGGTCAGGCCCTTGGTCTTGAACGTGATCAGGATTTCGGGCAGGCCCATAATATCACAACCTTTCTTCTTAAATCGGTTTCACGCTGGTGTCCAGCGTTTCCATGTATGGCAGCGGCGGCGGCTCCTGGATGCTGTCCCGGAATGCCAGGGTAAAGGTGCAGTGCAGCACCCGGTCCACCACCTTGCAGGCCACATCCGGCACAGTGATGGCCCTGGCCTCGCCGCCGTCCTCGAAGCGGAACACGGGCCGGAGCAGGTCATCCACCTCCTGGGATATGGTCAGGTAATCGGCGTTGCTCTCCGACCTGGTGTGGATGGAGGCATCCACCAGCACCCTGCGGTCCGTATGCTCGGCATCCACGGTGGCGCTGCCCGCTGGGATGATGTCCAGGAAGATATAATCCTCCAGGTCAGGCTCCGGCTCATCGTTCTGCGTCTTGGTAATCTCCTCGCAGAACACGTCATAGGCCGGATATTTTCCTTTGAAGAGACTGACCATGGCCAGCTTGATAGACTGATAAATTGTCGTGGCCACGTTATCCCCCCTTACAGGTCATGTGTGCTGATAAAATCATTCAGCCATTCCTGCAGGTAGGCGGGTAGGCGGGCGCTGACCTCCTCCAGAGAAATGGCCATCATGTGCTTTCCTTTGACAAAGCCCTTCCCGCCACGGGTGCGGTGGCCGTACTCCACCGGCTCCGCATACTCCACGTTGGTATAGACTTCGATGTAATATTCATCGCCCCGTTTCTCGATTTTGCCCACCTTCCAGCTGTCCTGGAGGCGGCCCGTCTTTTTCGGGGTGTTCTCCTTTACCCGGCCCTGCAGTTCATAGGCGATCTGGATCACCAGCGCCTTGAACTCCTCCGGGAAGTCCTGCTCGATCATCTGCGTCAGCTGCCGCTCCAGCGCGTCAAAGCCCTCGAAGCTGTAATCCGTGCCGCTCATCAGGCGGTCCCCTTGTCCACCTTTAGAGGGATGTTGTTGTGGGAGGGCTGCCGGTCTGCCAACCCGGCCAGGGCCACCGTCTGCTTGCCCAGCCGGGTCACCACCACGGTGTCCCCCGGCTGGATGTCCACCTCCGGGCGCACAAAAAGCAGATAGTCGGTATCAACCCTGGCAACGGTCTGGCTCTTGGCCAGCTTGCCCCCGGAGGGGCTGGACAGGGCGCAGGGGGTATCCTCATACACCATCCGGCCCTCCAGCCCCTTCTTAAATACGCTCTCCCCCGATGGCAGTGTCACCTTGCCTGGCCTGTAGACCGTGCAGCTGTCATCGTAGGTCATAGCCAGGATGTCCGCTTCAGTCATGGGGGCGGTCCTTTGGCAGTTTCATACGCTTAAAGGGGATCAGCTGACTTTCGTAATTCTTGACGAAGGACACGGTTTCCTTCAGCGCGGAGGTCTTGTCCCGGTAGCTGATGCTGGTGTCGCCACGGGTGATGCTGGAAACATCGTTTTCCGTGGGGGCCACCTGGTCGGCTTTCAGCATATCCTCCACGATCTGCGCCGCCACATCCTCCAGCGGCTCCGGGAAGTCCTCCCGGTTGCAGAATACCTTGATGCGGTTGATTGCCCGCTTCACATACCGCTTGATGGTAGGCAGCTGCTCATCGGGCAGCTTCAGGTCACTTTGCGCCGTCGCCGCTACCCGGCTGATCAGTTCCTCCATCCTGGTCCTCCTTGTCATCGCCCTTGCCGCCCTTACCCCTCTTGGGCGGCTGGGCGGTGGCCTTGGCCACCGCCTCCTTCAGGTTCTCGCTCAGACGCTCGAACATGGCTTCGCCCATTTTGGCGAGGTCAGCCTCCGTGACGCCAGCGCCCACAGGGGCCTCAGCGGTCCCGCCCGTCCGGGCAAAGCCCAGGCGCTCCAGCTTGGCGGCCTGCTCCTCGGTGGCCACCTTACGCACCACATTCAGCCGCTTCAGTGTAATCATAGCGGTCCCTCCTTACGCCCCGGCCTTGGGCTGCTTGATGTTCACCAGGATGGTGTTCATCTTGTTGTCCAGCACCCACAGGTCGTGATACTTGCGGTAGTCCACAGCCCAGGCCCGCTTCTTCTGATAGGTCTCCGGGTCGAAGATGCGCACCTTGTCCGTGCGGGACACGGCGATGGGGGCGCTGCGGGGGCAGATGATCCAGTTGATGTCCTGGGCGTCGTCAGCGGGGGTAAAGCCGCCCTTGACCTGGTTCTCGGTGGTGCCGTCGTTGAACTGATAGCTGGTTTTCAGCCGCCCGGAGCCGACACGGATGATGGGGTGCTGCCCGTTCAGAGATTTCACCTTCAGGGTGATGTCCCCCTGCCGGAAGTCGGTGGGGCTGACGCTCCGGGCCAGCGTGGTGTTCATATCGAACAGGGCGGCCACCTGGGTGGACATGGTGATCACCAGCGGGGTATCGTCCCCCACCTCATCCTGGATGGACGCCAGGTCGGCGTACAGCTTCTTCAGGATGGTGGCCTCCTCCGGGGTGTAGCCGTAGACGGCCCGATCCTTGGCGGCGGCCAGAGCGGCCAGGGTGCTGTAGCGGTAGGCATCGATCTCCGGCACCACCTTGGTGCGCTGGAACTCGCCCATCACGCTGGAGGCCGTCAGCACGAAGTTGGTGTCGTTGACCTCCTGCTCATCGAAGGTGAACTGGCGGCCCCGGTCCATGGCCATCTTCTTGGTCTGCCAGGTGAGGTCCACGCTGCCCTCCACGAAGCCGGTCTGCCGGTCATAGTCGGCCAGGCCATCCATGTCCAGCATGGGGATTTTGACCTCGGAGCCGCTGTTGTATCGCACCAGCTTGTCGTTCAGTTCCATCCAGCCGCTGGTGGCCTGTTCCTTTGCCGCCTTGTCCAGTTCAGCCTGGAAGATAGCGGCGTACTGCAGATTGTTCGCCATTTTAGTTCAAACCTCCTCTGATATTCTGCGCGATCTGATCCTTCAGGGCGTTCTCAGCCGTGGCCGCGCCGCCAAGGCCCTCCGGGGTCTTGCCCCGCAGCCGCTCCTTCACCGCCGCCTCCAGGCTGGCCTTGAACACCTCCTGGACGCGCACCAGGCTCTTTTCCATGCTCTCCTGGTCGGTGTAGGTCAGCAGGTCGGCCAGCCCAACGGGGAAGCCCTCCTTTTCCAACTTGGCCAGGGCGGCGTCCTTCAGGTCCCGCTGGAGCAGCTTGGCCTGAAGGTCGGCCAGCTGCTGGTCCTTGGCGTCGGACTCGGCCTTGGCCCGCTCCTCCGGCGTCAGCTTGGCCAACCGGGCCTGCTCCTGCTGCTCGGCGGCCCAGGCTGCCTTTGCCTTCTCGATCTCGGCCTGCAGGTCAGCCTCGGTGTAGGTCTTGCCCTGCGGCTCCTGCTTGCCGCCCTTGTCGGTGGCGGGGTCGCTCTCCTGGCTAGCGGGGGCGGCCTCCTTGCCGCCGAACAGGCCAGCCAGCCACTTCTGGAACGTGGTCTGCTGCTCCGGCGTGGGGGTGGCCCCCTCCGGGGGAGTCGCGCCACCAGCGGCGGGCGCGGTGCCGGTAGCGCCGGGGGTGCCGGTGCTGGTAGTGATTTCGTCAGCCATTTTTATGTCCTCCTGTCAGTGATTTTTTCATAATAAAAACGCCCTTTGAAAGGCGTTTAAATTATCCGGGTCATGTGGCGTATTTGCGCCGCCACTCCTGAAATTTGATATTTTCGGCCAGCGGGGTGGTGTCGATCTTGCGATTGAACATCCCCTTGTCAAAATCGGCCACCACGATACACAGGCAGTTGGGGTGGATGGGGGGATAGTTAATGCCCGCCACCGCATCCTCCACGTTGAACACCTGGCCGTTCAATTCGACGCAGGTGCAGCTGCCGCCGCCCTCGGTGCCGCCGATGAAGCGGTATCGCTTGATGCCGTTCTCCTTATAGCCCATCAGTTCCCCCTGGTTGGCGAAGTACTTACATTCTGTCCGCACCAGGCGCTCGGCGCTGTAGCGGCCCTTGTCCATTACATCGTCGATGGCCTTGGCCATCTTTTGGACGCTGCTGCCCTGGATGAAGCCCAGGGTAATCTCGCGCTTGGCCAGCGCCGCCAGGTGGTCGCAGGCTCCCCACACGGCCTCGGAGAAGTGCTTCTCGCTCCACGGATGGGCCAGCACCTGCCGGATCAGCTTTTCATCCAGCCGGGCCACGTTGAAGCCCATACCAATACCCCGCTGGATAGCAAAGCAGCTTTCATAGTAGTTCACCTTCAGCATATCGCCCAGGAGCGTTTCCAGTCTGGCATTGCTGTCCCCGGCCAGGTCGATCATGTTCTGATAGATATTCGCCAGCAGCCGCTCCTTTTGGCTGATCCGGCTTTTCATGGCCAGGGTGTTCAATTCCAGCATGGCTTTGCTGTCCTTGGCGGCCCCGGAGGCGGCCTTGATGTACTTCTCTATGGATTTGCGCCAGGTGCTGTACTCCCGCCCGGAGAGCATCTGGGATGCCTGGGCTTCGGTCAGAGCGTTGTCTCTGGCAAAGCGGGCAAACAGGGCGTTGATCTCCTTCTCCACGTTGTAGGCCGCCTCATCATAGAGGAAAATCAATTCCCGCGCCGCTTCATCGGTCCGCCTGGTGTTCTGAATCACCCGCATCTTGGCGTCCTCAATCCACTCGCTACGCTGCCGGTAACTCATGTGTCCACCCCGCTTTCATCCTGGGACGGTGGGGCCGGAGGCTGGCCCGGCTCCTGCTGCGCCGACGCCTGGGCCTCCTGAATGGCGTGGGCCAGGGAGTCATAAGCGCCGAAGCCGCCCATATCCTCCTGGCGCTCCTCCCGCAGCTTCTCCAGTTCGTCCTGCACGTTGTCAACGGTGGGCAGCATCTTCAGGCGGCTCTCCCGCGACAGGTCATTGGCCAGCATGGTGATGATCTGCGCAATCTCCAGCACGTTCTGCGGCTTGTTACGCCGGAACTGGATATCAATATCCCGGTAATCATAGTGGCCGCCCTGGATGTTCAGGATATTGGTGATCAACTCAATGCGCCGCTGCAGCGCCCGCTTGAACTTGCGTTCCTTGATGGAGCATATCTGCTCCAGGCCCCACAGCTTATAGGACACCGCCACCCCGGACAGGTTCCCGCCGAAGTTCTCATCGTTCAGGTTGGGGACGCTGGAAAACAGGTGCATATCCTCCCGGAGCCGTTTCTTATAATTCTCCAGCGGGGTGTCGGCCACCTCCTTAATCAGCCACTGGATGTCGCCGCCATCCTCCAGGATGATGGCACCCTTTTCCTTCATTTCGGCAATATCCTGGGAAGTCACCGCTCCCATCTTCAGCACTTTCAGGATGGCTTCATCGTTGTACTGGAAGAAGTTTGCTGTGTTGCTCTGCGCCCGGTTGTAGGCGTCGATGATACTGACAATGCCCTCGAAGTCGCCCAGGCGCTCCTCGTTGTTGATGTACTCGATGAACGGCACATCACCCCAATAGTGGGGGCGAATATCCACCAGGTCCAGGGGGCCGCCGTTGAAGCTAACAAAATACCAGCAGTCGGTGGCCGTCCAGAACTCCACCTTCTTGATGGGGTGATCGTCCTTGTCCCTGGAGTAGATAAACCGCAGGGCCGCCATGGGGGTGGTGTAGCCGGTCTCATAGATCATGATGCAGTTGCCGGGGGCTACCTTCACAAACCGCACCTGGGCGTCCTCATCCATGTAAAGCATCTCGAAGCAGTCCCCGTCGATGCTGCAGGTCTTGGCCACCTCCGTATTTTCGTCCTGCTCATCGTTATAGTCGAAGATGTCCTGCAGAGCGGCCAGGAAAGCGTCATCCTGGCTGGAGTAGACCACCGGCTTGCCGATGAAATAGCCCACGGCGGTGTCGGTGATATACTTGGCCATGTTGTTGACGATTTTGTTATTGGGGGCGGTGCTGTCCTTTTTGACCACCCGGAGGATGTCGTGGTCTCCCCGATAGTAGCCCTCCAGGTGCTGGTATTTGGTGCAGTCCTCGTTTTCGTCGATGATCTTCTTGATGTCCGCTTCCGTCAGGCCCTCCAGCGAGGACCGTTCCATGTATAAGACCATTTTTCCACCCTTTCACTGAAGAATAACCGATCTGAGGATGTGGGCGATCACATCTACCGTCCATCCATTTCCCAGGCATTTATATCGCTGAGTCGCGCTGACGCCCTCGGTGTAGCCGTCCGGCAGCGTTTGGAGCCGTTCACATTCAACCGGCGTTAGTTTGCGGATGATATAAAATCCGTCAGGCAGGTTGATGGGGTAGGCTTTCTCCCCAATATCGACTTGGCCGCACCGCACCTCATATACAGGCTTGGTTATCCCATCCGGCAGCATGGCGACCAGCCGACTGGCGTGGCCCACGGCCAGAAGCGCGTTTGATTTTCCGTCCTCCCGGATTTCGTAAGCGCACCCGCTGTCACGGCCTCGGAAAGCGGCGCCGTCTGCCCACAGAGGGCAGGCATATAGGCCGGTCTTAGCGCCAACTCCTCCACCCTCTGCGCACAGCGTGGTTGATTTACCCTCTGGGGAATACACTCGATACTGTTTGCTGTCGTGCCCCTGATCTGCGGCGGCGTTCTCAATTGTTCCGATCCTGACAGGCTCCGCAACACAGGTGCGGCGGTCTACCGTGTTCCCAACTAAATTGCGGATGCCGTCTTTGTGGCAGCTGGCCCGGAGGCATTGTGCTTTCCCATCGGCGGTGATGTTCAGCGGCTCCGCAGCCATAGGAGCAGAAAAATGTCCTCCTGTGATATTTGCGGCAGAGGATTTATAGTAGCTGGCTCGGAGGCAGTAACCTTTTTCCCGCCAAGCCACCCCACTTTCTAAAATATCCCGAAGCAGAATGCCGCGATCTGCGGGCTGTACTACTCCGGGAATATTTGTCCAGTAGCACCTTTTTCGAGACTGTGCTGAAACAAGAGCCGAATTTATCATAATCGGTTCAACGCCAAGGGCCAGGGAGATGGCGGTCTTGATGTCCTTATGTATGCTGTAATTATTCTCATAGAGGAACCATCGGCACCCGCTTTCCTTTAAGGCTCGAACATACTCCTGAAACAAAGTCCATCCAAGCCCCTCACAGGTCGTTTCCCGGCCACGCTTCGCTATGCTCCAATAGGTGCAGGGGCTTCCGCCAATCAACAGGTCAAAACCCTTGTATTGGGTAAAGTCGCCTTCAAGAACATTCCCCCTCTGCTTGATTTGTGGATAGTTCTTCTGGCTGATCGCAATGGCGTATTTGTCAATCTCAAAGGCAACATACTTCTCAACTGGAATGCCAGCCCGTTCCAGTGCCGCCATTCCACAGGAAATACCGTCAAACAGGGATAATACTTTCATTTTTATTCCTCCAAAATCAAAATCGGGGCGATCAGATTTTGGAATATTGGATCACAGGCCAAGGTCCCTGCGGTCCAGGATGCGGAACCGCTTTGTTTTCTTGGCGATAGTCCGTGCGCCCTCCAGGGCGTCCGGGCCGTCATCGTGCGCCCCCATGGGGAAGTGATACAGCTGCTCCAGCAGCCGCTTGTGCCGGGGGTTGAATTTGATATACTTGTTTTTGATGTCCGGCTGCAGCGTCTGGATGCGCATCATCTTATCGCTGGTTTGCTGCACCTCCTCGATGGGCAGATATAGCCCGGCCCGTGCGCTGGCCTTGGCCAGTTCTTCCTTCAGGAACCACTGGAACTGGTTCACCTCCGCGCCCAGCTTCTTATAGCCGCGCCCATAGGTGGCCCGGAGCCATCGCTCTTTTTCCAGCACGTCGCTGATGATCCTGTCCGGGTGGCGGCGTTCAATATCGGCGTCCAACACATACATATACCCGCTGGCCCTGTGCTTGGCCAGGGTGATAATCGCGGAGAAGTCGCTTTTTTTGCTCTTGCCCAGGGAGGGGTCCACGAAGCCAAAGAACTGATACGCCTGCTCCCGGAAGTTGACCTCGGCCTCGTTGTAGAAGTCGAACCACTCCTGAATGAAAATACAATCGTCCGGGTTGATCGGCTCGTTCTGCAGTTCGCTGTTGAATGCCGCCTCGCCATCCGTCACACGGGACACCATCAGGGCGTAGTAAGAATTTTTCTCCTCCCACAGCACCTGGGTCCCCTCCAGCATGGCCGCCCGGTGTTCCTCGAAGAACGCCAGCGCGGCCCGCTCCCGGTCATCATTGTCCAGGTCGGTGTAAATGCTCTCCCACTGCTGCCACAGGTCATCCGCAGCGGAGAAGGAGATCACCGCCCGGTATTTGATGGCCTGATAGGAGGGGTTCTTCAGCGTGTTAGCCAGCAGGCTGTCGTAATGGAGCAGGGTGCCGATATACACGATATCGGTGTAATCGTCCCCGGCCTTGGACACCGCCTTTTTAAACCAGCTGTCCAACTTGGCCCGCTGCTCCGGGGTGCGCACGTTCTCATCGTTCTCCACATCGTCCAGGATGATCAGGTCGGGCCGCCAGTTGCGGTGCTTCCGGCCACGGATTTTTTTACCGCTGCCGATGGCCTCAATCTTGATGTTGCTCTTGGTCACCAGGACGTTGGCCCGCCACACGGGACCGGCCAGGTCCCCGAAGTCCGCCCGGATCGCGCCGTTCTCCTCGAACTCCACCCGGATATTATCCAGGAAGCCCTCGGCCTGGTCGCTGCTGTCCGAAATGATGATGGGATAGTGCTTGTACTCATACAAGGCCGAGTGCATGGTGCCTTTGAACGTCAGGTTGGTGCTCTTGGCGTGGCCACGGGGCGCAGCCACCACCCGCCGTACACCGGGAAGCCGGTTGATTGCCTTGGCAGCTGCCGGGGTGAGCGGGGCGCGGCCCTTCAGAACACCCTGCTGCCAGATATTATCCAGTTCCCGGTGAAACTCAGGGGAGGGGCGGCTGAAGTAATGGGGGAAGTAGGCCCGCCCGAAGAACTCCATATCAATGGCCCCCAGCTTGCGCCGGAGTCCACCGGGGCCGGTCAGGGGACAGTCCAGGTCATACTCACGCTTCAGCGCGGCCCGCTCCGGCGAGGCGTCCTTTTGTAAAAACTGTTTTAAGAGGTCTTTTAAGGCGTTTAAATCTTCCTCGCCCTGGGCGGTGGTTTTAGCCTCCGCTTCCGCGATTGCCCCCAGCAGGGCAGCCGCAGCGCCGGTTTTCTTTCGCCTCATGGCGTCCTCCTTTCCCGCGCCCCACAAAAAACGGCCCACAGGGGCCGCACAAGCGCGTTATTTCTCACAGGCCCGTTTACCCCACCCAGGCCCTTGCGCGGTTTTTAAAGGGGGCTGTGGGCGTCTTAAACGGTATTTCAGAGGGACGGTAAAAGCCGGGTTGATTTTCAGGGGCCGGCGGGTGCGCTTCGCCACCCAGGCCCCCAATCTTCAGCCCGGTTTTTCGCTCAATGTGTCCCTCGCTCACGGGGGGAGGGACGCATCAACCTCCGACCATTTACAAGTTCCTGTTATTCGCTTAAAAGGTTAAACGATAATGGGATGATCCGCTTCTCCCCGCACACGCTCAACTCCACGGTGGCGCGGCGGCTGTGCTTGTCGATCTTCTTGATCCGGCTGGGGAAGTGCTGGAGGATGCCGGTGCCAAGTTTGACCTCGCCCTCCGGCGTCAGCTGGGCCGTGGTAGGCTCCAGAGGCTTCCCCTCGCCAGCCAGCAGCTTGATCCACTCGGCCTCCAGATAGGTCAGCGTGGACGGGTGCAGGCCGTCCGGGCCAAGGAACCGAAGCACACCGGGGATGGCCTTCACCATGTAATAGTTCTCGGCGGTGTAGTCCAGATTCAGGAACACATACCCCGGAAACAGGATATACTCCTTCTGGCTCCAGCCGCCGCCCTTGCGGATCAGGCGGTTCTCCCTGGGTGTATAGGCCAGCACCCGATTGTTGCTCAGGGTGCTGGTCACCGCCATCTCCTTGCCTGTCGATACCTGCAGTACATACCACATAAGCCTCACCTCTACTCCAAGCCCTCGGCCTTTTTGGCGGCCAGGAATTTTGTCACCTCTGCGTAAAGGTCAGGCCGCTCCTTGGCCATGGCCTGGAACACCAGGGTGCGCACGGCGTCCAGTCCGGCCTCCGTGGTGTCCTGGTTCTGTACCTCCACGCGCTTCTTGTAGGCTGCCGCCCGGATCAGGCCGGTGGCCTCCTTCATCATCTTGTCAACCTTGATGCCCTTCCAGTCCTCCTCGGTGGTATTGACCAGGGCGTTGAACATATTCTGGCTGGTCAGCCGGATGATGGCTTCGGTGGTATCCAGGTCGGGGTAACGCTCCAGTTCCCCCATCATGGCCCGGAAGTTCTCCTGGGCGATGGCCAGGGCCTGGATGTTGGCGTCGTAGTCCTGCGCATACCGGCAGACGCTGGCGATGGAGATGCTAACTCCGTTATCCTCCAGAAAATCTACGATCTCGGCATAGGTGGCATCGGACAGCAGCATCTGCTCAACCGTTGCTTTCAGTTCCGGGGCCAGCCCGTCGATCTTGCTGTGCTTTCTGTTCGATCTTCTCCCCATGCCTACACCTCGATCATCTTATCGTCGATGCCACCGGCCAGGAGGCGGATGCCCTTGCCCGTCAGCCGGGCCTCCAGCGTTTCAAAGTGATTGTCGGCCAGGCTGGCGGGGCCTTTCGTCGCCACGTCCCGCAGGTCGATGTATCCCTCCAGCGCCAGGAAGTTCACGGCGTCCAGGAACTCATCCTGGCTGATACCGTCATCCTCCAGCACATTCTGGATGCCGGACAGCTTGTTGTACTTGTGCCGCAGGATATTGATGGTCCGCAGCACCCGGCCATTGTTGCGGACAAAGTTCCCCGCCTTCAGCCGCTGCTTTTCGTTGCTGGTCATGTGTCGGTGCCTCCCTTTTTCATCAAAATATCCAGGATCATGTCCAGCTTCCGCTCGGTCTTGGCCTGCTCCCGGAAGAAGTCCTCCTTGGTGAGGTAGTTCTCGGTGATCTTCTTGATGTCACCCCGGACCTCGTCATAGGCCCGCTCATGGACGCTCCTGGGCGTGTAATCCTTTTTGATCTGCTCGATATCCCGGACCAGCTTCTCCTGGTCCTTCTCATACTCGCCCTTTTTCGTGGTGCCGTCCCGGATTTCCCTGACCTCCTTGGCCAGTTCATCCACACGGGAGAACAGCGTCCGCTTGACCAGGAACACCACGGCCCCAATCAGAGCGGTGACCAGCAGGCCGATCAGCCACCAGGTCCCGGCGTCAAATGTCATTGCAGCGTTGTTCATAGCAAACTCCCCCATGCGCAAAAATAGACGGTACGATTGATTTACACCAATCATACCGTCTAAACCGTAAAATCAGCAACGCAAAGCGTTTAAGTTTTTTGCTTTACAACAGGGACAGCTGGCCGTCCATGGGCCGGGCGCGAAGTTCCCGCACCTTGTCTGATACGATACTTCGAATTGTGATCTCTGTCAAATCATATTTCCTGGCCAATTCCCGGAAGTTGTACCCGTCGAACTCTGCCCGGATGCGCTCGTTGCGCTCCATGCGCTCCAGCCTGTCGGTCTTGGGGATGTAGAGATAGGCCCCGCCATAGACCTCCATCAGCTTCCTGAAGTTCTCCGGGCCGATCAGAGCGGCCACCTCCTGCTGGCCCTCGCTCAAATCCTCCAGCCGGATTTCCTCCTGTGCGCTCACTCTGGATCACCTCCCGGAGGCGGCCCTTTCACGTTGGCCACATACTTCTTCAATACCTCAATCAGCTTGTTGCAGGTCTGGAACTCCAGCCAGGCAAAGGGCTGGGCAGGAACAGCGTCAACCTTCAGTTCCTTTTTGATGATCCCGCACAGGCGCTCCCCCAGGGAGGCCGTGGAGGGCGCTGTGTCGCGCCGCTGCAGTTCATACATCAATGCCCACGCCTTGCGCTGCTGGCCCTCTGTGGCCCCGCCAGGGCGCTCAGTGTGCGCCTTGGGCCTGCGCCTGGGGGGAGGGGCGTCACCCTGCCGCTTCTCCAGGTCCCGGATCACCGCCTGGGCCTCGGCATAGGTCAGGGCCTTCAGCGAGTCCTTCCCGGTGATGGAGGACACCAGGTCGTGCAGGCTGTCCTCGGCGTTGCCGCGCTCCACGATCCCCAGCGCGTTGCCGATGGCGTAGATCTTCCTGATTTGCTGTGTAGCGATAGCAGCCATGCCGCCCCTCCTTTCTTGCGCTATGCTCTCGGCGCTTCGGCCTCGATGCCCACTTTGATGGTTTCCTCCACAATGACAGCGGCCCGGATGATGTCAATGGCCTCCTGGGGGCTACCTGTCCATCCGGCAGCCTGCAGCACCTGTGTCAGCCACTCCCAGTTGATGACTTCGGCGGCCAGGTAGGCCCAATCGCTGGCCTCCTGCTCCGGCAGCCCGGCCACCTTCATCAGCATGGCCTTGTCCTTGTCCCATCGCCCCTTCAGCTTCTTGCGCAGGGTGGCCTGGATTCTCGGATCGCCGCTGATCTGGCCGATCACGCTGTCCAGGCTCCCCTCGGTGTAGTTGCCCTGGGCGGCCATGGCCAGCAGCTTCTTGCAGGAGGCGGTCATGGTGTCGGTGGTCTCTGTCTTGATGAAGTCCCCGGCGATACCGCCCAGCAGCTGCTTCACCATGGTCAGCGACACCGGCTTCACCGAGGCGGCGTTGGTCACCGTCACCCGGCTGTTCTGCGTCCCCCAATAGGAGGCGGTCAGCAGCTTAGTGTCCTTCAGGTCATCGGTGGCCATGGTCTCGAAGTAGCCCTTCAGCCACTCCATGCGGTCCTTGATGCGTCCGGCCTCCAGAGCCAGGGCGGCGTACTCATCCACATACGCCCTGATCTGCTCGGCCTGGCACTCCTCCGGGGTCTTGAGGGTAGCCAGGCTGTCCTGTGCCAACTCAGCCATGGACGCGCTCCACCTCCTCCCGGATACCCAGGGAACACTCGCGGCAGATGTCAAAGCCCTTGAAGTTCACCACCTCATGGGTACCGCCGCAGATGTTGCAGGTGGCTCGATGTTTCTGGAGCAGCAACCCGCCATCCTCGGTGGTGGCGATGTCCAGCGCCATGCCGCCCTGGAATCCCAGCTGGTGCCGCAGGTGCTGCGGGATGGTCAGGGTGCCTTTTTTGCCCATGCATTTCTGTGCGTTCATCAGCATACCTCCTTCGTAGTAGCCTCACTCTGCATTATCCGGGCTTGTGACCGGCTCCCTGGGGGAGGCTGCATTAAGGTAGGGGCCGCGCCCCCTGGGGTCAGTGTATGGTCCCGGAGGTCCCCAGCTGAAGCTGCTCCGGCAGGTCCTCGGTGACGGACACCACCTTGGCGTCCCCAAACCGCTCCAAGTGCTGGGCCAGGTCCTCCTTGATCCCGATGGCCTGGCCGGGCGGGGCATCCACCTGGATTATGATGGTCAACATGGTATTACACCTCCACGCGCTCCAGCTTTGTTACATCAAAACCGCCTGGATAGTTCTTCAATTTGACTACCGTGCTGCCGCAGACTTTCCATGGCTCACTTGCCACTTCCCATATAACTCCGGGGTGACAATCTGCCTCCAGGCAGTTGACCATTTTGACCATATCGCCAATATGGAATTTTTTCCTTTGCCGTTTCATATCACTACATCCTTTCAGCTGTGGGTGGCGTTGAAGTTCTCAATCGCCCACCTGTTGCCCGTGGCCAGAACGGCCCGCCTGGTGCGCTCCGCTGGCCCCTCCTGCCGCCTGGGCATGGCGGCCAGGGCCTCCATCATCCCGCAGTCCGGGCAGATGTCCGTAGCGTTGTCCCTGCGGGAGAGGGCGGGCGGCTCGGTGTAGGCCCGCCCGCAGATGGGGCAAATCCGCGCTTTGGTCTTATTCATGGGGCGTCATCCTTTCTCTCGTTTCTGGAGCCGGATGTCCCGGCCCTTGAACTCCACCACCGCATACGTCCCGGCGATCCGGGAGTACACCCGGCTGGTGTATTTCTTCTCAATATCCCGCAGGCCCAGGTTGGTGTTGATGATGGTGGGGCGGCTGGTGTTCAGCCGGGTGTTCACCAGGTCATAGACCTCCGATCTGGTATAGCTGGTGACCATCTCGGTCCCCAGGTCATCTATCACCAGCAGATCGCAGCCGAAGATGATCTCCCGATACTCCAGCGCCGCTGCGTCCTTTTGGAACTTGCCGCGCTCCAGTTCATCCATCAGGTGCGGGGCCGACACATACATGATCAGCCACCCGGAGCGCACCACCCCCTCGGCCACCGCCAGGGAGAGGTGCGTCTTGCCCAGGCCCGGCGGGCCGGTGAACAGGAGGTTCTTGCTTTCCTTGCTGAACTCCCGGACATAGCGCAGGCAGCTTTCCACCACCTTGCCCATCGCCGCCCGCTGTTCCCGGTCATAGTAGGCCAGGCTGAAGTTGTCAAAGGAACACTCCCGCGCCGGGGACACGTCGCACAGCTGCTCATACACCAGCTGGTTCAGAATCGTCTGCCTGCAGGTGCAGGTCTGGCCGTTGACCACGCCCCGGTCCATGCAGGCCGGGCAGGTGTAGGGCGGCTCCAGGTCTGCCTCGGTAATCCCGGCTGCCGCCATCAGGGCTTGCAGCTGCTCCCGCCCGGCGCTGATCTGCGCGTCAATGTCCTCCAGGGTGTCCTGCTTGAAGATGGCCGCCGTGCTGCGCTTGGCATATAGGCCGTTCAGGGACCTTCGGGCGGCCTCCACCTCCGGGTGCTGCTCATGGAACAAGGTCATGGTGTGGGCCTGCCGTCTCTCGGCGTCCCAGCGGCGGGCGGCCAGGATTTCATCGGCCCGCTTCGCCAGCTTCTTGGGGTATTTCATTTAACCACCTCGCTTTGCAGGTGCCTCACTCTGCATTTATCCGGGCTTGTGACCGGCTCCCTGGAGGGAGGCTGCATTAAGGCGGGGGCCGCGCCCCCTGGCCGTTATTGGAACTGCTCTCGCGCTTCTCGCCACATAGCGCCCAGCTGCCAGCCCAGGTATATCAGCAGGATGATCAGCGGCAGGATCAGGGCCTCGCCGCCCGGCAGGCCGTCCCGTTGCGCCCAGGTTTCCATCCCATATACCAGCAGCAGCCCGCTCATCACCCCGCTCAAAAACACCAGGACCAGCCGCGCCGTCCATCCGATTTTGCGCCAGCATCTTTTCACCGTAAAAACCCCTTTCAAATCGTTTAACCCTCTTGGAACTCCGGGCAGGCCAGCACCCGGTAGCTTTCCACCTGCCCTTTATGGAACATTTTCAGATCCCGCCGCTCCGCTTCCCAGCCCTCCACCGGCGTGTGCGCCCGCCTGCTCCAGCTGCATCCCGCCCCGGTCTCCGGGGACGGCACCGCATTCCGGCAAAACCAGCACAGCGACATTGTGGGGGGCCTGTCGTGCTTTTGCCTTATCCATGGCACCCGCCCTTACACCAGGCCGATGCCCATGGTCCGGGCCATGCCATACAAGCCATCGTGGCTGATGTCCTCGTTGTTGACAGCGTTGTTGTAGACGTTGACCGCGCCCCGGATGCCCCACTTGCTCTGGCAGATACCGTGCAGGAAAGTCAGTTCCTTGGTCCTGCCCTCCTCGGCCAGCTTGGGAAATAGCGCCTTCACATCGTCGCTGGTGACCTTGCGGGTGCTGTAGTAGCGGTTCATGCGGATGCGGCTGAACAGCTGGGCGAAGCGGGCCTCCTGCTTGCCTACCATCCGGGCGTAGACCTCGGTGTTGCCGATCAGGGCGATGCCCACGCCCGGCTGACCGGTGATGGGGTTGGGGTCGGCCCAGGCCCTGATCTCCTCCAGGGCGCGAAGCTGCAGGTGCTGGGCCTCGTCGATGATGATGACCTTGTTTGTCCCCTCCAACTTCTCCCGGATGGACAGCATCAGGTCCAGCTTGTTGCGGCTCTCCGGCACCTTCAGCGCCCGCGCCACCACCTTCAGGAGGTTGCCCAGAGTGCCGATGCTGGGGGTGGCCTGGATATACACGCTGGCGGCGGGGTTCTCCCGCACGAACTTCTCGGCCCCCTTGGTCTTGCCGATCCCGGCGTCACCGTGGATGATGACCATGCCCTTTTCGATCTGGCAGTAGCGGATCAGCTTGCACACGTCCTCGGAAATGGAGGTGGGGATGTAGTCCTGGGTGGGCCGGTAGGGCATGGCCTTTTCGGTGCTGGCCTGCTGCTCCTCCTGGGTGCGGAAGAACTCCTCCAGCTTGCTTTCCAGCGCGGCGATGTCGCCGTTGTCGTACATACTGCGCCGGTACTGTGAGAGGGCCGTCTGGCTGATCCCCATCATGGGGGCGGCCTTGGCCTGGCTGATGCCCTTATCCTTCAGGAACTGCTCCACCCGTGCCTGCAGGGTGCTGTTGTACTCTTTACTCATGATCGCTGCCTCCCTTTCGTTTTAAAGCGTTTCGGTTCATAACATCCAGGTCGGGACCGCCCGCCACCGCTCTCAGTAGCGGCTCCTCATCAGGCCGCTGGAGTTCCAGCACCTTGGGGTCCGCGCTGGGGACGATCCTGGCGGTCTTGCTTTGGTGCGCCTGCTCCATGACAAGTTCCAGGGCGGTGCGCCGAGATACAAACGGGAGAATACTGGCTTCCACCTGGGCCTTGGCCTTCTTCTTCAGGCTCCGGGTCTTTCGGATGGCGTCCTTGACCTGCTCACCGTCATCGCCGTACTTACAGATCACATCATCCCTGGCCGGTAGCGTGCAGATAAAACGGTCCTGCAGGTCGTACACCCTGACCTCTCGGAGGTCATCCGGGTCATAACGCAGGTATACCTGCTTCCCTTGCATCTGCATGATGAAGTCATCATCCCAATAGGAAATGTTGTACCCGGCGATGGGAAGCCGAACACCCAACCGCCCAACCTTCTGCGGGCGGGCGCTGCGCATCAACATCAGGTTCAGGTCCTCGGCCCCGGCCACCCGCTTGGTGTACAAGTTCTCATTGTAGACCTGCTGGCGGGGCTTGCCCCGGTCCGCTACTACCTCGCCGCCGTAGGGCTGCTGGTTGAAATACCAATCCAGCAACTCCTCCACCGCCTCGGTAAAGGTGCTGTCCAGGGGTATCTCGCCATTCTTCAGGACGCCCTTCAGGCGCTCCGGCTTTTCCAGGACGTTGCCGCCTGTGTAGGTGTCAAACAGTCGGGAGAGGTGATCCTTTACGTCCCGGAACCGCCGCTCGATGATTTTCGCCTTGGCGTTGCGCACGATGGCGTTAGTCATCTTGATCCCCAGCCGTTCAAACACCGGGGGCGGCTCGAACCGCTCCTGTCCATCCTTGGGCTTCTTTTTGCGGTGGCCCAGGCCGCCGATATCAAAGGTCAGGAACTCGCGGCCATTGTCCACATAGATGTTTTCCGGGATGCCATACTTCAAAATGCCCTTGCGCAGTGCGATCAGCGTTGCCTGACTGCTGGGAGCCGTGGTAACATAGCACCCGGTGAAGATACCGCTGCGGGCATCGAAGAAAGCTGTCAAATATAGGCGGTGCCGCTGGCCGTTGTCGCCCTGGGTGATCACGTCGAATGTGTGGTTGTCCGCGATCCACCACTCGTTGCTGGCCATTTCGCTGTAGATACGCTGGATGTACGGGGCGCAGCGGTCATCAAACGCCTTCTCGCCTTCCCGTCCCAATATCTTGATTGGTTCGGGGATATCGTTCTGCACCATTCGGTAAAAAGTCGTGTAACTCGGTATGTCGGCCACCAGGTAGGGGGCCTCCTGCTGCGCCCACAGCTTCATGTACTCATAGCACTTTTTGATGGGGTGCTGACTTTGATCCAGATAGTAATACAGAAAAGCCTGCCGCATGGGATCGGTGATGGTGCTTTTCCCTTTTCGGTTCTTGCCCCGCTTGTTCACCAGGCCGTCCAGATCATTCTCATCCAAGGCCCGCTGGCGTCTGTACAGCATATCCACCGAGAGCCTGTGCTCCGGGTCCGTTTTGGCGCACAGGGCGATGAACATATCATCGGCCTCGGCCTTGCTGCCGGGGTACTTGCTCCGATACTGCTGCCACTCTTTCAGCGTCCTCAGCCACCAGGCGATCTCCTTCTGCTCCTCGGCGGTGTAGTGATCCAGCGGCTTGCTGGCCTTGCGCTCTGGCAGGAGGTCAGCTGGAGGCACGGGGAAGCTGGCTTTCACCTGATAGAAATACTTCAACACTAAATCGGGGTTATATTCTGCAATGGCATCAATGGAAAACTCCCATTCAGAAGTGCTGGTCGGTTTTTTCCCTTTCAGCTTTCCTTCCTTTGCCAGCTTTCGGATGAATTGCTCACTGCAGCCCTTCAACTCTGCAACTTGCTTGGTATTCAGCCTGGTTTCCATCGGTCCACCCGCTTTCTTGACCTGCCATCATCAGTGTGGGGAGGTCATCCCCCGCAGACGCCCCGGAGGACGTTTCGGCTTTAGTCGGCTTCCTCTTGCCCTAAATATTCCTTGATCCTCTGTTCCAGCCGGTTGGACATATGACCGTCAAAAAGGTCGTTGATCTTTGAGTGGGCGGTAGGGTCTGTTTGATTGAGGTACAACATAATCGCCATTGCCAAGGGTTCCCTGGAAAACGCTTCCTCCGTGATTGCTTCTTTCAGCGCATCTGTTCTGTCCATATAGATTTCCTTTCTGCCCTGCCATCATCAGGCCAGGTGGGGCGGCTCCTGGCGACGGCCCGCAGGCCGTTTCGGCTGTTACCTGCTTTTAACGATACAAAGCTGGAACTCGCTTCCATCGGACATCCGAAGCACCAGGCCATTGTCACGGCTCATCATCCCCGCATCCGCGAAAGTAGTTACACTGACCAATTCCTCGAAAGCGGTGTCGCTTACGTCGCAATCTCCATCCAGGATCATTTCCAGCGCATTTTGGATTACTAACTCGTTCATGGTTTAGGCTCCTTTCGTTTCGGTAAAAATATCTTCGATGCTACATTCCAGGATTTGCGCTAACTGGAGGCAATTCCTTAACCGTGGCTGCGCAATGCCTCGTTCCCATTGACTGATGGCCGTCTGGTCAACATGAACCATTTGTGCCAGCTGCACTTGGGTAAGCCCCTTTTCTTTCCTTAACGTGCGAAGTCCCATTTACGCGCCTCCTTTCAGTAGTTTACTACTATTATAAGCCAAACTCCTATTTTGTCAAGTAGTAATCTACTAAAATTTTTTGTTGCGTTTTATTAGTACAACTCCTATAATGAAATATAAGGAGGTGTCTGCCTTGAATTCTTTACGGAAACTTCGCAAGGAAAAAGGGCTGTCACAACAAAACCTGGCAGAACTTTTAGCTGTAAATCAAACAGCTGTCAGCCAATGGGAGCGGGGTATAACAACTCCATCCTCCCGAATGCTGTTAAAATTGAGCCAAATCTTTAGCGTCAACCCATGTGAATTGCTAAATGATGCTGGTGTAACTTCCGCTCATCAGTGGGACGATCCCGAAATTATGGAGGCTGTGCGGGAAAGCCTTCCAGCGCAGATCAGCGGGCTGAATGACGTGCTAAAGGGCTGCCCCGCTCAGGAGCAGAAGCTGACCTTTGACATCCTGGTGCAGCTTCGCTATGTGCTGGAATTGAAAGACACCGCCAAAAGGATGACGGCCCTATCTATGCTCCATGATGTCGCCGCCGCTGTAGAACACCTTGCTGGCGAAGAAAAATGAGCCTTTATTTTTTCCGTTATTGAGTACGCTTGTATCTTAAACGCCCGCGCCAGTTTTGTCTTAAATATGGAAGATAATTCCGTGTTACGTAATACCTTTTACGGGGACATGGTGCGCAACCTGCCCTGGTTTGAGGTGGTGTGCCTCCAATAAAGGCCCTCTCCGTAAAACCGTTGAAAATAGCGGTTTTTTCGTTGGTTGCGCGGCCTGCCGTGCTGGTTGCGCGGTTAGTTGCGGGGTCCGGCCTTTCAAACAACAAAAAAGAACCGTTTAAGAGATACCAATGCGCCCTGTTGTGCGCCCCCTCTTAAACGGTTCTTTTACGTTCCTTAAAAGCCCCGAAACCGTTGAAAATACGGCATTTCCACGCCTTGCCCGCCAGCCATGCGCCCCCGCTCTTAAACGCTCTTAAAAGGCCCCCTTAAAACCTCGGCCCGGTTCCCCGCCTGGAGGCCATCCAAGGCCAAAAAAACAAAAAAAGAAATTGCAATCTTGTTTTCACAAGGTTACAACTTCTTTCACGATTTCCCGCCTGTTTTGCGTGGAATACCTTGATATTAGGGCGTTTTTCGGATTTTCCCGCCTTTTTTCATAAACAAATCCCCACCCGTCACCATTTCTCTGTCTTTCTGAAAACTCACAGCTGCTGTAATAGTTTTTTCGGGCACTGTCCGCTATCTCCTCCAGCTCCGGTAAAAGGCTGTAATCTTGTTTGAGCAGAATGCGGAGATAAAGGTACTGAAACTGAACCAGACACCATATCTTACTGGTTTTCGGGATTTCCTTCGAGAGATGGTTCCGCGCCTCCTGCGTATATCGAAACGCTCTTTCCGGATCCACGGTATACAGCGTATGGGCATAACGTGTGTTAAAGTCTATGTAAATATAACTATACGAGTATCCGTTTTGCTTCAGGGTTTCACACCAGCGCAGAAACATTCGCTCCGACTTCTTCCGCCCCCGCGACGATTGGATCATAATCCGCATGTTTTCACACAAAATATACATCTCATTTTTCATGCGGTCTGCCGGTAATTGATGGATTCGAATGAGGAGTATGATAGCCTCTTGGAAAAGCTGATAGTTGCGCATGGCCTCTTGAAAACGGAAGATATTGTAGTAGCTGTTCATCAATTCAAACAGTACGTCCAACTTTAACAGGCGTAGATCTGTGGAAGTCTTGTCTTTAATTTCAGCGTAAATTTTTTCAAAGAGATCATAGCCTGTGTGCAGGTGGCTGCAATTGGCAGTGGCGTATGCATAATCGAAATATAAACGATAGTAACTGTCCGTCATTGGAGGGTTTTTCAGAACTTTTTGCGCAGAGGACGGCTGCTCGAAAAAAGAGTTCAGGATATAACAGACAGAGTAAAAATGCCCGGCCTCGCGCAGTTCTGTAACCTTAGCCGCAATACGCGGAAAATCCGACACCGCTTTCGGGAACAAGATGCAGTCCCGCGCCTCATCCAGTTCGTCCATGTACGCAAGCCCCAATTCCCGTTTACTGATGTGGTAAGCCCTCCGAAAAATGCCCTCATAAATATCATGGAACGGCACCAGACGATTCTGCGTGTCCAGCTTGACCAAGCCACTCTCAAGCAGCGCGAATACCTGGGAGGGGCTGCCCTGTTCTATTCCAACCCCATTTGGAGCGGTGTAAATGGCGAAGCATAATTTTTTTAGGTCCGGGTTCGCCATAATATTGGCAAACTGGTCGCGGACAAGAGCTTCGCTCATATTCCCATTTACAAATGTGATATAGAGCGTAAGAAAACTACTGAGGTCCCCCAATTCAGATACACCGCTTGTGTGGATGAATTTCAGAAAGCTGAGCAGAACAATAAGATTTGGGAAATAAGCCGGGAGTACTTCCGCATAGCCGCTTAGGTCAAACGTTGTGATATGGCGGATATTGTCAAGAATATCCGCCATAGTCATCTCACAGTGATAGACTTCTACAAGATTGTCCCGCTGCATGTCACGAACGCTGTCTGACTCCAACATATAGCTTTGCCCGGCGAAGAGGAAGAAAAAGGGACAGTGCTTTCTCTTCGCCTCCCGCAGTATAGACAGGAGAAAGTTCCATGCGGTAGAATTCAGATTTTGACTGTTGTCCAGAAAAACATATCGTTGTTTCCACTCACAGGCATCCGGAAAAAGCTCTCCACGCCTGCTGCAATACTCTTGAAAGGCATTTTCCAATTGTGCCGGGTAGTTCAAATATTCGGACAGCCGTAAGAGATCCTGCGTAACAGCCGCCTGTTTTCCGATTTCGCACAAATAAGCTGTGTCTATTTCCTTTGGATCGATATAGGGAAACAGCAGAAAAAAAGTAAGGTAGAGCAAATGCTTCGCGTTATCCACCGCGTCCTCTGAGAGGTTATAGTAATAGTGGTACTCACCTCGAAGAGGCGGCTGTGCCATAAGCCGGTGAATTAGGTGGGTTTTTCCGATACCAGACTCTCCATGCAAAATGGAAATTTTCATCCCGCAATGTTTTCGGAATGCCTTAATGGAAAGGGAAAGCGCAGAAAGAATTTCTTTTTGAGACTGGATAACAAGCCGAAAATCCATATTTTGAAGAACATCCAGTGCGGACTTTGCCAAGACTGGGCAAACGTCGTTTATTCGAAAGAGTTCCAGTGGCTGGGATTCCCGGCCATCCTGCTGGACCGGTCGGGCTTGAAATTTATCGGTCAAATGAAAAGGGATATACAGCACCGTTTCTCCCTGCAAAAGGCGCGCTTTCCTCTTTTCGATTCGGACACCCTTTCGGGCTGAGGAAAGTTTAATTTCGCGAGCAATACCGCTTACCACCTTGAAGTACGCCTGATAGGTTTTTTCGAGGTAAATGTGGGCGCAGGGTTCAATGTAGCCTTGGCTGCCCGCAGAAGGATACACGCTGATTTCCTCGGACACAAACAGCGTGCCGTCGTTGACCTCAGGCAGAGCGGGACCCGGAAAGTACCGTTTATAAATGGACGGATTTTGTGCGAGCCAGTATTCCAAAACCTGACGGGTAGAAAAATAGACTTCCTGACATCCAATCGCCTTTTGCAAGGCAAAACGAATATCTGAAATCGTCTTGGAATGTATATCAATATTGGTGACGAAAATAATTTTTGAGATATGCCTGTGGAATACGGAACTGACAATGGTTGCGTCCAGACGGTATCGTGTCAGATAAGCCCTTTTCTCTGCGGCGGAGTATTTCGCCTCCATCCACCAAGTTTCATCTTGATCGATGTAGGGATGGTAACCAACGATAATAGTGTATGCATCTTTGTTTCCATCTCGTGTCTGTTGTGTTTTTTTCCATTCACCGTAGGGAAATTTAAACTCGGACTCCACATATTCTTTTGCCAACTGTTCAAATCCGTTATATCCGTCTTTGATTGCCGCCCACTTTACCATGTAGTCCCCCAAAACCAATAATTTTGGATTATCCTATAGCGTTAATTTATAGATAATCAAGTATTATCCGTGCTTGTTTTATTTTATCATATTAGATCGGAAAAAGCCAGTATATTTTATCTATGGAAGCACTGATTAAAGCAGGTAAAAGCCAGGCAAACAGACGAAGGTATAGGAAACGTCCAATAAAGGACCATATTGGGGGATAAATTCCTCGCTTTTCCAGTCCCAGCCCGGTCGAAGGGCGCAAAAACCTTAGGCGGGGCATAGGGAACCGCCCGCCCTGGCATGCATGTACAGATTTGCGCTGGCGAAGAGAACGTGTAATCGGTTAAGGAAACGCTGATTTAATTCCCCGAAATGATAGAAGATGTGATAAAATAAGGGAAAGGGGGCGCGGGGTATGAAACAGGAAAGTTTTAGCGACATGGAATACAGATGCCGGAAAAAGAAAACAAAACGGGAAGAATTTCTGGAAATCATGGACGAGATCATCCCATGGGAGGAATGGGTATCGCTGGTCGTCCCCCACTATCCAACCGGGAAACGCGGGCGTCCGCCGATTGAGATAGAAACCATGCTGCGGATGTATCTGCTGCAATGCTGGTTCAGCTTATCCGATGAAGGAGTAGAGGACGCAATTTATGACAGCTATGCCATGCGCAAATTTATGGGGATCAACTTTTTCGAGCAGGATGTCCCGGACGCCACGACTCTGCTGCACTTTCGGCATCTGTTGGAGGAGAAGGGCATCGGCAAGCTGTTTTTTGACGCAATCAACCGCTGCCTGGANTAATATGGGGCGGTCCAATGGAGATTCTGTAAGTCTGTATGTACCCAGGCAATCTTGCGTGCTTTTAACGTAGTATGATAGGCAAGTAGCTTGGTAGGCGGTCCTTCTAAAAACGCGATTTCCACGTCATAATCCGGGGATAGTTTTTCTGTACAATATTCACGCAAAGTACAGGGGTCCATAGGAAAAGAGGCATTTTCTTTGGCGGGATCGAGCATTGTCATCAGGCGGACATGACGGGGAACCTGATTCAAATAAATTCCTTTGCCCTTTATAAGAAGCAGATCGATTTGATATTGGTCTCGCGGAAAGGCATTTAGCAGTGTGAGCAAAACTTTTTCTGCTCCTCCTCCGCCTAAACTGTTTTCCACAATCAATAGCTTCTTCATTCGTATCAGTCCCCCAAAACCAATAATTTTGGATTATCCTATAGCGTTAATTTATAGATAATCAAGTATTATCCGTGCTTAAATTCAAGACGGGTGTACCCGCACAGGGTACGCCCGTCTTTTCCTAAAACGAATGGATTTTATTTCTTGGATGCTTTTCCGCGAGGATGTCCCGCTGTTTTCTCCCAGCCACATGGGTGTAGATTTGCGTTGTTACAATGGAACTGTGCCCAAGCAGCCGCTGGATATATCGAATATCAACTCCTTCCTCCAATAGCAATGTTGCAAAAGAGTGCCGGAACATATGCGGCGTGATATGATTCTTTATACCAGCCAGATTACCATACTTATTGACAATGGCGCGGACTGACTGGGTCGAGAGAGGACTTTGAAATCTGTTGACAAAGAAAACACCAGTCTGTTCTATGGCATCTTGATAGGCCTCTTGGTAGAGGCCAAGGGCAGTCAAAACTTCCGGATTTTCAATCTGTACGAATCGCTCTTTTGCCCCTTTTCCATAGATTTTAATTTCGCCCTCTTCCAGCCGTACATCCCCGCATTGAAGTGCACACAGTTCGGACACTCGAATCCCTGTTGCAAACAAAAGTTCCAGCACAGCAATGTCTCGCACTATGGTCTTCTGTTGCTTGAGTGTACCCGCGTATTTCTTTAAGTGATACGCAGTTTCCAGAATGGCCTGGATCACAGGCAAAGAAATCGTTCGAGGCAGAATCAACGGCGGGTTTAGCTTCAACCGAAGCCGCAAAAACGGATTCTCCCCTATCAGTTCCTCGTACTCCAAGTAACCGCAGAATGCCTTTACGCTGGCAATCTTTCGCTTGACTGACCTTGGTTGGTACTGCTGGTGTAAATCAGAGATGTACGCCATAAGTCCTTCCCGCGTCAATTCCAAGCTGTTTTGGGCTATGAACATAGAAAACTGCTCCAAGTCGATTCGATACGCCTTCAAGGTTTTAGAATCAAGGCCCTTTTGGTATTGGCAGTCCAGCAGATACCGTGTGATCCAGTCTTGCAAGTTTTGCATTTGAGATGCCTCCTTATGTGTGATGGAAACATCATACAAGCGTGTGTGAGATTTGTCGAACGATGCTCTCTATTTTACCACATCCATTTTCCAGGATATTAGCAATCGTACTGTCGCTCCAGTGATAAGGCTTTTCTGTATTCAGCGAGGTGTGACTGATCCCGAACTTCTGATAGACATAGGTGGTGGGGCAGAGGATTTGCTCCTCCCGCAGCTTGCGGGCGATCTGGCTCGGCCTGCTGCCAGCAGCGCACATGGCGAAAATCCGGCAGACAATGGCGGCGGCTTCCTCGTCCACCACCAACTTCTTGCTGTCGTTCTCGTCCGTTCTGTAGCCGCAGGGTGCCCTGGTTCCGAGCCGCTCCCCACGTTCCACTTTGGCGCGGAGGACGGCCCGCACCTTGCGGCTGGAGTTCCGAACATACCATTCGTTGAACCGATGTTGTTTGGGAAGGTTTTTGAAGAAGGCAAAAAAACCAGTAATCATGCGGGTTTGCGGCGGGATGGCTCCCAGCGCAAACGGCCCCGGAATGGAAAAACAACAGAAGCCGACAAATTGCACATTGCTTTCTAAAATGAGAATATAGGTCGCGGCCACATTCTCCCTTTTTCTGTTTCCTGCCGGTCGGAAAAGGAGGAAACCAATATGTCCACAGCGGAGCCCCCCCAAGCGGCGGGCAGACCGCCCAAGGTGAAGGAGGCCCCGGCCCCCACGCCCCAGCCCCAGGGAAAGGTGGTCGTCTCCATTCCCCTGACGGAGCTGCACCCGTCTCCCAACCACCCGTTCAAAGTGAGGGATGATGATGCGATGAAGGAGACCACCGAGAGCGTGAAAGAATACGGTGTGCTGACCCCGGCCATCGTCCAGCCCGGCGAGGCGGGCGGCGATGAGATCGTGGCGGTCCACCGCTGCAGACACGCCTGTGAGCTGGCAGGGCTGGCTGAGCTGCCTGCCCCGGTCCGCAACCTGGACGATGACACCGCCACCATCCTGATGGTAGCAATATCCAGCGGGAGAACATCCTGGCCAGCGAGAGGGCGCAGGCGTACAAAATGAAGCTGGAGGCCATTAAACGGCGCGGAGCGAGAACAGATTTAACTTAGCCGAATAATTCGGGAAGTTAAGAAGCGATGATGAAATCGGCGCGGCCATGGGTATGAGCGGCGATTCCGTCCGCAATTGCATTTTCCTGACCCAGCTGATCACGGAGCTTCAGCAGATGGTGGATGATAAAAGAATCGCCGTAACCCCGGCCTATCAGATCGCCGCCTTGAAGCCGGAGGAACAGGCGCTTTAGAATCCACGGAATACACGGTGATCTACCTCCTATCAGTTTTTACGCCGTTTCCTCGGCATGTCGGGCAGGATGTGGCCCTCGATGATGCTGGCGTGTTTACGGATTTGGATGCTGACCTGCCGCGCATGGGCAAGGGCCTCCCCGTAGCCGTCCTCGGTGAGAAAACGCCGGACATACTCCCCTGGCTTTCCCAGAGCGCAGTTGGCCAGCACCAAGAACTCGATCATGTGGCGGGTGCTGTCCCGGAACCGCTCCACCGCCAGCAGGTCATGCCCGGTGATGGGCAGATGGAGGGGCTTCATTTTCGGCTCCTTTATTTGATTTCCAGGACGGCGGAGCCGTACCGGACAACCAAAAGGGCGTTGACGATCAGGCTGAACGCCAGCGTGTCCACCACCTCGCCGTTGGCGAGGTCGGCCAGGGCCGCGCCGGACCCCTCCGCGTAGATGTCCCGCGCCGCCGAAAACAGGGTATAGCAATGGGGAGAGATGTCTTTCAGCGTCCCGTAGTCAAACTCGATGCCATTCCTGCAAAAGCAGTTGGCGACCGGAGAAAGAGGTCGTCATTGGCGGTGGAAAAGGACAGAAAGACCGCTATCACCAATGCGGAAATTGACGCTAAGACCAACGAGAAGCTGGGGCGTCTATCGGGAGGACCATCTGGAGACCGCTTTCCTGCTGGGCCGGGACGGCATCGCCAGCGGAGAGGACGGCCAGCCGGTGGATCTTCTCGCCGATGCCCAGATTGGCCTTGCAGCGACCACAGAGCTGGAGAAAAAGCAGCTGGCCCTCTGGAAAAAGCGGGTCAAGGACGCTGGCGGAAAGCCGCCCATCCGCCAGCTGTCCATCCCGGCCCAGCCTCTGGACTTCGATGACATTGGAGGCCGGAACTCGAAGCACATCACTATCTACACCGTGTCCGGGAAATGGCGGCTGGACATGGGCAATCTGCCGGGGCACAACCGGGCGGGCCTGCTGGACCCCATCCACGGCTACGGGGCGCGGATATTCTTCGATGGCGTCAGCAATGGCCCGGACTACAACAACGACGACGTGATGGTCCATGGCGCGGCCTTCTACCGGCTGGAGGGGATGTCCTTTGGGGACTGCCTGCCCCAGTGGGCCGTCGTTTCGCCGGAGGAGCTTCCGGCCCGGTATGTGTCCATGGCAGGAGCCGCTTTCAAGCAGCTGGCGGGATTGAAATGAAAGGAAAGCGGCAAGGCTTCTGTGGGAAGATGATAAGGCGGTCTACGGGGACGGCGCCTACCTTGGGATAGAGAAACGGGAAGAAATCAAAAGCAATCCGCAGCTTTCTGCCATTGAATACCGCATCAACCGCAGGCCGGGCCGGTTCCCCAGGGTTTCAGACAATGCCATTGACTGGGAGCGGTATATTGAAAACCGAAAATCTGCCGTACGCTGCAAGGTGGAGCATCCCTACAGGATCGTGAAGAACATTTTCGGTTTTCGGAAGACCGTTTACCGGGGTCTGAGAAAAAATCTTAACCGATTACACGTTCTCTTCGCCAGCGCAAATCTGTACATGCTTGCCAGGGCAGGCGGTTCCCTATGCCCCGCCTAAGGTTTTTGCGCCCTTCGACCGGGCTGGGACTGGAAAAGCGAGGAATTTATCCCCCAATATGGCCCTTTATTGGTCGTTTTTATTACCTTCGTCTGTTTGCCTGGCTTTTACCTGCTTTAATCAGTGCTTCCTTAAAACAAACTCTACGGTCTCCCGCTGGTGGTCAGTGGAAACGGTCTGGCCTGTACGGACCGGGTCTTTCTGGACCGCGCCGTACACGATCCTCTGCGGATCGACTTCCTGACCCGGTGTCTCCGGGCGCTGAAGCGCGCCATTGACCAGGGCACGGATGTCCGGTGGTCCCTGACGGATAACTTCGAGTGGGCTGAGGGCTATGACCCTTGCTTTGGCTTGGCCTATGTGGATTACGCCACAGGGGACTGGATGCTGAAAGACAGCGGGCGGTGGTACCGGGAGGTCATTCGCTCCAACGGTGCGGACCTATGAGAGAAATGTTATTATTTACGAGTTTAAAGGTCGGAAATAATAAATTTGATTCAAGCCGCTTTTGCGGTTGCCGCTGTTCACAGCGGCAACCGCAAAAGCGGCCCGGTATCAGTGCTTCGCAGCGAGACGCGGAAAGAACCGGGCGACTATGGCCCTGGCCCACTCCAAGTTCATCGCCATCTACCATATTCTGAAGAAGTGCGTTCCATTCCGCGGTTTGGGAGCGGATTATTACGGCGGCTTCCGTAAAGAACATAAAATTCAGAACTATCTGTAACGGCTGCAAGTCTAGATCAGCACCCAAAAATCATGAGAAATGTTCGGCGATCCAGGAATCGCAGGGCAAGGCGGAGATGGGTTTTCATAATAAAGGTAAACACGGCTTCTTTCCTGCTAAAAGTAGAAAAGTTCTGGCAAAATATATGCATAAGTAAAGGACAGACAGCTTGAATCACTCCTTGGGGCAGTGTATAATAGTAACGACTCTATTTCTGCTTTAATAGCTCAAAAAGGAGATTGCTGATGATGGATTTTCTGGCCCATATTAAAAAAGATTTATCCGGTCAGTCCATTGCGGTTCAAACCGTCAGCCAGCACTGCCTTAACACTGCGAAGTATGCCGCACAGGCCTTGAAACCAGTACATCTTTCCGCCGCGGGATATCTTGCGGGGCTGGTTCATGATGCCGGAAAATGCACTGCCACCTTCCAGAATTACATGATTAATCAGATTGGTCAAAAGGGCAGTGTAAATCACACATTTGCTGGTGTGCGCCTTCTGCTGGAACGTTATTTCAGCACAGATGCCGGAGACTTTTCCGGTGTGGTCAGTGAGCTCCTGGCCTTGGCGTCCGGAGGACACCACGGGCTCTTCGACTGTGTGGATGAGAGGCAAAAAAACGGATTTCAGTACAGGCTGGCTAAAGAGGACATCTGTTATGAAGAGGCGGAGGAGAACTTCTTCCGCTTTTGCGCCGGCCAAGAGGAGTTGGACCAACGATTTCGGGTTGCTCTCGAAGAGCTGACTCCGGCTCTGGAACACATCTGCTCCATGACCGGCGATGAGGCCAGCGATGAACGTTATGAGCAGGAGACGGCCTTTTATTCCGGCCTGCTCTCCCGGCTGCTGCTCTCTGCGGTGATTGAGGGAGACCGGCGGGACACAGCAGAATTTATAAACGGCACACAGTTCCCCGCACCCCCCGGCGGCGAGGCTTTGGAACGGCTGTGGTCCGATCTATTGACAAAGACAGAGGAAAAACTGAACGCGCTGCCATCAAAAACTCCCGTCGATCAGGCCCGCCGTAAGATCTCGAACCAATGCAGGCAGGCGGCGGAACAGCCCGGCGGCGTGTTCCGTCTCCATGTACCAACCGGCGGCGGCAAAACCCTGTCCTGCCTGCGGTTCGCTCTCGCCCACGCCCGCCGGCATCGGAAGCAGCGCATCATCTTCACCTCTCCTCTGCTCAGCATTCTGGAACAAAACGCAGCGGTAATCCGGGGCTGTATTCAAAATGACAGCCTCATCCTGGAACACCACTCCAACCTGGTGCGAACAGAAGAAAACAGTCAACAACTGGATGAACAGGAGCTTTTGACGGAAACCTGGGAATCCCCTATTATCATCACCACCCTGGTCCAGCTGCTAAATACCCTGTTCTCCGGCAAAACCACGGCCATCCGGCGGTTTCACGCCCTGTGCGGCAGTGTCATCGTCATTGATGAGGTCCAGACCGTTCCCGGTAAAATGCTGTCTTTGTTTTCTTTGGCGGTCAATTTCTTGTCGGAGATCTGCGGAGCCACGATCGTCCTCTGCTCTGCCACCCAGCCTTGTACAGAACAGATTGAACACCCCATACATAGCCCAATCCCCGAGATTGTTCCCCATGATCCCGTCATCTGGGAAGTCTTTCGACGGACGGATATACAAAGCATTGGAGGCATGCCGCTGGAGCAGGTTTCTGAATTTGCCCTGAAAACGTTGGGGTCTGCGGACAGCCTGCTAATCGTCTGCAATAAAAAAAGTCAGGCGGAACATCTCTACAGCCTCCTGAAAGGAGGAGACTTTGCGCTCTTTTCCCTCTCTGCCGCCATGTGCGTGGCCCATCGCAGGGAAGCGCTGGACAAGCTGCTGAGCGCATTGGAACAGCGCGGACAAAAAACGGTCTGCGTCTCCACCCAAGTCATCGAAGCCGGAGTGGATATTTCCTTTGCCTGTGTGATCCGCCTCTCCGCCGGGATGGACAGCGTAATCCAGGCGGCGGGACGATGCAACCGCAGCGGCGAAGCCGGCCCGGGTATCTTGGCTCCGGTTTATCTGGTACAGTGTCAAAACGAATCCCTCGCCAAGCTGCCGGATATCCAGAGGGGACAAGGTGCAACCCAGGAACTAATCACAGAATTTTCGGTGCATCCGGAGCGGTATCACAACACCCTGGACTCTGACGAGGCGGTCGGGCATTATTACCGCGCTTTGTACCGCAGAGAACCGAGGGGGCATCATGACTACTCCTTGAAAGACCGCCCGTCGCTGTTTTCACTCCTGTCGCTGAACGGCTATTGTACTCAGGATCAGCCCTATTTTTTCCGCCAGGCGTTTCGGCTGGCCGGATCGCTGTTTCAAGTCTTTGATGAGAACACCACGGATGTAGTCGTCCCATACGGCCAGGGGGAGCAGCTGATACAAGAGTTGTGCGGCGAACAAGCGGGACGGGACCCAGGCTATCTGCGCTCCCTTCTGGAGGCGGCAAAGCCCTATACCGTCTCGTTGTACCAATATCAAATCGACCGCCTGAACGAGGAGCACGGTCTGATCCCCCTCCAGGGCGGAGCGCTGGGGCTCAACGGGCACTATCATGCGGAGACTGGCTTTTCCATGGGCGAATCCGATCTTGAATTTTTGTGGAGGTGATACGATGCAGCACCCAAACTTTGTGGAGTTTCAGGTTACAGGGGAGTATGCCCTCTTTTCCGACCCCATTATGCGTGTGGGTGGGGAGAAGTGCAGCTATCAGGTGCCTACCTATGAGGCATTAAAAGGCATCCTGTCTTCTGTCTACTGGAAACCCACTTTGATCTGGTACATTGACGCGGTCCGGATTATGAACCAGATCCAGACCGAGGTGAAGGGCATCCGCCCCATCCATTACCAGGACGGCAAAAACGACCTGTCTTACTACACCTATCTGAAGAACTGCCGTTATCAGGTGCGGGCTCACTTTGAGTGGAATGAAAACCGCCCGGAGCTTGCCCAGGACCGCAACGAGTACAAGCACCACAATATTGCAAAGCGGATGATTGAAAAGGGGGGGCGCCGGGATATTTTCCTGGGCACCAGGGAGTGTCAGGGCTATGTGGAGCCCTGCGTTTTCGGAGAGGGGACAGGCGCCTATGACGCGCTACCGGAGCTGGGCTTCGGTCTGATGGTTCACGGCATCACTTATGCCGACGAGGCCTATTCCCCCGAGACACAGGGAAAAATGACCGTCCGGTTCTGGCATCCGGTGATGAAGCGAGGAATCATTACCTTCCCCCGCCCAGAGGACTGCCCGCTCACCAAGTCCCTGCGCGAGATGGAGATGAAGCCCTTTGGAGAACATCTGGAGAATTTTTCCGGACTGCGGGAATTTGGGGAGGTGGAGTGATGGGGCTTTTGCAAAAGGCCGTAGAGACCTACGGCGCAATGGCTCACCGAGCCGGGCAGGTATTTGAGGGGGAAAACGAACCGCTGGCTCCCATCTCCCACATTATGGCGCGGCCGCAAATCATAATCACCTTAGATCAAAGCGGAAATTTTGTTGCGGCTCAGGTATTAGATAAGAACACCCCTAAAATTATCATCCCCGCAACGGAGGAATCGGCAGGACGGACCGTCAAGGCCGCCGAGCTTCCTCACCCCTTATGCGACTATTTGCGGTATCTGCTTCCCCAAAATCAGGTAGAGTATCAGCACTATATATCCCAGCTGTCCACCTGGGCAAACTCATCCCATACACATCCCAAACTGCACGCTGTCTTAAATTATGTGCAAGGCGGGACCATTTTAGAGAATCTGCGTCAGGCTGGTATTGATTCCGAGGAGAAAGCGATGGTCTGCTGGGTGGTCAACGGCTTAGGTGAAACGCTCAACGGCCCCTGCTGGACGGATCGAACCTTGATGAACGCGTTTATTGACTACTAT
Source organism: Oscillospiraceae bacterium (assembly GCA_910574635.1). Taxonomy (GTDB): domain Bacteria; phylum Bacillota; class Clostridia; order Oscillospirales; family Oscillospiraceae; genus Oscillibacter. The sequence continues at coordinate 6,480 of CAJTCG010000020.1, read as the reverse complement.
CATGAAAAACGGACAGACACGCCCCCTGCTCTGTGTATGATTTCCGGCGAACTGGAAATGCCCGCCGGACAGCATCCCAAGGGAATTGTCCCCATCAGCGGAAATGCCAAGCTGATTTCCGCCAACGACTCCAGCGGCTTTACCTACCGAGGGCGGTTCGACGATGCGGCGCAGGCTGCAACAGTGGGCTATGCCGCCTCTCAAAAAGCACACAGCGTCCTGCGGTGGCTGGTAGCCAACCAAAGCGTCTCCTTTGGCGGGCGGACCTTTCTGTGCTGGAATCCCCAAGGCATCCAGGTCCCCAGGGTGACGGGGCCCATGGGCCGCAGAAGCGGAACCGCCCAGCGGGCAGCCAATCCCAGTCAGTATCAAAAACAGCTGCGCGAGGCCCTCTCCGGCTGGAAAGAGGACTTGCCCCAGTCGGCGGGCGTGGTTATCGCCGCCTTTGACGCGGCCACCACAGGCCGGCTGGCGGTCACCTACTACAACGAGCTGCTGGCCTCTGACTTTTTGGACCGCCTTCACGACTGGGAGGCCTCCTGCTGCTGGGAGGACGGTCCCTATGGGATTCAATCGCCCTCCCTGTTCCAAATTGTCAGCTGGGCCTTTGGAACACCCCGAAACGGCAAAGCGGAGATGGACGACCGCATCCTGAGTCAGCAGATGCAGCGCCTTGTGGCCTGCCGGGTGGACAAAGCGCCGTTCCCTCTGGACATAGAGCGGGCGCTGGCAGAGAAAGCTTCCCATCTTCTGCTCTATGAGGGAGAAAACCGCCAAAAGCTGTTGTTCACGGCCTGCGCGGCCATCCGAAAATATCACTGTGATCATTTAAAGGAGGAGTGGGATATGGCTTTAGATAAAAATTGCTCCGACCGGAGCTATCTGTTTGGCCGCCTGCTGGCCATTGCAGACGCAATTGAAAACAACACCTATACGGATGAGGACCGGCGGGAGACCAACGCCATACGAATGCAGAAAGCCTTTACGCTGCGCCCGATGACAACATGGTCCGCTCTATGGGATAAATTAAGGCCCTATAACAAGCGCTTGGCTCAGTCCAAGCCGGGGCTTTACAGATATTACCACAGCGTGATTGACGATATTCTGAACAGACTTTCTCCTTTCGACCCTACACTGAACCAGAAACTGAATGATATCTACTTATTGGGTTATTCCCATCAGCGGGCCTATCGTACCGAAAAATCAGACAGCCAAGAGACAGAGGAATAAGGAGGAGTATGAAAATGGGCATCTTGCGGAACAAAATTGACTTTTTGGCCTTTGCCGCCGTCGCTATGGCAAACCCCAACGGCGACCCTCTCAACGGCAACAGCCCCCGCACCGACTACGCCGGTTTGGGGGAAATGAGCGACGTGTGCATCAAGCGCAAGCTGCGCAACCGGATGCAGGACCTGGGACAGGCTGTGTTTGTCCAGTCCTCCGACCGGTGCGATGACGGGTGTGGCAGCCTCAGTGAACGGGCCGCTGCTGTTCTTGGAAAAGCAAAGGAGTTCAAGGATTCAGACGCCTATGCGCAAAAGGCCTGTGAGACCTGGCTGGATGTGCGCTCCTTCGGTCAGGTATTTGCATTTAAGGACACAAAGGGTATGTCCATCGGTGTACGGGGCCCGGTCTCTATCCATCAGGGAATCAGCCTCTCCCCGGTACAAGTGGAGGATATGCAGATTACCAAGAGTGTAAACGGAGAGAACAGTGACAAGGGCCGCTCCTCCGATACCATGGGCATGAAGCACTTTGTCCGTTTCGGCCTTTATAAGATCAAGGGTTCCATCAATGTCCAGCTGGCGGGAAAAACCGGGTTTACAGAGGAGGATGCCGATATTTTGAAGGAGTGTCTGCGCACCCTTTTTGTCAACGACGCCTCCTCTGCCCGGCCGGAGGGCTCCATGGAATTGATCAAGCTCTATTGGTTCCGCCACAACTGCAAGGATGGGCAGTACTCCTCCGCCAAGGTCCACCGCTCGGTCCAGGCCGAACTGATCGCCTCTGACGCCCTCCCTTCCAGTGCGGAGGATTACCGGCTTACGCTGGAGCCTTTGGAGGGGCTGGAGCCGGAGATTCTGAATGGCGTATAAAGAGGAGGACTGGCTCCCGCTGTCGGGTCTGCAGCACTTCGCCTTTTGCCGCCGCCAGTGGGCGCTGATCCACATTGAAAATCAGTGGGCGGAAAACTACCGTACCGTGGACGGCCGTCTCATGCATGAACACGTCCATGACCAGGAGCTCCGGGAAAGCCGGGGCGGTCGGCTGATTGTCAGAGGGCTGGCGATCCACTCGGCACAGCTGGGGGTCTCCGGCCAGTGTGACGCGGTGGAGTTCCGCCGTGACCCCAATGGCGTCTCGCTCCGGAAGCGCGAGGGGCTGTGGCTGCCCTATCCCGTGGAGTACAAACGCGGTAAGCCCAAGGAGCACAACGCGGACGAGCTCCAGCTGTGCGCCCAGGCCATGTGCCTGGAGGAGATGCTCTGCTGTGCCGTTTCGGAGGGGGCGCTCTACTATGGGGAGCCCCGCCGGCGGACCGTGGTTCCATTTACACCCGAGCTGCGCGGGCAGGTCCGGAACAGCCTGGAGGAGATGCATCAACTATACAAAAAGCGCCATACCCCCAAAGTCAAGCCGTCCAAGTCCTGCAATGCCTGTTCCTTAAAAGAGCAGTGTCTTCCCGCGCTGATGCGCGGCAAAAAGGTCTCGGACTATTTGGCTTCTGCCATGGAGGAATTGAAATGAGACATCTTCTCAATACCCTCTACATTCTCTCAGAGGATATCTACCTGTCTCTGGACGGGGAAAATGTGGTGGCAAATCGGGACAAACAGGCTGCCGCCCGCTATCCTCTGCACACCTTGCAGAATATTATCACGTTTTCTTACGCTGGGGCCTCGCCCGCCCTGATGGGCGCCTGTGCGGAACGTCAGATCGGTCTGGCTTTCTGTTCCCCCAGAGGAAGATTCCTGGCGAGGGTGTGCGGAGAAAGCAACGGAAATGCGCTGCTTCGGCGGACCCAGTACCGTGCCGCGGACGATCCTGTCCAGTGCTGCCAGATCAGCCGCAGCATGATCTTCGGCAAACTGTTTAACGCCCGCTGGAGCATTGAACGCACCCGGCGGGACCATGGCCTGCGGGTAGACAGCGAGAGGCTGATCTCCGTCTCTCAGCAAATTTATGGACTTCTGCCCCAGGTCAGGGAGACTGTCTCTCCGGAGGAGCTGCGGGGGCTGGAGGGGGTTGGCGCCTCCGCCTATTTCAGCGTTTTCAACGAAATGATTTTAGGCGACAAAGAGGCCTTTTCCTTTCAGGGCCGCAGCCGCCGCCCGCCGCTGGATCCGGTCAATGCCTTGCTCTCCTTTGCTTACAGCCTTTTGTCCAATGACTGCGCCTCTGCGCTGGAGAGTGTGGGGATGGATTCCTATGTGGGATTCCTCCACCGGGACCGGCCCGGCAGAGCCTCTCTGGCCCTGGACCTGATGGAGGAGCTGCGTCCCTGTATGGCGGACCGCTTTGTGCTGACGCTCATCAACAACCGCCAGGTTAAGGCGGCGGACTTTCTGTATATGGAGAGCGGGGCGGTGCTGCTGAGCGATGATGGGAGAAAGGCCTTTTTGAAAAACTGGCAGGTGAAGAAAAAGGAGATGCTGACCCACCCCTATCTGGGAGAAAAACTTCCCTGGGGAATGATCCCCTATGTTCAGGCGCTCCTTCTGGCACGGTATCTCCGGGGCGACCTGGATACATACCCGCCCTTTTTGTGGAAGTGAAGGAATGTGATGTTAGTCTTAATTACCTATGATGTGAACACAGAGGATTCTGCCGGCCGCAAACGCCTTCGACAGATTGCCAAACAGTGCGTGAACTACGGCCAGCGTGTGCAGAACTCCGTCTTTGAATGCCTGCTGGATACGGCACAGTGCCACAGTCTGCAGGCAAAGTTGTGCAAAATCATGGACCCGGAGAAGGACAGCCTGCGGTTTTACTATCTTGGAAACCGCTATGAAAACAAAATCGAACATTTTGGGGCGAAGGCCTCCTATGCTCCCGAGGATGTGCTGATTGTTTAGATGCGAAGGGTAAGCGCACAAGAAATACCGGTGACTTCGCACTGCGTTTTTTGACGGATTTGCGGGAAAAGAACGCAGTAGGTCTGCTGAGAAACGGAAAGCCAAGGTGATATTTAGGGAAATTGTTTAACTGGCGCAAAAATAGCGTTACTTTTTGGCTGTTTTTGCTGTCGCTCCCCGTACGGGGAGCGTGGATTGAAATCCCCTGAAGCCGGACGAGCTGCCCGCCAGAGCGGTCGCTCCCCGTACGGGGAGCGTGGATTGAAATAACTCCTCCGGCGCAGACTACGCCGAGCTCTTCGTCGCTCCCCGTACGGGGAGCGTGGATTGAAATACGCAGGAACTGGCGAGGTTTGCAAAGCGCCAGAGTCGCTCCCCGTACGGGGAGCGTGGATTGAAATAGCCTTGATAACAATACTAACTTAAGGGAACGGAGTCGCTCCCCGTACGGGGAGCGTGGATTGAAATCGCGCTGCCGCGACGCGTATGCACGGCTGATGCTGTCGCTCCCCGTACGGGGAGCGTGGATTGAAATTTAAGCTGGACAACATGGAGTGCCAGCTTTGCAAGGTCGCTCCCCGTACGGGGAGCGTGGATTGAAATAATACCGGCCCAGTCTTTTGCATGAAATCGAAAGTCGCTCCCCGTACGGGGAGCGTGGATTGAAATAACACATGGAATCGTCCCGAACAGCAGCAGACTAGTCGCTCCCCGTACGGGGAGCGTGGATTGAAATAAATTCCTGGACCCCGACCAAAGCCGAAGCCCGGTCGCTCCCCGTACGGGGAGCGTGGATTGAAATATTCCCCGGTCCCCGGCGGAGAGCTTGTCCAGGTCGCTCCCCGTACGGGGAGCGTGGATTGAAATCTAAAATTGCCCCCGGAAATTACCTCGAATCTAAGTCGCTCCCCGTACGGGGAGCGTGGATTGAAATGTCATGTGGGTCTTCGCCCAGGTGGGAGCCCTAAAGTCGCTCCCCGTACGGGGAGCGTGGATTGAAATCTCAGCCGGTATAGCGGATTACCGGCTGGGCATCGTCGCTCCCCGTACGGGGAGCGTGGATTGAAATCAAGGGCGGCAGTACCGAAAGGCGGAGTGGGAACGGTCGCTCCCCGTACGGGGAGCGTGGATTGAAATCAGCTCTACGCCGGCGGCCTCGGCTGCACCTCGTCGCTCCCCGTACGGGGAGCGTGGATTGAAATCCTTGCCAGCATTGACGGCACGGCCCCCGCCGCGTCGCTCCCCGTACGGGGAGCGTGGATTGAAATTGGACAAGCTGGGAATAGAGAGGAAGACGCCGCAGTCGCTCCCCGTACGGGGAGCGTGGATTGAAATAAATGGCTTTAACGTGAAACATGCCGAATTGGCCGTCGCTCCCCGTACGGGGAGCGTGGATTGAAATCGGGCTTACCGCGATGTTGAAGCCCCTCCGGCTCGTCGCTCCCCGTACGGGGAGCGTGGATTGAAATACCGTCCCGCTCGTTCCGCTGCCGGGGCGGTAGGTGCAGTTGATTGTAGCCGTTTGGTGCGCTCTCGTTTTGAACGAAAGAAGGAGCGCCGGGATTGCGTGGAATGTTGACGGAGGTTCCATCCACCGCCAACAGGCGATAGCCGTGAAAGTTTCCGCTATTTCTCCCGAACAATAATATAGGAAATCTGATTATGTTGAAAGAAAGCGGAGAGCTTATCAGGAGAATGTTGGAAAGTTCGCATGAAGGAAGTTGTTTTATGGCGGATATCGTATTTGCTCCGAGGCAAGTCGCCAGAAAGGCCCGAGAGTTTCAGCGCGTGATTGAGATATTCGTCTGGATTGCCCTCAGGGGCATAGGGAGGTAGAAAGAACAGCTCAATTTTATCCCGATGCCCGTCCAGCCAGGCTGCGGCTTTCTTCCCATGGTGCACCTTTCGGTTGGAAGTTCGAGTCAACCGGTCCATAAATTGGATCAGGCGCTGCTGGTTCATAGAATCCTCATACAGCATAAAGTGAACGTCCCCCTGCCTGCTCAAGGCAGAAAGCATATTCAGCCTCTCTCTTTTCGTCTCCACTGGCAGAACTGGGGGCTGCCCCTTGGGTGCAAACCCGCGCTCACAGTTTGAGCAATTGTCGATTCCAGTCTCGTCTCCCCAGAGTACATCACGGCATTTTCTGTCCTGGCCCGCCGGACGATGGCCGGGTATTCCTCATCTCGCCACCTTTAGATACGGGAATAATCCTGTTTCCGGGCACGCTTGATTGGACGCTGACAGGTCAAGCCCCAGCGCCGCATATATTACTTCCGAACTGAATGATATGCTCCCTATAAGGCAGACAGCGAAACAACAAAAACGAGAACGAGGGGAGCAGGCATGGGAAAACGAATTGAGATGGACTTGGAGGAAAAGGAATATCTGATCCAAGAGTGTC